>NZ_JBYHFL010000001.1:991996-1154279 GCF_058222935.1 Nocardia sp. JCM 38205 | reverse complement strand
GCGCGAGGTTTGGGGGGTTGGTGCTGGTTTTGCGTCGGTGGGGGCGCGCTCCCCCAGTACCACACCGAGGCCGAATATCTCACCCTCGACGGCAGTGACTGCTACGCGGGCATGGACACCGTCGGCGCGCAGATGGGCAACTTCCTGCTCTACGACTTCCTGCTCGGCGCGCTCACCGAGCGCGATATCGACGTGCGGTTCTCCACTCCCGCCGTGGAACTGCTCACCGAGTCCGGGGCGGTGGCGGGGGTGCGAACGGCCGACGGCCGCCGGGTCCGTGCCCTCGGCGGGGTCGTCCTGGCCACGGGCGGTTTCGCCGCGAACCCTGGCATGGTCCGCGACTATCTGCGCCTGAGCGACGCACCGATCTGGGGGTCGCCGCACTGCACCGGCGACGGCCATCACATGGTCCAGCGCTTGGGCGCGGACCTGTGGCATATGGGCAACATGATGACGATCACCGGGGTGCGCGTCGATGACGGGCCCGGTGCCTTCCTCGCGCTGTGGGGCGCCCACCACTACCTGTTCGTCGGCCCGGACGGCCTGCGGTTCGTCGACGAAACCGCCGAGAACCGGCACGGCCACATCTACCGCAACGGCGCGCTGGAACTGTTCCCGCTGCGCCCGTTCCACCTGATCTTCGACGAGCGGATGCGGAAGGCGGGACCGCTGAGTCCGAGCCGCGAGGTGCTGCCCGTCGGCTGGAAACTGCTGATGGAGGATTTCAGCTGGAGCGCCGACAACAGTGCCGAGATCGACCGCGGCCTGATCCGGCGAGCGGATTCCATCGCCGAGCTCGCCGGCCTCATCGGCGTCGACCCGGCAACGCTGGAACGCACCGTCGCCCGCTACAACAAGGCCTGCGAATACGGCCGCGACGACAGCTTCGGCCGGGACCCGAAGACCCTCGCACCCGTATCCGAACCGCCCTTCTACGTTCTGGACGTCGCGCCACTGCTCGGCTGGAGCAATGGCGGCCCGCGCCGTGACGGCCGCTCCCGGGTGCTCGACGTGTCCGGCGCGGCGATCGACGGTCTGTATGCCGCGGGTGAGGTGAGCTCGACCTACAGCTGGGCCAAGGACGGCGGTTTCCATATCGCGGATGCCCTGGCCTTCGGCCGGGTCGCGGGCCGGGAGGCCGCCGATCGCGCGGTCGCGCCGCGCGCGTCGACGCCGCTCGCACTCAGCGGTGAACCTACGGTTACGTAGGGGAATGGGCTGGTCAGGCCGATGAAACGGGGCTACCCACTGGTAGGTTGACGGCCATGACGAGCTCTGAAGCGGTGCTGTTCAATCCGGCCACCTACGATCCGCAGCATTTCGATGCCGAGACGCGGCGGCTGTTGCGGGCGACCATCGACTGGTTCGAGCAGCGCGGCAAGAAGCAGCTGCTCGCCGATGACGATGACGCGGTGTTCACCGCCGACTTCCTGGAGTTCGTCAAGCAGGAGAAGCTGTTCGCGACCTTCCTGACCCCGTCTGCATACGCCGACGGCGACCCGAACCGCCGCTGGGACGCGGCGCGCAACGCGGCCCTTTCGGAGATTTTCGGCTTCTATGGGCTGGCCTACTGGTACGCCGAGCAGGTCACCATCCTCGGGCTCGGCCCGATCTGGCAGAGCGACAACGAGGCCGCCAAGCAGCGCGCGGCCCGTGATCTGGACGCCGGTGAGGTGATGGCGTTCGGGCTGTCCGAGCGTGCGCACGGCGCCGACATCTACAACACCGATCTGGTGCTCACCCCGACCGAGCCGGGCAGCGCCGACGCCGAGGCGGGCATTCTGTTCCGCGCCAACGGCGAGAAGTACTACATCGGCAACGGCAATGTCGCGAGCATGGTGTCGGTGTTCTCCCGCCGCGCCGACATCGAGGGTGCCGACGGCTACGTCTGGTTCGCCGCCGACAGCAGGCACGAGAACTACCACCTGCTCGGCAATGTGGTACGCCAGCAGATGTATGTGAGCACCTTCCGGCTGGAGAACTACCCGGTGCGCGCCGAGGACATCCTGCACACCGGTCCCGAGGCCTTCAGCGCCGCGCTCAACACCGTCAACGTCGGCAAGTTCAACCTCTGCCACGGCGGCATCGGCATGGTCGAGCATTCGTTCTACGAGGCCATCACCCACGCCAACAACCGCATCCTCTACGGCAACCCGGTCACCGACTTCCCGCATGTGCGCACCAACTTCGTCGACGCCTACGCCCGGATCGTGGCGATGAAGCTGTTCAGCGACCGCGCCGTCGACTACTTCCGCAGCGCGAGCCTCGACGACCGCCGCTACCTGCTGTTCAACCCGATGACCAAGTCGAAGGTCACCTCCGAGGGCGAGGTCGTGATGACCCTGCTGCTGGATGTGCTCGCGGCCAAGGGTTTCGAGAAGAACACCTACTTCGCCCAGGTCGCCCGGTTGATCAACACCCTGCCCCGGCTCGAGGGCACGGTGCACGTCAACGTCGGCCAGATCCTGAAGTTCATGCCGAACTACCTGTTCAACCCGAAGGAATACCCGGAGATCGGCACCCGCCTCGACGCCGCCGACGACGAATTCTTCTGGCACCAGGGCCCCGCGCGCGGTGCGGGCAAGGTGCAGTTCGCCGACTGGACCCAGGTCTACGACAAGCACACCGACATCCCCAACGTCGCCCGCTTCTACGAGCAGGCCCAGGCGCTGCGCACCCTGCTCGGCACCGCCGCACCGGATGCCGACCAGCAGCGCGACCTGGACTTCATGCTCACCATCGGCCACCTGTTCGCCCTGGTGGTCTACGGTCAGCTGATCCTGGAGCAGGCCGCCATCACCGGCCTGAACCCGGACCTGCTCGCCCAGATCTTCGACTTCCAGATCCGCGACTTCAACACCTACGCCACCACCCTCTACGGCAAGCCCTCGGCTACCGAGGCCCAGCAGCAGTGGGCCAGGGACGCGCTGCGCACCCCCGCCGCCGACCGCGCCCGCTTCGACCGGGTCTGGGCCGAGGTCGCCTCCTACGACGGCGCCTACGAGATGCCCGCCTGATTCGCGCAGCCGGTCGTTCGCTCGAAACCGTCGACGAGGCCGGATCGGATCCGACGGCCGGGGAGCCGTCCTGCTCGACCGATGGTCCCGCCGGGTGCGCTCGGCGGGACCGAGGCCACGGATACGGTCCGTGGCGGAAGGTCCTGGTGCCCGTTCACGGTCCACGGGCTCGGCGTGGCGATGTCGGCTACGGCTGCCCGGGGAAGGGTGTCGTCGGCGGCGCGACGCCGAGGATCGACTGCCAGACCGCAAGGCGCAGCGCGCATTCGGTGAGCGCCTCCACACCCATGCGGCGGGCGGGCTCGGATTCGCCCTGCTCCACCACCGAGCGCCAGGCGACCGCGGTATCGGATTCGACGGTGGCGGCGAGCCTGGCCGCGGCGACCGGGTCGGTCACCGGGAACGGCATGGTGTAGGCCGCGTCCGGCGGCGGTACGGTGATGCCTGCGGCCTCGACCGCGTCGACGGTGGTGTCGCGGCGGGCCCGATGGGCGGCGGTGTGCTCGGCGACCAGCCGGTCGCGCTCGGGGGAGGCATAGGCGGCGATCAGGCCGTAGGCGTACACGGCCGCGTGCTCGGCGCTCAGTGCGTCGAGCAGGGCGCGGCGCTCGGACTCGGTCATGCGGCGTCCTTGTGGGCAGGTGCGAGGGGTTCCGGCATCCCGGCGGTCACCGGCGAGGCGAAGGGGTGCGGCTCACTCACGTGAGCAGCACCCCGGCGTGCACCCCGCAGGCAGCGCTGATCGAGGCGAGTAGCCCGGCCCGGTAATCGGAGAGGGTCGCGGCCAGCTCGGCGGCCGAACGCTGGGAACCTGTGAGCTGATCGCGCAGTGTGGCGACGTCGACCGGCGCCGCGGGGGCGACGGTCACCTCGGGTTGGCGCCGGCTCGGGGTGGTGCCGTCGCCGTAGACGCCGACGAGACGGTCGATCTCGGTGCGCAGCGCCTCCGCGTGCGCGGTGCGTTCGGCGGCCACCAGTGTCAGCGCGCCGTGACGCTGTGGATCGAGCGCGATGGCCGCGGTGGCGGCCGCGGCGTCGGTGCGCGCCAGAAGTTCTTGGGTGAGAAGCGGATCGGGTTCGAGCTCCGATTCCTGCGTGCACCCGGTGGCCGCGGCGAGCGCGAGGGCACCGGCCGCACCGGCGCCGGCCAGCCGTAGCGCGGTGCGCCGGTTCACCGGGCGGAAGCGGGAATCGTGCCGATCGATCGGTATGCCGGAAATACACCCGGCCTCGGACCGGATGGGAAGGCGGTTGGGCACCGCACTATCGTGCCAGACGCGCGGCCGGCGACCGCGCACGGACGGAGCCCGGTCCGTCGCCGTCATGCCTTTCGCCGCTACGTGCCCCGGTGGGGACGTCACGTGCTGGGGAAACTTGCTTGTAGCCGATCGTCCTTTACACTCTCCGGGCGCGTTACGCTAGACCTTCGGTACAGAAATTTCCGCTCGCGCCACAACTGAACCAGGAGCCGCCCCACATGCCCATGCCGACCGAGGAAAGGGTGAGCCAGCTCGTTGCTGGCCCCGTCGAACGCCGGGGATTCGATCTCGAGGGCGTCGAGATCTCGACGGCCGGACGGCATGCCGATGCCCAGGCTCGGGTTCGGGTGATCGTGGACAGCGACGACCCGGCCGACCTCGACGCCATCGCCGAACTCAGCAACGAACTCTCGGCCCAGCTCGACGACGCAGGCGACTTCGGCGAATCGCCCTATCTGCTCGAAGTCTCCACTCCGGGCATCGACCGCCCGCTGAGCACCGACCGGCATTGGCGGCGCGCCCAGGGCCGCAAGGTGCGAGTGACGCTGCGCCCCGGCGCCGAACCGCCCGATCCGGGTGGCAAGGCGACCTTCGACGCCCGGGTGGGCAAGCTCGCCGGCGACACCATCGCGCTCGTGCTCGGCGGCAAGGCCAAGCCGCACCGGGTCAACGTCCCGCTGGCCGATATCGCCGGCGCCGTCGTCCAAGTGGAGTTCTCCCCGCCGAGCCCCCGCGAGCTCGAACTCGCCGGCGGCGTCGCGCCGGGCAGGCCGATCCCCGGCAGCGAGCCGGGCACAACTGTTCCCGCGGGAGAGGACGCCGCGGACACCAGAGGAACCAGCGGGGCGTCGCCCCAGTCTGTTGCAGCGTCCGATTCGATCGAAGGGACCGTGGAATGAACATCGAAATCGAAGCCTTGCGCGCGATCGTCGCCGACAAGGGGATCTCGATCGAGACCGTAATCTCCGCGATCGAGTCCGCGCTGCTGACCGCCTACCGGCATACCGAGGGCCACCAGCCCAACGCGCGCATCGACATCAACCAGAAGACCGGCGTGGTCCGGGTGATGGCGCGCGAACTCGACGCCGACGGCAACGTCATCTCCGAATGGGACGACACCCCGGAGGGTTTCGGCCGCATCGCCGCCACCACCGCCCGCCAAGTGGTGTTGCAGCGGCTGCGTGACGCCGAGAACGAGAAGTCCTTCGGCGAATTCTCCACCCATGAGGGCGATATCGTCGGCGGTGTCGTGCAGCGCGATGCCCGCGCCAACGCCCGCGGCACGGTCGTGGTGCGCATCGGCAGCGAACTGCACGGCGCCGAGGGTCTGATCCCGCCTGCCGAGCAGGTGCCGGGCGAGAGCTACGAGCACGGCGACCGGATCAAGTGTTACGTCGTCGGCGTCTCGCGCGGGCCGCGTGGCCCGCAGATCACGCTGTCGCGGACGCACCCGAATCTGGTGCGGCGGCTGTTCGCGCTTGAGGTGCCCGAGATCGCCGATGGGTCGGTGGAGATCGTCGCCGTCGCCAGGGAGGCGGGGCACCGATCCAAGATCGCGGTCCGCTCCACCGTCGCCGGGGTCAACGCCAAGGGCGCGTGCATCGGCCCGATGGGTCAGCGCGTGCGCAATGTGATGAGCGAGCTGGCCGGGGAGAAGATCGACATCATCGATTACGCCGACGATCCGGCGACCTTCGTCGGTAATGCGCTCTCGCCGTCGAAGGTGGTGTCGGTCACAATCGTGGATCCGGATGCGCGGGCCGCGCGCGTCGTCGTCCCGGATTTCCAGCTCTCGCTGGCCATCGGCAAGGAGGGCCAGAACGCTCGCCTGGCCGCCCGGCTGACCGGCTGGCGCATCGATATCCGCAGCGACGCCGCCCCCGACACCGGTGGTGGCGTGCGCACGGAAGCCCAGCACAGTTGACCCACTCGCGACGTGCGCGGCCCGGCGCGGCGCCGCGGGGAACAACCGGCCGGGATGACATGTTGGTAACTTCGGCAGGGGCGGGGTTCGGTGATCGGACCGTGGCAGCGGTAGAGTGGTCCAAGGTTCAGCACGAGCCGCCGGTTTCCCCGCCCGAACGCACCACCGAGCATCCCCAGGCGCCCCAGCGCCCGGCAGCTCCGGTGCGAACGTGTATCGGATGCCGTAGGCGCGAGCTGGCCGCCGATCTGTTGCGGATCGTGGCCCGGAACGGCAGCGGCGACGTTGTCGAGATCGTGCCCGACCCGCGGCGCAGACTTCCCGGACGGGGTGCCTGGTTGCACCCCCTTTCGGCTTGTCTGAGCCTTGCGGTTCGGCGCCGAGCGATCGGCAGAGCACTACGAGTGTCCGGACATCTGGATATCTCAGCCCTGGAGCATTACCTCGAGAACAGGCACGAGCACTCATGAGCACACCGTGAAGTACCAACGATGAACGTCCATCGGAGATAACCCGAGGTCGTGCGGGCCGCCGTCCCCTGAACAACGGTGGCGCTGCTCGACCTCTCAGTGAGGAGAGCAGTGGCAGGCAAGGCCCGCGTGCACGAGTTGGCCAAAGAACTCGGTGTCACGAGCAAGGAACTACTCGCAACGCTCAAGGAGCAAGGCGAGTTCGTGAAGTCGGCGTCGTCGACGGTGGAAGCACCCGTCGCGCGCCGTCTGCGTGAATCGTTCGCATCCAAGTCCGCACCGGCGAACGGTGCCAAGGCCGGGGCGAAGCCCGGTCCGTCGACCGCGGCCCGTCCGGCCGCCAAGCCCGCCGCGGGTGGTCCGCGTCCGGGTCCGCGCACCCCGGCTCCGGCGCAGGCCGCCGCTCCCGAGGCGCCCGCGACCCCGGCTCCGCGTCCCGGCCCGGCGGTGAAGCCCGGCCCCGCGCCCGCTCCCGCCAAGGAAGCGGCAGCGCAGGCGCCCAGCCCGGCCCCGGCCGCCAAGGCCGCCCCGCAGGCCCAGCCCGGTACTCGGCCCACGCCGGGTGCGCCGCGCCCCGGCCAGCAGCAGCAGCGTCCCGGCGCCCCCGCGCAGGCCGCGCCGCGTCCGGCCGGTCCCAAGCCCGGTCCGAAGACCCCGCGTGTGGGCAACAACCCGTATTCGTCCGCGCCCGAGCGTGAGCGTCCGGCTCCCCGTCCCGGCCCCGGCCAGGCCGGTGGACGTCCGGTGCCCGGTCAGGGTGGACCGCGTCCCGGCCCGGCCCAGGGCGGTCCCCGTCCGGGTCCGGCGCAGGGTGGTCCGCGCCCGGCCGCCGCGCAGGGCGGTGGCCCGCGTCCCGGCGGTCCGCGTCCGAGCCCCGGCTCGATGCCCCCGCGTCCCAGCCCCGGTGCCATGCCCGCGCGGTCCGCGCGTCCCGGCCCGGCCGGTGGCGGCCGTCCCGGTCGTCCCGGTGCCGGTGGCGGCGCCGGTCGTCCCGGTGGCGGCGGCGGTGGCGGCTACCGCGGTGGCGGTGGCGGTGCCCCCGGCGCCGGTGCCGGTGCTCCCGCGGCCGGTGGTTTCCGTGGTCGTCCCGGTGGCGGCGGCGGTCGCCCGGGTGGACCCGGCGGTCGCGGTGGTGCGGCCGGTGCGTTCGGTCGTCCCGGTGGCGCTCCGCGTCGTGGCCGCAAGTCGAAGCGGGCGAAGCGCGCCGAATACGAGAACATGCAGGCGCCCGCCGTCGGCGGCGTGCGGCTGCCGCGCGGCAACGGCGAGATCATCCGGCTCGCCCGTGGCGCCTCGCTGTCGGACTTCGCCGAGAAGATCGACGCGAACCCGGCCTCGCTGGTGCAGGCCCTGTTCAACCTCGGTGAGATGGTCACCGCGACCCAGTCGGTGAACGACGAGACCCTCGAGCTGCTCGGCAGCGAGATGAACTACGTCGTGCACGTGGTCAGCCCCGAGGACGAGGACCGCGAGCTGCTGGAATCGTTCGACCTCAGCTACGGCGAGGACGAAGGCGGCGAAGAAGACCTCGAGCAGCGTCCGCCGGTGGTGACCGTCATGGGTCACGTCGACCACGGTAAGACCCGACTGCTGGACACCATCCGTAAGGCCAACGTCCGTGAGGGCGAGGCCGGCGGTATCACCCAGCACATCGGCGCCTACCAGGTGATGACCCACCTCGGTGAGGACGATCGGCTGATCACCTTCATCGACACCCCGGGTCACGAGGCGTTCACCGCCATGCGTGCCCGTGGCGCCAAGGCCACCGACATCGCGATCCTTGTGGTCGCCGCCGACGACGGCGTCATGCCGCAGACGGTGGAGGCGATCAACCACGCCCAGGCGGCCGACGTGCCGATCGTGGTCGCGGTCAACAAGATCGACAAGGAAGGCGCGAACCCGGAGAAGATCCGGCAGCAGCTGACCGAGTACAACCTGGTGGCCGAGGAGTACGGCGGCGACACCATGTTCGTCGACATCTCCGCCAAGCAGGGCACCAATATCGACGCTCTGCTGGAAGCGGTGCTGCTCACCGCGGACGCGGCGCTGGACCTGCGGGCCAACCCGGATATGGACGCCCAGGGTGTCGCCATCGAGGCGCATCTGGACCGCGGCCGCGGCCCGGTCGCCACGGTGCTGATCCAGCGCGGCACGCTGCGCGTCGGCGATTCGATCGTGGCAGGCGACGCCTACGGTCGCGTGCGTCGCATGGTCGACGAGCACGGCGAGGACGTCGAGGCGGCGCTGCCGTCGCGGCCGGTCCAGGTCGTCGGTTTCACCTCGGTGCCCGGCGCCGGTGACAACCTGCTCGTCGTCGACGAGGATCGCATCGCCCGTCAGATCGCCGACCGGCGCAACGCACGCAAGCGCAACGCGCTCGCCGCACGCAGCCGCAAGCGGATCAGCCTGGAAGATCTGGATGCCGCGCTGAAGGAGACTTCGGAGCTGAACCTGATCCTCAAGGGCGACAACTCCGGTACCGTCGAGGCCCTCGAAGAGGCGCTGCTCGGTATCGAGGTCGACGACGAGGTGCGCCTGCGGGTCATCGACCGCGGTGTCGGTGGCGTCACCGAGACCAACGTCAACCTGGCCTCGGCGTCGAACGCGATCATCATCGGGTTCAACGTCCGGGCCGAGGGCAAGGCCACCGAGCTGGCCAACCGCGAGGGTGTCGACATCCGGTACTACTCGGTGATCTACCAGGCCATCGACGAGATCGAGAAGGCCCTCAAGGGCATGCTCAAGCCGATCTACGAAGAGGTCGAGCTGGGCCGCGCGGAGATCCGGGCGATCTTCCGGTCCTCGAAGGTCGGCAACATCGCCGGCTGCATGGTCACCTCGGGTTCGGTCAAGCGCAATGCCAAGGCGCGCCTGCTGCGCGACAACGTGGTCATCGCCGAGACCGTCACCATCTCCTCGCTCAAGCGGGAGAAGGACGACGCCACCGAGGTCCGCGAGGGCTTCGAATGCGGTATGACGCTCACCTACTCCGATATCAAGGAAGGCGACGTCATCGAGGCCTACGAGTTGCGCGAGAAGCCGCGCGACTGATCGTGACGAACATCGGGTGACCGGCGGATTCGATGATCCGCCGGTCACCCGGTCGCGTCGCTCGAAACTGGAGGTTGTGTGTACCTCGGTGCACTCGAGTTCGACATCCTGCTCGGAGACGTGCATTCGCTGAAAGAGAAGCGCTCGGTGATCCGGCCCATTCTGGCCGAGCTGCAGCGCTTCGGGGTGAGTGCCGCCGAGGGCGGGGAACATGATCGCTACCGCCGCTCGTTGCTCGGAGTAGCCATGGTCAGTGCCGGAATGGACCACCTGACCGAGGTGCTCGACAAGTGTGAGCGGCACGTCGCGGCACGTCCGGAGTTACAGTTGCTGGCGGTACGCCGCCGGGTCTTCGGACCCGAAGATTGATCTCATAATCAGTGAGGAAGGAGCGGCCATGGCGGATCAAGCCAGGGCACGCCGACTCGCCAAGCGGATCTCGGCGATCGTGGCCACCGCGATCGAATACGAGGTGAAGGATCCGCGGCTGCGGTTCGTGACCGTGACCGATGCGAAGGTGACCGGCGATCTACGCGACGCCACCGTGTACTACACGGTGATGGGCGAAACCGTCGACGCCGAACCGGATTACGCCGCCGCGGCGGCCGGCCTGGAGAAGGCCAAGGGCGTGCTGCGCTCGAAGGTGGGTGCGGGCACCGGGGTGAAATTCACTCCGACGCTGGCGTTCGTCCTCGACACCGTGCCGGATGCGGCGCGGCAGATGGAGGACCTGCTGGCCAAGGCCAGGGCCGCCGACGACGAGGTGGCGAAGGTCGCGGCCAACGCCACCCATGCCGGTGAGCCCGACCCGTACAAGGTCGATTCCGATGAGGACTAGGCCGTCGCGGGCGGGCCGTCGTCAGCGCTTCGCGCGCCCGCGGGGATGACCCGGGACTCGCGGTAGGCGATGACGACAACTGGACAGCGAGCGGGAGCGGCAGGCCCGGCTCCCGAACCGGCGGACGGCTCGGATGACGCGCGGCCCGGTACCGCCGATTTCACGACGGCGGCGCGGGCCTTGGCGGCCGCCGCATCGGTCACCATCCTGTGCCATGTGCAGCCCGACGCCGACACCATCGGCAGCGGGCTGGCCCTGGCGCAGGTGCTGCATCGACGTGGGGTTGCCGTTCGGGTGTCGTTCGCCGAACCCGCGCAGCTGCCGGTGTCGATGAGTTCGCTACCCGGCGCGGAGCATCTGGTGCCACCGGCCGAGGTCCCCGAGCAGGTGGACCTGCTCGTCGCCGTCGACTGCGGCAGTGCCGCGCGGCTGGGCGGGCTGGCCGACCGGCTCGCCGGTGCCCGCAGCACGCTGGTCATCGACCATCATCGGTCCAACACCCGATTCGGCACGATCAATCTCGTCGACCCCTCGGCCGAATCCACCACGAGTGTGCTCACCCGGCTGTTCGACGTCTGGGGTGAGCCCATCGACCGGTCCGTCGCGCACTGTCTGTACGCGGGGCTGGTGACCGATACCGGTTCGTTCCGGTGGGTCCGTCCCGGCACCCATGAACTGGCCGAACGGCTGCTCGCCACGGGCATCGACGGCGCCGAGATCGCGCAAACGCTGCTCGACACCCATCCCTTCGGCTGGCTGCCGATGCTGTCCCGGGTGCTCGGCTCGGCCCGCTTGGCGCCGCAGGTGTGCGGTGGCGTCGGTCTGGTGTACGCGTTCGTGCGGCGCGCCGACTTGGACGGTGTGACGCAGGAGGAAGCCGAAAGCGTCGTCGATATCGTGCGCACCACCGCCGAGGCCGGGGTGGCCGCCGTGTTCAAGGAATCGGCGGAGCCCGGGCGCTGGACGGTGTCGCTGCGCTCCAAGGACAGCGGCCCCGACCGCCACGACGGACTCGATGTCTCCGCCGTCGCCACCGCGCTCGGCGGCGGCGGACACCGTTACGCCGCGGGGTATACCGCGCACGGGACACCGGAGGAGATCGTCGCCGAACTGCTGGCGGGTCTGGGATGAGTGCGCCGACGGCCGTGCGTTACCTGCGTCTGGGTCAACCGATGGGGCGTACCGGCTCGGTGCCGCCGGAGACCCACCGACGGATGGCGTGGTGAGCATGGCCGGTGACGCCCGGAACCCGCACGGCCGCACCAGGGGCACCGGCCCGGATGCCTCGCGCGCGAGCGCCGGGGGAGGCGAGCACGCCGATCCGGCCGCTCACCGGGTAGCGGCCGAAGTCGACGACACCCGGCCCGGCTCGCCCGCGGGTACCGCTTCGGATTCTGTGGACGTGGCGCCATCCGCTACCGGCCCGCAGAGAACCACGGCTGATCCTGCCGATGCCGGTCCGCGGCGCATTCTCGCGCTGGCCCTACCGACGCTCGGTGTCCTGGTCGCCGAGCCCGTCTACTTGCTCTTCGATCTCGCCGTGGTCGGCCGGCTCGGGGCGCTGGCCTTGGCGGGCCTCGCCGTCGGCGGATTGATTCTTGCCCAGGTGAGTTCGCAGCTCACCTTCCTCGCCTACGGCACGACAGCGCGGGCGGCTCGACGCCACGGTGCCGGTGACGAACGCGGCGCGGTGGCCGAAGGGGTGCAGGCCAGTTGGCTGGCGGCAGGCATCGGACTGGTGATCGTCGCGGTGGTGCAGCTGTTCGCCGTGCCCATCGTCGGGGCGATCTCCGGGGGCGGCGGTATCGCGGACGAGGCACTGGACTGGGTACGCATCGCGCTGTTCGGTGTGCCGTTGATCCTGCTGTCGATGGCCGGCAACGGGTGGATGCGCGGGGTGCAGCAGACGCGGCGCCCGCTCACCTACGTCGTGGCCGGGCTGGCCTTGTCCGCGGTGCTGTGCCCGGTGCTGGTGCACGGGCTGGTGGGTGCGCCACGGATGGAACTGCCCGGTTCGGCGGTGGCCAATGTGGCCGGTCAGGCGGTGACCGCCGGCCTGTTCGTGTGGGCGCTGGTACGGGAACGGGTCGAGCTGCGGCCGCATCCGTCGGTGATGCGGGCACAGCTGGTGCTCGGCCGGGATCTGATCGCCCGCAGCCTCGCCTTCCAGGCCTGCTTCGTCTCGGCCGCGGCGGTGGCCGCCCGGTTCGGTGCGGCTTCGGTTGCCGCGCATCAGCTGGTGTTGCAGCTGTGGAATTTCCTCGCATTGACCTTGGATTCGCTGGCCATCGCGGCACAAACGCTGGTCGGCGCGGCGCTCGGCGCGGGCAATGCCTCCGGTGCCCGCAGCCTGGCCCGCCGGATCACCGGCTGGTCGGAAATCTTCGCGCTCGGACTCGCCGCGATCTTCGCCGCGGGGGCCGCGGTGATTCCACCGCTGTTCACCGATGATCCCGCTGTGCTGGACCGCACCGGCGTGGTGTGGTGGTTCTTCGTCGCGTTGATCCCGGTGGCGGGCATCGTGTTCGCGCTCGACGGCGTCCTGCTGGGTGCCGGTGACGCCGCCTACCTGCGCACCACCACCCTCGGTGCGGCGCTGCTCGGCTTCCTGCCCGCGATCTGGCTGTCGCTGGCCTTCGACTGGGGGATCGCCGGGATCTGGTCCGGATTGGTGGCGTTCATGGCGTTGCGGCTGGTCGCCGTCGTCTGGCGGGCGATGTCCGGGCGCTGGGCGACGGTCGGGGCCGAGGTTCCGCGTGCCGCGCGGTGAGTGCGGGTACCTCGGAGCGGTCCGGTGTTCTGGTGCCGCGCTGGTCGGTCGCCGGTGCGGTGTGTCCCGTCGCGACGGTGGTCCCCGCAGCCGGAGTCACATCGGTATGCCAAGGTGGGTGTGGTGATACCCAAGTTGATGGCGGTGAGCGACATTCATGTCGGGCACCAGGGCAATCGTCCCGTCGTCGAACAGATCCACCCCGACTCGCCGGAGGACTGGCTGATCGTCGCCGGTGATGTCGCGGAGAAGTCCGACGACATCCGGTGGGCGCTGGAACTGCTGCGCAGCCGCTTCAAGACGGTGATCTGGGTGCCGGGCAACCATGAACTGTGGACCACGGCCAAGGATCCGGTGCAGATGCACGGCGTCGCGCGCTACGAGTACCTGGTGTCGATCTGCCGGGACCTGGACGTGCTGACCCCGGAAGACCCGTTCCCGGTGTGGCGTGGCGCGGGCTCGGAACCCTACGGCGGCGCGGTGACGCTGGCGCCGATGTTTCTGCTCTACGACTATTCGTTCCTGCCCGAGGGCACCAAGACCAAGGCCGAGGGCCTGGCCGTGGCCAGGGAACGCAATGTGGTGGCCACCGACGAGTTCCTGCTCTCGCCCGATCCGTACCTCACCCGCGACGCCTGGTGCCATGCCCGGGTGCAGGTGACCGAACGCAAGCTCAACGCGCTGCCCGAGGGCACGCCGCTGGTGCTGATCAACCACTTCCCGCTGGTGCGCGAACCCACCGATGTGCTGTTCTACCCCGAATTCGCGCTCTGGTGCGGCACCGATCTCACCGCCGACTGGCATATCCGCTACAACGTGGTCTGCTCGGTCTACGGACACCTGCACATCCCGCGCACCACCTACTACGAGGGTGTGCGCTTCGAAGAGGTGTCGCTGGGCTATCCGCGGGAATGGCAGCGCCGCGGCATGCCCGAGCGGCTGCTGCGCCAGATTCTGCCCGAGCCCGAATATCCGCCCGGCACGCTCAACTCGTGGGGCGGGCATTTCAAGGTCACCCCGGAGATGGAGGCAGCCGCCGCCGAGATGCGCAGCAAGGCACAACGTCGCCGCGGGGTATAGCGCAGCACGCTGCCGGGCTGCGCCGGAGACGGGGTGCCCGGGCTGCGGCGGAAGCGCTCTGCGCACCTACTAGGCTCGATCGCGATGATCGAGAACATTCTGCCCGCCGGGGTCGCGTCGGCCGAGCTGCTGACGTACCCGGAGGGCCTGCGGGCGCATCCGGCCGAAGAGCATCTGATCGCGAAGTCGGTGGACAAGCGCCGCCGCGACTTCATCGGGGCGCGCCACTGTGCTCGGCTGGCGCTGGCGCAGCTGGGGGAGCCGGAGGTCGCGATCGGCAAGGGGGAGCGAGGCGCGCCGGTGTGGCCGCGCGGCATCGTCGGCAGTCTCACCCACTGCGACGGGTACCGCGCCGCCGCGCTGGGGCACAAGCTGCGCTTCCGCTCGATCGGTATCGACGCCGAACCGCACGACACGCTGCCGGAGGGCGTGCTCGATTCGGTGAGCCTGCCCGCGGAACGAGAATGGCTGCGCGCCACCGATTCCGAGCTGCATATGGATCGGCTGCTGTTCTGCGCGAAAGAGGCCACATACAAGGCGTGGTTCCCGTTGACCGGGCGGTGGCTGGGCTTCGAGGACGCCCACATCACCTTCACCGTCGACGATTCCTCCGACAAGGCGTCCGGCAGCTTCCGTAGCGAGCTGCTGGTTCCCGGCCAGGTCACCGACGGCGGCATGCCGCTCACCTCGTTCGACGGCCGCTGGCAGATCGCCGACGGTCTCATCCTCACCGCGATCGTGCACGCCTGATGGCCGCCGACAAGCCGGTGCTCGGCCCCGATGGGCTCGGTGGGCTGCTGATCGTCGACAAGGACGGTGGCCTGACCAGTCACGACGTGGTCGCCCGATGCCGGAAGTTGTTGCGCACCAAGAAGGTCGGTCACGCGGGCACGCTCGACCCGATGGCGACCGGTGTGCTGGTGCTCGGGGTCGAACGCGCCACCAAACTGCTCGGGCTGCTCACCCTCACCACCAAGGCCTACACCGCCACCATCCGGCTCGGTCAGGCCACCACCACCGACGACGCCGAGGGCGAGATCGTCTCCACCGCACCGGCCGGTGCGGTCACCGACGCCGATATCGCCGCCGGTATCGCCGCGCTCACCGGCGAGATCCAGCAGATCCCCGCCACCGTCAGCGCCATCAAGGTCGGCGGCGAACGTGCCTACGCCCGTCACCGCGCCGGCGAGGAGGTGCGGCTGGCGGCCCGGCCGGTCACCGTGCACCGGTTCGACCTGCTGGCACGCCGTGCTGTCGGGGACTTCGTCGATCTGGATGTGGTCGTGGAATGCTCCTCGGGCACCTACGTGCGGGCGCTGGCCCGTGATCTCGGCGCCGCGCTCGGCGTCGGCGGTCACCTGACCGCCTTGCGCCGCACGCGGGTCGGGCCGTTCACTCTCGACCATGCCCGCACGCTCGATCAGCTCGCCGACGATCCCGGGCTGAGCCTCGATATCGACGCCGCGGTCCGCACCGCCTTCCCGCATCGCGGCATCGACGCGGCCCAGGCCGAATCGCTGCGCGACGGCCGCTGGCTCGATCCGATCGGCCTGTCCGGGGTGTATGCGGCGCTGACCGAGGACGGCACCGCCATCGCGTTGCTGGAGGAGAAGGGCAAACGCGCCGCACCGGTGATGGTGGTCCGTCCACGCGGATTGGCCTGAATCGCGCTAGACGGGCCGCAGCGCGTCAGCCGGCCGCGCTCGGCGGGAACCGGCCGGGACCCAAAAGCGCCTCGAGGGCGCCCAGCAGTGCTCCGACGCTGACCTGACGCATCTGCTCGCGAGTCAGGCTGTGGTTCTCCAGCCAATCGATCGTCAGCACGCGTACGTAGGTCAGCCAGGACATCAGCACCGCCGAGGTAGCCTCGCGCAATTGGCCCTCGACGCCGAGAACGTCGAGCAGCCGCAGTCGCAGTTCGCCCAGCTCGCCGGAGATGATCGCCTGGATCGTCGGGTCGGTGGCGAGCACGCGGTTGGCGGCGATCACCGAGTGGGCGTTGGACTCGAAGTAGTCGAAATGGGCGTCGAGTCCGGCGGCCAGTTGCTCGGCGAACGGGCTGTCGGCGTCGAGTTCGGTGGCGACGAGCAGATCCGCTGACGCCTGCTCGTAGACGGCCGCGAACAGCTCCCGCTTGGTCGGGAAATGCCGGTAGAGCAGCGCCCGGGAGACCCCGGCCGCCGCCGCGACGTCCTCCATCAGCACCGCGTCATAGGGCCGTTCGCCGAACAAGCGCGCACCGGCCTCGACCAGCAGTAGGCGGCGTTGCTCCGGGGCGAGACGGCGGCGGGCGCTCATGAACACAGCTTAGTTGACGCGTGTCTACCAACGCTCGTATGGTCGTAGTAGACGCACGTCTACTACGACGCCGGGTGGATAGCACGCGGCGCGGCAACAGAATTCACGCCGACGACGGCATGCTGATCGGAGGGTCCCATGACTCGCGCACTCACCTGGCTGACCTGGACGATGGGCGTCGCCTGCGTCGCCATCGGCTGCTATCACCTGGGCCTCGGCAAGGACTCGGTGCCCGATATGGAGTGGAACGGCGTGACCGCCGACAGTCAGAGCCGGTTCTTCGGCGCGATCTTCGTCGGCTACGGGCTCGCCTGGATCTGGGCGGTGCGCCAGTCGCCGATCAACCTGTGGGCGGTGCGCTGGCTGGCCGGGATCTTCGCCCTCGGCGCGGTCGGGCGGTTGATCTCGCTGGCGGTGCACGGGTGGCCGCACTGGTTCCAGATCGTGCTCACCGTCATCGAGATCGTGCTACCTCCGGTGTTCTTCGCGTTGGCGGCGGCGATCGAGCGCGGGCGGCAACCGGTGCCTGCTCGGGTGTGATCCGGCGTGGCCGTTCGCTCAGTCCGCGTATCGATCGCGCAGCCTGCGTACCGCGTCGTCCATGTGCTCGGCGAGCATCGCCTGGACGGCGGCGGCGGGCGCGGAGCCGATGGCGTCGCGGAGTTCGATGTGTTCGCGGGCCTGCTCGCGCAGGTCGGGATAGGTGGTCTGGAGGGCGCCGAGGCACATGCGGGTCTCGATCAGCAGGGTGCGGGCGGCGCGCACCAGCCGCGGGCTGCCCGCACTCTCGACGAGCGCTTCGTGGAAGGCCTGGTCGGCATCGGAGACCGCGGTGGCCTCACCCTGTTCGGCGTGCGCGAGCATCGCGGTGACGCTGGGTTCCAGGGCCTGATAGGCGATCTCGCGCCTGCCGTCGAGGATCAGCGTCAGCGCACCACCTTCCAGGGCGGACCTGGCGCGGTAGATGTCGACCAGATCGTCGAGGGTCAGATCGACGACGAAGATCCCGCGATTGCGGATGCTGGTGGCCAACCCCTCCGAGACCAGCCGCTGCATGGCCTCGCGCACCGGCCCGCGGGATACCCCGAACCGGGCGGCCAGCTCGGCCTCGCCCAGCTGATCACCCGGCGCCAGCCCACCACGCATGATCGCCTCGCGCAGCCGATCGGCGATCATCTCGGCGGTCGACTGCCGGTTCACCGGCTCGAAATCAATGACGGGCATAACGAGGCCTTTCGATATCCGATCGGGAGGGGTCGGCGAACAGTGCGCCGAGCTCGGCACTGCCGCGCAGGCCGCCGCTCAATCGCAGACCCTCCCAGACCGTGACCTGGTTCGCGGTGAGCACGGGTTTCCCCAGCGCGGTCTCCAGTCGCGCGAGGACGGCCAGGGTGTGCATGGCGGTATCGGGAATCAGCAGTGCCTGTGCGTCGGGATGGTCATGGCGCACCGCCAGGTCCAGCACCTGCTCGGCGGTCAGGGTGCCGACTTCGGCGGCGGTATCGATCCCGGCGCTCGCCATCGCTACCACGGTGATGCCTGCGTCGGCGAGGAACTCCACGAACAATCGCGCCACCTCGTCGGGATAGCTGGCGGCCACCGCGACCGTGCGCACTCCCAGCGCCCGTGCCGCCTCGACGAACGCGATGCTGGTGCTGGAGGCAGGCACCCCGGCATACGCCGCCAACTGCCGCACCTGTTCGCGCGCGCCCTCCGGGCCGAACACGAAACTGCCCGAGGTGCATGCCCACACCAGCGCGGCCGGTCGGTGCCAGGCGAGCAGGCGCGCGCCGTGGCGCAGCTTGTCCGGACTGCCGAGATCGAGCAGCTCCGGCACCGCGTGCAGATCGGTGCCGTAGATGTGGGCGACCTCGAGCCGCGCGCCGAGCGTTCGGGCGACCAGCGCGTAGTCGTCCTCGGCCGCGTGGTCGGGGTAGATGAAACCTACGGTCGGAGTGCGCATCTGCCACCTCGGTCGGGCCGGATATCGGTCTCAGAACACATCGAGCAACCACTTTCCCGGACCCATCATCGGCAGCTTCATCCGGCCGAGACAGGCCCACATGGTGAGCTGATTCGCGGTCAATACCGGTTTGCCGAGCGCCATTTCGAGTGGCTCGATGATGTCGTAGGTCGGCAGGTTGGTGCAGCTGACGAAGATCGCCTCGGCCTCGGGATGGTCGGCGCCGAAGATGCGCTCGGCGATGGTGCGGTAGTTGACCTTCCAGATGCCGCCGCCGAGCCCGAGGTGATCCGAACGCACCACCGCGCATCCGGCTTCGCCCAGGAATTCGTGCAGTTTGCCGGTCAGCACCTCGTCATAGGGCGTGATCACCGACATGCGTGAGATGCCGAGATGGCCGATCGCCTCCACCAGCGCGCCCGAGGTGGTGACCGCATCCTGCGCGCCGGCGCGGCAGATGATCTCGCGCAAGGCCCGCTCGTGCGCGAGGCCCTTGATGAAGCTGCCCGAAGTGCACAGGTAGGCAACGACTTCGGGCTCCACGTGCAGCACGTCGCGGGTTGCGGTGGTCAGATGGGCCGGGTTGGAGACCAATTCGGCCATGGCCAGCGACACCGGCACCGGCTCATAGGGGGTGCGGGCCAAGTGCAGGCTCACCTCGAGCGGCGCCCAGCGCCACAGTTCGCGTTCGAGTGCGAGGTCGAAGGGTGCGATGATGCCGATTCCCCGTTGGGCGACCGGGCCTTCGATATCGGGGAAACCGATGTCCACTGCGGCCCCTCTCGCGCTCAGCTGGGTAGACCTCCGAACCCGATCGGATTGTTGACAATCATACGATGTGATCTTACGGTGTCAATGTGAAAGAGGGCCCTATTGTCGCCGTCTTGCACAGTGACAGTGTGCCCGACTCGGAATTGATGGCCCGGGTGAGTGCCCGGGCCACAGTGCGCTACACGGAGGAATCCGGGCTGGCCGAGGCACTGCGCGGGGCAGAGGCGCTGTTCGTCTACGACTTCCTGACCCGGGCTGTGCCCGGCGCCTGGCATGCGGCCGACCGGCTGCGCTGGCTGCACATGGGCGCCACCGGCGTGGACCCGGTGATGTTCCCCGAGCTGAGAGCGAGCGAGGTCGTGGTCACCAATACCCGTGGCGTCTTCGACGCGGCCATCGCCGAATACGTGCTCGGGCAGATCCTCGCCTTCGCCAAGGACCTGCCCGAATCGGTCCGGCTGCAACAGCGCCACGATTGGCAGCACCGTGAATCGGAGCGAGTCGCGGGCGCGACCGTGCTGATCGTCGGCACCGGCGCCATCGGACGCACCATCGCCCGGATGCTGCGGGCGGTCGGGATGCGGGTGCGTGGGGTCGGCCGGCGAGCGCGCGGCGACGATCCGGATTTCGGCAGCGTCGGGGTGGACCTGCACGCGGAACTGCCGTGGGCCGACTACGTCGTCGCGATCGCGCCGCTCACCGAGCAGACCAGGAAGATGTTCGACGCCAGGGCCTTCGCCGCGATGAAACCGCATGCGAGGTTTGTCAATGTCGGACGCGGGGAACTCGTGGTTACCGACGATCTGGTCGCCGCCCTCGGCGACGGGACGATCGCCGGGGCGGCGCTGGACGTGGTGGATCCGGAGCCGCTGCCGCCGGGTCATCCGCTGTGGGACCTGCCGAATGTGCAGATCACCCCGCACAATTCGGGCGACGTCATCGGCTGGCGTACCGAGGTCGTCCGGGCGTTCACCGAGAATTTCGATCGGTGGATGGATGGCCGTCCGCTGCACAACGTGGTCGACAAGACGCTCGGGTACGTGCCCGGCTGAAGGAGGGCCAAGCCATGAGCTACCCCGATATCAACCGTCCCACCGATCCCGCCGCGATGACGGCGGTGGAATTGGTCTCCGCCTACACCGCGGGCGCCCTGTCACCGGTGGAGGCCACCGAGGCGATCCTGGCCGCGATCACCGAACGCGACGGCGCGCTCAATGCCTACTGCCTGGTCGACCCGGATCGCGCGCTGGTGCAGGCCAAGGAATCGGAGGGCCGCTGGCAGGCCGGGCACGCGCGCGGGCTGCTCGACGGCGTGCCGGTCTCCATCAAAGACGTGTTCCTCACCGAGGGCTGGCCCACCCGGCGCGGTTCCACCTGTATCGATGCGGCGGGCCCCTGGCCGGTGGACAGCCCCGTGGCCGCGCGGCTGCGCGAGGACGGGATGGTGCTGCTCGGCAAGACCACCACCCCCGAAATCGCGTGGAAGGCCGTCACCGACAGCCCGCTCACCGGCATCACCCGCAACCCGGTCGACCCCGCGCTCACCGCGGGCGGCTCCTCCGGCGGCAGCGCGGCCGCGGTCGCCGCCGGACTCGGCCCGGTATCGGTGGGCACCGACGGCGGTGGCAGCGTGCGCATCCCGGCCTCGTTCTGCGGGATCGTCGGATTCAAGCCGACGCATGGGCGCATCCCGCTCTACCCGGCCAGCCCGTTCGGGCCGTTGGCCCATGCCGGGCCGATGGCGCGCACCGTGGAGGACGCCGCGCTGCTGATGGACATCCTGTCGCTGCCCGATCCGCGCGATCCCACCGCATTGGCCCCGACCCTGACCACCTTCCGCAGCCAGATGCAGCGCGACGTGCGTGGCATCACGGTGGCGTGGTCGCCGACGCTGGGCTTCACCGACGTCGACCCGGAGGTAGCCGCGATCGTGGAACGCGCGGTGGTGCGGCTGGGTGAGGCCGAATTGCGGGTCGTGCCCGCCGATCCCGGATTCGGCGATCCGCGTGCGGCGTTCGAGCTGCTGTGGGCGGTCGGCGCGGCGGCCATGCTCGCCTCGTTCCCGCCGGAGGAGCGCGAGCAGGTCGATCCAGGTTTGCGGCAGGTATGGGAGCGCGGCGAAACCGTGAGCGGCGTCGACTATCTCGCCGCCCGCGAGGTCGCCGCGTCCGTCGGTATCGCGATGGGGCTGTTCCACACCGCCTACGACGTACTGATCACCCCGACCATGCCGATCACCGCCTTCCCCGCGGGCCACGACGTTCCGCCCGGGAGCGGGTTGACCGGCTGGCCGCAGTGGACGCCGTTCACCTACCCGTTCAACCTCAGCCAGCAACCCGCCATCAGCATCCCGGTGGGAACCACCGCCGGCGGGCTGCCGGTCGGGTTGCAGATCGTGGGACCACGCCATTCCGACGACCTCGTGCTCGCCGTCGCCCGATACGCGGAGCACGTGCTCGGGTCCTGAGGAGCCGCCGTCGGGACCCGAGCACGGCGCCGCGAACCGTTGGCGCGACTATGCCCTCGCGAAGGCGAGCGTTTCCCCCTCGACGCCGTAGCGCCACAGGTCGTTGCAGGCGGCGGCGATCTCGGTGAGCCCGTCCTCGATGGTGGCGAAGACATTGCCGGGGACCCAGCCGAGGTCGCCGTTGATCAGCAGATTGTTGCGGCCGTAGAAGATCGCCAGATCGGTGGCGCCCTGGTTGTGGTGGGCGGTGGAGCCGGATTCGTACCCGTAGGCGGGATTGCCGATCTCCCAGGGCTCGAAATCGAACAGGCATACGTCACCGGGTATGGGGGTGACGGTCGGGTTCTCGCGATGCGGCGCCGCGGTGATCCGGGGGACCAGCGTGTAGACCTCGTTGCGCGCGTATTTGGCGTGGTACGCATCGCCGGTCTGGGGCAGCGCGTCCCAGACCGCCGCGCAGGTCAGCGGGGCCTCGGCGTCGAGCAGCCTGGCCCGGCAGGTGCGGCCGGCCTTGGTGAGAGTGATCGTGATGTAGCGGTTCATCGAGCCTGCTTCCTGATCGCGCGGCACGGGCTAGGGCCGGGAGGCGTCGGGGAGTTCGGCGAGCACCTGCGCCCAGATCGCGAGCGCGTCATCGATCTGCGTTCGGCTCACCACCAGCGGCGGAATCATGCGCACCACATTCATATGCGCACCGCAGGTGAGCAACAGCAGACCCTTCTGTACCGCGAGCGCCTGCGCTCGGGTGGCGGCCTCGCGATCGGGTTCGCCTGCTGCCGTGACGAACTCGGCGCCGACGAGCAGGCCGAGCCCGCGCACATCGCCGATCGCCTTGCTCTCCAGCGCGCGCATCCCGGCCAGCAATTGGGCGCCGCGTTCGGCGGCGTTGCGCACCAGCCCCTCCGATTCGATGACCTCGAGCGTGGCGATGGCGGCGGCGCAGGCCACGGCGTTGCCGCCATAGGTGCCGCCCTGCGACCCCGGCCAGGCCTTGGCCATCAGCTCGCGCGAGGCGGCGATCCCCGACAGCGGGAACCCGCTGGCCAAACCCTTGGCGATGGTGATCACGTCGGGGGCGACGTCGAAATGCTGGTGGCCGAAGAACTTTCCGGTCCGGCCGAATCCGGTCTGGATCTCGTCGAAGACCAGAATGATGCCGTGCCGGTCGGCGCGCTCGCGCAGGCCGCGGAAGAACGCGCGGTTGCCGGGGACGTAGCCGCCCTCGCCGAGCACCGGTTCGACGATGAGGGCCGCCGTCTCCTCCGGCGCGCTGAGCGTCGCGAACAGGTAGTCGAGTTCCCGCAGCGCGAAGGCCGTGGCCTCCTCCTCGGTCCAGCCGTAGCGGTAGGCGGTGGGGAACGGCGCCACGTGCACGCCCGCCATCAGCGGGCTGAACCCTGCCGAGAACCGGGTGCCCGAGGTGGTCATGGATGCCGCGGCGACCGTGCGGCCGTGGAAACCGCCGTGGAAGACGATGACGTTCGGCCGGCCGGTCGCCTGCCGCGCCAGCCGCAGCGCCGCCTCGATCGCCTCGCTGCCGGAGTTGGCGAAGAACAGCGAATCCAGCCCTTCGGGCAATACCGAGCCGAGCCGTTCGGTGAGTTCGAGCAGCGGAGCGTGCATCACGGTCGTGTACTGGCCGTGGATGAGCCGCGCGATCTGGGCCTGCGCGGCCGCGACGACGTGCGGGTGACAGTGGCCGGTGCTGGTGACGCCGATACCCGCGGTGAAATCCAGATAGCGACGCCCGTCGGTGTCGTAGAGGTAGCAGCCCGTGCCGTGGTCGACGGTCACCGGAGTGGCTTGTTTGAGGATGGGCGATAACGCGGTCATGGTGCTCGGCCTCCCGGGCGTTGCGGGCGAGCGCCCGCGTCCGATGATCGTCGGGTTGTAGGATTGTTGACAATATGCATAACATGGTCGCCGGGGTCGCAGCAATGGATCGGGCGGCCTCGTTCGCGATGAGATCAATTCCGCCCGAACAAGGGAGTTCGCGTCGATGCTCACCGAGACCACTCTCGACCAAACGCAGCGCGCCGCCATCGGGTCGGTGCCCACCGGCCTGTTCATCGACGGCCAGTGGCGCGCGACCGTCGCCGAACTGCCCGTGATCGACCCGGCGACCGGACAGACCCTGTGCACCGTCGCCGATGCCAACCCCTCGGACGGCCTCGACGCCCTCGCGGCCGCGGCGCACGCGCAACCGGGGTGGGCGCGTACCCCCGCCCGCGATCGCGCCGACCTGCTCATGCGAGCCCATCAGGCCCTGCTCGACGACACCGAGCGCCTCGCTCTCGTGATGACCCTGGAGATGGGCAAACCGCTGGCCGAGGCGCGCGGCGAAATCGCCTACGCCGCAGAGTTCTTCCGCTGGTTCGCCGAAGAGGCCGTCCGCATCGAAGGTGGCTATCGGCCTGCGCCGCGTGGCGGCTCCCGATTCCTGGTGACGCGCCAGCCGGTCGGCCCGAGTCTGCTCATCACGCCGTGGAACTTCCCGATGGCCATGGGCACCCGCAAGATCGGCCCGGCGCTGGCCGCCGGCTGCACCTGTGTGATCAAACCGGCCGCGCAGACGCCGTTGTCGACGCTGGCGCTCGCCGAGATCCTGCGCACGGCCGGCCTGCCCGACGGCGTGGTCAACGTGGTCACCACCTCCGATCCCGGCGCGGTGATGGCACCGATGATCCGGGACGGCCGCTCGCGCAAACTCTCGTTCACCGGATCCACCGCCGTGGGCAAGCAACTGCTGCGACAGTGCGCCGATACCGTCATGCGGACCTCGATGGAACTCGGCGGCAATGCCGCGTTCCTGGTCTTCGACGACGCCGATCTGGATGCCGCGGTCGAGGGCGCGGTGGCGGCCAAGATGCGCAATATCGGGCAGGCCTGCACCGCCGCGAATCGTTTTCTCGTGCACCGCGGTATCGCCGTCGAGTTCGCCGATCGGCTCACCGCGCGCATGGCCGGGCTGCCGATGGGGCCGGGAACCGAACCGGGGGTCGTGGTCGGCCCCCTGGTCGACGAAGCCGCGGTCGCGAAGGTGCAATCCCTGGTTGACGATGCGGTCGGACGCGGCGCCACCGTCCGCACCGGCGGCACACCGATCGAGGGTCCCGGCACCTTCTACCCGGCCACCGTCCTGACCGACGTGGGCGACGACGCGCTTCTCACCCGCACCGAAATCTTCGGCCCGGTGGCGGCGATCTCGGTCTTCGACACCGAGGACGAAGCGATCGCCCGCGCCAACGACACCCCGTACGGTCTGGTCGGCTACGTGTTCACCGAGAACCTGCGGCGCGGGCTGCGTGTGTGCGAGGCTCTGGAGACCGGCATGGTCGGGCTCAATCGCGGCGTGGTCTCGGATCCGGCCGCCCCCTTCGGCGGGGTCAAGGAATCCGGGCTCGGCCGCGAGGGCGGCACCTGCGGTATCGACGAATTCCTGGAAACCAAGTACATCGGAGTCGACCTGTGACCTATCGGATCGCGACCATTCCCGGCGACGGCATCGGCGTGGACGTCACCGCGGAGGCGGTCGCGGTGGTCGACGCCGTACTGCCCGGCGTCGAGTGGACCGAATTCGACTGGTCCTGCGAGCAGTACCTGCGCACCGGCGCGATGATGCCCGCCGACGGCGTGGACCGGCTGGCCGGGTTCGACGCGATCCTGCTCGGCGCCGTGGGCTTTCCCGGTGTGCCCGACCATATTTCGCTGTGGGGGCTGCTCATTCCGCTGCGTCGCGCGTTCGGTCAGTATGTGAACCTGCGGCCGGTGCGGCTGCTGCCCGGCACCACCTCCGCGCTACGCGATCGCGGCGCCGACGATCTGGAACTGCTCATCGTCCGGGAGAACTCAGAGGGCGAATACTCCGAGATCGGCGGAATCCACAATCGCGGGCGCCCCGGCGAATTCGTGCTCCAGGAATCGGTTTTCACCCGCGCCGGTTGCGAACGCATCATCCGCTACGCCTTCGACCGGGCCCGCGAGCGGGGCAAAGGGCTGTGCTCGGCCACCAAATCCAACGGCCTCATCCACTCGATGCCGTACTGGGACAGCATCGTCGAGCAGGTCGCGACCGACTACCAGGAGGTGCCGGTGCGGCATATGCACGTCGACGCCCTCGCCGCGGAGATCGTGCTGCACCCGGACCGCCTCGACGTCATCGTCGGGTCGAATCTGTTCGGCGACATCCTCTCCGATCTCGCCGCCGCGGTCACCGGCGGACTCGGGTTGGCGCCCTCGGGCAATATCAACCCCGACGGCACGGCGCCGTCGATGTTCGAAGCCGTGCACGGCAGCGCTCCCGATATCGCCGGTCAGGGCATCGCGAACCCGGTCGCGCAGATCCTGGCCGCAGCGATGATGCTCGACCATCTGGGGGAGCACTCGGCGGCTGCCGCGATGGACCGGGCGGTATGCGAGGTCCTCGGTGCCGGGACGGTACTGACGCCCGATCTGGGCGGCACCGCGACGACGAGCGAACTCGGCGCGGCCATCGCCGCGGCGGCCGCGGCCGCACTGGCGCGCGGATAGCTCAGAGCGCGGTCAACCAGATCGCATCCGCGGCCGGGGTGCCCAGATCCACCGATTGGTCGCCCGCACCCACCCGGATGGCGATGGTTCCGGCGAAATCGCGGCGCTCCACCACCGTGATCGGGGTGTCGAGGGCGATGCCGACCTCGTCGAAATAGCGCAGCATGGCCGGATCGGAATCGGAGATGCGCGCCACCCGGCCGCCTTCGCCGTCACCGAAATCGCTGAGCTGACGGGCCGGGGGAGTGGGGACAGCGCCGTCGACCGACGGAATCGGATCGCCGTGCGGATCACGGTCCGGATAGCCGAGTTTCGCGTCGATGCGCGCCATCAGCAGATCCGAGACCGCGTGCTCGAGCACCTCGGCCTCGTCGTGTACCTCGTCCCAGCCGTACCCGAGTTCGTTCACCAGGAAGGTCTCGATCAACCGGTGGCGGCGCACCATCGCCACCGCGGCCAGCCTGCCGTGCTCGGTGAGCGTGATCGCCCCGTATCTGGCATGCTCGACCAGCCCCTGATCGGCCAGCTTGCGCACCGCCTCCGACACCGTGGAGGCCGACACCCCGATCCGCTCGGCGAGCAATTTGGTCGACACCTTCTCCTGCGACCACTCCTGCGCGGTCCAGATGACCTTCAGGTAGTCCTGCGCCACCGATGACAGCACCGGTGCGATCGTGGTCGCACCGGCGTGGCTCGCGTCGGGGTTGCCGGTGAGGGCATCGGCCAGTTCCCGCCGGGTGGCGACATCTCGTTTACCGGGCACATCTTCGAGCTTAGGCATAGGAGCGGCGATACACACATCACGCCATGCGCGAGAAACCCGCCATTCGCCGGCGCCTCACCGCGGCTACACCGGGGCGGTGCGATGAGCATGCCGGAATACTGTTCGACACCTGATTTGCGTAGGCTGCGCACTGTGCAGAGATGGCGAAGTCTCGACGAAGTTCCCGCGGACTGGGGCCGGTGTGTGCTCACGATCGGCGTATTCGACGGGGTCCACCGTGGGCACGCTCAGCTGATCAGCCGTGCCGTCAAGTCGGCTGCCGCACGCGGAGTTCCGGCGGTGCTGATGACCTTCGACCCGCACCCGATGGAAGTGGTGCGTCCCGGCTCGCATCCCGCCCAGCTGACCACGCTGACCCGCCGCGCCGAATTGGCCGAGGAACTCGGCGTCGACGTCTTCTGCGTCATGCCGTTCACCCAGGAATTCATGAAACTGACCCCCGCCCGCTACGTGCACGACCTGCTGGTCGAGCGGCTGCACGTGGCCGAGGTGGTGGTCGGTGACAACTTCACCTTCGGCAAGAAGGCGGCGGGCACCGTCGAGACCATGCGCGATCTCGGCAAGCGCTTCGGCTTCGAGGTCGACGCGGTGACCCTGCTCGGCGAGCACGCCGTCACCTTCTCCTCCACCTACATCCGGGCCTGCGTGGACGCAGGCGATATGGCCGCGGCCGCGGAGGCGCTCGGGCGCCCGCACCGGGTCGAGGGTGTGGTGGTGCACGGTGACGGTCGCGGCCGCGAACTCGGCTTCCCCACCGCCAACGTCGCACCCCCGATGCACGCCGCCATTCCCGCCGACGGTGTGTACGCCGGCTGGTTCACCGTGCTCGGGCCAGGGCCGACCATCGGCACCGTCACCCCGGGTGAGCGCGCCATGGCCGCCATCTCCGTCGGCACCAACCCCACCTTCTCCGGCCGTGCGCGCACCGTCGAGGCCTATGTACTCGACGGCGAAGCCGACCTCTACGGCCAGCACGTAGCCGTCGACTTCGTCGAGCACCTGCGCGGCATGCAGAAATTCGACTCACTCGACGATCTGATCGAGGCCATGAGCCGCGACGTCGCGAACGCGCGCAAGGTGCTCGGCGGCACCGAGGCCTGAACCGCGGCGAGCACCCGATTCGGTCCGGCGCGCCCGGTCGGGTAGGGTGGATCCTCGGGTTTGCTGCGGTCCGCGGCGGCGCCCCACCGGTTCGCCGGATCCTCGAGCGCGGAACTGAGAAACAGGAGTGGATGCCCCATGGCGTTGACCACCGAGCAGAAGAAGGCGATTCTCGCCGAGTACGGCCTGCACGAGACCGACACCGGTTCGCCGGAGGCGCAGATCGCGCTGCTGTCCAAGCGCATCTCCGACATCACCGAGCACCTCAAGAAGCACAAGCACGACCACCACACCCGCCACGGCCTGATGGCGCTGATCGGTCGTCGCAAGCGCCTGTCGAAGTACCTGGCGGACAAGGACATCACCCGCTACCGCTCGCTGATCGAGCGCCTCGGTCTGCGTCGCTGATCATCGCGTCCGCGCCCTGCCGACACGCGGTTACGGCAAGGCAGTAGACGACCCGGCCAACGGGGAGCTTACAATCTCCCCGTTGGCTTTTTCGTGCCCGGGGGAGGAATAATCCCTGCACGACAACACAGCCGTATGCACCCGTCCTCGTGGCGTCGGTCTTCGGTAGTGGCTTTTCGGCCGGTGGCATACCGCCGGAGGGCTTCGATCGATGACCGCCTCCGCGTCGCCGTATCCAAGGGGATACCGGCCGGGTGTGCGCGTCGCAGCCAGGAGGGCTGCCGCGTGCCCCGTCAGGTACGGCTGACACAGCCGGATCGCGCCGACGGCGCCGGGTCCGGCGAGACGAGAGGTTGAGAGAAGAAAAATGTCCGAAACCACCGAACGCGCGAACAGCACGGCCGTCGAGGTCGAGCCCGGAGTCTTCGAATCCGTCGCGCTGATCGACAACGGGAGCTACGGCACCCGCACCATCCGCTTCGAGACCGGCCGTCTGGCCCGTCAGGCCGCCGGCTCGGTCGTGGCCTACCTCGACGACGAGACCATGCTGCTGTCGGCCACCACCGCCGGTAAGCACCCCAAAGACCAGTTCGACTTCTTCCCGCTGACGGTCGACGTCGAAGAGCGGATGTACGCCGCGGGCCGCATCCCCGGTTCGTTCTTCCGCCGTGAGGGCCGCCCCTCCACCGACGCGATTCTCACCTGCCGCCTGATCGACCGGCCGCTGCGTCCGTCGTTCGTCGACGGCCTGCGCAACGAGATCCAGGTCGTGGTCACGGTGATGAGCCTGGATCCCAACGACCTCTACGACGTCGTCGCCATCAACGCCGCCTCGGCGTCCACCCAGATCGCCGGACTGCCGTTCTCCGGCCCGGTCGGCGGCGTGCGCGTCGCCCTGATCGAGGGCCAGTGGGTCGCGTTCCCGACCGTCGAGCAGCTCGAGGGCGCGGTGTTCGACATGGTCGTCGCCGGTCGCGTGGTCGACTCCGGCGACGTCGCCATCATGATGGTCGAGGCCGAGGCCACCGACAAGGTCATCGAGCTGATCGAGGGCGGCGCGCAGGCGCCCACCGAGGCCGTCGTGGCCGAGGGCCTCGAGGCCGCCAAGCCGTTCATCGCCCGGCTGTGCCGCGCCCAGGCCGATCTGGCCGCGCTGGCCGCCAAGCCGACCGGTGAGTTCCCGCTGTTCCCGCCGTACGAGGCCGATGTCTTCGAGGCCGTGGAGGGCACCGCCAAGCGTGAGCTGAACGAGGCGCTCAGCATCGCCGACAAGCAGGAGCGCGAGGCGAAGATCGACGAGATCAAGCTCGAGGTGCTCTCGCGCCTCGGCGAGGATTTCGTCGGCCGGGAGAAGGAGCTGGGCGCGGCGTTCCGCTCGGTCACCAAGAAGCTGGTGCGCCAGCGCATCCTCACCGACGGTTTCCGCATCGACGGCCGTGGCCTGGCCGATATCCGCGCGCTGTCCGCGGAGGTCGCCGTGGTGCCGCGGGCACACGGTTCGGCGCTGTTCGAGCGCGGTGAGACCCAGATCCTGGGCATCACCACCCTGGACATGGTCAAGATGGCCCAGCAGGTCGACTCGCTCGGTCCCGAGACCAGCAAGCGCTACATGCACCACTACAACTTCCCGCCGTTCTCCACCGGTGAGACCGGCCGCGTCGGCTCGCCCAAGCGGCGCGAGATCGGTCACGGCGCGCTCGCCGAGCGCGCGCTGATCCCGGTGCTGCCCAGCCAGGAGGAGTTCCCCTACGCCATCCGTCAGGTGTCGGAGGCGCTGGGCTCCAACGGCTCCACCTCGATGGGTTCGGTGTGTGCCTCCACCCTCGCGCTGCTCAACGCCGGTGTGCCGCTCAAGGCGCCGGTCGCCGGTATCGCCATGGGCCTGGTGTCGGACACCGTCACCAACGACAAGGGTGAGGACGAGGTCCGCTACGTCGCGCTGACCGACATCCTCGGCGCCGAGGACGCCTTCGGTGACATGGACTTCAAGGTCGCCGGTACCCGCGACTTCGTCACCGCGCTGCAGCTGGACACCAAGCTCGACGGCATCCCCTCCAAGGTGCTGGCCGGTGCGCTGGGCCAGGCGCACGACGCCCGCAACACCATCCTGGACGTGATGGCCGAGGCCATCGCCACCCCGGACGAGATGAGCCCCTACGCCCCGCGCGTCACCGCGATCAAGATCCCGGTCGACAAGATCGGCGAGGTGATCGGGCCCAAGGGCAAGGTGATCAACCAGATCACCGAGGAGACCGGCGCCAACATCTCCATCGAGGACGACGGCACCGTGTTCGTCGGCGCCACCGACGGCCCCTCGGCGCAGGCCGCGATCGACCAGATCAACGCCATCGCCAACCCGCAGCTGCCCAAGGTGGGCGAACGCTTCCTCGGCACGGTCGTCAAGACCACCGCCTTCGGCGCGTTCGTCTCGCTGCTGCCGGGCCGCGACGGTCTGGTCCACATCTCCAAGCTGGGCAACGGCAAGCGGGTGGCCAAGGTCGAAGACGTGGTCAACGTCGGCGACAAGCTGCGCGTGGAGATCGCCGATATCGACAACCGCGGCAAGATCTCGCTGATCCCGGTCGAGGAGACCACCGATGAGCCCACCGGCGATGCGGACGCGCCCGCGGGCGAGTAGTACTTGACGGTGTGACGAAGCAGAACTCGGCAACCCCCTTGCTCCTGAACGGGCAAGGGGGTTCGTCATCGAATTGGCGGGTGAACAAAACGGAGACGGCGACTGGGACCGGAGTCCGGCGCACGGTGCTGCCCGGCGGGCTGCGGGTGGTGACCGAGCATCTACCCGGGGTGCGTTCGGCCTCGATCGGCGTATGGGTGGGGGTCGGCTCGCGGGACGAGGGCCCGACCGTCGCCGGCGCCGCGCACTTCCTCGAGCACCTGCTGTTCAAGGCCACACCCACCCGCACCGCGCTCGATATCGCCGAGGCGATGGACGCGGTGGGCGGTGAGTTGAACGCGTTCACCGCCAAGGAGCAGACCTGCTACTACGCCCATGTGCTGGACGAGGATCTGCCGCTGGCGGTGGAGTTGGTCTCCGATGTGGTGCTCAACGGGCTGTGCCGGTCCGAAGATGTGGACATCGAGCGGCAGGTGGTGCTCGAAGAGATCGCCATGCGCGATGACGACCCGGAAGATCTCGTCGGCGACGCGTTCCTGACCGCGCTGTTCGGTGATCATCCGATCGGGCGGCCGGTGATCGGCTCGGTGGAGTCGATCGAGGGTATGCGTGCCACTCAGTTGCGCTCGTTCCATCAGCGCCGCTACCGGCCGGACCGGATGGTGGTCGCGGTGGCGGGCAATGTGGAGCACGAGCACACCGTGGAGTTGGTGCATCGCGCCTTCGCCGACCGGCTCGATCCCACCGCCGAGCCGATGCCGCGGCGTGAGGGCCGGTTCCGGATGCGGACGGCGCCGCAACTGCACTGGAGCCACCGCGACAGCGAACAGTCGCATCTGGTGTTCGGGGTGCGTGCCTTCGGCAGGCATGAAGGCGAACGCCGCTGGCCGCTGTCGGTGCTCAACACCGTGATCGGCGGCGGACTGAGTTCGCGGCTGTTCCAACGCATCCGGGAAGAACGCGGCCTGGCGTATTCGGTGTATTCGAGCGTGGACACCTTCGCCGACACCGGCGCCTTCTCGGTGTACATCGGGTGTCAGCCGGAGAACCTGGCCGAGGTCGCGGCCCTGGCTCGTGGCGTGCTGGAAGAGGTCGCCGCGGACGGCATCACCGACGCCGAATGCGCCCGCGCCAAGGGGTCCCTGCGCGGTGGACTGGTGCTCGGGCTCGAGGATTCCTCGTCGCGGATGAACCGCATCGGCCGCAGCGAACTCAGCTACGGCAACCACCGCAGCGTCTCCGAGACACTGGCCCGCATCGACGCGGTCACCACCGAGGAGGTCAGTGATATCGCGCGCACCCTGCTGGCGCGGCCGTTCGGTGCGTCGGTGGCCGGGCCGTACCGGCGCACGCGCGACCTGCCTGCGGCGGTGCGGCGGCTCGTCGAGGGCTGATCGCGCGGGTGTCGGCCCCGCCGGGCGTCCGACGTCCGGAGAGCGTCGGTGCGGCCGGGTCCCGTGAGTGGATTCTCAGTCGCCCTGAGCCCGGTTGGCGGCCTCGACCACCGAGGCCAGCAATCCGGGCAGCGCCTCGTCGAGGGCGTCGGTGCGCAACCGCTGGCAGGTCTGGCCGTCGATCACCAGCCGTTCGATGACGCCCGCCTCGCGCAGGATCTTGAAATGGTGGGTGGCGGTGGACTTGTTGATCACGTCGTAGAGCGCGCCGCAGCGCACCGCGGTGCCCGCATTGCTGAGCCGGCGCACCATCTCGAGGCGCACCGGATCCTGGAGCGCGCCGAGCACAACGGGAAGCGCGGCCACGGGGTGGACCTCGGTGCCGGTGACCGCTGTGGTGTCCGTCATGATCTACCTCACTGGGGGGTTTGATGATCGTCATACCGTGCGTTATCGTCGATTCGGTTCGATCATTATCAAACTTACCTGATCGGGGTTTCGATGGCAGCGACAACGGCAGTGCCCGTCCAAGAGCGGGCCGCGCAGTCGTGGGCATACGCTCTGGTGCTGGCCGCCAGTGGCGTCGCGCTCGGGGTCTCCGGGGTACCGGCCCCGCTGTACGGCATCTACGAGCGGGAATGGCATCTGTCGCCGCTCACCACCACCATCGTGTTCGCCGTCTACGCGGTCGCGGCGCTCGGCGCGGTGCTGGTTTCCGGCCGGATCTCCGATGTGGTGGGGCGCAAACCCGTGCTGCTCGGTGCGTTCGCCACGATGATCGTCGGGCTGATCGTGTTCGTGCTGGCCGATACGGTGCCGATGCTGTTGCTGGCGCGGGCGCTGCACGGTTTCGCCGTCGGTGCGACGGTGGTGGCGGGTGCGGCGGCGCTGCTGGATCTGCGTCCGCATCGCGGCGCGCGGTCGGGTCAGCTCACCGGCGTCGCCTTCAATGTCGGGATGGCGGTGGCGATCCTCGGTTCGGCGTTGCTCGCGCAATACGCGCCGAATCCGCTGCGCACGCCGTATGTGGTGATCAGCGTGATCTGCTTGATCATCGGCGTCGGCGTGCTGGCATTGCGCGAACCGCATGTCGCGCGGGTCGCCGGACGGATCCGGATCGCCAAGCCCGCCGTGCCACAGGAGATTCGCGGTGATTTCTGGTTCTCCGCCATCGGGGTGATGGCGGCCTGGTCCGTGCTCGGTGTGCTGCTGTCGCTGTACCCGTCACTGGCCGCGGAGAAGACCGGCATCCACAATCTCGTCTTCGGTGGGCTGGTCGTCGCCTCGACCGCGCTGTCGGCGGCGCTGGCGCAGTTGTTCGCCACCGGCGTGCCCGCCCGGGCGGCGGCCATCATCGGCGATATCGGGATGGCGATCGCGCTGCTGCTGACCGTGCCCGCACTCGGCACCCACAACTGGGTGGCCGTGATCGGAATCGGGCTGGCGCTCGGCGCCACCTTCGGGCTCGGTTTCGGTGGCTCGCTGCGCCACCTGTCCAACGTCGTGCCGCAGCACAAGCGCGGCGAGACCATGTCGGCCTATTATCTGCTGGCCTATTCGGCGATGGCATTGCCCACCGTCGTCGCCGGCTGGGCCGCGACGACCTGGGGTTTGAGCACGGTCTTCCCATGGTTCGTCGGTGCGGTGGCGCTGGCCTGCCTGATCGCGGCGGGTCTGGGGCTGCGCCGGGGGCGGGCCGAGGCGGAGGCCGCAGTCTGAATCGCGGGGCGCGTTCGCCGTCGATCAGCGGGCGGCGAACGCGGTTTCGTGGACCGTCAGCCACTGCACGGCGGGCTCGGTGCCCGCTCGTGTCACCACCGCGGTCACTCGACGGTGCGAAATCGCTCCGGCATGGTGGTGTGATTCCAGGAATCGCACCACCACAATGTCGAATTCCTCGGCGAGCTCTTCGAATTCGCTGATATCGATACGTAGGCCCGGACTGGTATTGCGGGCGGCGCGAAGGCCGTTCAGGAGTTCGGTTCGCCGAAGGGTATCGCCGGCCGTGGTCACCATCGAAAACGATTCGTGCTGTGCCGCGGCGAATCGATCGAATACCGAGTCGGGCGCTTCCGAACCCAGCCAGGCGGCGAGGTCGTCGTGTAGTTCTCGGACGGCGGCTTCGATAACGGTGCCCATTCGGTATCCATTTCTGCCCAGGCGGCGGTGCTCGACGACGGGAGCCGCCGCCGCGAGTCGCTGCGCGGGTGAAAATGCGCAGGGGCCGGGTGTGGTGGAACCCGGCCCCGCTCGCTACTGCGGCCAGCCTCCGTACGGGACGGTGATCAGCTCCATGAAGTGCCCACTCGGGTCGAGGAAGTAGATGCCTCGGCCACCATCGTTGTGGTTGATCTCGCCCGGACGGCGCTGGTGCGGATCGGCCCAGTACTCCAGCCGGTAGCGCTGGATCTTGTCGTAGGCCGCGTCGAATTCGGCTTCCGACACCAGGAACGCGTAATGCTGGGGCTGGATTTCGGTGATGTGCGGTGGGACATTCGCGAAATCGAAGGTGACGCCGTTACCGGTGGTGACCGGAATGAACGGGCCCCATTCGGTGCCGATGTCCACACCCAGAATGTCCGCCCAGAATTCGGCGGACACCCGATTGTCCTTACATCCGACAATGGTGTGATTGAACTGTACTGGCAGGGGAATTTCTCCTCGAGTAGTGACGGTCCCGACCCCGGGCTCGGTACAAGGCGGCCAACGGGAGCACCGTCACGAGAGAACACATTAACGTCTGATCCGCGGCGCTGCCAAGTCCCGATTTCGCTTGCGGCACCGCGCCATCCGGCGACTGTGACCGGGCCCGCAGGTGCGGGCGCCGACCGCACCGCGCAAGAACGTTAGGCTCGGCGGAAACAGCCGGACGAGAAGTAGGGAGACCAATCGTGACCGCACCGATTCGGGTGGGTGTGCTCGGCGCGCAGGGCAAGGTCGGACAGGCGATCTGCGCGGCGGTCGAGGCCGCCGCCGATCTGGAGCTGGTCGCGGGCGTCGACAAGGATGATCCGCTGGAGAAATTCCTGGAGACCGGCACCCAGGTCGTGGTCGACTTCACCCATCCCGATGTGGTCATGGGCAATCTGAAGTTCCTGGTCGAGCACGGCATCCACGCCGTGGTCGGCACTACCGGCTTCGACGCCGCCCGCCTCGACGAGGTGCGCGGCTGGCTGGCGGGCAAGCCGCACGTCGGCGTGCTGATCGCGCCGAATTTCGCCATCGGTGCGGTGCTGTCGATGCGCTTCGCCGAGCAGGCGGCGCGGTTCTTCGAATCCGTCGAGGTCATCGAGCTGCATCACCCGAACAAGGCCGATGCGCCGTCGGGCACCGCCTACCGCACCGCCGGGCTGATCGCCGAGGCACGGGAGAAGGCCGGCGTCGGCCGCAGCCCCGACGCCACCAGCACCGAGCTCGACGGTGCGCGCGGCGCCGATGTCGACGGCGTGCGGGTGCATTCGGTGCGCCTGGCCGGACTCGTCGCGCACCAGGAGGTGCTGTTCGGCACCCAGGGCGAAACGTTGACCATCCGGCACGACTCGATCGACCGGTCCTCCTTCGCGCCCGGTGTGCTGCTCGGGGTGCGTCGCATCGCCGACCGCCCGGGACTCACCGTCGGGCTCGATCCGCTGCTCGACCTGTGAGCGCACCGGAGCCCGCCGAGGCCGGGCCGAGCCGGGACGTGATCAAGATCGTCGCCATGGTGGCGGTGCTCGTCCTGGTGCTGGTCTTCTACTTCCTGTTGCTCGGCAAGATCGCGTTCAGCCTGATCGGTTCCGGTGACGGCGCCGCCATCGCCATCGGGATCGGCGTGCTGATCCTGCCGCTGCTCGGCGTCTGGATCGTCTACGCCACCGTGCGTGCCGCGCTCGCGCACCAGCACCTGGCCCGGCGCATCCACGACGAAGGCCTCGAACTGGATGTGTCGCAGCTGCCGCGCCGGCCGTCCGGCCGCATCGAACGCGCCGCAGCGGATGAGCTGTTCCTGAAGGTCAAGCAGGAATGGGAAGCCGACCCCGACAACTGGCGGGTCTCCTACCGGCTGGCCCGCGCCTACGACTACGCCGGCGACCGCGGCCGCGCCAGGGCCACCATGCGGCGTGCGGTGGAGTTGGAACGTCACGAACGCGCGCAGCGCGGATAGACCCCGGGATACCCTCGTCGTCGTGGCGCGACTGTTGATCATCCATCACACCCCGTCGCCGTTCATGCAGGCGATGTTCGAGGCCGTGGTCTCCGGCGCGACGGATCCGGAGATCGAAGGCGTGGAGGTGGTGCGCCGCGCAGCCCTCGCTGTCACACCGTCCGACGTGCTCGACGCCGACGGCTATCTGCTGGGCACGCCCGCCAACCTCGGGTACATGAGCGGCGCCCTCAAACACGCCTTCGATGTCATCTACTACCCGTGCCTCGATTCGACCCGCCGGCGGCCGTTCGGTGCGTATTTCCATGGCAACGAGGGCACCGAGGGCGCGGAAAAGGGCGTCACCTCGATCACCACCGGGCTCGGGTGGGTGAAAGCCGCGGACTACCTGGTGGTCTCGGGCAAGCCGAGCAAGGAGAACCTGGAAGCCTGCTGGGAACTCGGCGCGACGGTCGCGGCGGGCCTGGCCCCCTGACGCGCCCCCGAATATTGGTGGCTGACCACGCACGGCTTCGGCGGGCATACTGCTGAAGAACCAATTGTGCGGTCCGCGGTGGACCGGGTTGCTCGGGATGGGAGTTGTCGAGGTGACGTGGGCCGAAGGGGTCGAAAGCACTCCACGCCGGATAGGGCTGGTCGAAGACCATGAATCGGTCGCGATCGGCTTGGCGGCGATGCTCGCTCCGCATCCCGATCTCGACCTGGTGGCGACGGCTGGGACCGTCGCGGAACTGCTCGCCGATCCTGCCGTAGCCGATCCGGTGGATCTGGTGGTGCTGGATCTGCGGCTGGCCGACGGGTCCACGCCCGAAGACAATGTGCGTGCGCTGCGTGAGCGCGGCATGGAGGTGCTGGTGTTCACCGGCGCCGACAACGCCTTCCTGGTGCGTTCGGCGGCGCGTGCGGGTGTGCTCGGCGTGGTGCGCAAATCCGAGGATGTGCCCACCGTCGTGGCCGCGGTGCGCCGGGCGGCCTCCGGCGAACAGGTCGTCACCACCGACTGGGCCGCCGCCATCGATGGTGATCCGCAGTTGTCGAGCGTGGGTTTGAGCCCGCGTCAGGAAGAGGTGCTCACCCTCTACGCGTCGGGGGAGAAGGCGTCGCGGGTGGCTCGGCTCACCGGCCTGTCGGAACAGACCGTCAACGACTATCTGGGCCGGATCCGGCAGAAGTACGCCGACGCGGGCCGGCCCGCGCCCACCAAGACCGACCTGTACAAGCGCGCGGTGGAGGACGGATGGCTGCCGGTCCCCGAGCGGCATCCGCGCCCGTGACCGCGTCCAGCTTGCTGGACACCGCCCCGACCGCGCCCACCCCGCTCGACCGAGTTCGCGCGACCCGCTGGTGGCGCGGTCTGGCAGCGGTGTCGCGAGACCGAGCCGCCGACGGCGCCTCCGAACGCATCCTGCGCCGGTTCGGTTTGGTCGTGGGGCTGGCCGGAGTGATCGCCGCCCTGGTCGAACTGCCCGAGATCGCCGATCAGAGCCGCGATATCGCCCCCGGCTGGACGATCACCGCGGTGCTGCTGGCCTTCGGCATGTTCCCGATACTCGCCTTCGTGTCCATCGGGGCGCCGCCGCGGACCATCCGGCTCGTCAGCGGTGCGGCGGCGGTCAGTTTCCTGGCCGCGATGGTGGTGATCATGCTCGCCTACTCCCAGCCCACCGAGGCCGTGGGCTCGGTGTGGGTGTATCGCGTGCTCGCGCTCGGCGTGCTCGCGGCGGCCCTGGCATGGCCCACCGGGCCCGCGATCGGTTACCTGTTCGTCGGTTCGGCGCTGTCGGCCGTGGTCAATCTGTTCGTGGTGCCCGATGTCTCGGCGTTGACCACGGCGGGCGATTTCGCGCGGGCGGCCGGATTGTGCGCGCTGTTCCTGTGGTGTGTGGTCTACGCCAGGGAGGCGGGCATCCGGGTCGACCGGGAGTCGGAGGTGGCAGGCCGCCGGGCCGCCGCCGTCGCCGGCGCCGCCGCGCGCGACCGGGAACGTGCTCGGTTCGCCGCCCTCATCCACGACGCGGTGCTGTCCACCCTGCTGGACGCCTCCCGCGGCGGCACGGAATCGCCGGTGCTGCGTCGTCAGGCCGAGCGCACCCTGGAACAGCTCGACGAATCGCGCGCGGGCAGTACCGATCCGGACCATCTGGACGCGCAGTCGGCGATCGGTTTCCTGCGTTCGGCAGTGCACGAGGTGAATCCGGGCATCGAATTCACCGCCCGCCGCACCGCCGGATTCGACGATCTACGCCTGCCGGTAACCGCGGCGAGCACGATCGCCGCCGCTCTGGCCGAGGCCGCGCGCAACAGCCTGCGTCATGCCACGGTGCCGGGCCGCGAGGTGCGCCGCAGCGTCACCGTGACGGTCAGCGCCGGCGGTATCCGCACCGAAATGCGCGATGACGGCGCCGGATTCGATCAGAATGTGGTGCCGGTTGACCGGCTCGGCATCTCGGTGAGCATTCTCGGCCGGATGCGTCAGCTCGCCGGTGGCGCCGCGTTCGTGGAATCGCAGCCGGGCGAGGGGACGACGGTGACCTTGGTCTGGGGTGGCGATGGCTGAGACGAGTGCGGATTTCGGACTGCGCGATCTGCTCGGCCTGCGCGGTGCCGCGGGCTGGCTGTTCCTTGCCATCCTGGAGCTGACCATCGTGCTGTACATGGTCCGCAACTTCAGCGAGGCCTCGCCCGTGCCCGCAACGGCAGCGTTGGTGTTGCTGGTGGTGGCGGGCGTCGTGGTGCTGATGGCGCCGCACGAGCCGCTGCCCTGGCCGGCGACCGCCTACATCGTGATCGCCGGACCGCTGGCCACCGCGCTGACCACCTTCGACGTGCAGGAGTACGCGTCGAGTCAGGTGTGGACGGCTTTCGCGTCGTCGTATGTGCTCGCCGTGCTGGTGCTGCGCGGGCGGATGGGCGTGGCCTGGCTCGGCGTCGCCGGAGTGGCCGTCGTGGTGGCGGTGGTGGGTGCGGTGGCCGGGCTCTCGGCCGGGGTGATCGTCGGCTCGATCGTGCCGGTCGCCACCGTAGCGGGCGTGTCGGTGTGTGCGTTGATCATGCGGCCCACTCAGCGGTCGCTGCGGCTGCTGCGCGAGGAGGCCACCATGCGCGCGGCCGCCGAAGCCACGATGGCCGCCGAGAACGGTGAGCGCGATCGTCAGCTGGCCCGGCTGGACAAGGTGGCGCGCCCGATCCTGGAACGCATCGCCGACGGTGTCGAACTCACCCCGTACGAGCGCGAACAATGCCGGCTGCTGGAAGCCGAACTGCGCGACGGGCTGCGGGCGCCCCAGCTGGCCACCGACGAACTCAACAGCGCCGCCCGTGGTGCTCGCGCACGCGGAGTGGAGGTGGTGCTGCTCGATGACGGCGGATTCGACGGAGTGCCGCGCTCGGTGCGTCGTCGCGTGATCGAGGCGGCCATCCGTGAGCTGGACGCGGCCAACGCGGGCTCGGTGACCGTGCGAATCCTGCCGACCGGTCGCCGCATTCTGGCGACGGTGCTGGCGAACGCGCCCGAGCAGGACCGCCGCACCGAGATCGATCTGGCCGGGCAGGTCACGGTCACCACCTGAGCTGCCCCGGCAGGAATGTGTCGTACCCGCATGGCAGGGTGCGGGTATGCGGACGATGAGTGCGGCGGCGGCGCGGCGGACGGCGCTGGCGGCGCAGGGCTTCGGTAGACCAAGGCCGGCCAAGGCGACCCGACGCACCGTTTCCGGTGTGCTCGGCAGAACCCAACTGCTGCAAGTGGATTCGGTCTCGGCAGTGGTCCGGGCGCATTACGCACCGGTGTTCAGCCGAATCGGCGTCTACGACCGCGGGCTGCTGGACGAGGCGGCCTGGCATACCGACACCCGCCGCCCACGCACGCTGGTCGAGTACTGGGCGCACGAGGCGGCGCTGATCCCGGTCGAGGACTGGCCGCTGATGCGCTGGCGCATGCAGCGCTACCGGCATGGGCGCTGGGGCGGTGCGCGTGCCGTTCTCGAACGCAACCCCACGCTCGGCAAAGACATCCTCGACGTCATCGCCGAGGTCGGCGCCGCCAGTGCCGGCGAGGTGGAACGCCATCTGGAGCTGGACAAACCGCGCCCGCCGGGATCGTGGTGGAACCTCAGCGACACCAAGATGATCTGCGAGCAACTCTTCGCCGCCGGTGAGCTCTCGGTGGGCCGGCGGGTGGGCTTCACCCGCCACTACGACCTCGCCGAGCGGGTGCTGCCCGCCGCGGTGTTCGAGCGAACGGTCGGCGAAGCGGAGGCCATCCGGGAACTGGTGCTGCGCGCGGCCACCGCACTCGGCGTCGCCACCGAGCCCGACCTGCGCGATTACTACCGGCTGGCCGGTGCCCAGACCAAACCGGCCATCGCCGACCTCGTGGACGCCGGCGAGCTGATCCCGATCGAGATCGCCGACTGGGGAGCGCCCGCCTATCTGCGAGCCGGTGCCACCACGCCGCGCCGGATCGGCGGCGCCGCCCTCTTGTGCCCCTTCGATCCGCTCATCTTCTTCCGGGCCCGTACCGAACGCGTCTTCGGCTTCCACTACCGGCTCGAGATATACACCCCGGAACCCAAACGGGTGCACGGGTATTACGTGTTCCCGTTCCTGCTGGACGGTGAGTTGGTCGGCCGCGTCGACCTGCGTGCCGAACGTGCTGCCGGGCGTCTGCTGGTGCCCGGCGCGTTCGCCGAACCCGGCCGGTGCGATGCGCACACCGCGCAGGCGCTGTCGGCGGCGCTGCGGGAGATGGCCGACTGGCTCGAGCTCGACGATGTCGTCATCGGCGAGCGCGGGGATCTGGCGCCGCTGCTACGCGCGGCGAGCTGAACCGAGGGCCTCAGTCCTCGCTGGAACGGGTATCGCCGGTGCCGGGCGAGGCGCCACCGCTGTCGCGGGCCGAGTCGCCGGTGTCGCGCGAACCGCCCGCGTGCGGGGTCGGGCCGCCGGTGCTCCGTTTCGGGCCGCCGTATCCGCCGTAGCCGCGCATCTGATCGCGCAGCGCCCCCGACACCACACCGGACATCCACGAGTTCAGCGATTGCCCACTCTGTGCCGCGGCCTCCTCGGCACGCGACTTCAGCTGTTCCACCAGACGCAGGGTGACCCGGCTGATATCGCCGGTCATCTCCTCGAAAGTGGGGTGCTCGGAGTCGGTGGCCGAATTGTTGCGGACATCGGCCGTGACGTTCGTGCCGTCCATCGAGACATGCACGGTGCGGTCACCGAGCGCTGCGCTGACCTCGGCGGCCATATCGGACAGCGCCGACAACAGCACCAGCCGCGTCGAACTCTCCACGGCCGCGGCCAGGGCGGCAGCCGTGGCCTGGGTTTTCTCGTCGCCGAGAGCTGCTGCTGCGATCAGATCGGCGCGGAGTCGGGCGGTGTATGTGTCCAGATCCATGACATCAGTGTGACGCCAAAGGTGATGTCGTTCAAGCAACATTTTGGCGTCACCGCGACGCTATGAGACGGGTATCATGTGCCCGGCGTCTCCGAACGGCGACGAGGGTGTCGAGGGTGCATCCCGGACCGGGTAGCCTTTCTGACCATGACGAACGGTGAATCGACGCCGACACCGCGGTGCGAGGCGCAGGCCCGGAGGCGGCAGCATGCGTAACCACCCAGGGCCCGGCAGCGCCGGCGATTCGAGTCGGCTGCGTGCCTCCGGCACGGTCGGCGTCGCGATGGTGACCCCCTTCAGTGCCGAGGGCAAGCTCGACGTCGATGCCGGCGTCGCGCTGGCGGCCCGCCTGGTCGACCGGGGTGTCGACCTGCTCGCGATCTCCGGCACCACCGGTGAATCGCCGACGACCACCGAGTCGGAAAAGGCCGATCTGCTGCGTGCGGTCGTCGACGCCGTCGGCTCGCGCGCCACCGTGATCGCCGGCGCCGGCACCTACGACACCGCGCATTCGGTGGAGCTGGCGCGCAACGCGCAGCGGGCGGGTGCCCACGGTTTGCTGGTCGTGACGCCGTACTACTCGCGGCCCACTCAAGAGGGCCTGATCGCACACTTCACCGCGGTCGCCGATGCCACCGATCTTCCGGTGACCCTCTACGACATTCCGCCGCGCTCGATCGTGCCGATCGCCTCCGACACCATCCGACGCCTGGCCGAGCACCCGCGCATCGTCGCGGTCAAGGACGCCAAGGGCGATCTCAATGCCGGTGCCGAACTCATCGCCACCACCGGCCTGGCCTTCTACTCCGGCGACGACACGCTGAACCTGCCGTGGCTGTCGATCGGGGCGACCGGATTCATCAGCGTCATCGGCCATCTGGTGCCGGAGCGGCTGCGCGAACTGGTCGACGCCTACGCCGCCGGTGACGTGGTCCGCGCCCGCGAGATCAACGCCGCCCTGGTGCCGTTGAACGCCGCGATGGCGCGGCTGGGCGGGGTGGCCATGTCGAAGGCGGGCCTGCGTCTGCTCGGCATCGACGTCGGCGAGCCGCGATTGCCGCAGCTCATGCCGGGCCCAGATCAGCTCGACCTGCTCAGCGCCGATCTGCGCGCGGCCGGAGTGCTGGGATGACGGCCCCGCTAGGCCGTCGTCCCCGCCGTTCCGCCAGCCGCGGCGCCGGCCCGGCCACGCCGCGTCCGCCGCAGCCGCCCGCCGCACCGGAAAAGCCCGCTGACACAACGCCTCCCGCGCCGAGCGAGGCCGAGGCTCCGGCCGCGCCCGTGCAGCAGACCGCACCCGAGCGGCCCGCACCGGAAAAAGCCGCGCCGGAAAAGGCCGCGGCGCCCGCGAAGGCCACCGAATCTCGTACCGGACAGGACCGTCCGCGTAAGCAGGGCCGGCCCCGGCAGGGTGGGCGTGGCCGCGGCGATCAATCCGCGCCGCAGCCGGATCCACGGGCCGCGGTCGCTCCGCAGGATCGCCTCGGCACGCCGCCGAAGGCGCCGAGCAACGGCCTGCGGGTCTTCGCCCTCGGCGGCATCGGCGAAATCGGCCGCAACATGACCGTTTTCGAGTACGGCGGCAAGCTGCTCATCGTCGACTGCGGCGTGCTGTTCCCGGAAGATCAACAGCCCGGCGTCGACCTGATCCTGCCGGACTTCCGTCCGATCGAGGATCGGATGGACGACGTGGTCGCGGTCGTGCTCACCCACGGCCATGAGGACCACATCGGCGCCGTGCCGTTCCTGCTGCGGTTGCGGCCCGACATCCCGGTCATCGGATCGAAGTTCACCCTGGCGCTGGTCGCCGCGAAATGCCGTGAGCACCGCCAGCATCCGAAGCTGGTGGAGGTCACCGAAGGCCAGCACACCACGCACGGCCCGTTCGGCTGCGAGTACTTCGCGGTCAACCATTCGATTCCGGATGCGCTCGCCGTCGCCATCCGCACTCCCGCCGGCGTCGCCCTGCACACCGGCGACATCAAGCTCGACCAGCTGCCGCTGGACGGCAGGCTCACCGACCTGGCCGGATTCTCCCGCCTCGGCGACGAAGGCGTCGACCTGTTCCTGGTGGATTCCACCAACGCCGAGGTGCCCGGCTTCGTCACCCCCGAACGCGAGATCGGCGGCGTCCTCGACACGGTGATCGGTAAGGCCAAGGGCCGGGTGATCGTCGCCTCCTTCGCCAGTCATGTGCACCGCATCCAGCAGGTGGTCGACGTCGCCCAGAAGTACGGGCGCCGCATCTGTTTCGTCGGCCGGTCCATGGTCCGCAATATGCAGATCGCCCAGGATCTGGGCTATCTGACGGTGCCCGACGGGATCGTCGTCGACTTGGATCAGGCCGCCACCCTGCCCAGCGACAAGCTGGTGCTGATCTCGACCGGTTCGCAGGGCGAACCGTTGTCGGCGCTGTCACGGATGGCGCGCGGTGACCACCGCCAGATCAATATCCGCGCCGACGATCTGGTCGTGCTCGCCTCGTCGCTGATCCCCGGCAACGAGAACTCGGTCTTCACCGTCGTCAACGGCCTGGCCAGGCTCGGCGCCTCGGTGATCACCCAGCAGAGCGCGAAGGTGCACGTCTCCGGGCACGCCTCCGCGGGTGAGCTGCTCTACCTGTACAACGCGGTCCGGCCCACCAATGCGATGCCCGTGCACGGCGAATGGCGGCATCTGCGCGCCAACGCCGCGCTCGCGGTGGCCACAGGGGTACCCGAGGACCGCGTGGTGCTGGCCGAGGACGGTGTGGTGGTCGATCTGGTCGACGGCATCGCCTCGATCGTGGGCCGGGTGCCGGTGGGCCACGTCTACGTCGACGGCCTGTCGGTCGGCGACGTCGGCGAATCCACGCTGTCGGACCGGCTGGTGCTCGGTGAGGGCGGTTTCATCGCCATCACCGTCGCGATCGACGAGACCACCGGCAAGGCGGTGAGCACGCCGGAGGTCAGCGGTCGCGGTTTCTCCGACGATCCGACGGCGCTCTCGGAGGCCGCGCAGCTGGTCGAGAGCGAACTGCTGCGCCTGGCCGGGGAAGGCATCACCGACACCCATCGCATCGCCCAGGGCGTGCGCCGGGTGGTCGGACGCTGGGTGGCCGACACCTACCGGCGCCGTCCGATGATCGTGCCGACGGTCATCGGGGTCTGAATCTCGCGGCGAACCCGTCGGACGAGCACTCGTCCGGCGGGTTTTCTGTTGCCTGCCGCACGCCACGACGGTGTGTCGGCGTGTCCGATGTCGCGGTCCGGTGCATGATGAACCCCATCACCTGGGCATTCGCCCCGCTCATCCGCACAAGTTACAGGCGATACCAGTGTTGCGGATGGTCCAGATGGTGCGTTTACGGCTAGCCTGAGTTCATGGCAGGTAAGTCCCGCAGCACCACTACGACACGTGCGCGGGCGGGATCGGCACGGGGGCGGACGACGGCGGCCTCCAATCGTTCGGCGACGAACCCATCTCGTTCGACGACTCGCACCGGTTCGGCCGGCCGTGGCCGCACCTCAGCGGCTCGCGGCCGCGCTACGGCCGGGCGGGTTCGCGCCTCGGGCGCGCGACGTCCCGCGCGCCGCCGGTCCGACACCGCACCACTGGCCGTCATCGGGCGCGGGATCAGCGGCGGCTGGACCATGCTGGCGCGCGGGCTCGGAGCCACCACCCGAACGCTGAGCCGGGCGGGGGAGATCGAGCACGGGCACCGCCGCGACGGGATCGCGCTGGCATTGATCGCTCTCAGCGGCGTCATCGCGGCGGCGGTGTGGCTCTCGGCGGGCGGCCCGATCGGACACTTCGTCGAGGACGTGATCCGTGCGGTATCGGGGTCGGCCTCGGCGGCACTGCCGTTCGTCGCCGCCGGCATCGCCCTGGTGCTGATGCGTACCGAACCGCATCCGGAGATCCGGCCCCGGCTGGTGCTCGGCGGGTTGCTCGTGGGGCTGCCGATGCTCGGGCTCTGGCATATCGCCGCGGGCGCCCCGACCGACGCGCACGGACGGTCGCGGGCGGCCGGTTTCGTCGGGTTCGTGGTCGGTGGCCCACTCACCGACGGGCTGACGGCGTGGTTGTCGGTACCGATCCTGTTGCTGGCCATCGTCTTCGGTGTCCTGCTGGTCACCGGCACCACCGTGCGCGAGGTGCCCGCCCTGTTCCGGCACTACTTCGGCACCGCGAGCGGTGGCGACGAATACGACGACTACGACCCCGACTTCGCCTCCGGTGGCTACGACGCGGACGGCTTCCCGCTCACCCGCGGCGGTTCCCGTCGCCGTGGCCGCACACCCGAGGAGAACTACCCGACCGACGAGTTCGCCGGCTCCGACGCCGTCACCGAATCGCTGGGCGAACCGCCGCTGCGCGACGCCAAGCCGATCGCCACCGACGTCCCGGCCGAACCACCCAAGCCCAAGGCCAAGCCGAAGCCGGCCAAGGTCGTCGACCAGACTCCGCCGCCGCCGAAGGAACCGGAGTTCGTCACCGACCGGGTCATCGAAGGCGATTACACGCTGCCGCCGATGAGCCTGCTCACCGACGGGGAACCGCCCAAGAAGCGCAGCGCCGCCAACGAATCGATGATCGAGGCGATCACCGAGGTGCTGGTGCAATTCAAGATCGACGCCGCGGTCACCGGTTTCGTGCGCGGACCGACGGTCACCCGGTACGAGGTCGAACTCGGGCCCGGTGTGAAGGTCGAGAAGATCACCGCCCTCGCCCGCAATATCGCCTACGCGGTCGCCACCGAGAACGTCCGCCTGCTCGCGCCGATCCCCGGCAAGTCGGCCGTCGGCATCGAGGTGCCCAACTCCGATCGCGAACTCGTGCGCCTCGCCGATGTGCTCAAGGCGCCGTCGACCCGCAACGATCACCATCCGCTGGTGATCGGGCTCGGCAAGAACATCGAAGGCGAGTTCCTGGCCGCGAACCTGGCCAAGATGCCGCATCTGCTGGTGGCCGGTTCCACCGGCTCCGGTAAGTCGAGCTTCGTGAACTCGATGCTGGTCTCACTGTTGCAGCGGGCCACCCCGGAGGAGGTCAGGATGATCCTGATCGACCCGAAGATGGTGGAACTGACGCCCTACGAGGGCATTCCGCATCTGATCACGCCCATCATCACCCAGCCGAAGAAGGCGGCGGCCGCGCTGGCCTGGCTGGTGGAGGAGATGGAGCAGCGCTACCAGGACATGCAGGCCAACAAGGTGCGCCATATCGACGACTTCAACAAGAAGGTGAAGTCGGGTGCGATCACCGCGCCGCTGGGCAGCGAACGGGTCTACCGCCCGTACCCGTACATCTTGGCGATCGTGGACGAGCTGGCCGACCTGATGATGACGGCCCCGCGCGACGTCGAGGATGCGATCGTGCGGATCACCCAGAAGGCGCGTGCCGCGGGCATTCACCTGGTGTTGGCGACGCAGCGGCCGTCGGTGGACGTGGTGACGGGTCTGATCAAGACCAATGTGCCCTCGCGGCTGGCGTTCGCGACGTCCTCGCTCACCGATTCGCGCGTGATCCTGGACCAGCCGGGCGCGGAGAAGCTGATCGGTATGGGTGACGGCCTGTTCCTGCCGATGGGCGCGGGTAAGCCGACCCGCTTGCAGGGCGCCTACATCAGCGACGAGGAGATCCACGCCGTCGTCGAATTCACCAAGAACCAGGCCGAACCCGAGTACACCGAGGGCGTCACCGCGGCCAAGGCGGGGGAGAAGAAGGACGTCGACCCCGACATCGGCGACGATCTGGACCTGTTCTTGCAGGCGGTGGAGCTGGTGGTCACCTCACAGTTCGGTTCCACCTCGATGTTGCAGCGCAAGCTGCGGGTCGGATTCGCCAAGGCAGGCCGGCTCATGGACCTGATGGAGACCCGCAACGTCGTCGGGCCGAGCGAGGGTTCCAAGGCGCGTGATGTGCTGGTGAAACCGGATGAGCTCGAAGGGCTGCTGTGGTCGATCCGCGGCGGTGGGGACGAGCCGCCGCCGGAGGCCGAGGACTGATCGGTGCCCCGGTTCGGAAGGTTTGCTCTGGCCGATCCGCCGCGTGCGATGCACGTGCGGGATCGGACGAGGAGTGACCTCCGTCGGAGCTCACCGTGGAGTCGAACCACGCGACCGGGCCTTATGAGAGCCCGGCGGCAACCTGCGTGAGCCATGGGCCGAAGGCTGGACAGCATTCGGCCCGCGTGCGCTCGGGAGGATTCGAACCTCCAGCCCTCTGAGTCGTAGTCAGATGCTCTGTCCGTTGAGCTACGAGCGCGAAGAATTACGCGGCAATGAATATGTGGCAGCAGGAGGATTCGAACCTCCGATGGCGTAATGCACCTGATTTACAGGCAGGCCCTTTCGTCCGCTCGGGCATACTGCCGCAATTCCTGTGCACCATTGATGTGCACACGAAAAAAAGGGCCATTCCTGGCTTTCGCCATGGAATGACCCCTGCCGGATCCGAAAAGGTCTGGCTAGGGGCTGCTCCGGGCGCGAGCGAGGCCATCCGCGTACGGCATGGCTTCGGGCAGGACGAATGCGCCGCTCCGGCGTGCGACGCCGAGCCGGCGCATCTGCCGCTCGTGAATGCGCTGCACGTTCATGGTTCCGGCCTTTCGCCTGTCGTGTTGGTACCGGGGGAGTTTCGATGACGGCTACAACGGTAGCACCCGAATTATGTTCCAGAAAAGAGCTTTTCGGCGGCGAGTATTTCTTTGTCCACGCGCCGGACTGTCGACCGGCGCTTTCGGCCCGGCGCTGTCGGGCGCGCCAGCTCGGCCGGGTTCCGGTGGATGTAGGACGGTGGACGTAGGACAACGAGCGCAGCCACGTGCACCCGACGCCGCACGGCGATCGTGCGGTGGCGAGGCCGGCTGCGGCCGCTGCGGTCTGCGTAGCCGACGTGATGTCCTGGCGCGTGTGGCCGGTGCACCGCCGGCGACCCGGTGCACGAGACCGACATCACGGCGCGCGGTGACCTGCGCGGGATGTGAAATCATGGTGAGCAACCAGCCCGCAAGCCGAGCGAAACGGGCAAATCGGGCATGATTGACGTCATGAGTCTTACTGCCGATCGGAGCGCACCATGCAGGTGACCGCGCTGGAGTGGGGGATCACCGTCGCGGTGATCCTCGGTTTGTTCGTCTTCGACTTCTTCGCCCACGTACGCACACCGCACGAACCGACCTTCCGTGAGTCCGGCTTCTGGTCGGCGGTCTACATCGGCCTCGCACTGGCCTTCGGTGGTTTCATCGCCTGGAAGTGGGGCGGGACCTACGCCGGGGAGTACTACGCGGGCTTCGTCACCGAGAAGGCGCTCTCGGTGGACAACCTGTTCGTGTTCTTGATCATCATGTCCACCTTCGCGGTGCCACGGATCTACCAGCAGAAGGTGCTGCTCATCGGCATCGTGGTGGCCTTGGTCATGCGCGGTGTGTTCATCGCCGTCGGCGCCGCCGCGATCAGCGCGTTCAGTTGGGTGTTCTACCTGTTCGGCCTGTTCCTGGTCTACACCGCGGTCAAGCTGCTGCGCGAGAGCGGACACGAGGTCGAGGAGGAGCAGAAACGCGACAGTCGCATCGTCGCGCTGACCAAGAAGCTGGTGCCGACCACCGACGAATACGACGGCGACAAGCTGCTCACCAAGATCAACGGCCGGCGCGCGGTCACCCCGATGCTGCTGGCGCTGCTGGCGATCGGCTTCGCCGACCTGCTGTTCGCGCTTGACTCCATCCCCGCCATCTACGGCCTCACCGAACAGCCCTACATCGTGTTCGTGGCGAACGCCTTCGCGCTGATGGGCCTGCGTCAGCTGTACTTCCTGATCGGCGGCCTGCTCGACCGGCTGGTGTACCTGTCCTACGGGCTGTCGGCCATCCTGGCCTTCATCGGTGTGAAGCTGGTGCTGCACGCCCTGCACGAGAACACGCTGCCGTTCATCAACGGCGGTGAGCACGTGTCGGTGCCGGAGATCTCCACCGCGTTCTCGCTGTCGGTCATCATCGGCATCCTGGTGGTGGCGACGGTGGCGAGCCTGCTGCGCACCAAGCAGACCAAACAGGCGGCAAAGTAGTGGCAACCCGGTGGTGCCGGTCGGGTTCCCGGCCGGCACCACCGGTGCTCATACCTGGCTCATGGCTCCGAAGATGGGCAGCCATTCGTTGACCCTGACCTCGGTGATCAGGTTCCTGCGAGCGAACGGATCCTCGGCCAGCAGGGTGCGCAGCGCGGTCTCGTCGTCGGCCCGGAACACCAGCAGGGCGCCCGAACCGTCCGGATACGGCCCGCTGGTCAGCAGCGTGCCTTCGGCCAGCCGATCGGCCAGCCAGCCGCGATGCTCGGGACGATGCTCGTCGCGCCCGGGCACGGTCTCGGCGGTGTAGGTGTAGTGGACGGCGAACAGCGGCACGTCGGATCGCTTTCTGTCGAAGGTGGGCGGGAGCCGCTCAGAGCGTGAGCAGCATCCGGGTGTTGCCGAGGGTGTTCGGCTTGACGTAGCTCAGGTCGAGGAATTCGGCGACGCCGGTGTCGTAGGAGCGGCACATCTCGGCGTACACCTCGGCGGTCACGGGCGTGCCGTCGATCTCGACGAATCCGTGCCGGGAGAAGAACTCCACCTCGAAGGTCAGCACGAACAGCCGGCTCAGTTCCAGCTCCCTGGCCACATCGATCAGCCTGCGCACGATGAGCTTGCCCACACCCTGGCCCTTCACATCCGGGTGCACCGCCACCGTGCGAACCTCACCCAGATCGGCCCACAACACATGCAGCGCGCCGCAACCGACCAACCGGCCGTCCTGCTCGGCAACCCAGAATTCCTGCACGGCCTCGTAGAGGTTGACCAGATTCTTTTCCAGCAGGATCCGGCCCGAATAGACGTCAACCAGGGCTTTGATCGCGGGGACGTCCGAGGTTCGGGCACGTCGCACCGTCGGGGCACGATCATGCGCGCCTGCCGATGCGGTGGCGGGCGCGCCGGACGGCGCCGCGCCTGCGGGATCGGCGGGCACCGCGGCGGGTGCGTCGCTGGTCGAACCACTCAGTGGTCCCCGTGAGGTCATGGGGTGCACAGTAGTCGGCCCCGCTACCGATAGTCTGGAGATGTGCCGCACACCCAGTCGTACCGCTCAACGCATCGCGCCGGGCAGCGCGACTGGATCCAGAGGCGGCCATGAGCGTGCAACCCGAGGAAATGGATCGTGGCTGGTCCGGTCCCGCGCCGCTGCGCCCGGGTCTGGTGCCGCCGCCCGCCGAGCCCGCCGTTCCGCTGTTGAACATCGCGAACGTGCTGACCATGGCCAGGATCGCGCTGGTACCGCTGTTCGTGCTCGCGCTGTTCGCCGGCGGCGGTCACGACACGGGGTGGCGGATCACCGCGGCGGCGCTGTTCGGGCTCGCCGCGATCACCGATCGCTTCGACGGGCAACTGGCCCGCAAATACGGCCTGGTCACCGACTTCGGCAAACTCGCCGACCCCATCGCCGACAAGGCGCTGATCGGTTCCGCGCTGATCGGGCTGTCGGTGCTAGGTGATCTGGCGTGGTGGATGACGATCGTCATCTGCGGCCGAGAGCTCGGCATCACGCTACTGCGGCTGGTGGTCGTGCGCCGCGGCGTCATCCCGGCCGGTCGCGGCGGCAAGCTGAAAACTCTGGTGCAGTCGCTGGCCATCGCGGTGCTGGTGCTGCCGCTGGCCGGTGGATTCGCCACCGCCGGGATGGCGCTGATGTGGCTGGCGCTGGTGCTGACGGTGGCCACCGGACTCGATTACGTCGGCCAGGCGGCGCGCGTGTGGTTCGCCGGATCTCCCCGTCACCGCAACGGATGAGCGATCCGCTCACCGCGCAGGTGCCCGCCGCCGAACTCGTGTCCGCCCTGGCCGCGGCCGGCCAGACCGTCGCCACCGCCGAATCGTTGACCGCAGGCCTGCTCAGCGCCACCATCGCGGGGATTCCCGGTGCCAGCGCGGTACTGCGCGGCGGGCTGGTGGTCTATGCCACCGATCTCAAACACAGCCTGGCCGGAGTCGGCGCCGAGGTGCTCGACACCGAAGGCCCGGTGGCCGCGAGCACCGCCGAACAGCTCGCCGTCGGCGCCCGCACCCGCTGCGGCGCCGATTGGGGAGTGGGCCTGACCGGGGTCGCCGGGCCGGACCCGCAGGGCGGATACCCGGTCGGCACGGTCTTCCTCGGACTGGCCGGTCCAGGGCACACCGAAGTGATGCGGTTGAAACTGTCCGGCGACCGGTGGAACATCAGACTGGGTGCGGCACGGACCGCGCTCGCCGAACTCCTGCGATGTGTGCGGGCTCCGGCGGCGGCGGACTGAATTCGCGGCGAGATCTCTCGCTCGGGAACCAACCGGACGCACCTGGACGTTGTGCCAGAAAGCGGCGCATGCGCGCCGACGCCTGGAAACAGGGAGTGAGGAGACCGAGATGACGCTGCTGCGAGAAGCGATCGGTGACAGTCTGCGGCGTGCGCGTCTCGCCCAGCAGCGAACTCTGCGGGAGGTGTCCACATCCGCGCGGGTGAGCCTTGGCTACCTGTCGGAGGTCGAACGAGGCCGCAAAGAGGCCTCGAGCGAGCTGCTGGCCGCGATCTGCGAGGCCCTCGATGTTCCGTTGTCGCGAGTGCTGTGGGACGTGAGCACGATCATGGCCGGGGTGGACGACGTGCGCGAGCCCGCCGTCGCGGTGCCGGCGGGCGCTGACGCGGCCGAGGCCCCGGCCGCCGCGGAGGAAGCCGAGGCCGCACCCGCCGAACCCGCCACCGCCACGATGTCGGTGGCCGGCCCCGAGGTACGCCCGCATATCGACGGCGAGACCAGGATCGTCATCCCCGCGCCGCGTTCGGACACCCTGGTTCTGGTGAAGAGCGCGTGAGCCCCGAATCGGCGGTGTGCCGTGGCAACGCTGCGGGCCACCGGCAAAAGCGGATAGATTCGTCATAGGCGGCGGAAGCAGACCGTGTCCGACCCTACTCGCGGGGTTGGCCCGGTCCAGGCGCCACGTAGTGGAGGATAGGCACATATCGGGTGCGTGACGGTCGCGCACTGGAGTCGCGCACAGCGGCGCAGCAGATGGAGGCGGGATCAATCGATGGCTAATCCGTTCGTCAAGGCCTGGAAGTACATGATGGCCCTCTTCGATTCCAAGATCGAAGAGCACGCGGATCCGAAGGTCCAGATTCAGCAGGCTATCGAGGAAGCGCAACGCCAGCATCAGGCCCTCTCGCAGCAGGCCGCGTCGGTCATCGGCAACCAGCGCCAGCTGGAGATGAAGCTGAACCGTCAGCTGGACGAGGTCGAGAAGCTCAACGCCAACGCCCGTCAGGCCGTCACCCTGGCCGATCAGGCGACCGCCGCGGGCGATACCGAGAAGGCGATCCAGTACACCAACGCGGCCGAGGCCTTCGCCGCGCAGCTGGTCACCGCCGAGCAGTCGGTGGAAGACCTGAAGGTGCTCCACGATCAGTCGTTGCAGGCCGCCGCGCAGGCCAAGAAGGCGGTCGAGCAGAACGCCATGCTGCTGCAGCAGAAGGTCGCCGAGCGCACCAAGCTGCTCAGCCAGCTCGAGCAGGCGAAGATGCAGGAGCAGGTCAGCGCCTCGCTGCAGCAGATGGACTCCACCCTGTCGGCCCCCGGCTCCACGCCGAGCCTGGATGCGGTGCGCGAGAAGATCGAACGCCGCTATGCCACCGCGCTCGGCTCGGCCGAACTCGCCCAGAACTCGGTGCAGGGCCGGATGCTCGAAGTGCAGCAGGCCAGCATTCAGATGGCCGGGCACAGCAAGCTCGAGCAGATCCGCGCCTCCATGCGCGGGGATGCCCTGCCCTCCGGCGGTGCCGCACCGGCGATCAACCCGGCGCAGGCGCAGGCCGATCCGGCGCAGCCGCAGCCGCAGATGAACAAGGGCCAGACCGCGCAGCAGTAGCGGCGAGGAAACAACCATGGTGGCGAGCGTGCGGGCGTCCGGTAGACCGATCGGCGCCCGCACCCGCCCCGAACGCCGACCGTCCGGCGGGGCGGTCGTAGTGGTGTCGGCGGAAGGATTGACATGAGCCGCAACGGTTCCCGCGGCCGCGTCGACGGCATGAACATCTTCGGATCACCGGCCTTCGGAACCGGGCAGACCAACCTGCCCGACACCTTGCGCGATGTGGGCGAGCACGCACTCGTGGCCGTGCGCCGCTGGGCGGATCCGCGTGAACGCGAACTACGCAAGCGCCGCCGGGCCCGCAGGCGCAGCATGCAATTGGGCACCGTTTCCGGTCTCACCACGGTGGGAACCGTTGGGCTGGTCATCATTTCGGCCCCCGCCTGGGCCGTGGTGGTCGTCGGCGGCGGCGCGGTGGCCTTGGTGACGGGCACCGCGCTCAGTGCGCGCCGCTATCTGCGGCTGCGCGGAAAACCGCTGCCGCAGGCGGCCTTCATCGCGCGTAAGGCGCCGGGCGTGCGTTCGGCGGCGCGGGCCCCGATCGTCGCTTTGGTCCGAGCCGAGCGGGCCATGCACGATCTCGGTGCCCAGATCGCGCGATCGCGCCGGCTGCCGCCCGACGAACTCGACGACCTGCTCGATACCGCTCGCTCCGGCGCGGCCGCCCTGCACGCGCTGGCCGCCGACATCGTCGCCATGGAACGCGCCGCGGCCACCGTCGGCCGCACCAATCCGCAGGCGGGCGCCTCGCTCACGGCCACTGTCGGCGCGGCGGTGCAGCGGCTGGAATCCGGTGTCGCCGAATACGAACAACTCGTCGCCGCCGCCGGTCGCGTACTCGCGGTGCCCGACAGCACCGTTGTCGCCTACCAGTTCAACGGCATCGTCGCCGAACTCCAGCACGCCGCCGACCGCCTCGACGGCTGGGCTCAGGCCCTCACCGAAATCGCCGACAAGCAGGCGCCCGCACCCCTGCCGCCGCACGGCGGTTAGCCGCCGAGCAACTCCCGCAGCCGCGCCAGTGACTGTGCGGTGGGTTCGGCGCCGTCCACCCGCAACGCCCAGTCGAATTCCGCGGTCGACCATCGGTGCACGCTGCCGGCCCAGCCCAGCTCCCACGGTTCGGCCGAACGCGGACGCCGCGCGAGCATCGACCAGAACGGCGGACGGCCGAGCGAAGCGGTGAACGCACCGGTCGCTTCGTCGAATTCGTGAACGGTCTCGATATCGAGCGGCACATCTACCTGAATCGAGAGTGGCTCCGGGGTGACGGTACGGGCGAACCACTCTCGGTGCTGTCGCTGCCGTTCCAGGGCGCGCTCCCGCATCCGGCGCTGTACATCGGCCCGCGTGCGTACCGGTCCGGGCCAGCTGAACACGTCATCGTCGATCGGCGCACCAACGCTCAGCTCGATCCATTCGTCACTGACCAGCCCGGCGTCGTCATTGCGCTGTTGCAGCACGAGTCCGGTTTCCTGATCGACCACCAGCTGTATCGGGAACGGTTTGTGCGGTGGCGGGCCGAGTTCCACCGCCCAGGCCGGACGGCCGAGGAAGACGGTCGTGGTGATGGGGCCGGTCGGGCGGGTGAAATCCTCGCCCACGAAATCGTTTGCGCTGCGCCGCACCACCAGCCGCACGGCGCTGCCGATGAACCGGACCGCCGACGCGTCATCCTCGAGCGGCGGTTCGCCCGGAGTGTCGAACCGCCACGATCGCACCCCATCGCTGAGGACCAGAGGTTGTCCGTCCTGGTTCTCGACGCGAATGCGCGCACCATGACGCCAGACCCGCCAGAGGGTGCGATCCGGGCCGGTCGCGCCGACGAACGTCGGCCTCTGCTGCCCGGCGAAGCTCACCCATCCGGCGCCGCCGGGTGCGGGGTCCGCGCTGGCGATGACTCCGTGGATCGGCGGCTCGGTGCCGGCTTCGCGCACCATCGCGTCGAGGACGCGGGCCCAGGACGGATGCTGGGGATCGTCGGTCATCGCGGGCTCCTCGCTCGGTTCCGGCCCCATCAGAGCCCGCGCCCGCGGCCGAGAGCAAGACGACGCGCGGAGTACGGCTCGATCGCTTCCGGTGTTCGCGGTGGCGAGCCGAAGGCGGTGGGGCGCCGGTGCGGCCCCACCGATGATCATCGGCGCTCAGAGGGAGCGGGCGATGATTTCCTTCATGATCTCGTTGGTGCCCGCGTAGATCATCTGCACGCGGTTGTCGACCCACATGCGCGAGATCGGGTATTCGGTCATGTAGCCGTAGCCGCCGTGCAGCTGCAGGCATTCGCTGGCCACCGACATCGCGCGCTCGGTGGTCCACCACTTGGCCATCGCGACCGTCGGGATGTCGAGCTCGCCTGCGATGTGCTTGGCGATGCAGTCGTCGGTGAACACCCGGGCGATCTTGGCTTCGGTGGCGACCTCGGCCAGCTTGAACTTGGTGTTCTGGAAACCGAACACCGGGCGGCCGAACGCCTCGCGCTCTTTGGTGTAGCGCAGGGTGTGCTCGAGCGCGACCTCCATGCCCGCCACCGAGCCGACGGCGATGATGAGCCGTTCCTGTGGCAGCTGCTGCATCAGCTGGATGAAGCCCTGGCCTTCCTGCGAGCCGAGCAGATTGCTCACCGGGATGCGCACGTCCTCGAAGAACAGCTCGGAGGTGTCCTGACCCTTCTGGCCGATCTTGTCAAGCACCCGCCCACGCCGGAAACCGGGCCGGTCGGCCTCGACCAGCACCAGGCTGATGCCGGAGGCGCCCTGGCTGGTGTCGGTCTTGACCACCACGATGATCAGGTCGGCCTGCGCGCCGTTGGTGATGAAGGTCTTCGACCCGTTGACGATGTACTCGTCGCCATCGCGGATGGCCTTGGTCTTGACGTTCTGCAGGTCCGATCCGGTGCCCGGCTCGGTCATCGCGATCGCGCCGACGACCTCACCGCTGGCCATCTTCGGCAGCCACTGCTGCTTCTGTTCCTCGGTGCCGTAGGCCAGCAGGTAGTGCGCGACGATGCCGTTGTGCAGGCTCTGGCCCCAGGCGGTGTCCACCACGCGGGCCTGTTCCTCGATCAGCACGGCCTCGTGCGCGAAGGTGCCGCCGCCACCGCCGTATTCCTCCGGGATCGACAGGCACAGCAGTCCCAGTTCACCGGCCTTGTTCCACAGGTCGCGGTCGACGTGGTGCTGCTCGATGTACTTGTCGACGTTGGGCGCGACTTCCTTCTCGAAGAAGGCCCGCGCGAGCTCGCGCAGCGCATCGAGGTCCTCGTTCATCCAACACGACCGGTAGGTGGTCATCGGGTGTGTCCTCCCGTTGAGCGGCCCCGGGGACGGTATTCGTTACCGGGAATAACGGGTACAGTGTGTCCCACACCGGCCGGTGTGACAAGCCCCACCTTCGTCGCGACGGCCCCGACCTGCGATAGCGTGGCGCGACGTGGAACGACAGCGATGGACCGACACCGCCGAGACCCGCCGTTCGGGTTCGGTTTCCGCAGCGCGCGACGAACGGCGCGCCGCGATCGTCGACGCCGCGATCGCCGCGATCGCCGAACACGGCCCCGACGCGCTGACCGGGCAGATCGCTGACCGCGCCGGCCTCAACCGCACCCACTTCTATCGTCACTTCGCCAGCAAGGCGGAGCTGGATTGGGCGGTGGCCAAGCGCGCACACCTGGAGATCACCGAGCGGATCCGCGCCGCGCTCGTGGTCGACGGCACTCCGCTCGACGCCATCCGCGCCCCGATCGTGGCGCATGTCGGCTGGGCGGGCGAACATCCGAACCTGTATCGGTTCCTGCTGGGGCGCAACTACTACCGGGGCAAGGACATGCCGCGCATCGGCGGCAGTGCGTTCGCCGCCGAGATCTCCGCGGCGGCGGTCCGCTACATCCCCCGGTTCGACGCCGATCCCGTGGCCGCGGACCGCTTGGTCGTCGCGCTGCTCGGCCTCATCGATGCCACGGTGCAGTGGTGGTTGTCCTACCGCGACACCTCGCGCGAGGAGTTGGTGGAGCTGCTCACCGCCCAGGCCTGGCTGCTGATCGACCACCACCTGCGGACCGTCGGCGTGGTGCTCGACCCGAATTCGCCACTGGAACGGCGCTGAACGCTCAGCGAGTGATCTCCAACGTCGCATGCACCGGGGTGACACCGGTGGTCAGATCCAGCACCGGGCAGTGCGCCTCCACCGCCTGCTGGAGTTCGGCGTAACGCTCATCGGTCTCCGGACCGCGCACCCGTACCCGCACCCGGACCTGCTGGAAACCCGGGCGCACCGAATCGTCCAGGCCGAAGAAGCCGCGCACATCCAGATCGCCCTCGGCCGTCAAGGACAGCTCGTCGACGGTGATGCCGAGCCGCTGGGCCCAGAACCGGTAGGTCACCACCTGGCACGACAGCAGTGCGGCCAGATACACCTCCACCGGATTGGCGGCCGTATCGTCTCCGCCGAGAGTCGGTGGCTCATCGACCACCAGGGTGTGCGACCGCGCCGTGATCGAACTCCCTACCCGGCCCTGCGGAACGGCCGAGGCGCGGAATACGACCTGAGCGTTGCGGGAATCCTGGGCCACCGCGGTGGCGGTGGCAGCGGCGATGTCGTTGAGCGGCGTGGCCGTGGGCGCCGGGGTAGTAGTCATGACCGCGACGGTAGGGGCCGACGGCACCGCCGACGAGGGTTGTGTTCGCCATGATTCTGACGGCGGATGCGCCGGCTGCCGCGGCTAGGGGTGAACCCTGAACTTCACCCCGATATCGGCTCTCACCTGGTGATTTATCGCCTACCCGGTGTCATGCTCGGAGGACGACGAATTGCTGGGAGGCACGAAATGCTGTGGAAGATCATCGGCGTGGTCGCCGTTGTCTGGATCGCACTGGCCGTCATCGGTGCGTTGATCAAGGGCCTGTTCCCGATCCTGATGATCAGCGCCGTGGTGTTCGGCCTCTACCTGCTGTACAAGGCGGTGTCGGGTTCGGACAAGAACACCGTGAGCAAACTCTGACCCACCACGCACGGGCCGTGCGGCTTCCCGATACGGAAGACGCACGGCCCGTTGCCGTCTCGGGGGCGTGTTTGAATGGCGGGTATGGAGCAGCTACCGGAAGACTGGCAGCGCGGTCTGGTCATCGTCGCGCATCCCGACGACATCGAATACGGCGCCGCCGCAGCCGTCGCCCGCTGGACCGGCCAGGGCAAGGACATTCGATATGTCCTGGCCACCTCGGGGGAGGCCGGCATCGCCGGGATGCCGCCCGCCGATGCCGGCCCGCTGCGCGAAGGCGAGGAGATCGCCTCGGCCGCCGTGGTCGGCGTCAGCGAGGTCGAGTTCCTCGGCTACCCCGACGGACGGGTCGAGGCGAGCCTGGCCCTGCGGCGCGACCTGGCCGCCGCCATCCGGCGCCACCGCCCGGAGATGGTGGTGCTGTTCAACTTCGGCGATGTGTGGGCGCCCGGCTACGTCAACAGCGCCGATCACCGCGCCGTCGGACGCGCGGCGCTGGATGCGGTGTCGGACGCGGGCAACGAATGGATTTTCCGTGAACTCGCCGAGCTGGAACCGTGGACGCCGCGCTGGGCGGCAGTGGTCGGGCCGAAGGTCACCCACGCCGTCGACGTCACCGACACCATCGACAAGGCCGAGGCCTCGCTGGCCGAGCACCGCCGCTACCTGGAGGCGCTGAGCGAGGAACCGGTGGCCGACCAGGTGCGGGCCGTCCTCGACATGACCACCGGGCGCATCGAGGGTTTCCCGGCCGAGCGTGCGGTGGGCTTCGAGCTGTTCCACTTCCGCGGCTGAGCCCACCGTGCGCCGTCGGCGTCGATGAGCGGTGTGGCAGGCTGGGCGGATGCGAGTAGCCGTCGTCGCAGGCCCGGATCCGGGCCACGCGTTCCCCGCTATCGCGCTGTGCCTGCGCTTCGCCGCCGCCGGTGACGAGCCGGTGCTGTTCACCGGGCCGCGCTGGTTCGACGCCGCCCGAGCGGCAGGCATCGGCGTGCGCAGGCTCAAAGGGCTGGCGCCGCGCGAGATCGATGACGATCGCGACGCCGGTCAGCGCATCCATGAACGCGCCGCCCACATTTCGACCGAGATCCTGCCCGAACTCAGCGCGATGCTGCCGGAACTGGTGGTCTCCGATGTGCTGACCGCGGGCGGCGGGATGGCGGCCGAACGGCTCGGCGTGCCGTGGGTGGAGCTCTCACCGCATCCGCTGTACCTGCCGTCGAAGGCCTTGCCGCCCATCGGTAGTGGGCTCGCTCCCGGTACCGGGCTGCGTGGCCGGATCCGTGACGGGTTCTTGCGGTCGATGACCGCCCGCGCCATCGAACAAGGACGCCGCCAGCGTGCCCGCGCACGGGAAAGCGTCGGGCTGCCGGGCGAGGACCCCGGCCCGATCGCCCGGTTGATCGCGACCCTGCCCGCCCTCGAGGTGCCGCGACCGGACTGGCCGGAGACCGCGCATCTGATCGGGCCGCTGCTGTGGGAGCCGACCGACTCCGTGCTGGAACCGCCGCCAGGTGACGGCCCGCTGGTCATGGTGGCGCCGTCGACCGCGCACACCGGTGTGGCCGGGATGGTGGAGACGGTGCTGGCCGGGCTGGACGGCACCGGCGTCCGAGTGGCGGTGTCGATGCTGGACGAGCCGCCCGCCGATCTGCCGCCGTGGGCCACCGCAGGACTGGGCCGCCAGGATGTTCTGCTGCGCCGAGCCTCGGTCGTCGTCGGTGGTGGCGGGCACGGTCTGCTCGCGAAATCGCTCACCGCCGGCGTGCCGGTGGTGACGGTGCCCGGCGGCGGTGATCAATGGGAGCTGGCCAACCGGGCGGCGCGCCAAGGAAGTTCGCTGCTGGTGCGTCCACTGACCGCCGCCGCCGTGCGCGAGGCGGTGCTGCGGATCCTCGACGGACCCGGCTTCGCCGCAGCCGCCGCCGAGGCCGCCGCGGGCCTGTCGGTGGTGACCGACCCGGTGCAGGTCTGCCACACGGTGCTCGCCACCGCCCGCTGACGCCGCCACTCGACGCGGGTATCTTCGGCACGGTGCGATTGACCGAATTCCAGGAGCTGTTGCACACCGAGTTCGGTGTGTCCCGCGGTGACACCCTCCTCACCGACCACGTCATCCCCTCCCTCGGCGGCCGCACCGGCGCCGCCGCCATCGAAGCCGGCGTCGACCCCCGCGACGTGTGGCGCGCGCTCTGCGCCGAATTCGACGTCCCCCGCTCCCGCTGGTGAGTGCGGCACCGGCCGGCTGGGAGGCGCCGCTGCCGCCGGCCATCGCTGCGCTCCTCGGCGATTCGCCCGACTGGTCGGATGCGCACGAGGGGATGAGCGGCGGTGTCGTCTTCGCCGCCGGGTATTGGGTGAAACGGGGCCAAGAGGCCGTCGCCGAGTACGAACGGCTGCGCTGGCTCGCCGGGCGGGGGATACCTGTGCCCGAGGTGGCGGCGTTCGACGAGGATGTGCTCGTGCTGGCCGACGTCGGGGTGCCGAGTCTGGCGCGGCGGGGTGGCCGAGTCGGTGGTGCTGTGATGGGGGAGGCGCTGCGCGTCTTGCATCAGGTGCCCGTCGCCGATTGCCCGTTCGACGGACGGCTCGAGGTGATGGTGCCGAAAGCTCGCCGGCGGGTATCGGAGGGGCTGGTCGATGCCGAAGACTTCGACGACGACCACCCGTTGACGCCCGAACAGGTGCTGCGGCGGTTGATCGACGAGCAGCCGGAGGACGAGGATCTGGTTGTCGCGCATGGTGATTTCACGCCGGCGAATGTGCTCGAGGGCGGCATCCTGATCGACGTCGGTGCGCTCGGGGTGGCGGACCGCCACCGGGATCTCGCACTTGCCGCGCGGGATCTGCGCGAGGACTTCGGCGATGCCGAGGTGGCCGAGTTCTTCGCCGCGTACGGGCTGGTCGAACCGGATCAGCGCACACTCGACTACTACCGGCTGCTCGACGAACTGTTCTGAGCCGGGCGGGATCCGGGACGGTCAGGACTTCTTGGCGTAGTGGCGCGCGGCCTTGGTGCGGTTGCCGCAGGTGGCCATGGAGTGCCAGCGGCGCGTGCCGTTCTTCGAGGTGTCGTAGAAGAACAGCACGCAGTCGGGATGGGCGCACTGGCGGATGCGGCCGGGGGCGGTGGCGAGCAGGCTCAGCAGGTTGTCGGCGGCCAGCCAACCCGGCAACCATGCCGGGTCGGTGATTTCGGGGGTGTCCACGGGTCCGGCGTCGGCGAGTGACCGGCGGATCCGGCCGTGGTTCAGCACGTCGTTGAGCGCGTCTCGGCGGCCGTCGCGTACGGCGTCGTAGATGGCGGCGCGGGCGGCGCGCACCGCTTCCAGCGCCGCGGCATCGGCGTCGCAACGCCCGGCCAAGCCGTTGGCCGCCAACCAGATCTCCAGCCCGGCGATATCGGTGAGCAGGTCCTGCGGTCCGTCGCCGCTCATCCACCGGGTGTTCAACAGATCCAGGGCCAGCGGTTCACCGAGGTGAGGGCGTGGATCGAGCATGCCTGAGGGTAACGGCTCAGTGCGGACGGACGTATCAACCACCTCCTACTAACTGTCTAACCCAAGATAGACGGTTGACAAGCTGTGGTCTTCTCCTTAGGTTCTAACCAGTCAAACAAATTATGACGGTTTGACCATTTCCCGAGGAGGATCCATGACCACGCCCCAGCTCGCCACCGGCCACATCGGGCTCAACGTCACCGACCTGACCCGATCGGTCGACTTCTACCGCCGCGCGCTCGGCTTCCAACAGCTGGCGGCCAGTACCGACGAGCACCGGAAATGGGCCTTCCTCGGCGCCGACGGCGCCCTGGTACTCACCCTGTGGCAGCAGAGCGACGGCGCATTCGCCGCCTCGAGTCCGGGGTTGCACCACCTGTCGTTCCAGGTCGACACCCTCGAGCAGGTGCGGGCGGTCGAGGCCACCCTGCGCGAGCTGTCGGTGGAATTCGCCTATGACGGCGTAGTGGCCCACGGCGAGGGGGCATCCTCCGGCGGCATCTTCTTCGCCGACCCGGACGGCATCCGCCTCGAGGTCTACGCACCCGGCGGCGCCGAGTCCGCGCCCGCTCCCAGTGGCGCCGCACCCACCTGCGGATTCTTCTGATCCATCGCCATCGACGGTTCGGGCAGTGAGGTAGGGAAACACGTGACTACGCCGTTCCATGCGGGAGAGCGCATGGTGCAGCAGCGGATGGGCCAGGCCGATATCGCCGGACGGGTCGGGCGCATGATCCGGCGCGACATCCCGGCGGTCGCCGCGGACTTCCTGGCCGAACAATCGATGGTGGTGCTCGGCGCCGCCGATGGCGAGGGCCGGATGTGGGCGAGCCAGCTGATCGGGCCGCCGGGATTCCTGCGGGCGACCGGAGCGGACACGGTCCTGGTGGATGCCATGCCCGCGCCCGGCGACCCGCTGCACGAGCCGACCACGCAGGCGCTCGGCGTCGGTCTGATCGCCCTGCAACCGCAGCGCCGCAGGCGCATGCGCGTCAACGGCACCGCCACACCCGAGGGCGACGGCCTGCGCATCGTCACCGACCAGGTGTATTCGAACTGCCCGAAATACATCTCGCGCAGAGATATTCGCTCATTCGACCCGCGAGCGCGCACCGCGCCGCGCCGCAGCGCCGCACTGGACGATCGGCAACGCGCCGCCGTCACCGCTGCCGATACGTTCTTCCTCGCCACCGCGGATACCGACGGCCATGCCGATGCCTCCCATCGCGGCGGCAATCCCGGATTTCTGGAAGTGCTCGCACCCGACCGGCTGCGCTGGCCGGACTATCGCGGCAACTCGATGTTCATGACCCTGGGCAATATCGCGGTGAACCCCCGCTGCGGCATCCTCGTCCCGGACTGGACCACCGGCGGCAGCCTGCAGCTCACCGGTACCGCGGAACTGATCTGGCCGGAGGCCGAGTTTGCCGCCGGCGCCCAGTGCTCGATCGAATTCACCGTCACCGAGGTCGTCGACACCTCGGCGGCCGGCCCGCTGCGCTGGGGTCCGGCCGAACTCTCACCCGTCAATCCCTGATCCGGCTCCATGAAAGGAATGGTCGATGCGACCCCCACTGCCCCCGTTCGATCGCAGCGCCGCCGAGGCCAAGGTGCGCGCCGCCGAGGACGCCTGGAATTCTCGCGACCCCGAACGGGTCGCGGCCGCCTACACGCCGGACTCGGTCTGGCGTAACCGGGACGAACACTTCGCCGGGCGCGCGGCCATCGTCGAGTTCCTGAACCGCAAGTGGGCCGAGGAGAACGGGTACGCGCTGCGCAAGGAACTCTGGGCGTTCGACGGCAATCGGATCGCCGTGCGCTTCCAGTACGAATGGCACGACGAGCAGCGCCGGTGGTGGCGCAGTTACGGCAACGAGCAGTGGGAATTCGCGCCGGACGGGCTGATGATGCGCCGGGAGGCGAGCATCAACGACGTTGCGATCGGCGAATCCGAGCGGCGCATCTTCGGGCCGCGCCCGGCGGAGGATCGGACGCCGCTGCCGCAGTGGTAGCCGCCGTCGGGCGCGTCGCTTGACTCGAACACCTGTTCGGCTAATCTTGTCGCCAGAACTTGTCGGTGCCGCCCTCTAATGTGGGCGCCAACCACAGAACGAGACTCACCCGTCGAAAAGGGGATCAGGACATGGCACCACAGGCGTACGACCGCGACAAGGCGCTCGAGCTCGCCCTGGCTCAGGTGGAGAAGAGCTTCGGCAAGGGCGCGGTGATGCGGCTCGGCGAGGAGGCCCGCCAGCCCGTGTCGGTGATCCCGACCGGATCGATCGCGCTGGATGTGGCCCTGGGTATCGGCGGTCTGCCGCGCGGGCGCGTGGTGGAGATCTACGGTCCGGAATCCTCGGGTAAGACCACGGTCGCCCTGCACGCGGTGGCCAACGCTCAGGCCGCCGGGGGCGTCGCGGCGTTCATCGACGCCGAGCACGCGCTCGACCCGGACTACGCCCGCAAGCTCGGAGTCGATACCGACGCGCTGCTGGTCTCCCAGCCCGACACCGGTGAGCAGGCGCTGGAGATCGCCGACATGCTGGTGCGCTCCGGCGCCATCGACATCATCGTCATCGACTCCGTGGCCGCCCTGGTGCCGCGCGCCGAGATCGAGGGCGAAATGGGTGATAGCCACGTCGGCCTGCAGGCCCGCCTGATGAGCCAGGCGCTGCGCAAGATGACCAGCGCGCTCAACAATTCCGGCACCACCGCCATCTTCATCAACCAGCTGCGCGAGAAGATCGGCGTCATGTTCGGCTCGCCGGAAACCACCACCGGCGGTAAGGCGCTGAAGTTCTACGCATCGGTGCGCCTGGACGTGCGGCGCATCGAGACCCTCAAGGACGGCAGCGACGCGGTCGGCAACCGCACCCGGGTCAAGGTCGTCAAGAACAAGGTGTCGCCGCCGTTCAAGCAGGCCGAGTTCGACATCCTCTACGGTCACGGCATCTCCAAAGAGGGCTCGCTCATCGACATGGGTGTCGAGCAGGGCTTCATTCGTAAGTCCGGCTCCTGGTACACCTACGAAGGCGATCAGCTGGGCCAGGGCAAGGAGAACGCCCGCAAGTTCCTGCTGGACAACACCGACGTCCGCGACGAGATCGAGAAGAAGATCAAGGAGAAGCTGGGCATCGGCGCCGACGTGACGGCGAGCGAAGAGGTCCCCGCCGATTTCTGATCCGAGGCCGGCCCGGCGCCCCGCATCCGGTGAGGTTGCGAACGGCGTGCCCGCTGATCCCGTCGCAGCTGTGCGGCAACAGTTGGCACGCCTCGGCGTCGAGGTCCCCGAATCCACCGGCTCACGGCCCGAAGGCCGGCAGCCGGCACCGGTTCGCCCGGCCGATGGTGGTTCGGCCGAGGCGAACGCACGGGGAACTCGGTCGGACGCGTCCGATCCGCAGCGGACACGTTCGACCGAGTTCCCCGGCACTCGTAGTCGCCGTGCGCGCACCAGCGGTGAGCGGGACCGCTACGGCGCACGGGACGACGGCGCGCCTGCCGCGACTCGACGTCGCCGCAGGCGCAGCGCCGAGGACACCGGGCCCGCGCCCGATGCCGACCACCGGCCGGCGCATCAGGACCGGGGTCCGGGAGGCGAGCCCAGCGGCGCCGTCACCCTGGAACGGCACACACGTAGTTACCGCTCCGCATCGGACGACGACTCCGGCACCCCCGGCGACGGCTCTCAGTCGGCAGCTCCGCCGCGCACAAGAGCCGCACGAGGCGAGGCGCTCGCGACCGGCTCCGAATCCGGGGGCACAGTCGAGCAGGCGAAGGACGCGTGTCTGCGGTTGCTCGCCGTCCGCGCCCGCAGCCGCGCCGAACTCGCACAGCGACTGGCCGCCAAGGGATACCCGGCCGAGGTGAGCGAACAGGCGCTCGATCGCCTCGCCGAGGTCGGGCTCATCGACGATGCCGCGTTCGCTCAGCAGTGGGTCCAGTCGCGGCACACCTACTCCGGCAAGGGCCGCCAAGCCCTCGCCCAGGAACTGCGCCGCAAAGGCGTCTCCCAAGACGACGCCGCCGACGCCCTCGCCGCCGTCACCGCCGACGACGAACACGACCGCGCCACCGAACTCGTCCGCCGCAAACTCCGCACCATGCCCGCAAACCTCGACCGCGACAAGGCAATCCGCCGTCTCGTCGGCATGCTCGCCCGCCGCGGCTACAACTCGTCCACCGCCTACGCCGTCGTCAAGGCAGAACTCGATACGGCCGATTCCGGCCTCGAATCCGACGAGTTGCCGCGCGAGTAGCTCGCGCAGGCGCCGAGCCGTGGCGATCTCGGCCACCTGACCGGCCGGGCGACCCCCGAAACGCGAACGGCGCGCAGATCGCGAAATGTGCGATCTGCGCGCCGGAAGGCGCTACGACTACGGAGCCTTGGTGATATCCACCCCCGGCGCCCCATCGGTGACGATGGAATCGGCGGCCACCACCGCGCCGCCACCCTTGCGGCGGCCCGCGCGCAGACGCCGCTCCAGCCAGGTCGCGACCTGCGACAGCGTCATGTTCAGCACGATCATGATGATCGCGACCACGATCAACGCCGGAATCGTATTGGAATCGGCGGCACCCAGCTGCAAGCCGTTGCGGACCACCTCTTCGTAGGTGATGACATAACCCAGCGCCGAGTCCTTCAACGCCACAACCATCTGCGAGATCAGTGCGGGCAGCATGGCGGTGATGGCCTGCGGCAACAGGATCAACCGCATCAACTGGCCCTTGCGCATACCCAATGCGGCCGCGGCCTCGGTCTGGCCCTTGGGCAGTGACCGGATACCGGCGCGCACGATCTCGGCGATGACCGATCCGTTGTAGATGGTCAGTGCCGTGACCACCGCGCCGAGCGCCAGATACTCGGACTCGAAAACGTTGTACTCGGAGTAGAGCGCGAACAGGAAGATCATCAGGATCAGCACCGGAACGGCGCGCGCGATTTCGACGACCGCGCCCGCCACCCACCGCACCGGGCGGTGATCGGAGAGCCGGGCGATGCCGAAGATCATGCCGAGCACCATCGCGAAGATGATCGACAGCACCGCGGCCACGATGGTGCCACGCAGACCCGGCAGCAGATAGGTCGTCCAGACATCCGCTTCCAGGAACGGCTTCCACTTCTCGGCGTCGAACTGCCCCTGACTGTCGAAGCCGCGGTAGACGAACCACGCCGCGAGCAGCACCACGGCCAGCACGATCACCGAGTAGATGATGTTGCGCACCCGCGCGGCGGGGCCTGGTGCGTCGAAGAGAACCGACGGTTCCCGCCTCATCGGGCCACCTCGAATCGTTTGGCGATATAACCGAACAGCAGACCCGTCGGCAATGTCAGGACCACGAAGCCGAGGGCGAAGATCGCACCGATCGACAGCAGCGCCGCCTCGGTGTCGAGCATCTTGGCCATCAGGAACGACGCCTCGGCCACACCGATGGCGGAGGCGACGGTCGAGTTCTTGGTCAAGGCGATCAGCACACTGCCCAGCGGGGCGATCACCGAACGGAACGCCTGCGGCAACACGATCAGCCGCAGGTTCTGCAAGAAGCCGAGGCCAAGCGATCGCCCGGCCTCGGACTGGCCCAGCGGCACGGTGTTGATACCCGCGCGCAGCGACTCGCAGACGAACGCCGCGGTGTAGACGCTCAGGCCGACGACCGCCCACCGGAAGTTGTTCTCGGCCAGCGAGTTCGGGCCGTCGGCGGCCAGTTTGACGCGCAGCGTCGAATACAGGCCGAGCGAGCAGAACACCAGGATCAGCGTCAGCGGGGTGTTGCGGAAGACGGTGACGTAGACGGTGCCGACCCAGCGCGCCACCGGGACCGGCGAGACCCGCATGGCAGCCACGATGGTGCCGAGCACCAGCGCGCCGATCGCGGACAGCACGGTCAGCTTGATGGTGACCCAGAACGCGTCGAGCAGTTGGGAATCGTACTCAGAGATCAAATCGAACACGGTGGGTGCGCGCCTCCGATCATGAGGTGAGGGCAGGGTCGGCGACCGGATGACCGCGCGGTGGGCGCATCATCGGCGCCCACCGCGGTCGATCATCGGATCAGTACCGGTCCACCTGCGGAGCCGGCGGAGTCGGGTAGTTCGCGGCGCGCCCGACCGAATCCTGGAAGGCCTTGTCCCAGGCGCCTTCGGTGATCATCGCCTCGATGGCGTCGTTGATCTTGTCGCGGCTCTCCTGATCGCCCTTCTTCAGCCCGATGCCGTAGTTCTCGGTGGTGAACGGCTTGCCGACCAGCTTGTAGCGGCCGGGGGTCTGCGCGGCGTAACCGGCGAGGATGATGTCGTCGGTGGTCATCGCGTCGACCGCGCCGCTGTTGAGACCCTCGAGGCACAGCGAGTACGTGTCGTAGGTCTGCAGCTGGGTGTCGGGGAAGTTCTTCTCGATGTTCTGCGCCGGGGTGGAACCCTTGACCGAGCAGACCGTCTTGCCCGCGATGGTCTCCGGGCCGGTGATGTCGGTGTTGTCGGCATTCACCAGCAGGCTCTGACCCGCGACGTAGTACGGGCCGGCGAAATCGACCTTCTCCTTGCGCTGGTCGGTGATGGAGTAGGTGGCGACGATGAAGTCCACCTGGCCGTTCTCGATCAGCGTCTCGCGCTGCGCCGACGGAGCTTCCTTGAAGGTGATGCCGTCGGGCTGGACGCCGAGCTTGGCCGCGACGAAGCGGGCCACCTCGACATCGAAGCCGCTGTAGGTGCCATCGGTGTTGCGCTGACCCAGACCCGGCTGGTCGAACTTGATGCCGATGGTCAGCTTGCCTTCCTTGGCGTGGTCGAGAGCGGTCTTGTCGTCTCCGCTACCGCAACCCGCGGTGGTGGCGGCGGCCAGGGCCAGGGCGATGGCCCCGACTCCGAGACGGAGCGCACGGTTGATCCTCATCGATTTCCTTCTTCCCTCATTCTGGTTTTCGATGGCCGTGGTCGGTGGGCGGTGCAGCGCTCAGTGGCTGAGAATCTTGCCGAGGAAGTCCTTGGCCCGGTCGGACTTCGGTGTGGTGAAGAACGTTTCCGGCGTGGCGTCTTCGACCACTTGACCGTCGGCCATGAACAGCACCCGGTTGGCCGCTTTGCGGGCGAAGCCCATTTCGTGGGTGACCACCAGCATGGTCATGCCCTCTTTGGCCAGCGACACCATGACGTCGAGGACCTCGTTGACCATCTCGGGGTCGAGCGCGGAGGTCGGCTCGTCGAACAGCATCACCTTGGGGTTCATCGCCAGGGCGCGCGCGATGGCCACGCGCTGCTGCTGGCCGCCGGAGAGCTGGGCCGGGTACTTGTCGGCCTGGTTGGCGATGCCGACGCGTTCGAGCAGGCCCATCGCTCTGGTGCGGGCCTCATCCTTCTTCAGCTTGCGCACCTTGATCGGCGCGAGCATGACGTTCTCCAGGATCGTCTTGTGCGCGAACAGGTTGAACGACTGGAAGACCATGCCGACGTCGGCGCGCAGCGCGGCCAGCCCGCGACCCTCGGCGGGCAGCGGGATCCCGTCGACGCTGATGTCGCCGGTGTCGATCGGCTCGAGCCGATTGATGGTGCGGCACAGCGTCGACTTGCCGGACCCCGAAGGGCCGAGCACGATCACGACCTGCCCTTTGGGCACCTCGAGGTTGATATCACGCAACACGTGCAGAGCACCGAAGTGCTTGTTGACGTTGCGCATCGAGATCATCGGTGGCGCGGTGGCGTCCCCGCTGTCGGCGGCCCCGGTCGTTCCGGGCGCGTCGGTGGCGTCGGTCATGGTCCATGACCTTAAGCGGAAATCCGGGATTTGCCCGGCTTTCCGTGACACACCGAGTCGCCACGCCGAATCGACATGTCGCCGTAACCTGGCGGTCAGCCGGTGTGGTAGCCGCGCGAACCGCGGGGTGCTGGACTCGGCGAGGTCCGGCGCGAGTCCGGTGACCTGCGCCCGCGGTGGCCGGGCGGGGCCGATGCGCCGCGAGCCCGCTACGAGCCAGCCCGTACCCTGGACGGGTGGATTCGATCGGACAGGCAGTAGCGCATCCCGCCCTGGTCCCGGCGCAGACGGACGCACGCAGTTACGAGGTCCGCACCTTCGGTTGCCAGATGAACGTGCACGATTCCGAGCGCTTGTCCGGCCTGCTCGAGGATGCGGGTTATGTGAAGGCGGCCGCGGGCGAGACGGCCGACCTGGTGGTGTTCAACACCTGCGCGGTGCGGGAGAACGCCGACAACAAGCTCTACGGCACCCTCGGCCATCTCGCGCCGATCAAGGCCGGGCGCCCCGGCATGCAGATCGCCGTCGGCGGCTGCCTGGCGCAGAAGGACCGCGACACCGTGGTGCGCAAAGCGCCGTGGGTGGATGTGGTGTTCGGCACACACAACATCGGGTCGCTGCCGGTGCTGCTGGAACGCGCCCGGCACAACGACGAGGCCCAGGTGGAGATCCTGGAGTCGCTCGAGGCGTTCCCGTCGACGCTGCCGGCCAAGCGGGAATCGGCCTACGCGGGCTGGGTGTCGATCTCGGTCGGCTGCAACAACACCTGCACCTTCTGCATCGTGCCCTCGCTGCGCGGCAAAGAGGTCGACCGGCGTCCCGGTGATGTGCTCGCCGAGGTGCAGGCGCTGGTCGATCAGGGTGTGCTCGAGGTGACGCTGCTCGGCCAGAACGTCAATTCCTACGGCGCCTCCTTCGCCGACCCGGAGCAGCCGCGCGATCGCGGCGCGTTCGCCAAACTGCTGCGGGCCTGCGGCGGCATCGAGGGCCTGGAGCGGGTGCGGTTCACCTCCCCGCATCCGGCCGAGTTCACCGACGACGTCATCGAGGCGATGGCGCAGACGCCGAACGTCTGCCCGCAACTGCACATGCCGCTGCAATCCGGTTCGGACCGCGTGCTCAAGGCGATGCGCCGCTCCTATCGGCAGGCCCGCTTCCTCGGCATCATCGAGAAGGTGCGGGCCGCGATGCCGCATGCCGCCATCACCACCGACATCATCGTCGGCTTCCCCGGCGAGACCGAGGAAGATTTCGAACAAACCCTCGAGGTGGTGCGGCAGGCGCGATTCACCAGCGCGTTCACCTTCCAGTACTCCAAGCGGCCGGGCACCCCGGCCGCCGATATGCCCGATCAGCTGCCCAAACAGGTCGTGCAGGAGCGCTACGACCGGCTGATCGCACTGCAGGAAGAGATCTCGCTCGAGGCCAACCGTGCGCTGATCGGCACCGAAGTGGAGTTGCTGGTCGCCGAAGGCGCGGGCAAGAAGAACGCCGCCACCGCGCGGATGAGCGGACGGGCCCGCGACGGACGGCTGGTGCATTTCCGGCCCGAATCCGCCGAGCCGATCCGGCCCGGCGACATCGTCACCGTCGACATCACCGGCGCGGCACCGCATCACCTGATCGCCGACGCACCGCTGCGCACCCACCGCCGCACCCGGGCGGGCGATGCCCACGAACGCGGCACCACCCCGAAGACCGAACCCATCGGCGTCGGGCTCGGCCTGCCCCGTATCGGCGCCCCCGCACCGGAGCCGGTCGCGGCCGCGGGGTGCGCCACCGGATGCGGGACATGAGCGAGGCCCCTCGCGATCCCGACGAGGCGGACCGCTCCGGCGATACCGGCACCGGTAGCCGCCCGCCCACCGGCGCCGGCGCCGACGCGCCAGACGCAGACTCGACGACGGACGTGTCCGCGGCCGACACGGCATCCGGCTCGGCCGACGACGGCGCCGCCCCGGCCCGCGGCGACTCCGCGGACGTGCCCGCGGTCGAGGGAACACCGGATTCTTCCCACGATGGTGGCCCGCCCCGCGATGGCGCTGCCGACCTGTCGCCGGCGGCAGGTTCTTCCGGCGAGGACGCCGGTGCCGAACCTCGCGACGACGCGGCCGGTCGGACCGCCGCACAGACCCCCGACACCACTGATGCAGCCGAAGGAAACGAGGACCACGTGAGCTCGGTCGAGCAGACTGACGAATTCGAACAGTTCCGCGACGATCTCGACGCCGTCGAGCGCCGGATCGCCGGCGAGATCGATCCGGGTGTGCGCGCCATGGTGGTGGCCGTTGCGGTGTTCGCCCTGCTGGTGTCGCTGGTGCTCTCGCATGCGGGCGCGGCGCGCGGTTTCGATGTGCTGCTCGGCTCGGATGTCGCCGCGACCGAGCACATCGGCCTGCCCTCGCGCATCTTCGTCTGGTTCGTCGTCGTGTTCGGCATCGGGTTCTCGCTGTTGGCGCTGATGACCCGGCGCTGGGTGCTGGCCTGGATCGCGGTGGCCGGTTCGGCCATCGCCAGTGCGTTCGGCGTGTTCTCGATCTGGCATCGGCAGACCCCGGGTCTCAACAACTACATCGGCGCGGGCCCCGGCATCGGCCTGGTCATCGGCACCATCGCCGCGGTCGTGCTGACGTTCCACTGGGTTCGCGTGGTGTGGAGCCGCACGGCCTTGCAGCTGGCCGCCGAGGAACAGCGGCGTATCGCGGCCGCCGCCGAGGAAGAGCGGGACCGGCGCAGGTTGCAGGGCGACGACTCCTGAGTGCTGCGGCGTCAGCGCGCTGAGTCTTACGGCATCGGCTGCCGCGCCATCGGCACGGTTCGTCTGGTCCGGAGCAGCATCTGACGGGCCACACGACCGATCAGCCTCGCCGTCGCCGGCCAGCTCCCGAGAGGTCGAGCGCAGCCGAGCTCGGTCTGCACACACCGGTTGGTTCACAACCGAGTGCGGTAGGGCTTACACGAGAAGGCGCACCCGGCTCTCTGCTCGGGTGCGCCTTCTCCTGTCCGCGCCGATCAGCGGTTGCTGACCGCGCCTTCGGCCGCTTCGGCCCATTCGCGCCACTGCTTGGCCTGCTCGAGCGCCTTTTCCGCGTCCCGGGTCTTGCCGGCGGCGGTGGCCTTGGCTGCCTGCTCCTCGAACTGCGCGACGCGTTCGCGGAACTGCGCGGCCCGCGCCATGGCCTCGGGGTCGGTGCGCCGCCACTGCGCGTCGGCCGCCTCGCGGACCCGCTTCTCGATGGCGCGCAGCCTGCCTTCCAGCTCCTGCATGCGTTCGCGCGGCACCTTGCCGATGGCGTCCCACTTGTCCTGCAATTCGCGCAGTGCGGCCCGTGCGTTGTCGAGCCCGTGCGCGGGATCGATGTGGGCGTAGGCGGCGAGCAGCTCCTCCTTGGCGGCGGCGTTCTGCTCGAATTCCGCGTCGCGTTCGGAGGCCGCGGCGTTGCGGGCGGCGAAGAACACGTCCTGGGCGCTCTTGAACCGGCGCCACAGCGCTTCGTCGGCCTCGCGCGGCGCGCGACCCGCGGCCTTCCATTCGGCCAGCAGATCCCGGAACACCGCGGCGGTGCCCGCCCAATCGGTGGACCCGGACAGCTCCTCGGCCCGTGCGCAGAGCTCTTCCTTGCGGGTCTTGGCGGCGGCGCGTTCGCGGTCGAGTTCGGCGAAGTGGGCGCCACGACGGCGGTTGAACGCCTCCCGCGCCTTGGAGTACCGCTTCCAGAGCGCGTCGTCGACCTTGCGATCAACCCCGCGGATGGATTTCCACTCCTCGAGGATCTCGCGCAGCCGATCACCCGCCGCCTTCCACTGGGTGGATTCGGCGGCGATGCGCTCGGCCTCGGCGGCGAGCGCCTCCTTGCGCTCGGTGTGCTCGTGCCTGGCGCGCTCTTTTTCTTCCTTGGCGTGCGCGGCCGCTTCCTCGGAGTGCTCGGCGATGGCCTGCAATCGGCGCGCGAGCCCGTCGATATCGCCGATCACGGCGGCCGTCGGCAACGATTCGGCGATCGCCAACGCGGCGGCCTTGGTCTTGCGGGCATCGGCGCCCGCCGCCAGCCGGGCTTCCAGCAGCGCGACCTCGGTGGCCAGATCGTCGAAGCGGCGGCCGAAGTGAGCCAGGCCCTCGGCGGCATCGCCTGCCTGCCAGGACCCGACGACGCGTTCGCCGTCGGCGGTCTTCACCCAGGCGGTGCCGTCTTCGTCGACGCGGCCCCATTCGCTGGGATCGGTCACGGTGGGGACGATGACCGGATGCGGGTGCTCGTGCGAGGCGCCGGGCGCCGGTTTGACCGCATGCGGTTTGGGGTGGGCCGAGCCGCCGGGTTTCGGCATTCCGGACGGTCGCGGGGTGGTGCCGGGGCCGGGTTTCGCGGTTCCGTTGCTGTCGGTCATTGCTCCTCGTCCCTGCCGCGCGTCACGGCTGCCTGGTTACGCCCTAGCTCATCCCATTGAACCCGGTCCGAGCCCTGGAAACCACATCGATCGAGCATGCACCGCGGTGTGGCGCCACGGACCCCGACCCGCGATGACCTGGGTTGGAGTACCTCGAACACTAGCAATTGTGGCCGGGTTTCCGGCAGAGACACTCGAACCCACGGTGGCGCACGGGGACTGGCAGGGCGCTGGGCCGCGGTGGCGGGCGACTACCGTTGACGGCGTGTTCTGTCTTGCGGCCCTTGTTCCCTCGCCGCCGATCCTGGTTCCCGAGCTCTGTGGTGGTCTCGGTGCGGGTGCGGCGGTCGACGAGGTGCGCGCGGCGGCCTCGGCCGCGGCGGCCGAGCTGGCGGCGGCGGCTTCGAGCTGGACGGTGGTCGGCGTCGGGGCGGGTGACCGGGTGGCCGGGCCGGAGCGCGCGGGCACGTTCCGTGGTTTCGGCGTCGACCTCGTGGTCGGTCTCAGCGGCAGCGCGCCGACCGGCGATCTCGATGCCGACCCGGATCTGCCGCTGCCCGTGCTCATCGCCGCCTGGTTGCGGCAGCAGGTCGCGCCGCATGCGGTCGCGCAGGCTTGGATCGTCGACGCCGACACTCCCGCGGGCGAGTGCGCGGAACTGGGCGCGAAACTGCGCGCGGAACTGGATGCCGACCCGCAGCCACAGGGCGTGCTCGTGGTCGCCGACGGCGCCACCACGCTGTCCACCGCAGCGCCCGGCTACTTCGATCCGCGCGCCGCGGACCGGCAGGCAGCGCTGGACAACGCGTTGCGCGCGGGTGACCGCGACGGCCTACTCGCCTTGGATCCGCTCGAATGCGCCGAGGTCGGTATCCGCGGCCGCGCCGCGTTCCAGGTGCTGGCCGGCGTATTCGGCGCGGACCCGGCGGCACCGATCGTCGACACGCGATACCAGGACGCCCCGTTCGGCGTCGGCTATCAGGTGAGCACGTGGCGACCGCGGACCGGAGACCGGCGGTGAGCGCACCGGCACGCACCCCGATCGCGGTGGTCGGCCCGACCGCCACCGGCAAATCCGATCTCGCGCTCGATCTGGCCGAACGCCTCGACGGCGAGATTGTCAATATCGACGCGATGCAGCTGTATCGCGGCATGGATATCGGCACGGCCAAATTGCCGCCGGAGCAGCGCCGCGGCATTCCGCACCATCAGCTCGACGTGCTGGAGGTGACCGACACCGCGACGGTGGCCGCCTATCAGGCCGCCGCGTCCGCCGATGTCGAGGCGATCATGGCCCGTGGGCGCACGCCCGTCATCGTCGGCGGTTCGATGATGTATGTGCAGGCGCTGCTGGACCAGTGGGATTTCCCCGCCACCGATCCGGAGGTCCGCGCCCGGTGGGAGGCATTGCTCGCCGACGGCGGAGTGGCGGCCGTGCACGAGGCATTGCGGGCCGCCGACCCGGCCGCCGCTGCCACCATCCTGCCCACCGACGGCAGGCGGATGGTGCGCGCGCTCGAGGTCGTCGAGCTCACCGGTAAGCCGTTCGCGGCGTCGGCACCGGTGATCGGGCGCCCGCGCTGGGGAACGATCATCATCGGCGTCGACCGCGACACCGCCGAACTCGACGAACGCATCGCCCGCCGCACCGACCTGATGTTCGACACCGGCCTGGTCGAGGAGGTGCGCGGGCTGGTCGAGCGTGGCCTGCGCAGCGGCCAGACCGCGCGCCGCGCCATCGGCTACGCCCAAGTGCTGGCCTATCTGGACGGGGAATACGACCTGGCACACGCCAGGGAGCGGACCTTCATCGGCACCCGCCGCTACGTGCGGCGGCAGCGTTCCTGGTTCCGTCGGGATGGGCGGGTGCGCTGGGTGGACGGCGCCGATCCGGATCTGGCCGCTACAGTCGCGTCGCTGCTCGCCACCGCCGAACCCGATGAACCGGGCGCGGCCACGACCCGGCCGAGCACCGGCATCGACTCCGAGGAGCGAACCCCGCAGTGACCCGACGCGTCAGTACCCGCAACGCCTCCGTGCAGGTGTGGCAGGCCTACCTGAACAATCGCACCAAACGTCATCGCGACCGCCGCTTCCTGGTGCAGGGCGTGCGCCCGATCACCCAGGCCGTCGCCAACGACTGGCCGCTGGAGACCCTGCTGTACCGGCTCGGTGGGCCGGAGCTGTCGCGCTGGGCGCGTGAGCTGCTCGCGACCAGCGAGGTGCCGCAGGTGGGCCTGGTGCCGGAACTGATGGCCGAACTGGGGGAGAAGGCCAGCGGGGTGCCCGAGGTCGTCGCGGTCGCCGAACAGCGGATCGTCGAACTGGATACGTTCGAACCGGGCGAACCCGGTGACGCGCCGGTGGTCGTGGTCTTCGACCGGCCCAATTCGCCGGGCAATCTCGGCACGCTGATCCGTTCGGCCGACGCGTTCGGAGCGGACGCGGTGATCGTCACCGGTCACGGCGCCGACCAGTACGACCCGCAGGCCGTGCGGGCCTCGACCGGTTCACTGTTCGCGATGCCGGTGCTGCGCACCGCGGGGCCCGCCCAGATCCTCGCCTTCCGGGATCGGCAGGTGAATCGCGGCATTCCCACGCGCATCGTCGGCACCGACGAAGGCGGTACGCATGCGGTGTTCGACCACGATTTCACCGAGGCCACCATCCTGGTGGTCGGCAACGAGACCAGCGGGATGAGCGCGGCCTGGGCACAGGCCTGCGACGATATCGTCGACATCCCGATGGGCGGGACCGCGAGCTCGCTGGGCGCGCCCTCGGCGGGAGCGGTCGCGCTGTACGAAATTTCCCGGCAACGCCGGACGTTTGCCAGATGACCACGACGAGAGGCGGCCGGCACGTGCCAGACACCGACAGCATCGAGTTCACCAAGGGCCACGGCACCCAGAACGATTTCGTGGTGCTGCCCGACCCGCAGGTGCGGCTCGAGCTCACCGTCGAGCGGATCGCGGCGCTGTGCGATCGGCAACGCGGACTCGGCGCGGACGGCGTGCTGCGGGTCGCGCGAGCCGGTGCGTTGCAGGCCGCGGGCGTGCTGGCCGAGCTGCCCGACGGTGTCGGCGATCAGGACTGGTTCATGGACTATCGCAATGCCGACGGCTCGATCGCCGAGATGTGCGGCAACGGCGTGCGGGTGTTCGCGCACTACCTGGCCGCATCGGGGCTGGAGACGCGCGGTGAGTTCGTCGTCGGGAGCCGCGCCGGTGCGCGCCCGGTGACGGTGCACACCGCCGGTCCGGTACACGGTGAGGTCACCGTCGCCATGGGGGAGGTCCGCGAGCTCGGCGAATCGACCGCGACCGTCGCAGGCTGGGGCTACCGCGGGATCGGCATCGACGTCGGCAACCCGCACCTGGCCTGCGTCGATCCGGAACTCACCGCCGACGCGCTGGCAAAGCTCGATCTGACCGTTGCCCCCGGTTACGACCCCGACCTGTTCCCGCACGGGGTGAACATCGAGCTGGTCACCGGCCTCGACGCGACGGGTGCGGTCGACATGCGCGTCTACGAACGCGGGGTCGGCGAGACCCGCTCCTGCGGCACCGGGACGGTGGCCGCCGCGGCCGCCGCCCTGGCCGCGGGTGGTTTCCGCATCTCCGCCGACACCGGCGAGGTGACCGTGCGGGTGCCCGGCGGCGCGGTGTCGGTCGGGCTCGAGCGTGGCCTGGCCTGGCTGCGCGGCCCATCGGTGCTGGTGGCGACCGGCCGGATCGCCGCCGAGTGGTGGCAAACCTGGTGACCGGACCGCGCCGGCGGATAACCACATGCGCTGTCCTGGGATTTCGTGGCAGCATGGATGGTGTATGAGGAATTCAGAGTCTTTCGATATGACCAACGGTAGCGATCTGTACGACGGCGCCGACGACGTGGACGGCGCCGAGTTCGACGGCACCGACGGCACCGCCGAGGCGCGACCGAGCCGCCGCGGCGGCTGGGCCCCCGAGCCCACCACCGGTGAACTCCAGCTCGAAGACCGCAGCGCACTGCGCCGCGTCGCCGGGCTGTCCACCGAGCTCACCGACATCACCGAAGTCGAATACCGGCAGCTGCGCCTGGAGCGAGTCGTACTGGTCGGGGTGTGGACCGAGGGCAGCGCCGCGCGTGCCGAGGCCAGCATGGCCGAACTCGCCGCGCTCGCCGAAACCGCCGGTTCCGAGGTGCTCGAGGCGCTGATCCAGCGTCGCGACCGGCCAGATCCGGCCACCTACATCGGTTCCGGCAAGGCCGACGAGCTGCGCTCGGTGGTACTCGCCAGCGGTGCGGACACCGTGATCTGCGACGGTGAACTCACCCCCGCCCAGCTCACCGCGCTGGAGAAGGTCGTCAAGGTCAAGGTGATCGACCGGACCGCCCTGATCCTGGACATCTTCGCCCAGCACGCCACCTCGCGCGAGGGCAAGGCGCAGGTCGCGCTGGCCCAGATGGAGTACATGCTGCCGAGGCTGCGCGGCTGGGGTGAGTCGATGTCACGGCAGGCAGGCGGCCGGGCCGGCAGCAACGGCGGTGTGGGTCTGCGTGGCCCCGGTGAGACCAAGATCGAGACCGACCGGCGCCGCATCCGCGAACGGATGGCCAAGCTGCGCCGCGAGATCCGCGAGATGAAGACCGCGCGCGACACCATGCGCTCGCGGCGCACCTCCAGCGGCATCCCGTCGGTCGCGATCGTCGGCTACACCAACGCCGGCAAGTCCAGTCTGATGAACGCGCTCACCGGATCCGGTGTGCTGGTCCAGGACGCGCTGTTCGCCACCCTCGACCCGACCACCCGACGCGCCGAACTCGACGACAGCCGCGAGGTCGTCTTCACCGACACCGTCGGCTTCGTCCGGCATCTGCCGACCCAGCTGGTCGAGGCGTTCCGCTCCACCCTGGAGGAGGTCACCGGCGCCGATCTGCTGCTGCACGTGGTGGACGGCTCGGATGCCCTGCCCTCGGAGCAGATCAAGGCGGTGCGCGAAGTGGTCACCGATGTGATCCGCGAATCGGGCACGCCCGCGCCGCCGGAATTGCTGGTGGTCAACAAGATCGACGCCATCGATCCGGTCGAGCTCACCAGGCTGCGCGCCCTGCTGCCGGGTGCGGTGTTCGTTTCCGCGCACAAGGGCACCGGCATCGACGAGTTGCGTGACCGGCTCGCCGAGGTGCTCGGCGGCCTCGATGTCGAGGTCAGCGTGTTGCTGCCCTACACCCGCGGTGACCTGCTCGCCCGCATCCACGCCGATGGCCGGATCGATAGCTCCAGCCATGAGGAAGCGGGCACCAGGGTGCACGCCCACGTGCCGCAAGCCCTGGCCGCGGCGCTGTCGGAGTACGCGCACGCGGGCACTGCCGTCGGCGACGGGGCGTAAAGACCGCCGGGTTTCCGGCACGTGAACAATGTCGCAGGTCAGCCCGTAGTGGCATATCCGATGCGACACAGTCGATTTCGTTGCGTTATCGTCATCGAATCGACATCAGGAGGGTTCATGTCGCACGACCGTTCCGGCTCGGCCGATTCCGGTGATCGGCCGGCCGGTGCTCTGCCGCGGGGGGCCGCTGCTCCGGCCGACGAGGCCGGGGCCCTGCGCGAAACCGCCGTGCTCAGCGACGGTGCGCCGCTGACGGTATCGCTGAGCGATACCGATCTGCGCATCATCGAGACCGTGCTCGCCCCGCTGCGCGCCTGGACCAGCCCGCGCTTCTACGGGCTGGAGAACATTCCGGCCGAGGGGCCGGTGCTGCTGGTGGGCAACCACAATCTGCTCGGCGGGATCGACGCGCCGCTGCTGTTGCCGGAGGTGCTGCGCCGGCGCGGCAGGCTCATCCGCGGGCTCGCGGAGAACGTCCTCATCGCGGTGCCCGGTGTCCGGCACCTGCTGCACCACTACGGTTCGGTGCGCGGCACCCGGCAGAACTGCTTGGCGCTGCTCGAGCGTGGTGAGGCCGTGATGGTCTTCCCCGGTGGCGGGCGCGAAGCGGTGCGCCGCAAGAACGAGAAGTACCACCTCAAATGGGAGGGACGCACCGGGTTCGCCCGGATGGCGATCGAGGCGGGCGCGCCCATCGTTCCGGTCGCGATGATCGGTGTGGACGACGCCTACGACATCATCGTCGACGGTGATCATCCGGTGCTGCGGCCGCTGCGCTGGGTGGTCGAGGCCCTCGGCATCAACCGCGAGCTGACCCCGCCCCTGGTGCGCGGCATCGGCCCGACGCCGCTGCCCCGGCCGGAGCGGTTCTACTTCGCCGCGGGGGCGCCGATCGATCCCGCGCCCTGGCGTGATGCCCCCGATCTGGGTGCCGCGGCGGTGGAATTGCGGGCAGTGGTGCGCAAGAGCCTGGAGGAGGAACTGCGGTTCCTGTTCGCCGAGCGCGACCGTGACGCCGGTCGCACCCTGGTGGGCCGGGTGCGCGGCGATCTGGGCGCGTTCGCCTCCGGTGCCATCGACCGGCTGCGGCGTTTTCGTTTGTCGTGAATCTCCTTTGATCATCTTCGTCCCCGATACTCGAGCAGGTGAGGCGACGAATTCGGGGAGTGAAGTGAACAGCCATTCTCATTCCGGGTACGGTGGGTGACAACGACGGACCGGTGCGGACCGGTTCGTGTGGTCACTAGGAGGTTGGTGTGGAGCGCACACTGTTCGAACCCGAGCACGACCTGTTCCGGGAGTCGTTCCGCAAGTTTCTCGACACCCATGTCGCGCCGAACCACGCGGCATGGGAAGAGCGGGGCATCGTCGACCGGTCGGTGTGGACCGAGGCAGGCAAGCAGGGCTTCCTCGGCATGGCCGTGCCCGAGCAGTACGGCGGCGGCGGGGTGAAGGACTTCCGCTACAACGCGGTGATCACCGAGGAGACGGTGCGCGGGCAGTACTCCGGTCTCGGCTTCTCGCTGCACAACGACGTCATCGCGCCGTACCTGCTGGAGCTGGCCAACGAGGAGCAGAAGCAACGCTGGCTGCCGGGCTTCTGTTCCGGCGAGATCATCACCGCCATCGCGATGACCGAGCCGGGCACCGGTTCGGACCTGCAGGGCATCAAGACCCGCGCCGTCCGCGACGGTGACGACTGGGTCCTCAACGGCGCCAAGACCTTCATCACCAACGGCATCAACGCCGATATCGTCATCGTGGTCGCCCAGACCGACCCCGACAAGGGCGCGATGGGGTTCAGCCTGCTGGTCGTCGAGCGCGATATGCCCGGCTTCGAACGCGGCCGCAACCTGGACAAGATCGGCCTGAAGGCGCAGGACACCGCCGAGCTCAGCTTCAATGACGTCCGGGTGCCCGCCGCCAACCTGCTCGGCACCGAGGGGATGGGCTTCATCCATCTCATGCAGAACCTGCCGCAGGAGCGCATGTCGATCGCCGTGATGGCGGCCGCCGCCATGGAGGGCTGCCTGGACATGACCTGCCAGTACGTGCGTGACCGCAAGGCCTTCGGCAAGCCGATCGGCGCCCTGCAGAACACCCGTTTCGTGCTGGCCGAGCTGGCCACCAAGACCACCGCGGTGCGCATCATGGTCGACCGCTTCATCGAAGACCTGAACGCCGGCACACTCTCCCCCGAGGACGCCGCCATGGCGAAGTGGTGGAGCACCGAGGAGCAGCTCGACCTCATCAACCGCTGCCTGCAACTGCACGGCGGCTACGGCTATATGAAGGAATACCCGATCGCCAAGGCGTACATGGACGCCCGCATCCAGACGATCTACGGCGGCACCACCGAGATCATGAAGGAGATCATCGGCCGGTCGCTGAAACTGGCCTGATTCCCGCGAAGGCCGCGCAGCACCGAGCGCCCCGTCCCGCCGATCACGGTGGGGCGGGGCGGTTTCCGTCGCTAGCCCGCGTGCCGGGCGGTGACCAGCCAGGTCGCGGCCGGATGCCGGACCACCCCGTCGACCAGATGGCGGCGCAGCTCGGCACGTACCTCATCCAGCAGCGCCGTCCACCCGGAGGCGCCCAGTTCGGGCTCGAGCACACGGCGAGCCTGCCGTCCGGTGGTGGTACCAAGGATGAGCGCCAGCCGCTGCGCCACCCCATCGCCGCCGTCGATGCCGTAGTCGCACAGGAAATCCACGGGGGTCGCGGCGATATCGGACCATCCAGCCGTCGTCAGGATCGAGGTCAGGCGCTCGGGATCGGCGAACGCCGTCGGGCCGGGTGCGCCGGGTTGCGGGTCGTCCGGCCGAGGGTCCATGCGATCGGTCAGCACGGTGGTGCCGAGGGTGAACATCGGGTTCTCCGCGTGCCCGCGCCAGCAGGCGAACGCCAACCCGGCCTCCGGTGCGGCCGCCCGGCCGATATTGGCGAAGGCCGCGACCGGATCGTCGAAGAACATCACGCCGAATCGGGACACGATCCGGTCGAACGGCGCGCCGGGAACCGTGGTCAGGTCCATGGTCTGCGCATCGCCGAGTACCACCGCGGCCTCCGGCACGCGCGCCCGCGCCGCCTCCACCATGCCGGGAGACACGTCGACGCCGGTGACCGCCGCGCCGGCCGCGCGACCGGCGGCCAGCAATGTGCCGGTCCCGCAACCGATATCGAGCATCGCACGACCGTCACCGAGCGCCGCCGCACCGGCGATGGCCTCGGTCACCGGCGCGTACAACGCGTCGAAGAGCTGCTCGTTCTCGGTCCATCCGGCCGCGCCCTCGGCCCAGTTCTGCCGCATCTGCTCATTCACCACATCGCCAACGGTAGAGGTTCACGACATGGTCCGGGGAAGGCTCATCCGGCGCAGGCGGGGCGACCGACGACCGGCACGGTCAGGTACGCGACGCCAGGCCGGTGCCGGTGATCAGCGGCAGGTCCAGGGTGGTGCGGATTCCGGCGGGTGCCGCGACCACCGCTGGGATCGCGTTGACCAGGCGCATCGCGGTGCCGACCAGGCTGGCGTGGTTGTGGTCGCCGTTGTCGCTGAACATGGCCAGGTCCAGGGCATAGTGCGGTTCGCCGGTGACCTCCACGCGGTAGGAGCCGCCCGCACGGGCCGGTTGCGGCCAGTCCGGGGCGAGGTCGGCCCGCAACCGGGTGACGTGTTCGAGCACCGTGACGGCCCGATCGCCGACCATGCCGCGCACCTCGAAGCGCAGCCCGGCCGCGGTGCCCTTCTCGATGGTGCCGGAATCGATCTCGAACGTTTCCGGAGCCGGGATCCGCTCATAGTCCTGGGTGACGGCATCGAGCTCGATATTCAGCCCCGCCGCCAGTTGCCGCACGACGCTGCCCCAGGCCAGCGACAGCACGCCCGGTTGCAACAGCAGCGGCGTCTCGTCCATCGGCTTACCGAAGCCCATGATGTCGAACATGACCGCGCGATTGTCGTAGGTCGAGTAGTCGACGATCTCCAGGCACCGCACCTGATCGACCCGGCGGCAGGTGCCGAGCAGCGCCATGGGCAGCAGATCGTTGGCGAACCCGGGATCGATGCCGTTGACGAACAGCGACGCATTGCCCGCCGCGGCAGCCTTTTCCACCGGCACCAGCAGTTCGTCCGGGATGACATCCCATGGGTACTGCAAGAACACCGGCGCACTGGCCACCACATTGATACCGGCGGCGAGCAAGGTCCGCAGGTCGTCGAGGGCCTCCATCAGCCGGTTGTCGGTCATGGCGGTGTACACCACGCAGTCGGGCTCCAGTGCGAGGATCCGCTGGGTGTCGGTGGTGGCCGTGATGCCGGTCGGGGCCGTCCCGACGAGTTCGCCCGCGTCCCTGCCGTCCTTGTCCGGCCCGGACACCCGCACGCCCACCAGTTCGAGTCGTGGATCGTCGAGCACGCCGGCGAGCGCGTGCCGCCCGACATTGCCGGTGCCCCAGTGCACTACGCGATAGACCATGGTCGTCACCTCACAGATCGGGAAGGGGGATGTCGAGATTCGGTGCGATGAGGCCGCCGTCGACCTCGAGCACCTTGCCGGTCAGGAAATCGCCCGCGGGGGAGGCGAGAAACAGTGCCGCCGAGGCGATGTCGACGGGATCTCCGAGGCGGCGCATCGGGGTGGCCTGTTCGAGCTTGCCGCGCATCTCGTCGTTGCCGGCCACGACGGACAGCGCCGAGGTGAGGATCGATCCGGGGGCGATCGCGTTCACCCGGATGCGCGGGCACAGATCCATGGCGGCACTGCGGGTGTAATGCGCCAGCGCGGCCTTCGCGGTGGCGTAGGCGGCGAACGCGCGGCCGGGCAGCCTGCCCATCGTCGAGGTGATGTTGATGATCGAGCCGGTGCCCGCCGTTTCCAGGATCTTCGGTACCGCGGCGTGCACCAGCGAATGCGCGGTACCGACATTGAAGGTGAACGCCTCGGCCAGTTCGGCGGCGCCGGTGTCCAGCAGCGGTTTCGGCATCGCTCCGCCGACGTTGTTCACCACGATGTCCAGGCGGCCGAACCGGGTCACCGCCGCGTCGGCGAGCGCGGCGGCGGCCTCGAGATCGGCGAGATCGGCCACCACGACATGCGCCTGCCTACCGGTCGCTGCCACCTGCGCGGCGACCTCGCGCAGATCTGCCTCGGTGCGCGCCGCGATCACCACGTCCGCGCCCGCCTCCGCGAATCCGAGCGCGATCGCGGCACCGAGGCCACGTCCCGCGCCGGTGATGATCGCTACCCGGCCATCGAGCCGGAATCGATCCAGAATCATCGCCGTATCCTTCCTGTGCCGAATATTCGACTACTATTCGGCGAATAGTCGATGCAGTGTAGGGCGCGGCGCGTCCGGCGACAAGGGGATGCGATGTCGATATCAGGGTCACCACCGACCCGCCGGGTGATCGCGGTGGTCGAGCTGCTGATCGAATCCGAGCGGGCGATGAACGCCTCGGAGATCGCGGCGGCACTGTCGTTGGCGCGCGCCACCGTCACGGCCGTCCTGGCAGAGCTCGCCGATGCGGGGTGGGTTCGCCGTGACGGTGATCTGCGGTACCGGCCCGGGCCCGCGTTGGCGCGGTTGTCACCGGGGCCGCCCGCTGACATCGGCGCGGCCCATACCGAACTGGCGGCATTGGCCGCGGCCGCCGGTTGCGGCGCCACCCTCAGCCGGATCGACAGTGACCGGCTGACGGTGGTGGCCAAGCAGTATTCGGGCGAGCGGGTGGTGCCCGGTTTGAGTGTCGGGCAATCGCTTCCACTGGCCTACCCGGCCGGAGCGGCGGTGATGCCGTGGCGCGCGGAAGCCGAACGCCGCGCATGGCTGGCGAGCGTGTCGGGTCCGGCTCGTCGCGCGGCACCGGCCCTGCTGCGGTTCGTGGCCGACAACGGCTATGCGGTGTTCCGGCCCGATGCCGACGATGCCGGACTGGTCGACGTCCTCGCCGATCTTCTCGGCGCGGTCGGTGCCGAGGTGCTGCAACCCCAGTTGCGATCGCGGGTGCTGCGGCAGCTGTCGCGGCTGACCGCGCGGCCCTACACCGCCGCCGATATCGACTCGGCGGAGGCGCTGCCGGTCAGTTACCTGTCCGCACCGGTGTTCGACGGTGCGGCGGCACCCTATGAGGTGCAGATCGGTCCGCTGTTGCCCGCCGTCGGCCCGGATGAGCGGGCGAGGTACATCGCCGCGATTCGCGCGGGCGCGCAGGCGATGTCGGCGGCGCTGGGGGAGCAGGCGAGGTAGCGCAGGGAGCAACATCGCGGGATCGGGTGCGCACTCGACGATGACACACCGCTTCCGGGCGAGAGCTCGTCAGCGGGACGGGTTCTCGCTGCTCCGGCCGGCATCCGGTGGTGGCGAGGTGGCGTCGTCGGTCAGCAATGCGACCACCGATTCGGTGGTCCAGGCCAGGTCGGCGCCGGGTCGGGAAGCGAGGTAGGCGGCGGTGCGCTGGATCGTCCAGCCGTGCGAGGCGATCAGTCCGTGCGCCAGGTGTCGCAGGTAGGCCGGGGCGGGCGGGTTGCCGGGCACGGCGTGGCTGGCCCAGGGCGCGGTGAAGGTGAGGATCGGGTAACCGTCGCGGACGCCGGCGTGCACCAGGGTTTCGTACCGGCCAGGGCCGAAGCTCGCGCGCCCGGTGCCGAGCGCGAGGGAGAAATCCAGGTCGGTGCCGGGTTCGCGGTACATCTCCTGCGCGGCGATATCGCTGAACTGGGCGGCGGTGAGCAGGTAGGCGTGGGCGGCGGTGTGGTCGGCGACATCCGGGTCGTAGAAGGCGCGCCCGCCGGTCCAGATGGCCGATTCGGTGGCGAAGTACAGCAGTCCGGGCAACAGCAGCGGCACCGACCGCAGTGGCGGACTCGGGTCCCGGCAGCCCGGCAGGGTCATCACCCCGCCGTTGGGTGCACCCCCGCGCAGGTAGTAGTCGAGGCGGCGCGGGTTCATATTCGAGCCGTAACTGGCGTACCAGACCAGCTCCGGTCTGCCGGTTTCCGCACTCCCGGCGGTCGCGTCGGCCATCACGCGCCCGCCGGGACCCTGCTCATGGCGTCTCAGATCTTGCGGATGACGGTGACGACCTTGCCGAGGATCTGGGCGTCGTTACCGGGGATGGGCTCGAAATGCGGGTTGTGCGGCATCAGCCAGACGTCCTTGCCCGTGCGCTTGAACGTCTTCACCGTGGCCTCGCCCTCGATCATGGCGGCGACGATATCGCCGTTCTCGGCGACATTCTGCTGCCGGACCACCACCCAGTCGCCGTCGCAGATGGCCGCGTCGACCATGGACTCACCGACCACCTTCAGCAGGAACAGCGAGCCGTCGCCGACCAACTCCTTCGGCAGCGGGAAGACATCTTCCACGGCCTGCTCGGCCAGGATCGGGCCACCGGCGGCGATCCGGCCCAGCACCGGGACGAAGGTGGGCACCGGACGATCGGAGTCGCCGGCCGCGAGGTCTTCGCCGCTGCTTTCCGCGCCCACCGCCGACAGGCTCGTCACGGCGCGCACCGCTTCGTCCAGGCCCCTGACGTCCACCGCGCGCGGACGATTCGGATCGCGACGCAGATAGCCCTTGCGTTCCAGGGTGCGTAACTGATGTGCCACCGAGGAGGTGGAGGTGAGTCCGACCGCATCGCCGATCTCGCGGATGCTGGGCGGGTAGCCGCGCTCGCTCACCGAGCTGCGGATCACCTCCAGCACCTTCCGCTGACGCACGGTGAGATCCGTTCCGGTCCCGGCTGTTTCGGCGCCGAGACCGCTCCCGTCGCCCGTGCCGTCTGTCTGGCTCACCGTTGCCGCCCTTTCGTGTCGGTGCCCGGCTCGACCGCGCCGTACCGGGAGTCGATGTCGTTCTCCGAATCTAGTCCGGTCGGCGCGATGTATCAAACATCTGTTCGAGCATGTCCGGCGTTTCTGCTGACTTTGTCGGTGCGCCGTGGTAGAAATCGAACATCAGTTCTTCGAACATGTGATCGAATGAGGGTCGGGCGAGCGGCGAGTCCGCTGGTAGAGCGACCGGTCGCCGCGAAGGTGCGGCGGATGACAGCAACGACGGGGTATCACCACGGAGGTTTGTCCGATGAGCACAGCGATCAGCGATATGGACAGGGTGGCGTCCGGGCCCGAGACGGGGGAGGCCGGACTCGGCCTCGTTCCCGGCGCGGGCGGCGGGGTGGCAGCGGGCCGGCGGCAGTCGCGGCGCGGTGCCACCGAGGGCGGGAGCGGCGAGCGAGGGTCCGTTGCCGTGCGGGTCCGCCCGGCGCGCGGCACCCTGCGCACCCGCCAGGCGATCCATCGGCCCGCCGAGCGACGCCCACGTGGAGCGGGCCCCCGGGCAGCGGTGGTGCGCTACGACTCTCGTCCGGCCCGGCTCGCTCGGGCGGGATACCCGGCCGACTCCGCGCAACGGGTCGAGCAGGCTCAGGTCGGGTTCGCCGTCCTGGCGATCGCGGCTGTGCTGAGCGCGCTGGTGGTGACGGCGCTGATCGGCATCGCGCACCTGCGGGCGGAGTCCGTTGCCCCGCAGCAGCATCCGCAAGGGCCCGCCGTCGTCGAGCCGGCGCTGCTGCCGGGTGATGTTTCGGCCGATGTGCCGCGCTGAATGCCCGAATGGCATCGAAGAACGGTCACCACGGGTGGCCGAATATATTGATCGACAACTGAAACACGTTGCTACTGTGCTGAACACCTGATCCAGGCACCACCGCCGACAACTGAACCGGGACCGCATGACGTATCAGCACACCGCCGGAGTCCGTCTCCGGTTCCTCGCCAGGACCGCAGTCGTCCTCCTCTGCACGGTGTTCGCGCTCGCTGCCGTTCCGGTCGCGCAGGCGGCGCCGGCGTACGCGGCCTACCTCGATCTGCCGGCCGTCAACGATGACGGCTCCGGTGCCGGTGGCCTGAATCCCGCTCTGCCGCTGGACGCGACTACCCTGCGCACCGCGCTCGATCAGGCCAGATCCGACGGCATCCCAGCGGACCGATACGCGACCCTGCTACACCAGTACTGGCTCGTCGTCGCGACCGACAACGCCGGCATCGAGCTCGCGGCCTGGGCCCCGAACCGCGGCCCGGCCGCGGGCGAACGAATCTTCAACCAGGTCTACGTCAACTACCTGCGCCTGGCCTCGCAGCATCCGGAATTCTGGTGGGCCGCGCTGGCCGGAATCGCGGGCGGCTCCTTCGCTTCCGGCTACTTCGACATGAGCGATGTGGGCCGGATGGTGGATCTGCCCGCCATCCATCAACTCGGCAACGCCGTCGCGGACCTGCTGCGCCACACGCCCGGCGAACTGGTGCGCGGACTACCCACCGATATCCACCTGCTCGCCACCGAAGGCCCGCGCCTGACCACCGACGATCTGATCTGGTACCAGATCCGGTTGATGACCATGCAGAAACACATCTTCGTGGATCTGGTGCCGATGCACGAGGCCTACCTCGCCGACGGCCTGGCGGGCATCGAGGAGATGCACCGGGCCGGAATCCTCGACGACGGCCTGCGCGCCGCCTGGCACTCGGTGGCCTCCGGCACCCGCGCCGGATTCGTCGACGCGCTGATCCGGATGACCGACCGCGAACAGAACCACATCGTCGCCGACCAGTGGGATGCCACCGCTACCGGACGCGGTGCCATGGGGCGCGTGCTCACCTACGTCAGCACCCTCGCCGGTAAGGCGGGCGTGCCCGGGGTTCGGGCTCCTGGCGTCTTCGGACCCGCTACCGTCACCGTCGCGGTGGGCGACCGCACGCTGTCGCTGCGCACACCGCTGCCGGACTGGAACTGGGCCGACCGGGACGCCCGCTGGGCCTACATCACCGGCGATCTGGTGCCGCGCCATATCGACATGAAGTCCGATCCGGCCCTGGCGGCCACCGTCCTGGCGGAGCCGTTCTGGGACAAACTGGCGCGCGGTCGCCTGCTCCAGCGCCTGCCCGATGTCCTCGCCGATATGACCACCCAGTGGCAGCTGAGCGGCTGACGCCGATAACCATCCGGTGCGCTCGCGGGGTGAGCAGCACCGGGGCGAACCCCGCGCGGGTATTCTCGAAGTGCTATGCGGGTATACCGGAGTTCGCCACGGGTGTACCCGCCGCCGGGTACCGTCCCGGCCCATGCGCTCGCCGGATGGCAGGCCCCGATCGGCCGGCGATCCGGACGCGAGCGTACGCATCGACGAAGGATCTCGGATGCACTGCCCGTACTGCCGGCACCCTGACTCCCGGGTGGTCGACTCGCGTGAGGCCGATGAAGGCGCGGCCATCCGTCGCAGACGTTCCTGCCCGGAATGCGGTCGGCGCTTCACCACGGTCGAAACCGCGATCCTGTCCGTGGTCAAACGCAGTGGTGTCACCGAACCGTTCAGCCGGGAAAAGGTCATTCGCGGCGTGCGCCGCGCCTGCCAGGGCCGCGAGGTCGACGACGACGCGCTGAACCTGCTGGCTCAGCAGGTGGAGGACACCGTCCGGGCCAAGGGTTCACCGGAGGTTCCGAGCCATGAGGTCGGACTGGCGATCCTCGGTCCGCTGCGCGATCTCGACGAAGTGGCGTACCTGCGGTTCGCGTCGGTCTACCGCTCCTTCACCTCGGCCGAGGATTTCGAACGCGAGATCCAGGGCATGCGTCAGGCGCGCGCCGCGGCCGTCGGCTCCGGCGACTGAGGGTTTCGGCCGACCGAGCGCTTCGCGGCTCAGATGCAGATGCCCGGCGGGCACGAGCAGCTGAAGCTGCCCATGTGCTGCCCGGGGCAGATCGTGATCGAGCCGGAGCCGACGAGGCCCGCCAGTGGACGCAACCACATCGTGAGGTTCGACGGCGACGCCACCGGCGCGGGCGCCTCCGCGGCCGCAGGGCCGGCACCCACAGTGGTCGCGAGCAGCAGACCCGCCCCGATTCCGATGCCGCCGATAACTTTTCGCATGACCAACACATCCTCATGACCGGGCACCGGGCACGGCCCGGGTGGCAGTGGCGCGGCGGCGGTATCCGTGGACTGCCGTTCGCCGAACGCGGTACACCGACGACGGTAGACCGGGCACCCCCGATCGGCGCGCCCCGTAATCCGCCGCCACCGATTCATGGGGCACGACCCGGGCCCGACGGCGGCTGGTGCGCGGCGATCGCTGACGGGATCGGCATCCGGCGATCCGTGGCAGTGACGTCCGGACGCCGATCAGGCCGCGCGTGCTCAGCGCCGGATGGCGCCGATGGCCTTCTGGATCCGCTTGGCCGACACCGGGTACGGCGTGCCGAGTTTCTGCGCGAAGAGACTGACCCGCAGCTCCTCGATCATCCACCAGATCTCGACCACGTCCGGCGCGTTCCTGCGCGGTTCGGGCAGCCCGGCCAGCAGCCGGTCGTAGGCCGCCAGTGCGGCGTCTACCTCGGCCATCGCCTGCCGGTCGCGCACCGCCGAACCGGGCAGCGCCTCGAGCCGCACCACCGCCGCCTGAAGATAGCGCGGCAGTTCACGCAGTCGCGCGCTGCCCCATTCGGAAATGAAGCCGTCGAACACCAGGTCCGCGAGCTGTGCCCGGACATCGTCGGCGATGTCGGCTTCGGTGGTGTTCGCCAAGGCCGTCGATACTCGGTGCGCCTGCGTGAGCACCGGCACCACCAGACGCACCATCCGCGCGGCCGCGCCGGCCAGCTCCGGCCGGACCTTCGCCACCAGAGCCTCGAACTGGTCGGGACCGCGCACCGGTCCGCCGGCGGCCGCGATGAGTTCGTCGGCAGCGGCCGCCCGGCAATCGGCGACCAACGCGTCCAGCGAGCCGTAGGGGTTCTGGCTCAGCACCAGGCGGTCGGCGGGGGACAGGCCTGTGGTGACCGTGCGCAGCGAGGTGGGAACGGCGCGCAAGATCAGCTCCCTGGTGCCGGCCCGCATGGCGGCCGCTTGCTCGGCGGGTGAGCTCAGCACTCGGACAGCGACGCCCTCGTCCTCGGGGACCAGCGCCGGATAGCCGGTGATGGTCTGCCCGGCGACCTCCCGCTTCACGGTCGCCGGCACCGTACCGAGCGATTCCGCGGTCCACACCACCGCGGGGGCGCGCTCGGCGCCCGCGGTGGCGCGGGCGACCGATTGCGACACCTGTTCCGAGAGCCGGGTTTTCAGCCGCGCGAGGTTCTTGTCACGGGCCACAACCGTGCCGTCGGTATCGACGGCGGCGAAGGTCATCCGCAGATGATCCGGCAGCGCCGACGGGTCCAGATCGTTCGGCGTGATGGGCACCGAGCCCAGCCGTGACAGCTCCCGCGCCAGCCCGGTGCGCAACGGTTCGGCCCTCGGGGTCAGCGCCGCCAGCGCCGCCGCCGCGAAATCGGGGGCGGGTACGACCGCACGGCGCAGGTTCTTGGGCAGCGTCTTGATCAGCGCGGTCGCCAACTCCTCGCGCATGCCGGGCACCAGCCAGTCGAATCCCATGGCCCGCACATGCGCCAGCTGCGCCACCGGGATCCGTGCGGTGACGCCGTCATCGTCATTGCCGGGCTCGAACTGGTAGGTGAGCGGGAAACTCAACTCGCCTTGGCGCCAGGCATCCGGGAAATCGGTCGGATCCAGTGGTGCCGCACCCTCATTGACGACGGTGTCGGCGGTGAAGTCCAGCAGCGTCGGATCTGTGCGTTGTGCGGTGCGCCACCAGCTGTCGAAATGCCGGACGGAGACGATGTCGGCGGGCACCCGCCGGTCGTAGAACTCGAACAGCACTTCGTCGTCGACCAGGATGTCGCGGCGGCGCGCACGATGTTCGAGATCGGCGACGTCGTCGAGCAGTTCACGATTGCGGTGGAAGAACCCGTGATGGGTCTGCCATTCCCCCTGCACCAGGGCATGGCGCAGGAACAACTCACGCGAAACGACGGGGTCGATGCGGCTGTAGTCGACCGGGCGCTTCGTCACCAGGGGGACGCCGTAGAGGGTGACGCGTTCATAGGCCCGGGCGACCCCGCGCTTGGACGACCAATGCGGCTCGGAATAGGTGCGTTTCACCAGATCACCGGCCAGGCGTTCGGCCCATTCCGGTTCCACCCGCGCGGCCATGCGGCCCCACAGCCGCGAGGTCTCCACCAGTTCCGCGGCCATCACCCAGCGCGGCGGCTTCTTCGCCAGCGACGAGCCGGGGAAGATCATGAACTTCGCCCCGCGCGCGCCGAGGAATTCGCGCGATTCGGCCTCCCGGACCCCGATATGCGACAGCATGCCCGCCAACAGCGCCTGGTGGATCGCGGTGACGTCCCAGGGCAGCGTGTCGTCGCCCTCGACGGCGGCGGCCTTCGCCGGCTTGCCGGAGGTCTTGCCGCGCGCGCCCGCCTTCGCCGCGTGCTGCGTGCGCGCCGCACGGGTGTCGGTGTGCGCCGACCAGCCGAGACCCTTGGTGATGGTGCGCAGCTGCCCGTGCAGGTCCTGCCATTCGCGAATGCGGAGGTAATGCAGGAACTCCTCGCGGCACATGCGCCGGAACTGATTGGACGACAACGATTTACGTTGCACCGACAGGTAGTCCCACAGGCGCAGGTACGCCAGGAAATCGGAATTCTCGACGACGAACCGTGCGTGCTTGGTGTCGGCGGCCTGCTGCTGATCGGCCGGCCGCTCGCGCACATCCTGAATCGACAGCGCCGCCACGATGATCAGTACCTCGGCCAGACAGCCATCACGATGGGCCTGCACCAGCATCCGCGCCATCCGCGGATCCACCGGCAGGCGCGCCATCTCGCGCCCGACCGGCGTGAGCGACAGGCCGCCCTCGTCCTCGGATCGACGACGCGAACCGCGAGCGCGCGGCGCGCGTCCCGCGGGCGACGATCCGGTCGGCTCGCCGGAGTCGGCGGGCACGGCTGCGCTGTCCGCGTCCACCGATGCATCCCGGCCGTGCTCGGTGCCATCGGCGGCGATGGCGCGGGCGCTACCCTGGGCCGTGCCCGCCGACCTGCGCGCAAGGGCGCCCAGCTCCTCGAGCAGCGCGATGCCGTCGCGGATCGCGCGCGAATCCGGCGGCTCCACGAAGGGGAACTTCTCGATATCACCGAGACCGAGCGCGGTCATCTGCAGGATGACCGCCGCCAGATTGGTGCGCAGAATCTCCGGATCGGTGAACAGCGGACGTGATTCGAAATCGTCCTCGGAGTACAGCCGGATGCAGATGCCGTCGGCCACGCGCCCGCAGCGCCCGGAACGCTGACGCGCCGAGGCCTGCGAGATCGGCTCGATCGGCAGCCGCTGCACCTTCGTGCGCATCGAATACCGCGAAATGCGGGCGGTGCCGGGATCGACGACGTAGCGGATGCCCGGCACCGTCAGAGACGTCTCGGCGACATTGGTGGCGAGCACGACGCGGCGGCCGGTGTGCGGAGCGAAGACCCGATGCTGCTCGGCCGCCGACAGCCGCGCGTACAGCGGCAGGATTTCGGTGCGCGGTAATTTCAGCTCACGCAGGGCGTCGGCGGCGTCGCGGATCTCGCGTTCACCGGACAGGAACACCAGCACATCGCCGTCGCCCTCGGCGAACAATTCGGTCACCGCGTCGCCGATGGCGTCGACCGGGTCGCGATCCAGGACGCGGTCCTCGTCGTCCTCGTCGGCGGCAGCCACCGGCAGTGCCAGCGGCCGGTACCGGATCTCCACCGGATAGGACCGGCCGGACACCTCGACGATGGGAGCAGGCGTCCCGGAGGCATCGGCGAAATGGCGAGCGAACAGCTCCGGATCGATGGTCGCCGAGGTGATGATCACCTTCAGATCGGGCCGGCGCGGCAGCAACTGTTTGAGGTAGCCGAGCAAGAAATCGATATTGAGGCTGCGTTCGTGCGCCTCGTCGATGATGATCGTGTCGTAGTTGCGTAGCAGCCGGTCGCGCTGGATCTCGGCGAGCAGGATGCCGTCGGTCATCAGCTTGACCAGCGTGTGTTCGGCGGCCTGATCGGTGAAGCGGACGGTGTAGCCGACGGCGTCGCCGAGTTCGGTGCCCAGTTCCTCGGCAATGCGTTCGGCGACAGCGCGCGCGGCGAGCCTGCGCGGCTGGGTGTGGCCGATCATGCCGCGGATACCGCGTCCGAGCTCGAGACAGATCTTCGGGATCTGGGTGGTTTTGCCCGAACCCGTCTCACCCGCCACGATCACGACCTGATGCGCGGCGATGGCCGCGGCGATGTCCTCGCGGCGAGCGGTGACCGGAAGCTGTTCCGGATAGCGGATCTCGGGTACGGCGGACCGCCGGTTCTCGATCCGCTGCTGGGCCACCGCGATCTCGGTCTCGATCCGTCCGAGGTCGCCTCCGCGTGCGCGGTCGAGCTGCCTGCGCAGCCGGTGCTCGTCGCGGAGGGTGAGAGTGGCCAGGCGGGTGCGAAGCTCACGCGGGGTGGTTGCGGTCCTGGTCATTGCGGCATCCAGCCTAATGGACGCGGTCCGCGGCGGTCCGCTGGTTTTCCGCCGGGGAGGTCAGGGGCATGCCGGACGGCCCAGCGTACGGGCTCACCCTGGCCCGGCGGGGTGACCCGACACACACGTGCCGGCGGGTCGGAGGTGGTGGACTCGGACCGGGCAAACGGGCGTCCAACGGGGTGAAGCTGCGTCACCGAGTGGGTTCGGGGACCCACCCATCGGGTTTGCCGTTCGTGTGCGCGCCTGCGATTCGCCGGGCCGCGCAGCCTGGGTTATGCGACGATCGGGCTCATGATCACCAGCGTGGGTACGCCGATGTGGATCCGGGTGTTGCGACTTGCCTTCGGTGTGCTGGGTGTCATCGCTTTGGCGTGGATCCCGGTCCGCAATATCGGCGAGTCCACCTTCTCGACCGCGAACTACTTCAGTTACTTCACCATCCAGTCCAATGTGATCGGGGTGGGGGTGCTGCTGGTCGGCGCGCTGATCGATCCGGCCGACCGCCGCTGGCAGGTGGTGCGCGCGGCGAGCACGTTGTACCTGCTGATCACCGGTGTGGTCTACGCGGTACTGCTGGCCGATATCGATGTGATGCTCACCGACCAATGGATCAACGTCATCGAGCACCGGCTGATACCGCTGGTGCTGATGGTCGATTGGCTGCTGGTGCCGGTGAGTCTCGGTCTCACCGGGCGGCTGGTGGGTGCGCTGCTGGCGTATCCGGCGGTGTACGGCGCGTACTCACTGATCCGAGGGCCCATCGTCGATTGGTATCCGTATCCATTCATCGACCCGCGCGAGCAGGGTTATGTGTCCATGGCGCTGGGCCTGGTGGTGCTCGCCGTCGTGTTCGCGATGCTGGCGATGGCCGTCATCGCACTCGGCGGGCTCGCGCGGCGCTGGCAGGATGGACGGCGCACGGCTGTCGAACCGAGGAGCGCCTGATGGGATCACTGTGGCATGGTTTCGCCGATATGGGCGCCGTCGAACGAGACGGCGCCTTTGTCGTCGCGCGGGGTGAGGGCGCCTACATCTGGGACGAGGCGGGCAACCGCTATCTCGATGCCACGGCCGGACTGTGGTTCGCCAATGTCGGCCATGGTCGCGCCGAGATCGCCGACGCGGTGGCCCGGCAGCTGACCCAGCTCGCGCACTACTCCAATTTCGGTGATCTCGCCGCGCCCGTCACCGGCGAGCTGGCCGAACGGCTGGCCGCTCTCGCGCCGGTGCCCGCCAGCAAGATCTTCTTCACCTCCGGCGGATCCGACTCGATCGACACCGCGGCGAAACTAGCCCGCCGCTACTGGCATGAGCTGGGCAAGCCGGACAAGTCGATCATCGTCGGGCGTCGGCTGGCCTATCACGGTATGCATGTGGCCGGCACCGCCCTATCGGGACTCGCGCCGAATCGGGAAGGGTACGGCGAGCTGATGGCCGATGCCCGCACCGTCGAATGGAATGACGCGAAGGCTCTGCTGGCGCTGATCGAGGAGATCGGCGCCGAACGCATCGCGGCGTTCTTCTGCGAGCCGATCATCGGCGCGGGCGGGGTGTACCTGCCACCAGAGGGCTACTTGAACGAGGTGCGCCGCATCTGCCGCGATCACGACATCCTGTTCGTCGCCGACGAGGTGGTCACCGGTTTCGGCCGGATCGGCGGCTCCTGGTTCGCCTCCACCCGGTTCGGCCTCGAGCCGGATCTCATGACCACCGCCAAGGGCCTGACCTCCGGCTACCTCCCGATGGGCGCGGTCTTCATCGCCCCGCGGGTCGCCGAACCGTTCTTCGGTGGTGGCGTGTGGTGGCGGCACGGCTACACCTACGGCGGTCACGCCGGTTCGGCCGCCGCGGCCATGGCAAACCTCGACATCATCGAGCGCGAAGAGCTGCTCACCGCCTCCGCGCACCTGGAATCGGCGCTGCACGCGCACCTCGCGCCGCTGGCCGAGCACCCGCGGGTCGCCGAGGTGCGCAGTGGGCTCGGTGCCGTCGCCGCGGTGCAGCTCACCGATCCCGGCGAAGCCCCCGCCATGGTGAAGGCGTTGCGCGCCCACGGCGTTTCCGCCCGCGCCGCCGGTGCGGGCGCCCTCCAGATCTCCCCGCCGTTCGTCATGACCGACGCGCAACTGGCCGAACTCGCCGAAGCTTTCACCCGAGCCCTCGGGTAACGGCGTCCGGCCAGGCGCAGCGGACGTCGCGCCGGTGGACGGGGAGATCGTGCTGGTCGACACCGCGGTGCCGCTCGCCAGTCACGGCGTCGTTGCGGGGTGCCGGGCGACTGGCCTAGGCCCGCGTCGGCGGTTCAGCTGCGTCGAATGCTTTGGCGCACCGGATGTTCGATGGCTGCTTTCGCAGCCGTAGGCCGTCCGGACGAAAAGTGCGCCGCATCGCTCGTCCTGATGCGATCATGGACAACGGTATCCACGGTCGCTGCGGCGAAAGGCGGTGCGGGGTGGCGGAATTCGTGCTCGAATACGCGGCGCTGCGGTGGACCGTGGTCGGCGCGTTCGTGCTCGCGGCAGGTGTGGTGCTCATGCGAGTGCTGGCTCCCATGCCGGTGCAGGCGGCCGGGGCGCCGGCATCGACGAGCTCACCCGACGCGCATCACCGGGAATCGGACGCGGCGCATCTGATCATGTGCGCGGTCATGCTCGCGATGCTGGTGTTCCCGGTGCACGCGCACGGGCCCGCCATGCGTGGCGTGCTGATCTCGATGACGGTGGCGTTCGCGATGTTGCTCACGGTTCGAATGGTGGAGTGGCAGGTCGAGGGCCGGCCGCTGCCGGTGGCACGGGCGGGGGCACTCGGCTACCACGTCGCCGCCGCGGCGGTGATGCTGTACGCCATGTCCGGCCATACCGCGAGCGGCCACGCCGGCGGGCCCGCGCCCGCGCCGGTGATCGCGTTGGCGCTGCTGTTCGCGGCGGACGCGGCCGTACTGATCGGCTGCGCGGCCACCGGACGGCAACTGCCCTGGCTCGACCATGCCGGCGCGCGGCCCGCCGCACTGGTGCCGCACCTCGTGATGGACCTCGGGACCGCGTACATGTTGATCGCCGCCGTGGCGGCCTGACGCGGACGGCGGCTACAGATCCACGAACGAATCGGCGACGACGCGCCCGCCCAGGCGCACCCAGCCGTCGGAGTCCCATTCGGTGAAGATCTGCGATCCCTGTCCCTGGGTGATCTTCAGGCCGCGCCGCAGCAACGCCGTCAGCGCGACCGCGGCGGCGCCGGTGGCCTCGTCCTCGGCGATCCCCATGGCCGGCGCGAACATCCGCGAGCGCACCGAACCGCGATGCTCATCGGTCCAGGCCCACAGGTAGTGCGAACCGTCGGAGAAGTCGGCGGGGTCGAGTGCGGCGAGCTCATCCGGCCGATCGAGCTGATGGAAGGTGAACGCGGGCGCCCAGGTGCCGCGCGCCTTGATCCACACCAGGCCGTCGGTCAGTTCCACCGGCACCGGTCCGGCCGGAACATCGAGAGTGTGCACCGGCATGCCGTGCTCGGCCAGCCACCAGCCGGTGCCGACGGAGGGGTGCCCCGCGAAGGGCAGTTCCACGGCGGGGGTGTAGATCCGGACCTTGGCGATCTCGGCGACGGGGTCCTCCACGAACACCGTTTCGCTGTAGCCGAGGCGGGCCGCGACGGCCTGCCGCTGCGGCTCCGCGACCTCGGTGGCCCGGACGACACCCAGCAGGTTGCCGAATCGCCCCGTCGTATCGGTGAATACCCGCAACACTTCAGCCTGTGTGCCCATGTCAGCCGAGCGTACTCGGCGCAGTCGCGGCCGTAAGGGGGTGAATGTCGCACATCACAGCAAATGTCCGGCAAACATGACTCCACGACGATGGCCCCGGCCACACGGGCCGGGGCCATCGAAACGGCGGGATACGGATCAGACCGCGGCCGTGGCCAGCGCCTCGGTGGTCTGCACGGCCTGGCCGACACCGGCCACGATCGCGGCCGCCCGCAGCGCCTCGAAGATCACCTCGCGGGACACGCCCTCCTCGCGCAGGGTGTGCTCGTGGGCCTCCAGGCAGTGCTGGCAGCCGTTGATCGAGGACACGGCGAACGACCACAGCTCGAAGTCGGCCTTGTCGACGCCGGGGGAGCCGATGATCTGCATGCGCAGGCCGGCCCGCAGGTCGTCGTACTTGCCGCCGAGGAATGCCTTACCGCGGTAGAACACATTGTTCATGCCCATGATGGAGGCGGCGCCGAGCGCGGCGTTGTACGCCTCCGCCGACAGGGTGTCCGCGGCCTCTTCGGCGATCTCGCGCAGCGTGGTGGCCGAGCGGGTGGCGGCGGCGGTGGCCAGCAGGGTGCCCCACAGCTGCTGCTCGTTCAGCACGGTGGTGCGCGCGATCGAGGACAGGTTGAGCTTGAGATCCTTGGCGTACTCGGGTAGCGAGTTCTTCAGATTATCGATGCTCATGGTGCTACCTCAGACGCTCGCGGCCAGCAGCTCGCCGGCGTTGATGGTCGGGTCGCCCTTCTTCCAGTTGCAGGCGCACAGCTCATCGGACTGCAGCGCGTCGAGCACCCGCAGCACCTCGTCGACATTGCGGCCGACGGAACCGGCGGTGACCGAGACGAACTGGATCTCGTTGTTCGGGTCGACGATGAAGGTGGCGCGGTCGGCGACGCCGTCGGCGTTGAGAACGCCGGTGGCGGTGGCCAGCTCACGCTTGAGATCCGACAGCATCGGGAACGGCAGGGTCTTCAGGTCCTCGTGCTGGGCCCGCCACTGGAAGTGCACGAACTCGTTGTCGACGGACACGCCCAGCACCTGCGCGTCGCGGTCGGCGAATTCGTCGTTGAGCTTGCCGAACGCGGCGATCTCGGTGGGGCAGACGAAGGTGAAGTCCTTCGGCCAGAAGAACACGATCCGCCACTTGCCCGCGTGGTCGTCGCTGGTGATCTGAGTGAAGTAGTCGTCTGGCTGCTGAGCGTCGACCTTCGACAGGTCACCGCCGATCACCGCGGTGAGGTTGTACGCCGGGAACTGGTCGCCGATGGTCAGCAGGGCCATGCTCATCTCCTCTTTCATGTCGGTAGCCGGCGGGTCGAGCGACCAGCCGGCGGTGCGAAAAAGCTCATCTGTGATCTTGCCCAACAACCGGTGAAAGGTAAAGGTGATAAGTCGCACTACACTGATAGGCGTGACTGATCAGACTTATCAGCCAACCCTGTCGCAGCTGCGTGCGTTCGTCGCGATCGCCGAGTATCGGCACTTCGGCACGGCTGCGGCCCGGCTCAATGTGAGCCAGCCCACGTTATCGCAGGCGCTGGCCGCGCTCGAACACGGGCTCGGATTGCAGCTGATCGAGCGCAGCACCCGGCGCGTGCTGGTGACCGCCGCCGGAATGCGGTTGCTGCCACAGGCGATGGCGACACTGGAGGCGGCCGACCGGTTCCTCGCCTCGGCGACCGGTGACGGGCTCGGCGGCACCCTGCGCATGGGCATCATCCCGACCGCGGCCCCCTACATTCTGCCGTCGTTGCTGCCCGCGCTGCGGCGCAAGCTGCCCGCGCTGGTGCCGCAGGTGGTCGAGGATCAGACCGCCCGGCTGCTCGAGGGCCTGCGCACCGGTGTCCTCGATGTCGCGGTGCTCGCGTTGCCCACCGAGGCCTCTGGCCTGATCGAGATCCCGCTGTACACCGAGGAGTTCGTGCTGGTCCTGCCCCGCGAACACGAACTGGCCGGCCGTACCGACATCCAGCCGGCCGCCTTGGACGCGCTGCCGATGCTGCTGCTGGACGAAGGTCACTGCCTGCGCGATCAAACCCTGGAGCTGTGCCGCTCGGCCGACGCCCACCCCGCCACGGTGGGTGACACGCGCGCCGCGTCGCTGACGACGGTGGTGCAGTGTGTGGCCGGTGGGCTCGGCATCACGCTGATTCCGGAGATGGCGGTGGCGGCCGAAACCGCGCGCGGCACGCTGGCGACGGCGCGTTTCGCCGCTCCGGCGCCCGGGCGGACCCTTGGCATGGTCTACCGCGCATCCACCGCGCGCGCCGACGACTACGCCTATATCGCCGAGATCATCCGCACCCAGCGCCCGGCGTGATCGGCGCCGCCCTCCCCGTCGGCGCCGGATTCGCCTGGGGGAGGGCCGGTCTCGATCTCAGTTCACCGCGCGCAGCGCGTACGGCTCGATCGCCCCGCGCGTCAGGGCGCGCGCGTCGATGGTGGAGGGTCGGTAGGGGAGCGTGCTGAGCCGGTCGAGCATGCCGGGTACCGGATCGGCGATCGGGTCGACCAGGCCGAACAGGAACGACCATTCGTGCTCATCGCTGCCGTAGTGCACGACGGTGCCGAAGTTGTCGTGGAAACGCTGCCAGGAGCGTTTGAGGGTGTCGTTGCGCCACATGGTCGCGCAGCCGGCCTGGGCGCTCAGCACGCCGCCGGGAGCCAGCAGGGCGCGACATCGCTGCAGGAATTCGGTCTCGTAGAGCCGGTTGTGCTGGGCGTCTTCGACGCGCTCGTCGGGCAGGTCGATGACGATGACGTCGTAGCGCACGCCCGCGGCGGTGGCGTCGGCGAGGAAGTCCCAGCCATCGGCGTAATGCACCCGCACCGGGCCCGAACCTTCGACCGCGGCGGCCAATTCGTCGGCGGTGTAGCCGTAGGGCAGATGTTCGGCGCACAACTGCACGGCCTCGCGGTCGATGTCGACGTGGTCGACCCGGGTGGCCCCTGCGGCCACCGACATCTGACTCGCCACGCCCTCGCCGGATCCGATGATGAGCACATTGTCGAGCTTCTCGGCCAGCACGAACGCCGGCACCATCATCGCCTCGTGATAGGTGATCTGGGAGAACTCGGTGGATTGGCGGTCGTTGTCGGAGAACAGGCTGATGCCCTGTTCGGTGCGCGCGATGAGCAGATGCTGGAACTCGGTCCTGGTGTCCACCAGGACATCCGACAGATCCCAGATCCGGGTCAGGCCCGGGCCCATGGGTTCCTCGACCCGCTGCCCGGCGCGTCCCCTGCGCACGGTCGACATGCGAACTTCCTTGGGCGACAAGGCGTCCCGCAGCAATTCCACCGTCTTCTCGGCGCCGTCACCGATGCTGCCGCAGGTGAACACGTCGACGAAGATGTCACCGGATTCGGGGTAGGTGTGGATCGAGGCGTGCGATTCCGACAGCAATGCGAGCACCGTCACGCCCTGCGGGGTGAATTGTTTACGCACCACATCGCAGATGGTGACGCCGGCACCGACCAGCGACCGGCGCAGGGCCTGGTCGAGTCGTTCCAGGTCGTTGCACAGATCCGCATCGACCCCGCCGAACTCGGCCAGCACATGCCAACCGGTGAACTCCGCCGTCATGGACACACACTCACTCTCCCTCAGCGCCCACGACATGCACGGTCAAGGGCGGGAAACCATTGAAGGACACCGACGAATAACTCGCGGTATAGGCGCCGGTATCGAGAATCTGTACCCGATCCCCGGCTCGCAACGTGGTCGGCAGAAGGACCCGCGTGCGTTGATACAGTACATCGTCGCCGTCGCAGGTCGGTCCCGCGACGACGGCCTCGTCCACCGGATCGCCGTCGCGTTCGGTGACGAAACGGTAAGCGATGTACTCGTTTTCGGTCTCGGCCAGGCCGTTGTAACGGCCGATGTCGAGATAGACCCAGCGCCGTCCGTCCGGTGCGGTCCGCACCGCGATCACTTCGGCGTGCACCACGCCCGCCGTGGCCACCAGCGCACGGCCCGGCTCCACCACCAGTTCGGCCGTCTCGGGCAGCAGCTCCACCGCCGCGCCGGCCGTCACCGGGGCGATTTGTTCGATGCCGGGCGCGGATTCGGCATAGGAGACCGGCAGGCCGCCACCGATGTTCACCGTCGACACCGCAATGTCCTTGTCGGACAACGCGTCGACGATCCGCGCCGCCTGCTCGATGCCGATCCGCCAGGCGTTCGGGTCGAGTTGCTGGGAGCCCACATGGAAGTAGGGGCCCGCGACGGTCAGACCGAGATCACGGGCGCGCACCAGCAGCCGCAGCGCCTCGCCGGGAGCGCAGCCGAACTTGGTGCCGAACGGGGTCTGCGATTGCGGTGCGGCCGCCAGGAACCGGCATTCGACCGCACCGCCGGGCGCGTGCTCGGCGATCCGCAGCAGATCGTCCTCGGTGTCGAAGGCGAAGCCACGCACCCCGAGTGCGTACGCGCGGGCGATGTCGGCGGCCTTCTTGATCGGGTTGCCGTAATAGAGCCGTCCCGGGTCGACACCGAGATCCAGGCACATCCGGATCTCGCCGACGCTGGCGACGTCGAACTGGGCGCCCTCGGCGTCGAGGACCCGCACCACCTGCGGCACCGGGCAGGCCTTGACGGCGAAGCGGATCCGGGCCCTGCGACCGGCCCGGAGCAGGGCGGCGTCGAGGGCGCGGTAGTTCTCGCGCACGCGCTCGGGGTCGACGAGCAGGTACGGGGATTCGGGCATCGGTGGATCTTTCGGTCGGGCAGCGGAGCAGAACAGTATCAGCGGCGCCTACCCGGAATCGAATCCGTCAAACCTTCAGTTCCGGTGATCGGTGCCCGGTCATCCCGCGACCACCGTGACCTCGTCGAATACCACTTCACCGGCCGCGTCGGACTCGGCCAGATCGACCACACCCACAATCGCCCAGCCATGATCGCCGGCCGGATCGTCGAGAGTCTGGCGTGCCTGCCAGAAGCCCGGGCGGGTCTCGACCCGGAACATCTGCGGCCCTCGCGCGTCGGGGCCGGTGCCGATGGTGTCGTACTCGGCGAAATAGGGCGCGAGCTCGGTCTCCCAGTCCGGTCCGGTGCCGAGGTCCGCCAGCGCCTGCCAGTTGCGCAGGGCTGCCAACTCCACCCGCCGGAACATGGCATTGCGGACCAGAACGCGGAAGGCGCGTTCATTGGCCGAGATCGGCCGAATGGTCTCCGCGCCGAAGGCCAGCTGCTCGGCGTCGGTCTCCGCGCCGGGGTTGGTGAGCTGTTCCCATTCGTCGAGCAGACTCGAATCCACCTGCCGGATCAGCTCACCCAGCCACTCGGTGATGTCGTCGAGTTCCTCGGTTCGCGCGGCCTCGGGCACGGTGCGGCGCAGCGCGCGATACGCGTCGGCCAGGTAGCGCAGCACCACCCCTTCGGAGCGGGCGAGCTCGTAGTGCGAGATGAGCTCGGCGAAGGTCATCGACCGTTCCACCATCTCGCGCACCACCGACTTCGGTGACGGCGCGAACTCCGAGACCCACGGGTGCCCCGCCCGGTAGGTCTCGAAGGCGGGTTCGATCAGCTCGGCCAGCGGCTTGGGCCAGGTGACCTCTTCGAGCAGCTCCATCCGTTCGTCGTAGTCGATGCCGTCGGCCTTCATCTCCGCGACCGCCTCGCCCCTGGCCTTGTGCTGCTGCGCCATCAGCAGCTGACGCGGATCCTCCAGCGTCGACTCGATGAGTGAGATCACATCGAGGGTGTAGGTGGGAGATTGCTCATCGAGCAGCTCGAACGCGGCCAGCGCGAACGGCGACAGCGGCTGATCGAGCGCGAAATCGCGTTGCAGATCCACCGTCAGCCGCGCCATGCGGCCCTGGCCATCGGGCTCGGAAAGCTGTTGCACCACACCGGCATCACGCAGCGCGCGATACAACCGGATCGCGCGCAGAATATGCCTGCGCTGCGCCGGGCGCGGTTCGTGATTGTCTTCGAGCAGATGCCGCATGGCGTCGAAGCAGTTGCCGGGGCGGGCGATCACGTTGAGCAGCATCGAATTGGTCACCGCGAAGCGCGACACCATCGGTTCCGGCGGGGCGGCTAGCAAACGGTCGAAGGTCTCCTCGCTCCAGGACACGAAACCTTCCGGGGGCTTGCGCCGCTGCACCTTGCGCAGCTTCTTCGGATCGTCACCGGCCTTGGCCAGCATCCTGGTGTTCTCGACCTCGTGGTCAGGGGCCTGCACGACCACCGTGCCCATGGTGTCGTAGCCGGCGCGGCCGGCCCGGCCGGCGATTTGGTGGAACTCGCGAGCCTTGAGCCTGCGTGTGCGCACACCGTCGTATTTGGTCAGCCCGGTCAGCAGCACGGTGCGGATCGGAACATTGATGCCGACGCCGAGGGTGTCGGTGCCGCATACCACCTTCAGCAATCCGTCCTGGGCCAGCTTCTCCACCAGCCTGCGGTATTTGGGCAGCATTCCGGCGTGATGCACTCCGATGCCGTGGCGGATCAGCCGTGCGAGGGTCTTGCCGAATCCGGCGGAGAAACGGAAGCTGCCCAGAGCCTCGGCAATGGCGTCCTTCTCGGCCCGGCTGGCGAAGTTCACGCTGGTCAGTGCCTGTGCCCGCTCGAGGGCGGCGGCCTGGGTGAAATGCACGACATAGACCGGCGCCTGATGGGTGGTGACCAGCTCCTCCAATGTCTCGGTGATCGGAGTGCGCGCGTAGGAGAACGTCAACGGGACCGGGCGCTCGGTCCCGGCGACGACGGCGGTGGAGCGGCCGGTGCGCCTGCTCAGATCGGTAGCGAAGAAATCGACCTCGCCCAGCGTCGCCGACATGAGCAGGAACTGCGCTCGCGGCAACTCCAGCAGCGGCACCTGCCAGGCCCAGCCGCGATCGGGGTCGGCGTAGAAATGGAACTCGTCCATCACCACCTGGCCGATATCGGCCTGCGCGCCCTCACGTAGGGCCAGATTGGCCAGGATCTCGGCGGTGGCGCAGATGATGGGCGCCTCCGGATTGACCGCTGCGTCACCGGTGACCATGCCGACGCGTTCGGCGCCGAACACCTCACACAGGGCGAAGAACTTCTCGCTCACCAATGCCTTGATCGGCGCGGTGTAGTAGGTGCGCTGCCCGCGCGTCAGCGCGAACAGATGCGCGCCCACCGCGACCAACGACTTCCCCGAGCCGGTGGGCGTGGCCAGGATGACGTTGGACTCCGAGGCCAGCTCCAGCAGCGCCTCATCCTGCGCGGGATACAACGGCGTGCCCTGCTCGGCCGCCCACGTTCCGAACGACTCGTACAGCGCGTCGGCGTCGGTTCCCGGTATCTCGAGCAGTTCGGTCAGATCCACTCCGACAACCCTACGGGCCGCCGGAGCCGGGACCGATCCAGGTCAGCGCGGGTCGTCCGCGCCGGTGCCGGAGCCGTTGTCGTCGTATCCGCCCTGTTCGGCGAGGAAGCGCTCGAACTCGGCGCCGAGCTCGTCACCGCTGGGCAGTTCACCGTCACCGACCAGCAGACTCGACTGGCGTTCCTGCGCGGACACGAACGTGTCGTACTGACGCTCGAGGGCGTGTACGACCGTCTCGACCTCGGAATTACCCGCGATGTGCTCGTTGACCTGCTCACGCACCCGCGCTGCGGCCTCACCGAGCGCGGCCAGCGGAATATCCAGGCCGGCGTTCTCGCAGACGTGCTCCAGCAGCGTCTGCGCGGCCTCCGGATAGGCCGTCTGCGCCAGGTAATGCGGCACATGCACCGAGAAGCCGAGCGATTCGTGCCCGTGCTGGGCCATCCGGTATTCCAGCAGCGAGGAGGCGCTGCCCGGCACCTGCAGCTCACCCGGCCAGCGCTGGTTCTCCTCGATCAGATCGCGATTGGACGAATGCGCGGTGATGCCGAGTGGGCGGGTGTGCGGAATGGCCATCGGGATCGCGCTCAGGCCGATGCTGCGGCGCACACCGAGCTGTTCGGCCAGCAAGCGCACGGCCGTGGTGAACTTCTCCCAGCGCAGGTCCGGTTCCAGACCCGACAGCAGCAGGAACGGGGTGCCCGCGGTGTCGCGCAGCGCCCACAGGTTCAGTTCGGGCTCGGCGTAATCGGCGAAGTGATCGGACTTGAACGTCATCAGCGGCCGCCGCGACCGGTAGTCGAGTAGCTCGTCCACGTCGAACGAGGCGACCAGTTCGCTTTCCAGGCTCTCGCGCAGGTGCGTGGTGGCCAGCCGCACCGCGTGCCCGGCATCGGTGAAACCCTCGAGTCCGTGCACCAGGACCGGACCCGAACCGTCGTCGGACGACAGCTGCGGAGCGGGGAACTCCAGTTCGTACATTCGCGACTCGTAGTCCATCGCGTACTCCTTCCTGCGCGGCGCACCCGACGTGTCGACGCCGACGGGCCAGTATCTCGCACCGGTCGCCGCGTCGCCTGGTGTACCACAGTCCATTGTCCCCCATGGGCGATGCACTGCTTCGCGCGCGGGCGGACATCGACCCTTCAGTGGAGGCAACAGCGTCGACGGCACAAGCATTCCCGCGTTACGCACGCACAACCGGGGTGGTCGGCGTGGCGTGGGCGGGCCGCCAGTGGAGTTTGGCAGAGTGGGGCGGGTGGGCGTGCCGGATTCGACGCACAGATCGTCGCTGAGCCGCGCGGTGGCCGGCGGCGCGCTGGCGGTGACCGTGCTGCTGAGCGCCGGTTGCGGGGGCGAGATGTCCGGCCGGGCGGTCCCTGCCGAGCCGACCGCAGTCACCCGGCAGCTCGAAGCACCCCTGTCGGCCCTGCTCCCCGAGACCGAGGCCTTCCCGGCCGGATACCCGGCCGTGGTGCTGCCCGCCGAGGCCGCGGGACAGGCCGCCGGTGATCTCGACGGAGTCGGAGCCGGTGCGAGCGTGCAGCCGGCCGAATGCACGCCACCCGAGGCCCGTCCGGGTGCCGACCGTCTCGCCGTCGCCGTCGGCACCGACGATGCGGCCCGCGCCACCCTGACCGTGGAGCTGACCCGCACGGATGCGCCGCTACTGCGGCTGCGCAATCAGCTGCAGCAGTGCGAGCGGATCCGGGTGTCGCGTTCGGGAGCGTCGAGCACGGTGATCACCGAGGTCGGGCAGGCGCCGGAGGTCGACGCCGACGATGCGATGGCGCTGCGGCGCACGGTGCGTCCGGACGTCGGCGCAGCCGGACTCACCCAGTCGATGAACACGCTGATCGGCCAGATCGGGGACGTGCGGATAACGGTGACCTATATGTCGTTCAGCGACGCCGAGCCGGATACGCAAGCGCTGGAGCAGTTGTTCGATACCGCCGTGAACAAGGTCGCGACCAGCTGAAACGTGGAGTTGTCCACAGGGGGAAGTTATCCACAGGCCGGGTGAAAGCCCAGGTCGTGTCCGCGTCGATGAAGCGGTGCCCGGGCAGGCTGCACCCATGACGACTCCCGCGACGCCCACCGAACCCACGAGGCGTGATCAGGCCCGCACCACGCGAACAGCGCATCCAGCGGCACCGCCGGGCGATTCCGGGCCGCCCTGCGCCCCAGCCCGGGCCGGCGGAATACGCAGGTCGCCGTCCAGTGCGGGTCGTTCGGGAAACTGCGGTGTCTGTCACCGAGCCAGGACGGCCGACGAACCGGCCAACAGCTGTGTCAACGCACAGGGCACCGTGGAACTCGGACCGCTGCGTCCGGCTCCGAGAACCGGTCGCACAACGGGACGGATCGAGACGGCCGGTTCTGTCGCCGAGGGGCTGGACCCGCCACGCACACCGCGGCCTGCCGCGCCGGAGCCGTGGCAGGCAGAGCGACACCGCACCGACGCGGCCGCATGTTCCGGCCCGCCGCGGGCCGTCGATGAATGGCCCGAATCGAGGATCCTGAGCTGCGCGGACGGTGTGGACACCGACGGTGACGACGCCGTCGACGAGGGCGCAGAACCCGGTTCCGGGCACCCGCGCAACGATGCGGGGCATACCGCCGACGACCTCGCGCATCCCGATGACTGCGTGGTGGATATGCGGCTCGGGGAGATCAGGCTCGCCGAACCAGGGGAGTTCCTGGCCGGGATTCCGGCGATTCTCGGATTCGTGCCGGTGCGTTCGCTGGTGGTCGCGGTCTTGCGCGCTGCGCCGCGCGATCCGGACAGCGCTGTGATCGATGTGGTGGCGCGATTCGACCTCACCCCGTCGCCGGCCGGCGACGGTTCCAGAACACTGGCCGCGACGGTGGCCGAGGTCTGCGATCAGCAGGGTGTGGTCGGGGTGCTGGCCGGCGTCATCGACGACCGCCGAAGCGAACCCGAGCCGGGGACAGCCGGGCGCGATTCGGTGGTCACGGCGCTGGCGGCGCGGTTGGAGCTGCGTTCGATACCGCTGTGCGGAGCGTGGGCGGCGCAGGCGATCGCGTCGGGCTACGGGTGGTGGAGCGTGTTGGGTGCGGACCGCCGCGGGGTGGTGCCCGATCCGGCCGCCTCACCGATCACGCTGAGCCATGTGCTCGACGGAAAACAGATTCGCCGGTCGCGCTCGGAACTGATCGCGGCGGTGGCGGTCGATCCGGCGATGCGTGAACAGGTCTGTGCGGAAATGAGTTCGGCGCTTGCGCGAGCTCATGAGCGTTTCGTCGACGCGGCCGGCGGTGGCGATCGGGTCGGCTACAGCAGGCGCGCCGCGCACTACCTGCTGTGGCAGATCGCGAATGTGGCATCAGGGGTGCGGATGTCGCCGGCCGAGCTCGCGGAATCAGCTGCGGCACTGCGGGATAAACACGCGCGCGATGCCATGTTCGCCCTGGCGGGCACCGATCACGCCGATGCCGCCGAACAGCTGTGGGCGATGATGACGCGCGGCCTGCCCGACACCGACCGCGCCGAAGCCGCCACCCTGCTCGGTTACTGCGCGTACGCCCGCGGTGACGGGCCCCTCGCCGGTATCGCGTTCGCGGCGGCGCTGGACGCCGACCCCGAGCATTCGCTGGCGGCGTTGCTGGACGCCGCGCTGAGTTCGGGAATGGACCCGCAGCGGTTGCAGCGGCTGATCACCTGCGGCCGCGAGGCGGCCATCGATCTCGGCGTCGACCTCGACCGATCATGGTGATCTGCCGCGGAGTGCGCCCGGGAGCCGGGCTATGGCGCGCTGTGTGCCCGCGGGCCGAGCTCGCGCAGGAAGTTCCAGGCGTCGGTGACGATCTCGTCGAGGTCGTTGTGTTCGGGCCGCCAGCCGAGTTCGGCGATCGCCCGATCGCTGGAGGCGATGAGCACGGCCGGATCGCCCGCGCGCCGCGGCGAATCCTTGGCGGCGATGGGCAGCCCGGTGACCCGCTCACAGGCCGAGATCACCTCGCGCACCGAGAAACCGGTGCCGCTACCGAGATTGAACACCCGGTGAGTGCCGGGCTCGGACGACCGGAGAGCGAGCAGATGAGCGTCGGCGAGATCGCGGATGTGAATGTAATCCCTGACGGCGGTGCCGTCGGGGGTCGGCCAGTCGGTGCCGAAGACCGCGATGGATTCGCGGTGACCGGCGGCGACCTGCAGCACCAGCGGAATGAGATGGGTCTCCACCACTCGGTTCTCGCCGAGCCCGCCGTAGGCGCCCGCGACGTTGAAATACCGCAGGCTGGTGGCCGCGAGGCCGTGTGCGACGGAATACGAGGTGATGGCGTGGTCGATCGCCAGTTTCGAAGCGCCGTAGGGATTGGTCGGCCTGGTCGGGGCGTCTTCGGTGATCGGCACCTGCTCGGGCTCGCCGTACACGGCGGCCGTGGAGGAGAACACCAGTCGTTGCGTGCCCGTGCGGCGCATCGCCTCCAGCAGCTCCAGCGTTTTCACCACATTGCCGTGCCAGTATTTCTCCGGCTGCTGCACCGACTCGCCCACCAGCGACTGAGCCGCGAAATGCAGGACGCCATCGAATTCTTCGGACGCGAGCAGATCGGGCCCGGCCTCGGCGATATCGCCCTCGACGAACCGCGCGGCGCCGGGCACGCCGTCGGCGTTGCCGGTGGACAGATCATCGAGGACGACCACCTCGTGACCGTCCTCGATGAGGACCTGCGCGCACACTCCACCGACATAACCGGCACCGCCGGTGACCAGAAGTTTCACCGGTCAGACCAGCTTCACCTGGACGGCGTGGGCCATTTCGTCCGACAGCTCGAACCCCTCGTGGCCGGGCACCGTGATCACCACCGAGCCGGGCTTGGTCTCGACGGTCACCCTGGCGTCGGGCACCACGCCGGCCTCACGCAGCCGGTTGATGACCTCGGGGTCGGTCTGGATGTGCTCGGCGAGCCTGCGGACCACGACCGCGTGCGTCTGACCGTGCGACAGCTCCGAGAGCCGGATCAGGTTCTCGTCGGCCGGCGCGATCGGGGCCACGCCCAGCTCGTCCAGACCGGGGATCGGGTTGCCGTAGGGGGAGGTGGTGGGGTGGTTGAGCACCTCGACGAGGCGTCGTTCGACGTCCTCGCTCATCACATGCTCCCAGCGACAGGCCTCGGCGTGCACGTTCTGCCAGTCCAGCCCGATGATGTCGACCAGCAGCCGCTCGGCCAGCCGGTGCTTGCGCATCACCGCGACGGCCATGCTGCGGCCCTTGTCGGTGAGCTCGAGATGCCGGTCACCGGCCACCAGGAGCAGCCCGTCGCGCTCCATGCGGGCGACGGTCTGGCTGACCGTGGGCCCGCTCTGCTCGAGGCGCTCGGCGATCCGGGCACGCAGGGGCACCACGCCCTCCTCCTCGAGGTCGTAGATGGTACGGAGGTACATCTCCGTGGTGTCGACCAGATCCTTCACCTGTTACCCCTTCGTCGGCACGAATTCTACCCACGCGACGTCTCGATTCGCGCACGCCACAGCGGCACGCGTCGCGTATCGGGAACCCTGTCGGCGCACGGCATACCGCCGTGTTCGCTCATGCTTGTATTTCTACTGCATATGAACGCCGAACGGGGCGCTGCGCTTCCCGCTAGCGTTGCGAGCATGGCCACTGCAGTGCCCGGCGCGCATCCAGGACCCGCCGACCCGGCGACGGTCGTGTGGACCGACCGGTTCCTCGACTACACCTGGACGCCGCAACATCCGATGAAACCGGCCCGGCTGGCGTACACGATGGCGCTGGCGCGCAGTCTCGGCGTGCTCGACGGCGTCGAATTGCTCGAGCCCGCGGCCGCGGGCACTCCCGAACTGCTGCGCATCCACACCGCCGAGTACATCGACGCCGTCGAGCACGCCGTCGCGCCGCCCATGCCGCACGGCGAACCTCCGCTCGCGCCGCCGTTCGGCCTGGGCTCCGCCGACAATCCGGTGTTCCCCGGCATGCACCGGGCGGCCTCGGTGATCGTCGGCGGCACGCTGGCCGCGGCCCGCGCGATCGCCGAAGGCCGTACCCGCCGCGCGGTGAGCATCGGTGGTGGCATGCACCACGCGATGCCCGCCTCGGCGGCCGGGTTCTGCGTCTACAACGATGCGGCGGTGGCCATCTCGTGGCTGCTCGACCACGGTTTCGATCGCATCGCCTATCTCGATGTCGACGTCCACCACGGCGACGGCGTCCAGCGCGCGTTCTACGCCGACCCGCGAGTGCTCACGGTCTCGATCCACCAGCATCCGGCGACCTTGTGGCCCAACACCGGCTGGCCGGAGGAGAACGGTAGCGGGGCGGGTACGGGCACATCGATCAACCTGCCGGTACTGCCGGGTACCCGGGACCCGCAGTGGTTGCGTGGATTTCATGCGGTGGTGCCAGGGGCGGTGGCGGCGTTCCGGCCGCAGATCGTGGTCAGCCAGTGCGGGGTGGACAGCCACCGCGAAGATCCCCTCGCCGACCTGGAACTGAGCGTGGACGGTCAGCGTGCGGCGTTCCTGGCCATGCGCGAGCTGGCCGACCGCTACGCCGAGGGTCGCTGGCTGGCGGTGGGTGGGGGCGGATACGGATTGGTCCGGGTGGTGCCGCGGGCCTGGACCCATCTGCTGGCCGCCGCGCTGGATCGCGACCTCGCACCCGAGACCGACATTCCGCAGGACTGGATCGATCTGGTGCAGGCTGCCGCACCACGGGTCGATCCACCGCGCACGATGAGCGACGGCGCCGATGTGTCGTTCCAGCGCTGGGACGGCCCCGGCGGGACCGCCGAAACCGGTGATGCCCGGACGGACCGAGCCCAACGCGCCATCGATACCGCCGTGCTGGCCACCCGCCGTGCGTGCTTCGGCCCGCTCGGCCTCGACCCGGAGGACCCCCGTGACTGAGATCGACACCCCGGACACCCCCGCGGTGCCGCCACCACCGCCGCAGCACTGGTTCGCCGATGTGCTGGCCTCCGACGGCGGTGTGGTGCGGCTGCGCCCGATCACACCCGACGACGCCGAACGGCTGCAGCAATTCCATGCCGCGCTATCGGATCGCACCAGGTACCTGCGCTATTTCGGGCCCTACCCGCGGATCTCGCCGAAAGACCTGTACCGCTCCACCCATGTCGATCATCACAATCGGGTCGGGCTGGTGGCCGAGCTGGGTGAGTCGATCATCGCGGTCGGGCGCTACGAACTGCTCGACCGCACCGGCCCGCGCGCCGCGGAGGTCGCGTTCGTGGTGGCCGATGGGCATCAGGGGCGCGGTCTCGGTTCCATTCTGCTCGAGCATCTGGCCGGCGCGGCCGCCGAGAACGAGATCGAGACGTTCGTCGCGGAGGTGCTGGCCGAGAACACGGTGATGGTGACGGTGTTCCGGGAGGCCGGCTATCAGGTGGAGCGCAGCAGGGACGGTTCGGTGCTGCACCTGGAGTTCGCGATCGACCCGACCGAGGCGCTGTTGTCGGTACGTGATGCGCGCGAACGCGCTTCGGAGGCCCGCAGTGTGGGCAACCTGCTGACACCGCGCTCCATCGCCGTCATCGGCGCAACGCCGAGCGCCGGGCGCGTCGGTGGCGCGGTGCTGACCAACCTGCTCTCGGGAGCGTTCCAGGGTCCGGTGTTCCCGGTGAATCCGGCCCGTCGTTCGGTGCGGGGCGTGCACGCCTACGCGACGGTGCGCGAAATCCCCGATGAAGTGGATCTTGCGGTGGTGGCGGTGCCCGCGGAGTCCATCGGATCGGTGCTCGACGACTGTATGGCCAAGGGCGTCAAGGGTTTGGTGGTGCTCACCGCCGGCTTCGGTGAGACCGGCGAGGCGGGGCTGGAGGCGGAGCGTGCCCTGGTCGCGGCCGCTCGCGGCCACGGTATGCGGGTGGTGGGGCCGAGCGCGCTCGGCATCGCCAACACCGATCCCGCGATCGCGCTCAACGCCACGCTGGCGCCGGTCCTGCCCGGGCGGGGGCGGATCGGATTCTTCTGTCAGTCCGGCCCCTTGGGGGCGGCGATCCTCGGTGAGGCCGCGGCACGCAATCTCGGGCTGTCCACGTTCGTCTCCGCGGGCAACCGTGCCGACGTGTCCGGCAACGACCTGTTGCAGTACTGGGACACCGACCCCGATACCGACGTGGTGTTGCTGTATCTGGAGAGTTTCGGTAACCCACGCAAGTTCTCCCGGATCGCGCGCCGGGTGGCACGGACCAAACCGATCGTCGCGGTCAGCAGCGGCCGGCTGGCGGCACGTGCCCAGCCTGCCGGTGACATGGACCGTTCGATCGTGCGGGACCTGTTCGCGCAGGCCGGAATCGTGCAGGTCGACTCTATTTCGGAGTTGTTCGACTGCGCCGCGCTGCTCGGCTATCAGCCACTCCCCGGGGGTTCCCGGTTGGCCGTGATCGGCAACAGCGCGGCGCTCGGCTGGCTGGCCGTGGATGCCGCCCGTGGTGAGGGTCTGGTGGCCGGTGAGCCGGTGGATCTGGGTCCGCAGGCCACGCCTGGCGATTATTTCGACGCGGTGCTCGCCCAATTGCGTAGCGCGGACGTGGATTCGGTGATCGTGGTCTTCGCCCCGCCGGTGCCGTTGCCGACCGGTGAGTTCGCCGCGGCGATCCGGTCCGCGTCGGAGGCCGTGCCGGAGGCGGGTAAACCGATCCTGACCACGTTCATCGCCGAGCAGGGTATTCCGAATCTGCTGGCGGTGCGGGGCGCGGGTGCCTCGGCGGTGCGCGGCTCGATCCCGTCGTATCCGGACCCCGAGCGGGCCGCACGGGCGTTGGCGCGGGTGCGCCGGTACGCGGAATGGCGTGATCGCCCGCAGTCGGCGGTGGTGCGGCCCGCCGGTATCGACAGTGTGCGCGCCACCGAGCTGGTCGCGGGGTGGATGGCCGAGTCCGGCGGACGCCGCCTGACCGACCTGGAGACAGTGGCGTTGCTGGAGTGCTACGGGATGTCGGTGGTGGAGTTCCGTGAGGTGCGCGATGCCGATGCCGCGGTGGCGGCCGCGGAGGAACTCGGCTATCCCGTAGCCGCGAAGGCCACCAGCGACGCCTGGCGGCGACGGCCCGATCTGAGCGGGGTGCGATTGGATCTGTGGCGGCCGGAGGCGGTGCGTCAGGCGTATACGGATCTCGTTGCACTCAGCGGCGATCCGGCACTGCACATTCAGCGGATGGCGACCAAGGGAGTGGGGTGCGTGCTTCGGGTGCAGGACGACCCGTCGTTCGGTTCGGTGATCGAGTTCGGCTTGTCGGGGTTGATCATCGAAATGCTGGGGGACCGCGCCTATCGCGCGCTGCCGTTGTCACCGGATGAGGCCGCGGCGCTGATCGACGCGCCACGCGCGGCCCCGCTGCTGTCGGGAACGCCGGCCAGCCCGCGGGTGGACAAGGCGGCGCTGGTCGAATTGGCGCAACGCATTTCGGCGCTGTTCGACGATCTGCCCGAGATGCGGGAGCTGTATTTCGATCCGGTGCTCGCTTCGCCGACGTCGGCCGAAATCCTGTACGCGCGAGCCCGAATCGGTCCCCAGCCCAGCCGCTTCGATACCGGCCCGCGCAGGCTCGGTTGAACGCGATGCCCGTCGTGTGCGGGGCTGCCGGCGCCCCGGTCGGGCGTCGGCGGCAGGCCGGCGGTTCGACGAGGCTCCGCGGCGCGTCCTGCACCCCCGCGCCGGGTCGCCTACCGCTAGGGCTGGGCCTGCGCGGTGACGTGCCGATCTGTCACCGCCGCCGCGGGTGTGGTCCGCTGAACCGTGCGTCGTGGCCCGTCGGCTGGGGACTCATCGGACCCCTGACCGGACGCGTCCGTTGAATACCGATCGGTGCGAGTTGAGGATGAAAGTGCCATCGTGCGCGAGCTCTCAGCGCTGGAATAGCCGCCCGCACAGACGTTTACGCCGACCGGCTCGCACGCTCCGGAGGGGGCGGGTACGTGCGGACACCGGTCGGCGTCGGGAAGGTGACCGTGGGTCACCGAGTATGGCTCGTGCCGGGAACACCGGCACGAGACGGATCAGCTGGCGTAGGCCCGCAGCCTGTCGGCGCGTTCGCCCTTGCGCAGCTTGGACATCACTTCGCGCTCTATCTGGCGGACCCGCTCACGCGAGAGTCCGAACAGCTTGCCGATCTGATCGAGGGTGCGCGGCTGGCCGTCGTCGAGGCCGAAACGCAACCGGATCACCTGCTGTTCGCGCTCGTCCAGCGTGGCCAGGACGCTGCGGACGTCGTGGTGCAGCAGACCGGCGATGACGGCGCTTTCGGCGGAGGTGGCCTCGGAATCCTCGATGAAATCGCCCAGCGGTGCTTCCTCGTCGTTGCCGACCGGCATGTCCAGGCTCACCGGATCGCGGCTGTGGTCGAGCAGATCGGCGATCTTCTCCACCGGGATGCCCGATTCGTTGGCCAGCTCGTCGTCGGTGGCCTCGCGGCCGAGCTGCTGGTGCAGTTCACGCTTGATCCTGGCGAGCTTGTTGACCTGCTCGACCAGGTGGACGGGAAGCCGGATGGTGCGGCTCTGGTCGGCCATGCCACGGGTGATGGCCTGGCGAATCCACCAGGTGGCGTAGGTGGAGAACTTGAAGCCCTTGGCGTAATCGAACTTCTCCATCGCGCGGATCAGCCCGAGGTTGCCTTCCTGGATGAGGTCCAGCAGGGGCATCCCGCGCCCGGTGTAGCGCTTGGCGAGGGACACGACCAGACGTAGGTTGGCTTCCAGCAGATGTGAGCGGGCGGCCTGGCCTTCGCGGACGATGATGGCCAGATCGCGCTTGCGGGAAGCCGACAATCGCTTGCCGGTCTCCAGCAGGTGCTGGGCATAGAGGCCCGCCTCGATGCGCTTGGCCAGCTCGACCTCGTCGGCCGCCGTGAGCAGCGCCGTACGGCCGATCCCGTTCAGGTACACGCGTACCAGGTCGGCGGCGGGGCTCTGGGCGTCGAGGTCCGAATCGCTGGCGCGCACTCGAGTGGTGGCGGGGCTTGTCATGACTTGCCTCCTGTCGGTGGTGTCTCACTCCGATCAACGGACCCGACATAGGGAAAGTTCCCTGACCGGGCGCGGGTAAACCGCTTCTGAACTGCGGTTTTCGCCACGTTCTGCTGAGAAGTTCCTGAGAACACCTCGCGACGGGAACGGCCATGCCCTGCGTCGGCCGATCCGGACCTCCCGCTACCCGGGAAGGATCAGCCCGTGGCGTACCAGTCCGGCCACCACTGCGAGGGCCTCCGCCGCGAACTCGGGCGTGACGGTGTCGGATCCGTGAGCGATGGCGAGCAGCTCGATCAATTCATGCAACGGCAGACCGTCCGGTCGCATTCCCGCGACCAGGGAGATCGTGGTCTCGTCCACTTCGTGCTGCCAGCGCGGGCCGTCACCGCGATGCAGCCGTGCCACCCGCTGCTCCCAGCCCTGTGGCCCGGGCAGATAGACCCGCTCCAGTGCGGTCGCGGGATCGACCCGGAAGCGGGCCGACCAGGCCAGGTCGTTGTCGGCGGCGACGGCGCGCAACCAGGCCGAACGTTCGAAGTAGCGGGTCGCTTCCGCGCCCAGCGGGTCGTCGAACCCGTGGGTCAGGTCCTCGGCGAGCAGCTCGGTGGGGCCGTCGATGGCACGCAGGTAGACGAATCCGAATCCGATGCCCTCGACCTCGGCGGCGGTGAAGGCTTCCAGCCACTGTTCGGCGCGCTGCTGGGCGTGCTGATCGCGCGGGTCCAGACCCGCGTCGCGCAGCCAGGTGCCCACATAGAGGGCGGGATCGGCGACATCGCGCTGCACCACCCACGCGTCGACACCATGCGCGGGCAGCCAGGAGGAGACGCGCTGGCGCCAATCCTCGCCGTCGATATGCACCCAGGCCGCCAGCATCGCCGCGGTGCCGCCCGGCGCGAGCAGCTGCGGTGCCTGAGAGATCACCAGCTCGCTGGCGCCGTCGAGGGCGAGGCCGGAATCACGGTAGGTGTGTTCGACGCGGGCCGGGCCGACCACGAACGGGGGATTGGCCACCACCTGGTCGAATCGGCGCCCGGCCACCGGCTCGAACCAGGAACCCGCCAGCAGCTCCACGTCCAGCTCGTTGAGCGCGGCGGTGGCCTCGGCCAGCCACAGCGCCCGCCGGTTGACGTCGGTGGCGGTGACGCGGCCCGCATAGGACGCGGCATGCACGGCCTGCACACCACAGCCGGTGCCCAGATCCAGCACCGAGCCCACCGGCTCGGTCGGCGTGGCCCGCAGCAGTGACAGCGACGCATGGCCGACACCGAGGACGTGGTCGGCGGTGAGCGTGCGCCTGCGCATCGAATCGTCCAGGTCGGACAGAATCCAGCGGGTGCCTGCACCTGTGTCGAGCGGACGCAGGTCCAGCGCCGCCCGCACCTGGTCGCCGTCGCGTTCCAGCAGGCCCGCCGTCACCGCCTGATCGAGCTCGACCGGCGCCAGCGCGGCGGCGACCTCGGCCTCGGGCAGCGCGTCACCGAGCAGCAGCAGGCGGATCAGCGTGCCGAGCTCACCGGCCGTCCGCGCGGCGCGGCGTACCGGTACCGGTTCGGAGCGGCCGAGGGCGGCGTGTGCGTCGTGGCCGAGGGCCTCCAGCAAGGTGTCGGCGTCGTAGCCGACCCGGATCAGCGCGGTGCGCAGGGCCGGGCACAGGGCGGTCAGCAGCGATCCCGTGGTGGTCGAACGATTCGTAGGCACATCGGTACTCTGCCACCGCGCCTGGTGGTGGCGGCCGCCACTACCCGCGCGGCCGGGTGCCCGGCTCAGCCGTCGATGGCGTTGTGCGGTCGCGATTCCAGCGCCGGACGTGGCCGATCCCAGCGGCTCGGCTCGTTCTTGTCCCGCGGCGGGCGGTCGTTGGCGATCAGGACCGCGATCCACGGCAGTGGAATCGAGGCGACGATGATCAGGATCGAGATCAGCGCATTGCTGAAGGCGCTGTAGGCGATCGCCGCCAGGATCAGCGCCGGAATGCGGAAGGACATGATCGTCAGATACCGGCGGACTCTGGCGCGGTGCTGATCCTCGAGCGACGGGGCGGCCTCGGTGATCAGGACCGGATGTTTGTCGTCTCCGGGGAAGTAGCCGGCAGAACGGCGGGGCCGGGGCGGCATCGGCGCGCCGGTCGGGTCGTCACGGCCGACGCTCTCGTCGGAAGAATCGCCGTGCTGCTGCATACCCCCGAGTCTTCCACTGTCCGCAGCGGGGCGCACACCCGGTGGTCACGACGCCTGCGACGGGATGCGGCATCATGGAAGGCGTGAGTACCGACACTCTGGTTCGCCCCGATACGACTACCGACGAGTCGACCGGCGATGACACCCCCAAGTTCTTCCACTACGTGAAGAAGGACAAGATCGCCGAAAGCGCGGTCATGGGCACCCATGTCGTCGCGCTGTGCGGTGAGGTGTTCCCGGTGACCCGTTCGCCGAAGCCCGGCTCGCCGGTGTGCCCGGAATGCAAGAAGGTCTACGAGCAGCTGCGTAAGGGCGACTGACCGCCCTCGCACCCCGCACCTGCGGTCCGGTCAGCGTTCGGGCCCGGTGCGTGAGGGCTGCGCGCTGTCCAGCGGAGGCTGCTCGCGTGCCCGGCCGTCGGGTAGTTCCGGATCGGGCGGCTGCTGCGCCCACGCCGGTTCGATTCCGGCCGATGCGCCGATGGTTCCCGGCGCCGGTTCGGCAGGTTCGCCGCGGACCTGCTCGGCCAGCCAGGCCTTCACCTGTTCCACCCGGGTGGCCCGCGCGGGCCAGAACTCCTGCACGGTCGCGTTGAACTCCGCGCCGACGATGACGGCGAAGGCGAGGAAGAACGTGAACAGCAGGAACGCGATCGGCGTGGCCAGCGCGCCGTAGCTGACGCCCGTGCGGGTGACCCACCCCAGATACCGGCGCAGTCCCTCGCTGGCCGCCATGAAGAACACGCCGGCCACCAGCGCCCCGCCGAAGAGCCGGTGCCAGGGCAGCGAGGTGTGCAGGGCCAGCTTGTACAGCGTGGTCAGGCCCACGATCAACAGCAGGCCGACGCCCGGGTAGTAGAACGCGTCGATCAACCGCAGCCCCGGCTCGCGCCAGCCGTCGGGCAGGGCCCGTCCGATCAGCACCGGGCCCAGCGCGATCAGCGGCAGGATGAACACCGCCGCCACCAGGAACTGCACATACAGCAGCAGCGCGAAGATCCGTTGCCAGACCGGGTGCCTGGCATCCTGTTGGTCGTGGGCCTCCACGATCGCGTCGACGAAGGTGGCCATGGCCGAGGACCCTGCCCACAGCGAGAGCACGAAACCCACCGAGACGAACGCCGCGCGACCCTGGCCGAGCACATCGCGAACCGTGGGTTCGATGAGGTCGTGCACCACCGTCGGGTTGAACAGGTCGCGGCTGAAGGTGAGGATCTTGGACTCGACGATCTCGACGGTGTCGGGGCCGAACCATCCGCCCACATAGCCGAGGCTGCCGAGAACGCCGAGCAACAACGGTGCCAGCGACATCGTCTGCCAGAACGCCGCCGCCGCCGATTTGGCGAAGATCGAATCCTGCCAGGCCTTGACCGCGACCCTGGCCACCAATTTCCAGGTCTGGCGCCCCGCACGTGCCACGCCGGCACCCGCACGGCGCGCGAGGGCGGCCGCGCTCGCGCGAGTGCCTGACGGGTTGCTCATGGTGTGACAAGCATCGCGCACCCGTGCCACATCGGCCGGACGGGGCGGGCATCGTGTCGGCGGGCAACAGGTGAACCGCTGGTTACCCGGGTGAGCGTTGTGATGCCGGTCGCGCCCGTCGCGTCGGTTTGGCGACTCGCGGCCTCCGACCGTTAGTGTTGGCTTCCGTGACAGGTTCGGGTGGCGCCACTGCGGCGGGAGGAGCGCTACGCGCCTGGCAGCGGCGTGCGCTCACCAAATACCTTGCGACAAAACCACGTGACTTCCTCGCGGTCGCCACGCCGGGCGCGGGTAAGACCACTTTCGCCCTGCGGGTCGCCGCGGAGTTGCTGGCCGACCGTACCGTCGACCAGATCACCGTCGTCGCCCCCACCGAGCACCTCAAGCATCAGTGGGCGCAGTCGGCGGCGCGGGCCGGGATCGCGCTGGACTCGCGGTTCTCAAACAGCACCGGCGGCACCTCCGGTGACTATCACGGCGTGGTGGTCACCTATGCGCAGGTCGCCTCGCATCCGTCCAGGCATCGGGTGCGCACCGAGAATCGGCGCACGCTCGTGATCCTGGACGAGATCCACCATGCCGGCGACGCCAAGAGCTGGGGTGACGCCGTCGCCGAAGCCTTCGGCGACGCGACCCGCAGGCTGGCGCTGACCGGTACGCCGTTCCGCAGCGACGACAGCCAGATCCCGTTCGTCACCTACGAACCCGACGAGGGCGGATTCCCCCGTTCGCGCGCCGACCATTCCTACGGCTACGCCGAGGCCCTCGCCGACGGCGTCGTGCGCCCGGTGGTCTTCCTCGCCTACTCCGGCGAAGCGCATTGGCGCGACAGCGCGGGTGAGGAGTACTCCGCCCGGCTCGGTGAGCCGCTCAATGCCGAGCAGACCGCGCGGGCCTGGCGCACCGCCCTCGACCCGGCCGGTGACTGGATGTCGGCGGTGCTGCGGGCAGCCGACATGCGGCTCGGGCAGCTGCGCGCCTCCGGCATGCCCGACGCCGGCGGCCTGGTGATCGCGACCGATCAGGAGCGGGCTCGCGCCTACGCCGAACTGCTCGAACATCTCACCGGCACACCGCCGGTGCTGGTGCTGTCCGACGATCCGACCTCCTCGGCGCGCATCGGTGAGTTCAGTGCGGGCACCCAGCCGTGGATGGTCGCGGTGCGCATGGTGTCCGAAGGTGTCGACGTGCCGCGGCTCGCGGTCGGCGTGTACGCCACCAGCGCCTCCACACCGCTGTACTTCGCGCAGGCGATCGGGCGTTTCGTGCGTGCCCGCAGGCCAGGGGAGACCGCGAGCGTCTTCCTGCCGTCGGTTCCGGTGCTGCTGGACCTGGCCGCGCAGCTGGAGCTGCAGCGCGATCACGTCATCGGCAAGCCGCATCGGGAGAAGGACGGTCTCGACGACGAGCTGCTCATCGACGCCAACAAGCAGAAAGACGAGCCGGGCGAGGACGAGAAGCCCTTCGTCGCGCTGGCCGCCGACGCCGAACTGGATCAGGTGATCTACGACGGATCGTCCTTCGGCACCGCCACCTTCGCCGGTAGCGCCGAGGAAGCCGACTATCTCGGTATCCCGGGCCTGCTCGACGCCGAGCAGATGCGCGCGCTGCTGCGGGAACGTCAGGCTCGGCAGATCGCCGACCGGGCACCGGTGGCGACGGCCGAACCGGCGCCGCAGGCGGGTGGGGCGGCCGAGCGGGTCGCCACCGCCGACCGGCTCGGCGAATTGCGGCGCGAACTCAACAGCCTGGTGGCCATGCATCACCACCGGACCGGTAAACCCCACGGGGTGATCCACGGTGAGCTGCGCCGTCAGTGCGGTGGTCCGCCGACGGCGCTGGCCAGCGCCGAGCAGTTGGGTGAACGCATCGCCGCACTAAGGCGCATGTGAGGGCCTTGCGCGCAGCGAAGTGGCCGCCCTGCGCCGCAGGGGATTCGGCGGCCGCTGTCGCTGATCAGCTCGTGGCGGCGGGTTCGGTGGCGGGCCAAGCCGCCATGGCCCGGTCGATCGAGCGCGTGAGTTCGTCGTGGCTCGCGCCGTCGCGGGCCTGCACCGACAGGCCGTAGAGCACAGTGGTGTAGAAGGTGGCCAGCCCGGCGGTATCGGTGCCCGCGGGCAGATCACCCTCAGTGACACCGCGGTCGAGCCGGGCTTCGATGTCGGCGCTGGTCTGCTTGCGCATGTCGATCAGGAATTCGCGCACCGACTCGGTGCGGGTGGTGTAGGTGGAGCCCGCGAGCACCACCATGCAGCCGTGCGGCTTGTCGGGGGCGGTGTAGGCCACGGCGTTGTCGCGCAGCATCGCCTCGATCGCGGCGCGCGCGGTGGGTTCCTCGCGCAGGGCACGGGCGGTGAGTCCGCCCTCGGTGCGGCCGTAGAGCTCGATGGCCTCCCGGAACAGTGCCTCCTTACCGCCGAAGGCGGCGTACAGGCTGGGGGAGTTGATGCCCATGGCCGAGGTGAGGTCGGTCATGGACGCGCCCTCGTAGCCGTGCTCCCAGAACACCTCCATGGCGCGACGCAACGCGACGTCGCGATCGAAAGCGCGTGGACGTCCTCGTTCGGCCATGCCGGACCCTTTCTGTGTCGATCATTAAATATACCTCTTGACGACGATCGGTCCGTGGGCTTAGCTATTTATGTACTGATCGACACATAAATGGAGGAAGCTCATGCCGGATCTGCACGGGACCGTGGCACTGGTGACCGGAGGCAGCCGCGGGATCGGCGCGGCCATCGCGCGGGAACTGGCCGCGGGTGGCGCCGATGTCGCCCTGACCTACCAGCACGCCGAAGAGCAGGCCAAGGGCGTGGTCGCCGACATCGAGGCACTCGGCCGCCGGGCCATCGCGGTGCAGGCCGACAGCGCCGACGCCGCCGCGGTGGTGGCCGCGGTACATCGCACCGCGGCCGAGCTGGGCGGGCTCGACATCCTGGTCAACAACGCGGGCATCTTCCCCAGCAAGCCGTACCAGGAATTCACGATCGAGGAGATCGACCGCGCGTTGAACGTGCACGCGCGCGCCGCGTTCGTCGCCGGACAGGCGGCGCTCGAGCATATGGGCGAAGGCGGCCGCATCATCAGCATCGGCTCCAACCTCTCCGAGCGTGCGCTGTTCGGCGGGCTGAGCCTGTACAACCTGAGCAAATCCGCCCTCAATGGCTACACCAAAGCCCTTGCCCGCGAACTGGGTCCGCGCGGCATCACCGTCAACCTGGTGCAGCCGGGCTCCACCGACACCGATATGAACCCCGCCGACGGCGCGCACGCACCCGACCAGCTCGCCCACAGCGCACTCGGCCGATTCGGTGCCGCCGAGGACATCGCCGCCACCGTCGCCTTCCTGGCCGGCCCGGCCGGTCGCGCCATCTCCGGTTCGTTCCTCACCGTCGACGGCGGCACCAACGCCTGATCACTCGGCGAAATACCGCCCCGGTGGCACCCCGACGACGCGGCGGAAGGCGGCCACATAGGCGCTGGTGGTGCGGTAGCCGACCCGTCCGGCGATCCGGGAGACCGGCAGGCCGTCGGCCAGCAGCGGTAACGAGGCGGCCAGCCGGATCTGAGTGCGCCACTGGCCGAAGGTCATTCCGGTCTCGGCGTTGAACGCGCGGGCCAGGGTGCGGGCGCTGGTGGCGACGTCAGCAGCGAATTCGTCGAGGGTGCGGGCATCGGCGGGGTCGCCCAGCAGCGCGGTGGCGACCTCGGCGGCACGCGGATCCCGTGGTGGTGTCGCGCCGACCGCGTCGTCGGCAACACCCACGTGCCGCGCGGGGTCTGCACGGTCACCACACCGTGTGCGGCCCAGGCGATCTGGTGCTGCGGGTGCTGGTGCGGCGGAAACCAGTGCCCGCGTGGCAACGTCCCCGCCCCGACCACCATGGCCGTCGCACCGGTCGCGGCGGGCATCATCAACGGTTGTCCGTCTTGCGACACAGATTGTCACCGTAGCCGGTCGTGGCCGCGGGCAGTGGTTCCTACCGTGAGGGCATGGCTATGAACCTCGTGCATCGCATGCTGTGCCGGTCCGCGCTGTGGGAGCGGACCAGCGCGACCAAGATCGTGCCGTGGGCGTTGTCCGGCCTCGAACTCGGTGGCGACACCCTCGAGATCGGGCCCGGCTACGGCGCGAATGTGAACGCTCTGCTCGCCCGCACGCGCGCGCTGACCGGTGTCGAGATCGATCCGGAGCTCGCCGATCGGCTGCGCGGACGGCACGGCGCCGCGATGACGGTGATCACCGCAGACGGCGCCGCTATGCCGTTACCGGACAGCGGTTTCGACGCCGTCGTCTGTTTCACCATGCTGCATCACGTGCCGACGGCCGATCAGCAGGACGCCGTATTCGCCGAGGCGTTGCGGGTTCTGCGGCCGGGCGGGGTGTTCGCCGGCAGTGATGGCCTCGACAGCCGGGCGTTCCGGCTGATCCACCTCGGCGACACCTGCGTTCCGGTGCCACCGGAAACGGCGGCGCGCCGCCTCGCTCGCATCGGGTTCACCGACGTCGAGATCGATACCGCGGCGAGCAGTTTCCGGTTCCGCGCACGCAAGCCCGTCTGACACCGGCGAGGCCTGTCCGGATCCGCGGTGGCGGCCGGCCGTCGCGGGGTTCAGCCCGGTACCGCGAACCATCCGACCGGGTCGAGGGTGTTGAGCGGGATCCAGCGTGCCGGTTCCACGGTGACCTCCGCGCCGGGCGGTGCGTCTGCGGCGGTGAAGTAGCCCTGGATTTCCAGGGCCAGCCGCGGTGTTTCGTCGACGCGGCGGGCCATGTCGTAGAGCACGGCCAGCACGTGCACGCACCGGTCGGTGCGGGCGGAGCAGGAACAGTCGACGGCTATCAGGGTGGGGGCCGGCGTGGTGCCGGCGTCGATGAGGCCGCGGTGCATTTCGTCGGTGAGCGTCACCGGGTCGGGGCCGATGATCGTGGCGATCGCATCGATGGCCGGCCGCGGCATCGGGGCCACCTCGAGGTGTGCCACCGAGGCCTGTCCGCCCCGGTGGATGTGCGCGCTGACGATCCGGCCGGTGACGGTGGCCTGTACGCCGTGGTTGCGGGCGACGCTGCGCGCTCGCGGCAGCAGTGGATCGGGGCGGGTCTGGCGCAGTGGTTCGGCGAGGCGCACCCAGTCCATGCCCCAGCGGGTGTAACCGAATTCGTTGTCGCCCATCAGTTCTCCCGTTTGCGGCGCAGGATCTCGATCAGCTGGTCGTCGTCCAGGCGGGCCAGTTCGGCGATGCCTGCCGCGTCACCGAGATCGGTCAGGGCCGACTTGCGTTGTTGCATGGTGGCGATGTGTTCCTCGACGGTGGTGCCCGAGGTGAGCGTGGTGACGGTGACGGTGCGGGTCTGCCCGATCCGGTGCGCCCGGTCCGAGGCCTGAGCCTCCACCGCCGGGTTCCACCAGCGATCGAAATGGATGACGTCGGCGGCGCGGGTGAGGGTGAGTCCGGTGCCGGCCGCGCGCAGGCTCAGGATGAGCACCGGCGGCCCGTCGGCGGCCTGGAAATCGCTGACGATCTGGGCGCGCTCGGCCTGATTCAGCCCGCCGTGGAAGAACGGCGCGCGCACCCCGAACTGGTCGGCGAAATGCTGTACGAGCAGCTCGCCGGTCTTGCGGTACTGGGTGAACACCAGCGTCGGCGCACCGAGATCGAGGTTGTTGGCCACGATATCGGTGCACAGGTCGAGCTTGCCGGATCGGCCGGCCAGCTCGTCGAGCTCACCGGTGATCAGGCCCGGGTGATTGCACACCTGTTTGAGGCCGGTCAGCGCGGCCAGGACCCGGCTCTGGCGTTGGGCGCCGTGGCCGAAGCCGTCATCGATGGCGCGGTCGAGCAGCTGATCGTAGAGCCGTTCCTGTTCGGCGGTGAGATCGCAGAGCAGATCGGAGTGGATCTTGGCCGGTAGGGACGCGGCGACCTGATCCTTGCGGCGGGCCAGCACCACCGGCTCGATCGCCTCACGCAGTCGCGCCGCCGCGGTCGCCGAACCTTCCTGGATGGGCCGGGCGAAGCGTCGCCGGAACTGGGTGCGATGCCCGAAAAGCCGTGGCGCGACCAGATTCAGCAATGCCCACAGTTCTTCGAGGTGGTTCTCCACCGGGGTTCCGGTCAACGCCACGGTCGCGGCGGCGTCGATGGACCGGGCGGCCTTGGACACCTGGGTGCGCGGATTCTTCAAGGCCTGTGCCTCGTCGAACACGGCGGTGGCCCAGCGGGTCTCGCGCAGGCCGGCGCCGTGCAGGCGCAAGATCGGGTACCCGGTGACGATGATCGTGCCCGGCTCGGCGTCGCATTCTCCGCCGCGCCAGGCGAGCGGTCGCAGGCCCGGCGCGAACCGCTGGATCTCGTGCACCCAGTTGCCCACCAGCGAGGTCGGGCATACCACCAGCTGCGGACCTTCGGTCGCGCGGCCGAGCAGGAAACCGATCGTCTGCACGGTCTTGCCGAGACCCATGTCGTCGGCGAGCACCGCGCCGCCGTGCTCGGCGACCGCAGCGCGCAGCCAGCTCACCCCACGGGCCTGATAGGGGCGCAGATCGGCCTTCAGCGTGTCACGGAGTTCGGTCGCGACCGCCCGGGTGGTGGCGAACGCGCCGCGTGCGTAATGGGCGGAGAGCATGGCGGTGCCGGTGGCGTTCGGTACCGCGTGCGCGGCGGGCGGCAGCGATATCTCCGCGGCGGGCAGATCATCGGCGAGGGCGTGGCGCCAGGCCCGCACCGAGGCGTCCGGCTCGGGGACGTCGACCGCGGTGAACTCCTCGGGTTCGAGCAACGTGCAGTCGACGTCGGTGATGTCGACCGTCGCGCTGCCCACCGCGGCCTGCGCCGCGGTACCGGTCGGGACGGCGAGGGCTAGCACCGCCGGTACGCCGAGCTCGCGCGGCGGACGTCCCGGACCGTGACCGGTCCACGTCCACATCGCGAACATGTTCCGGTCGGGCAGATAGGTGGCCTGTGTGCTGGGCAGAGCGGACCCCTCAAATCGTCGTATGGTGTACGGAGTAATCTGGTAACGCACACCGTAGCGGAATTGTTCCGCCGTTGGCACAAGGAGTTCGATGGCCGACCGTCCGTCACCGGCGCCTGTCGATCAGGCGGGGCAGCTGCTGGCCCTGCTGTGGCGTCGCGAGCTGCCGCTCCGCCCTGGCGGTCGCGGCCCCAAACAGGCCGTCAGCGTCGACGAGGTGGTGCGTACGGCCATCGCACTGGCCGACCGGGATGGGCTGGCGAAACTGTCGGTGCGCGCGGTGGCCGCCGAGCTGGGGCTGCGCCCGATGAGCCTCTACACGTATGTGCCGAGCATGCGGGCGTTGACCGTGTTGATGGTCGACGCGGTCGCCGTCGATGACGGACCGCTGCCCACCGATGCGCCACCCCGCACGCGCTTGGCCGCGGTGGCGCGGCAGGTGCGCGCCGAGGTGATCGCGCATCCGTGGCTGCTGGAGGTCTCACCGTGGCGGATGGTGCTCGGGCCGGGGCGGATGCGCCGGTACGAACGGCAGCTCGCCGCGGTGGCCGGGCTCGGGCTGACCGACGTAGAGATGGATCGGGTGGTCGCGGTGCTGACCGAATTCGCCACCGGCAATGCCCGCATGGCCGTCGCCGCGGCGCGGGAGGCCGCCGAGATGAGCGATGCGCGGTGGTGGGAGGTGCACGGACCGCTGCTGACGCAGGTCATGCCCGCGCACGAGTTCCCGCTCGCCGGGCGGGTGGGTGCGGCGGTGGGGGAGCTGTACCAGGCGCCTGCCGATCCCGACGGCGCCTTCGAGTTCGGGCTGGCGGCGTTGCTGGATGGGATCCTTGCTGACGGCTGACGGCTGACGGCTGACGGCTGACGGCTGACGGCTGACGGCTGACGGCTGACGGCTGACGGCTGACGGCTGACGGCTCACTGCGGCGGCGGTCCGGCTTTCGCCGGTGCTCGAGCGGCGGTCGGCCTCGGGGCCTGCTGCGGCCGGATCGCTGGCGAGTGCCCCCAGGACGCAGCACAGCGGGCGACCCTCGGGTCGCCCGCTGTGGTGTACGCGGTATCCGGTTGTTCGATGCTGTTGTGTCGGACGCGAGGAGCGGTCAGAGGGCGGGAGCCGATTCCGTGTCGATCACGGCGTCGAGCTCACGCAGCCTGTCCATGTGTTCATTCGCGTGGTGCTGGCAGAAGAGCAACTCTCCACCTGCGGGCAGAACGGCACGCACTCGGGCAGCCGCCCCGCAGCGGTCGCAACGATCGACCGCGGTCAGTGGGGTGCTTGTCAGGGTTCCTGGCATGACTCCTCCGTCCTGGCTCCCGGCACACAGACCGTTCACCTGGTGTGGGGCCCGTGGTCACTCCGCGGGCTCGCTACCGCTACTTCCCAGCAGTGGTATGACTACTCTGTCAGACGTTCGGGACGGGGGCTTTGTTCCCGCAAGCGAATCGATGTGTTTTCCCTAACACGACCAGTGCTTTTCGCTGTGCGCGAACGACACCTGCCAGGGGTGGGAAAGCCACTCGAATCACCGACTCGAACAGGCCGATCCAGTTGTCTACCGGGAGATTACCCGTGACCTATGACACTCACACTCTGGTTCACCTGTGCACCGGGACGGAATGGCTGGCCGCCCGGACCAGTGGTGCGCGTCGGCCGCCTTCGCTCGACGCCGAGGGCTTCGTGCATCTGTCCACGCCGCAGCAGGTGCACCTGCCCGCCAACCGCCTCTTCGCCGGACGGCGCGACCTGGTGCTGCTGCGGCTGGATCCGGCCCGGCTCGGCTCGCCCGTGCGGTGGGAGCCGGGCGTGCCGTCCGACGATCCCGGCATGCTGTTCCCGCACCTGTACGGCCCGTTGCCCGCCGCCGCGGTCATAGCGGTCGAGGATTACCGGCCAGGCGCGGACGGGACCTTCGCCGAGCTCGACCACTGACAGCCGCCGCCACTAACCGCCGCGCAGCTCACGCGCCAGGATCGCCGCCTGCACACGTGAGCGAACACCCAGCTTCGTGAGCACCCGCGAGACGTGCGTTTTCACCGTGGTCTCGCCGATGAACAGCCGGCCGGCGATCTGCGCGTTGGACAGCCCGTCGCCGAGGCATGCGAGCACCTCGAGTTCGCGCTCGGTCAGATCCGCCAGTCCGTCGGGCTCGCGGTGGACGGGGGCGCTGGGTGCGGCGGCGAAGGCGTCGATCACCTTCCGCGTCACCTCCGGTGCCAGCACACCGTCTCCGGCGGCGACCGCGCGCACCGAGGCCACCAGTTCCTGCCCGGAGACCGATTTGAGCACGAATCCGGAGGCGCCGGCGCGCAGCGTGCGGAAGACGTATTCGTCCAGGTCGAAGGTGGTCAGGATGAGTACCTTCGCGATACCGTCGGCGGTGATCCGCGCGGTGGCCGCGATGCCGTCGACCCCGGGCATGCGCACGTCCATGAGCACCACATCCGGTCGCAGCGCGCGAGCCTGCGCGACCGCCACGTCGCCGTCAGCGGCCTCACCCACCACCTCGATGTCCTCGGCCGCGTCGAGGATCATGCGCAGTCCCGCGCGGATGGCGCTGTGGTCGTCGGCGATCAGCACCCGGATCGTCATCGGCGCTCACCTCCGGTGACCGGTTCGGCCGACAGTGGCAGTTCGGCGTGCACCAGCCACTCGTGCGGTACCGCGCCTGCGGTGAACTCGCCGCCGAGGGCCGCGGCGCGCTCGCGCATGTTCATCAGGCCACGATGGGGCAGGCCGGGCTGATCGGCTCGGCCGTTCGTGCGGGGAAGCGGATTGCGGATCTCGACGGTGAGCGTCGTCGCGTCGGTGCCGATGTGTATGTCGACCTCCTGGCCGGGAGCGTGTTTCATGGCGTTGGTCAAAGCTTCCTGAATGATGCGGTAGGCGGCCTGATCGACCGCGCTCGGCAGGGGAGCCCGGTCTACACCTCCGTGCACCCGGACCGTGCTCCCCGCGGCGCGGGCGGCGTCCACCAGCAGCGACAGCTGCGCCAGCCCGCGCGGGGCGGCCAGATCCTCGGCGCCGTCGTCGCGGCGCAGCAGGCCGATCATGGTGCGCATCTCGTGCAGAGCGCTGACGCTATTGGCTCGGATGGATTCGACCACGCCGGCCAGCGCGGGGTCGCCGTCGTCGCGCCGCGCCAGCAGCCCGAGGGCGGCCTCGGATTGGATGGCGATGGCCGAGAGGTGCCCCGCGATCACGTCGTGCAGATCGCGGGCCATGGTTTTGCGTTCGTCGGCGATCGCGGCCCGCCGGTCGAGTTCGGCCACCAGTTCCAGCGCCCGCGCCTTCGCCCGTTCGGCCTGCGCGGTCTCCTTGTGCGCCCGCACGGTCAGCGCCCACCAGATCGACGTACCGAGGAAGGCCGACGAGGCCAGCAGAGTGATCACGATGGCGCGCCACTCGCCCGTCACGACCAGCGCGGTCACCGAGCCCGCGGCCGTGGCGATGATGGCCGCGCCGACCACGACGCGGGACTGGCGCCGGGTCCCGTACAGCACGCCCGCGTAGACGAGATCGGAGTAGACCAGCCAGATGGGAATCGTCGGCCCGAGCACGAAATCGATCAGCAGCGGGATCAGCCCGGCCGCCAGCGCCCACATCGGCTTGCGCCTGCGCCACATGCTCGTCGCGCACAGCAAGGCGAGCAGCGCCATCCGCAGCGTCAGCGGCGGCTGCGAGCTGTGTTCGGTCATGGCGTACAGGCCGAAGCCGTAGAGCGCCGCGCCGACGGTGAACACGAACGCGACGATCAGCGCCTCCTGCGCCGTCGCCGACAACGCCGCCCACCACTTCACCCACCCATCTCAGCACAGCTGCATGGCGGTGCGGGTCCGCCGAAGTGATGAGTCGCCGCACGCCGAGAATCGACGGGTCCGGCCCGGTCACAGCGATGCTCGAGGACGCAGGTGAGCGCGGTCGTGGTAGTGCATCGTGGCACGCTCGGCGGATCGTTCGGCGACGGTTAGCCTGGACTTGTGAATGTCGATGTCACTGCGTTACCCGGGATCGGGGTGCGAAAAGACTTCGAGGTGAAGTCCGGGCGCCGGATCGGCGTCGTCGCCCACCGCGACGGCGATATCGATCTGATCGTGTCCAAGCTCGAGGATCCGGACGCCTGTGCCGCGCAGGTCGCGTTGACCACCGACGAGGCCGCCGTACTGGCCAATCTGCTCGGCGCACCGCAGCTGGTCTCCCGGCTCAACGACGACCATCGCGACATGCCGGGCATCACCACGCGGCAGCTGCCGATCTCCGATGAATCGCCCTACAGCGGCCGCACCCTCGGGGAAACGCAGATGCGCACCCGCACCAAGGTGTCCATCGTCGCGGTGATGCGGGCCGGGCAGTTGCACCCCTCACCGGGGCCGGATTTCACCTTCACCGCTGGTGACCTGCTCGTCGTCGTCGGGACGCCCGACGGCCTTGACGCCGCGGCGAAGATTCTCACGCACGGCTGATCCGGTGTCCACGACCGCGCTCGCCCTCATCGAGCTGGGCGCGGTGTTGTTCGCACTCGGGGTTTTCGCCCGGGTGGCGGGCCGATTCGGGCTCTCGCCGATCCCGCTGTATCTGCTCGGCGGCCTCGCCTTCGGTCAAGGGGGCTTTATCCATCTCGGCGCCGCCAACGAGTTCGGGCATATCGCCGGGGAGATCGGTGTCGTCCTGCTGCTGTTGCTGCTGGGCCTGGAATACACCGCCGCCGAGCTGATGACCGGAATGCGCCGTTCCTGGCCGGTCGGCCTGCTCGACATCGTCGCGAACGCGACTCCCGGTGCGGTGGTGGCGCTGCTGCTGGGCTGGGGGCCGGTGGGCGCGCTGACCCTTGGCGGCGTCACCTACATCTCCTCCTCTGGCATCGCCGCGAAAGTCCTCAACGACCTGGGGCGGCTCGGTAACCGCGAGACGCCGGTGGTCCTGTCGATCCTGGTGTTCGAAGACCTCACGATGGCGGTGTACCTGCCGGTGCTCACCACGGTGCTGGCCGGTCTGAGCTTTGCCAGCGGGCTGAAATCCCTGGCCGTCGCGCTGATCGCGATAACGGTGGTGCTGGTGGTGACCTTGCGCTACGGACGCTATGTCTCGGCGGTGGTGGACAGCACCGACCGCGAGGTGTTCCTGCTGAAGCTGCTCGGTGCGGCCTTGCTGGTGGCCGGCGTGGCGTCGGCGCTGAACGTCTCGACCGCGGTCGGGGCGTTCCTGCTCGGCATCGCGATCTCGGGGTCGACCGCGCGGGAGGCGGTGCGGCTGCTGGAACCACTGCGCGACCTGTTCGCCGCGATCTTCTTCGTGGCCTTCGGACTCAATACCGATCCGACCGCTATTCCGCCGGTGCTGGGCTGGGCGGTGGCGCTGGCGGTGATCACCACCGTCACCAAGATCGCCACCGGCTGGTGGGGTGCGCGCAGGCAGGGCATTCGGCGGATGGGCCGGGCCAGGGCCGGGGTGGCGCTGGTGGCGCGTGGCGAGTTCTCCATCGTCATCGCGGGGCTCGCGGTCACCACCGGCGCCATCGACGGCAAACTCGCCGCGCTGGCCTCGGCCTACGTCTTGATCATGGCGGTGGCCGGGCCCATTGCCGCGCGAGTGGTGGAGCCGGTACTCGAACGGGTCTCGATCGCGCGGTGATCGCGCCACTACTGGGCCGCCGCGAGCCACGCCGATGGTGACCGGGACAGGCGCGGACGCGGCCTGCGGGGCCGCGCCGGCGGGTTGCCGGTGGCCTGCGTGGGACAACCCGGTGGACCGTCGCGGGGCTCGGGTGCAGGATCACCTGAGCGTCGTGGCAACGTTCGGGCGTGCTGCGCTCCGGCCTCCCGTTCTTCGGTCGAACCAGATTCCTGTTTAAAAGGAAATTATTACTGTAAATTCCCTACCTGCGGATCCTTGTTCATCTATGGCGCGGGTTCATGCTCACGCATGGCCCGGGCTCAGGCCAGCTAGGGAGCTCGTGTGCCCACGATCGATCACTTCAGCTATGGGTGGCTCACACCCGTCGTCGCCTATCTCATGTCGTTCACCGGGTCATTGCTAGGACTGCGCTGCATGGCCAGGGCGCGCTCGACCGCGCTGCGCGACGGCTGGATGGTCGCGGCCGCGGTCGCCATCGGCGGCACCGGCATCTGGGTCATGCACTTCATCGCGATGCTCGGCTTCACCATCGACGGCGCCTCGATCCGTTACAACGTGCCGCTCACCCTGATCAGCGCGCTCATCGCCATGGTGGTGGTGTGGATCGGGCTCGGCGTGGCGCAGCGTCGCAGCTGGGGCCCGGTAGCGCTGCTCGCCGGTGGCGCCATCACCGGCGCGGGCGTCGGCACCATGCACTACTGCGGCATGTACGCGATGAAATCCGATGCCGCGATGGACTACAACGGATGGATCGTCGCGATCTCCATCGTGATCGCCGTCATCGCCGCGACCGCCGCACTGTGGTTCACCCTGCATGTGCGCGGCACACTCGCGACCGTCGGCGCGGCGGCCGTCATGGGTGTGGCGGTCTCCGGCATGCACTACACGGGCATGTTCGCGATGCGGGTGCAGCATGTCGCGCACGCCCATCAACCCTCCGGTGCGGGTGCGGCGCAGCTGCTCACCCCGCTGACCGTCGGGGTCAGCATGGTGACGGTCGTGTTGCTGCTGCACCTGGCCATGACCGAAGCCGGCGAAGCGGAGGCCCGCACCACCCGATCCCGTCGACCCGCCCAGTACTGGCCGACCCGGGATTGACCCCCACCGACGACTACGGCCCGCGCACTGCCCCGAGAAGGGGCAGCACGCGGGCCGTAGCCGGGATTGCCTAGTCCAGATAGTCGCGCAGGACCTGGGAGCGGCTGGGGTGGCGCAGCTTGCTCATGGTCTTGGACTCGATCTGGCGGATGCGCTCACGGGTGACGCCGTACACCTGACCGATCTCGTCCAGCGTGCGCGGCTGGCCGTCGGTCAGGCCGAAACGCAGCCGGACCACGCCGGCCTCGCGCTCGGACAGCGTCTCCAGCACCGACTGCAGCTGATCCTGCAGCAGGGTGAAGCTCACCGCGTCGACCGCGACGACGGCCTCGGAGTCTTCGATGAAATCGCCGAGCTGGCTGTCGCCCTCATCGCCGATGGTCTGGTCCAGCGAGATGGGCTCACGCGCGTACTGCTGGATTTCCAGCACCTTCTCCGGCGTGATGTCCATTTCCTTGGCCAGCTCCTCCGGGGTGGGCTCACGGCCCAGATCCTGGAGCAGCTCGCGCTGGATGCGGCCGAGCTTGTTGATGACCTCGACCATGTGCACCGGGATGCGGATGGTGCGGGCCTGGTCGGCCATGGCGCGGGTGATGGCCTGCCGGATCCACCAGGTGGCGTACGTGGAGAACTTGTAGCCCTTGGTGTAGTCGAACTTCTCCACCGCGCGGATCAGACCCAGGTTGCCCTCCTGGATCAGGTCCAGGAACGCCATGCCGCGGCCGGTGTAGCGCTTGGCCAGCGAGACCACCAGACGCAGGTTCGCCTCGAGCAGGTGGTTCTTGGCTCGGTTGCCGTCGCGGATGATCCAGTTGAAGTCGCGGCGCACCGCCACCGGTAGCTTCTCGCCCTGCTCGGCGAACTCGCGCATCTTCTCCGCCGCGTAGAGCCCGGCCTCGATGCGCTTGGCGAGCTCGACCTCCTCCTCGGCGTTGAGCAGCGCGACCTTGCCGATCTGCTTGAGGTAGGCACGCACCGAGTCGGCGGAGGCGGTGAGCTCGGCATCCTTACGAGCCTGGCGCAGCGCCTCGGATTCCTCCTCGTCCCAGACGAAGTCGCCGGAGGCCTTGTCCGCGGCGGTGGGCTCCTCGGCTGCTTCCTCGGCTTCTTCGGCGACCTCTTCGACCAGGTCTTCACCCTCGTCGGTCAGGTCGTCCTCGGAGACCTCGAGATCGCCGAGATCCTCCACATCCAGCGACTCGTCGTCGAGGTGTTCCTCGGCGTCCTTGCCCTTGGGTGCGGCTTTCTTGGCGGCGGCCTTCTTGGCGGGCGCCTTTTTCGCGGCGGCCTTCTTGGCGGGAGCCTTCTTGGCGGCGGCCTTCTTCGCCGGAGCCTTCTTGGCGGCAGCCTTGCGAACCGGCCGTGCTTCGGTTACATCGGCGGAGTCGGCGTCGGCCGATTCGGCGGTCTGACGGGTATTCGTGGCTACCACGTACGCCCTTTCGTGACGGTCTCGTGCGGCGTCACGCCAGAGTAGATATCCGGCGGAGCGGTCTGTCGGGTTGCACCGGCCAGCGCCGGTCGGGTTTCACCGGCTCACCGCCGGGCAGTTCCATTGTAACGATCGGACCCGCGAGGTCTCGCCTGCGATGCCCGCAACCGCTAAGGTGCGATTCCCGCATCGATGGCCATGGCCGCGCCGACGATGCCAGCGGTGTTCTTCAGGTTCGCCGGGATCACCGGAGTCCGGTTGGTCAGCAAGGGGATCCACTGTGCGGCATCGCGGCTGATGCCGCCACCGGCGACGAACACTTTCGGCCAGAACAGGTTCTCCAGGCCGATCAGCACGGTACTCACCTGGACCGCCCACTGCTGGTACGACAGGCCGTCACGGTCCTTGATCGATGCGGCCGCGCGGTGCTCGGCCTCCATCCCGCCGATCTCGACGTGACCGAGCTCGCTGTTGGGTACCAGGGTGCCGTTGTAGAGCACCGCCGAGCCGATGCCGGTGCCGAAGGTCAGCAACAGCACGAGACCCTCGAAATCCTTTGCCGCGCCGTAGCGGTCCTCGGCCATGCCGGCGGCGTCGGCGTCGTTGAGCACGGTCACCGCGCGGCCGCCGAGCGCGGCGCTGAACAGCGTCCTGGCGTCGGTACCGATCCAAGCCGGGTCCACATTGGCGGCCGAGCGGGCCACACCGTCGAGCACCACGCAGGGCAGGGTGATGCCCACCGGTCCGTCCCAGCCGGCCTGGGCGACCAGATCGGCGACCGTCTCGGCCACGGCGTGCGGGGTCGCCGGCTGCGGGGTGGCGATCTTGATGCGCTGGTGCACGAGTTCACCGGTGGCCAGATCCACCGCGGCGCCCTTCACGCCGCTGCCGCCGATATCGATTCCGAATGCGTGCCCCCGAGCAGACATGACAGTTCCTCGTTCCCTGTGCCGGCCAGTACGGAATACGCGCCGTCGCACGGGGGCTTCGCGACCGCCATCCGGGGCGCGAAGGGGGTGCCCGACGACGGCGCTGTGTCGTGCACGACAAGAGTAGTGGGCGGTCGCGGCTGCGCGGTCCGCAGGATCTGTGGTGCGATGGAGGACGTGCCGCATTCGTCGTCCTCGCCCCAGCCCACCGTCCTGACCACCGAGAACTCCCCGATCGCCGCACCCGACGCCGCAGCGTTGCGCCGCCTCGCGGTCGAGCTGGCCGAGGCCGCCGCCGCGCATGTACGAACCCGCAGACCCGAGGTGTTCGGGCCCGCCGGTGACGCGGACGGCGCCGTGCGATCCAAGAGCACCCCCACCGATCCGGTGACGGTGGTCGACACCGAAACCGAGCAGCTCATCCGCACCATGCTGGCCCGGCTGCGTCCGGCCGATCACATCCTGGGTGAAGAGGGCGGCGGCGATCTGTGCCGCGCCGACGACGACACCGTGGTCTGGGTGGTCGATCCGATCGACGGCACCGTCAACTTCCTGTACGGGATACCGGCCTACGCCGTCTCGGTGGCCGCCATGCGCGGCGGGCGCTCGATCGCCGGCGCGGTGGTCGACGTCGCCGCCGAGCGGACCTATCACGCCGGGCTCGGCCTCGGCGCCGAACGCGTCGACGCCGACGGGTCGGTGCACCCGCTGCGCTGCACCCCGGTCGAGGAGGTGCGCATGGCGCTGGTCGCCACCGGGTTCGGCTATGGCGCGGCGCGGCGGGCGCGCCAGGCCGCGCTGGTCGCCGAGGTGCTACCGCGGGTGCGTGACATCCGCCGCATCGGTGCGGCCGCGCTGGATCTGTGCATGGTGGCCGAGGGCCGGGTGGACGCGCACTACGAGCACGGTCTCAATCCCTGGGACTGGGCCGCCGGCGCGCTGATCGCCACCGAGGCCGGGGCGCGGGTGGTGGCCCCGCCCGCGCATTCCACCGGCGCCGCGGGGGAGTTGTTCGTCGCGGCCGCGCCGGGAATCGCCGACGAACTGCTGGCCCTGCTGGACGAGCTCGGGGTCAGCGCGCCGATCCCCGAGCCCTGACCTGCCCCGCTCAGCAGCGGGCCTGCCTGGCCGCCTCGAGGAGATCGATATCGAGGGCCGGGGTCTCGCCGGAGGCCGGGTTCTTCAGCGAACGCAGCACTTCTTCGGCGTCGTTGGACGGCTGGATATCGCGGAACAGCGAGCCGAGCACCAGATCGACGGTGTCGTTCTCGCGCTTGTCCTCGATCAGTTCCGCGCACGGAACGGCCAGCTGCACCGAGGCCGCGGCCCGGCGGCCGTTCACCCCGAAGCGGATCTGGCCCATGCATTCCAGATCGCCGTTGACGTATATCGAATCGTTGCCATAGGCCTCATTCGGGACGCTGCCGAATCCGAGGTCGCCGAGCTGGGCGGCGGCATGGGCGGCCTGCCCGCGCTGGTTGTTGGCATTGAGGACGCGCACCTTCGTGTCGGCCAGCGCGGCCGGTTCCACGTTCTCGAGCCGGCTCGGCCCCACTCGCTGCCCCAGCGCGGGCTGCGGTTCGGCGCCCGGATCGGTGGCCGGGCTCGGCGAATTGCACGCCATCGCCGTGTAGTCGGTGTCCTCGGTGGTCAGCGCCTTGATCCACACGATCGTGCAGATGAGGGCCAATACCGCGACCAGGACGAGCCAGGGCTGCAGGCGCCGCCGGATGAAGGGTCGTCCCCGCGAATCCGTTGCGCTGCCTTCGGTGATCAGTGAAACCACCAGCACACTCTACGAAAATGTCCGGGCGAACCTTGCAGCCGCCGTGCCGTCGGTCTCGATTCGTGACGCCGATGGTGTCGATTCCCTGACGGTTTCGACTCGGCTGTGTTTTGATTGCGACTTTTGTCTGGGGGTCCGCTATTGTCTGGCGGCCCAGATCGAAACACCGGCCCGAAAATCGGTGGTTGGTCGCGGGAACAAGCAGGGCATGTTCAGCGTTGTCCGACTGCTATCCGGTGCAGAACCTCAGAATCTGCCCTGATAGGGGACCGGTACACGTGTGATGTGTGCCACCGGCGGGCGGTGTGGACAACCGCGAGGAATGTCCGCGCCGATCCGGGATATACGGAGTAAGGACGAGGGGAAGACGACATGGCAACCGACTATGACGCACCGAGGCGCACCGAATCCGACGACGTGTCGGAGGATTCGCTGGAGGAGCTGAAGGCTCGTCGCAACGAGGCTCAGTCCGCCGTCGTGGATATCGACGAATCCGATACCGCGGAGTCGTTCGAGCTTCCCGGCGCGGACTTGTCCGAAGAAGTGCTGACGGTCCGGGTGATTCCGAAACAGGCCGATGAGTTCACCTGCTCGAGCTGTTTCCTTGTGCACCACCGCAGCCGACTGGCCAGCGACAAGGGCGGTCAGCTGATCTGCATGGACTGCGCCGCCTGAGCGCGCGCCCGATATGGCGACGGCCCCGCGAACCGGGATCCGAGATCCCCTCGCCGGGCCGCTACACCGCGCTGTCGCACCGCGGTGTCAGTCCGCGCTCGGCAGTCCGAGCGCGGCGAGGACCCGTTCGGGCCGGCGGGTACTGATCAACCAGTACGGCGTCGGATCGTCCGGGTCGTCCAGCACGAGCAACACCATCGACCCGATCCACGGGCGATGTTGCACATAGGCGGCGGGGTCGAGTTGACGACCCAGCGCCGCGCTCTTGGCGCTCGCGGGCACCACGGCCGCGCGGGCGATGAATTCCACCGGTAGATGGGCGCGATCCACCCGCAGTTCCGGCGCACCGTTCGGATCGGCCGCCACCGCGATGCGGTGCCTACTCAGCCACAACAGCACCCACACCGGCACGGGGAACAGCAACACGTAGGGCAGCCAGGCCCGCACGCCCGGCGCGCCCATGTGGATTTCGGCGGCCAGCAGGCCTGCGATCGCGAACGCCACCGGCCACCACCACAGCGGCACCCACAGGCGCTCGGTGTAAGCGGGCGGACCGGACCGGGTCGAGCGCTGGGTATCGGCTGGTACGGGCTGGTCGGACACAACTCAAGAGTAAGCCAGCGGCTCGCCGGGATGGCGTGCAGGTACGGCCGGGAAAACGCGTAGGCTCGTGCTACGTGAGCGCACTTTCACCGATACCTCTGCTGCGGCTCGATCCCGGCATCCCCGTGCCGACGCGCGCCCATCCCGGCGACGCGGGCGTGGACCTGTGCACCACCGAGGACGTCATCCTGGAACCGGGAGAGCGGGTGCTGGTCGGCACCGGCATCGCGGTCGCCCTTCCGGTGGGCACCGTCGGATTGATCCATCCCCGTTCGGGGCTGGCGGCCAAGACCGGTCTGTCGGTGGTGAATACGCCGGGCACCGTCGACGCCGGCTACCGCGGCGAGATCAAGGTGTGCCTGATCAACCACGATCCGCGGACCCGGATCGAATTGCGGCGCGGCGACCGGATCGCCCAGCTGCTGGTGCAACGGGTGGAGCTGGTGGATTTCGTCGAGGTCGACCGGCTCGACGAGACCACGCGGGGTGCGGGCGGCTACGGCTCGAGCGGTGGGCACGCGAGCCTCGACGCCTCCGGTACGGCGTCGGCCGCGACCGGCAAGGAGGAATGACGCGATGTTCGGGAAGAAGAAGTCCACGCGCCGCGACAGATCCGTCGACGACGACCGCTACGACGAACCCGGCGATTACGCCGAGTTCGACGGCGACGAATACGACACCGACGAATACCCGGAGTACTCCGACGATTTCGCCGACGCGATCGCCGAGGACGATTACGACGACGACTCCGATTACCGTCCGGCCGAGCATGCCGCGCCCGACGACGAGGCGTCGGCCACCGGCCCCTACGACTACGAGGAAGTCGCCGAACTGCTCGAGTCGGTCGCCGATCAGCGCCTCGACCTCGGCTCGGTGATCCTGCCGGTGCCGCCGGGCGGTCAGCTCCAGGTGGAGATGACTCCCGAGGGCACCCCGCAGGCGGTGCATCTGGCCACCGAGCACGGGCGGATCACCGTCGCGGCCTACGCGGCGCCGAAATCACCGGGCCAGTGGCGCACGGTGGCCTCGGATCTGGCCGACTCGCTGCGCAAGGACGGCGCGAAGGTGGCCATCGAGACCGGGCCGTGGGGCCGGGAGATCTTCGCCGTCACCGAGGGCGCGGATCTGCGCTTCATCGGCGTGGACGGCTATCGCTGGATGGTGCGGCTGGTGGCCGCGGGCCCGTCGGGTGCCGCCGACGCCGACACCCCGCTGGTCACGGCCGCGCGGGCGATTCTCGCCGAAACGGTAGTTCGCCGTGGCACCGATCCGCTGCCCGTGCGCGAACCGCTGCCGGTGGTGCTGCCGCAGGAATTGGCCGATCAGCTCGCCGCGGCCCATCAGCAGCAGATCCAGGCCCAGCAGCAGGCGATCGCGGCCCAGCAGCAGGCGCTGGCCGCCCAGCAGGGCACACCGGGCGTGGTGCCGGGTATCGCGCCGGGCGCGGGCCGTCCGGTGATGCCCGATCAGCCGCGGCGCGGTGCCGACGGTTCGGCCATGCAGCAGCTCGGTCGCAACTAGCGGGCCGGCATCGGGCGGCAGCCCGGCGTGACAGCATCGCCGGGCTCAACCGAAGGCAGCCAGCCCCAGATGGCCGAGGACGGCCGGGTCGGCGCCCAGTTCGTCGAGGGTGAGTTCCTCCAGCACCGAAGTCGCGATCAGCCCGGCCCACTCCTGGGCGACCGGCCACGGGTGCACCGGATCGTCGACCGCGCCGAGCACCGCCACCGGCGTGGTCAGTGTCTCCAGGCGTTGCGGCTCCGGCCATTTGTAGGCTGCCGCCTCCTCCAGCGCCTGCGGCAGGTCCGGCCATTGGGATCGCCAGGAGCGATCCAGCGCCTCACCCAGCCATGCTGGACTGCCTGCCCGCATCCTGGCCACCACCTCGTCGAGGCCGTCGGCGCGCAGGGCCGCGGCGGTACCGGCGGCGCTGGCCGCGGCGGGACAGCCGATGCTGTCGGGTCCGGTCCAGGCAGGCAGCGCGGCGATGACCCCTGCCGCGGCCTCGGGGCGAGTGCTCGCCCATTCGATGGCCACCGCGGCTCCGAGTGAGATACCCGCCACCAGCACCGGGCCGCGGCGTGCGGCGTCGTCGAGGGCCGCGACATAGCTGTCGACGACGGCGCGAGGGTTCGGATCGACGGCGATCAGCTCCAATCCGCGAGCGGTGCACGCGGGCTCGAATGCCCGGCGCGCGAAGTGGGCGTCGGAGCCGGTACCTGGGAGCCCGACAACGACGGCGGGCGTGGGTGAGTCGAACATCGGAGGTGAGCGTAGCGGTGCGATGGTTGCCCATCTACAGTGGCGGTGTACGGCCGCAGACGGTCGTGCGAACAACGAGATGGTCGTGCGACCCACGTCCATCAGCTCTACAGGAGACCGAGCGATGTCTTCCTTCGGAGGAAGAAAGGCGGCTTCGAACCCCGCCTCGGGATATTTTCGCAGGCTCGGACGCAGACTGACCGAGGACATCGATCAGCTCGACGCCGAGGAGCTGGCCGAAACGGCCGACGCCTCGGGAGCCTGCCTGGCATCGGAGTGTCGCCGCGGCGACGAAGCGACGATGCTGGGGCGCCTTCGCAGTGTCGAGGCGTGCCCCCAGTCCGCCGGCGCGAGTGTGCAGGCGGAGTTCTACGACGGCACCGACGCCATCACCCTGGTGTGGATCGGTCGCAAGCGCATCCCCGGCATCGAATCGGGGCGGCGCATCATGGTCCGCGGTCGGGTCGGCGACCGTGACGGCCGCAAGGTCATGTACAACCCCTACTACGAATTGCGCGGGAACAGCTGACGTATGCCATCGAGCGACGAAAACCTACCGACGCCCGCCGAACTCGCCACCACCACCGCGCCGGAGCCCGCGCCCGCCGGCACCGCTGGTGAGGAGGTCGAGGCCGAGGTAGCCCGCCAGCAGACGCTGCTCGAACAGCTCGGTGGTTTCAGTGGCCTGATCTATTCGACCCTTCCGGTTCTGGTCTTCGTCCCGGTCAACACCGTGGCCGGGCTCACCGCCGCGATCTGGGCTTCGCTCGGTGTGGCCGCGGCGATCCTGGTCTGGCGGTTGGTGCGCAGGGATCCGGTGCAGCCGGCGATCTCCGGGTTCATCGGCGTCGGCATCTGTGCGTTCATCGCCTACCGGATGGGCGAGGCCAAGGGCTTCTTCCTGTTCGGCATCTACACCAGCCTGGTGTACGGCGGTGTGTTCCTCGCCTCGATCCTGGTGCGCTGGCCCCTGGTCGGCGTCATCTGGGGGGTGCTCAACGGCCACGGCAGCGAATGGCGCACCGACCGGCGGGTGGTCCGGCTCTACGACATCGCCACGCTGGCCTGGGTGCTGGTCTTCGGCTCCCGGTATCTGGTGCAGTCGCACTTCTACGACACCGACCACACGGGTTGGCTCGCTTTCGCGCGCATCGCGATGGGCTGGCCGCTGACGGCGGTGGCGCTCACGGTCACGGTGTGGGCGGTGCGCCGGGCCGGGCATCTGCCCGCCGCAGGCCGTCCCGCCGCCGGCCGTCATGCCAAGGCTTGATTCCGCGGGTCGGTCTCGACCCGCCGCGAAGGTGGGGCCCTACCCACCCTGGGGTATCTGTCGGCAGTCTCTGGATCGGCGCAGGATCGTTTCATCACCGCGAACGATCGCTGAGAGGACTGGCGAATTGGCTACCCAGCGCACCACCGCCACTACCCGTACGGGCCGCAGGCAGGACAATCCGGCCCTGTCGGAGAGCCGCCGGATCTCGGCCGAACTGAACAGCCTCATCGGTCCCGCCGCCGCGGGCGACAGTCGGGCCATCAGCGATGTGCTGCGACTGATCCATCCGCTGGTGTACCGCTATTGCCGGTCCAGGATGGGCAACACCGCACACCTTCAGGTCACCGCCGATGACGTCGTGCAGGAGGTCATGCTGGCCACCGTGCACGCTATCCCGCGCTACCGGGAGCAGGGCAAGTCGTTTCTGGCTTTCGTCTACGGCATTGCGGCGAACAAGGTCGCCGACGCCTTCCGCCGCGCCCAGACCCACCCGGTCTATCCGACCGACGACATGCCCGACGCCGCGTCACTGGCGGCCGGACCCGAGGAACGGGCCCTGGTGTCCGAACGCCAGCGCGCCACCCGGCAGCTGATGCAGGTGCTCGCCCCCGTGCACCGCGAGGTGCTGGTGATGCGGATCATCCTCGGCTGGACCGCGGCCGAGACCGCCGATGCCATCGGCACCAGCCCGGGCGTGGTGCGCGTGATGCAGCATCGGGCGTTGAACAAACTGCGCGCCGAATTGAAGGTGGCCTCCTGAGCGCTGTGTTCAGGAGGCGGCGCCGTGTGAGGCGAGGGCCGCGCGCAACTCTTCCTCGCCCTCCGGTGAGGTGACGAACAGCAATTCGTCCTCGCCTTCGAACGGGTCGTCGGCCTCGGGCACGATGACCCGTCCGCCGCGCAGGATCGTCACCAGCGCGGTGTCGCGGGGCAGTGTGAGGGTTCGCACCGGTTTGCCCGCCAGCGATGTGTCCGGCGGGAGAGTCAGTTCCACCAGGTTCGCCTGGCCCTGCCGCAGCGTCATGAGCCGCACCAGATCCCCGACCGACACCGCCTCCTCCACCAGCGAGGCCAGCAGCCGCGGGGTGGAGACCGCGACGTCCACACCCCAGGAGCCGTCGAAGAGCCATTCGTTGCGTGGATCGTTGACCCTGGCCACCACCCGGCGAACGCCGAATTCGGTCTTGGCGAGCAGGCTGTGCACGAGGTTGGCCTTGTCGTCGCCGGTGGCGGCGATGACGACCTCATAGGTTTCCAGGTCGGCGTCTTCGAGCAGGGCGAGCTCGCAGGCGTCGGCGTGTACCCAGATCGCGTCCGGGATGGCCGCGGGATCGATGTGGTCGAGCTGACGTTCCAGCAGCATCACCTGGTGCCCGCTGCGCAGCAGCTCCCTGGCGATGGATCGGCCGACGGCTCCGGCGCCGGCAATGGCCACCTTCATATCTCAGTCCTCGTTCGCTGGGGGCTTACCGGCGAGGGCGACGGCTTCGCCGACCGACCCGGATGTGGCGGCCACATAGATGATGTCGTCGGCCTGCACCACGGTCTTGCTTTCCGGCAGCACGCCCTGGCCGAAGCGGATGATGAAAGCCACTCGCGCGCCGACGGTGCGTTCCAGATCGCGCACCGTGCGCCCGTACCAGTCCTCGTGCAGGGTCAGCTGGGCGACGGCCACCGTGCCGGTCGGGTCGCGCCAGGTGGTGGTGCCCGCGTCGCCGATCAACGTGTGCAGGAACCGGTCGGTGGTCCACGGCACGGTGGCGATGGTGGGGATGCCGAGCCGTTCGTAGACGGCGGCGCGTTTGGCGTCGTAGATCCGCGCGACCACGCGTTCGACGCCGAACATCTCCCTGGCCACCCGCGCGGAGATGATGTTGGAGTTGTCGCCGGAGGAGACGGCGGCGAAGGCGCCGGCGCGTTCGATCCCGGCCCGGGTCAGCACGTCTCGGTCGAATCCGACCCCGAGCACCCGCTCACCGGGGAAGTCCGCGCCGAGGCGCCGGAACGCGCTCTGATCGCGATCGATCACGGCGACCTCGTGACCTATCCGGACCAGGGCGCGCGCCAGCGACGAGCCGACGCGTCCGCACCCCATGATCACTACGTACACCGTGCAACCTCGTTCCTGGAAACCGTGGCGTCCGGTCTGTTCGTCCGTCCGGGATCGAACCGTACTCGCCGCGTGTCCCCGCAGCCATGTTCCCCCCACCAGGTCACATCAAACATGTCGGCACCGCATCGAACAGGGGAACTACCGTGACGTCCCGGGGCGCAGCGTTTCAGCGGGGCCTATGCTCGCTCCAGTGTCCAAGTTGACGACAGCGGCGAAGCGGATGCTGCTCGGCAGGCCGTTCCGCAGTGATTCGCTCGGTCATACCTTGCTGCCGAAGCGAATCGCGCTGCCCATTTTCGCCTCCGATGCCATGTCGTCGGTCGCCTACGCGCCCGAAGAAATCTTCCTGGTGTTGTCGGCGGCCGGGATCTCGGCCTTCGTGTACGCGCCGTGGGTCGGCATCGCGGTGGCGATCGTGATGGCCGTGGTGGTCGCCAGCTACCGGCAGAACGTGCACGCCTATCCGTCGGGCGGCGGCGACTACGAGGTGGCCACCACCAATATCGGTCCCAACGCCGGTCTGACGGTCGGCAGCGCGCTGCTGGTGGATTACGTACTCACGGTCGCGGTCTCGATCTCCTCGGCGGCCTCCAATATCGGCTCGGCCATCCCGTTCGTCGCCACCCACAAGGTGCTGTTCGCGGTGGTGGCCATCGCCGTGCTGACCGCCATCAATCTGCGCGGTGTCCGCGAATCGGGCAAGACCTTCGCGATCCCCACCTATGCCTTCATCTTCGGCATGTTCTTCATGCTCGGCTGGGGGCTGCTGCGCATCTATGTCTTCGGCGAGGACCTGACCGCGGAGTCGGCCGGATTCGGACTGGAGGCCGAGGACGAGCACCTGTACGGCATCGCCTTCGCGTTCTTGATCGCGCGGGCGTTCTCCTCCGGATGTGCCGCGCTGACCGGCGTCGAGGCGATCAGCAACGGTGTGCCCGCATTCCGGAAACCGAAGTCGCGCAATGCCGCCACCACCCTGCTGCTGCTGGGCACCATCTCGATCACCCTGCTGATGGGCATCATCATGCTCGCCCAGAAGATCGGGATCGTGTACGCGCACAACCCGGAGCACCTGGTCGGCGCTCCCGCCGACTACCAGCAGAAGACGCTCATCGCGCAGCTGGCCGAAACCGTCTTCGCCGGTTTCCCGATCGGCTTCTTCTTCCTTACCGTGGTCACCGCGCTGATCCTGGTGCTGGCCGCCAACACCGCGTTCAACGGGTTCCCGGTGCTCGGCTCGGTACTCGCCCAGGACCGCTACCTGCCGCGTCAGCTGCACACCCGCGGTGACCGGCTGGCATTCAGCAACGGCATCCTGTTCCTGTCCGGGGCCGCCATCGCCTTCGTCGTGCTGTTCGACGCCGAGGTGACCAAGCTGATCCAGCTCTACATCGTAGGCGTGTTCGTCTCGTTCGTGCTGAGCCAGTTCGGCATGCTGCGGCATTGGACCAGGTTGCTGCGCACCGAAACCGACAGCGCGCAGCGATCGAGGATGAAGCGGTCGCGGGTGATCAATGCCGTCGGTCTCACGATGACGGGCACCGTGCTGGTGATCGTGCTCATCACCAAGTTCTTCGCCGGTGCCTACATCGCCATCTTCGTGATGATCGCGATCTTCGTGGTGATGCGGATGATTCGGCGCCACTACGATTCGGTGGCCCGCGAACTCGACGAACACGAGTGGGACGGTGTGCTGCCCAGCCGGTCGCATTCGATCGTGCTGGTCTCGCGGCTGCACCTGCCGACCCGCCGGGCCCTGGCCTACGCACGCGCCACCCGGCCGGACACGCTAGAGGCGATCACCGTCAACGTCGACGATCCCGATACCAGGGCCCTGGTGCGCGAATGGGAGCAAAGCGATATCAACGTGCCGCTGAAGGTGATCGAATCGCCGTACCGCGAGATCACCAAACCGGTGCTCGATTACGTCAAGCGGGTGCGCAAGGACGCACCGCGCGATGTCGTCACCGTGTTCATCCCGGAGTACGTGGTCGGCCACTGGTGGGAGCAGTTGCTGCACAACCAGAGCGCGCTGCGGCTCAAGGGCAGGCTGCTGTTCGAGCCCGGCGTGATGGTGACCAGCGTGCCCTGGCAGCTGAGCTCCTCGGCCAAGGCGCGCGCGGCCGGGGTGACCAACGCACCCGGCGCGGTGCGGCGAGGATATGAGGATCGCTCATGACCGCGCGAGGCGAGTACGGGCCGCGGCGATGAGCGACTGGTCCGGGCACACCGTCGAGATCCGGCTGGGCCCGCCCGGCCACGGCGGGTTCTGCGTCGGACGCCACGAGGGCCGGGTGGTGTTCGTCCGGCACGGCCTGCCGGGTGAGCTGGTGCGCGCCCGCGTCACCGAGGACGCCGGCGGATCGTTCTGCCGTGCCGATGCGATCGAGATCCTGGAGGCTTCGCCGGACCGGGTGCCCGCCACCTGCCCGGTGTCGGGGCCGGGTGGCGCGGGCTGCTGCGACTTCTCGCACGCCACGCCCGCCGCGCAGCGCGAACTCAAGGCCGCGGTGGTGGCCGAACAGCTCCGCCGGATCGCCGGGCTGGACCGGGAGATCGTGGTCGAGCCACTGGACGCCGGCACCGAGACGGGCGGCTGGCGGACCCGCGTGCGGCTACCTGTCGACGCGGCAGGCCGCGCGGGGGCCCACCGGTATCGGAGCACCGAGGTCATCGCCGATCTGCGGTGCCCGCAGCCGGTAGCGGGCGCGCTGGACGGGATCGCCGACCGGCTCTGGACCCCTGGCGCCGATCTGGTGGTGGCGGTCGACGGTGACGGCACCCGTCACCTCGTGGAACTGGCTCCGCCGGTCGAAACCGACCTGGGCCGCGACCGGGACCGCCGCGGCGATACCGCCGACCCTGGACGCGAAGGCCCGCGCCGTAGCCGTGCCGGCGACCGTCCGCATCACGGCAAGCGCGGGGGACCGCGCGGCCGCCGCGGCGAATCCCGCCCCGGCAACGCCGAACGTCAACGTGCGGCCGCGCATCGCGCCGCCGCGCACGCGGCCAGGGACGAATGGCTGATCGAGGGCAGCGGCCGGGCCGTCGAATACGTGGCGGGCCGGCGCTGGGAGCTATCGGCGACCGGCTTCTGGCAGGCCCACCGTGATGCCGCGCAACGTTATTCGGATGTGGTGGCGGGGTGGTCCGCCCTGGCACCGGGGGATACGGCGTGGGATCTCTACAGCGGTGTCGGTGTCTTCGCGGCCCGGCTGGCCGAACAGGTCGGTCCGTCCGGTTCGGTGCACGCGGTGGAATCGGGGCGCACCGCGGTGGCCGACGGCACGCTCGCACTGGCCGATCTGCCCTGGCTGCGGCTGGGTAGCGGCCGGGTCGAGCGCTGGGTGGCCCAGCACACCGGCGGCGCGCCTCGGGTCGTCGTGCTCGACCCGCCGCGCGCGGGCGCGGGCAAGGCCGTCGTCGGCGCGGTCACATCCGTCGCACCCGAGCGCATCATCCACATCGGCTGCGATCCCGCCTCCTTCGCCCGCGACGTCGGTCTCTACCGCGCGGCCGGCTATGAACTCACCGGCCTGCGCGCTTTCGACGCCTTCCCGGCGACCCACCATGTCGAATGCCTTGCGCTTCTGGAGCGTTGAGCCGGACCGCTGGAGCGTTGGGCGCGGCGCGGGTCACGAAGGTCGTCCGTCGTGCCACGGCTACGTGGCGATCGCCGATGGGGCCCGGTGCGTCCGGTCGACTACCGCGGCGCCGCCACTGGACGCGGACCTGCTCCCGCGCTCGGGACCGAGTACGCCGGAGTGTCGGCGGTTCAGTCGAGTTCCCAGGTGACCCGCACGTCGGCGGCGAGTTCGGATTCGCCGAGCTCCACCGGCACCGCTGCTGCGGCATAGGCGATTTCGCTCGCTCCACGCGCACGGGGGCGGGGAACCGGGACCGGCGCCGAGGTGTCCTCGGTGATCTCGACGACAGCACCGAGGGCGCGTCCGGCGCGCTCGGCGTACTGCTCGGCCTTGGCTTTGGCGTCGTCCCAGGCCGCGTCGCGGGCGGTGCCGAGCAGGGCGTCCGGGTCGGCGACGGTGAGTTCGAGCCCACCGAGACGGACATCGTCGCCGCCGGCGTCGACACAGTGCGCGATGATGGTGGCGGGGCCGGGGTCGGCATCCTCGCCGATCTCACGCAGCGTGATCGTCAGCGACGTGGTCGCCAGATAACCGGTGATCTTGTTGCCGCCGCCCTCCACCCAGACGGTCTCGGTCCGCACCGACAGCCCACTGGTGGCGATATCGGTGCTCGGCACGCCGTAGGAGCGCAGCGAGGCGGTGACCGCAGCGACCCGCTCCCCGGCGCGCCCATAGGCCAGGGCCACCTTGCTCGCGCGGCTTTCCACCGACAGGGTCACGCGCATGAGGTCGGGGGTCGCGTGGACGGTTCCGTGCCCGAACGTGGTGACCGCGCCCGACGACTTCTTCTTGCCCACGAGTTCTCCTGTCCTCGGTTGTTCGCGCACGCCTACGAGCCCACTCTAAGCTGGGCATCGTATGTCGAGTCTCACATTCGCCGGCCATGTCCGCTGGTGGGGATCCGTCGTCGTGTGAGGCACACAGAGTGGCTCCGTAGACTGATCGGATCAGATGCGCTATCCGGAGGGAGCGAGTTCAGGTGGGAATGCTTTCCCGGGTCGACACGCCCGAAGACCTGCGGCAGCTGACGGTGCCGCAGCTGCGCGAGCTGGCGGCGGATATCCGTGAGTTCCTGGTCCGCAAGGTCGCGGTCACCGGCGGTCACCTCGGCCCCAACCTCGGCGTGGTCGAATTGACCATCGCCCTGCACCGGGTCTTCGACTCGCCCGCCGACCCGCTGATCTTCGACACCGGCCACCAGGCCTACGTGCACAAGATCCTCACCGGCCGCAAAGACCAGTTCGACACCCTGCGCACCCAGGGCGGCCTGTCCGGCTACCCGAGCCGCGCGGAGAGCGCGCACGATTGGGTGGAGTCCTCGCATGCCTCCGCCGCGCTGTCCTACGCCGACGGTCTGGCCAAGGCGTTCGCGCTGACCGGCCAGGACCGGCATGTGGTCGCGGTAGTCGGTGACGGCGCCCTCACCGGCGGCATGTGCTGGGAAGCGCTGAACAATATCGCCGCCGCACCCGATCGCCCGGTGGTCATCGTCGTCAACGACAACGGCCGCTCCTATGCCCCCACCATCGGCGGTCTGGCCCAGCGGCTCACCGCGCTGCGCACCCAGCCCGCCTACGAACACGCCCTCGACGCCGGTCGGCGGCTGCTCAAGAGCATCCCCCGGGTGGGCGACTCGGCGTACTCGATGATGCACGCGGTGAAAGCGGGCATCAAAGACGCGGTCAGCCCGCAGGAGCTGTTCAGCGATCTCGGACTCAAGTACGTCGGCCCGGTCGACGGGCACGATATCGCCGCAGTCGAGGGCGCGCTGCGCCACGCCAAGGACTTCGGCGGTCCGGTGGTCGTGCACGCCGTCACCCAGAAGGGCCGCGGCTTCGAACCGGCCGAGAACCACGAGGCCGACCAGATGCACGCCTGCGGGCCGATCGACCCGCTGACCGGTGAGCCGGTGGGCAGCAGCAAGGCCAAGGACTGGACCTCGGTGTTCTCCGCCGAGCTGATCGAACACGCGCAGCGCCGCGACGACATCGTCGCCATCACCGCCGCCATGCCCGGCCCCACCGGCCTGGCCGCCTTCGGTGAGCGATTCCCGGAGCGGATGTTCGACGTCGGGATTGCCGAACAGCATGCGGTGGCCTCGGCGGCCGGTCTGGCGCTCGGCGGCATGCATCCGGTGGTCGCCATCTACTCGACTTTCCTCAACCGGGCCTTCGACCAGCTGCTGATGGATGTCGCGCTGCTGAAGCAGCCGGTCACCCTGGTGCTCGACCGCGCGGGCATCACCGGCTCCGACGGCGCGAGCCACAACGGGATGTGGGACCTGTCGGTGCTCGGCATCGTGCCCGGTATGCGGGTCGCCGCGCCGCGCGATGCGGTCACCCTGCGCGAGGAACTGGGTGAGGCGCTGGCCGTCACCGACGGGCCCACCGCGCTGCGTTTCCCGAAAGGCAGTGTGGTCGAAGAGATCACGGCGGTGGAGCGGCTCGACGGCGTCGATGTGCTGCGCCTGCCCGAGGGCGACGGCACCGCCCGTACCCAGCACGGTGACGTCCTGCTGGTCGCGGTCGGCTCGTTCGCGTCCATGGCCGTCGAGGTTGCCGAACTGCTGGCGCCGGAAGGTATTTCGGTCACCGTCATCGACCCGCGCTGGGTGCTTCCGGTCTCCGACACCATTGTCAAGCTGGCCGAGAACTACCGCATGGTGGTCACCGTCGAGGACAGCGGCCTGCACGGCGGCATCGGCTCCAGCGTGTCCGCGCGCCTGCGCACCGCGGGTCTCGACGTCCCCACCCGCGATATCGGTGTGCCGCAACAGTTCCTCGATCACGGCACCGTCGCCCAGGTCCGGCAGGAGCTGGGTCTCACCGCTCCCGACATCGCTCGCCGCATCGCGAGCTGGGTCGACGCGGGCTGAGCCGGAGTTACCCGCCCACCTCAGTCGCGGGTCGCGCTCGCGATGAACACCGGCACGGCGACCATGAGCCGATCGTGTGCTGTGACCGCGAGGATTTCACCCGCTGCCCGAGTTTCCGGTCCGCGATCGCCGCGACTGCGGCCGGGGGTGATCCGGGCGGTGTGGCGGCGAAATGCCAGGACCGACTGCCGCAATCAGGGTGCGGGAGGCGACTAGACCAGCTCGACTCCGTCGAACGCGACGGTCATATGGTGGCGCCGCTCGCGCAGTACACCACCTTCACGGTGGACGGTCCCTTCGCTGAATTCGATACGCATCCGGGCGCCACGGGCGTCGACCACGCCGCAGATCCCGCTGAACGGCCCGTGCGGAAAGTAGCCGACGTCACCCGGTGCGAATTCGGTAATCCCCACGCCGCCGACGTAATCCACTCAGTCGCCGTCTGCCGGTTCGTGCGGCGGCTCGGCGACGATCAGCGCGACGGTCAGGCGCGGCACGGCCAGTTCGCGCTGCCAGGGCCGGGCGCCGGCGGAGCGGAGGAACTCGTCGATCTGTTTGCCGAGCTCGGTGGCCGAATCGGGGCCGAAGTCGTAGCTGGGGAGCCCGTCCCAGCACAGGCGCCGCACCACGTCGGGGGTGAGCAGGTTTTCCACCGGGACCAGGACTTCGGTCGACAGCTCGCCCATGGCGGCACGGGCTCGGGTCAGGCGGGCGGCGGCCACCGGGTCACGGCGCTCCCAGCGGTTGACCGGCGGCGGCCCGTCGTAGGGCTGGGACAGCGGCGGTAGCTCGGTATCGGGCAGCGTCCTGGCGCGCTCGACGGCGCTGAGCCATTCCCGCGAATACCGGCGCTGGCGCGGCCCGCCGAAAACCGGCAATTCGCGCAGTTGGGCGATGGTGCGGGGCTCGGCGTTGGCGGCGGCGATGATGGCCGAATCGGGCAGGATGCGCGAGGGCGCGATATCGCGGTGGCGGGCCAGTTCGTCGCGGGTGGTCCACAGTTCGCGCACCGTCGCCAGCTGACGTGCTCGCCGCAGGGTGTGGATGCCGGAGGTGCGCCGCCAGCGGTCGGCCTTCGGCGCGGGCGGCTCGGTGAGCCGGACGTGCTCGAATTCCTGTGCCGCCCACTCGGTTTTGCCCTGCTGGTGCAGCGCGATCGCCACCGCTTCGCGTAGCTCGAGCAGTAGTTCCACATCGAGGGCCGCGTAGTTCAGCCAGGCCTCCGGCAGCGGCCGGGTCGACCAGTCCGCGGCGCCGTGCCCCTTGCGCAGCGCACGCCCGAGCAGCCGCTCGACCATGGCCGCCAGTCCGACCCGGTCGAACCCGGCCAGCCGCCCGCCGAGTTCGGTGTCGAACAACGCCGCCGGACGCAACCCCAGCTCGGCGAGACCGGGCAGGTCTTGGTCGGCCGAATGCAGCACCCACTCGAGATCGTTGATCGCCTCGGCCAGCGGTGCCAGCGCATCGGCCACCGGAATCGGGTCGATCAGGAAGCTGCCCGCTCCCGCGCGCCGCAGCTGGATCAGGTAGGCGCGAGCCGAGTAGCGGAAACCGGAGGCGCGTTCGGCGTCCACGGCCAGCGGACCGGTACCCGCGGCGATCCGGGTGGCGGCCTCGGCGATCTCGGCTGGAGTGCTGAGCACCGGCGGCACACCGTCGGCGGGGACGAGCAACGGCACCGCGGTCTCGGGCTCGGCGTCCGCCGAGACCTGCGTGGTCGTACTGTCCGTCTCGCCGCTGTCCACGTCGCGGCCAGCCCCGTCTGCTTCCGGCATAGAGGTGAACTCTACGTGGCGCTCAGCTGCGGTCGTTATTGGTGTACGACTGTGGCCGCAAATCTGTGATACCGGCCGGTGGCAGCCCGGCGGCGAAGGCCAGTACCTCGGCGAAGGCTTCCACGTGCGGACGCATCTCGGTGGTCATCGCGGTCCAGGAGGCGCGCAGCTCCAGCTGGTGGGCGCGCGGCGGGCCCGCGATATCGCCGTAACGGACCGAACTGGTGGAGGTGACGGTGCCGCCGAGCGCGGTGAACGGCTCCCCCCGCGATTCCAGCGCGTCCACCAGCCAGCTCCACGCCACCTCGGGCAGCAGCGGGTCGGTGGCCAGGGCGGCGTCGATATCGGCCTGGATGTAGGCGACCAGCCGGAACGTGCCGTGCCAGGCCTCGTCACCGTCGGGGTCGTGCAGCAGGATCAGCCTGCCGAACGCATCGCCCTCGGAGTCGATCGGCACCACACCGGTCTCGGGGTGTTTGACCTCGGCGCCGAGCGCATAGGAATACGGGGCCAGCCGTTGCGGCGGACGGATAGGGGCCAGCTCGATCCGGGGATGCACTGTTGCGGTGCCCATCGCCTCGACCGCGGCACGAAAGGAAGCTGGTTCGCCGTCGGAGCCCTCGGTCGATGCGGCGCCGTCGCGGTAGTCGAGCGGTGTCACGAGAGGTGACGGTAGACCTACCGTCCCCGGCGCAGTCGGAGGCGCGCCGCTGAGGGGAGGGTGGACCCGCCTACGATAACGATGGTGAGCACACAGACGCGCCGCCGGTTGACCGATGCCCCCTTCCTGGCCGCCGCCACCGGCGGCGAGCCGAGCCGGCGTCCGGTGTGGTTCATGCGCCAAGCCGGCCGCTCGCTGCCTGAGTACCGGGAGCTGCGCGCGGGCATCGGCATGCTGGAGTCCTGCTTCGATCCGGAACTGGTCTGCGAGATCACCATGCAGCCGATCCGCCGCCACGGCGTGGATGCGGCAATCCTGTTCTCCGACATCGTCGTTCCGCTCAAGGCGGCAGGCATCGACCTCGATATCGTGCCGGGTGTCGGCCCGGTGGTGGCCGCGCCGGTGCGCAGCACCGCCGATGTGCGGGCGTTGCCGCGGCTGCGGCCGGAGGAGGTCGGCGCCGTCACCGACGGGATCGGGCTGCTGCTCGACGCACTGGGGCAGACGCCGTTGATCGGGTTCGCGGGCGCACCGTTCACGCTGGCGTCGTACCTGGTCGAGGGCGGTCCGAGCAAGCATCACGAGCGCACCAAGGCGATGATGCATGCCGATCCGCAGACCTGGCACGAGCTGCTCGGCGTGCTCACCGACATCACCATCGCCTTCTTGCAGGCCCAGCTCGCGGCCGGAGTGGACGCGGTGCAGGTGTTCGACTCCTGGGCCGGTGCGCTCTCGCAGGCCGATTACCGCCGGTTCGTGCTGCCCCATTCGGAGCGGGTGTTCGCCGAGGTCGCCGCGGCCGGTGTGCCGCGCATCCACTTCGGGGTGGGCACCGGTGAGCTGCTGGGGGCGATGGGGGAGGCGGGCGCCGACGTCGTCGGAGTCGACTGGCGGGTGCCGTTGACCGAAGCCGTGCGCCGGGTCGGTCCTGGAAAAGCGTTGCAGGGCAACCTGGATCCGGCGATCCTGTTCGCCGGGTGGGACGCGGTGGAGGCCGAGGCGCGCCGCATCACCCACGAGGCCGACGAGGCCATCACCCTCGGGGCCGCCGGTCATATCTTCAACCTCGGCCACGGGGTGCTGCCCGATACCGATCCGGGTGTGATCACCGCGCTGGTCGAACTCGTCCACCAGTTGTGATGTCCGCCGCAGCCCGGCGCGTTGCACTGATCGCGCCGGGGCGGAATGCCTTTCTGCGATACCGATTCCACGGCGTAGCAGCAATTTCCGGCGATTGATACCGCGTTGCCGCATGCCCTGATCCGGCGCCTAAAAACCGCACGAATTCGCGTAATTAAGAACACCCGTCCGGAATTGGTTTCCGGAGTCCCGGGCTCGGTAGCGTCGATGCCATGCAGCTGACTCGCTTCACCGATATCGGGCTCCGGGCCCTGATGCGGTTGGCGGTGAGTGACGAGGCCGATAACCGGGTCACCACTCGGTTGATCGCCCGGCAGGTCAACGCGTCCGAACGTCATGTGGCGAAAGCGGTGACGCAACTGGTCGAGCTGGGTTTCGTGCAGGCGCAGCGTGGCCGCTCCGGTGGGTTGTTCATCACCGAGACCGGGCGCGGCGCGTCGGTCGGCGCGCTGGTGCGTGCCCTGGAAGGTGACCGCGAAGTTGTGCTGTGCGAGGGCGATCATCCCTGTCCGCTCGCCGGTTCCTGCCGGTTGCGCCGAATTCTCGCGGACGCCAAGGAAGCGTTCTATCGAGAATTGGATCGGTATACGGTCACCGATCTCGTCACCGGACCTGCCGTCGAATTGCTGCATCTGCTCACCATTCCCTCGGTGGGCGGTGGTTCCGAGGTAAAGGAAAGTCAGTGAACACCGACAGCGTCGTCCGTGCCCTACCCGAACTCGACCCCGAGCATGCCGAAACGATCCGCGCCACCCTGCCCTTGGTCGGTGCCCATATCGACGAGATCACCACGGCCTTCTATCGCCGGCTGTTCGGCAACCATCCCGAATTGATCCGTGATCTGTTCAACCGTGGCAACCAGGCGCAGGGTTCCCAGCAGCGTGCGCTCGCCGCCTCCGTCGCGTCCTTCGCCACCTACCTGGTCGATCCGCGGCTGCCGCACCCGTCGGCCATGCTGTCGCGAATCGGGCACAAGCACGCATCGCTCGGCATCACCGCCGATCAGTACCAGGTGGTGCACGACAACCTGTTCGCCGCGATCGTCGAAGTGCTCGGCGCCGACGTGGTCACCGACCCGGTGGCGGCCGCCTGGGATCGCGTCTACTGGTTGATGGCGGACTCGCTGATCGACCTGGAGAAACAGCTGTATGTGGCGGCCGGTGTCGAACCCGGCGATGTGTTCCGGGACGCGGTGGTCGTGGGACGTGAGGACGATCCGGCCGGTGCTGCGATCTTCACTGTCGAGTCGGCTGATCCCTCCGCGCCGTTCCCGGAATTCCTGCCGGGGCAGTATGTTTCGGTCGGCGTCCGGTTGCCCGACGGTGCGCGTCAGCTACGCCAGTACAGCCTGGTCAACAACCCGGGCGAAGGAAAGCTGACGTTCGCCGTCAAACGCGTGGACGCTGTCGCGGGCTGTCCCGCCGGCGAGGTGTCGAGCTGGTTGCACGACAACCTCACCACCGGCGACCACCTCGAGATCACCCTGCCCTTCGGCGACCTGACCGTCGACACCGACGCGACCACCCCACTGGTCCTCATCTCCGCTGGCATCGGCATCACCCCGATGATCGGCACCCTCGAATACCTGGCCGCCCACCGATCACCCCGGACCGTCCTGGCCCTGCACGCCGACCGCACCCCACGCACCCACCCCCTGCTGAACCGCATGCGCACCCTCATCGACCGCCTCGACGCGGCCACCCTCGAACTCTGGTACCAAGACGAGGCCGGCGAAGCCCACCAGGGCCTACTGGACCTGTCCACGATCACCCTGCCCGCCGACGCGGACATTTACGTCTGCGGAGCGGACGGATTCTTGGATGCGGTCCGGTCCCAGCTGACAGCCATGGGCGTCCCGAGCGATCGGGTGCACATCGAACAGTTCACCCCGACCGATTGGCGGACCGGCGTCTGCCCGGTCTGAGCGGGTTCCCGCCGTCGCCGCGACTGAGCGCGGCCGGGCCTGACATCAGGGCTCGGAAACCCTGACCGAAAACCGCATGACGGCGCCCCGTGGCCGATCTGGTGGTCACGGGGCCGTCGCAGATTTCTCGGCGCCGGTGGACTGTGCCGACCCTGGCCTGCGATTCGGTGGTCGGCCGAATCTGTCGGTGGTCTGCCATAAGATCACCGCATGAGACGGATTTTCGGTTGGGGCGCAACAAAATCCGAGGCGCCGGCGCGGGAGGAAAGTGGGGCCGTCGAGTCGGACGAGGCTCGTGGCGAACGTGCTGCGGCGACGGCCGCCCGGGCGGCGCGGGTGTCGCGGGAGCTGCGCGGTGTGCGCCGATACTGGCGGCGCAATAGACCCATCGAACGGTCGCCCTACTCGAACAACCCGTCCATGCCGGGATAGCTCTGCCGGGGCGCCCGCGGCTCGATCGTCGCGTCGCCGGGTGCCGCGCGCAGGCTGTGATCCTCACCGCGTCGCCAATGCGGTGACCAGCGGTTTCGCCGACCACCGTGACGGCCGGTCACGGGCGGGGATTACCGTCGTCGGTATGAGAATCGCGGTCGTCGGCGGTGGTATCAGCGGGCTGGTTTCGGCGTATCGGTTGCGTGGGCTGCTCGGGCCGCAGGCCGAGATCGTCGTGGTAGAGCGGGGGGAGCGGCTCGGCGGCATTCTCTACACCGGTGAGATCAACGGGGATCCGGTCGATCTGGGTGCCGAGGCGTTCGTCGGGCGGCGGCCCGAGGTCATCGCACTGCTGGCGGAGCTCGGGCTCGACGATCAGTTGGTGCGCCCGGCGGGGCTGCGTCCGCTGATCTGGGCCGAGGGGAGCACACACCCACTGCCTGCCCGGACGCTGATGGGAATCCCATCCGATGCCGACACGCTGCGCGGACTGGTGTCCGAGGAAACCCTGCAACAGGTCGCCACAGAACCCGAACGGCCATTCAGCTGGCAGCCTGGCTCCGACATCGACGTGTACAGCCTGGTGGCCGACCGGTTCGGTGCGGAAGTCGCTGACCGCAGCGTCGATCCGCTGCTCGGCGGGGTGTACGCGGGCAGCTCACGATCCATCGGGGTGCGCGCGGCCCTGCCTGGTCTGGCCGCCGCTCTCGACAACGGCGCCCCCAGCCTCACCGCCGCCGTCACCGCGGCCCTGCCGCCACCATCGGATGCACCCGTCTTCGGCGGAATCCGCGACGGCTATCAGGTCCTGCTCGAAGCGCTCGCGCAACGATCCGGCGCGACGTTCGTGACCGCGGAAGCCACCGAACTCACCAGGACGGCGACGGGGTGGCAGCTCGAACCGGTGGGTGCGGTGGACGCCGTCGTCCTCGCCACGCCCGCCCCGGTGACTGCCCGCCTGCTCGCTGCGGAAGCGCCCGCCGCGTCGTCGGCGCTGGCCGGAATCGAGCTCTCCTCCTCGGCCCTGGTCGCACTCGCCCTCCCGCGCGACACCCCGCTGCCGCAGAACTCCGGCATCCTCGTCGCCACCGGAGAACCGTTGAGCGCCAAGGCCTTCACCCTGTCCAGCCGCAAATGGCCGCATCTGGCCGCCCGCGAGATCGCGCTGGTCCGCGCCTCCTTCGGCAAATTCGGCGATGACGCCGTGCTGTCCTGGCCGGACGGCGAACTCGTCGCCGCCGCCGTCGCCGACCTCGCCACCGTCACCGGCGTCCCCATCTCCCCACTCTCGGCCACCGTCCAACGCTGGCCCGGCGCCCTCGCTCAATACGCCCCGGGTCACACCACCCGCATCGCCGAGATCGAAGCCGCCGCAGCCGAATTCGACACCCTCGCCCTCACCGGCGCCTACCTGCACGGCGTCGGCGTCCCCGCCTGCGTCGCCTCCGCCACCAGCGCCGCCCGGCATATCGCGGCAGCGCTCACCTGACCGCCCGCCATATCGCTGCGGCGCTCGCCTGGCCGGGCGTCTGTCGCTGCGGCTCGTCTCGTGGCGGGTGAGTCAGCGCGGCGAAGTCTCCCGGCGGCCATGGTGTCGAGGAGGAAAGCGGCAATGTCCGGGGAGCTCCTGGCCGGTGAAGCCGACGCGGAGACGATGATCTAGGCGAGTGCTTCCCGAAGCGCGTGCGGCAGGGGAAGGAATGCCGGAGACGTCAGTCGCAGCATTCGCAGTCGTGCCCTGCGGATCCCCTCGTGGCGAGCGCCGCGGCCGGTGCGGGGCAGCAGGTGTCGCCCTTCCAGGCGTTGCGGCCTTCTTTCACCGCGATGGCGGCGATGACGAGGGCGGCGATCGGGTCGGCCCACGACCAGCCGAACAGGCTGTTGAGCAGCAGGCCGACGAGCAGCACTGCCGACAGGTACGTGCACAGCAGGGTCTGTTTGGAATCGGCGACGGCGGAGGCCGAGCCGAGCTCACGGCCGGCGCGGCGTTGCGCCCAGGACAGCACCGGCATGACGACCAGGCTCACGGCGGCGAGTCCGATGCCGATCGGGGAGTGCTCGGCGTCGCCCATGCCGAGCAGGCCGCGGATCGACTCGACGGTGACGTAGGCGGCGAGGGCGAAGAAGGAGAACGCGATGACCCGCAGGGCGAGCTTCTCCCGTTTCGCTGGGTCGCGTCCGGCGAATTGCCACGCCACGGCGGCCGCAGAGGAGACTTCGATCACCGAATCCAGCCCGAACCCGATCAGCGCGGTCGACGACACCCGTGCGCCCTCGGTGAGCGCGATAATCGCCTCGACCACGTTGTAGGCGATGGTCGCCGCGACGAACCAGCGAATCCGCCGCGCCAGCACCGCTTTCCGGCTCGCGCTCGGCTTCGCCCGCACGGTCGGCGTTCCCGGCGAATCCATCAGCAGCACTCCTGGGTATCGGCGGCTGGGCAGCAGGCCGGATCCACGACAAGCACCAATCCGAGCAGATCAGACAGTGCGGCCGAAATCCTGGCATCGGCCAGCTCGTAGCGGTTGCGCCGCCCTTCCGGCACGGCGACCACCAGCCCGCACCCGCGCAAGCACGCCAGATGGTTGGACAGAATCTGCCGCGTGACCCCGATCTGCTCGGCCAGCTCCGACGGATAGCCGGGACCTTCACGCAGGCTCAGCAGGATTCGGGTGCGCGTCGGGTCGGACAACGCATGACCGAACCGGGCCAATGCATCGTGATGCAGCGAGGTCTCCATACCCGAACAGTACATGGAAATCTGTATTCAGAAAATAGTGAACATTGACGCTGCGCTTGCTCGTCGGCCGTCGCACGACCGGATCGCCGCGCGCCCTGTTCGCTGGGGCACGGTCATGGGGTTGCCGAGTCGTCCTTCGGCAGCGCACGTCTCGCGCTCGGTCCGGCGCGCGGCGCGGCACCGACGTCCGGGCGGGGATGGCGGCGGCGGGAAAAGCGCCGAGTGGCACGATGGGGGTATGGCGCGACTCGACTACCAGGCTCTCAATTCGACTATCCGGTACCTGATGTTCTCGGTGTTCCAGGTGCAACCCGGTGCGCTGGGTGACGACCGGGAGGCGGCGATCAAGGAGGCGCGCGCCTTCTTCGACGGGCTGGCCGATCGCGGGGTGGTGCTGCGCGGCATCTACGACGTCGCTGGTATGCGCGCCGATGCCGACTTCATGCTGTGGACGCACGCCGAACGGGTCGAAGATCTGCAGGCGGTCTACGCCGACTTCCGCCGCACCACCGCGCTCGGCAAGGCCAGCGCGCCGGTGTGGAGCAATGTGGCCATCCACCGGCCCGCCGAGTTCAACAAGAGCCATATCCCGGCCTTCCTGGCCGGCGAGGACCCGGGCAACTACATCTGCGTGTACCCGTTCGTGCGGTCCTACGAGTGGTACCTGCTGCCCGACGAGGAGCGCCGCAAGATGCTGGCCGATCACGGCAAGGCCGCCCGCGGCTACCCGGATGTGCGAGCCAACACCGTGAGCTCGTTCGCGCTCGGCGACTACGAGTGGATCCTGGCCTTCGAGGCCCCGGAACTGCACCGCATCGTGGACCTGATGCGCGATCTGCGCGCCACCGAGGCCCGCCTGCACGTGCGCGAGGAAGTACCGTTCTTCACCGGCCCGCGCGTCGAGGTCGAGCAGCTGATGACCGCGCTGCCCTGAACCCAGTACCGGGGGGGCCCAAAACCGTCTGTGGGGGGGCGTCGTGGTCTTGTTTTTTGTCG
>NZ_JBYHFL010000001.1:419939-991986 GCF_058222935.1 Nocardia sp. JCM 38205 | reverse complement strand
CCCCCCCCCCCCCCCCCCCCCTTTTCCCACCCCCCCCCCCCCCCCCCCCCCCCCCCCCCCCCCCCCCCCCCCCCCCCCCCTCCCTTTCCCCCCCCCCCCCGCCGCTGCCTGGTTGCGTACCGTTTGCGCACGGCACGTCGGGTTACTGGCGGGTTGCGGTGTCCGAGGGGTGCAGCCGCAGCGCGATGGAATTGATGCAGTACCGCTTGTCGGTGGGTGTCCGGTAGCCCTCGCCCTCGAAGACGTGCCCGAGGTGGCTGTGGCACGTCGCGCACAGCACCTCGACCCGGCGCATGCCGAGCGAATTGTCCGCTCGCAGGATCACCGCGTCGGAGTCGGCCGGATCGAAGAACGACGGCCAGCCGCAGTGCGAGTCGAACTTTTCCGTACTGCGGAACAGTTCGGCGCCGCAGGCTCGGCAAGTGTAGACGCCCTCGGTCTTGGTGTCGGTGTATTCGCCGACGAAGGGCCGTTCGGTGGCCGCCTCACGCAGCACCGCGAACTCTTCGGGACTGAGCTTGGCCTTCCACTCCTGCGGCGTCAGCTGGATCCGCGGGGCGGGCAGGGAGGTATCCGATTCGGAGCTCATCACTCCACGGTAATGCGCTTGTCCTCCGCCGTCGCTGTGTCGTTGTCCGCTTCCTCGGCACGATCGCGCATTCGCTCGGCGCGTGCGGCGGGTGAACCCGGCTGTTCGGCGTCGATCGTGCCGGTGGACGCCACGGCCGCAGGCTCGGCGGGTCCACGCGGGTCCGGCGCCGAGGCCATCCACGCGGGATCGATACCGAACTTCAGCCGGCCTTCCCGGCGCGCGGCCAGATAGCGGTCACCGAGCACGCAGAACACCACGATCAGCAGCAGACCCCAGCCGAAGGTGATCCGCAGGTATTCGATATTGCGGCCGAGGCTCTGCCAGCGATCCGACAGCCATTTGTCGTAGCTGAGGAACCCGAAGATGGCGAGCCAGGCCGGCCAGTTGCGCAGCACCGAGTTGCGCAGCACCACCGTCATCAGGAACGGGAACACCAGCATCGAGTAGTACATCTGGCCCAGCGACGACAGCAGCCAGGACGCGATCAGCAGCACGCCGGAGGAGGTGCAGACGAAGAAGAGCTCGTCCTCGCGGTAGTAGCGGTACAGCAGCCACAGCGTCAACGCCACGATGACACCCATGGCCAGCCGCATGGTCCAGGTCAGCCACGGCGGCAGCCCGAAGTACTCGGCGTTGCCGGAGATCGCGCTGTTGAAGTAGTCGCGGGTTTCCAGGATGTAGGGGCCGGTCCGGGTGAGGAAGGAACTCGCGTCCTTCATCAACGGCCAGGCGATCGCGTTGAGCGCCAGCGGCACACCGAGAGCGGTGATGAACACCTTCCACTGCCCGCGCGCCGCCGCGATCAGCAGCAGCGGCGCGAGCGTGGGTTTGACCGCGATCGTCAAGCCGAGTATCGCCCCCGACCACACATCCCGCCGTTGCAACAGCAGCATGATGAACAGCAGCTCCGCCAGCAGCAGGCACCCGTTGACGTTGGTGAACACCAGCGTGTTGATCACCGTCTCGGACATGAACATCGCCAGCAGCAGCGCGGGCGCGGCGATCGACTTCAGCGTGTAGTTGAACAGGCGGAGCAGCAGGTACCAGGCGATCAGGATGGCGACGGCGTTCAGCAGGATGAACAGCCAGCGCGACTTCTCGTAGTCGATGATCGCGATCGGCGCGATGAGCAGCGTGCCGCTGGGCGGATACAGGTAGTGCGGATCGACCGAGTCGAAATTGGCCGTGTAGACCGCGCGACCGTTCAGGAAATCCAGCGACGCCTGGTACACGGGCCGATAATCGTCTGTGACGAAACCATTGACAGCCTTGATGAGGACCCTGTTCAGCACGGTCATGACCGCGAGGGGCCACAGTGCGAACTTGATCACCTCGGCGGTGGTGCGAGCTGTCCTGGGCTCGAGCTGTCGAAGTAACACTGGGGCACGGTACACCGGATCGTGCCCAGATGGTTGCCCGGACCCGCCTCGGCGTGCCCGCGACCGGGTCGGCGAGCCCGCCGAGGCGGGAGTCGATGAGGTGCGCACCGCGCCGCTCAGGCCGGGCAGGCAGTGCCATCGGCGGGCAGCTTCGCGTCCTTCAGGTACTCGACCACAGCGCGCTGCGCACAGCCGGAGTGGTTGGACACCGGATGGCCGTAGCCCTGCCAGGTGAGGGTGGCATTACGCGCGCCCGCGCGCCCGAGTGCACCGGTGACCGATGCCTGACCGGCACCGCTGACCGGATCGGCCACCCCGGCCAGTACCAGCACCGGAAGCGCGAGCTTCTCCGGGGCCGCCGGCGGGGTCAGCACGGGCCAAGCCGAGCAGGTCAGCAGTGAGATCGCCGCGGCGCGGCCGAACACCGGATACTTGGCGCCCCAGTCCTCGGCAAGCCCGGCCGCCTGGCTCGCCGTCGGCGGCTGCTGGGTGTCGGTGCAGCCGTTGACGAACTGTCCGTCGTCGGCGGTGGCCGAGGTCGCGCGCTGGACCTGGTTTTCCAGCGGCGCGAGGTCGCCGCGATCGGCCGCGGAGAGCGCATCGGCCAGTTCGGTGACCCGGTTGTTCTGGTCGCTGCGCGGGCTGCCGAGGAAGCCGGTGATCGCGGTGAGCAAGCCGTTTGCCGAGATGTCGCCGAGCTGTCCTGCGGTGGCCTTGCCGAGAAGTTCGGTCACCTTCCCGCGCGGATCGGGACCAAGCGAACAGTTGAGGCCGACGCAGCGTTGCGCGAACGCCGTCAACGCCGCCTCCGCGCCCTGCACCTGCTGCTCGCCCTTGGTCACCGCGTCCACGCCCACCGCGTGCGGTGAATCCAGCACCAGGCGCGCCAGATGATCGCCGAACTTGCGGGCATAGGCCATCGCGACCAGCGCGCCGTTGCCGGTGCCGATCATCGCGATGTGTTCGACCTGCCACTGCTTGCGCAGCTGCTCGATGTCGTCGGCGGCGTGCGCGGCGTCGAAGGTGCCGTCGTAGGGCTGGAGGAAGTCGCGGCAGGCGATGGTGGCGTTCTGGCTCAGCTCGGCCATCGTGGCGATCTGGTCGTCGCCGGGCGAGAACTGGGCGTTGTCGTGGATGGGGTCGCGGATTTCGGGTGGCAGGCAGTCGATCGGCTGCGAGCTACCGATGCCGCGACGGTCGACCGCGACGATCGGGCGTTGGGCCAGGATCGCGTTGGCCGGGCCGACCGCCAGCCCAGCCAGCGTCGCGGTGGAGGACCGGTCGGTGCCGGAGGTGAGCACGATCGGCGCCGCGTCGGCGGGGGTTTGCGGTAGACGGGCACGGATCGCGCCGTTGCGGAAGGAACCGAGAATCGCCCCCGAAGCGTCGATCGGCGTCGAATACTCGGCGCATTCGAGCACCAGGCCCTCGGGGGCGGGGCCGAGACCGAGCAGATCGAGCGTCGGCGTGGTGCATTCCCGCCAGCTCAGATCGGTCTTCGGCACCTCGGCCTGCGGCGGCGGCGCGGCGGCGGCCGAGGTGGTGGCCTCGCCCGCGACCGGCGGACGTTCGATGGCCACGCCGGGGCGATCCGAGGGTCCGGCCCCGCATCCGGCGATCATGATCGAAAGTATCGAGGCCGGTACCACGGCCCGAGTCCAGCGCATGCGTTACACCCTGCCAGGTCTCGTGCCGTGTTTCACACAGGCCCTCAGCAGCGCACCCACCGGATGAGCATCGTCGCGTCCTCGTCCAGCAGAATGTGGGCCGGGCGCATCGTCACCCGGAACTCCTCGCGCGACAGCGCGATTCGCGCCGCGGTCCCGCCGATCAACACCGGCGAGGTGGTCAGGCACAGCTCATCGATGCAGTCCGCGGCCAGCAGATCACCGAACAGTCGCGGCCCGCCCTCGCACAACACCCGCGTCAGTCCGCGCTCGGCCAGTGCCGCCATCGCGGCCTGCGGCGACACGGCGACGTCACCGGCCTCGATCACCTCAGCTCCGGCGTCGGCGAGCTGCTGTTTGCGGATAGCGGGCGCGGCCGCGGTCGTGATGATCAGCGGGGCGACCGGGTGCGGGTTCGGCCCCGCAGGAGGCTGCGTCGCCTGGCCACCGGCGGAATCGGCCCGGGTAGCCGCAGACGCGTCGTGGGACCGGGGAAACAGCCGTGCGGTGGCGTCCAGCGCGGCGCTGGCCGTCACCACCGCGATGGGCGGTGGCGTGCCGTCGGGGTGGCCGCCGATCCCGAGCTCGTGCAGCCGGCGCCGCAGCGCCGGATCGGTCTTGGCGGGACCGTAGTTCTCCGTCCGTACGGTGCCCGCTCCGACCAGCACCACGTCGGCCAGCTCGCGCAGCGCCAGAAAGACCTTGCGGTCGGCGTCGGTGCCCAATCCGCCCGACACGCCGTCGCTGGTGACGGCGCCGTCGATGCTGGACACGAAATTCGCTCGCACCCAGGGACGGTCGAGCCCGGTGGGGTAGCCGTAGAGCTGGAAGAGTTCCTCGTCGGTCAGTCCTGTGAGCTGGATCGCATTGTGGATACGCTGCATGAAGACAGATCACACCACGTCATTAGGCTTCGCCCATGCAAGAACGCCTCGTCGATCGCCATCCGGAGGTTCCGGCGGATCAACTCGTCGCCCAGATGGTGCCGCCACCCATGTTCGACGAGGTCAGCTTCGCCTCCTACATTCCCGACCCGAACGAACCCAGCCAGGCCGCCGCGGTGCGCAAGGCCGAGGAGTTCGCCGGGCAGGTCGCCAAGATCCACAAGGCCGCCTCGAAGAAGAGCCTGTTCGGTAAGAAGAAGCAGGTCGACGGCGCCGGGCTCTACCTCGACGGCGGCTTCGGCGTCGGCAAGACCCACCTGTTGGCCTCGATCTTCCACAGCGCGCCGGCACCCAAATCGTTCGGCACCTTCGGCGAGCTCACCAACCTGGTCGGCGCGCTCGGATTCACCAACGCGGTGGAGCGGCTCAGCGCCAACAGCGTGCTGTGCATCGACGAATTCGAGCTCGACGATCCGGGCGACACCATGCTGGTCTCGCGCCTGCTCACCGAGCTGTCGGCGAGCGGTGTGTCCATCGCGGCGACCTCCAACACCCTGCCGGGCCAGCTCGGCGAGGGCCGTTTCGCCGCACAGGACTTCATGCGCGAGATCAAGAAGCTCGGCGCGATCTTCGAGGCCGTGCGTGTCGACGGCCCCGACTACCGCCACCGCGACCTGCCGCCCGCGCCCGAACCCACCTCGCCCGACGAGCTCGCCGAGCGCGCCGCCGCCACGCCCGGTTCGACCCTGGATGATTACGACCAGCTGCTGAAGCATCTGAGCACCCTGCACCCGTCCAAGTACGGTGCCCTGATCTCCGGTGTCTCCTCGGTCTTCATCTCCGGCGTGCACCCGGTCACCGATCAGGCGGTGGCGCTGCGCATCGTGGTGCTGGCCGACCGGCTCTACGACGCCAGCGTGCCCGTCACGGTGTCCGGCGCCAAGCTCGACGAGATCTTCTCCCAGGAGATGCTCGATGGTGGCTACCGCAAGAAATACCTGCGCGCGATCTCGCGTCTGCTGGCCTTGTCGCGGTTCGAAGTGACGGCCTGAGCCGAATCGAGTACGGCGGCGGTCGCGGCGTATCACCACGTCGGGCCCCTGGATCAGGCCGGATCCGACGCGGCGTGATCGGCCGCGACTCGCCGAAACGGGCTTGACCGCACCGTCTCCGGCTTGGTTTGCTGGGCGGGACTTGCCGTGGGAGCCGTCGGCAGAACAGGCCGGGCACCACGCGCCGATGAGGGGAGCTTCGCGATGGTCCACCGTTCCACCATGGTCGGTTACGGGCTGCGTGTGCCGATCGCTCTGGTCGCCGGGGCGGCCATCGCCTTCGGGCCCACCGCCGCCATCGCACCCGCCGATCCGCCGTCCGCGTCGAGCGCGCTCGCCATCGACCGCTCACTCCACCTGGAAGGCGCGCGGAATGCCCGCGACCTCGGCGGCTATCGCACCGTCGACGGGCGAACGGTGCGCACCGGACTGGTGTTCCGCACCGATCAGCTCGATCACCTCACCCCGGCGGATCTGGCCGAACTCACCGAGCGCAAGGTACGCGACGTCGACGATCTGCGCACCGTCTACGAACGCGCGCTCGCACCGGACCGGGTGCCGGCAGGCGCCCGGGCGAACTGGTACGACGTGATCGGTGGCGCGCCGCTACCGCAGCTGGTGTCGAGCCTGGCCGGCGGCGCCGAGATGTATCGCGCCTTCATCACCGCCCCCGGCGCCAACGCGGCCATCGCGTCGGTGCTGCGTGACGTCATCGAGAACGGGCGGGCCGCCGACGGTGGCGCCGTGCTGTTCCACTGCACCGCCGGCAAGGACCGCACCGGCTGGACAGCCGCGGTACTGCTGAGCATCCTCGGCGTCGACCGCGCCACCGTCACCGAGGATTACCTGCTGTCGAACCACTACCGCGGCGCCGAGCCCGGTGATCTGCTCAACGGTGTCGAAGCCGGCTGGCTCGATGCCGCCTTCGATCAGGCCGCGGCCACCTACGGCAGCTTCGACAACTACGTCCGCACCGGTCTCGGCCTGACCGATTCCGAGATCGCCGGCCTGAAAGCGCGGATGCTGGCCTGAGCGAGGCTCGGCCTCAGAACACCAGTTGCATCACGAAATCGTGGTGTACCTGGTTGCCGACGGTGAAGGTCTTGGTGCCGACGGTGTCGAAACCGTGCTTGGCGTAGAAGCGTTGCGCACGGGCGTTTTCCTGGTTCACCCCGAGCCACACTCCCGAATAGCCGTCCTCGCGAGCCCTGTCGAGCGCCGCCACCATCAACGCCGTGGACACGCCCGTCCCGTGATGGCCCGGCAGCACATACATCTTGCTGATCTCGACCACCGGCCGCGGATCGACCGCCGCCGCGACCTCCGGATCGGCCGGTTCGCCGCCGACCAGCATCGCGTATCCGACGATCTCGCCGCCCGACACCGCCTTCAGCACCGCGCGCGACGGATCAGACAGGTACTCGCCGAACCGTTCGCCCGACAGCACCTCGGAGATGAAGATCTCGATATCGTCGGCGGTCGCGCCGGGTGGGCACGCGAGCGGAAAGGTCGCCGCGGCGACATCGCTGAGCGCTTCGGCATCCCAGAGTCCGGCCCGGTCCACGATGACTGGGGTATTGCTCATGTGTCCAGTACAGCACGAACCCTGGCGAGTGCCCGGAGTTTGCCGGGGCGTGGCACGGGAACGGCCGCAACCACATCGCTACGCCCGCCGATCACCGCGCGCCCTGCCGCCGAGGCGCGGCGGGATACCGCGAGGCGGTAGGAGGAGGACCTGGAAGCCGGAGTGAATTGGCTCCGCCTGGCCAATATTCCGCTGTGCGCTAAATTCTGGCCATGGCAGTGGTAGCGGTACTTGCTCCGGATTCGGTGATCGGTTTCGAGGTGATGCTTCCCGGCATGGTGTTCGGCGCGGCGAACACCATGCTCGGCGAGCAGTACTACGACATCCGCGTGGTGACCCCGGGCGGCAGCGCGGGTGCGGCGGCGGTACACGGCGCTGTCCGGTTGCAGTCGGAATGGGATCTCGACTGCCTCGCCGAGGCGGACATCGTCATGATTCCGGGCCGGACCGAGTTCCTCGACGAGCCCGCCGAAGCCGTTCGCCGCGCACTGCTGGACGCCGCCGCGCGGGGCGCGCGGGTGGCGTCGGTCTGCGTCGGCGCGTTCACCCTGGCGGCGACCGGGTTACTCGACGGGTCGCGCGCGACGACCCACTGGGAACACGCCGCGGAACTGGCTCGCCGGTATCCCCGCGTCGAGGTGGATCCGTCGGTGCTGTTCGTCGACAACGGGTCCCTGCTCACCTCGGCCGGTGTAGCGGCCGGACTCGATCTGTGCCTGCACATGGTGCGCCGCGACCTGGGCGCGCGAGTCGCCGCCGATACCGCGCGGCGACTCGTCATGCCGCCGCAACGTGGCGGTGGCCAAGCGCAATTCATCGCACACACCGACCCGGACGATTCCGGCGCCTCGCTGCAGCCGGTGCTCGACTGGATGCAAGCCAACCTGCACCGGCCGGTGACCCTCGACGACATCGCCGCGCACGGAGCCCTCAGCGTGCGCAGCTTGAACCGTCGATTCCGGGCCGAGATCGGGACCACGCCATTGCAGTGGTTGCTCCGAGCCCGGGTGCACCGGGCCCAGCAACTGCTCGAGACCTCGGACCTGTCGATCGATCGAATCGCCGAGGCTTCGGGTTTCGGCACCGCCGCGACCCTGCGATACCACTTCGCCCGGTTCGCCCGGACCTCGCCGCAGGCCTACCGCGCCAGCTTTCAGCATCCCGGACGACTGGCCAGAATTTAGCGGACATTGGCTATCCGGCCACTGGGCGGTGGTCGCTTCCGAACCGAGACTGAGTGGGCACATTCGGAAGGGACAACGATGACCGTTCAACAAGCCGACCGGGCCCAGTTCGACCTGCCCACTTCGGAACTCGCGCTCGCGGCCGACGCACTCGTGGCGCGGGTGTCGCCGCCGCTGGTCTACAACCATTGCGTCCGCGCCTACCTGTACGCGCGGGAGGTCGCCAAGGCCGAAGGGCTGCGGCCGGGGGTGGATTACGACGACGAGCTGGTCTACCTCGGCAGCATCCTGCACGACCTCGGGGCGACCGAACACGCGAATGGCGATCAGCGGTTCGAGGTGGACGGCGCCGATGCCGCCGCAGAGTTTCTCCGCAGCCACGGGGTCGAGGAGTCGCGGGTGCGGACGGTATGGAATGCCGTCGCCCTGCACACCGTCGACGGCATCGCCCATCGATTCGGGCCGGTGGAGGCCCTGGTACAACGCGGCACGGGCGTCGATATCGTCGGGCGCGACCGGGACCTGCTGCCGGAGGGTTTCGCGCAGCGTGTGCACGCGGTATGGCCGCGCCACGACCTCGGATACGCGTTCGGTGAGATGCTGGCCAGGCAGGTGCGCGACAATCCGGCCAAGGGCAGCCCCTTCAACTTTCCCGGCCAGATCTGCCGGCTGTACTACCCGACGCACGGGCCGATCACCTGGTTCGACCTCGTCGACTCCGCGGGATGGGGCGATCGTCCGGTGCGGGTCGGTGCCGACAGCGTGGGAGCCGGTTCGCCCGCCGAGCTGGCAACGCTGTTCACCACCCACTTCAACGCCGGTGATCTCGATGCCTTGATGGCGCTGTATGAGCCTGCGGCGCTGCTGTTCTCGGCCCCTGGCGAGAGCCGGGCCGGAACCGAGGCGATCCGGGCGGCGCTCGGCGAGATGATCGGCTCCGGGGCCACCATCGAACTGCGTCCTCGCCGCCTCCACGTCGCCGGTGACTTGGCGATGATCTCCAATGACGCCGTCGTTTCCGGTGTGGGTCCGAACGGCGCCGCCGTGGTCTCCACCTCCACCGAGATCGCGCGGCGTGGCCGGGACGGGTCCTGGCGGTACGTGCTGGACGACCCCTACTTCTCCGCATGAGCACGCGGAGCTCACGCCGACGCGCCGGTGCTCGCGCGCCGGAGCGGCACCTCGAGCACGATGACCGGGCATGAATCGGCGGACGATGCTGCGGGCCGGTGTCGGCGCGGCCACCGGTGCCGGATTCCTGGTGATGCCGACGGCGGCACCGGCGCCGACGCGGCGCCGACGCGACGATCCGGCTTCATGGCGGGTGCAGATCCTCGTCTTCGACGGGGTCGACGACCTGGATATCTTCGCGCCGCTGGAAGTGCTGGGTTACGCGACGCATTTCGACTCTCGTGCCGAGGTCGAGCTGGTCAGCGCGGCTGATCCAGGTCCGGTCGTCCTGATGTCGGGCACCGCGATCGACATTCGTTCCGGGTGGTCGCCGCACCTGGCCGACGTGATCGTGGTGCCCGGCGGTGGCTACGGCTTACCGCCGGGCGCACCCGGCGTCCCGACCGAGATCGAGCGGGGTCACCTGCCCCGGCTGCTGGCGGCGGCCCGGCGGGACGGACTGACCATGGCGTCGGTCTGTGTCGGGTCGATGCTGCTGTCGGCGGCGGGGCTCACCCGGGGCCGACCGTGCACGACCCATCACCGGCTGGTCGAGCAGCTGGAACGGGAAGGCGGTGTGATCACCAGAGCGCGAGTCGTCGACGACGGCGATCTGGTCACCACCGGTGGTGTCACCTCTGGTCTGGATCTCGCGCTGTGGCTGGTGCAGCGCGAGTTGGGTTCGGCGACGGCCCTCGCTGTCGAGGAAGTTATGGAATATGAGCGGCGGGGGACGGTCTGGACCCGGTAGCGGGTGCGACCTCCCCGATCGACTCGGCCCCGGCCGTGGGTACCACGGCCGGGGCCGTCACCGGGCCGAGCCGGGCTGCCTGTGGACCGCAGCCGAGGTTTCCCGGCTCGGCACCGGGTATTCGAGCCGCATGACACAGATATCCGAGGCACCTGGCCATGCGCACGACAAGGTCGGCGGATCGCCATCGCCGGTATCGGTCGCAGCGGACGGCATCGAGGAAGCGGTGCTGGCGGTTCGGGACGCGCAGCCCGGGTGGGCAGCGGTCGCCGCCGCGGAGCGAGGCGCGATGCTGCACCGCGCGGCGAATGCCGTGCGGGCGGCGGCCGATGAGCTGGCGACCATGCTCGAACGGGAAACCGGGCGTCCGCGGGCTTCTGGGCGCGACGGCGTGCTGGCGGGCGCGGCGACCCTCGACCAGTACGCGGAGCTGGGTCCGGTGCACCGGGGCCGGGCCTTGCAGGGCGATCGAACCGCGTCCGATTTCATGATTCCGCAGCCTCGTGGTGTCGTGCTCGCGCTGACTCCGTGGAACGACCCGGTCGCCATCGCCTGTGGGCTGCTCGGCGCTGCTCTGGTCACCGGAAACGCGGTGCTGCACAAGCCGAGCGAACGCTGCTCGCGTACCGGGGCGTTGCTGGGGCGGCTGCTGGCCGAGCACCTGCCGGACTCGGTGATCCGCACCGTCGGCGGCGGCGCCGACACCGGCGCGCTGCTGAGCGCATCCTCACTCGTGGACGTGATCGCCCACGTCGGCAGCAGCGAGACCGGACGACGGATCAGCGCCGCCGCCGCACGGACGGGAGCCAAGGTGCTGCTGGAGAACGGCGGCAACGATCCACTGCTGATCGACGCGGATGTCGACCCGGAGTGGGCAGCCGAACAGGCCGCGCTCGGTGCCTTCGCCAATGCCGGGCAGATCTGCACCTCGGTGGAGCGCATCTACGTGCACGCGCAGATCGCCGACGCGTTCATCGACGCGCTCTGTGCCAGGGCCAGGGAGTGGAACAGCGATCCGCAGCCACTCGTCGACGCCAGGCAGCGCGCACAGGTGCACGATCAGGTCACCGACGCCGAGCGCCGCGGGGCGCGAGTGCTGGTCGGGGGCCGGATTCCCGAAGGGGAGGGCGCGGTCTATCCCGCGACCGTGCTCGTCGACTGTTCCCCGGATATGACGATCATGCGGGAAGAGACCTTCGGGCCGGTGGCCCCGGTGCGGGTGGTGCCGGATTTCGAGGCCGGCCTGGCCCAGGCACGCAGCAGTGATTACGGACTGGCGGCGACGGTACTGACCGCCTCGATGGCCAATGCCCAGCGGGCCTGGCACGAGCTGCCGGTCGGCACGGTGAAGGTCAACGCGGTATTCGGCGGTGCGCCGGGCGGTGCCGCGCAACCGCGCGGACGTTCCGGCACCGGCTATGGCTACGGCCCAGAGCTACTCGACGAGATGACCACGATGAAGGTCGTGCATATGCAGAGCCCACCGCTCGCCCGGCCGGACCGGGCGCACTCGTCGTCGTGAGGTGCCCGCCGGATCCGGCCGCTGAAGATTTGCCGGATATGTGCCGGGAGACGCCGATGGCGAGCGAGCCCGGCCGCGGCCGACGCCGGGCGGCTCATCCGGCGCGCGCGGGCGCCCCTCGCGACCGGCGCGGCGCGGGCGCCGGCCGGGGCTCCGCTTTGCTGGCGGGCCGCGGCGACGTAGTCTCCTGCGCATGAGGAGCGGGAACCGTATCGGAATCGTCGGTGCGGGTATCGCAGGTTTGGCCTGCGCGAAAGTGCTGACTCGGGCAGGCTTTTCGGTCGAGGTGTTCGACCGCACCCCCGACGTCGGCGGGGTATGGAGCGCCACCAGGCGTTATCCGGGCCTGCGTGCGCAGACGAGCAAGCACACCTACCACTTCTCCGACCATCCCATGCCCGCCGACTGGCCGCGTGTGCCCGACGGGCAGCAGATGCAGGAGTACCTGGCCGATTACGTGCGCCGGTTCGGCTTCGAGACCACGCTGCGCCTGCGCACCGAGGTCGTGGCGGCCGACCCGGTGGACGGCGGCTGGTTGCTCGAAGTTCGCGAGGGCGACGGCATCCGCCGGACCTCCTGCGATCACCTCGTCATCGCCAACGGCGTCTACAGCGAGCCCTACCTGCCGTATTTCCGCGGTGAGGACGCCTACCAGGCCGGCGGTGGCGCGCTCGGACACGCCTCGCAGTTCGTCGACGTGGAGGCGGTGCGCGATCAGAACGTCGTCATCGTCGGCTACGGGCGCTCGGCCTGCGACCTGGCCGAGGCCGTCAGCCATGTCGCGGCCTCGACCACGGTGCTCGCCCGCCGGCTCACCTGGAAGGTGCCGCGCAAGCTGGCCGCCGGGATCGACGCCGAACGACTCCTGCTGACCAGGACCGGCGAAGCCCACTTCCGGCATCAGGAGCCCGGCCGCTTCGAACGGTTCCTGCACGGACCCGCGCGCTCCTTCCGCGAGAGCAACCTGGACCTGGTACAGGCGCTGGCCGCCAAACGCCTGCGACTCGGCGAGCTCGGGCTCATGCCGCAGGGCCGGATCGAAGACATCGCCGACCAGTCGGTGAGCGTGGCCACCGAGGGCTTCGTCGAACAGGTCGCCGCCGGCCGCATCATCGTCCGGCGCGAAACGACGATCGCCGAACTGCATGCCGGGCCCGCAGGGCCGACGGCCATCCTGTCCGACGGCGAACGCATCCCGGCCGATATCGTCGTGTGCGCCACCGGCTTCCAGCAGCGGGTGCCGTTCCTGACCCCGTACATCCAGCGGCAGCTGACCGACGACGACGGCAACTTCCGCCTGTATCGCCACATCCTGCCGCTCGGCGTGCCCCATCTGAGCTTCGCCGGCTACAACTCCTCGCTGATCAGCGCGCTGGGCGCCGAGGTCGCCGCGCATTGGACCGCCGCGCTGCTCACCGGTGATCTGACCCTGCCCAGCGCCGAGGCGATGGCCGAACACACCGACCGTCGGCTGGCCTGGCTGCAGGAGCGCACCGGCGGCAGGCACGCGCACGGCACCGCCATCGAACCATTCGCCATCCAGAATCTCGACGAGATGCTCGCCGATCTGGGGGTGAAGCTGCCGCGCGGCGCGCGGGCCGCGCAGTGGGTCCGCCCCATCCGCCCCGCCGCCTACCAGGTGCTCGGCAACCGTCGCAGCTCCGGCGCCCCGCCCCAGCACAGCACGCCGATCGTGCAGGACGCCTACGCCGGGGACTCCTGACCCGCGGCCCGCGCCGGGCATCGGACGCACGAGGCCTCCTGGGCTGCGGATTATCCGGCGCGGCAAGTTTGCTGCCGCCTCCTTGCGCTGGCGATAATCCGCCGGTGGAGTCGCTGGATATGAACCTGCTGGTCGCGCTGGACGCGTTGCTGGAGACCAACAGCGTCACGCTGGCCGCCGAACGGTTGCAGACCTCAGCGCCCGCGATGAGCCGCACGCTCGCACGCCTTCGCCGCGTGCTCGGCGATCCGCTACTGGTGCGGGCAGGGCGCAACCTGGTGCCGACCCCGCGGGCGCTGGAACTGCGCCACGAGGTGAGCCGCCTCGTCGGCCAAGGCCGCGCGCTGCTCACTCCGCGCGCGGCCCTCGACCCGTCAACCCTCAAGCGCGGGTTCACCATCCGGGCCGGCGACGGCATACTCGCCGAGCTGTCCGCGCCGCTGCTGGCCGCCGTGCGCGCCGAGGCGCCCGGCGTGACCCTGCACTTTCTGCCCGACACCATCGACGGCGCAGGCGCGCTGCGCGAGGGGCGGGTGGACATCGAGGTCGGCGTCCTCGACCACACCGACCCGGAGACCGTCGTCCAGCACGTCCTGCTCGATCGCTGGATCGGCGTGGCGAGCCCGGACCATCCGCTGATCACCGACAAGGTGACCGTCGCGGCCTACGCCGGCGCGGCACATCTGAGCATCTCCCGGGTCGGGCGCGCCCGCGGTCCCATCGACGACCGGCTGGCCCTGCACGGACGCACCCGCCGCGTCGTCGCCACCGTCCCCGATCTGGTCACGGCGCTGCTCGCGGTGCGCGCGGGTGGGCTCGTCTGCCCCGCCCCGGCCCGGCTCGGTGCGGGCCTGCTCGGCCCATTGGGACTGTGTCCCTTCGACATTCCGCTACCGCTGCCGGGCATTTCCGTGGGCATGGCATGGCATCCCCGCAACACCGCCGACAGCGGTCATCTATGGTTGCGCGGGCTGATCCGCACGATCCTCACCCGCGGACCCGCCACCGAGGCCGATCCGGACGCGGCCGACATCACACCGCGGCGGCAGCGCGGCCCCGGGCGAGTCGCATCTGGATAACGCCTCACGGTGAAAGGGTGGCGAGGACCGGTCGGTTGCCGCACCCTGGAAAGTGCCGGTCTGTGCCGGGCAGGTCGCTATGGGATGGGTTAGGTGGGTGGTCGCGTGCAGACGAAGCAGCGGACAGACAACGCGTGCGGGCGCCGGGCAATCCTTGCCGAGCTGGGGATATCGGACGGACCAGGGAAAACGCGGCAGCCGCTGGAGTCACCGACCGGTTACGGGTGCGGGTGCGCGCGATGTGTCGCCGCGCAATGGGATGTGCAGCGACTGAAGTTCTGGCTGGCCGCGCGAATGCTCGCGTTCGGCGCCGACGAGGCCGTGGTGGACCGCAGAATCGGCTCGGTGACCGTAGACGTCTACTGGCGTAAAGGTGACAGCCGGTACGCCATCGAGGTGCGCACCGGGCCGCTGACTCAGGAACTGGCGCAGGCACATACGGATCGGTTGCGAGCGATCGGCTTCACCGGAGTGCTGTGGTTGTGCGCGCCCGGTTTCTGGGTCGCGCAGTTGCCCGCGCTCGGCATCGAGGACCTCGAGCCCAACGCATGCGACTATCGCACCGTCTCGGGTGTGCTCGAGCTCGGTCCCGACGGTGTGGTGGTGCCGCGGCAGCAGCCGTACGAATTGCGGGAGTTCCTGCGTCAGTGGGTAGACGGTGAGGTCGCGTGGGGTTACCGCGACGAGTTGCGGAAGGGATGGGCATCGGTGACCGATTGGGAGCAGCACACCAAGACGCAGGCGATGTTGATCGCCCGTCAGCGCCAGGAGCTGGTGAACCAGCGCACCGCGCTGGCGATGTCACGGAAATCGGTGCGGGACAAGACCAAACAGATCGCCAAGCTCACCCACCGGATGGAGCGGTCGGAGCACACCGTGCAGAAGCACGCCGACGCGGTGGCCGAGGCCAACCGCAAACTCATCGATCAGCAGCGCTCCGAGCGGGCGCTGCGTGCGGCGATCGGCCGATTGCATCAGACCATCAATCACTGGCAGCTGATCACGATTTTCGCGATGATGCTGTTGGTGACGTTCATGACCGCGACGCTGGTGATGCGCTGATCCGGTGCGAGCCGCGATCCAAGGCCCAGTCGTGACGCAGCACCGCCGCCGCGAGGTCCAGCGGCGTGAGGCCGGTGTCGGCGCGTAGCTGCCGCAGCGCGGGCCAGGTGGCCGCACCATGCTCGACCATCTCGGTGAGGCGCGCCTCCAGTGCGGTGTCGACGCGTCGTTCGGCCACTTCCGGTACACCGATTGTCGAGCCGGTCCACACCAGCCAGCCCCAGCCGTTGCTGTGCGCGTAAGCGCGGGCGGCGGCGGCTCGGGCGCGGTAATCGCGGTAGGCGATCCGGCCGAGGGGCTGCACGTCGATCAGTGCGATGCGTCCGTCGGCGAGCCGGGCGGCCGCGGTGGGGAAGTGCACCCCTTCTTCGCCGTCCACCCGGTAGAGCACCGCGTCGGGGTGCTCTTGGAAGGTGCTGATCTGCTCGTCGGCGTTGAGCACACCCAGCAGCCGGGATTCCAGACCGGAATCGAAGCCGACGTCGCGGCCCACCTTGTCCAGGTAGAAGCGGCCGCGTCCGTCGTCGTCGCCGTCCAGGGTGCGTGCGGAGTCGGTGGGTAGGGGCGCGGGGGAGGCGGCGTCCGACGGCCAGTCGATGCGGTCCAGCCAGGCGTGGTCGTGGCCTACGGGGAAGGGGGCGCCGTCGTGCAGCCTGGCCAGGCGGTGGTTGGTCTTCTTACGCCAGGCGGCCAAGCGCTGGGTGACGAATCCGGACACCCGTTTGGCGTCGGCCGCCTCGTGCCCGGCCAGCCGCAGTTTCAGGTAGGAGAGTTCGTTGGCGACGAGATCGGTGGCGGTGACGTAGGTTTCGGTCAGCAGCGCCCGCACCAGCTGCTGGTCTTTGGCAGTGGTGGGATAGCGCTGCGCGAACTCGGCCGCGGGGAGCTCGCCGGTGAGCTTGGCCTGGCGGATGAGTTCACCGACCGCTTTGGTGTGCAGTTGCCGGATCCGGTCGCGGGAGAAGTCGAACCGCGCCCCGATCCTGGTGAGCGTTTCCGGCTCCTGGTCGCCGATGCCGAGGCGCAGCCGCAGGATGTCGGCTGCGCGTGGGCGATCGACGGCGTACTCGTCGATCAGCCGTGCCAGATGCTCGTCGATGTCGTCGAGTGCGAAGTTCAAGTGTTCGGCGAGGTCGTCCACCATGCCGTCGGCGGTGTCGACGGCGCTGGGCTGCCCGGCGCTGCCGTGCTGATCCCGAACCTGATCTGTCGCCACCCGGATGACTTTCTGCCGTGACCGGTCGCCCGGTCGGTTCGCCGTTGTCGGCGTCACTCTAGCGGTGGGGACCGACGGATTCGCCCGCCTCGATCACCGTGGCCGGCCGATGTTCGCGGGGCATGCGGGGGCGGAAAGCACGAAAGCCCCGGCCGGAGCCGGGGCTTTCGTGTGGTGCGCGATACTGGGATTGAACCAGTGACCTCTTCCGTGTCAGGGAAGCGCTCTCCCGCTGAGCTAATCGCGCGAGGTGGAGACGGGAATCGAACCCGTGTGCACGGCTTTGCAGGCCGTTGCCTCACCACTCGGCCACTCCACCGCGCAAAGGGGGACGGCGAATAATTATTGCCTGGCCCTACCTCTCGAGCGGATGACGGGATTCGAACCCGCGACCCTCACCTTGGCAAGGTGATGCGCTACCAGCTGCGCTACATCCGCATTGTGCATCCCGGTGGCGCGTTGTTCGCCTCCGTGGTGCGAGACAGAACATTAGCCGACGTTCGGCGCAACCTACAAATCCGCTGGTAGATGGCCTCGAAATCGAATTACACGGTGGTAGTTCCGGTGGCAGATGATTCGAGTTGTTCATCGGAAGTGTCGTGTGAGCCTCGACTGAGGGCGTGCGCCTCGCGCGCGAACAGCGCCGCCGTCGGGCCCGCGCGAGGGGTGTGCAATCACCTGCCGAGCCGCGGGAATGATCGTCCGGGCGCCCTGCGGGAGGGGCGATTTGGTGGTCGGCGGGGGCACCGTGTTAAGGTTCCTACTCGTTCGGACGGTGCCCCGCAGCGCGGTCCGAGTGACCGCTCGCCGGTCGATGATGGTCTCATAGCTCAGCGGGAGAGCGTCCGCCTCACACGCGGAAGGTCGCTGGTTCGATCCCAGCTGGGACCACTCACGAAAGAGGTCCTGACCAGTACAAATATGGTCAGGGCCTCGTGTTCGTTTCGGGGACTGTGGCCAATCCTGTGGCCGAGCCCTGATTATTCGCGCGGCGCCCGGCTATTGCGTGTGTCGCCCACTACCCGGCCCGGTCGAAGACGGCCCGGGCGTGGCCGTTGACAACTATCTGATCTCCGCAGTCTACTGAGGCGTTCTCCGGCATCTGGCAACTCCATGGTTATCCATCTGTCCGGCTGATGCTTCATCGAAAGCCGGCCTGGCAAGGAACGTCATCATGAAACGCTCGATTCTGTGTTCGTTCGCCGCGGGTGTTGGCATCGCGGCGTCGGCATTGTTCCTCGCGCCGACCGCCTCCGCGTATCCGGTCGGGCCATGGGGCGTGGAAGGGCCATGCGCGGGCAAGGCTCCAGCGGAATGCCCGATGAGCCCGTCGGAGGACGGCCTGACCTGGGCATGGCACGGTGACGCCTGGAACTACGACAAGACCGGAGCCTTCGTCTGCATGTCGTCCTCCTTCTGGTGCGGCCCGGTGATGCTCGCGGTGCGCGCCCTGCCGCCGACCCCGATCGGATCCTGGATCCATCCCGGCTGAACGGCGCCGTGCGCATCAGGCGCGCCCGATAGGGACCGTGGTTTCCGGCCGCGGTCCCTTTTTCTTGCTCTCCCAGCCTCGAGCCGCCACTGCCCTTGCGGCACGGTGCTCGGCTTCCCATTCCTGGCGAACCTGGGCTGTGGCGTGTGTCACAGTTTGATAGCGGTTGTCATCTTCGGTGCCCGAAGCCTTTTCGGGAGCTTTGGTAAGTCTTTACTATCGATCTGTTCCGCGTTGCCCGGGCGTCTCGGCTGTCACCAAGGTCCGCGCCGCCCGCGCTCGATCTCGATGCCAGTGCATGTTCCACCGATGAACCGGATCGGCCTACGCCGGACCGGCGAAGGAGAAATATGTCGACCGACACCGATCCCGCATCACGGACCTCGTCCTATCAGGGCCGCCGCGTGCTGCCCCCTCGACCGGCCTGTCGCGATGTTCTCGACCAGGCGAATTCGCCCGCAGCGCAGGAACTTCGGATGGCCGCGCGGGCGGCGGGTCTGCGGCGCGTGCGTACCGTCCGGCGGCTGCTGAACTCCGTGCGATAACGGTGCCGCAGCCGGTCCGGCCGTACTCGGCGGGCACGGGCGGCGCGCTCGATCGGCGCCTATTCGGGCCGAGTGTTCAGGAAGCTCGCGCCACGGTGGTGCACGATTGTGAGACGGCACACGCTCTGAGTGGATTGTGGTGAAACGTACGAAATGTCCACTTCTCAGGCTTTGCTAAGTCTTTACTAATATCCTTGTTGTGGTTTAAATCTCGGTCCGCTGCCGTGCCGGGAGTGCCTCTTCACCGCGAGATGCCGGTTCGCGGTCCTTGCCCGACTGGACATGTTGATCGTCAACCGACCTCGGCGCTTGCCGAGTCGGCGAAGGAGAACAATGGCTACCAAGATCGATCCGAACCCGCCGCTGTCGCCGCCAGGCGAGTCCGAGTCCGGATCCGCCCTGTCCGACCGTCTGTCCTCTGTCCTGCGCTACGATCTGCCCGCTTCGATCGTGGTTTTCCTTGTCGCGCTGCCGCTTTCGCTCGGCATCGCCTACGCCTCCGGTGCGCCCGTCGCCGCCGGGCTCATCGCCGCCGTGATCGGCGGCATCGTCGCCGGTTCGCTCGGCGGCTCCGTGCTCCAGGTGAGCGGCCCGGCCGCCGGTCTCACCGTCATCGTCGCCGAATCCATCAACCAATTCGGCTGGCGCGTCACCGGATTCATCGTCGTCGCGGCCGGCGCGTTACAAATCCTGTTCGGCTTGAGCCGCATTGCCCGCGCCGCACTGGCCGTCGCGCCGGTGGTGGTGCACGCGATGCTCGCCGGTATCGGTGTCACTATCGCGCTGCAGCAGGTGCATGTGCTGCTCGGCGGTGATTCGGAGAGCTCGGCCTGGGCCAATATCTCCACCCTGCCCGCCCAACTGGGCTCGCTGCATGTCGGCGGAACCCTCATCGGTCTGGTCGTCATCGCGGTCATGCTCGGGTGGAAGTATGTGCCGCAACGCATTCGAGTGGTGCCGGGGCCGCTGGTAGCCATCCTGCTCGCCACTGTGCTCTCGCTGGTGCTGCCCCTGGATGTGGCGCGCATCAAGCTGGAGGGCTCCCTGTTCGACGCGATCGCCCTGCCGGAGATCCCCAGTGGGAACTGGTCCGCCGTCGCGATCATGATCCTCACCTTCGCCCTGATCGCCAGCGTGGAGAGCTTGCTCTCGGCCGTCGCGATCGACAAGATGCACACCGGCCCGCGGGCCAATTTCGACCGCGAGATGATCGGCCAGGGCTCGGCCAATATGCTCTCCGGCCTGCTCGGCGGCCTGCCCGTCACCGGCGTCATCGTGCGCAGCTCGACCAATGTGATGGCCGGTGCGCGCAGCAGGGCGTCGGCGGTCATGCACGGTGTGTGGGTGCTGCTGTTCTCGGTCGCGCTCGCCGGACTGGTGCAGCAGATTCCGCTGGCGGCGCTGGCCGGTCTGCTGATCGTGATCGGCGTGCAGCTGGTCAAGATCGCCCACATCAAGATGGCGCACCGCACCGGGGACCTGCTGGTCTACCTGGTCACCATCGCAGCGGTGGTCTTCCTGAACCTGCTCGAGGGCGTGCTGATCGGTCTGGCGCTGGCCTTCGCGCTGCTGCTGTGGCGGGTCGTGCGCGTGGTCATCGACGCCAAACCGCTCACGGGCAGCGATCGCTGGCTGGTGAGCATCGACGGGTCGTGCACCTTCCTCGCCTTGCCGAAACTGTCGTCGACCCTGGCGAAAGTGCCGGCGGGAGTGGATGTCACCGTCGAGATGACCGTCGATTTCCTCGACCACGCCGCCTACGAGGCCATCATCGACTGGGCCCGCCAGCACGAGGCCAACGGCGGTTCGGTCGATTTCGTGGAGATCGGCTCGGCGCGGATGGAAGCCGCCACGAGCGCGCCGCCCGCCCGCAGCTTCGGCCGGGTCGTGCTCGACGACGTGCTCGGCCCCTGGCGGGTGGGCGAGCGCGACGAGAAGAAGGGCAGCGATGACGTCCACGACCCGATCGTCAGCGGTATCGCCGCCTACCACCGCGGCCACGCGCACCTGGTGCGCCCGCACCTGGACGAACTGCGCGACCGGCAGGATCCGGACTCGTTCTTCCTGACCTGCTCGGACTCGCGGATCGTGCCCAACATCATCACCAACAGTGGCCCGGGCGATCTGTTCACCGTGCGCAATGTCGGCAATCTGGTGCCCGAAACCGGCGACGCCTCGGTGGAATCGGCGCTGGTGTTCGCGTTGCAGAACCTGAGCGTGCGCTCGGTGGTGGTGTGCGGTCACTCCTCCTGCGGAGCGATGACGGCGCTGCACAACGAGCAGTCCTGCGGACCGGAGATCGACGCCTGGCTCGAACACGCCCGGCCCAGCCTTGACCGCTTCCGCGCAGGCCACCCGGTGCGCCGCGCCGCCGCGGCCGCGGGCTTCGGTGAAGTGGATCAGCTCAGCATGGTCAATATCGCGGTGCAGCTCGAGCATGTGCAGCAGCATCCGGTGGTGAGCCGCGCGGTCGCCGAGCGTGGGGTGACGGTGTCGGGGCTGTTCTTCGATATCGCCAGCGCGCGAGTGATCGAGGTGAGCGTCGACGGGATCGCACATATCGATGAATCCGGTCGTCGCGTTGCCGCTGCGCTCGTCTGAGGCGCCGGTAGCGAGCAGCGCGCACCCGTCCATCCCGAGCGGATGGACGGGTGCGCGCACAGCGGGCGCGGGCCGCGGTGCGGCGGTGCCCGGCAGCGACGGTGCACAAGGGATCTACCTGCGCGGATGCTCCCGCAACGCGCACATCCGCGGGGACCATGCCCGGCGGCGCTTTAGGCTGGGAATGTGAGCATCGAGCTGGACCCGGAACAGTCCACCAAGCCCGGCCCCTGGCGCGCCTTCCGGAATCGGGTGAGCGCTCGACCTACCCTGAACCTCGCCTACCGGATCGGGGTAGCGCTGGTCGGGACCATTGTGCTCGTCATCGGCATCGTCGCGATTCCCTATCCCGGCCCCGGCTGGGCGATGGTTTTCGCCGGTCTCGGCATCCTGGCCACCGAATTCTCCTGGGCGCGGCGCGCCCTCGGCTGGCTGCGGGACCGATACCGGCAGGTCATGGCCTGGTACGGCGCCCGCGGACCGGTGTTCAAGACAGTGGCCGCGCTGGCCACCGCCGCGCTCGTCGTGGCGACCCTGTGGGTTCTCGGAACGTTCGGATTGATCGGCGGCTGGATCGGAGTCGAATGGCCATGGTTGCGCAGTCCCCTGATGTCGTGAACACCGTCCCGGGCCGGATGCTCACCGACCCGGACTGGTTGACCGCACGCATCGCGGAGATGGGGCGCTCCTGGGGGACGGGCGCGGCGCGCGTCGGCGGCACCCTGTGGTGGTGCATGGTGGCCTCGGCGCTGGTCGAGCCCATCGCACGGGCCTACGCCGCCGGTGAGCGCGCGCCGCTGGCACGGCTGGACCGCATCGGATGCGAGGTACGGCCCGACGGCGGCGTCGACCGCATCGTCTTCGACGGATCGGCCCACGTCGTCGATGAGACTGCCGGCCCGGTGTCGGGTTCGACCGCGGAGTGCACCGATGAACTCGCTCGGACCGGCGGCGCCTCGGCCACTGCCCACGCCGGCCGCGAGGAGGACCAGAGCCGGTGCGATGGCGCGGCGACCGGCGAGCGTGCCGGGTCGGTCGAGGGCGGCGTGCAGACCGTCGTCTCGGAACCAGGCGGAATCCACGACAGCGGGGCGGTGGTGGATCAGGATCTGTCCGGCCCGGCGCACTCAGCGGCGGGGACCGCGCTGCGGGATACGCTCGCGGCGGTGATCGCCCAGGTCGCGGCCGTTTCCGGGGCGAAGCCGCCGGCCCTGTGGGCGGTGGTCGCCGACGCGATCGGCAACCGCGCGATCGACGCGGGCGTTCCCGAAGCGGGCACCCGACTGGCGGGCGAGATCGGCGGCAAGCTGCCCGCGCCACGGTTCGTCGAGATCGGTGAGCGCACGTTCGTCCGCCGCATCTCCTGCTGCCTGGTCTACGAGGTACCCGGATGCGAGATGTGCACCTCCTGCCCGAAACGGCCCAGCGCCGAACGCGAGCGGTTGCTCGCCCAGACCGCCGCGCGCGGCTGATCGGCGCCCGGTCCGTCGTCACATGAGCGCGGACCTCCCGATAGCATGGTCGCGGCCGGGTTCCACCCGGCCTGCGATCGACGGACCAGCCGTCACACGCCGGACAGAACCGGAGTGAACGGCTGCCCGACACCGGAGCGAGCCGGACCGAGACCGGCCGCGGGAACCAAGGAGAGCACAGCCGTGACCACCACAGCCCCCCTCAGCCCAGCCGCCCTCGTCCGGGTGCCGGCCGGGACTACGGCGGGTGCCGCGGTGCGTGAGGCGGGCCTGCCGACCAAGGGACCGGAGACCATCGTCGTGGTGCGTGACGCCGCGGGCGATCTCAAGGACCTGTCCTGGACCCCGGACGTCGACGTCGAGGTGACCGCGGTCGCGGCCAATACCGAGGCCGGGCGCAGCGTCATCCGGCATTCGGCCGCGCATGTGCTGGCCCAGGCGGTGCAGCAGGAATTTCCCGAAGCCAAGCTCGGCATCGGCCCGCCGATCAAGGACGGCTTCTACTACGACTTCCGCGTCGACAAGCCGTTCACCCCGGAGGATCTGGCCAAGCTGGAATCCAGGATGAAGAAGATCATCAAAGGCGCGCAGCGGTTTTCGCGCCGGGTGGTCGAGGTCGAGGACGCCAGGGCCGAGCTGGCCGACGAACCATTCAAGCTGGAGCTGATCAGCGACAAGTCCGGCATCGACGATCCCGAAGTGATGGAGGTCGGCGGTAAAGAGCTGACCATCTACGACAATCTCGACCCGCGCACCGGGGAACGGGTGTGGGGCGATCTGTGCCGCGGCCCGCACATCCCCACCACCAAGTTCATCCCCGCCTTCAAGCTCACCCGCAGTTCCGCCGCCTACTGGCGTGGCGATCAGAACCGCGAGGACCTGCAGCGCATCTACGGCACCGCATGGGAGTCGCCGGAGGCGCTCGACGAGTACATGCATCTGCTGGCCGAGGCCGAACGCCGCGATCACCGCAAGCTCGGCCTGGAGCTGGACCTGTTCAGCTTCCCGGACGAGCTCGGCTCCGGCCTGCCGGTGTTCCACCCCAAGGGCGGCATCATCCGTAAGGAACTCGAGGAGTACTCGCGGCGCAGGCATGTGGCGGCCGGCTATGAGTTCGTCAACACCCCGCACATCACCAAGGGTCATCTGTTCGAGGTGTCCGGTCACCTGGACTGGTACCGCGACGGCATGTTCCCGGCGATGCACCTGGACGCCGAGTACAACGAGGACGGCACCGTCCGCAAGCCCGGCCAGGACTACTACGTCAAGCCGATGAACTGCCCGATGCACAACCTGATCTTCCGCTCGCGCGGGCGGTCGTATCGGGAGTTGCCGCTGCGGCTGTTCGAATTCGGCTCGGTGTACCGGTACGAGAAGTCCGGTGTGGTGCACGGCCTGACCCGGGTGCGTGGCATGACCCAGGACGACGCGCACATCTACTGCACCAAGGAGCAGATGCACGCGGAGCTGACCAACACCCTGCACTTCGTGCTGGATCTGCTGAAGGATTACGGCCTCGACGACTTCTACCTGGAGCTGTCGACCAAGGATCCGGAGAAGTTCGTCGGCTCCGACGAGATCTGGGAGGAGGCCACCGAGACCCTGTCGAAGGTGGCCGCGGCCTCCGGCCTGGAGCTGGTGCCGGATCCGGGCGGCGCCGCGTTCTACGGGCCGAAGATCTCGGTGCAGGCCAAGGACGCGCTCGGGCGCACCTGGCAGATGTCGACCATCCAGCTCGACTTCAACCTGCCCGAACGGTTCAACCTCGAATACACCGCCTCCGACGGCACCAAGCAGCGTCCGGTGATGATCCACCGCGCCCTGTTCGGTTCGATCGAACGTTTCTTCGGTGTGCTCACCGAGCATTACGCGGGCGCGTTCCCGGCGTGGCTGTCGCCGGTGCAGGTGGTCGGCATCCCGGTCGCGGAGGCCTTCGCGCCGCACCTGGACCGGGTGATCGAGCTGCTGCACGAGGCCGGAGTGCGCGCGCAGGTGGACCGCAGCGATGACCGGATGCAGAAGAAGATCTTCAACAACACCGCGCAGAAGGTGCCGTTCATGCTGCTGGCCGGCGAGCGTGACGTGAACGCCGACGCCGTCAGCTTCCGGTTCCGGGACGGCACCCAGGTCAACGGCGTGCCGGTGGCCGACGCGGTGGAGACCATCGTCGACTGGATCGCCCGGCGCGACAACAGCTCGCCGACCGCGGAAGGTTTCGAGATCCGGCCCGCGGGTGGCGGTGAGCGTCGATGAGCGACAGCGGCGCCGCCGCGCTGCGTGGCACCGACAACGGCGGCGACATCGTCGATCACGGTGCGGGCGAACCCGACCGGTTGCAGCGGCTGTGGACGCCCTACCGGATGTCCTATATCGCGGAGGCGGCCACCGCCACACCCAAGGACGCGACCGGGCACCCGTTCACCGACATCCCGAAGATGACCGACGAGGACGGCCTGGTCGTCGCCCGCGGTGAACTGGTGTACGCGGTGCTCAACCTGTACCCGTACAACCCCGGTCACCTGATGGTGGTGCCGTACCGCCGCGTCGCGAACCTGGAAGACCTCACCGAGGCCGAGAGCGCCGAGCTGATGAAGTTCACCCAGCAGGCGATCCGGGTGATGAAGAAGGTCTCGCGGCCGCACGGGTTCAATGTCGGGCTCAATCTCGGCGGCGTGGCGGGTGGATCGCTGGCCGACCACCTGCACCAGCACATCGTGCCCCGCTGGGGCGGCGACGCGAACTTCATCACGGTGGTCGGCGGGGTGAAGGTGATGCCCCAGTTGCTCAGGGAGACCAGGGCGCTGCTCGCCGCGGCCTGGGACGAGGAGTAGATCGGTGCTCAGCATCTTCGGTCGCGCGACGTTCGCCAAAGCGACGGCGCCGCTCGGCAGGGCACTGGTGCGCACCGGCCTCACTCCCGACGCGATGACCCTGATCGGCACCGCCGCCTCGATCATCGCGGCGATGACGCTGTTCCCGACCGGTCACCTGTTCTGGGGCACCATGGTGATCTGGCTGTTCGTCATGTTCGACATGCTCGACGGCGCCATGGCCCGGGCCCGCGGCGGCGGCACCAAATATGGTGCGGTGCTCGACGCCACCTGCGACCGGGTCGCCGACGGTGCGATCTTCGGTGGTCTGGCCTGGTGGGCGGTCTATCACGAGCAGAGCAAGCCGTTGTTGTTCGCTACCCTGGTCGTGCTGGTGACCTCGCAGGTGATCTCCTACGCGAAGGCCAGGGCCGAAGCCAGCGGCCTGTCCGCCGACGGCGGGCTCATCGAACGCCCGGATCGGCTGGTCATCGTGCTGGTGGGCGCGGGATTCACCGGCATCGGCGGATATTGGGGGATCGAATGGCTGACCTGGGCGGTGCACGTCGCGATGTGGATCCTCGCGGTGCTCAGCATCGTGACGGTGCTGCAGCGCGTGCTGGCGGTGCGCAATTCGGCGGGGGCGCGCGACATCATCCCGATGATGCCGCCGCAGGCACAGGCCGAGGGTTCCACGGACCCGGAGCGGCGGTCGTGACCGCGACCGAGACCCGCCCTGCGCCCATGCAGTCCGAGGACGGCTTCGCCGGCCGGGTCAAGGGTGCATTCAGTGACCGCGCCTACGCAGCGGGCTGGCGCGTCGTGCGCGCGCTGCCGGAGCCGACGGCCCGCAGACTGTTCGACTGGGGCGCCGACCGCGCGGTGCGCGGCGGCGGCCCACACCAGCTGCGCCGCAACCTCGCCCGGGTGCTCGGCCTGGCCCCGGACGCCGTGCCGGACGAACTGATGCGCGCGAGTATGCGCTCCTACGCTCGGTATTGGCGCGAGGCGTTCCGGCTGCCCACCATGGACCACGCGGCGCTGGCGTCCTCCGGCCGGATGCCGGTGGAAGGCATTCCGTATCTGGATGCCGCGCTGGCGGATGGCCGCGGCGTGATCTTCGTGCTGCCGCATTCGGGCAACTGGGATATGGCCGGGATGTGGCTGGTGCAGAACTACGGCACCTTCACCACCGTCGCCGAACGGCTGAAACCGGAATCGTTGTTCGAACGGTTCGTCGCCTACCGGGAGAGCCTCGGTTTCGAGGTGTTCCCGCTCACCGGCGGCGAGCAACCGCCGTTTCCGCAACTGGCGGCGCGGCTGCGGGAGAACAAGATCGTCTGCCTGATGGGTGAGCGGGACCTCACCGGCAAGGGTGTGCCGGTGAACTTCTTCGGCGAGCGCACCTGGATGCCCGCCGGCGCGGCGAAACTGGCCATCGAGACCGGCGCGGCGCTGATGCCGGTACATGCCTGGTTCACCGTCGACGACGCGGGCGTCGAAGGCTGGGGCCTGAAAACCGGCGCACCGCTGGACGTTTCAGCAGGCGTCGCCGCGGCCACACAAGCGCTCGCGGACCGGTTCGCGGCGAATATCGCCGCTCATCCGGCCGACTGGCACATGCTGCAGCCGCTGTGGGAAGACGATCTGTCCGAGCAGAGACGGTCCAGAATCGCGGCCGCGCAGGCCGGACTGGACGAGCCCGGCGCGCGCGGCGGGAACACCGGTGGGGGAGTTGCGCAGCGATGAAGATCGGCATGGTCTGCCCCTATTCGTTCGATGTCCCGGGTGGTGTGCAGGCGCATGTGGTCGAGCTGGCGCGGGTGATGATCGAACGCGGGCACAAGGTGAGTGTGCTTGCGCCCGCGTCGGATTCGACTCCGCTGCCGGATTTCGTGGTTTCGGCAGGCCGCGCGGTGGCCATTCCGTACAACGGGTCGGTCGCCCGGTTGTCGTTCGGTCCGACGGCCTACACCCGGATCCGCCGCTGGATCGACGGCAACGATTTCGACGTGCTGCACATCCACGAGCCGAACGCGCCGAGCCTGTCGATGCTCGCGCTCAAGATCGCCGAAGGCCCGATCGTGGCGACCTTCCACACCTCGACCACGAAATCGCTGGTGCTCAGCACTTTTCAGGGCGTGCTTCGGCCGTATCACGAGAAGATCAGCGGCCGGATCGCGGTCTCGGAGCTGGCGCGGCGCTGGCAGGTGGAGGCGCTCGGCTCGGATGCGGTGGAGATACCCAACGGTGTCGACGTCGCGTCCTTCGCCCGCGCCCCGATGCTGCCCGGCTATCCGCGATCCGGTGGCACGGTGCTGTTCCTCGGGCGCTATGACGAACCGCGCAAGGGCATGGAGGTCCTGCTCGGGGCGCTGCCGGAACTGGTGCGCAGGCATCCGGAGATCGAGATCCTGATCGTCGGCCGCGGCGACGAGGAACGGCTGCGCCGGGAGGCAGGCCCGCACGCCGGGCATCTGCGGTTCCTCGGGCAGGTCTCCGATGCGGAGAAGGCCTCGGCGATGCGCAGCGCCGACGTCTATGTGGCGCCGAATCTGGGCGGGGAGAGTTTCGGCATCATCCTGATCGAGGCCATGGCCGCCGGCACCGCGGTCGTCGCCAGCGAACTCGACGCTTTCCGGCGGGTGCTGCGCGACGGGACGGCGGGTCTGCTGGTGCCGGTCGGTGATTCGGTGGCACTGGCCGCCGCACTCGATACCGTGCTCACCGACGAGGCGCGGCGCAGCGAGCTCGTGCGGGCAGCCACCCAGGTGGTCGGCGAGTACGACTGGCCGGTGGTGGCCGAACAGATCCTGCGGGTGTACGAGACGGTGACCGTCGGCGACATCCGGGTGAGGGCAGCCGGATGATCACCTTCTCCGCGACAACGGTTCTCGTCCTTGCTCTGATCGCCGCGGTGGTCGTGGCCATCGGCGTGTGGGCGTACTCCACGGCCAACCGGCTCGACCGGCTGCATGTGCGCTCGGACCAGTCCTGGCAGGCCCTCGACGGCGCGCTGGCCCGGCGGGCGGTGGTGGCGCGGGCGGTGGCGATGGCGATCGCGGGCCCGGTCTCGGATCCGGCGCTCGCCGAGCAGGCCAAACAGTTGTCCACGCTGGCCGACCGCGCCGAACGGGCCGGACGCGCCGATCGGGAAACAGTGGAGAATCGGCTTTCCGCCGCCCTGTCCGCGGTCGATATCGGGCAGCTGCGTCCGCAACTGGTGGCCGAACTCGCCGACGCCGAGGCCAGGGTGCTGATCGCGCGCCGATTCCACAACGACGCCGTCCGCGACACGCTCGCGCTGCGTACCCGGCGCCCGGTGCGGATTCTGCACCTGGGCGGTACCGCACCGCTGCCCACGTATTTCGAGATCACCGAGCGCGCCACCCCGGCGGCCGCGACCGGGCTCGAGGTCGACACCATCCGCACCTCGGCCCGCGCGGTGCTGATCGACGAGCAGGACCGGGTGCTGCTCATGCGCGGCAACGACCCGAAGGTGCCCGAGGTCTCGTTCTGGTTCACCGTCGGCGGCGGCGTGGAGCCGGGGGAGAGCCTGCGCGCGGCGGCGGTCCGCGAAATCCACGAGGAAACCGGCTACACCGCGGATCCGGCGGCGCTGCGCGGCCCGATCTGGCGGCGGGTGGCGGTGTTCCCGTTCAACGGTGAACTCATCCGCTCCGAAGAACTGTTCTTCGCCCTGCGCGTGCGGCAGTTCGATCCGCGTCCGGCCAACCTCACCTACGTCGAGCGTCGCTCGATCACCGGGCACCGCTGGTGCACCGCCGCCGACATCACCGCCTTCGACGCCGCGGGCGAGACCGTGTATCCGTACCACCTCGACGAACTCATCGCCGAAGCCGCGGCCGCCGCCGACGCCGACACCGACCCAGAGGTCCGTTCCATCCGCTGACCAGGCGATTTCGCATTCGGTGTGACCGGATTCACCACCGTGCTACCGTCGATGCGGTTTGACCGGCCGAGCGAGGGTCGACTCGGTGGGTGGAGGTGAATGAGTACGTGTCGTACATCCTGTTCGATTTCCTGATGCCGATCATCGGCGCCGCCGCCGCGGAGTACTGGGCGACGTTGCTGGTGATCAACCCGATCTGATCGAAACCGGCAGTTCGCCGGGCCCGTCGACGCCGGATCGGGCCCGGCGAATTCGTCCTCCCACGGCGCCGCGAGCGGTCCAGTCCGGCCGTAACGCGACGAACGCCCTGGTCGTGGCAAGGCCAGTCGTGTTCAACTGGCTATCAAGGGCACTTCGGGGCACGCCTAGAATCGTGTCGTTCTACCGCTGACGACCCATAGGCGCACATGACACAGGAGTTTGCCGTGACCACGCCCGAGACCACCCAGACCACCGAGGCGACCCGTGAGGCGGGTACCGCCCGCGTGAAGCGCGGCATGGCCGAAATGCTCAAGGGCGGGGTGATCATGGATGTCGTCACCCCCGAGCAGGCCAAGATCGCCGAGGACGCCGGTGCGGTCGCCGTCATGGCGCTCGAGCGGGTGCCCGCCGATATCCGCGCCCAGGGCGGCGTGTCCCGGATGAGCGATCCGGACATGATCGACGGCATCATCTCCGCGGTGTCGATTCCGGTGATGGCCAAGGCACGCATCGGTCACTTCGTGGAGGCGCAGATCCTGCAGAGCCTCGGAGTCGACTACATCGACGAGTCCGAGGTGCTCACCCCCGCCGATTACACCAACCACATCGACAAGTGGAACTTCACCGTTCCCTTCGTCTGTGGCGCCACCAACCTCGGTGAGGCCCTACGCCGCATCACCGAAGGCGCGGCCATGATCCGCTCCAAGGGCGAGGCCGGCACCGGTGACGTCTCCAACGCCACCACCCACATGCGCCAGATCCGCCAGGAGATCCGCAAGCTGTCGTCGCTGCCCGCCGACGAGCTCTACGTCGCCGCCAAGGAGTTGCAGGCACCCTATGAGCTGGTCCGCGAGGTCGCCGAGACCGGCAAGCTGCCGGTGGTGCTGTTCACCGCCGGCGGTATCGCCACCCCGGCCGACGCCGCGATGATGATGCAGCTCGGCGCCGAGGGTGTGTTCGTGGGTTCGGGCATCTTCAAGTCCGGCAACCCGGCCCAGCGGGCCGCCGCCATCGTCAAGGCCACCACCTTCTACGACGACGCCGACGTGCTCGCCAAGGTGTCGCGTGGCCTGGGCGAGGCCATGGTCGGCATCAACGTCGACGAGCCGGCACGCTCGATCCAGTTCGCCGAGCGCGGCTGGTAGTTGCTCATATACGAGGAGAAAACGGGCCTACGTTGCGGGATCGGTGGCGTTGGCCCGTTCTCTTCGTCGTGGGCAGCGGGGATCAGTGCCGTGGTCCAAGATCGGTAATCCGATAGGCCATCGTCCTCTGAGTTCCTGGTCGACGAGCACTCTCGCAAGGCGGCCTGTCTGGCACAATCGGCTCGAAACGTGCACATCTCGTGCCGCGGCGACGTTCTCCACATTGAGTCCGGTGGTTCATCGAATCGGCCGGAGCTCAACCGGTGCAGTCGGATCAGCGAGTACGGACCGCTGGCGTCCTCGATGGGGATCGATCCAGCCGAGTTCGCCGACGTCGACCTCGAAGACGTCGACGCCCACTTGAGACGGCGCGGCGATGGGGCGAACCGGCCGATCAGGCTCGCAGCAGCGACCCTGATGGGTGATCGGCTCTGCGCCGGGATCTCCGGCCTCTCTTGGGCGATCAACGAAGAAGCGCATCGCTTCCTCTACGCCTGGGGCAACGGGAACCAGGTGTGGGTCCATCTACAACACACTCGTCCACCTGTTGGCCCGACGACATGCCGATCGCCATGACACCGGCTGAGCTATATACCTTCGACGAGGGACAGTTTCGCGAGATCGACGAGACGCCCCTCGAACAGAGTGAAGAACGGTGATCGCTTCACGGTTCGCAGGCCAGTTCGCATGGGACGAACGTCCTCAGCCGCGCTCGGAATATCTGGTATAACCGTGTCTCGACAGATTCTGGAACGACGTCCGCAGAACCGTTGAACCGGTTCTCTTAGGCGCAGACGGCTAACCAATCGAGATTTGATCTCGTGACCCGGGGTACGGGAGGACGGGCGGTTCCTGCCGGTCTGCGACAATGATCGACGACGAGAGGGCGTGGGTATGGCGCGTGCAGATCTGCTCCTCGCGCTAGTTCAATCTGGTGCGCGGGGCGACGACCTGGCGTTCCGCCGTGCCGCCGAAGCTCTCATCGCCGAGGAAAACGCAAAGAAGCATGGCGTTTTGGCCTCTCAGCTCGCCGAGGCGCTGACCAGGCGCAAGACTTCGGGGTCGACGGTGTCTCCACTGACCCGACCGCAAGAGTCTGTCGGTCTGCTCCACGAGACCGAGCCCATGCGACGCCTCACTGACCTAGTCTTGCCGTCGACGGTCAGGCAGTCCGCGACCGAACTCGTCGAGGAGCACCACCGGCGCGACCTGCTGAGAAGCCATGGAGTGGAGCCACGGCACCGCATCCTTCTCGAAGGCCCTCCGGGAAGTGGGAAGACGACGCTCGCCGAGGCGATCGCCACCGAAATCGCGGTACCGCTTCTGACAGTGCGGTACGAGGGCCTCATCGGCTCGTTCCTCGGAGAGACGGCAAGCCGCCTGGACGCGCTGTTCTCGGCGGTCCGGATCCGTCCATGCGTCCTGTTCTTCGACGAGTTCGACGCCGTCGCCAAGGAGCGCGGCGACACGCACGAGACCGGTGAGATCAAACGCGTCGTCAGTTCACTCCTGCTGCAGGTTGACAAGCTTCCGAGTCACGTCGTCGTCGTTGCGGCGACCAACCACGCCGAGCTGCTCGACCGCGCCGTTTGGAGGAGGATGCAGATTCGCCTGTCTCTTCCCAGTGCCAGTCGCGCTGGGAAGATCGAATGGCTTCGCGCCTGGTCGGCTCGCACAGGCGTCGAGTTCGGCAAGTCTGAACGGACGATTGCGGATCGCCTGCGCGGCGTGAGCTACGCAGAACTGGAGGATTTCGCGACGGACGTCCAACGCCGCCAGATCCTGGGTGGTTTCGATGTCGAACCCGCGTCGGTGACGGAGACGGTCCTGAAGGCGTGGGCGACTCGGGCACGACCTGACGCCGATGGCTGACCACGCAATCGAACGGCCGGTGCTGTGGGGCGAGGTCGGGCCCCCGGTCCAGTACGTACCACCGACCGGCGGTGGCCAAAAGGTCGATGTGCCGTCCCACCGCGCGCAGGGCGCACGCCTCGGTGGCAGGTTCGACGGCATCGAGGACGCCTTCTCTGAGCAGGCCGTTCTCACCCAGTCGTTAGGGGCCAGCGATCCCCAGCTGGTCATCGTGTTCGAAGCCATCGACGAGCGCGCCGATCTCTCGCGCGTGGCGGAGCTCGCCGGACTGGAAGTCCTGACCGAAGTCGACCGCGACTTCGATCCCGACCCGAACTTCCCGCGCAGGAGCAAGAACAAGGACCTGCCCGTCACCGGCTGCCTGCACGCTGTCTGTATCACCGAGCAGTCGCGGACCAACATCCTCGCGCAGTGGCGGAAGTGGAATCGGACAGGAAAAGTCGATCGCGGATACTCCCCGCTACGTGACGTGTTCGCTCACCTGAAGGACGTGCGGTCGTGGGGACCGCAGGATCGGGTGCGGATTGGCGAGCTCGCCGCCGCGCTGTCGGGGATGCTGCCCGGCGATCACTCGATCGAGGTCGAGCTCTGGTACCGCCGTTCCGAGGCGATGCGGCAGAAGGCCCAAGACGAAGTCACAGCCCTCATTGAGAGCAGCGGTGGACGCGTTCTCAAGGTCGAGCGAATCGACGAGATCGGGTACCACGGCATGAAGTGCTCGGTGCCGCTCGAGCTGCTGCGGCGCTTGGCCGACGGCGACATCGACGCCGTCATGGCCGTGAAATCGAGCCACGTGATGTATCTGCGGGCTACGTCCCAGTCCTATGCGTTCTCCGACGACGTGCCCACGGAGCGGAGCCAGGCTGGCCCTCTTCCCGTTGGCGATCCCGTCCTCTGCGTGCTCGACGGCGTGCCAGTGGCGAACCACCCTCGGCTCGCCGGTCGCATCATCGTGACGGACCCGGACGATCTGGAAGCCGACTCGACATCGGAGACCAAACTGCGCCGCCACGGAACAGCCATGGCGTCCGTATGCGTCTGGGGTGACCTATCTTCTGGCGAAGCGCCTGCGGCGAGACCAGTGCTGGTCCGCCCGATTCTGACCCCAGCCGTCGGTACCCAGGATCGATCAGAGGAGATCCCAGACGGGGAGCTCGCGCCTGACCTTATGCGAAGGGTGTTTCGGGAACTCTTCGATGGGGACGGCAACACGGCCCCGGCGGCACCCACGGTCGTCATTCTGAACCTCTCCGTCGGCGATCCGGCCTCCCCCTTCGACGGCGTGGTCTCGTCGTGGGCGAGGGCCATCGACTGGTTGAGCTCGGCGTACGGCGTCGTCGTGGTGGTGTCCGCAGGGAACCATCGCGCGCTTCCAGTCCCATCCGGCGTCGGCGCGTTGACCGCGCTGGGCGGGGCCGAACGCGCTGATGCCGTGAACGCCGTTGTGGCGGAGGCGATGCCACGCCGAAGCCTGCTCGCCCCGGCTGAGTCCATGAACGCTCTGACCGTCGGCGCGCTGAACGCGGACGGAGCCGGCCAAGTCGATCTGGGGTACCGATTCGACCCGGCGGACGGCGAGATCATCGTCAACCCCATGAGTGCACTCGGCGCGGGCCACAGACGCTCGGTGAAGCCCGACCTGCTAGCGCCCGGCGGTCGAGCGTTGTTCCAGGAACCGATGACACCCAGTGAAACCGAGCTGCGCGCCGCGGTCCAGGGGGCCCGAGGGCCCGGTATCCGAGTCGCTGCATCCAACGGCGCTGACGAGACGTTCACGATGGGTACCAGCCCTGCTGCGGCGATGATCTCAAGGGAAGCTGCGCGGGCCGTCGATTCGATTCTTCGCCTCGCAGATCGACCGTTGACGAGGTCTGAGCTGGCCGTGGCGACCAAGGCGTTCGTCGCCCATTCGGTCCGACTGCCAGATGGGCTTCGCGCCCATGACGCCGTGCGCCCCTACGCCCATGGTTACGGCGCTCCCGCTCGGACGCTCGCAAACGGCTGTGAACCACACGAGGCGAGCATCCTCTACGTCGGCAACGTCGGCGCGGACGAGCAGGTCAGCTTGTCTCTTCCCTTGCCGAACGGTTTGCAGCAGACTGGCTTGAAGCGGGTAACGGCTACCCTCGCCTGGCTCTCTCCGGTGAACTGGCGGCATCGCCAGTACCGACGCGCCGCGCTCGACTTCTCCAAGCCGACCGGCTTCACAGACCTCGGTACGGCGCTCGACGTGAACAGCGAGCGTTCGAAGCGAGGCACGCTCCAGCACGCAGTGTGGGAGGTCAACCGCTCAATCGGTTTCGGTGCAGGCGACACCATCGACCTGACGGTTCACTGCAAGGAGCAAGCCGGCGGTTTGAACGGCGAACGCGTGGACTTTGCCGTGGTGCTGTCACTCTGGGTAGCGCCGACGCTCGGGGTGGACGTCTACACGCAGGTCCAGCAGCAGATCGCAACGCGCGTCGTGGTCAACCCCGGTTCGTAGGGGGAGCCACCACGTGGGAAGACTGCGTTAACCATGTCTCGACGCAAGATCGAACGTAGGCCGCCTGATGGATGCGACCGGGGGACGACGACGAGAGGTCTCGAACCGTGACTGAGGAAGCGCCGCTTCCCGTGCCCGCCTGCGCCCTCGGCTTCGGCCGAGGCCGAGGTCCTCGCCGCTGTCGGCGAGCGGCACCACGAGAGCTTCCGCAGGTGGGTCGAGCTGAAGGCCCACCCGACCTGCACCGGCCAGCCGCCGTGCGCCCAGGCCCACGGCCCGGTTTGGTTCCGCTTCGACGTCGAGCAGTTCGTCGAGCGGGTGCTTGGTCGGGCAGAGAGCTGATCGGCGGGCAGCCACGATACCCGGCCCCGACGAACAGCCGTCTCCGGACGGCTCAGCGCCCTCTGAGATCGCCCGAGCCGCCAGTGACTTCACCTCGTCCGACGTGCGTGCTGCCACGGCGAACCCCGTAGAGGCACGATCAGCGGCGGTCCTCGTTAAGGACGGTCCGTGCCGCCGCGACGAGCTCCGGGCTCTGCTGCGCGCGCATCACCCAGTCCGGTCCGCTCCCTGCGTCCAGGCCGAGCACGTCCAGAGCGATAGCCTCCGGCAGCCCCTGCTCACGCATGATCTGCAGCCGCGCGCACGTGCGATGGATGCGCCAGGCAGGATCGCCAGCATTGCGCAGCCGCCGTAGGGCGTCGCGGCCGATGGCGTCGCTCCTGATGCCGAGTCCACCATGGACGACCCGGCCTGGCCGAGCAGCTTCCGCAGCACCTCGATCCCCGTAGCGAGCGCTCTGCGCCCACCCGGCGTTATCGATGCCTATGGCTTGCTTCCTCGTCCCGCTCCCTGATTGTCGACGTGGATCAGCCCGTGCCCCGCGAGCAGGACCAGGTGGCTCGACAGATTGCCCTTGGTGACGCCGAGCATGGTGCCGATAGCGTGTCGGGAACTTGATGCGAGCTGAGTCGGTTGACGACGTCGCCGGTACGCTGGAGCACATGCAAACCTGCACGGGAATCGTCATCCTGGTGGCACCCGTCCTGCCAATCTTGGACCACGGCATCAATGTCGAGGAGATCGCGCAGCCGCACCGGCTGGCCGAGCGCGGTTGGTGAGGCGGCGCCCGTGGTAGGGCGTCGAGGGCTTGTCGGAGCGGGTGTCACGTCAGTGCGCCCGCTTCGCCGCATTGCGGACTGTCGGCGCGCTCGTGGACCCCGCGCGCTCGAACCCACCACGATCCGCGTCGGCCGGACGCACTGCTGAATCCGTTGCTCTCGTGCTAGTTTCCGAGTCTCGGCCAACGGGTTGCGCCGATTTCATGACGCAGGAGGTATGCGCGAATGACGCTTCGCAGGGCAGGCCTTCTCGTCTTCGCAAGTCTGGCATTGACATTCGGACCGGGCGGCCCGGCCGGCGCCGACAGTGATCCGCCGCCGCCGAGCGCCGAAGCACTCGACGACCAGCTGACCACCGGACTCGACCCGATGGCGCGGATGTGGGCGTGGACCCATCCGGTCCGCAACGAGCACAAGCTCGCGTTCGTCGAGGGCGCTCGAGCCGATCCCGAGCTGCCGTACCGGCTGGCGCGGACGGTGCACGAGACCGGGGCGAAGCTGCGCATCATCGGGGTGAATCCGAAGCGCTTCGGCGACGCCTTCTACGCGAACGCCAACATCACTCTCACCGGCCAGACCAGCCCCGTCGAGATACCGTTCGTGCTCGAGGACGGCGAGTGGAAGGTGCAGTTGATCTGGGCCTGCACGATGCTGTCGATGCTCGGCGAACAGTCACCCGCCTGCGTGTGAGGCGGGCGACGACGCCGAGCGGTGGTGTGTTGCGGGATCGTGGCCCGGTGTGACCGCCGTCATCCGGGTTGCCGCTCGCGCGGCCCCCTGCCGGTTCCCGGGCCGCCTGCGTGCGAACATAAGAGTCCCGTCGGGTCCCGGCCGGTCCGTAGTTGCCGTCCGATAACCCGCGCGGTTGTGCAGTACTCGGACGACCGGCCAGTGGCACGGAGAGGCGGAGAAGTTGGCGACCATCGAAGAAGCGCTGGAGATCGAGCGGCTCGAGCGGGACATCTTCCGTGGAGCCTCACCCAAGACCCAGTTGCAGCGGACCTTCGGCGGTCAGGTCGCCGGCCAGGCGCTGGTCTCGGCGGTGCGCACGGTGGATCCGCGGTTCCAGGTGCATTCGCTGCACGGCTATTTCCTGCGTCCGGGCAACCCCGACCAGCCCACGGTCTATCTGGTCGAGCGCATTCGTGACGGACGCTCCTTCTGCACCCGGCGGGTGACCGGCGTGCAGGACGGCGCCGCCATCTTCACCATGTCGGCCTCGTTCCACGTCGGCGACGACGGCCCGGCCCACCAGGACGAGATGCCGACGGTGCAGCCGCCAGAGGAACTGCCCGACGCCAAGACCACCATGAGCCCCGAACGGCTGTGGGCCATGCGGGAATGGGAGCACTGGGATATCCGCCCGGTGCCGCAGGAATCGGTCACCCAGCGGCCCGGTGTGGTGTCCCCGCAGCAGGTGTGGTTCCGCTACCGGCACCCGCTGCCCGACGACCCGCTGTTCCACGTGTGCACCCTCGCCTACATGAGCGATATGACCCTGCTGGGATCGTCGAAGGTCACCCACCCCGACGAGCCCACCCAGGACGCCTCGCTCGATCACGCCATGTGGTTCCTTCGCCCGTTCCGCGCCGACGACTGGCTGCTCTACGACCAGTCCTCCCCGTCGGCCGGCTTCGGCCGCGCGCTCACCAGCGGCAAGATCTTCAACCGCGCGGGCGAATTGGTCGCCTCGGTGGTTCAGGAAGGCCTGATCCGCACCCGGCGCGACAAGTAGCGACGACGCGCGGGCTGCCGGACCGGCTGGACGCGGAGGTGGCAGAGGAGGGCGTCGCTCATCCGCCGCAGCGTGCGTTCGAGTTCGTCGCTGCGATGGCTGGGTAGCACCCGCCCCCAGCCGGTGGGTGGATCGACCTCGGCGACGACCACGATCTTGCGCCGATCCGGGAACTGTGCGCGCAGGTACCGTGCGACCGGACCGCCGACGGTGCCGTCATCGCCGGGGAGCAGGACCAGCGGCACCTCCGGATGCCAGCTCTCCCACGCGGCGGTGAATTCCCCGGCCCGTTCGGCGTCCAGGCAGACGTGCACCGCCACGATGTCACTCCCCAGTGACAGCGCCGCCGACAGGGCCTCCCAGGTGAGGCTCGAAACATCGGCCACGGGTACGACGACGACGGCCTCGCGTGGCTGCGGGGGCGGGGGCACGAGGTCGGCGCTGCGATGGGTGCCGATGAGCTGGTACGCGCGTCGCACCCGCCGCATGCCGAACACCAGCGCGGCCAGCACGACGATGATCAGCCAGGCGCCCTCCCGGAATTTCATCGCCGTCGTCACCGCGGCCGCCGTCGCGGTGGTCGCGGCACCGAAGCCGTTGAGCGTCAACAGCAGTCGTCGCCGCCGCGCCTGCCGGTTGGTCCACCAGTGGCGCAGCAGCCCCGCCTGGGCGAGAGTGAAGCCGACGAACACCCCGATCGCGAACAGCGGCACCAGCGCGTTCATGTTCCCACCCGAACCGATCAACAGCACCGCCGCGCAGAAGCCGAGGGTGAGCACACCGTAGCGGTACACCCGGCGCGGCGAACTGACCGCGAACCGGTGCGGCAGGCAGTTGTCGTCGGCGAGCAGCCGAGTCAATGTCGGCAGCCCGCCATAGGAGGTGTTCGCCGCCAGCGCCAGCAGCACGACGGTAGCGAATTGCACGATGTAGTAGCCGATTCCGTGGCCCAGTGCCGCCTCGGTCAGCTGCGACAGCACGGTGGTGCCCGCGACGGGATGCACATGGAACTTCTCGATCAGCAGCGCGAGCCCGATCAGCATCGTGCCGAGCAGGGCACCCAAGGCGACCTCAGCGCGTTGAGCTCGCCGGACACCGGGCGCGCGGAAATCCGGCACCGCGTTCGCGATCGCCTCCACACCCGTCAACGCGGCGCATCCGCTGGAAAAGGCCTTGAGCAGCAACAGAACCCCGACCGCCTGCATATCCGTCACCGCGGCCGCGCCGGTGCTGAGGGTCGCCGGCTCCGAACGCAGCAGGCCCGCGACGATCACGGTGCCGATACCGGCCACGAACACGATCGTCGGGAGCATGAACGCTCGTGCGCTGTGCGTGATGCCGAGCAGATTCACCGCGGTGATGCCGATCAGGACGGCAAGACACAGCCATACCGTGTAGCCGTGCAGCGCCGGAAACGCCGACGTCAGCGCGGCCACCCCGGCCGCGATGGACACCGCGACATTCAGCACGTAGTCCACGATCAGCGAGGCCGCCGCCACCAGTGCCGCTCGGTCACCGAGCTGCGCCTTGGCCACCGCGTAGGCGCCGCCGCCATTCGGGAATACCGCGATGACCTGCCGATAGGAGGCGATGAGGACCGCGAGCAGTGCCGTGATCGCCAAGGTGACCGGCGGCGTCATGCCGAGACCGGCCGCCCCCGCGGCGGCCAGCACCAGCACGATGGCCTCGGGGCCGTAGGAGACCGATGCCATGGCATCCAGCGCGAGGCCGGACACACCGGTCGAGACGGTGAGTCCGCGCGCCACGGGTGGGTTCGCACGCCGTACCGGCTCCGGCGACGGCAACACAGTTGTCATGTCAGTGAGTGTCGATCCGGACGTGAGGATCACCGGCACGGCTTGACACAATGTTGACGGCGACCGTGAGCAGGCCCACACCCCGGTGCCTCGTAAGCTGTGCGGAGTGAACCTTTCAGCGGTCGCCGCACCCGCGGCGCAGACCTCCGCGAGCGAGAGCGCGCAGCCGGCCATCGGTGTTCTCGCGTTGCAAGGCGATGTGCGCGAACACGTGACGGCGCTGCAGCGCTGCGGCGCGCGGCCGACGCTGGTGCGCCGGGTCGAGGAGCTGGCCGCCGTGGACGGGCTGGTGCTGCCCGGTGGTGAATCCACCGCGATCAGCAAGTTGCTCCAGGTGTTCGACCTGCGGGAACCGCTGCGCGCCCGGCTGCGCGATGGCCTGCCCGCCTTCGGGTCGTGCGCGGGCATGATCCTGCTCGCCGATGAGGTGCTCGACACCAGGCCCGATGCCGAGCACCTGTCCGGCATCGATATGACGGTGCGGCGCAATGCCTTCGGACGCCAGGTCGATTCCTTCGAAACCGATCTGGAATTCGCCGGCCTCGACGATGGCCCGGTGCGCGCGGTGTTCATCCGGGCGCCGTGGGTCGAGCGGGTCGGTGACGGCGTCGAGGTGCTGGCCCGGGTGCCGAGCGGGCCGGCTGCGGGCAAGATCGTCGCCGTGCGCCAGCGCAACGTGCTCGCGACCTCGTTCCACCCGGAGGTCACCGGGGATCTGCGGGTGCACCGCATGTTCGTCGACCTGGTCCGCAACGCCTGACCCGGTCGCCCGCGGCCCCGCCGGTCGGGCGTATCGGCACTGCGTGATCAGGGGGCCGTCCCGTCCGGTCCTGCGGACCCGCCGAGTAGGCTGGGGAAGTTGTCCGACCGGCCGTGCCGGTACCGTAGACGACCACACGTGCCATCGACCTGAAGGAAGTAGGGGAATGAGCGGCCACTCCAAATGGGCCACCACCAAGCACAAGAAGGCGGCGATCGACGCGAAGCGCGGCAAGCTCTTCGCCAAGTTGATCAAGAACATCGAGGTGGCGGCCCGGACGGGTGGCGGTGACCCGGATGGCAACCCGACCCTGTACGACGCCATCCAGAAGGCGAAGAAGTCGTCGGTTCCCAACGACAACATCGAGCGCGCCCGCAAGCGCGGCGGCGGCGAGGAAGCCGGCGGCGCGGACTGGCAGACCATCATGTACGAGGGCTACGGCCCCAACGGCGTGGCGGTACTGATCGAATGCCTCACCGACAACCGCAACCGCGCCGCCGGTGAGGTGCGTGTCGCGATGACCCGCAACGGCGGCAATATGGCCGATCCGGGATCGGTGTCGTACCTGTTCCACCGCAAGGGCATCGTCACCCTGGAAAAGAACGGCCTCACCGAGGACGACGTGCTGATGGCGGTGCTGGATGCCGGCGCCGAAGAGGTCAACGACCTCGGTGAATCCTTCGAGATCATCAGCGAGCCCGGCAACCTGATCGCAGTGCGTTCGGCGCTACAGGCCGCGGGCATCGACTACGACTCCGCCGAGTCCGGCTTCCAGCCCTCGGTCAGTGTCGCGGTCGACGCCGACGGCGCCCGCAAGGTCTTCAAACTGGTCGACGCCCTCGAAGACAGCGACGACGTGCAGAACGTCTACACCAACGTCGACGTCTCCGACGAGGTGCTCGCCGAACTGGAGGACTAGCCCGGCAGCTCGCCGAACCGGCGACGAGAGTTTCCGAAGCCCCCGCAACGGTGTTGCGGGGGCTTTCGGTATCCATGGGTCCACCCGCGCGTTCTCACTCGGCCGTCGTCCGCCGATCGGTGGTCGCGGCCGGTGCGGTGACCTTCTGTTCCTCCTGCGCCCATGCGGCCAATCCGGCCAGGAACGCCTGCCGATCGGTGGGCTCCAGTCGTGCGATGGCGCGCAACAGTGCCGCCGAGCGCACCGCGAGGAACTGCTCGAAGATCGGCCGGATCGCACCGGCGATCGATACCAGCGTGCGTCGCCGGTTGCGCGGATCCTCCTCGCGCAGCACCAGATCGGCCCGGGCGAGGTCGCCGACGAGCTGGCTGGCTGTCGATAGCGATACCCCGAGGCGCCGGGCCAGATCGGTGACGCTCGCCGGTTCGCCGGCCATCAGCTGCGTCAGGATCGCGCCGTGTCGCGGTCCCAGCCCGTGGGTCTGGAACGTGGCTCGAAGGGCCTCCGGCATATCGCTGTGCGCACGCCGAAAGGAGGCCGAGATCAGCGGAACGTGACTGAGTGCGTCGAGTTCCTGGGCCGAGAGTCTGCGGCCCGGCGCGGCCGGATCGTCGGCGAAGGGCGGGGCGTCGGGCATGGCACCACTCTAGCAATGTTTGGATACTCAAACTATTCTGAAATCAGAAGTTATTGGAGTATCGATCAGGCAGGAGACGCTCATGCGGATCACGGTTCTCGGCGCGACCGGCGGGGTGGGGCGCCACCTCGTGACGCAGGCGGTGGCGGACGGTCATGAGGTGACGGCGGTGGTGCGCAATCCCGACCGATTGCCGCACGAGCCCCACGATCGGCTGCGGGTGGTGCGGGGCAATGCGCTGGCGGCGGAATCGATCACCGACGCCGTGGCCGGCGCGGATGCGGTGCTGTCGGGAATCGGCGCGAACGGCCGCCGCGATCCGCTGCGCCCGGCCTCGACCTCGGCCGCCGCGGTGGTCGGCGCCATGCGCGAGGTGGGGGTGCGACGCCTGGTCGTGGTGTCCGCGGGCACGCTCAACCATTCCGGCACCGGTCAGCCACTGCGAGTGCGAATCGCCTCGGTGCCGCTGCGTGCGCTGTTGAAGGAGCTGTACGCCGATCTCGAGCGGATGGAGGCGATCCTGGCAGGCAGCGGTCTGGACTGGACCTCGGTGCGCCCGTCGGGGCTCACCAACGCCCCGGGCACCGGCCGCATCCGGCGGATCGTCGACGGCGGCCCGGCCGGGCTGAGCATCCCGCGCGCCGACGTCGCCCGCGCCATGCTCGACCTCGTCCCCGATGCCTCGACCGTGGGGCGTGTCGTTGGGGTGAGCAGCTGAATCGGCTCAGCCGATCTGCTGCTCGTAGTACGGCTTCATCGCCGGGTAGTAATCGTCGAAATCGGGGCGGTCGGTGTTCGCGCGGGCCGCCCCGAGCATGTCCAGGTAGAACTCCCAGCCGGGACCGACCTGCGGGGCCTGTGCGACCTCGTCATCGCTGCGCAGATGATGGGTGAACCGCAGTTCGGTGGTGCCGCCGGACTCGGTGAGCTCGATATCGAGGAACCAGGACCCGGCCTCGTCCTCGGCGGATACTCCCAGGTGGCGGGGCGGTTCGCAGGTATCGATGCGCATGTCCATCCAGGGCTGGTCGTCCTCGAACGCCATCTGCACCTTGATGGTCTTTCCGGTGCCGGCTTCGCCCTCCCAGGGGCCGAACCAGCGCGCGGTGCGATCGGATTCGGTGATGCTGGCCCACACGTCCTCGATCGGTGCGCGGTAGGTGCGGGTCAGCACCAGGTCGCGGCCGGTCTGCGCGGGAAAGAGCCGGCCGGTGGGGCTGGGGGTCATGCGGTGTTCTCCTTTGTCGTGGGGTGGTCGGTGGTGGTCGCGCGGTCCGCGGTCCGGCGTTCCCGCCTGGTCCGGTAGACCTCGGTATCGAGTGCGTCGAGGCGGCGTTCCCACGGGGCGGGTTCGGCGAACGCGGCCAGCCAGCGGGTGAGGGCTTCGAGCGGCGCGGTGTCGAGCCGGTAGTAGCGCTGCCTGCCGACGAGTTCGTCGTGGACCAGGCCACTGCCGCGCAAAACGCGCAGATGTCTGCTGATGGCCGGTCTGCTGATGGGGAAGTGCCCGGCGATCTCACCGGCGGTGAGCCGGGTCTCGCGCAACATCTCCAGGATTTCCCGGCGAACCGGATCGGCGATCGCGCTCGCCACGTCGTCCATTCGGGAAGTGTAACCAGTTGGTTACGTATTTGTCCATGGGCGGATCGCATGGCCCAGCGGGGTAGGGGGGCGGTGACCCGGTCAGTGCCGCCGCCCGAACAGTTGCCGCAGGATCACTCCGCGATTTCGGTGCGATCGCTCCAGGCGTAGACCGGCAGTCGCCCCTCGGGCGTGTCCTGCTCGCGTCCGGTGGTTTTGAAGTGTTCGTAGCCGCCCTTGAACGGGATCTTCAGCTCGAATCCCGGCGGAGTGATCGGCACGATACGGTCGGGCAGGTCCTGTGGGCCGCCCTCGAGGACGGCCTTGGCGCCAATGCTCATCCTCGGATGGTAGAAGCGCCGAGGTCGTGTGTGCGCGACATTCGCCAGGGGTGCGGGCATCGGTTTGCCAACGATGTGCGTCGCGATGTCGGCGGTACCACCCGAACACGGTGGCGGGGCCACGGTCTGCCGGTGAGAATCGAGGCATGGTCGAGGTGCGGTTCGTGCGCGGTGACATCACCGAACAGGACGTCGACGCGGTGGTGAACGCCGCGAACTCGTCGCTGCTGGGTGGTGGGGGAGTCGATGGTGCCATCCATCGGCGCGGCGGCCCGGCCATCCTGGCCGAATGCCGGGAACTTCGCGCGTCGCGTTACGGCGAGGGGTTGCCGACCGGTCAGGCGGTGGCGACCACCGCCGGAAACCTCCCGGCCCGCTGGGTCATCCACACCGTCGGCCCGGTCTGGTCGGCCGGACAGGACCGTTCGGACCTGCTGGCCTCCTGTTACCGCGCATCGCTTCGGATCGCCGACGAACTCGGCGCTCGCACCGTCGCCTTTCCGGCGATCTCGACCGGCATCTACGGCTGGCCGATCGACGACGGCGCTCGCATCGCCGTCGCCACGGTCACCGCCGCCGACACCGCGGTGCGCGAGGCGCGGTTCGTGCTCTTCGACGAACACGCCTACGCCGCCTTCCTGGCCCACGCGCCGAGCTGACGCGACGTCGCCCGCGTTCACTGCCGCGGCGAACGCCCCAGCGCCACGATCGACAGCGCGCCCGCCGCCGTCGCGACGGCGCCCCACAGCAGCGGCGGCAGGCCGGCGGCGTCGACGACGAGACCGCCTGCGAAGGCGCCGAGCGCGATGGAACCGGTGAACACCCCGACATACAGGCCGGTCACCTGCTCGCGGCGCTGCGGGACGGCCTGATTCATCCAGAGCTGACCGCAGACCGAGAGGCCGCCGTACGCGAACCCCCACACCATCAGGGCCACCACGGCTCCCGCGCTGCCTTCGGCCAGCACGAGCACGACAAGAGCGATGCCGACACCGGCGACGAGGACGAGCAGAGTGGCCCGGACCCGGCGGGCGGCGGCCGCACCCGCGGCGAAATTCCCGATCAATCCGCACAGGCCGTAGAGCAACAGCAGCGTCGACACCGCCGAGGCGTCGAGCCCGGCGAGCTGCTCGAGCGCGGGGCGCACATAGGTGAAGGCGGTGAAATGGGCAGTGACGATGAAGACGATGGCGGCCAGCCCGGTGCGGACCGCGGGCACCCGCCACAACCGAGCCCGCTCACCCGCCGCTGCGCCGGCATCGGCCGGCCTCGGCAACGCCGGAAGGACGACGACCAGCGCGATGCCCAACAGCAGAGCCACCGCCGCGAGAACCGCGAAAGCGCTACGCCACCCGGCCAGCTCGCCGACGAACGTACCCACCGGCACACCGAGCACCGACGCCGCCGCGACACCGCCGACGACCGTGGAGACCGCGGCCGCGGCGTGCCGCGGCCGTACCAGCCTGGGTGCCACCGCCGATGCCAGCGCCCACACCGCGCCCATCCCGATGCCGACGATCACGCGCCCGGCCGCCAGCACCGCGAAGCCATGGGCCAGCGCGGTCGTGAGGTTGCCCACCGCGAGAACCGCTGTCGCGGCCGCGAGTACGAGCCGCCGATCGGTCGCGGCGATGAACCGCACGACCAGCGGTGCGGTGATGGCGGTGACGATGCCGGTGATGGCGAGGCTGAAGCCGGTGCTGCCCGTCGAGATGCCGACGCCCTGCGACATCGGGGTCAGCACGCCGACCGGCAGCATCTCGGAGGTGACCACAACGAAGGTGGACAGCGCGAGGACGGCGACAGCGGGAAGACCGCCGGGGACTCGCGCGGAATCTCTTGGCGCGGCGGGGTTTCGGTGTGCGATGGACATGCGATCCAGTCAACGAGGCGCCGGCGGATGGAACAACGACGATCAGCTCATCGTTCGATGAGCTGAGTTCATCGCCGCGGGTTCGGCGGACGCCGGAAAGGAATGGTCATGCCGGAGCTGCCCCTTCGCGGGATCGAGACGCTGCTGGTGCTCGCGGAGGAACTGCATTTCGGTCGCACCGCCGACCGCATGCGGGTCTCGCAGGGCCGTGTCAGTCAGCTGGTGGCGGCACTCGAACGCAATATCGGGGCGCGGCTGGTCGAGCGGACCAGTCGCCGGGTGGTGCTGACCGAGGCCGGGCGCGAGTTCGTGGAGTCGGTGGGGTCGCGCTACCGCGCGCTGCACGACAGCGTCGAGCAGCAGCGGGCGCGTGCCAGTGCCGACGAAGACCGACGACTGCTGATCGGCTTCCAGGGCACCGCGTACGAGTCGGTGACCAGTGCGTTCGCTCGTTTCGCCGCAGAGTATCCGGACGTGCGACCGACCGTGCGTGAACTGCCACTCGGTGACCCGTTCGGGGCCCTGCGGGCTCATGAGGTCGACGCCGCGGTGGTTCTCCTGCCGGTACGGGAACCCGATCTTGCTGTCGGTTACGCCTTCGCGCCGGAGCCCCGGGTGCTGGCCGTCGGCCTCGAGCATCCGCTGGCTCGACGAGAACGGATCGACGCGGAAGATCTCGCGGACACCGATCTGGTCGCCATCGCGGGCGGCGCGCCCGACTACTGGCATCACGTGCACACACCGCGCTTCACTCCGCTGGGCCGGGCAGTGTCCTCCAGCGTCGAGGTCACCACGATTCAGGAGGGGCTCGCCGTCGCGGCGGGCGGGCGGCACGCGATGTTGGTCTGCGTGCCGACGGCGCAACGCAATCGGCGCACCGACTTGCGCTATCTGCCGGTCGACGGGCTCGACGAGAAATCGCGTCTGGCGCTGATCTGGCGCCGCGAGCGCCCCGGCGTTGCCCTGCGGCGGCTCGCGGCGCTGCTGGCGGAGGTGTTCGACGAGGCTACGGCGGGCCGCGTGGCCTGACTGCCCACGCTCGTTGGTGGCCGGTCGACGACGCCGGACCCGACTAGTAGCGTGCTGGAGGATCGGCTTTTTCGTTCGGGACCTCATCGCCGGCACCCGCCCCGGGCCCGGCGGATCCGTCAGGGAAAGGCAGGGCTATGACCGCGACCATCGGTAAGGTCACCGTGCTCGGCACGGGCGTGCTGGGTTCGCAGATCGCATTTCAGACCGCCTACAGCGGCTTCGACGTCATCGCCTACGACATCGACGACGCCGCGCTGGAGAAGGCGGCCGCCCGGTTCGACGATTTGGTGCAGACCTACCGCGCCGAGGTTGCCGGCGCGGCCGACGGCAAGGCCGAGGCTGCGCGCTCACGGATCCGGCTCACCGCCGACCTCGCCGACGCCGCGCGGGAAGCCGATCTGATCATCGAGGCGATCCCCGAGGTGCTGAAGATCAAAACCGACACCTACACCGAGCTGGGCAAGCTGGCCCCACCCGAGACGATCTTCGCCACCAACTCCTCCACGTTGCTGCCCAGCGACATGAAGGACGCCACCGGCCGCCCGGACCGCTTCCTGGCCCTGCACTTCGCCAACCGGGTGTGGGCGTTCAACACCGCCGAGGTGATGGGCACCGCCGACACCGATCCCGAGGTGTTCCGCACGGTCGTGCAGTTCGCGAAGGACATCGGCATGGTGCCGATCGAGCTACACAAGGAGAAGGCCGGCTACGTCCTGAACTCGCTGCTGGTGCCGTTCCTGAACGCGGCGGGCGAACTGGTCGCCGATGGGTACGCCGAACCGGAGACCGTCGACAAGACGTGGAAGATCGCCACCGGCGCGCCGATGGGACCGTTCCAGATCTTCGACATCATCGGCCTGACCACCCCGTACAACATCTCGGTGCACGGCGACGAGGCCGCCCAGCGTTTCGCGGCGTTCCTGAAGGAGAACTACATCGACAAGGGCAAGCTCGGCGTGGCCACCGGGGAGGGCTTCTACAAATACCCGGGCAAGTGAGCGCCGAACCGGCCGCAGGCCTCCGCATGAGCTGAGAAATGCCTGATGAAACCGGGTGAATGCGACGGGCGCCATACCTGATCGACGGCTCGGATGCCTACTCTGGCCGACGTGCCCGGTTGGTCGTTGCTGTCAGGGCCGCTGCCGATGGTGCTGTCGGTGGCGGCGCTGGCGGCGCTCGTCTGGCTACTGGCGGGCCGCCGGGCCCCGGCCCCGCGCACGGTGGCGTGGTTCGCGCTGGCCGCGGTGGCCATCACCGCGGCCGGGGCGTACCTGGTGCAAGCGGTATGGCGGTTGATTCCCGACTCGCTCGGGCCGACGGTGTATGCGAGCATCGGCCTCGCGATCTTCGCGCTGATGCTCGGTGCGGTACAGATCCTGCGGTGGCGTCGGGCCGGCCGAGCGGTGGCCATCGCGCTCACCTCGGCCGTGGTGCTCGCGGCGTGTGCGAACCAGATCAACCTGGTCTACGACGCCTACCCGACGGTCGGCGCGGCGCTCGGTATCCAGCGACTGAACGAGGTTCCGTTCGGTGAGCTCCCCGCGGCGAAGCGGCTGCGCCCAGACATCGACCCCGTGGACACCGGCTGGACCGCACCGGCCGACCTGCCCTCGGCGGGCCGCCTGACGCGCGCACCGATCCCGGGGACCGCCTCCGGATTCCACGCCCGCCCGGCCGAAATCTACCTGCCGCCCGCCTATTTCGCCGATCCGCGGCCGCAATTGCCGGTGCTGGTATTGCTCGCCGGGCAGCCGGGCAGCCCGCGCGACTGGGCCACCAGCGGCGAGCTGCCCGCCACCATGGACGCGTTCGCCCGCGCCCATCAGGGGCTGGCGCCGATCGTCGTCGTCGCCGACGGCACGGGCAGCACCTGGAACGATCCGCTGTGCGCCGACGGCCCGCACGCCCAGGTGGCCACCTACCTGGCCACCGACGTCCCGGACTGGATCCGCGGGCACCTGTCCGTCGATCCGGATCCGCAGGCCTGGGCGGTCGGCGGCCTGTCCTATGGCGGAACCTGCGCGCTCCAGCTGGCCGCGGGGTACCCGCAGGTCTACCCGACCTTCCTGGCCATGTCCGCGGAGGCCGAGCTGAACCTCACCGACCGCGCGCACACCCTCGCCGTCTTCGACGGCGACACCGCCGCCTACGCCCGCGCCAACCCGCACGACCTGCTGGCCGGACGACGCTACCCCGGCAGTGCCGGGCTCTTCGTGGTGGGCAGCGACGACAACGACACCCTGCGCGGATCGCGACAGGCGTATCAGGATGCCCGCGATGCCGGGATGGCCGTCGGCTACCTGGAGCTGCCCGGCGGCCACGATTGGCGAGTGTGGTCGACCGGGCTGGCCAGGGAGCTGCCGTGGCTGGCCCAGCGTGTCGGCCTCATCTCCGGATAGGGACGACACGCTGGGCACCCCGGGTAGTGGCCGAGTTACCGCGGTGCGGGACAAGGCCGCGCGGCACCTCGGCCTCGGATCAGCGCGTTCCGCGACGCCGCAGCAGCACGATGAGCACGACCACGGCGGCAACGACGCAGACACCCAGCGCCGCCGCGACCCACACCACCGCGGGCACGCCGTCATCGCCGGAATCGGCGCCCGCGCTCACCCGATCCTGATCGGTGGCCCGGGCCGACTTGCCTTCCTTCCCGAACGTCTCGCCGCTCCCGCTGCGATACTGCGGGCCGGGTTCGGGCTCGCCGGTGACGGTCAGCTCGAGCTCGACCGGCACCGCGGCGGCGCGCTTGTCGGGGTTCACCGTCTGCCCGGCCTTGACCGCGATGTAGTACCAGCCGGCCACCGATTGGGTGACGAGCTCGCCGCCCTCCTCGCGGTTCGCGTAGCGAATGGGCACGGTCGCCAACTGCTTACCGGAGGGCAACACCTGCTCCGACCCGGTGTAGGCGCCGGTGTCGGAATCGATTTCGGCGCGATACGGCGAATAGAGCGCGGTCTCGACGTTGGAGGTGTGCTCGCTGCCGCGTCCCGGGGTCTCACCGAAGCGCACCCGGTAGGCCAGCCCCTGGCCCCAGTCGAGTTTCACCCGGTAGAAGACGAACTCGCCGCGCTGCACCGTATCGGTGAATCGACCGGACGAAGGCAGCGTCGCCGCCACATTGAACGAGCCGCCACCGACGACCGGGACCACCGGCCCGGTCGGCGCGGTGAACTCGACCGGCTCCGACACCGCAGGCGCCCCCGGGTCGGACACCGCCGATTCGACGCCGATCGAAATCTCCAGCGGCAGTTGGGCAGGGGATCCCTCGGAGACCGCACCCCACTCGAGGGTGAAGTAGTAGCGACCGCCGCCGCTGCACGCCGCATTACCCGAGCCGGTGTCGGCCGCACCTTCCCAGACCGTGCTGACGGTGAGCGCGACGCCATCGTCGGCGCTGCCGGTCAGCTCCTTTTCCGTGACGCCGCAATCGGATCCGTCGGCGCCGAAGACCTTCAGGTCGAGCCGGTTGACCGACGACCAGTCGCCGTCTCGGCGTGGGAACGAGACAGTCCCGGTGAAGTACGCGGTGGCGCCCTCCGGCACATCCACCGCGTAGTAGCGCGGCTGCCGGTGGCCGATCACATCGAGATACTGGCCCGGCCCGGCGATCGGCGCGCTCCGGTAGTCGGCGGTGCCCGTGATCGGTGTGCCGATCGCGGCGTAGTTGCGCAGCGCCGCCGCAGTCACGCGCGGCAGTGCCTGTTCGAGCGACTTGCCGTCGACGGCGTCGGTGTAGGTGCCGCCGGTGCGCTGCGCGATGCAGGTCAGCTGCGCGCGCGAGGGGTCGTCGACCCCGAAACCGATCGCGTGCACGACGAGATCGGTGCCCTTGGCCTCGAGTTCGCGCGCGACCTCGCACGGATCGGGCGGTGTGCACGTGTCCAGGCCGTCGGAGACCAGCACGATGGATTTCGGCCCGCTCGCGGGCAGCGCGTCGTTCGCGGTGCGCAGCGAGTGCCCGATCGGGGTGTAGCCGCGCGGAACGATCTGATCGACCGCGGACGTCAGCGCCGGCTTGTCGATGGTCTCGGCGGGTCGAAGGACCCGGACATCGCGGCAGCCCGCGGCCTTCTCCGCCTCGGAATTGCCGGTCTCGGTGCCGTACACGGTGAGCCCGACCTCGGACGCCTCGGGCGCGGTGGCGACGAAGGTCCGCACAGCGGTTTTCGCGGCGTCCATCTTGGTGCCGCCACCCGGGTCGGCCGCGAGCATCGATCCCGACGCGTCGAGCACGAGCATGGTCGGCGCGTATTGGGGTTGCCGAGGTTCGGGCGACTGCTGGGCGAGGGCGGGTGCGGCGGCCGGGACCAGGCCGATCACACCCGCCGCGATGATTCCGGCGATCTTCGCCAAGGGGGACACGCTCTTACTACTCCGTTCACTGTTGTCGCGTTCGCGATAACGCGGCGGCAGGGAACCATACGTGTCTCGGACGGTTGCGGCCAGACGTGGGAAGCGGGGCCCGCTTCGGCGATGCCGTGTCGCTGGAACCGCCCGCACCGCGCGTCCACTAGACTTCGAACAACTGTTCGCGTGTCCGAAGGGGTGTTCCGTGCGGGTGATGGGTGTCGACCCCGGGCTCACACGGTGCGGGCTCAGCATGGTCGAAGGCGGTGTGGGCCGGAAGGTCACCGCCCTCGACGTCGACGTCGTCCGCACCCCTGCCGACCTGGATCTGGCGTTGCGGTTGATGCGGGTCGCCGACGCGGCCGAGCACTGGATGGACACCCACCGCCCCAGCGCGGTCGCGATCGAGCGGGTGTTCGCCCAGCACAACGTGCGCACCGCCATGGGGACGGCGCAAGCGGGTGGAGTGATCGCGCTGGCGGCCGCCCGGCGCGGCATCCCGGTCGCTTTCCACACCCCCAGCGAGGTCAAGGCCGCCGTTACCGGCAACGGGGCCGCCGACAAGGCCCAGGTCACCGCCATGGTCACCCGGATCCTCGGTCTCCAGGTGGCGCCGAAACCGGCCGACGCCGCCGACGCGCTCGCGCTGGCCATCTGTCATTGTTGGCGTGCACCGCTGATGGAGCGGATGGCCCGCGCCGAAGCGCAGGCCGAGCAGGCCCGCAAGCGGTACGCCGAGAAGCTGGAGCGACAACGAAAGGCGGTGCGGCGGTGATCGCGTCGATACGCGGCGAGGTGGTCGAGATCGCGCTCGACCATGTGGTGGTCGAGGCCGCGGGCGTCGGCTACCGGCTCAACGCCACTCCGGCCACCCTGTCCGGACTCACCCGCGGCGAACAGACCCGGCTGTACACGGCGATGATCGTGCGCGAGGACTCGATGACGCTCTACGGCTTCGCCGACACCGAGGCCCGCGACCTGTTCGGCCTGCTGCAAACCGTCTCCGGCGTCGGCCCCCGCCTGGCCATGGCCGTGCTCGCCGTGCTCGAACCCGAAGCGCTGCGCAAGGCGCTGGCCGAAAGCAACGTCGCCGCGCTCACCCGGGTGCCCGGCATCGGCAAACGCGGCGCCGAGCGCATGGTCGTCGAACTGCGCGACAAGGTGAATCTGGTTCCCGTGCAGTCGGGTCCGCCCGGCAGCGCGCCCGCGGCCGTCGTCACGCCGGTGCGCGATCAGGTCGTCGAGGCACTGACCGGACTCGGCTTCCCGCTCAAACAGGCCGAATCCGCCGTCGACTCCGTGCTGGCCGACGATCCGGCCGCCACCACCTCCGCCGCCCTGCGGGCCGCGCTCGGCCTGCTGGGCAAGAATCGGTAGGCCTGTATGGATTACGACGACGAACGATCACCGGTCGACGCCCACTTCTCCAGCGGCGACGGCGATATCGAGACCAGCCTGCGCCCGAAATCGCTCGACGATTTCATCGGCCAGCCGCGGGTGCGCGAACAACTCGCCCTGGTGTTGCGCGGGGCGCGCGGGCGCGGCGGCACGCCCGATCACATCCTGCTGTCCGGCCCACCGGGCCTGGGCAAGACCAGCATGGCGATGATCATCGCCGCCGAACTCGGTACCGCCCTGCGCATCACCTCCGGCCCCGCCCTCGAACGCGCGGGCGATCTCGCGGCCATGCTGAGCAATCTGGTCGAGGGCGATGTGCTGTTCATCGACGAGATCCACCGCATGGCCCGCCCCGCCGAGGAAATGCTGTACCTGGCGATGGAGGACTTCCGGGTCGACGTCGTCGTCGGCAAAGGGCCGGGCGCCACCTCGATCCCGCTGGATATCGCCCCGTTCACGCTGGTCGGCGCCACCACCCGCTCCGGCGCGCTCACCGGCCCGCTGCGGGACCGCTTCGGTTTCACCGGGCATATGGACTTCTACGAACCGAGCGAACTGCTCGGCATCCTGCAACGCTCGGCCCGCATTCTCGGCGTGGAGATCGATCACGATGCCGCCGCCGAGATCGCCGGACGCTCGCGCGGCACCCCGCGCATCGCCAACCGGCTGCTGCGCCGGGTCCGCGATTACGCCGAGGTGCGCGCCGACGGCCGCATCACCCGCCCGATCGCCGCGGCCGCGCTCGAGGTCTACGACGTCGACGTGCTCGGACTCGACCGGCTCGACCGCGCGGTGCTGGGTGCGCTGGTGCGTGGCTTCGGCGGCGGTCCGGTCGGTGTGTCGACGCTCGCGGTCGCGGTGGGGGAGGAGGCCGCCACCGTGGAAGAGGTGTGCGAGCCGTTCCTGGTGCGCGCGGGCATGATCGCGCGGACCCCACGCGGGCGGGTCGCGACGGCGACGGCCTGGGAGCATCTCGGATTGGTTCCGCCGCCGGATCTGGTCTTCGGTTCGATCGAAGTCCGTGGGCGCGAACCACATCCGACGCTGGACTTGTTCGAGTAACGCGCGCCGACGGGTGCGGCCTGGTGTGGCAGACGATGAGCAGCGCAGACTCGGCCGCAGTGCGTCCGTCGGTGCGCCGGGAGCGCGGCGGGTATCGGCGCAGGCAGCCGAGCGGCGGTTGGAACGGTGGGCCGGGCCTCGCGTTCAGCGCATGGCGGCCGGCTGCTGCAACGCCGTCACCACCAGATCCAGGAACGCGTCCACCTCATCGCGCTGATAGCCGCGCACCCCGAGGCGCGCCACCGTGAACCGCACCGCGCGCACATCCTCCACGGTCAGACTGCCCGGCCCGTCGTGGGCCAGCGTCGCCGCCACCAGATCGAGGAAGGCATCCACCTCCTCGACGTGATATCCGCGCTGCTCCAACGGGGCGGGCGTGAATCGCATCCGGTGCACATCGGCCGGGGTCAGCAGTCGCGCCGGCGCCGGGCCGGGCGGCGCCGCGGGCACCGGCCGCACGCCGCGCTGGCGGAACTCGAGTTCGGCATGGACCCGATCCAGGAATTCGTCGACCTGCTCGGCGCGATAGCCGCGCCGGCCGCCGCGTGGCGCACCGAAGCTGACGTGGCGCAGGTCGTCGGCGGTGAGCACGCCGCTGCCGCCGAGCGTGGCGGCGACGAGCTCGAGGAATGCGTCGACCTCGTCGGTGTGGTAGCCGCGAAGTCCGGGCGGGGTCAAGGCGAACGTCGTCCGTCCGACATCCTCGGGAGTCACGGCCGTCATTGTGACAGCACCGTGGCCGGATTACCGTGCTTCGGGCCGGTTTTCGGGCACCGGCCGGCGGATCATGGTTTACGGACGCCCTCGATGAGTAAGCGGCGGATCGCCTCGTTCAAGGCGGCGATCCCAGCCTCGTCCATATCCCGCAGCCCGTGCACCACCCCGGCCATCAACATGCCGGTCACGGCTCGCGCGGTGTTCACGGTATCGAGGTCTTCGCGCAGGTAACCGAGCTCCACACCGTGCTCGAGGTAGCCGGCGGTGAGCATATCGGCGGTGTCGAGCAGCCCGTACAGGCGTTCGGTGAGCTCGTCGTCGATACCGGTGGCATGGAACAGCAGCAGTTGGGCCACCCGCCGGTCCTCGACCAGGATGCGGGTGAGCGCGGTACCGATGCGGTCGATCTGCTCGCGGTATTCATCGAGGCTGGTGGCCGCGTCGGGGGCGTTCTCGGTGCCGAGCGCCTCGATGATCCTTGCGGCCAGATCGTCGATGACGTGGTCGATGATGTCGCGCTTATTGCTGAAGTACCGGTAGAACGTGCCGTGCCCGATCCCCAGATGAGCGGCGATATCGGCGATGCCGGTCGCGTGGTAGCCCTTTTCGGCGAAACACACGAAAGCGGTGTCGATGATCTCTCGGCGCAGTTCGGCCTTACGTCGTTCGGCCCGCGTGGATGGCTTCGTCACACCTGCGATGATACTGTCGTCACAAACGGAATGATGTGTCATTCCCGGAGAGTCGGTTCAGAATGCAGGAGGTTCGACGTGGCGCCTCAGTTCGATGCGATCGTGGTCGGTGCGGGTTTCGGCGGAATGGGGGCGGGCATCGAGCTCGACCGGCTCGGCCTGAGCAATTTCGTCATCCTGGAACGTGAGGACGATCTCGGCGGCACCTGGCATGTGAATCGGTACCCGGGCCTGGCCGTCGATATCGCCTCGGTGACCTACTCGTATTCTTTCGAACCGAATCCGTACTGGTCGCGGCTGTTCGCGCCGGGCGCCGAGCTGAAGAAGTACGCCGAGCACGTCGCCGACAAGTACGGCCTGCGCCGCCGGATGCGCTTCGGCACTACCGTCGACGGCGCCCGCTGGGACGAGGAAGACCAGCAGTGGATCGTCTCCATCGCCGGCGGCCAGACCCTCACCGCGCGCTATCTGCTCGCCGCCACCGGTTTCCTGTCCCAGCCCTACACCCCGCCGTTCCCCGGCATCGATTCGTTCGAGGGCACGATCCTGCACACCACCGCCTGGGACGACGACATCGACCTCACCGACCGCAGGGCCGCCGTGATCGGCACCGGCGCCACCGGCGTGCAGCTGGTGCCCGAGGTGGCCAAGCAGGTGCGCGAGCTGACGGTGTTCCAGCGCACCCCGATCTGGGTGGTGCCCAAGGTGGATGCGCCCATTCCGGCGCCGGTGCAGAAGCTGTTCGCCGCCGCGCCGGTGACGCAGAAGGCCGCGCGGTTGGTCAATACCAGCATGCTCGAGGCGCTCATGGTCGTCGGTGTGCTGCACTTCCGGCAGGCCAAACTCATGAACAAGGGGGCGGCGCTGCTGGCCAAGGCCCACCTGCGGGCCCAGGTGCGCGATCCGCGGATCCGCGAGCAGCTCACCCCCGACTACGACTTCGGCTGCAAGCGTCCCACCTTCTCCAACCAGTACTTCAAGACGTTCAACCAACCGCACGTCCGGTTGGAGACGAACTCGATCGAGCGCATCGAGCCCGACGGCATCGTCACCGCCGACGGCCACAAGACCGAGATCGACACCCTCATCCTGGCCACCGGGTTCAACCTGTGGGATGTGAACTTCCCGGCCATCGAGATCATCGGCCGGGACGGGGTGAGCCTCGGAAAGTTCTGGCGCGACAACAGGTTCCAGGCCTACGAGGGCATCACGGTGCCCAAGTTCCCCAACTTCCTCAGCCTCAACAGCCCCTACTCCTACAGCGGCCTGTCGTACTTCACCACCATCGAGGCGCAGATGAAGCACATGGGCAGGCTGTTCGGCGAGCTGTTCCGGCGCGGCGAAACCACCTTCGAGGTCACCGAGCGCGCCAACACCGCGTTCCTGGACCGGGTGACCAGCAAGCTCGACGATTCGGTGTTCTACGGCGGCAGCTGCTCGACCGCTCGCAGCTACTACTTCAACCAGCACGGCGAAGCGGCCCTGCTACGCCCGACCAGCACCATCAACGCGCACCGGGAAGCGGTGAGCTTCCCGCTCGACGATTACGTCTACGGCCGTAGCGCTTGAGGCCCGCGTGTGAGCGGGCCCCGCGGTTTCTGTCGCGGGGCCCGCTCGCGCGCGCTACGGTGGCCGATGGCCCGCACGTCCTCCGGGGTGTGCGGGTGCGGTGCCGGTGACCAGAGCTGGCAGACTGTGTGAGTACCTGTCCATTCCCACCCACAGACTAGGGACTGACTTCGACGATGGAACTGCTGTTTCCGCTGCTGCTGGTAGCCCTGCTCGTGCCGATGTTCCTCGGTGTCCGCCGCCAGAAGCGGGAGGCCGAGAAGGTCGCCGCCATGCAGGAAGGCCTGAAGGTCGGCGACCAGGTGATCACCACGTCGGGTCTGTACGGCACCGTGGTCGAGGCCGATGACACGACCGTCGATCTCGAGATCGCCGAGGAGGTCGTCACCACCTGGCTGCGTCAGGCGATCCGCGAGGTTCGCGTCGACGACGAGGCCGATGAGACGACCGGTGACACCGAAGCCGACGAGGCGCCCGGTACCACCACCGAGGAAACCGCCGAGCAGACCGAAACCCGGCTGACCAAGGACTGACCGTCCGCTCATGCGCCGGCTGCCCCGCTGCGGTGAACCGCACGGCATCCGGCGTCATCGGCGTGTGCCCGCCTGTTCCACCTCGACTTCCGCCTAGGAGATGACCAACTGTGCCACCTTCCCAGGGATCGGCGCATCCGTTCAGGTTGCTCGGTGTCTATGCCGCGCTACTGGCCGTGATCTACGCGCTGGTGTTCTTCACCGGTGACAAAGCCCCGACACCGAAGCTCGGCATCGACCTGCAGGGTGGCACCCGGGTCACGCTGACCGCCCGCACCCCCGATGGCAGCAAGCCGAGCCAGGACAGCTTGAAGCAGGCCCAGGGCATCATCGAGAACCGGGTCAACGGCCTCGGCGTCTCCGGTTCCGAGGTCGTCATCGACGGCGACAATCTGGTGATCACCGTGCCCGGCGACGACAGTCAGCAGGCCCGCTCGCTGGCCACCACCGCCAAGCTCTACATCCGCCCCGTGTTGCAGGCCGCGCCCGCGCCGGGCAGCGCGCCCGCGCCGCAGCCGGGCCAGGGCACCCAGCCGCCGGCGACCGGCACACCAGGACAGACGCCCGCGCCGACCGGCGCCGCTCCGGCGCCGACCGGGTCCGCGCCCGCAGGTGGTCAGGCTCCCGCAGCCCAGAACCGGGTCTTCCCGGCTCAGGCGCCGACCGAGCCCGCCCCTTCGCCCGCACCCACCCCCGCACCGGCGCCGCCCGCCGACGACGCCGACCTGACGCCGCAGGAACGCAGCCAACAGGAGATCGCGGCCGCGAAGGCGACCAGGCAGAGCGAGGATCCGGCGATCCAGCAGGCCGCGATGGCGGCGATGGATTGCAGCAAGCCCGACCCGCTGGCCGGCAACGACGATCCCACCAAGCCGCTGGTCACCTGCGCGACCGACGGCAGCGAGGTCTACCTGCTCGGCCCGAGCCGCATCGACGGCCAGGAGATCAAGGACGCGACCTCCGGCCTCAACCAGCAGCAGGCGCGCCACGAGGTCACCCTGGAATTCAAGTCCAGTGGTTCGGACGCATGGGCCGACCTCACCGGTGAGTACGTCTACAAGCGGGTGGCGTTCGTGCTCGACTCGCAGGTCGTCAGCGCGCCGGTGGTGCAGCAGGGCCCGCAGCAGGGTGGCAGCACCCAGATCTCGGGCAACTTCACCGCCTCCAGCGCCAAGGAACTGGCCAACACGCTGAAGTACGGTTCGCTGCCGCTGTCGTTCCAGACCTCCGAAGCCGAGACCGTTTCCGCCACGCTCGGTCTGTCCTCGCTGCGCGCGGGTCTGATCGCCGGCGCCATCGGCATGATCGTGGTGCTGCTGTACTGCCTGCTGTACTACCGGATGCTCGGCTTCCTCGCCGGCTTGTCGCTGGTCGCCGCCGGTGTGGCGGTGTACGGCCTGATCGTGCTGCTCGGGCGCTGGATCGGGTTCACCCTCGACCTGGCCGGTATCGCGGGTCTGATCATCGGTATCGGTATGACCGCCGACTCGTTCGTGGTGTTCTTCGAACGCATCAAGGACGAGATGCGGGAGGGCCGTAGCTTCCGGTCCGCGGTGCCACGCGGCTGGGCCCGCGCCCAGCGCACCAACCTCTCGGGTAAAACGGTCAGCCTCATCGCCGCCGTCGTGCTCTACATCCTGGCCGCCGGGCAGGTCAAGGGCTTCGCCTTCACCCTCGGCCTGACCACCGTGCTCGACGTCATCGTGCTCTACCTCGTCACCGCGCCGCTGATGATGCTGGCGTCGCGCTCGCCGTTCTGGGCCAAGCCGTCGGTGAACGGCCTCGGTGTGATCCAGCAGATTGCCAGGGAACGCGGCGCCGGCGGACCGGCGCTGGTGAAGGAGACCGCACGATGAGCACCTCGAGCCCGACCCTGGAGCCCGACGCCCCCAACCGGGCGCCCGCCCCGCGACACAGTTTCTTCGAACGCCTCTACACCGGCACCGGTGGCTTCGAGATCGTCGGCCGCAGGCGGCTGTTCTACACGCTGAGCGCGATCTTCCTGCTGCTGTCGATCCTGAGCATCGTCGTGCGCGGCTTCACCCTCGGCATCGACTTCGCCGGTGGTTCGCGCATCCAGCTGCCCGCCAGCGATACCGCGACCACCCAGCAGGTCGAGGACGTCTACACCGAGACCATCGGCCACGAGCCGGTGACGGTGCAGAAGGTCGGCTCCGGCGATTCGGCCACCATCCAGGTGCGCTCGGAGACCCTCGACCTCGAGCAGACCGCGGCCCTGCAGACCGCGCTGTTCGACGAATTCCAGCCCAAGAACGCCGACGGCGAGGTGACGCGCAACGCGATCAGCATCGCCGAGATCAGTGAGACCTGGGGCAGCCAGATCACTCGGCAGGCGGTGATCGCGCTGCTGGTGTTCGTCGTGCTGACGATGATCTATATCGCGATCCGCTTCGAACGTGATATGTCCATCGCCGCGATCGCGTCGCTGTTCTTCAACCTCATCGTCACCGCGGGCATCTATTCACTGGTCGGTTTCGAGGTGACCCCGGCCGCGGTGATCGGTCTGCTCACCATCCTCGGCTTCGTGCTCTACGACAACGTCGTGGTATTCGACAAGGTCGAGGAGAACACCCGCGGCGTGCTGCATCTGACCAGGCGCACCTATGCCGAGCAGGCGAATCTGGCCGCCAACCAGACCCTGATGCGATCGATCAACACCACCGTCATCGGCATCCTGCCGATCATCGGCATGCTGGTCATCGCGGTGTGGTTGCTCGGCGTCGGCACGCTGAAGGATCTGGCGCTGGTGCAGCTGGTCGGCATGATCGTCGGCGCGTACTCATCGATCTTCTTCGCCGTCCCGGTGCTGGTGTCGATCAAGGAACGCTTCGGTCCGGTCGCGGCACACACCAAGAAGGTGCTCGCCAAGCGCGCCGGCGCGAGCGGGGCGAAGGCGGGCGCCGGTCGTCGTGCGGGTGCGGTGCCCGCCCGCGAAACTCCTGAGACACCGCGGCGTACCCGCGATACAGGGCCGCGTCCCGGGGCCCGGCCGAGCGGAAAACGACACCGGAAGAACCACTGACGACAGGGGGTCGGGTCATGCGTCAGCCGCGAGGTTTCCTGCGCAGGCCGCATCGACTGCTCGCGGCCACGGCTGCCGCGGCGGTGGCGGCCGGACTGGCCGCCGGATGTTCGAGTGAAAGCCAGGTCCCGTCCATCGGATTCGCCGTCGACGCGGCTGTCGCCAGCTACAACGGCGGCAGCACGCTCGGCGCGAGCACCGGCGCCACCGCGGTGTTCGGCCGGGTGCTGACCGGCTTCTTCTACACCGGGCCGGACGGCCAGCAGGTCGCCGACACCGACGTCGGCACCGCCAAGGAGGTGCCGGGGGAGTCCCAGACCATCCAGTACCGGCTCAACCCCGACGGCGTGTACTCCGACGGCGTGCCCACCTCCTGCGATGATCTCGTGCTGGCCTGGGCGGCGCGCAGCGGGCGCTTCACCCGGCCCGGCGACGGCGGCCCGGTACCGCTCTTCGACGCCGCGAGCACCGCCGGATACGAGGACATCGAGCGGATCGAATGCCTGCCCGGATCCAAGGACGCGACGGTGGTGTTCCGGCCCGACCGCCGCTACCTGCCGTGGCGCAACCTGTTCACCGCCGGTGAGCTGATGCCCGCGCATATCGCCGCGCGGGCGGCGAATGTGCCGAATGTGGTGTCGGTGATGCAGTCCGGCGACCCCGGTGCCATCCAACGGCTGGCGGATTTCTGGAACAGCGGTTGGACGCTGGCCCCCGGTGAGCTGGACGTGAGCCGCTTCCCGTCGTCGGGGCCGTACCGGATCGAATCGTTCACCGAGGACGAGGGTCTGGTGCTGGTGGCCAACGAACGCTGGTGGGGCAACAAGCCCGAGACCGGTCGTGTGGTGGTGTGGCCGAAGTCCACCGATCTGGCGGCCAAGGTGGGCGAGGGCGCGGTGAGCGTGGTCGATATCGGGGCCGGGTCGGTGCCCGGGCTCGAGCTGGGCGGTTTCGAGGTGCAGCAGGTGCCGGGCCGTGGTGCCGAGCAGCTGGTGCTGTCCACCGGCGGTGTGCTCGGCTCGGTCGAGGCCCGGCGCGCCTTCGCCTCGTGTGTTCCGCGCCAGGCGCTGTTCGACGAGCTGGGCAAGGTGCCGGAGGCCCCGGAGTCGGGTCTCGGCTCCGGCCCGCTGAACTCCCGTATCCTGCAACAGGATTCGCTCTACTACCCGGCGATCATCGGCGGCGCAGAACCGTATCGCAGCGTCGATGTGGACGGGGCGAAGGCCGCACTGGCGGCAGCGGGCGCCCCGGCGCTGACCATCCGCGTCGGCTACCAGACTCCCGACGACCGCCGCGCCCGCACCGTGGCCAAGATCGCCGAATCCTGCAAACCCGCAGGTATCACCGTCGTGGACGCGGGCGCCCCCGATTTCCGCCCGGCCCAGCTGTCCGCCGGAGCGGTGGACGCCGTGCTCGGAAGTACCGCGAGCGTCCCCGGCCCGGCGGGCTCGCTGGACGGCGTGGCCGCGACCAGCGCGTTGCGGACCGGTAGCGGACTGAATTTCGGGCGATTCGGCAACGGCCGTTACGATGCGATCACCGATCAGCTTGCGGCCGACGACAACTCGACCACACGGCTGAATCTGCTCACCGAGGCCGAGGGCCTGCTGTGGGCGCAGCTGCCGAGCATTCCGTTGTTCGCCACGCCGCGCACCATCGCCTTCGGCAACGGTTTGCAGAACGGCATCGCGGCCCCCACCCAGGCGGGTACCGGTTGGAACATGGACCGGTGGGTACTGAAGCGGTGAGTTGTGGGTGATGTGACTATGGAGAGGTGTCGATGAGCAAGCACGCGGCGATCGAATCCGACGACGCAGTCGCCGAGCGGACAAGCAAGGCCGCGCAGATCGTCCAGCAGCTGACCCGCTGGCGTGACGACTTCCCCGAGCCCGGCGTCCGCTTCGCCGATCTCACCCCGGTCTTCGCCGATCCCGAAGGCTTCCGCACCGTCATCGACTGCCTGGCCGCCAACGCCCCCGACGCCGACCTCGTCGCCGCCGTCGACGCCCGCGGCTTCCTGCTCGGCGCAGGCGTCGCCGCCACCCTCGGCACCGGCGTCATCGCCGTCCGCAAGGCGGGCAAACTGCCGCCCCCGGTCGTCACCCGCGAATACGACCTCGAATACGGCAAGGCCGCCCTGGAGATCCCCGCCGACGGAGTCTCCCTCGTCGGCCGCCGGGTGCTGCTCCTCGACGACGTCCTCGCCACCGGCGGCACCCTCGCCGCCGCGGCCGACTTGTTCACCCAGGCCGGCGCCGAGATCGTGGCGGCCGCGGTGGTGCTGGAGCTGGAAGCTCTCGGCGGGCGCAAACGGCAGGGCGACTACCCGCTGTCGGCCATCGTCACGGTCTGATCGCGAGCGAGCGACCTCCGTCCCGTTCCCGGGACCGGCCGGCGATCGGGTTGCCCGGTCCGCACCGCCTCGCCGCTGCTGGCCACCCCGGGTGACGGCAGTCGCGGGCAGGGGAAGAGCGGGCTCCCGTTCGAGCGTTGTACTTCGGTACGGCAGTGCCAGTAAACGGGTTCGGCAACCTGTTGCCGAACGGCTGGCCGAGGCGAAGGCTAGAGTTGATGGTCTGGGAGGTTGCGGTGGTCGGATGAGGTTCCGGCCACGGCGTGGAGAGGTGGTGGCATGACTCAGCATCTGGGCGAGGCGAACGTCGAGCAATCGGCTGCCTCGCGGCCCGGCGGTGCGCCGGCCACCTCGTCCGATGGTGCAGCGGCCCAGCCCGCGCGACCCGCGACCCCAGGGCCCAATCCCGGTGTGGTACGCCAGCCCGGCGCGGCCGCGGTGCCGACGTCGGCGTCGCGGCGGGTGCGGGCGCGGCTGGCTCGGCGAATGACCGGTCAGCGCGGCATCGCGGCGGTCAAACCGGTGCTCGAGCCGCTGGCCACGGTGCATCGCGAGCTCTACCCGAAGGCGAACCTCACGCTGTTGCAGCGGGCCTTCGACGTCGCCGACGAACGGCACGCCAAGCAGTTCCGCAAGTCCGGCGACCCCTACATCACCCATCCGCTGGCGGTGGCCAACATCCTCGCCGAGCTCGGCATGGACACCACCACGCTGGTCGCGGCACTACTGCACGACACCGTGGAGGACACCGGGTACTCGCTCGAGCAGCTCACCGCTGATTTCGGTCCCGAGGTCGCGCACCTGGTCGACGGCGTCACCAAGCTGGACAAGGTCAATCTGGGGGCGGCGGCCGAGGCCGAGACCATCCGCAAGATGATCATCGCGATGGCGCGCGATCCGCGCGTGCTGGTGATCAAGGTGGCCGACCGGCTGCACAATATGCGCACCATGCGGTTCCTGCCGCCGGAGAAGCAGGCCAAGAAGGCGAAGGAGACCCTCGAGGTCATCGCGCCGCTGGCCCACCGGCTCGGCATGGCCACCGTGAAATGGGAACTCGAGGACCTCGCGTTCGCGATCCTGCACCCCAAGAAGTACGACGAGATCGTGCGCCTGGTCGCCGACCGCGCGCCCTCGCGCGACACCTACCTGGCCAAGGTGCGTGCCGAGATCGTCAACACCCTGGCGGCCAGCCGGATCAACGCCGTCGTCGAGGGCAGGCCCAAGCATTACTGGTCGATCTATCAGAAGATGATCGTCAAGGGTAAGGACTTCGACGACATCCACGACCTGGTCGGCATCCGCATCCTGTGCGACGAGGTGCGTGACTGCTACGCCGCCGTCGGCGTGGTGCACTCGCTGTGGCAGCCGATGGCCGGGCGGTTCAAGGATTACATCGCCCAGCCCCGCTACGGCGTCTACCAGTCGTTGCACACCACCGTCGTCGGCCCCGACGGCAAGCCGCTGGAAGTGCAGATCCGCACCCAGGACATGCACCGCACCGCCGAGTTCGGCATCGCCGCGCACTGGCGGTACAAGGAGACCCGCGGCAAGCACTCCAGCGATACCGCCGAAGTCGACGATATGGCGTGGATGCGCCAGCTGCTCGACTGGCAGCGTGAGGCCGCCGATCCGGCCGAGTTCCTGGAGTCGCTGCGGTTCGACCTCAAGGCCCCGGAAATCTTCGTGTTCACCCCCAAGGGTGATGTGATCACCCTGCCCCAGAAATCCACCCCGGTGGACTTCGCCTACGCGGTGCACACCGAGGTCGGGCACCGCTGCATCGGTGCCCGGGTCAACGGCAGGCTCGTCGCGCTGGAACGTCAGCTGGAGAACGGCGAGGTCGTCGAGGTGTTCACCTCGAAGGCGCAGAACGCAGGCCCCAGCCGCGACTGGCAGAGCTTCGTGGTCTCCCCGCGCGCCAAGGCCAAGATCCGGCAATGGTTCGCCAAGGAACGCCGCGAAGAGGCGCTGGAAAGCGGCAAGGAGCAGATCAACAAGGAAGTCCGCCGGGTCGGGCTACCGCTGCAGCGGCTGATGAACGTCGACGCGATGAACGCGGTCGCCAAGGAGCTGCACTACACCGACATCTCCGCGCTCTACACCGCCGTCGGTGAGCACCAGGTCTCCGCGCACCACGTCGTGCAGCGGCTGATGGCCCAGCTCGGCGGCATCGGCGATGTGGAGAACGAACTCGCCGAACGCTCCACGCCGTCGACCACCCCGGCCCGCCAGCGTGTCTCCGGTGACGCAGGCGTGCTCATTCCCGGCGCCGAGGGCACGGTGGCCAAGCTGGCCAAATGCTGTACGCCGGTGCCCGGCGACGAGATCATGGGCTTCGTGACCCGCGGCGGCGCGGTGAGCGTGCACCGGGTCGACTGCACCAACGCCGGTTCGTTGCAGGCCCAGTCCGAACGCATCATCGACGTGGAGTGGGCGCCATCGCCGTCGTCGGTGTTCCTGGTGGCCATCCAGATCGAGGCGCTGGACCGCACGCGGTTGCTCTCCGATGTCACCAAGGTGCTCGCCGACGAGAAGGTGAACATCCTGTCCGCCTCCGTCGCCACCCACGGCGACCGGGTGGCGATCAGCAAGTTCACCTTCGAGATGGGCGATCCCAAGCATCTCGGCCACATTCTCAACGTCGTGCGCAATGTCGAGGGCGTCTACGACGTCTATCGGGTGACCTCAGCAGCCTGATCCAGCGGCCTTCGGCTGGGTCGTCGCCCAAGCTTCGCAGGGCTGCCGCAGGCTGTCCAGATGTCATGGGGGCTTGGCAAGCTGGTTGACGAGTTCGGAAACTTTGGCACGGTTTCGCATCGCCGCGCCGTGGCGTATCCGGGGTCGAGCGGTGCGCCGTGTAAACTTTCCTCCGCTTCAGCGGTGATAGCCGGAATCTGTTACGGTCTATTGCGTTTCACGGCGCTCAGGTAACTTCTGCAATACGGATTGCGGGTCGCTATGGCTGGATGCACGACACGATTTTCGGGGCTGCTGATCGCGCTCACCGTCGCTGTGTCGACCGCTACCGCGGGTACGGTCACGGGCGGTGTGGCGGCGGCGCAGGCACCGAATGTCGCGGGCCCGTCGACGAATTTGCCGATTGATAGCTGTCCTGCGCTGTATGCCTTGGGGATTCAGGGCACCGGCCAGTCGTCCCCGGACGCCGCACCCACCACCGACACCGGAATGCTGTCCACGGTCTTCCTGCCGATGATGGCCGAAGCCCCAGATGACGGGCTCGTCGAGCGCGCTTACGTGCCTTATGAATCCGGCTTCGGCGGTGCCACCGGCGGTGGGGTGGTGCCGTATTCGGAATCGGTAGCCGGAGGGTTGTCGAGGCTGCGCAGCATGGCGTCGTCGGTGGCCGAACGCTGCCCGAACACCAGGTTCGGCATCGTCGGCTACTCCCAGGGCGCGCACGTGGCCTCGATCTTCGCTCAGGAAGTCGGGCAGGGTAGCGGCGTGCTGCCGCCCGAAAAGGTCGCCGCGGTAGCGCTGTTCGCCGACCCGACCCGCAATCCGGGCGCACCGCTGTTCCCCGGTGCGCCGGGCAAGGCCACGCCCGACGCCGCGCCCGGGACCGCCGGTGCGGAACTCGCGCGGATCGTGGCGCTGCCGCAGGCACCCGCCAGCGGTGGCGGCATCGGTCCCGAACGCGACAAGGCCGAGAACTTCGGCGCGCTCACCGGGCGGGTGGCCAGTTTCTGCGCGGCAGGCGATCTCGCCTGTGACGCCCCGGAGGGCGCGCCCATCCTGAAAGCGGTGGCCACGATCGCCGGTCAGGCCAAGCTCAGTGGTGGCGATCCGATCGCCTCGCTGGTCTCGGTCGCCCAGGCCCTGGCCTACACCTCGATCAAGACCGCGACGAAGGTGGTCAACGAGGATATCCAGGGCAATTCGCTGGCGAGTCTGTCGATCTCGCCGAAGAAGTCGATCTCCCAGCGTCTGGCCGATGCCGCCGACCCGCGCACCCCGCTCGACATCCCGGCCGCCCTGCGCGCCCTGCTCAAAGTGGGCATGATCGGACTGAACGCCGTGGTCACCGTGGTGCGCACGGTGCTGAACCCGGCCGCCATTGCCGACTTGGCCACGGCCGGGCTGAGCAATCCGCCCGCCGCGTTGCTCGCCCTCGGCACCAAACTGGTGGGCGCGATTCCGCAGCTCATCCCGCCCACCACCGGCGTGCGCCTGGTGAATCAGGCCTTCGACGCCGTGGTGCAGAACATCACCGACAACAAAGAACTGCTCAATACCACCACCTGGGTGCGGTATTGGGATACCGTCCAGCGGCACGGTGCCTACGGCACCGCCACCGTGTCGGCCGACGGCGACGCTCCGACGAAGTTCGTGGCCGACTGGTTCGCCGCCGTCGCCAGGGATCTGGCCGGCACCTTCGGTTCCGATACTGCGCCCCAGCCTGGCTCGGAGACCGCGCAGGACGCCCCGCGGGCGCCCGCGCCGGGATTCACCGAGCCCGGCCCCGGCGCGTCGACTTCACCTGACCAATCGGGTACGGGACAATTTCCCTTTGGGACAGGAGTCGACGGCGCCTCCTTTGGCGGCGCGACTGCGGACCGAACCATCGAACCGATCGCGACGACCGAACGACCCGACACACCCACCACCTACCCGTTCTCCACGAACTGATCGCCGAGAGGGTTCGACGATGCGACACCACGCGCCCCGATCTGCGGGAATGGGGGAATGTTGAAGTCGTACAAACATCTCGATCGTTGGTACGACGCCCTCGAGCCGGACGCCGGGTCGAGCGCCCCGGCACGCCCCGCCGAGGAGAGCGCGCCGGTCGCGGACGAGGACGACGGCCCCGCGAGGTACCCCGACTACATCCACGACGAGGAACCCGTCGCGCCCCCCGAGCCGCCCGTGCGGCGCAGCGAATTCACCGGCGGCTGGTCGGACTGGGTGGCCGACCGCGCGCCCGGCCCCGACGACGACTACACCCCGCGCAATGGTGACGTGGTCCGGTTCCCGTGGCCCGACGACGATCCGGAGGAGATCGCCGAACCGGTGCGCCTCGGCGCGGCGCGCGACTTGCGCACCGCGGTGAAGAGTTCCGGTGGCGGCCGGACGCGCGCGGTCCTGGTACTGCTCGCGACGGTGCTGCTGCTGGCCGCCGCCGCGGCCGGCGTGCTGTATCTGCTCGGCGGCTCCGGCGAGCGCCGTGCCGGCGAGGAGACCGCGGTCCAGTTCACCGCGGGCAGCTCCGATTCCGCCGCCGGGCCTGCGCAGCGGTGTCCGACCGAACGCACCGACGAGGTGGTGCGCAGCGCGGAGGCCGGCGGCACCGGCTCCGGCCCCGACGCGATCCTGCGCTTCCAGTACGCCTACTACGTCGACCGTTCCGCGGCGCTGGCCCGCGAAGTCGTCGCTCCCGACGCGCCGGTCTCGCCGGCCTCGGTGATCCAGCGCGGTATCGACAGCATCGCCGAGGGCACCACGCACTGTGTGCGCATCGTGACCCTCGAACAGGGCCGTTACTCGGTCGAAGTCACCGAATACCGGCCCGATGGCCAACCGGCCACCTACAGCAAGCAGATGGTCACCACCGCGGTGATCGGCGGCCGCGCCCTCATCACGGGTATCACGGCCGGATAGAGGGAGAGCAGAGCGATGGGAGACGACTGGAGCCGTTGGCTCGACGATGCGCCGGATGCCGGCGCGCCGTCGGACCGCTCCGGGCGCAGCAAGGCTCCGGTGTTGCGGTTGCGCGGCGAGCGCGGGTCCACCCGTGGCGGACGCACCGGGTATCGGCCGGTCCTGGTGGTGGGCGGTTGCGGTGGTGCGGGGACCACCACGACGGCGTTGGGCCTTGCGGGTGAGCTCGCCCTGTCGGGGGCGCAGACCGTCGCGGTGGACGCGACCGCCGCGGGCAGTGATCTCGGGCTGCGCGGCGCCGACGAACACCTGCATCCGATCAGCCTGCAGTCGTGGTTGTACGGCCGCGGCGACGACGAACCGGCTCCGCTGAAGGAATGCCTGTCGCGCTCGACCTCCGGGTTCGGACTGCTGTGGCGCGATGCGGCACCGCTGCGCAGGCGTGCGAGTTATCTCACGGTCGCCCGCGCCATCGACGACGCCGGCTACACCGCCGTCTACGACGGTGGCCATCCGATTGCCGGACGTCAGCTGCGGCCGCTGCTCGATGACGCGGATGTCGCTCTGGTGCTTGCCATTCCGGCGCGAACCGACGCCGCCAACCGGCTGCGCGTCACGCTGGAATGGCTCGACGACGAGTTCGGCGACGCCGTCGACGGGCCGGGCAGCGGCATCGTCGGCGACACCACCATCGTCATCTCGCATCAGCAGCCCGGCGTCGATTCCCGAGTTGCCGACCATTTGCGTGAACATCTGTCCGGCTGGGTTCGCGACATCGTGGAAATCCCCTACGACACGCATCTGGCGCGCGGTGAACTCGTGCGCCACATCTCGCTCGACGATCAGACGCGTCGAGCGTATGGGCGTCTTCTCGCCGGGGTGGCATCATGACCGCCGCCATGAATCTTCGCCGCCGCAAACCCGAATCCACACCGGCCGGGGTGATCGCCCCACCGGAGTCGCGGCGCGCGCCCATCTGGGACCGCCCGGTGCCCGGTGCCGGGCGTGCGCCGCTGGTCTGGTTGCTCGGTGTGCACGGCGGGGCCGGAGCCAGTAGCCTCGCGCACGTGCTCGCGCCCGCGGCGGATTCGGGCCGCCGCTGGCCCGGCGTCTTCGACCGCGAATCGCCGTTCGTCGTGCTGGTATGCCGCGAAACCATCGCCGGTCTGACCCGCGCCCATGACCTGCTGCGCCAGCACCATGCCGGTTTCGCCGGTCCGTCGGAGGTGCTCGGGCTGATCACCGTCGCGGCGCGCCCGGGCCGCATGCCCGCCGAGATCCGCCGCTACCGCGAGGTCGTCGGCTCGCTGGCCGGGCGGCTGTGGCAGGTGCCGTGGTATGAGGAATGGACCCTCGTCGAACCGGAGAAGCTGCCGGTGTGGGCACCGGGGGTGGAACCGCCGCTGAAGAAACGCAGGATCGACCCGCTCGACGAAGTTCCGCTGGAAGTGCGTGATCTCGGTGCCGAGATCGTCGCGGCCGCCCGCGAGAGCATCGCCGACGAGGCGAACGAGGAGGGGATGCGATGAGTACGGCCAGGATGCTGCACGAGGGGGCGCAGGCGGTGCTGGCGCAGGTGGGCAATCCGACGCCGGAGGCTCCGCCCGCAACGGACGCCGGATTGCAGGCGAGTCGCTGGGGAATCTGGGCGCTGCTGATCGGCCTTCCGCTGGTCGCCATCGGCGTGGTGATCTTCGTCCTGCTCCGGGTCGCGAATTCCGATCGCCGGCGCGCACCCGCACCGCCCGCCCCGCACGGCTGGGCGGCACCGGGGCAGTCGCCCGGCTGGAATGCCCCCGGCCCGCAGCCGGTTCCACCGCACGGTCAGCACGCCGGACCGGGGTGGAACCCGCCGCCGGGCCCCGCCGCCTCGAACCCGAACGGCGCGCCGCCCGCGCAGCCGGGATGGGACCGGCCACCCATGACCACCAACCCACCGGGGCACTGATGAGCGAATTGTGTGCGATGCCGTCGATATCCACCCCTCCACCCATCGAGAAAGGCACCCGATGAGCACGATCCTCCTCGCCGTGCAGGACACATACGGCACCGTTCTCGCCCAGGTGGGCAATCCGACACCCGAGGCGCCTCCCGGGTCGGAGAAGATCCTGCAGCTGGTGCGCTACCTGACCTGGTTCGTGCTGCTGTCGGGCATCTGCGGCATCACCTACGCCGGCGGTAAATTCGCCTGGGAGAAGTGGACCGGCGGCGGCCTGGAATCGCCGAAGATGGTGGCGGGCGCCATGATCGGCGGTGTCGTCGCCACCAGCGCGGGCACCATCATGAACGCCGTCATCGGGACGTGAGGTCGACGATGTCCAGTATGCGGGCCATGGAATTGCTGGCCTACAAACAGATGCCGGCCGAGGTCGTGGAGCCGATCATGCAGTTGCTGAACTGGCTGCTGTGGTTCGTGCTCATCGGTTGCCTGGCCTGGATGATCGTCTCGGCGGGCAAGCTGTGGATCGCGTTCCGCGGCGACCTGGCGATGAACGACTCCTCGCACGGCGTCCTCATGAGTCTGCTCGGCGCGGGGGTGGCCAGCACGGCATCCGGAATCGCGCTGGCCTTCCTGCCTGCATGAGCCGACGGCATCGAACAGAGAACCACCAGCCGATGAACTCCACAGTGTGTGCGCCCGTCTGCCGCCATGCGAGGTGGCGTGGTGTGCGCGGACCGGCCGCGGGCGCGTTCGCGGCGACGATGCTGCTGGCCGCGGTCGGCTGCGCGAACGGCGACAACGCGGGCCCCGGTCTGTCCACCCCGCCGTCGAACGTACGCTGGGAGCCCTTCCAGGGAGTGGCCCTGCCACACACCGACCAGGGGCCTGCGCACGAATCCGACGGCGCGGCAACGGGCTTCGATCATTCGCCGCCCGGTGCCGCGGTCGCCGCCATCACCCATACGGTGCGATTGTCAGTGGCTACCGACAGCCAGTGGCCGAAGGTGGTCGCCGCGGAGGTGTTACCAGGGCCCGGTAAGGACGAGTGGGTGGTGAATCGGCTGCTGCTGTCCATCACCGGACCGGCGTCACCGGAGTACGCGCCGCGGTTACTCGGCTACAAGATCACCGGATACACCGATGAACGCTCCACCGTGGACGTCTATACCGAGTATTCGGACAGTTCGATGGCGGTGAACCACACCGTCGTCGAATGGTTCGGCGAAGACTGGAGGTTACGGCTGCCCGACCCGGACTCGACCGAACCCGCGGTCGACGACATCGACGAATTACCCAGCGACATCGTGATATTGGAGGCCCCGCAGTGAGCGAGAAGAAGGAGCCGTACGCGCGCGATCGCGTCTCCTTCGGCGTCGTCGCCTCCGCCGCGGTGCTGACGCTCATCGTGATCGTCGGGGTCTTCGTCTATGTCGGCGGCGATGACGAGCCGGCCGGCCAGGGCAGCGTCTCGGTGGTCGACGGGCCGGGGTCGGAGGGATTCGCCGAACCGGAGGTCGACATCTTCGGCCGCCGGGTCGACATCCCGAACAACCCCGCGGGACAGCCGCTTCCGCAGAATCCCGAATCGCAGGCCAAGCCCTCGGACCCGGATTGGCTGACCGCGGCGCCTGCCGGAACCACGCAACCGCGTGGCTGGCAGCGGGTGTACGGCGCTTCGGTGCCGTTCTCCACCTCCGACGGGCCGACGCGCATCGAAGACGGTCTCGCGGTGGGCTACGCGCACACCCCGCAGGGTGCGGCGCTGGCCGCGGCGCAGATCACCTACCGGCTCAATGCCCGACCGGCGCACCGGGATCTGTATGTGCGGCAGGTGCGGGTGTCGGCGCAGCAGATCGCGGCCTACGATCGCGCGCTGGAGGCCGATCGGCTGCCCGAACAGCAGCCGGAAAGCGTGACCAGGTATTTCGTCGCCTCCGATGCGTTCAAGGTCGACGATTACGCCGACGATATGGCCATCGTGCGGCTGGCCACCCGCGCGCAGGTGGTGGACGGCAAGCAGTTGTGGGTGGCGATGCGGATGATCATGGTGTGGGACGCCGGTGACTGGCGGCTGAAGCCGACCACCTCGGAGAACCCGCCGGCGGAGTACATCGAAACGCTCGAGGGGTGGACGGCATGGTGACGGCATCGCGCAGTACCGAGACGGCCACACGCACAGGGAAAGCGCACGAGGGTGACAGGCGAACAGCTCGACCGGACCGATTCCCCGCACGAGACCGAGGGGTTCCCATGGTGAGGCGGATTGTCACGATCTTCGCGGTCATCTTCACGGTGATGATCGCGACGCCGACGGTGGCCTACGGCCAGACCTACGGCTTCGACGAGGCATGCAACGAGATCCACGAAACCCTCGACAACGTCGGCATTCCCGGCGTCTCGCTCGGTGACGCGGCCTCGGCGGTGTGCAAGGCGGGCAATGCGGCCTCCCATCCCGGCCAGGCCGCGACCGCGGTGAAGGACAAGGCATGGGATTCGACCTTCGGCAAGGTCGTCGATTCGCTGATGAAGGGTCTCGGCGAGGCGATCATCCTGGCGCTGACCTTCTGGATGAAGGTGCCCAACGAAGCCGTCAGTGATTCCGGCGCGTTGTTCACCAAGATCAACGACTACACCTATCAGGTACAGATTCTGCTGCTCATCGCGTCGGTGATGATCTCGGGCCTGAGATTGGCCGAAGCCAGACGCGGGGCCGTGATGAACGAAGCGGCCGAATCGTTCCGGATGTTCGCGCGGGTGGTGTTCAGCTCCTGGATGCTCGGTGCGGTGATCGTCGCGGGCACGGTGGCCTCGGATCGGTTCGCCGAGTGGATCATCAATGATTCCACCAACGGCAATGCCAAGAACCTGGCCGAGCTGATGGTGAAAACCAGTAAGCTGCAAGCCTTCTCGCCAGGTTTGGTTTTGATCATCGCGATCGTCGGCCTGCTCGGCGCGTTGGCGCAGATCGTGCTCGCCATCGTCCGGCAGGGCCTGCTGGTGATCGCCGCCGGTGTGCTGCCCCTGGCGGCCGCGGCGTCGGGGATGAACACCGGTAAGCAGTCCTATCAGAAGCTGGTGGGCTGGATCATCGCGTTCATGCTGTGGAAACCGGTCGCCGCCATCGTCTACATGATCGCGTTCACCACCGCGGGCCACGTCGACGAGCTGACCTCCACCTCCGGGCTGCCGGATGCCGAACAGGCCCAGCGCATGCTGGTCTCGATCGTGCTGTTGTGCAGTGTGGCGTTCGTGCTGCCCGCGCTGATGCGCCTGGTCACCCCGGCCGTGGCGATCGTCGGCAGCGGCGGCTCCGGTCTGACCGCGACCGGCGGCACGCTGCTGGCCGCCGCGGGCATCGGTGCCCTCGCCGGCACCAAGGCCGTCGGGGTGAAGGGCGCCGCGGCGCCCGGGTCGGCCGGATACTTCGGCGGTGCGGGTAGCCCGCCGCCCGGTGGTAGCGGCGGGCGCGGGGGCGGCGCACCCCGACCTGCGCCGCCACCCCGAGGCGGCGGCGGCGGAGGTGCGGCGGGCCAACCGCCACGGGCCTCCGGCGCACCCGCGGGGGCGGCCGGGGTACCGTCCGGTGCGGCGCGCGCGGCGGGCCGGATCGGCGCGGCCAGGGCCGCCACCTCCGGGATGAACCGGGCAGATCAAGTCATGGGTGATGTCGCGGGCGACCGCTGGGCCAACCGCTCACCCGACCTCGGGAGGAGCACCATTCCGCGATGACGAACCTCGACACCTACGAGCGCCGTTCCTACGGCCTGTGGCAGAAACCGCGCAGCGCCGGCCTTTTCGGCCTGCGCTGGGAAGAGACCGTGCTCGGTTTCGTCGTCGTGATCACCGCCCTGATCACCGCGATGGTCGGCGGTTTCCAATGGGGGCTGATCGTGGGTGGCGTCGGCGTCGCAATCATGGTTCCACTGGTGTGGCGGACGGGGGGCCGCTCCGGCTACGAGACGGGATTGATGATGTTCAACTGGATGCGTTCGCGCAGTCGCGGCGAGCACGTGTACCGCGGCGGCCGGTTCTCCCGGATCCCCGGCGGGGTCACCCGGCTGCCCGGGCTGCTGGCTCCGTCGAAGCTGTACGAGGGCATCGACGCGGGCGGCTATAGCTTCGGCATGATCCATCTGCCGCAGTTCGCCCAGTACACCGTGGTGCTGCGGGCCTGGCCCCAGGGCCATGAGGCGGTCGACCAGCCGGTGATCGACCGCTGGGTCTCGGCCTGGGGCACCTTCCTCGCCTCGGTGGGCCAGACCAGCGATATCGTCGCCGTCGTCCCGGTGATCGACACCGTGCCCGAAACCGGGAACCGGCTGCTCACCGAGGTATCCACGATCACCCGGCCGGAGGCGCCGGAGCTGGCCCAGCAGGTGATGTACGAGCTGGCCACCGAATTGCCGCAGGAGCGCGTGCAATTGCTGCCGCGGGTGGCCATCACGTTCAAGGCCACCACGGCCGAGCGCCGCAAGAACCCGGCCGAGGAAGCGGTGGAGATCGGGCGCAGGCTGCCCGGCATCTGCGCCGCCCTGGCCGAGGCGGGCGTGCGCGCGCAGCCGATGTCGGCCGATGAGGTGATCTCGTTCATCCGGCGCAGCTACGATCCCGCCTCGCAGGCCGATCTCGAGGTGGCCGCGGGTGAACCCGAAGGCCACGGCCTGGACTGGGCCGACGCGGGCCCGGTCTCGCACGACGAGAAGTGGGATCACTTCGTGCACGACGGTGGTCGTTCGGTCACCTGGGAGATGGACGCGGCCCCGGAAGGCGCCGTCGACGAACGGGTACTGCAGCGGCTGCTCGCCCCGAATCCCGAAGTGCCGCGTAAGCGTATCGCCATCGTGTACCGTCCGCATTCAGCCGCCGACGCCGCCGAGATCGTCGATGACGACTTCAAGAACGCGCTGGTGGCGCAGCAGAGCGAACGCGGAGTCGTCTCCGCGTCGGCGACCCTGCGGGTCGGCGCCACCCAGCAGGCCCGCGAGGAGCAGGCGCGTGGACACGGCGTGACCCGCTTCGGGGCGCTGGTGACCATCACCGAGCCCCTGCGCGGTGATCTGCCGCGGATCGAGGCGATCACCCGTGACCTGTCCACCCAGGCGCGGTTGAAGATCCGGCGGTGCTACCGCTACCAGGCGGCGGCCTTCGCGGCCTCACTCGGCTGCGGAGTGATCCTGCCCGAACACGCGACGATTCCGAAAGCACTTGCGGGGTGAGCGATTGATGGCACGCGAGCACGAGCCACCCGTACGGGAGCGCGAGGACGTCCGCCGGCCCCGGCGGACCGAGGCCGATCACGACGAATGGGCACGCCCCGAGCGTCGGCGCGAGACCCCACGGGAGGAGCCCGCCCGGGAGCGGCGCGGCACGGGCGGACGTCGTCCGCGCGCCGGTGCGCCACGACCCGACGGTGAACGCTCGCGTGCCGACGTACCGGGCACCGACAAGGCCGCCGGTGCACAGCCAGGTCGCGGTGGACGCGCCCGCCCCAACCGCACCGATGCCGCGCGGGCACGCCCGGTGAAGTTCGACAAGACCGCCGACCGCGCGATGCGCAATCCGAGGCAGGACCGGGCCGCACAGCGGGCGAAAGCCAAGGCGGACAAGCGGCAACAGTCCGGGCCGCCGCTGCTCGACGACGACACCCGCGCGCGGCTGGAGATGATCAGCCGGGAGCAGTCCGGGCTGCGCGCGGCCTGGGCCACCTTCCGTATCCGCACCGACGATATTCGCCGCCGCAACTACGCCGCCCGCGCCGAGCAGACCTACGTCGACGGCTTCGACCGGCAGACCGCACAGCTCACCGACCGCGGCTATGCGGGCCCGGGCGGCGGCCGGATGAACGTGGTGGGCAGGCCCGTCGAGTATCGCGCCACCACCGCACAGGTCGCGGGCCTGTGGCCGTGGTCGGTCGGTGCCGGCGCGCCGCTGATCGGTACTCCGCTCGGTTCGCATCTGCACACCGGGGCGCCGGTCTGCTTCGACCCGATGAACTGGTTCATGCGCGGTAGCTTCATCACCGCGCCGAGCCTGTTCGTGCTCGGGCTCAACGGCTTCGGTAAATCGTCGCTGGTGCGTCGGATCGTGCTCGGCGGGATCGCCCAGGGCATCACGCCGTTGATCCTGGCCGACGTCAAGCCCGACTATCGCAAGATGGTGGAGATGGTCGGCGGCCAGGTGATCGATCTCGGTTACGGTCACGGCAAGCTCAACCCGCTGGCCGCGGGCGTGCTCGGCCAGGTGGTGCCGCAGCTCGATCACCTTCCCGCCCTGCAATTGCAGGTGTTGCAGGATCTGCGGGCCCGGCAGGTGACGCTGATCGCCGGTCTGGTCGAGTTGGTACGCGGTGCGCGGGTGCGCGATTTCGAGGAGACGCTCATCTCCACCGCCCTGCGCATCCTGTACCGGCCGGGCAGCGGGTTCACCCCGGACAAGCCGCCCATCATGGACAACCTGCTCGAGGTGATCGTCGCGGGCGGCGAGGAATTGATGCTCGACGCCGGCGCGGACAACGAGTCCGAATACCAGGTGGCGATCAAGAATCTGCGCCGGTCGCTGCGCGCGCTCACCCAGGGTCCGTTCGGCGCGGTGTTCAACGGCCAGACCTCGGTGCCCATCGACACCGATTCGGTCGCGGTGTGCATCGACGTCTCGCATATCCCGCAGGGCGACAAGAAGCTCAAGGCCGCGGTCATGCTGGCTTGCTGGGCCGACGGATTCGCCGCCGTGGAGGCCGCGCACACGCTCACCGATGCGGGGATGGCGCCACAACGCTATTTCCAGGTGGTGATGGACGAGCTGTGGCAGGTGCTCGGTCTCGGCGATTTCATGGTCGACCGGGTCGACGAACTGACTCGTCTGCAACGTGGCATCGCCACCGCGCTGATCATGATCAGCCACACCATCAAGGATTTGCAGTCGCTGGGTTCGGAAGCGGCCATCGCCAAGGCGCTCGGTTTCCTGGAACGGGCGCGCGCCAAGATTTTCGGTGCGCTGCCCGCCGAGGAGATCAAACGCCTCGACAGCACGATTCCGTTCACCGCTGCCGAAGAGGAGATGGTCACCGGATGGTCGGCGCCGCAGGCCCTGACCGGCGAGGCGCTCAAGCCCGGGCAGGTGCGGCCGTCTCCGCCGGGCACCGGCAAGTTCCTGCTGAAGATCGGCGAGGACCGCAGGCCGGGAATTCCGTTCCACATGGAGTTCACGTTGTCGGAGAAGGAAAGCGGAATCCACGACACCAACCAGCGTTTCGACGAGTTCACGCGGGTGCCGGGCCCTGCGGGCGGCCCGGAACCGGGTGGTTCGGATTCGGCGGGTGGGAGCGCAGCATGATGCCGCACCGGTCTTATCGCAAAGTGTCGCCCGAGGTGCGTGACGCCGCCGTCGAGCAGGTCATCGCGCTCACCGGGAAACTACGCAGCGAATCGGAGGCGTGCCGGGTGGTCGCCGAACAGATCGGCGTGCACACCAATTCGGTGCGCAACTGGGTGCGGGCCGCGGAAGGCCCGAGCTTGGAACGCATGGACGCCGTCGCCCTGCGCCGCAAGGTCGCACTGTTGCAGCAGCAGCTGGCGGCGGCGGCGGAGATGAACCGGGCGCTGGCCGACACGCTCAACGAAGCCCGGCGCCGCACGTGAACCCTGCGAGGGTGTCATGAACGTGCGCTCGGTGCTGGCGCTCGTCGTCGGAGCCGCGCTCGGCCTGATGACGCTGGTGGTGGTGATCGTGCTGCCCTCGGTGGACGACCCGTGCGAGGGCGGCGAGGTTCTCGGTCCCACCCAGACGATGCTGCCGCCGCTGGGTGGTTATGCGCCCGGCGATCCACGGGCCGCCGGTGCCTCGCCCACATCCGGCACGGGCACACCTGCGGCGCAGGCGAATCCGGCCGTCACCGCGACGCCGTCGCTGGCCGCCGGTGTCGGGTCGCTGCGGCGGACGTTGCCGTTGGCCACCGGCACCTACAGCATTTCCGACGTCTTCGGCTCGCGCGGTGGCGGGCACAAGGGTGTGGACATGGCGGCCGCCGACGGCACGCCGATCTTCTCGGTCGGCGACGGCCGGGTGGTCGCGGCCGGTCCGGCGTCCGGATTCGGTAACTGGATCGTCGTCGACTCGGTCGACACCAACGGCCGCGCGTATTCGGCGGTGTACGGCCATATGTGGGACAGCGGCGTCCTGGTGCGGGTGGGGGAGACCGTGCGCGCCGGACAGCATATCGGCTATGTCGGCTCGGCCGGCGAATCCAGCGGCCCGCACCTGCATTTCGAGGTGGTGCCGGGTGGGCGGTTCACCGGTGGCCGTCAGATCGATCCGATGCCGTGGCTGGAGGGCGCCCCGACTCCGGATGTCGGTGGTGCGCGCGCGTTCTCCGACGACCCACGCTGTGTGCGTGGCTTCGGCAGCGCGGGAGGAGCGCTCGCCGATGGCAAGGTTCCGCCCGAACTCGAGATCTGGTACCGGCGCGCCGGTTCGATCTGCCCGGAGATCACGCCGTCGCTGCTGGCCGCCCAGGGCAGGCAGGAGTCCGGCTTCCGCCGGGGCGCCACCTCGCCCGCGGGCGCGCAGGGATTGGCGCAGTTCCTCCCGGGAACGGCGGCGAGCATCAATCCCGATGACGGCCAACCGTATGTGATCGATGCCGACGGCAATGGTGTGGCCAGTGTGTGGGACGACGGTGACGCCATCGTCGGTCAGGGTCGCTATATGTGCGCCATCGCGCACAAGATCTCCGGCTGGCTGTCGCAGGGCCGGGTGCAGGGTGATCTGGTCTCCTTGACGCTGGCCGCCTACAACGCCGGTGAGGGCGCCGTACTCGCCTCCGGCGGCATGCCGAATCAGGTTGCCGCGCACTATTCCGAGACCCACCCGTACGTGGCGAACATCCTGGCGATGGAGCCGCAGTACCGTGCGCCGGGATCGCTCGGACGATTCGTGCCGGGGGAGGGGACCGAGGGCAGCCAGGTCGTGCAGGCCGCCCACGAGTGGCTCGGCACCCCGTACGTGTGGGGCGGCGGTGGCCCGCAGGGGCCCACCGGCGGCGGCCTGGACGGTCCGGGTCTGACCGCGGCGGCGGTCTTCGCGGCGTCCTCGGGCTCGATCACCCTGCCGCGCACCGCCGAACAGCAGTGGGAAGCCGGAGTGGAGGTGCCGTTGAGCGCGATCGAGCCGGGTGACCTGGTGTTCAGCGATTTCGGACCGCGTGGTCCCGCGCAGGTGGGTGTCTACGCCGGTGACGGGCAGATGATCCGCTCCGCGCCGGGCGCGACCGCGGGTTCCGCGGGTGGGGTGGCCGAGGCGCCGGTGCCCGGCGACGCACGAGCGAGGAGAGTGCTGTGAACACGCGTGCGGCAGCGCCGAACCGGCGGCGGGGACGGTTAGCCTGGAAGAGCAGAGTATCGGCGCGGGCGAAACTGGTGGTGGTGCTGGTGACGGGCATCGCGATGATGAGCGCGGCCTGCGGTCGCGAAGACGACGGGCAGGCAGGTCCGGGCAGCGGACCCGCTACTTCGACCACCCGTCAGCTCGAAGCTGTTCCGGCACCGGACCCGGTCACGCCCGAGGGCGTGGCGGTCGCGGCCCTGCGTGAGATCTACACCTGGAATCCGGTCGGCGAGGATCAGGGCGCGTCACTGGTGCGGGCACGGAAATGGCTCGGTCCCAGCCTGATTCGCGTCGTAGAGGGCGCCAGCACCGGCGGCGAGACTCCCAAACCGTCCCTGCGCTGGGCCGAGTGGGCAGACGCGGGCGCCAGGATCGACGCCTTCACCTTCGCCTCCGGCGAGAAGGCGCCGGCCGGTGCGGATCCGAACGTGCAGCAATTCAAGATCGGCATCGAACAGACCGTCGTCTACCCCGACGGACGCGAGGAGCCGCTACCGCCCGCCACCGTCATCGCCACCGTGGTCCGCACCCCGGACGGCTGGCGGCTCGACGGCTATCGGTGACAACGCTTTCCACACGGGATCAATCAGGAGGCAGGTATGGCGAAAAAGAAACCGGTGAAGGATCCGGCAGTTGTCGGACCCGACGGCACCCTCATCCTGATCTACGTGGTCGGCGCCGTCCTCGCAACCCTGTGGCTGGCCCTGCATCTGGGCAATCTGCTCGCGGTGACCCGCCAGGACATCCCGGTGAACCCGATCGAGATCGTGGCCGGTTTGATCCGCGGCAAACTGCACTGGCCGCGCGGGGCGACCGTCATCCTGCTGCTCGTCATCGCCACGGCCATCGCCGTGGTGGTCATCCGGCGGCGGCTGCAGGCCCGCCGCAACAAGGGCAGGCTCGGCGTCGACGACAAGGCCGACGTGATGGGCAACGGCAGCGCCATCGCCTCGCTCACCGAGGCCGGCGTGCGCGAGAAGGCCAAGCAACTCGGCGTGCGCCTCGGCTACGACGACGCTCCCGGTGTGCCCATCGGTATCGGCGTCGCCGACGGTGTGATGCTGTACGGCTCGTATGAGGATCTGCACCTCGATATCTGGGGGCCGCGTCAGGGCAAGTCGACCTCCCGCGTCATCCCGGCCATCCTCACCGCCATCGGTCCCGTGCTCGCCACCTCGAACAAGCGTGACGTGGTCGACGCGACCCGTGACGTCCGCGCGGCCAAGGGATCGCCCACTTTCGTCTTCGACCCGCAGGGCGTGGCGGGCGAGGAGGCCAGCTGGTATTGGGATCCGCTGGGCTGGGTGGATGCCCGCCACGAAGGCTGCGAAATGCGCGCCGCCCGGCTGGCCGGCCATTTCGCCGACGGCGACGACGGTTCCGACGCCAAGACCGACGCGTTCTTCGATCCGGAAGCCGAAGATCTGCTGGCCGGGCTGTTTCTCGCCGCGGCGGTCGGCGGCAAACCGATCACCCAGGTGTGGGAGTGGGTCACCAACCCGGGCAATATCGAGCCGATTCAGCTGCTGCGCGATACCGGGCACGATTTCACCGCCTCCGGCCTGGCCTCGCAATACAACACCGACGACCGCACACGCAGCGGTATCTTCGGTACCGCCAAGAAGATGGTGCGCTGCCTCAAGCTCACCAATGTGCACCCGTGGGTCACCCCCGGCGGAAGTCGCCAGCAGTTCGACGAATTGGATTTCATCGAGCGCAACGGCACCCTTTACAGCCTCTCGCTCGAGGGCCGGGGGTCGGCCTCACCACTGGTCAGTGCGCTGACCGAGGCGGTGATCGATATCGCCATGCGCAAGGCCGCGCGGTCGGCGGGCGGACGCTTGCCGATACCGCTGCTCGCGGTGCTGGACGAGGCCGCCAACGTGGTTCGCTGGAAGGATCTGCCCAAGCAGTACAGCCATTTCGGCTCGCGCGGCATCGTGGTGATGACCGTGCTGCAATCGTGGGCCCAGGGCGTGCGTTGCTGGGGCGAAGCCGGCATGAACGCCCTGTGGTCGGCGGCCAATATCAAGGTGCTCGGCAGCGGCGTCGACGATACGAACTTCTTGCGTGAGCGTTCCGAGGCGATCGGCGAGCATTCGTCGATTTCGGCGTCGGTATCGGAATCCAAGGGCAGCAAGAGTTATTCGCGCTCGCTGGGTTCGTCGAAGACCTTCACGGTGCAGGCGCTGGCGACCCTGCCGCGCGGGCGGGTCATCGTCTTCCCCTCCGGTGCGCCGCCGGTGCTGGTGCGCACCGTCCCCTGGTGGGAAGGCGATTACGCGGCAGCGGTGCAGCAGTCGATCGAGCAGCACGATCCGCAGCGCAAGACCGTGATCACCGATCTGATCCCGGCGCCGTCGCTGAGCAAGGCAGTACCGTCAGCGGAACCGGGTGCCGGTTCCGGCCAGATCGAGGAGGTTCGTCCACTTGACCAGCAATGAGCAGCCGGAAACCGAATACCACGATGTCGGGGAGTTCGTGCACAACTACCTGACCGGGCTGTATCAGCGACAGGTCACCGACATCAACGACACCGTGTGGTGCCCGGAATGGTGGCGGCACAAGGAAGCGGTGGCCCGGCTGGAGGCGGTGTGGCGGGCCTTCGAATTCTTCCGGCAGGATCCGACCACGGGGATGAGCATCTGGTTGCTCAACCATGCCGATAAGCACATGGCGGTCCTGTTCGACCCGAAGGGCCCGTTCAAGTACTGCAGTGTGCGGCACGGGCACAAGGAGATGCTCACCAGGCTCCCGGTCGCCACCTATCCGGAGGGCTTGTTCAGCAACCCCGACGAATACAGCCGCACCACCTGAGCGGTCCGAAGACGACGCGGCGCCCGCCGAATTCGACGGGCGCCGGACGAACGGTGTGATCAGCGGGTGCGTTCGAGTCCGCGGGTGCGCTCCTGGTCCCTGCCGGTGAGGATTTCCAGACCAGGTTCGGGGCGGGTGCGGATGGCCTCGATGGGCGGCTTGGCCTGGCCGATCTCCATGAACATGCGCACCGCGGCGATTTCCGGCGCGATACCGATCTTGGCCAGATGTGCGGCCAGCGCGGCGCGGCGTTCCGGGGAGTCGTAGCGGATGGCGGCCTTGGCCGTGGCGGCGGCGATGGACCCGCCGGTGGGGGCGGGGAGCGAGGGCCGGTCCTTGTGCAGCGAAACACCCCGGTAGGGCATGCTCTCGCGCTCGACCGTGGCGGTGGCCTGCTGCGCCAGCCCCATCACCTTCTCCTGGCCGAGCGTCTTCTCCGGCGCGGGCCGGGAAATCATCTGGGCCAGTTCGATATTGCGCGGATCCTTGGACTTGGATTCGCGGGCCTCACGGATCTGCGCCTCACGCGCTTCTTTGATCTTGGCCTCGGTGAGCTTGGCTCTGGCCTCGGCTTCCTTCTGACCACGCTCCCGGGTTTTCAGCGCGACCAGGGTCGCGATCTGCAACATGGTCTTCATCATGGCCGCGGTTTCCCGGCCGATATCGTCCAGTTCCTCGGACATGGCTGCTCCCGATGCTGCGGTGATCCCTATGGATGATTGTGGTGCTTCGTCATGAACGCCGCTTCATATGTCATCGACTTCTTACGTCATCGATACAACCGCCATGCGAAAGGTGGCCGCCCGGCGATCCCTGGCCCGCCTGTGCGAACACCGGGAGCTCGCGCCGCCGACTTCGCTACGCGCACTCCGTATTACGAGATTACCCGAGAACACCCGGCCCAGTCGTTCCTAGCGGACCGCTCATCAGCATATATCGCACATTTCCGGCACGGAACCGAACTCGCCGGATGATCTTCGGTTCGAGGTCGAAAAGGCCGAACGATGACGGCGCCGGAGCAGGTTCGCCACCGATAGATCGGGCCCGCGACCAGTGCGGTCGCGGGCCCGATCTCGAGGGACGGGAAATCAGTCGATGCGGACCGAATTCAGCGTCACCGGCTGGTTCGGCTTGCCGTCGCCGGGGCCGTTGGACTCGTCCTGCCCGGCCTTGGCGATCTTGTCCAGGGTGGCGAGCCCGGTCTCGTCGACGGTGCCGAAGATGGTGTAGTTCGGCGGCAGCTGGGAATCGCCGTAGACCAGGAAGAACTGGCTTCCGTTGGTGCCCGGCCCGGCATTGGCCATGGCGATGACTCCGCGCTTGTAGGCGATCGGTTCCTGCAGGGCCGGATCATCGGGGGCGAACTGATCGGTGGGGTACTCGTTGTCGAACTGGTAGCCCGGTCCGCCCATGCCGGTGCCGGTCGGATCGCCGCACTGCAGCACCTCCAGGCCGGGGCCCTGGGTGAGGCGGTGGCAGCTGGTGCCGTCGAAGAAGCCCTGACCGGCCAGGCTGGCGAAACTGTTCACCGTGCACGGCGATTCGGCGTTGTTGAGCGTCAGGCCGATCGGGCCCTGGCTGGTCTCCATGCTGATGCTCAGCGTCGCGTTGTCGCCGGTGGTCTGGATGCCCTCGGTGCGCGGCTTCTGCGCCGGCTTGTCGGCGGGCTTGGGGCTGTCGGGATAGGCGCAGCTGACGGTGGCGGGCTTGGCCTTGGCCGGCGGCGGAGGCGCGGCGATGGGGGTGCTCGACAGCGAGGCGTCCGGCGTCTCGGCCGCGGTGTTGTCGTTGTCCTCACCGCGGGTCAGGAAGTACACGCCGGTCACCGCCGCGACCGCGACGACGACGCCGAGCGCCGACATGGCGATGGTGAGTTGCTTGCGCTTGCGCGCCCGCGCGGCCCGGTTGGCCAGCTGGCGCTCCAGCTTGCGTTTCGCTGCCGCTCGACGCTGTTCGTTGCTCGGCACTACCACGTTCCTCCCGTGCGGCGGCCTGGCCCGGAGACCGGCCGTGCGCTGTTCTCTCACTACGAAAGTGTCATGTTCGGCTAAGAGTGTGCCATCTCTACCTGAGACCGCCCGGCACCCGCCGCGACCCGCGCGGACAAACCGGTTGGACTCGAGGCCCGGTAGTGAGGGAAACTGGACCATCGTGACCAAGACCAGCAGCTTCTCCGCCCCGAAGGGGGTACCGGACTACGTGCCCCCCGGCTCGGCCGAGTTCGTCGCGGTGCGCGACGGCCTGATCCGCGCCGCCCGACTCGCCGGGTACGGGCATATCGAGCTGCCGGTCTTCGAGGACACCGAGCTGTTCGCGCGTGGTGTCGGCGAGTCCACCGATGTGGTGAGCAAGGAGATGTTCACCTTCTCCGACCGCAGCGATCGCAGCGTCACGCTGCGGCCCGAGGGCACCGCCGGAGTGATGCGCGCGGTCATCGAGCACGGCCTCGATCGGGGGCAGCTGCCGGTCAAGCTGTGCTATTCCGGCCCGTTCTTCCGCTACGAGCGCCCGCAGGCCGGCCGTTACCGTCAGCTCCAGCAGGTGGGCATCGAGGCCATCGGCATCGACGATCCGGCGCTGGATGCCGAGGTCATCGCCGTGGCCGATGCCGGCTTCCGCGGTCTGGGGCTGGACGGCTTCCGGCTCGAGGTCACCTCGCTCGGCGATGAGACCTGCCGCCCGCAGTACCGTGAGCTGTTGCAGGAGTTCCTGCTGGCGCTGCCGCTGGACGAGGAGACCCGCCGCCGCGCCCAGATCAACCCGCTGCGCGTGCTCGACGACAAACGTCCGCAGGTGCGTGAGATGACGGCCGACGCGCCGCTGATGATCGATCACCTGTCGGAATCGGCGAAAACCCATTTCGAGCAGGTACTCGGCCACCTCGACGCGCTGGGCGTGCCGTATGTGGTGAACCCGCGGATGGTGCGCGGGCTGGACTACTACACCAAGACCACCTTCGAATTCGTGCACGACGGGCTCGGCGCCCAGTCCGGGATCGGCGGCGGCGGCCGCTACGACGGCCTGATGGCCGAGCTGGGTGGGCAGGCGCTGTCGGGAATCGGTTTCGGTCTCGGCGTCGACCGCACCGTGCTCGCGCTGGCCGCCGAGGGCAAAACGGCGGGTGATCCGGCGCGCTGCGAGGTCTTCGGCGTTCCGCTGGGCGAGGCCGCGACTCAGCGCATGGTGGTGCTGGCCGCACAGCTGCGCGCCGCCGGGGTGCGGGTCGACCTGGCCTACGGCGGGCGCGGGGTGAAGGGCGCGATGAAGGCGGCCGATCGCTCCGGGGCCAAGTTCACCCTGGTCCTCGGCGACCGCGATCTGGCCGAGCAGACCATCGGGCTCAAGAACATGGCCACCGGCGACCAGCGCCAGATCCCGCTCGGCGAGGTGGTGGGCGCCGTTACCGCCGCATTGCATCGCGCGGAGTAGTACGGTGCCCGGGACATATCCCGCCGTGAGGACGACAGCGCGACCGTGACCGAACCAACTCCCACACCGGGCGAATCCGATCCGCCGATCGGGCTCGACCTGGTCGCTCCCGAGGTGTACGCGCCGATGCTGCGGCGCCTGTCCCTGGCCGCCATCGGCGTCGGCGTCGGTGCCGCGCTGCTGGCGGCGGTGTGGGTGAGCTGGCCGATCGCCGTCCTCATCGGTCTCGTCGTCGGCGCGCCAACCGTCGGCTACGCGCTGGCGCTGCGGCGTCGGCGGATGTGGTTGCGCGGCAACACGATTCACGCCCGCACGCTCTTCGGTGAGCGGCGGATCCCGCTCGCCGAGGCGACTGGCGTGGAGATCCTGGTATATCCGGGCCGATTGAGCCGAATCGTGCTGCGCGTGACCGCCGGGCCGGATACCCAGATCATCCCGCTGGCGATGTATACCGACGCGGGCAGCGGTCGCGAACTGCATCTGCTCGGCCTGCGCAAACTGGCCGACGGGCTGGCCGCCAGCCAGCTGGCGACCGCGGTCGCGGTCTCGGACATGCTGGTGCATCAGCTGCGCGCCGAGGCGCGCGATGCCGGGCTGGGGGAGCGTCCGCTCTATCGGGCGGTCACCCTCGTCCGCGCCAAGGACTACGTCTCACCGGTGGTGCTGACCGATAGCGAAGTGGCCGAACTGAGCTGAGATGTCTGTTACCTCACGGTCGGCCGACTCCGGCCGTGCGGCTGGCTAGGGTGGAAAACGCCAGATCATCCGGCCGACCGCTGAGGAGTCGCTGTGAGTGCTGCCGCCCGACCCGCGCCCGTGACCGTCGCCGTGACCGGCGGGGCCGGCCAGATCGCCTACGGATTGCTCTTCCGGATCGCCTCCGGCGCCATGCTCGGCCCCGATACCCCGATCCGGCTGCGTCTGCTCGAGATTCCAGCCGCGGTCGCCTCGCTGGAAGGTGTCGCGATGGAACTCGAGGACGGTGCGTTCCCGCTGCTGGAATCGGTCGATATCAGCGACGATCCGTGGGAAGGATTCGACGGCGCGAATATCGCGCTGCTGGTCGGCGCGCGCCCGCGCACCGCGGGGATGGAGCGTTCGGATCTGCTGGCCGCCAACGGCCCGATCTTCACCGATCAGGGCGCGGCGATCAACGCCAGCGCCGCTGACGACGTCAAGGTGCTGGTAGTGGGCAACCCGGCCAATACCAATGCCTACATCGCCATGACCAACGCCCCCGACGTACCGGCCGAGCGGTTCACCGCGATGACCCGGCTCGACCACAACCGGGCCATCGCCCAGCTGGCCAAGAAGACCGGAGCCGCGGCCGCCGAGATCGAGCGGGTCGCGATCTGGGGCAACCACTCGGCGACCCAGTACCCCGACCTCACCCACGCCACCGTCGCCGGCCGTCCGGCGCTCGAGATGGTGGACTCCGGCTGGGTGCGCGAGGACTTCCTGCCCACCGTGCAGCAGCGCGGTACCGCGATCATCCAGGCCCGCGGCGCCTCCTCGGCCGCCAGTGCCGCCAGCGCCGCGATCGACCACATCCACGATTGGGTGCTGGGTAGCGCGGGAGCGTGGGTGTCGATGGCGGTGCCCTCCGACGGCTCCTACGGCGTACCCGAGGGTCTGATCAGCTCGTTCCCGGTGACGTGCGCCCACGGCGGGTGCACCATCGTGCCGGATCTGGAGATCGACGAGTTCTCCCGTGCGCGGATCGACGCCTCGGTCGCCGAGCTCGACGCCGAACGCGGTGCGGTGATCGATCTGGGGTTCGCGAAACCGGCCTGAGCCGCCGCTCAGCCGACCGTCCAGGTTTCGGTACCGGTCAGCAGTTCTTGCAGATCGGCGCGACGGCCCTGCTTCGCCGCCACGGTCTGGGCGCGCACGGCGTCGTCGTAGGTGGGGCGGGTGACGTCACGGAAGACGCCGGTGACGACGTGCTCGAGCCCCTGATCCGACAGCCGTGACAAGGCATAGGCGTATTCGGGCGCGTCGGTGTGCGCGTCGTGCACGATGATCTCGTGCTCGCCGACATCGGCGGTGCGTGCCACCGCGAGCCCGAAACCATCGCGCACGACAGCGAATTCACCATCGGCGCCGAAGACGACGGGCTGCCCGTGACGCAGCGGGATCAGCCGGGACTCGCTGTCGCCGCGGCGCAGCACATCGAAGGATCCGTCGTTGAAGATCGGGCAATCCTGCAAGATCTCCACGAACGAGGCGCCCCGGTGTGCGGTGGCCGCGCGCAGCACCTCGGTGAGCCCGGCGCGATCGGAATCCAGTGCCCGCGCGGCGAAGGTGGCTTCGGCGCCGAGCGCCATCGACAGCGTGTTGAACGGGTGATCCACCGACCCCATCGGGGTCGATTTGGTCACCTTCCCCGGTTCCGAGGTGGGGGAGTATTGGCCCTTGGTCAGGCCGTAGATCCGGTTGTTGAACAGCAGGATCGTCAGGTTGACGTTGCGGCGCAGCGCGTGGATCAGGTGGTTGCCGCCGATCGAGAGCGCGTCACCGTCGCCGGTGACCACCCACACCGACAGATCCGGTCTCGTCACCGCCAGGCCGGTGGCGATGGCGGGTGCGCGGCCGTGAATGGAATGGATGCCGTAGGCGTCGAGGTAGTACGGGAAGCGGCTCGAACAGCCGATCCCGGAGACGAACATCAGGTTCTCCTTGCGCACCCCGAGTTCGGCTAGGAAACCACGCACGGTCGCCAGGATGACGTAGTCGCCGCATCCGGGGCACCAGCGCACTTCCTGGTCGGAGGCGAAATCCTTGGCGCGCTGCGGGCTGGCCGAGCGCGGCACCGCCGCGGTGCCCGACGCGTCGGGCATGCCGAGAAAGGCGCCGGTTGCGGTGAGGTCGATGATGGTCATGAGCGGCCCCCGGGGCTGCGATAGGTGGCCCGCGCCCTGGCGGCGAAGGCCTTGTCCTGTTCCATATCGTCGAGTGATCCGTCGAGTGCGGCGTCGATGACGCCGACGAGTTCCTGAGCGGAGAACGCGGTGCCAGCGACCTTGGTCCACGGCCGGACATCCACCAGGTAGCGGGACCGCAGCAGCATCGCGAGCTGCCCGCTGTTCATCTCCGGCGCGACCACGGTGCGGTAGCCGCGCAGCAGCTCACCCAGATTCGGCGGCAGCGGGTTGAGGTGGCGCAGATGCACATGTGCGACCGGGACGCCGCGTCGGCGCGCTCGCCGGCAGGCCTCGCCGATCGGGCCGAACGAGCTGCCCCACCCCACCAGCAGCAGTTCGGCGCGGCCGTACGGGTCGTCGACCTCGACTGCCGGGACGGTGATCGCGTCGATCTTGGCCTGCCGCAACCGCACCATCAGTTCGTGGTTGGCCGGATCGTAGGAGATCTCGCCGCTGCCATCGGATTTCTCCAGACCGCCGATGCGATGGGCCAGTCCGGCCGTACCCGGCACCGCGAGCGGGCGGGCCAGTGTCTCCGGGTCGCGGGCGTAGGGCTGGAAGGGGCCCTCGGCGGGCGCTTCGGTTTCGAAGCCGGGATCGATGGGCGCGAGCTCCTCCACCCGCGGAATCGCCCACGGCTCCGAGCCATTCGCGATCGCGCCATCCGACAACACCAGGACCGGCGTGCGATAGGTCAGTGCGATACGGGCCGCCTCGACGGCGGTGTCGAAGCAGTCCGCGGGTGAGCGTGGCGCCAGCACCGCGACCGGTGATTCGCCGTTGCGCCCGTAGAGGGCCTGAAGCAGATCGGCCTGTTCGGTCTTGGTCGGCAGACCGGTGGACGGGCCGCCGCGCTGGACATCGATGATCACCAGCGGCAGTTCGGTCATCACGGCCAGACCGATCGTCTCGCTCTTGAGCGACAGTCCAGGCCCGGAGGTACTGGTGACGCCGAGCGCTCCGCCGAGGGCGGCGCCGAGCGCTGCGCCGATGCCCGCGATCTCGTCCTCGGCCTGGAAGGTGGTGACGTCGAAGCTCTTGTGCCTGCTCAATTCGTGCAGGATGTCGGAGGCCGGGGTGATCGGATACGAGCCGAGGAAGACCGGCAGGCCCGCCAGCCGGCCCGCGGTGATCAACCCGTAGGCGAGCGCGGTATTGCCGGTGATCTGACGGTAGGTGCCGGGCGGCAGGGCCGCGCGGGCGACGGTGTAGGTGGTCGCGAAACTCTCGGTGGTCTCGCCGTAGTTCCAGCCGGCGTGAAAGGCCAGGATATTGGCCTCGGCGACGGCGGGGGAGTCGGCGAACTTCTCCCGCATGAAGCGTTCGGTGCCGCCGAGTTCGCGCCCGTACATCCACGACAGCAAGCCGAGCGCGAACATGTTCTTGGCGCGCTGGGCGGCCTTCTTGCCGACGTCGGCCGCTTCGGTGGCGGCCAGCGTCAGCGAACTCATCGGCACCGGATGCACCACCACATCGGCCAATGTTCCGTCGGTGCGCGGATCGCTGGTGTAGCCGACGCGGGCCAGGTTGCGTGCGGTGAATTCGTCGGTGTCGAGGATGACGGTGCCACCGCGCGGCAGATCGCCGAGATTGGCCTTGAGCGCGGCCGGGTTCATGGCCACCAGCACGTCGGGCTGATCGCCCGCGGTGAGGATGTCGTGGTCGGCGATCTGGATCTGGAACGACGACACCCCGGGCAGTGTGCCCTGCGGTGCGCGGATCTCGGCCGGGAAGCTGGGCTGGGTGGCGAGGTCGTTGCCGAAGGCGGCCGCCTCATGGGTGAAACGATCGCCCGTCAGCTGCATGCCGTCGCCGGAATCGCCCGCGAAGCGGATCGCCACCCGATCCACCGGGGTGGCGGCCCGCACTGTCGAGCCGGGAACTGCTGCCCGGCCCGCGATGTCGTGGTGGTCGACCATGTGCCTGCTTCACTTCCTGTCGAAGAGAGCTGCCTCTGGCCAACCTACTCCGCTCGGCGGGTGGGCTGCCGGGAAAGTGGGCGATCCTGGGCGCGTCGCAGCACGTCAGCGTGGCGGAGCGGCTGATCAGGCGAAAAGCGCCAGTTGCGGATCGACCGCGGCGGGCGCCCGCGGCACCGTCTCGGCGGGCTCGGGCGTCTCGCGGGTGAGCCGATGCCGTTCCAGCAGTGGGTCGATGCGGCCGCGCAACCACCGCGAATACTCGGGCGTGACGTAGGCACCGCGGCCGTAGAGCTGGCGGTACCGGCGCAGCAACGCCGGATGGGTCTCGGCCAGCCAGCCGAGGAACCAGCCCCGGGTGCTGCCGCGTAGGTGCATGGGAAAGGCGACGACGCTGCGCGCGCCCGCATCGGCGATGGCGGCGAACAGCTCGTCCAGATGGCCACTGCTGTCGGTGAGGTAGGGGATCACCGGCGCGACCATGACATCGACCTCGAAACCCGCATCGGCGAGCGCGCGCACCAGCTCCAGCCGCGCCTTGGGCGACGGGGTGCCCGGCTCGACGCTGCGATGGAGTTCGGGATCGAGCATGGCCAGCGACACCCCGATGTGCACCGGTACCTGCCGCGCGGCGAGGGTGAGCAACGGCAGATCGCGGCGCAGCAGCGTGCCCTTGGTGAGGATGGAGAAGGGGGTACCGGAATCGGTGAGGGCCCGGATGATGCCAGGCATCAGCCGGTATCGGCCCTCGGCACGCTGATAGGGGTCGGTATTCGTACCCAGGGCGACGGTTTCGCGATGCCAGCTGCGGCGCGCCAGTTCGCGCCGCAGTACCGCGGCGATATTGGTCTTGACGACGATCTGATTGTCGAAATCGGATCCGGCGTCCAGATCGAGGTATTCGTGCGTGCCGCGGGCGAAGCAGTACCGGCAGGCGTGCGAACACCCGCGCATCGGGTTGATCGTCCACCGGAACGGCAGGCCCGACTCCTCGGGCATCTTGTTCAGCGCGCTCTTACAGAGCACTTCGTGGAAGGTGATGCCGTCGAATTCGGGGGTCTGTACAGTTCGGACGAAGCCTGCCCGGTCCAGGCCGGGCAGCGCGCCGTCGTCGGCGTCCAGGGTCTGGCTTTGCCACCGCACCCCGCTAGTCGAACATGCGTTCTAACCGCTGTCAAGCAATCTGGCGTGATTGCGGCGGTGTGGTGCCGGCCGGGTCGGCGAAGAACGCCACCAGGTCGCGCACCGTCTCCTGGAGCGGTCGCGGCTGGTAGCCCAGTTCGCGAGTTGCCTTGCCGTGGTCGACGATCGGCGCCGATACCAGCGCCCCGATGGCGGCCTTGGACACGATATCGGTGCCGAGGCGTTTGCCGATCGGCTCGAGCACCGGCATGAGCCCGGTGATCACCTTGGGTGAGATGACGAACCGCGGGCCCTTCTTGCCGTTGATCGTCGCCGCGGTGCGGCAGACGTCGAGCATCGAGGTCATTTCGCCGCCGAGCAGGTAATTCTCACCGGTGCGGCCCTTTTCGCCGGCCAGGATCAGGCCTTCGGCCACATCGCGGACGTCGACCAGGTCGAATCCGCCGCCGATCATCGCGGGCACCCGGCCGAGCGCGGCGTCGCGCAGGGTGCGGTTGATCCGCGACAGCGGAGTGCTCAGATCGCGCGGGCCGTACACGCCGGTCGGATTGCACAGCACCGCGTCGAGTCCCTGTTCGATGACCGCGCGCAGCTCGATCTCGCCCTGCCACTTGGAACGGTCGTAGACCGGCAGTGCCGGGTCGGTCGAGCGCGCCGAGGTCTCGTCGATGCTGCCGCCGCAGGTGTACTGGTCGAAGGCGTGGATGGAGCTGGCGTGCACCATCCGGCGTACCCCGGTGGCGAGGGCGGCCTCGGCCACCACGCGCACGCCTTCGGTGTTCACCCGCCAGGCCAGATCGTTCTTCTCGGCGAGGGTGATCACCGCGACGAGGTGGTAAACGATCTCCGCGCCCGCCAGGGCCGACCGCATGGATTCGGGGTCGAGGACGTCGGCGGAGACCCAGGTGACGCCCGCTGGGCCGGGTTGGTGCGGCACGACCCGGTCGATCGCCGTGATCTCGTGTCCGCGATCGGCGAGCAGGGGGAGCAAATTCGTGCCAAGGTACCCGGCTGCGCCGGTCACTGCGACCTTCATGGGACAGAGGATATAGAACTTGTTCTAATTTGCAACACGTTCCAGTTTTCTCGCGCGCCCGTATGAGGGGTCGAGCGATGTCGGCGTCGTCGGCTATATTGGGCCGCAACCGAAGCGGCCGTGCTGTCGGGAGAACTTGCGCTGTAGGGGCAGACGAGCGGACGTTCGAGCAACGCGATGTTGACGACACTGATGTTGATGAGGATTGGGGGGCAGCTCCATGAGTGATGTCTCGGTAGAAACCGAAGGGCTCCGCGCGTTCGGCGCCACGAATGCGGCGATCGCGGGCGATATCGCCGGGGCGGGGAATATGGATGTGGTCGCCAGCGTCTCGGCGATGACTCCGGTGTTCGGGCTGATCGGGGCCGATTACCTACTGTCGTTCGCGGCCGCGCAGGTGCTGCAGGCGCGCGATATCAACGACCTATCCGATAAGTACGCCAAGCTGTCGCAGGCCGCGTTCAGTTCCGCTACCAATTACGACGTCACCGATCTCGGTAACGCGGGCGATCTCGGCAAGGTCGCAGGCGAGATCGGCGGTGCCCTGTGAAACCACTGGACGCCTCCGGCGCGTCCGGCGTGATCGCGCCGGAGGCCGAACAGTCGCTGATGGAGCAGGCCCGCGATCAGGTCGCCGCGGCCGCCCAGCAGGCGTCGGCCGTGCCGCTCGAGCAGCAGGCGATCCTCGACCTGCCGATGCCGCAGCTGCCCGCCGACCTCCCGCCGATCGAGCCGCCGGAATTCGTACTGGCGCAAAAGATCACCGAGGAAGGTCCGGGTGTCGGCGCCGCACCGGTCGGCATGCCCGGGCTGTCCGGTCTCGGCGCGCCGGTCGCCACGCCCGAAGATGTCCTCAGCGGGCTGCCGCCCGAGGCGTCTGCCCTGATCGGTGATGCCGGAGCCGTGATCAACCACGCCGCGGCGCCTGTCCTCGACGCCGCCCAGGGCGTGCTCGGGCAGGCCGGCGGTGCGGTGAGCAGCGTGATGGGCGGATCCTCCGCCGCGAGTGCCGCCTCGGCGGCGGGTGCCGCCGCCACTCCGGCCGCTGCGGCGCTCCCGGCGCTGCCCGCCGATCCGGTCGGCGCCTTGATGAGCGGTATCGCGCTGCCCGCTCTGCCCGGGATCGACATGCTGTTCAAACCCATCCTGGATCTGCTCGGCAGCTTCGGCACCGGCGTCATGGGGGCCTTCGACCCCACCGCCATCCTCAGCCAATCCTCCAAGGTCATCGAGATGGCGATGCAGGTCGGCAAGGGCAGCCTCGGTGCGGTCGAACAGGTCTGGCAGAGCCAGGCCGCCACGGCCGCGCAAGACGCGGGTCAGAAGGCCAACAGCGAAGGCATGGAGACAAGTCAGCGCGGGATCGACATCTCCGAGCTCACCCAGCGCGCGGCCGCGGTGGTGCAGCAGGGCAATGCCCAGCTCACCACGATCGCCACCTCGTTCGCCAGCCAGGCGGTCGCGCTCGCGCCGGTGATCATGACCCCGCCCGCCCAGGCCACCCTGATGGCCACCGCCACCGAACATCTCGGCCAGGCGGTCAGCGTCGTCAACGCCACCCGCGGCGATCTGGCGGGTAAGACCGCCGAGCTCAACGGCTTGGTGAGCCAGCTGGTCGGGCAGAACGGCCCGGCACCGGCGGAGATCGCCCAAGCGGTCATGCAGAACGTCGGCGAGCCGCTCATGTCGCAGGCCGAGGAGGTCGCCACCACCGCGGCCGGTTTCGATTCTGGCACCAGCGGCACCAACGGCCTGTCCACCAGCGCCGCCAGCTACGGCAGCGGTGGTTCGGCCGGCAGCGGCGGCGGCGCCGGAGCGTTCGGCACCGGCGGGTTCGGTCGGGGCGGCAGCGGCGGTTCGGCGGGGCGTGCCGGTAGCGGCGGCGTCGCCGGAATCCCTTCTCTGCCGGGCACATCCGGTGCACCGGGCGGTGTCGCGCTGCCCGGCGGTATGCGCGCACCCGTCGCCGGTATGCCGATGGGCGCGGGCCTCGGCACCACGCCTGCCTCGAGCTCCGGCTTCATGGGCGGCCCCGGTGCCGCCGGTGCCGCGGGGCAGCGCAACAACAACGAGGACGAGCACTCGCGCAACGTCGACCCGTACCGCAGCCGCACCGGCAACGACGACCTCACCGGTCCGCTGGGCGAATCCACCCCCGAGGTCATCGGTGCCACCAACACCGACGAGGGCGACGGGTCCGATTACTACCAGGACCAGTTCTAGAAACGGTCCGCCATATCGGCACGACAACGGCCTCGCACCGAAACCCGTGCGAGGCCGTTGTTTTCGTCCGCCGCATCCGCGCCGTGGACGTGCGCGGTGGCGTCTCAGCGAGCGGCCGGGTTGTCCAGATCTCGGGCGGAGTAGGTGTCGCAAGCCTGCATGCGGCCGCTCTGATAGCCGGCCAGGAACCACTTCTGCCGCTGCTCCGACGATCCGTGCGTCCACGCCTCCGGGTTGACCCTTCCCTGCGCGGCCCGCTGGATCCGGTCGTCACCGACCGCCGACGCCGCCGACAACGCGTCCGCGATATCGGTATCGGAGAGCTTCTGCAGGAACGGCCGCCCGTCACCGCCGGGGGCCGGCATCTTGTCCGCGTAGTGCGCCCAGATCCCCGCATAGCAATCGGCCTGCAACTCGGTGCGCACCGCACCGGATTCCGGGCCGCGCGGATCGCGCTGCGCGCGGCCGATATCGCCGAGCAGGGTCTGGATGTGGTGGCCGAACTCGTGCGCGACCACATATTCCTGGGCCAGCGGACCGCCACTGGAACCGAACCGGTCGACGAGCTCCTGGAAGAAGCTGACATCGAAGTAGGCGGTCTGATCGGCCGGGCAGTAGAACGGCCCGACCGCGCTGGTGGCATTGCCGCAGCCGGTGGACACCGAACCCGAGAACAACACCAGCTCCGGCTCCACATAGTCGACGCCTGCCTGTTTCGGCAGCTCGGCCGCCCACACCGCGTCCAGGCTCTGCGCGGTGAGCACCACCCGGCAGTCCACATACCGGTTGGCGTCCGCGGCCGTGCGGCAGTGCTCGGGCGTGCCAGCGGTCGGCTGGGACTGCACATCCTGGGCGCCGGTGAACTGGCCGAGCACCGATCCCGGGTCGCCGCCGAGCAGCAGCGTCAACACCAGCACGATCAGTCCGCCGGCGCCGCCACCGAGGGCCAACTTGCCGCCCATGCCCGGCCCGCCGCCGGATGAGGCTCGATTCGGGTCGATCTGCATACCCTCGTTGAAGGTCATGAGAATCCCTATCTGTGACGTGTCCGCTACAGCTTCGCACGGGTGGACCCGATATCGGTTTCCGCTCGGCGAATGTGTCTCACTACGATGGCTTGCACCGGGAGGGCGTTCCGGTGTCACATTCGTCGAAAGGAACATCGTGCTGCGCACCCACTTGGCTGGTTCGCTGCGAAGCGAGCACGCCGGTCAGACCGTCACCCTGAGCGGCTGGGTGGCCCGGCGGCGTGACCACGGTGGCGTGATCTTCATCGATCTGCGCGACGCCTCCGGAGTGGCGCAGGTGGTGTTCCGTGAGGGTGAGGCGGCCGAACAGGCGCACCGGCTGCGGGCGGAGTACTGCGTCAAGGTCGTCGGCGTGGTCGAACAGCGTCCCCAGGGCAACGAGAACCCCGACCTGCCCACCGGCGCGATCGAGGTCAACGTCAGCGAGCTCGAGGTGCTCAACGAGAGCGCGCCGCTGCCGTTCCAGCTCGACGAGCAGCCCGGTGAAGAGGCCAGGCTGACCCATCGGTACCTGGACCTGCGCCGAGAGGGCCCGGCCCACGCCATCCGGCTGCGGTCCAAGGTCAACGCCGCCGCCCGCCGGGTGCTGGCGCGCCACGAATTCGTCGAGGTGGAGACGCCGACGCTGACCCGCTCGACCCCCGAGGGCGCCCGCGACTTCCTGGTGCCCGCGCGCCTGCAGCCGGGCAACTTCTACGCCCTGCCGCAGAGCCCGCAGCTGTTCAAGCAGCTGCTGATGGTCGGCGGTATCGAGCGCTATTACCAGATCGCGCGCTGCTACCGCGACGAGGATTTCCGCGCCGACCGTCAGCCGGAGTTCACCCAGCTCGACATCGAGATGAGCTTCGTCCGCCAGGAGGACGTGATCCTGCTGGCCGAGGAGATCCTGGTGGCGCTGTGGGAACTCATCGGCTACGAGATCCCCACCCCGATTCCGCACATGACCTACCACGAGGCCATGCGTCGCTTCGGCACCGACAAGCCGGACCTGCGCTTCGGGGTGGAGATCACCGAATGCACGGAGTTCTTCAAGGACACCCCGTTCCGGGTGTTCCAGGCTCCGTACGTGGGCGCGGTGGTGATGCCGGGTGGAGCGAGCCAGCCGCGCCGCCAGCTCGATGCCTGGCAGGAATGGGCCAAGCAGCGCGGGGCCAAGGGCCTGGCCTACGTGCTGATCGACGAGGACGGCGTGCTGGGCGGCCCCGTCGCCAAGAACCTCAGCGAGACCGAACGCGCCACTCTCGCCGACCACGTCGGCGCCAAGCCGGGTGACTGTGTGTTCTTCGCCGCGGGCGCGCCCAAGGCCCAGCGCGCGCTGCTCGGCGCCGCGCGCGGTGAGATCGCGCGCAAGGTCGGCCTGATCGACGAGGACGCGTGGGCGTTCGTGTGGATCGTGGACGCACCGCTGTTCGAGCCCGCCGCCGAGGCGACCGCGAGCGGCGATGTCGCGCTGGGCTATTCGGCCTGGACCGCGGTGCATCACGCGTTCACCTCGCCGAAGCCGGAGTCGATGGACACCTTCGACACCGATCCGGGCTCCGCGCTGGCCTACGCCTACGACATCGTCTGCAACGGCAACGAGATCGGCGGCGGCAGCATCCGTATCCATCGTCGCGATGTGCAGGAACGGGTGTTCGAGGTCATGGGCATCAGCCATGACGAGGCGCAGGAGAAGTTCGGATTCCTGTTGGACGCCTTCGCTTTCGGCGCACCGCCGCACGGCGGCATCGCCTTCGGCTGGGACCGGATCACCGCGCTGCTTGCCGGCATGGACTCCATTCGTGAGGTCATCGCGTTCCCGAAGACCGGTGGCGGCGTCGACCCGCTGACCGATGCGCCCGCGCCCATCACCGCGCAGCAGCGTAAGGAAGCCGGCCTGGACGCCAAGCCGGAAATCAAGGGCGTGACCGAGGTTTCGGCCGACGGCGCCCCCACCGCGCCCGAAACCGCCGAGCAGTAGCGACTTACGTCCACGATGGCCGGCCCCACGGGGCCGGCCATCGTCGTCTCCTGGGCTGCTCAGATGGCCGAGACGAGCCCTCCGGTCATCGTGCGGTAGGCGTAGGTGACCGCGATGGTCGCCACCGGGCCGGCGACCAGCAGACCGAAACCGCAGGCCAGCAGGCCGAGCAACGCGACGACCAGCACCGTGAGCGTCAGCAGGATCACCGGCCAGATATTGGTGATCACGAGCTTGACGCTCGAGGTGATGGCCTCGATCGGACCCTGATTCTGATCGATGACGAAATGCAGCGAGAACATGCATCCCATCCCGACAGCGATACCCGGCAGCAGGCACAACGCCGAGGCGAGCGTGGTGGCCAGGAAGGCCAGCCCCGCGGTGAGCAACACATTGCCCGCGGCGCCGAGGTGGAAGTAGGAGCCGAAAGTCGCTGGATAGCCGTTGGTTTCATAGAGCGCGCCGCGCACCATCGCCGCTTGCAGCAGCCACAGCCCCACCATGACCGCGAGGAAGATGAACAGCACCGTCAGCGCCGATCGCGGCGCGAGAACCTGCACGACCGCCACGAACAGCAGATAGATCACCAGGCCCAGCGCGCTCACTGCCAGCCAGGGGCCAGGATTTCGCCGGAATTTCTCCCAGCCGTAACTGAGTGCGTGGCCCACGTCGAGCGGGGCGGGCACGCCGGTGCCGGTCTGATTCAGATAGCCGTAGGTGGGCGCCTGTGGGTCGGGGCCGGTCCCCGGTGGGCCGTAGGTCGGCTGCGCCTGCGACTGATCCAGCGGCGGCGCAGGTTCGACCGGTTCGTTGCCGTAATTGGCCGCGCCCGGGCCCTGGAACTGCGGGTATCCTGCGGCGCCCGGCATTTCGTGACGGCCGTGGCCCGAGGGGGAGGACGCGGACGGGTCGCCGCCGGGGACCTGCCCGGTGCCGCCGCCCGGCGCGGGCTTGTCGCCGGACGGTTGCGGCGTGGCGGATGGTGTGTCGGTCACGGTGGTCGACCTTTCGGGTCAGCTGGTTTGCGGTGTGGCGCACGGTAGTTGACGACCAGGAAACAGCACGGCTGACATCGTCTCAAGTGATCGGCGCGCTCTACCAGAGCGGCGCGCGGACACGCCGAGCGACACGGAAAGGTTGCCCAACCGCTCGCTAGAAGTGACCCGATGCGAGTACTTTGATCTGTGATGACCGCACTATTGGCCGAACGCGCCACCGAAGTCGTGTCCGCAGCACAACAGTTGCTCACAAAGCGCATGGGTGCTCCGGTGAAGCTGAGCGATCCGATCGAACTCAGCGGTAGTGGTAGGACGACGGTCCTACGCGTGCGGGTTGCCGAGAACGCTTTCTCGCTACCGCGCACCCTGATCCTCAAGCAGGTGCGCGGCGCCGCGCCGATGCCGCGCAACGCGGGCATCACCCCCGGCGTCGCCAGCATCGACTCCGCGTTCCTGCGTGAGGCGGTGTCCTACCAGTTCACCACCGCGCTCAGCCGTGAACAGCGTCCCGGCGCCTACCTCATCGCGCACAGCCTGCCCGATCGGCTGCTCGTGCTCAGCGACCTGGGAGAGAACACCTCACTCACCACCGTGCTGCGCTCGGGCGCCGAACCGGCCACCCAGAACGCCATGATGGCCTTCGCGCAGGCGCTGGGCCGGATGCATGCGGCGACCGTCGGCCGCGAGGCCGATTTCGTGGCGCTGCTGCGCCGGGTTGATGTGGCCCACCGCATCGACGGCATCGCCCAGCAGGCCGAGGCCGCCGTCGCCGAGGTTCCCGCCCTGCTGCTGCGTGAACTCGGCATGGAGGTCCCCGACGAGCTGGCCACCAAGATCACGCACGGGGCCCGGCTGTTCTCCGGCGGCCGGTTCCGCGCCTTCAGCCCGTCGGATCTGTGCCCGGACAATGTCATCCTCAACGACGAGGGCGCCCGCATCCTCGACTACGAGTGGGGCGGTTTCCGCGACGCGACCCTCGACATCGCCTATGCGCTGGTCTCGTTCCCCGGCTGCCTGTGCGATGTGGAACTCTCGCGCGAGCGCGCCGCCCATATGGTCGAGGCCTGGCGCGCCGAGGTCGTCGGCGTCTGGCCCGCCCTCGCCGACGACGGCCTGCTCGCCGAGAAGATCCTGGAAGCGCGCCTGATCTGGGTGTGGCTGTCCACCTACTGGTTCCTGCCCGCCGATCACGGCCGGATCGCCGCCGCCCGCGAACACGGGCTGTCGGTGCCGCGTTCGGAGGCGCTGATCAACCGTTGGGCGGCCCTCGCCGAGGACGCTCGCGTCACCGGCGACGACGTCATCGGCGATTTCGCCGAGGCGATGACAGCGGTGCTCGTGGAGCGCTGGGCCGAATAACGGCCAAGGAAGATCGGGGCGCCCGGAATCGCGGGTGCTCACCGCCGTACCCCGCGCCGGGCTCCGAGCCGCCGCGGAGTCGGGCCGGTCAGCCGGCATGCGCAACGGGCCCGCCGCCGCAACGCCGGGGCGGCCGACGACCGGGCCACGGCGACCCTGTCCAACCGAGCCACGGCTGCCGGTACCTACCTCACCGACCCCACCCTCAGGGAGTCGACGCGGTGCGCGCAGAGCAGACCGGTCAGCTCGCGGGAGTGGCCCTCGGCTCCACCCGGCCGCCCGCCGGTACGGCGAACGACGCGCCGTGGCGGACGCCCGACTGCGGGTCGGCGACATCGAGGACGTAGAACCAATCCATCTGGGTCTGCGCGGCCGTCACCTCCAGCACACCGAAGCCGTGCGAATCCAACTCGACGTAGCGCAGATGCCGGTTGACGCCCTTGACCGCCTCCTCCACCGGCACCGCGGCCGTCCGCGGCGGCGCCTGCAACACCTCACCCAGGCTGGACGAGGTCACCGACGGCACCACGAACTCCGCCCCGACGACGCGGCCGGCCGGGTCGGCGGCGTTCACCGGCAGATCCGCCGCCCATGAGGAGTGGATGTCGCCGGTCAGGAACACCACGTCCGACACCCCGTGCTCGGTGATCGCCCGGTACAGGCGGGCGCGGTCGGCGGTGTAGCCGTCCCACTGGTCGGCATTGACGGGCAGGCCCGACTGCGGGACGCCCAACGCTTGGGTGAAGGCCGCGGTCGTCGCCGGATCCAGCGGCGGAAACACCAGCGGCGCGATCATCACCGAATTGCCCACCAGCTTCCACCGCGCCGTCGACGACGCCAGCCCGGCGGTGAGCCAGTCCATCTGCGCGCGCCCGGTGAGGGTGCGCTGCGGATTGTCCACCTCGCGCCAGCCCGCGCCCGGCTTCACTTCCTGATCGCGGTAGCTGCGCAAATCCAGCATCGACAGCTCCGCCAGCGTGCCGAAACGCAACCGCCGATAGATCTGCACACCCGAACCCGAACGCGACGCCCGGACCGGCATCCACTCCAGATAGGCCCGCGCCGAAGCTGCCTTCCGGTCGGCCCAGGAACCCTGCGACACCGGATCGTGTTTGCCCGAACCGCCGGACCACGAGTTGTCGGCGGATTCGTGGTCGTCCCAGGTGCAGATGAACGGCAGCAGCGCGTGCAGGCGTTGCAGATCGGGATCGGTTTTGTACTGGGCGTGGCGGATGCGGTAATCGGCCAGGGAGACGATCTCGTGCACCGGATCGTGCGGGCGCACCGATCCGGTCCGGCCGCCGTACTCGCCGCGTCCGTATTCGTACAGGTAGTCGCCCAGGTGCACGATGGCGTCGAGGTCGGTGCGGTCGGCCAGATGACGGTAGGCGGCGAAGAACCCGGCCTCCCAGTTCGCACACGACACCACCCCGAACCGCAGCCGGTCGGGGGTGGCGCCGAGGGCGGGCGCGGTCCGGGTGCGCCCCACGGGCGAGCGCTGGCCGAGGGCGGTGAAGCGGTAGAAGTACACGCAGCCCGGCGCCAGCCCGGTGACATCGACCGTCACGGTGTGGTCGGTGTCGACGGTCGCGGTGACCGATCCGGCGGCGGTGATCGAGGCGAAGTTCTCGTCGGCGGCCACTTCCCAGCGCACGGCCGCGGCGGCGCCCGTACCCGAGCCGGGGGTGGCGTCCTCGGCGACGGTGACCCGGGTCCAGATGATCACCGCGTCGGGCAGTGGGTCACCGGAGGCGACACCATGGCGGAAGACCGGCGCATTCGCCCGGGCAGGAGCGGCGAGCGCGAGGCCTGCCCCGGCCGCGGCGACCGCGCCGCCGGCCAAGACCGTGCGTCGCCGCACCACCGCAGTATCTGAAACGAGCACGTTTTCAGCCACGATCATTGATCACAACCCATCGACGGGGGACTGGCAAATCGAACCGCGGCGCGGCGGTTCGATCCGCGCTCCCGGTGTGTCGGACCCGGCCGGTAGCGTCATCGACGATGAGCGAGCGAACTATGAACGCGGTCGCGCGGGCGTTCATGACGCGGCCGAGCACCGGCAGGCAAGTGTCATGAGCGACGGGCTGTTCGACGTGCCCGGCGCGGCGGCGCCCGGCACGTCCGACACCGATATCACCTTCCGCGGCCCCGGCGCGGCGGCGCCACTGGCCGTGCGGATGCGCCCGGCCACGCTGGAGGAGGTCCTCGGCCAGCAGCACCTGCTCGGCCCCGGGTCACCGCTGCGCAGGCTGATCGAGGGCTCCGGCGCGGCGTCGGTGCTGCTGTACGGCCCGCCCGGCACCGGCAAAACGACGTTGGCCTCGCTGATCTCCCAGGCCACCGGCCGGCGATTCGAGGCGCTGTCGGCGCTGTCGGCGGGCGTCAAAGAGGTACGCGCGGTCATCGACCTGGCCCGCAGGCGGCTGACCGCGGGCGAGCAGACGGTGCTGTTCATCGACGAGGTGCACCGGTTCTCCAAAACCCAGCAGGACGCGCTGCTGGCCGCGGTGGAGAACCGGATCGTGCTGCTGGTCGGCGCGACCACGGAGAACCCCTCGTTCTCGGTGGTCTCGCCACTGCTGTCGCGATCGCTGGTGCTGCAACTGCGCTCGCTCACCGACGACGACATCCGCGCGGTGCTGCGGCGCGCCATCGACGACGCGCGCGGCCTGGACGGGCAGTACACCGTCACCGAGGCCGCCCTCGACCACATCGTGCGCATCGCCGGTGGCGATGCCCGCCGGGCGCTCACCGCGCTGGAGGCGTCGGCGGAGTCCTCGCTCGACGGCACCGTCGACGTCGATCTGGTCGAGGCCAGCGTCGACAAGGCCGCGGTGCGCTACGACCGGGCAGGCGATCAGCACTACGACGTGATCAGTGCGTTCATCAAGTCCATCCGCGGATCCGATGTCGACGCCGCGTTGCACTACCTGGCCAGGATGCTGAGCGCGGGGGAGGACCCGCGGTTCATCGCGCGCAGGCTGATGATCCACGCCAGCGAGGACATCGGCATGGCCGATCCGACGGCGTTGCAGACCGCCACGGCGGCGGCGCAGGTCGTGCAGCTGGTGGGATTGCCCGAATGCCGGCTCGCCCTGGCCCAGGCCACCATCCATCTGGCGACCGCGCCCAAATCCGGCGCCGTGGTGGCGGCCATCGGGGCCGCGATGGCCGATGTCTCGGCCGGCAAGGCCGGTGCGGTCCCGCCGCATCTGCGGGACGGTCATTACGCGGGCGCGCAGCAGCTCGGCAACGCGCAGGGCTACCGCTACCCGCACGATGATCCCGGCGGGGTGCTGGCCCAGCAGTATCCGCCCGACCAACTCGTCGGCGTCGACTACTACCACCCGACCGACCATGGTCACGAGCGCGCGGTCGGACCCCGCGTGGAGAAGTTGCGCCGCATCGTTCGCGGCGAGTGAGCCGGCGGGCAGCGGGTGTGAGCTGCTCGGCCGACTCGATGAAAAACCGGGTGCGCCGCACCGGTAGGCTGGATATCTGTGCAGACCCACGAGATCCGACGGCGATTCCTGGACCATTTCGTGCGCGCCGGGCATACCGAGGTGCCCAGCGCCTCGTTGATCCTCGACGACCCGAACCTGCTGTTCGTCAACGCGGGCATGGTCCAGTTCAAGCCGTACTTCCTCGGCCAGGAAACCCCGCCCTTCCCGCGGGCGACGAGCGTGCAGAAATGCGTGCGGACCGGGGATATCGAAGAAGTGGGCATCACCACCCGGCACAACACCTTCTTCCAGATGGCCGGCAACTTCTCCTTCGGTGATTACTTCAAGGAGGGCGCGATCGCCTTCGCCTGGGAGCTGATCACCAAGTCGCAGGAGGACGGCGGCTACGGGTTCGACCCCGAACGCATCTGGGTCACCGCCTACGAATCCGATCCGGAGGCCGCCGAGATCTGGCGCCGGGTCGCCGGAATCCCCGAAGAACGCATCCAGTTCCGTGACGGCAAGGACAACTACTGGGACATGGGCGTGCCCGGTCCGGGTGGCCCCTGCTCGGAGATCTACTACGACCGTGGCCCCGAGTACGGCAAGGACGGTGGCCCGGTCGCCGACGAGGACCGCTACCTCGAGATCTGGAACCTGGTGTTCATGCAGGACATCCGCGGTGATCTGAGCCCCAAGCTCGGTCATCCGCCGGTCGGGGTGCTGCCGAAGAAGAACATCGATACCGGCATGGGTATCGAGCGCATCGCGCTGCTGCTGCAGGGCGTCGACAACGTCTACGAGACCGATCTGCTGCGCCCGATCATCGACAAGGCCGAGGCGCTCACCGGCCGCTCATACGGCGTCGAACACGCCGACGACGTCCGCTTCCGGGTGATCGCCGACCATGCCCGCACCGCGGCCATGCTGATCGCCGACGGCGTCAACCCGGGCAACGACGGCCGCGGCTATGTGCTGCGCCGCCTGCTGCGCCGCATCGTGCGTTCGGCGCGGCTGCTCGGCGCCGAGAAGCCGGTGATGGGTGAGTTCATGAAGGTCGTCAGCGAGCTGATGTCGCCGTCGTACCCGGAACTGGCCACCGATTACAGCCGCATCGAGACCGTCGCGGTGGGCGAGGAGACGGCGTTCCTCAAGACGCTCAACACCGGCTCCAAGCTGTTCGACGACACCGCCGAGCAGGTCAAGGCCGCCGGTGGTAAGACGATCGCGGGTTCGGACGCGTTCACCCTGCACGACACCTACGGCTTCCCCATCGACCTCACCTTGGAGATGGCCGCCGAGGCCGGGCTCTCGGTCGACGAGGAGGGCTTCCGGTCGCTGATGGCCGAGCAGCGCCGTCGCGCCAAGGAAGACGCTCAGGCCCGCAAACACGCGCACGCCGACCTCTCGGTGTACAAGGAGCTCGTCGACCGCGGTGCCACCGAATTCACCGGTTTCGACGAGCTGACCTCCGAGGCGCACGTCCTGGCGCTGATCGCCGACGGCGTCCGGGTGCCCACGGCCACCGCGGGCCACGACGTCGAGGTGATCCTGGACCGCAGCCCGCTCTACGCCGAGTCCGGCGGTCAGATCGCCGACCGCGGCACCATCACCGCCTCGGGGCTGAAGCTGCGGGTCAACGACGTGCAGAAGATCGCCAAGAAGGTGTGGGTGCACAAGTGCACCGTGGAGCAGGGCCAGATCACCGAGGGCGACGTGGTGCTCGCCCAGGCCGATCCGGCGTGGCGGCGCGGCGCGACCCAGGGCCATTCCGGCACGCATATGGTGCATGCCGCGCTGCGGCAGGTGCTCGGCCCCAACGCGGTGCAGGCCGGTTCGCTGAACAAGCCGGGCTACCTGCGCTTCGACTTCAACTGGCAGGGTCAGCTCTCCGAACAGCAGAAGGCCGATATCGAGGCCGTCTCCAACGACGGTGTCGGCGCCGACTACCCGGTCAACACCTTCATCACCGATCTGCCCAAGGCCAAGCAGATGGGCGCGCTCGCGCTCTTCGGCGAGAACTACGGCGACCAGGTGCGTGTGGTGGAGATCGGCGGCCCGTTCTCGATGGAGCTGTGTGGCGGCACGCATGTGCAGCATTCCTCGCAGATCGGCCCGATCACCCTGCTCGGTGAGTCCTCGGTCGGTTCCGGTGTGCGCCGCGTGGAGGCCTTCGTCGGCCTGGATTCCTACAAGTACCTGGCCAAGGAGCGCGCGCTGCTGGCCGGTGTCGCCTCCGCGCTCAAGGTGCCCTCCGACGAGGTCCCGGCCCGCGTCGAGCAGCTGGTGGAGCGGCTGAAGGTGGCCGAGAAGGAACTCGAGCGCACCAAGATCGCCGCGGTGCTCGCGTCCGCGGGCACGCTGGCCGACGGCGCCGAACGTCTGGGTGATCTGCTGCTGGTCGCCGCCGCCGCGCCCGAGGGTGTCGCCGCGGGCGATCTGCGCACGCTGGCCACCGACGTTCGCGGACGGCTCGGCAGCAACCCGGCCATCGTGGTGCTGCTCGGCAACACCGACGGCAAGGTGCCGTTCGTCGTCGCGGTGAACAAGCCGGCGCAGGAACTCGGCGTCAAGGCCGGTGATCTGGTGGCAAGCTTCGGCCCGGCCATCTCCGGCCGGGGCGGCGGTAAGCCGGAAATGGCCCAGGGTGCGGGCTCGGATCCGTCGGGTATCGCGGCCGGACTGGCCGCGGTCCGTGCTCGGGTGGCCGAACTCGCCGGCTGATGGGTGAACCCGGACGCACCGAACACCGGGGCGATCGGCCGGATCCGGCCACCGACCCGGGACGGGGCAGGCGTATCGCCATCGACGTCGGCAGTGTGCGCATCGGGGTCGCCTCCAGCGACCCCGACGGCATCCTCGCCACCCCGGTGGAAACCGTGCCGCGCGCCAAACCGAACCCGCGTGCGGCGGGTCCCGGACCCGACATCGCCCGAATTGCCGATATTGTGCGGGAATACGAGGCCGTCGAAATTATCGTCGGCTTGCCGCGCACCTTACGCGGGGAAAAGGGCACTGCCGCTACGCTGGCAATCGCATTCGCCGATCGTTTGCGGTCGGTGGTCGCCCCGGTGCCGGTACGGCTTTCCGACGAACGTTTGACTACGGTGTCAGCTGCACGTGCATTGCGGGACAGCGGAGTTCGCGCACGCGGCCAGCGGCAGGTGATCGATCAAGCGGCTGCCGTGTCGATCCTGCAGGGATGGTTGGACGAACGGAGTTCGGTGTTGAAGTCGGTCGAAGAAGCGGTACGCCGCGCGTCGTCCGGAGACGATGCATGACGGATCGGTGGGCGCGGGCCGAAGAACGCTACCGTCAGCGGGAAGCCGACCGGCGCTACCGCCGTGACGACGAGGCGTGGGGGCGAGACAGTCGCGCGCGAGCGGACGTGGCCGGGGACGCCGAGGACGAGTGGAACTATCTCGACGACGACGACACCACCGTCATCCCCCGGTACACCGACGACGATGACCTGATCGAACCCGAGCCGGAGCCCGAACCGGAACCGGTGCGGCGCCCGGCCACCCGCACCAAGAGCGCGACGCGGTCGCGACCTCGGGCGGAAGCGGCCGAAGCGCGGCGCGGCACACGGCAGCGCCCGGGTTCGCGGGCCAAGAAGAAGTCGAGGGTGGCCTCCCGTAAGGCGGCCGAGCGCAAACGGCGCAGGCGCACGATGCTGGCCGTCGCGGCGGTCTTCGCCGTACTGTTCGTGGGCGCCGCCGGATTCGCGGGCATGAAGCTGATGGACGGGTACGCGCCCGCCGAGGATTTCGCCGGCCCGGCCGGACCGCCGGTGGTGGTGCGGGTGCATCCGGGCGAGACCGCGACCGAGATCGCCGACACGATGGCCGACAAGGGCGTCGTCGCCAGTAGCGCCGCCTTCTACGAAGCCGCCGTGCGCAATTCGAATATGAACTCGGTGCAGCCCGGGTACTACGCGATTCCGAGCCACAGTCCGGCCGCGGATGCGGTCGCCGCGCTGGTGAAACCGGAGTCGCGGGTGGGCAATCTGGTCATCTCCGAGGGCAGGCAGCTGCACGACCAGCACGATGTGAACACCGGCTCGCGCAAGGAAGGCATCTACACCAAGATCGCCGCGGCCAGCTGCATCGGCACCGGACCCGCCGCGGACTGCGTCACCTATCAGGAGCTGGAAGCCGCGGGCGCCGGCATGGATCTGGCCGCGCTCGGGGTGCCGGAATGGGCGATGGACTCGGTGCGTCAGGTGCCGGACCGGGCGCGTCAGCTGGAGGGGCTGATCGCCGCGGGCAGCTGGGATTTCGATCCGAGCGGTACACCGGAGCAGATCTTGAAGGAATTGGTCAGCGCCAGTGCCGCGCTCTACGAATCCACCGGCCTGTTGCAATCGGGCGGGGAGACCGGACTGACGCCCTACGAATCGTTGATCGCCGCCTCCCTGGTCGAACGTGAAGCGCTGCCGCAGGACATGGGCAAGGTCGCACGGGTGATCGTGAACCGGTTGAAGGTCGATCAGCCGCTGCAATTCGATTCGACGGTCAACTACGCCCTCGACACCACCGAGGTCGCCACCACCGACGCCGACCGGGCCCGGCGCACGCCATGGAACACCTATGCCATGGCCGGTCTGCCCGCCACGCCCATCGCGGCACCGTCGGCGGCGGCGCTGCGTGCGGTGGAGCAACCCGAACCGGGACCGTGGCTGTACTTCGTCACCATCGATAAGCAGGGCACGACGTTGTTCACCCAGAGCTACACCGAGCATCTGCGCAATATCGACCGCGCCATGGAAAGCGGGATCCTCGACAGTGGCCGCTGAGATCTCCGGCGCCGAGGTTCGCAAGGCGGCGGTACTCGGCAGCCCCATCGCGCATTCGCGTTCGCCGCAACTGCATCTGGCGGCCTACCGCGCGCTCGGCCTGCCGTGGACCTATGAGCGCATCGAATGCACCGCCGAACAGTTGCCGGGGCTGGTGGACGGGCTCGGCCCCGAATGGGTCGGCCTGTCGGTGACCATGCCGGGCAAGGAAGCCGCGCTGGCCTACGCCACCGAACGCACCGAACGCGCGGAGCTGGTCGGCTCGGCCAATACCCTGCTGCGCATCCCCGGCGGCTGGCGTGCGGACTGCACCGACGTCGATGGTGTGCTCGGCGCGCTACGCGGCGGCGGGGTCGACACCCTGGTGGAGGCCGTGGTGCTCGGCGCGGGCGGTACCGCCCGCCCGGCGCTGCTGGCGCTGGCCGAACTCGGTGCCACCGCGGTGACGATCGTGGCCCGCGATGCCGGACGGGCCGCGAGCGCCGTCGATCTCGCACACCGGCTCGGGCTCACCACCGCCGTGATCGGATTCGACCCGGCAGCGGTGGGCGCGGCCGCTGCCCGCTCCGGCGCTGCGGTGAGCACCGTCCCGCCCGCCGCCGCGGCTGTGGTGGCCGATGCGGTCGCCGCTGTGCCGGTGGTGCTCGACGCGATCTACAACCCGTGGCCGACCCCGCTGGCCGAGGCCGTCGTCCGTGCCGGGCGGACCGTGGTCAGCGGCCTCGACATGCTGATCAACCAGGCGTACGGGCAGGTCGAGCAGTTCACCGGACGCCCGGCGCCGCGCGCAGCGATGGCCGCGGCACTCGACACCCTGCGCTGACGCCACTCAGGAGCCCGGAGCGAGCCGTTCCGAGGCGATGGCGAGATCTTTGTCTCCGCTGCCGGACAGGCACAGCACCACCAGTGTGTTGCGTGCCAGCTCGCCGCCCTCCGCCCGCTCCATCAGATGCCCGACCGCATGCGCGGATTCGAGGCCAGCGAGCACACCCTCGGTGCGGCTGAGGTCTCGCAGGCCACGCAACGCGACGGCATCGGTGGCGGTCCGTGCGCTCATCCGGCCGCTGTCGCGCAGATAGCCGAGTTCCGGGCCGACGCCCGGGTAATCCAGACCGGCGGCGATGCTGTGGGTGGCGGCGATCTGGCCGTCGGCATCCTGCAGCAGGTAGCTGAACGTGCCATCCACCTCACCGGGGCTTCCCGCCGTGAGGGTGGCGGCGTGGTCGCCGTCGGCCGCACCACGGCCCGCGGCCTCGACCGCGACCAACTCCACCTCGGGGTCGGCGGCGAACGGATGAAAGAGCCCGAGGGCGTTGCTACCGCCGCCGACGCAGGCCAGCACCAGGTCGGGCAACCGGCCCTCGGTCCGCAGGATATCGGCGCGGGCTTCGCGGCCGATCACTGTCTGAAAGTCCCGCACCATCTGTGGATACGGTGCGGGCCCCACCACCGTGCCGAGCAACAGGTGAGTATCGGCCAGGTTCGCGACCCAGTCGCGGACCGAGGCGCTGATCGCCTCCTTGACCCGCCGATTCCCGCTCTCGACCGGCCGCACTTCGGCACCGAGCATCCGCATCCGAGCCACTGTGGCGGGCTGGCGACGGACGTCCTCGCCGCCCATGTAGATCACGCATTCCAGGCCGAGCATCGCGCACACGGCGGCGACCGCGCCGCCGTGCTGGCCCGCACCCGTCTCCGCCACGATCCGCGTCTTGCCCAGGCGCTGCGCCAACAGCGCCTGCCCGAGCGCGTTGTTGATCTTGTGCGAGCCGGTGTGCGCCATATCCTCGCGTTTGAGGTAGACCTTCAGGCCGGGCACACCCAGCGACGCGGCGAAACGGGGTACCGCATGCAACCGGGTTGGCCGTCCCACGCGGTCGCGCAGCAGGGTGGCGAGTCGTTCGCCGAAGGCCGGATCGGCGCGGGCCAGCCGATAGGCCTGCTCGAGTTCGAGCAGCGCGGGCATGAGGCCCTCGGGAACGTAGCGCCCGCCGAACGCGCCGAATCTACCGTTCTCGTCCGGGTAGACATCGTGCCGATATGCCGGCTGCAGTCCGAGATCGAGAACCATCCGCGCCTTCGCCTCCACAGTCGAGAACCGACCAGGAAGTCTCTACCAGTGCCGCGACCGCTTCACCATGGTTGGGAAACGCCGCAGTGAACTGGCGGTTATCGACTCCGGCGCCGACACGGCCAACTCTGTAACGGGTTCTAGTTTTGTGCGAAGGGGGCTGGGGTTATGGTGGTCGGCATGACAGCTTGGGTGTTGCGGGCCACAGTGCTCGGTGCGCTGGTCGTCGGCTTGCGGGTCCTGCTGGGGTTCGGCATGGTGAACTGGCCGACGCAGGGCGCGTGGATGCGGTTGCTGTGCCTGGTGGTGATCATCGCCGCGGGTGTCGGATGGGGCTTTCTCGACGGCCGCCGCGACCGGGCCGCGCATCCGGATGCCGATCACGGCGCCGATCTGACCATCCCGTGGTTGAAGGCCGCGGTGGCCGGCGGCCTCGCCAGCGGTGCGGTGTCCTGGATTCTGGACCTGCTGCCTGGATTCGCGCTCGGCGACAACGGCTTGCTGTTCGAAATGACCGCGGGCGCCTCGTTCATCGTGCTGCTGATCTTCATCCCGGCGCTGGCCGGCATCGCGCTCGGGCGCAGGCTCGGCGGCAAGGACGGTTCCGCCGCGGCCGGAACCCACCAGCCGGTAGCGGCCGCATCCTGATCCGATGATCCCCCGGTGGTGCCGGGGGATCGCGACGTCCTAGAGCAGGACCGCGCTACCCGCACCGGGTTCGGGATCGCGGGCGATCGCCGAATACGCGGCGGCCAGCAGCGTCGGATCCGGTCCTTCCAACCGGCCGGGCTTGGCCAGGCCGTCCAGCACCACGAAACGCAGGACACCCGAACGGGTCTTCTTGTCGGTCTGCATCGACTCCAGCAGCTGTGGCAGTGCATCGGCATCGTAGGTGGTGGGCAGGCCGACGCTCTCCAGCACGGTGCGGTGCCGATCGGCGGTGGCGTCGTCGAGGCGCCCGGCCAGCCGGCCGAGCTCGGCGGCGAACACCAGGCCCACCGCGACCGCGGCGCCATGACGCCAGCGGTAGCGTTCCCGGCGCTCGATGGCGTGGCCGAGAGTATGGCCGTAGTTGAGGATCTCGCGCAGCGCGGCCTCCTTGAGATCGGCTGCAACCACCTCCGCCTTGACCGCGATGGCGCGGCGGATCAGTTCCGGCAGCACGTCGCCGGTGGGGTCGAGTGCGGCCTTCGGGTCGGCCTCGATCAGATCAAGGATCACCGGGTCGGCGATGAAACCGGCCTTGATGATCTCGGCCATGCCCGCGACGATCTCGTTGTGCGGCACCGTTTCCAGCGTCGCGAGATCGACCAGCACCGCGGCGGGTTCATGGAAGCAGCCCACCAGGTTCTTACCGGCCTCGGTGTTGATGCCGGTCTTACCGCCGACAGCCGCGTCCACCATGGCCAGCAGGGTGGTGGGCACGTGCACGATCTTCACCCCGCGCATCCAGGTGGCGGCGACGAATCCGGCGAGATCGGTGGCCGCGCCGCCGCCGAGGCTGACGATGACGTCGTTGCGGGTCAGCCCGATGCGGCCGAGCACCTCCCAGCAGAAACCGGCCACGGCCAGATCCTTACCGGCTTCGGCGTCCGGGATCTCGATGCGGTGGGCGTCGATCCCGGTGTCGGCCAGCGCTTTACGCACCACTTCGGCCGTTTCGGCCAGCGGCGGCTGATGGAAGATCGCGACCGTACGCACGCCGGAACCGCTGCCGGTGACCGACTCGACGAGCTCGCCGAGCAAGCCACGGCCGATGATCACCGGGTACGGGTCGGCGGTGCGGACCTCGAGACGACTCGGCTCTGTCACGTGCTCTGCTCCGATTCTGTGCGTTCTTGTTGGGTACGTGCGCGAGCGCGCGCCCGGCGGGCCCTGGCGCGGCGGGACCGTCCGTTGGTCGAGGTGCTCGCCGCCGGGGCGTTCGGGCCCGCGGCACCGGGCTGTCCGGTGGCGGTCTGGTCGGCGGTCTGGCTGTTCGCGGCGGCCTGCGCCGCCTTGCGGGCCGCTGCCCGTGCCCTCGACCTGCGGCGGGCCCTCGACCTACTGCTGCCCTGCGGGTTGGTGGCGCGTGGCGTGCGGTTCTGCTGTTCGGCGCCCTCGCCCGCGGCCGGTCGCACCGATTCCAGCGACAGCTTGCCGAGGATCATCTTCACCACCCGGCCCGGGCTGCGCCCGTCGGTGCGCACCCGCACCGTCGCGACCTCCCGGTACAGCGGTCGCCGACGCCGCATCAGCTCGCGATATTTGGCGCCGGGATCGGCGCCGTTGAGCAGCGGGCGGGCATTACTGGTGCCGGTGCGGCGAAGGCCTTCGGCCACACTGATTTCCAGGTACACCACGGTGTGTTCGCGCAGCAGCGCCCTGGTGTTCTCCGAGAGCACCGCACCGCCGCCGAGGGAGACCACGCCCGGCTCGTCGAGGATGGCGCGGCGCACCACCTGCTCTTCGATCTTGCGGAACTCCGCTTCGCCGTCGGTGGCGAAGATATCGGCGATGGTGCGCCCGGTTTCCTGTTCGATCCCGGCATCGGTGTCGTAGAGCTGCACGCCGAGTTCGCGGGCGAGCTTGCGGCCGATCGTCGATTTACCGGCCCCCGGCGGTCCGACCAGCACCACGCGCGGAGCGCGCGGGTCGGCCTGGGAAGTCATCGTGCCCGACTGTCCGCGTCGGTCGGCGCCACATGCGGACGGGTGCTGATGCGCTTGACGTAGCTGGTGACGTTGTCGGAGGTCTCGGCGAGCGAATCGCCGCCGAACTTCTCCAGCGCCGCTTGCGCGAGCACCAGCGCCACCATCGATTCGGCCACCACACCGGCCGCGGGCACCGCGCACACATCCGAGCGCTGGTGGATCGCGACGGCTTCCTCGCCGCTGCTCATATCGACCGTCGACAGCGCACGCGGCACCGTGGAGATCGGCTTCATCGCCGCACGCACCCGCAGGGCCTCGCCGTTGGTCATGCCGCCTTCCAGGCCACCGGCCCGGTTGGTCGAGCGCAGCACGCCGTCGGGGCCGGGCTTCATCTCGTCGTGGGCCTGGCTGCCGCGCCGGCGCGCGGTCTCGAAACCGTCGCCCACCTCGACACCCTTGATCGCCTGAATGCCCATGAGCGCGGCGGCCAGCCGCGCGTCGAGACGGTTCTCGCCGCTGGTGAACGAGCCGAGCCCGACCGGAAGTCCCTCCACCACGACCTCGACCACGCCGCCGAGGGTGTCGCCGTCCTTCTTGGCGGCCTCGATCTCGGCGATCATCGCCGCTTCGGCCTCGGCGTCGAAGGCGCGCACCGGGCTGGCGTCGATCGCCTCCAGGTCGGAGGCGGACGGGACATGACCGGTGGTGTTGGCGGCGGTGCCGATCGAGATCACATGCGAGACGACCTCCACCCCGAAGGCCTGGCGCAGGAACGCGCGCGCCACCGTGCCCGCCGCGACGCGGGCCGCTGTCTCGCGGGCGCTGGCCCGTTCGAGCACCGGGCGCGCATCGTCGAAGCCGTACTTGAGCATGCCCGAGTAGTCGGCGTGGCCGGGGCGGGGACGGGTCAGCGGGGCATTGCGTGCCAGGTCGGCCAGCTCGGCCGGATCCACCGGGTCGGCGGACATGACCGTGGTCCATTTCGGCCATTCGGAGTTGGCCACCTCGATGGCGACCGGGCCACCCATGGTGCGTCCATGCCGGACACCGCCGACGATGGTCACCTTGTCGGCTTCGAACTTCATCCGGGCGCCGCGCCCGTACCCGAGCCGACGGCGCGCCAACTGTGCGGAGATCTCGTCCGACGTCACCTCGACACCGGCCACCATCCCCTCGAGGATGGCGACGAGAGCGGGACCATGGGATTCTCCAGCAGTTATCCAGCGCAGCACGCCGTCCATCTTCCCATGTGGACGCTCTCGGCCGGGAAACCGGTCCACCGTGATCAGCGGCACCCTTCCCGCCTGCGCCGAATGGTTGCCGCGCGATCACCCGAAGCCCACCGCGAGCAGCGTCGCCACGCACATCGACGGGCCGTGCGGCAGGGTGACCGGACCTGTGGTCGACGGCGTCGCCGGCGCGCGGGGGCGGCGCATGGTTCGTGGGCGGTGCGGCGGATCGGTGGCCGCGCTGCACCGGCTCCGTCCGCCTCGCGGCACTACGAGCACTGCGGCCCCCGCGACGGCGGTCAGCACCGGTGCGCCGACGGCGGCAGCCACCCATGCCTGGCCGCCGCACATTCCGGCGGCCGCCCCGAGCCCGACCGCGAGCTTGACATCGCCCGCCCCGAACGCCGCCGGTGTCACCAGATGCACCACGAGATACGGCACGGAGAGCAGCACCGCCCCGACGAGGGCCGCGGCGAGTCGGCCGGTGCCTGCCGCGTACCCGAGCACGACGGCAGCGCCGGGTCCGGTGAGCAGATCGGGCAGCCGCCGGTGCCGAATATCGCTGACACTCAACGCCATACACCAGGCGGCGAGCGCGATGAGCGCGAAGGTTCCCATCTGTCGACAGTGACAGGTGGGTCAGCGTCGCGGGAGCTGCCTGGCGCCGGTTGGGGATAACCGCGACGGCTGTGAATACCGTCCGATTCGCAGGTGTCAGAAGGTGAGCCCGGTGGCGAGGCGGTCGAGCGCGTCGTCGAACACCGATACCACGTCGAGGTCGGGGTTATCGGCCCAGCGACGCATGAACCCGAGCGCGATTCCGATGACGGCGCCGGTGAACCAGGCGATCTCCGGATCGTCGCCGTCGCGTCCGGTGCGCTGGGCGACCAAGTCGGCGATCGCGCGTTCCATGGCGAGCAGATTGGTCAGGGTGGCCCCGCGCAGGCCCGGCTCGTGCAGCATCAGCCGGGTCCGGCGCCGGCCGAGCTCGATATCGGCCTCCGACATCTCCGCGGTGACCTCGTGAAAGGCGCCGCGCAGCGATTCCACCACGCTCGCCTCGGCGGGCTGTTCGGCCAGCTTGGTGAACATGACGTTGTCGTATTCGTCGGAGATCACGAGATCTTCTTTGGTGGGGAAGTAGCGGTACACGGTGCTCGGGGCGACCTCGGCCGCCGCCGCGACCGCTTCCACCGGCGTGGCGTCATAACCATTGGCCTCGAACAGGGTCATGGCATGGCGCTGGATGGCAGCAGCGGTCCTGGCCTTCTTGAGCTCGCGCAGCCCCTTGGTGGGCTTCGCCGCGCCCGGAGACGCGGCCGACCGGTCGGCCGCCGGCCGCGAGGATGGCTTTCCGGCAGCTGCGGATTGCTGATCTCCGACCGACGACCTCACCGTGTACCCCACTCCCTGTGCTCAATCCCGCGACGGCGGCTGACTCGATTCTGCAACAGCGGCCGCGCCCACGGTTCGTGCGCCGCGCGCGGCCGGCGTCACGGCACGGGGAGCGGCACCGTCGAGATCGTCGAGGTTGCGACCCTCGACGTCGATCTCGGGCAGCAGCCGATCCAGCCAGCGCGGCAGCCACCAGCCGTGCCGGCCGAGCAGCGACATCATGGCGGGCACCGCCGTCATCCGCACCAGGAAGGCATCGAAGAGCACCGCGGCCGCGAGGGCGAAACCGAACGACTGCACCATCGGGGTGGCCGAGAACAAGAATCCGGCGAACACGCTGATCATGATGATCGCCGCGGCCGTGACCACCCGCGCGCCCGCGGCGAAGCCGTCGACGATCGCGGCATCGGTGCTCTGCCCGCGCAGATGTTCTTCCCGCATACGCGTTACCAGGAACACCTGGTAATCCATCGCCAGCCCGAACACCATGCCCACCAGCATCACCGGCAACAGGTTGACGATGATGCCGGAGGACTGCACACCCAGCTGATCGTTGAACCAGCCCCACTGGAACACCGCGACCACCACGCCGAAAGTGGCCGCCACGCTGAGCAGGAAACCGGCGGCCGCGACCAGTGGCACCAGCACGGAACGGAAGACCAGGATCAACAGCACGAAGGCCAGGCCGCCGACCAGGGCGAGATAGGGCAGCAGCGCGGCCCGTAATTTCGCCGACGAGTCGATATCGAGAGCGGTCTGGCCGGTGATCATCACCCGCGCATCACCCGGCAGCGCGGCGCTGCCCGCCTCGTCACGGATGGCCTCGAGTGCCCGCGTGGTGGCGGGATCGGCCGGGCCGTGTCCGGGTACCACTGCCAGCAGCGCGGTGGCGCCGGTGGCGTCGAAGACCGGCGGCGCGACGGCTGCCACGCCGTCGATACCACTGATGATCGTGCGCACCCTGGCGGCCGCGGCGGGAGCGGCAGCGTCGGCGCCCGCGTCCACCACCACGGTGAGCGGGCCGTTGGCGCCGGCACCGAACCCGTCCGCGATCAGGTCGTAGGCCTTGCGCTGGGTGGTGTCGGCCGGCGCGGTGCCGTCATCGGGGAAGCCGAGCCGCAGATCCAGCGCGGGCACCGCGGCGAGCAGCAGAATCGCTGTGGCACCGAGCAATACCGGCAGCCGGTGCGCGACCACGGTGGCGGCCCATCGCCTGCCCATCGTCATCCGCGCGGGCCCGGTGCCGCGGCGCGGGCCGCGCACCCGCACCAGCCGTTCACCGCCCCAGCCCAGCAGCGCGGGCAGCAGCGTCAGCGCCGCGATCACCGCCATGGCGACGGTGAACGCCGCCGCCAGACCCACCTGAGTGAGGGCGGGGATCCCCACCACGGTCAATCCGGCCAGAGCGATGACGACCGTGAGTCCGGCGAACAGCACCGCCGAACCGGCCCGTCCGACGGCTTGACCTGCCGCTTCGGGCAGGGCGTAGCCGGCCGCCGCGAGCTGGCGGTAGCGCAGGATGATGAACAGCGAGTAGTCGATGGCGACCGCGATGCCCAGCATCAGCGCCAGCGCCGAGGTATCGGTGTTCAGGTCGGCGAAGCCGCTGGCCGCGGTGATCGCGGCCAGCCCGACCGTGAGCCCGGCGGCCGCCACCAGCAGCGGCAACCCGGCCGCGAGCAGTGAGCCGAGGGTGATCAGCAGCACCACCGCCGCCACCAGCACGCCGATGGTTTCGCCCGCGCCCTCGTCGGGGGCGGCGGCAGCGTCGGCGCCGGCCTCGGCGGTCATACCGGCCTCGCGGGCGGTAGTGAGCGCCTCGGCGACGGCGTCGCGATCGGCCTCGGTCAGTTCCTCCCGGCTCACCCGATACGACACCTCGATCAGACCAGTTCGCCCATCAGCGGCGATGGCGTCGGGGCCGAGTTCGCCGACCCGCGCGACATTCGGCCCGACGGCCAGACGGTCCCGGACCTGGTCGATCGTCTGCCCGGCGTCCTCGAGGCGCGTGCCCTCAGGGGCCACCAGCACGACCCGCGCCGTCGCGCCGTTCGCGGCGGCGGCGGGGAAGCGCTGCGCCATCACATCGATGGCCCGCTGCGATTCGGTGCCGGGCACCGTGAACGTGTCCGAGGTCGGCCCGGACAACGTGGCCGCTGCCCCGATCGCCCCGGCGATCACCGCGAGCCACACCACCACGACCAGGCCGCGGCGCCGGAAACTTCCGATTCCCAGCCGATAGAGCAGCACTGACATAGGAGACACCACCTATTTGAGAGTGAACTAGTAAATCGGAGTGTACTCCCAAAACATGCTGGGGTGTCGAGCCCGCGGAAGACGGCGGTAGCTTTGATCCATGTCTGCTGATGCTGCGGGGCTGCGGCCCGACTACGCGGCGCGTCGAAGCGCGCTGCGCAGCCTGCTGGTGGAGAACGAGATCGACGGGCTCCTGGTCACCGACCTGGTCAACATCAGGTACCTGACCGGCTTCACCGGCTCGAACGCCGCGCTGCTGGTGTCCTCCTGGGACGCGCACGGCGCCGAAGATCGCACCGTCATCAGTACCGACGGCCGCTACCGCACCCAGGTCGCCGAGCAGGTGCCCGACCTGCACGCCGACATCGTGCGCGCGTGTGCCCGCCGCGTGGTGGAACTCGCGGGGGAGTGGCAACTCGGCCGGGTCGGCTACGAGAGTCACGTGGTCACCGTCGACGAGCACCGCGGCTTCGAGGAGCTCAGCACCGGTCTGGAACTGGTCGCCACGCCCGGGCTCGTCGAGCAGTTGCGCATGGTCAAGGACGCTTACGAGGTGGACCGGCTGCGCGCGGCGTGCGCGGTCGGCGATGCCGCGCTGGCCACCCTGCTCGAGCGCGGCGCGCTGCGACCCGGTCGCACCGAACGTCAGGTGGCCCGCGACCTGGAATGGGCGATGTTCGAACACGGCGGCGAAGCCGTCGCCTTCGAGACGATCGTCGCCGCGGGTGCGAATTCGGCTGTTCCACACCATCGCCCGACCGATGCGGTGCTGGCGACGGGCGATTTCGTGAAACTCGATTTCGGTGCGGTCGTCGGCGGCTACCACTCGGACATGACCCGGACCCTGGTGCTCGGCCCGCCGGCCGACTGGCAGCGCGAGGTCTACGAACTGGTGCGCGAGGCGCAGCGGGCAGGCCGCGAGGCCCTGCGACCTGGCGTGCCGGTCGCCGATGTGGACGGCGCCGCCCGCGCCGTCATCGACGCCGCGGGCCACGGTGCGTTGTTCGTGCACGGACTCGGACACGGGGTCGGACTGCGTATCCATGAAGCGCCCGGAATCGCGAAAGCGGGCACGAGTACACTGCTGTCTGGCGTGGCGGTGACCGTCGAACCAGGTGTGTACTTTCCCGGCCGCGGCGGGGTCCGGATCGAGGACACGCTCGTGGTGCGCGAAGGGGGCCCGGAACTGCTCACCCGCACCAGCAAAGACCTGACCGTCGTCGAGTGACGCCGGTCGCCGAGAACCGAGGAGATCCGAAGACAGTGGCGGACACCAGCGACTTCAAGAACGGCCTCGTGCTGAAGATCGACAATCAGCTCCAGCAGATCGTCGAGTTCCAGCACGTGAAGCCGGGCAAGGGCCCCGCCTTCGTGCGGACCAAGCTGAAGAACGTGGTCTCCGGCAAGGTCGTCGACAAGACGTTCAATGCTGGTGTGAAGGTCGAAACCGCGACCGTCGACCGTCGCGATATGACCTACCTGTACCACGACGGCTCCGACTACATCTTCATGGACGGCGAGACCTACGACCAGATCCACCTGGGCGAGAACATCGTCGGCAAGGCCGGTGGCTTCCTGCTGGAGAACATGGGCGTGCAGATCGCGATGCACGAGGGCGAGGCGCTGTTCATCGAGCTGCCGGTCTCCATCGAGGTCGAGGTCACCCACACCGAACCGGGTCTGCAGGGCGACCGCTCCAGCGCGGGCACCAAGCCGGCCACCATCGAGACCGGCGCCGAGGTGCAGGTCCCGCTGTTCATCAATGTGGGCGACAAGCTCAAGATCGACACCCGCGACGGCAGCTACATCAGCCGCGTCAACTCCTGACGCCGCATGGCGGACCAGCCCGCGGAGAAGAAGCCCGCATTCAAGAAACTCGGCGCACGCCACAAGGCCAGGCGCCGCGCGGTGGATCTGCTGTTCGAAGCCGAGGCCCGCGATATCGACCCCGCTGATCTGATCGACGAGCGGGTCGAGTTGTCGGTCACCGATCAGGCGGTCGCACCGGTGCACGCCTACACCCGCACGCTGGTCGAAGGCGTCGCCGATGATCTCGACCGGGTCGACGGCACCATCGAGTCCTATCTGCAGGACTGGACGCTGTCGCGGTTGCCCGCCGTGGACCGCGCCATCCTGCGGATCGCGGTGTGGGAGTTGTTCCACGCCAACGATGTGCCGCCGGTGGTGGCGGTCGACGAGGCGGTGGAACTGGCCAAGGAGCTGTCCACCGACGACTCGCCGTCGTTCGTCAACGGTGTGCTCGGTCAGGTGGTGCTGGTGGCGCCGCAGGTCCGCGCCGCCGCCGCGGCCACCCGCGCGCCGCGGCCCGAGCCGGAGCAGTGATGCACAAGTACCTGGTCATGGTCATGCGCACGCCTCGGTTCGATCCGGCGGTCGTGGAACCGCACAAGCAGTTCCTCGCCGAACTGCGGGCCAAGGGCATGCTGCAGGAAACCGGCCGATTCACCGACGGCACCGGTGGCGCCTATATCGTGCTGGCCGATTCGCTCGACCAGGCGCGCGAGATCGTCTTCACCGATCCGGTGCACACCACCGGAGCCTCGGAGGTCACGGTGTACGAGTGGGAGATCACCGGCTGACGTTGTGCGGAGCGCCGACGCGGTCCCGGTCGTGAACCCCGCCAGGTCTGCCGGGACCGAGCCGTCTACCGGCCCGCCGTCGGTCGGCTCCGAGCTGTGGCCCGCACCGCGGTGATCGTTCCGGCGACGGTGATGGCCGCGATCCCGAAGGTCATCAGCCGTGCGGAATTCACGACCGAATCCCCGCCCAGGTTGACCAAAGTGCCGGCGATGGCGGAGGTCACGGTGTAGGCGATGAGCTGGGTGGTGCTCAACGCCGCCGCGGCCTTGGCGCCCTCGTTCTCGTCGGTCGTACTGGCCATCGCGGCCACGCTCAGGTGCGGGAAGGCCAGGCCGATACCCGTACCGGCCACGAAAAGAGCTGCGGCCCACAGTAGTACGCCGATGACGGCGGCGTCGTCGGACTGAGCGAGCCCGTAGACGAGCAGTCCGCCGGTGAGCAGAACCGGCGCCGTCCGGATGGCCCGTCGCGCGGCGGCCGGGCCGAGGCCGACGCTGAACAGCTGCGATACCACCCACCCGACGGACAGAGCGGCGCCGAGCAGCCCGGCGGCGAAGGGCGCCAGACCGCCGAGTTCCTGACCGAACAGTGGAATGAAGTTCTCCGTCATCACGCCCGCGCACAGGGCGGCGACGGTGAGGTACACCCACTTGAGCGGATTGTCGCGCTGATAGGTCGAGCGCGGCAGCACCGAGGACCTGCCACGCTTTTCGGCGGCGAGGAACGCGCCGAGCAAGACGGCGCCCGCGATCATGCAGCCCGCGGTCGGCCATCCGGACGCCACCGTGGAACTGAGGCTGAACACCGCCGCCGCGGCCGTGAGCAACGTCAGCGACAGCAGCGGCACGTTGCTGCGCTCGGTGGCAACGGCGGTCCGGGGTGGCAGGGCGCGGACACCGAGCATCGCCAGCACCATCGCGGCGAGCAGGAGCAGGGCATAGGCCCAGCGCCAGGCGCCGACCTGGGCGAAGGCCCCGCCCAGGGTCGGGCCCACCAGCGTGCCCACCCCCCACATCGCCGATACCAGACCGGCGGCCCTGGCCCACAGGTGGGCAGGCAGCGCCGCACGGATCACCGCGTAGCCGAGCCCGGCCAGCAACCCGCCGCCGAAACCCTGTACGACGCGCCCGACCAGGAGCAATTCCATTGTCGGGCTCAGCGCATTCAACGCCGCGCCCAGTCCGAAGGTGAGGAAGCCGACCAGGTACGCCCCCCGCACGCCTCGGCTTCCGAGGATTCGGCTGACCAGCATCGATGCGATCACCGCCGCCATCAGGAATCCGGTGGCGACCCACGCGTAATAGTCGGCGCCACCGATGTCATCGACGATCGATGGCATGAGGGCGGCGGTGAAATACAGATTCATCGCATAGAGCGCGACGCCACCGGCCAGGATCGCCACGCTCGCGAAGTGGCTGGGCGACAGCAACTCACGCCAGCCGCCAGTGGGTCGGTCCGTCGTCACCGCGTTGTCGTTGTCGGGCTTTTCGTGCTCATCGAGCGAGGTAGAGGTCACGAGCAGCTACGCTAGAACTTAAAGCTCACTTTAAGTCAAGGAGTTCGATGTCGAAACCGGCACCCACCGATCTGCTGACGGTCGGCGAGGTCGCTCAGCGCGCGGGGATCGCCACGTCCGCGGTCCGGTTCTACGAAGACCAAGGGTTGATCACCTCGATTCGTACCTCGGGCAACCAACGTCGGTTCCGCAGGCATGTGCTGCGCAGGCTGTCGCTGATCCTGGTCGCCAAGCGCCTCGGTATCCCGCTCACCGAGGTCGCCGAGGTCTTCGCGTCGCTGCCGGAGGATCGGATGCCGAGCAAACGTGACTGGCAACGGATCTCCCGGCGCTGGCAATCCCATCTGGCCGCCCGCAGGCGCGAACTCGAGGCCCTCGAACGCGAACTCACCGGCTGTATCGGTTGCGGTTGCCTGTCGTTGCAGACCTGCTGGGTACTCAACCCTGGCGATGCGCTCAGTGACGAGGGGCCCGGTCCGCGTCGGTTGCCGCACGAGGACGCGGCGGGCGCCGATATGCCGTGAACGTCACTGGCGTTACCGCGCACCCGGCGTGGTGGGCGGGCGGCGCAGCGGGGTCGTCGGGGAGTCCGATGCCGGGGGCCACGGCGGCATAGACGGCCGGGGTGTCCGCGGGACGGGCGCCGGTTGTGGTGGCCCAGCCCAGGGTGCGGGCGGCGGTGACGTGAAGGCCGGGCCGAACGGGGACTCGGCCGGGGCCGGCTGTGGCGGAGCCGTTCGCGACTGCCGCGGCACCGGTTCCGGCCGTGGATGCCGGGGATGTCGATCAGCGGTATCGGCCGCGCTCGCGGCTCGTGTGGGAGGCCGGTACTCCTCGGGCCGGGAGGCGATCCAGCCGGCCACGATGGCCAGGTCGGTGGGTCGGTGGACGGCGAGGAAACCGAAGGGGCGGTCGAAGGTCGCGGTGCAGACGGTGACTCGGTGTTCGGTCGGCGGTGGTGGCTTGCTGCCGGCGCGGAGGGCGAACGCGGTGACCGCCGCGGCTTCGAATCCATCGCGGGTGAAGCGGGCCAGCACGTCCTGTGCGCCCTGGCTGATCGCCAACGGCCTCGGGGAGATCCCGGGGAAGTGATGCCCGGATGTCTGTGCGGCGGTGAGGCCGAATATCGGGCTCAGGTGGGTGGCGCAGAGGTCATGGTTGGAGCGGATGTCGAAGGGCGGGAGTTGTAGCCGGAGCTGAGGTCGATTCCGCAGTGAAGTCTCTTCGCGCACTGCGAGTCCGGGCCCGTCGGTGCCCACGGGGAGTTGCGTGCGCACTTCGATCACACCGGCGAGTGCGTCCAATCCGGTGGCGAGCACGTGGGCGGGAGTGGCAGGTCCTTGGAGCAGATGAATATCGACATCGGCCGTGCCCTGCACGACGATGCGGGTCACCGGTTGGGGTCCGTCCAGGATCGCCGCGTCCGTCAGACTGCTGGTGGTCCGTGACAATGCGGCCACCGCTGGGCCCTGCCATGGGCCGGTCCCCGGTGTCATGGCCGTCTCATGAAACGATTCGCGCCACGTGGTGCGGGCCACCAGGGCGGTTGCCAGGACCAGCAGGGTCGAGGGGTCGATTCGGAGTGGAAACTTCTTGATCAGGCCACCGGTGTGCTGGTCGGCCCAGGCATCGAGGGTGACCTGGTCGGTGAGGAGATCGACTGTGCCCACCGGCAAGCCGCTCAGCCACTCGTCGTTCAATGGCAGGTTGCGGTTGACCCAGACGCCGAGCGCTGCGGACAGATCGACCGCGTCATCCATCGTCTCCATGAGCCGCAGTGCGGCCGAATGGGCTGTGCTGCCGGGCATTCCGATTGCCGCTTCGAGTTCGGCGCGCGCCGGCCCGCCCGCGGCCGCCGCCATCAGGCCGAGCAGCGGCCACAGCCCGGCGCCGGAGAGGACGAAATCTCCGTCCGCGCCCGCCTCGCACCAGCGGCGAGTGAGGTGGTTCGCGGCATCGACGTGGGGTTCGAGCACGGTCCGCAGGGATTCACCCTATCGGCGGCGCGGCAGGAGGGCGACAGCGTATACCGCTGCGCGTCCGGGTCGCTGCCACCGGACCGAATCGCGTGACATAGTGCGGCGCAGCTGGTTTCGCCCAGGCGAGGCGAACCGGCAACCGTGGGGCGACGGGGCGGGACTTCTGGACAGGGCCATTGTGTGTCACCAGTGGGGGGCGAATCACGCCCAGCGGAGTCGCGAGCCGCCGACCCATGCCCGCGCTCCCGCCGGGTGGGTGTACAGGACCCCGGCGGGAGCGCGAGCAGCAAGCCGTGACCGGCTCGGGCCGAGAACGGAGGCCAGCCCCGACGCCGGGCCCCGCGCTCTCGCTGTCGATCTTGCTACCTCAACCGCGCTCGAGGTCAAACCGTCCGCCGGCAACCGGTCGAGGCGACCGGTTGAGAGACAGATAGACTTTTCCTCGCAACACTTCGATGGTGAGGAGATCGGGCGATGACCGAGAATCAGCGCACGATATTGCGCGGACGCTGTACGCCGGAGCAGGCGTGGGCGGTGTTCGATGATCTGCCCGCCGCCCGTGTCGGCGAGGTGACCACCGGCCGCTGGCGTGGCAGCGAAGTGAACACCGGACATCCGTGGGCCGGTGTGCTCGTGGAATCCGGTTGGTACGGCAAGCAATTCGACAGCCCCGACGCGGTGCATCCGCTGCTGTTCGCCGACCAGAACGGTTCGATCTTCGCCGTGGACCCGCGCCGTGCCCCGCTGGGGCTGGCCGGTCGATTCCCGGCCACCTGGCTGCGCCCGGTGCGCAACAATCTGCGCTTCCTCGCGCCGGCGCTGCGCACCAAGAAGCCGACGGCCCGGTTGCGCGATATCGAATACCGCGGTGTCGTCAGCGCGGCCATGGTTTACGACCACCTGCCGATCATCGACCATTTCCGGCGTCTCGACGACGATGCCCTGCTCGGCGTGATGGATATGCGTGGGCTGGCCGAGCCGTATTTCTTCATGCTCGAGCGCTGACCGGAAGGTCGCTGCCGCGACCGTCGGTTGCCGCCCGCGTCCACGGCCCATCGACTCGAATCGGCGACCCGAACTGCCGCGATCGTGTCCGCTGTGCCGCGCCGGCGATCGTCCGCTACCGATCTGCGCCCGGCCGCAGAATGATCTTGCCGAGCGGGGCGCGTGATTCGACCAGCTCATGCGCCTGAGCCGCGGCGTCGAGCGGCAACGTCGTCTCGACGGCGGGTGCGAGTGTGTGGACTCGCTCGAGGATGTCGGCGCGGTGTGGCGCCAGCTCCGCGAGCCAGGCGGGCCCCGCGCACCCGATGAGGGTGAGCCCACGGGGGAGAAGATCGCCTGCCGTCACCTGTGCCGGCGCGCCGGACAGCCAGCCATAGCTGAGCATGCGTCCGCTGCCCGGGGTCATGACATCGAGCAGCGGCGCAGCGGACGAGCCGCCGATGGAATCGAAGACGACATCGACGGTGGCGTCGGCGAGCCGGGCGCGCAGGGTATCGGCCCAGTTGTCGGCACGGTGATCGAGCACGTCGGTGGCGCCCAGCTCGCGGGCCCGTTGTTGCTTGGCCGCATCGCCCGCGGTGGCGATCACCCGCGCCGCGCCGAACTGCTCGGCCAGCTGAACCAGGTAACTGCCGACGCCCGTCGCCCCCGCTTCCACGAGCACCGTCTCGGTGCCGGTGAGCCGGGCGGCCTTCAGCAGCGCGATCGCGACCGATCCGCTCATCGCCGCGGCTGCGGCATCCTCGGCCGAGACTCCTTCCGGGATAACGGTCGCGGCCTCGGCTGCGGCGCGAACGAACTCGGCGTAGGAACCCGCACCCGCCGTATCCGCCACCACTCGGCGCCCGAGAAGGCTCCGATCCACGCCGTCGCCGACCTCGACCACCTCGCCCGCCGCCTGGAACCCGAAGACGGCCGGAAGGTCGACGGCCATCGGGAAAATGCCCGAGCGCATGAGGGTTTCGGGGTAGAGGACGGGGATCGCCTCCGCGCGGATCAGTACTTCGCCCGCCTCCGGTCGCGGCTCGGCGACCTCGCGCGCGACCAGGACCTCGGGCCCACCGATTCCCGTCATTACGATTGCTTGCATTGGAACTCCATAACTTGACCGACGGTCCACTTACTCGCGCAGACGATATGGACCGCCGGTCAACTTGTCAACCGAAAGTGGTGCGATGACCGACCGTCGTCCGGCCGAACGCGCGGATGCCGCGCGCAATCGGCGCGCGATCCTGGACGCGACCAGGGCCCTGCTCGCCGAGCACGGCGCGGAGGCGATCACGATGGATCGGGTCGCGGCAGCCGCGGGGGTCGGCAAGGGGACCATCTTCCATCGCTTCGGCAACCGGGCCGGGTTGCTGCACGAAATGGTCGCCGAGAGCGCGTTGACGCTGATGAACGCCGTCAAGGACGGGCCGCCGCCGCTGGGGCCAGGCGCGCCCGCGGGGGAGCGGCTGATCGCCTTCTTCGAGGCGATGGCGTGGCTGGTGATCGACAATCGCGAGCTGATGGCCGCCTATCGCACCGAGGCGCCGCATCCGAGAACCGCGGAGTTCCATCGGTTCTGGTTCGACCACATCACCGCGCTGCTGCGTGAGGCGCGTCCCGATCTGGATGCCGAGGTCGTCGGGCGGCTGTTGCTGGACAGTTTGGCCGGGCCGACCGTGCCCGATCTGGTGCGCTCGGGCGAGACCGATCGAGTGCTGGCAGCGGTGCGCGCGATGATGGAGTCCGTCTTACGCGCACCCTGAGCCGGGAACGGGGTCGCTCGTGCTGCGGCGTGGAGTGCCGAGACGGATCACGGACCGGCGGCCGGCTGCCCACCGAGCGCCGGCGCCAGGTGCGCGTTGTGTGCCCGGTCGGGTCAGCGCGGCGCCAGGATGGCGTCGAAACGTTGATCGGCCAGGTCGAGTTGTTCGAGGATGTGCACCTTGACGTGCTCGGCGAGCGGGGTGTCCGCTCGCAGCACCAGATCTCGGTAGACGTCGGTGAGCGGCCGGTACTTGGTGGCGAGTTTGTGCAGGACGGGCCCGGTGGCGTACAGGATGCCGACGCCGTTGTCGGTGAAATCCGACAGCTTCACCACCCGGGCCCACGGCGCGCGCTCGAGTTCGGTGGTGACGTGCTCGCGATACTGTTCGTGCCGGTCGCGGCCCGGGTCGGGCGCCGGATTGGTCACCGACGCAACGATATCGGCGACCCGTGCGCCGAACCGGTCGGCGAGGGCGGCCAGCGCGGCGGATGTCGGCGAGCCCGATCTCGTCCCGGCCAGCTCGGTGGAGTGGTCTTCCACCGAATCGTGCAGCAGCCCGGCGATCACCACCTCGGTATCGCGCACCTCGTAATGGCTGGCGATCCGGATCGCCACGCGCAGTAGATGGTTGATGTACGGCTCGCGGCCGTATCGGTCCTTGCGGTGCAGATCGGTGGCCAGCTCGAGCGCGGCCGTGAGCTGCTCTGCGCCAGGTAATTCCGCCGTTTCCAGCTCGAATCTGCCGCGCAGCCCGTCTTCACCGTAGACATCGCTGATCGTGTGCAGCGGCATCACCGCCAGCACCCCCGCCCCAGGATCATTCATGCAGCAAATGTAGCGGCAGGGTACGACACCGTGCTGTGGCCGCCGCCACGTTTTCCGCGCCCGGTGATCTCAGCGCACGTTGCGCGGACGGAACTGGATGCTGATGCGCGGGCCGACGGGCTTTCGGGTCTTCGGCACCGCGTGCTCCCAGGTGCGCTGGCAGGAACCGCCCATGACGAACAGATCGCCGTGGCCCGGATGGAAGCGCAGACTCTCGCCACCGCCCTTGGGTCGCAGCAGGAGTGGGCGAGGCGCACCCAGTGAGACGATCGCGACCATGGTGTCGTGGCCGGCGCCGCGTCCGATGGTGTCGCCGTGCCAGGCGACGCTATCGCGGCCGTCGCGGTAGAAGCACAGACCGGCCGTGCGGAACGGCTCACCCAGCTCGGCCAGGTAATGCTCGGTGAGGGCTTCGCGGGCCTGATCCAGCAGCGGGTCGGGCAGCGGATCGGTTTCGCCGTAGAAGCACAGCAGCCGCGGCACATCGACCACCCGGTCGTACATCGGCCGCCGTTCGGCGCGCCACGGTACCGACGAGGCGAGATGCTCGAACAGCTCATCGGCTCCGCTGAGCCAACCGGGTAGCTGGTCCACCCAGGCGCCCGCGGCGAGGCGGGTACGGTGCACCCCGGCCAGCGGCGCCAATCCGCTTTCGCCGAGCCCGTCGAGCAGCGATCCCTGCAGCGGCATGGTCATGAGAGAGAGCCTAACGCCATTCGAACATATGTGCTAGTGACTGCTGTGCATACCCTATCCGCCGGGCCCGCGTCCGTCGCCGGATGGTCGAATGGGGTCTTCGCGCTTGATTCGGAGGGAGTTCCATGGCCGTGCTGCAGAGCGACGGAGGTTCGGGGGACAAGGAGAATCCGGCGGGGGGACCCGAGGGGCCAGGGCATCTGAGCCGTCAGCTGGCCAACCGGCACATTCAGCTGATCGCGATCGGCGGCGCCATCGGCACCGGCCTGTTCATGGGTTCGGGCAAGACGATTTCGCTGGCCGGGCCGTCGGTGATCCTCGTCTACATGATCATCGGGTTCTTCCTGTTCTTCGTCATGCGGGCGATGGGCGAGCTGCTGCTGTCGAACTCCGAGTACAAATCGTTCAGCGATTTCGCCGGTGATCTGCTCGGCCCGTGGGCCGGGTTCTTCACCGGATGGACCTACTGGTTCTGCTGGGTCGTCACCGGTATCGCCGATGTGGTCGCGATCGCCGGCTATGTCGCCTACTGGTGGCCCGAGCTGCCACTGTGGATTCCCGCGCTGGTCTGTATCGCGGTGCTGCTGGTGCTGAACCTGCCCACCGTGCGCGCATTCGGCGAGACCGAGTTCTGGTTCGCCCTGATCAAGGTGATCGCCATCGGCGCGCTGATCGTCACGGGTCTGGTGATGGTGCTGACCGGCTTCACCGGTGACAGCGGCAGCACCGCCTCGATCGCGAACCTGTGGAACGACGGCGGGTTCTTCCCGATGGGGCCGATGGGATTCGTGGCGGGCTTCCAGATCGCGGTCTTCGCCTTCGTCGGCATCGAACTGGTCGGCACCACCGCGGCCGAGGCCAAGGACCCGGAACGAACCCTGCCGCGCGCGGTGAACTCCATCCCGGTGCGCGTGCTGCTGTTCTACGTGGGCGCGCTCATCGTGATCTGCGCGGTGACGCCGTGGCGTGAGGTCTCGCCCGACGAGAGCCCCTTCGTGGCGATGTTCAGCCTGGCCGGTCTGGGGATCGCGGCGAGCGTGGTGAACTTCGTCGTGCTCACCAGCGCCACGTCGAGCGCGAATTCCGGCATCTACTCCACCTCGCGGATGGTCTACGGACTCGCCGGTGACGGCGACGCTCCCGCCATCTTCGGCAAGCTCTCGCCGCGCCGGGTGCCGGCCAACGCGCTGCGTTTCTCGTGTGCGTTCCTGATGATCGGCGTGGTGCTGCTCTACGCGGGCCAATCGATCGTGGAGGCGTTCACCGTGGTGACCACGATCTCGTCGCTGTGCTTCATGTTCGTGTGGACCATGATCCTGGCCAGCTACCTCGCCTTCCGGCGCCGTCGCCCGCACCTGCACGCCGCGTCGAAGTTCAAGATGCCCGGCGGTATCCCGATGGTCTGGGCCGTGCTCGCTTTCTTCGCCTTCCTGATCTGGGCGCTCACCCAGGAATCCGACACCCTGCAGGCCTTGCTGGTGACGCCGATCTGGTTCGCGGTGCTCGGGCTCGCCTACCTGGTGGTCCGGCGCAGCCCGCACCACAAGGCGCTGCGCGACCAGCATCGTGACAAGGTCCTCGCCGAAACCTCGGCGCTGGGCTGACCGGCTGTCCGCCCCGATCGGGGCGGGCATCCCGCGAGGGCGGGGTCGGCGCACTGTCCCGGCCCCGCCCGAGGTGACTTCGGGGCGGCCGGTGTCGTCGTGGTTCGGCCTCCGTTTTCGGTCCCGTCCGCGGTGGCGGCGCCTAGAGTCGTCGGCAGTGTTCGCGAGGTCGCGCGGCAGCCGTCGTGCGGTGCTGGAGGGGAGATGCCGATGGCAGAGGAAACGAGATCCGTACCCACCGCGGGTGTGGCGATGACCGCGATCGGTGTGGCGATGATCCGCATGCGCGAGAGCCTTCGCCCCGACCGGCTCTATGACGACCCCCTTGCCGCAGTGTTCGTCGATGCCGCGCGGACCGGCTTCGACGACGAGCGCTGGGCCCGATTCGAGGCCTTGGCCGACCAGTTCTATGAGGCACGTTCGGTTGCGGTCAGACTCGTCGACGACGACATTCGTGACGGCATAGCGGCCGGCTGCGAGCAGATCGTGCTGCTGGGCGCCGGTCTCGACACCCGGGCGTTCCGGCTCGGTTTGGCGCCGGGCATCCACTTCTTCGAGCTGGACCTGCCCGAATTGTTCGCCTTCAAGGAACCACTACTGGCCTCCCACGATGCCAGGCCCACGTGCGTGCGTCGGGTGGTTGCCGCGGATCTGCGCGAGGACTGGGCGAAGGCGCTGCGGGAGAGCGGGTTCCGCGTAGACTGGCCCACCCAGTGGATCGACGAGGGCGTGCTCGGCTACCTCCCGCGCGAGCAGGCCTACGCGGTCGCCGGCACCGTCACCGAACTGTCGTCCACGGGCAGCCGGTTCGGCGTCGGCCGATTCCAGACCGACGCCGCCGCCCCGTCGTACCGGGCGCTGCGCGACCTGGTGTCCGGCGCCGGCGATCGCCCGACCCCGATCAACGGCCTCGGCCACGACGCCGAAACCTGGTTCGGCACCCACGGCTGGCGCACGAGCTTCCGCGCCTGGGACGATCTCGCCGCACCGTACGGGCGGCCCGTGACGATGAACGACCCGCAGGCAGGCAACATCCTCGCCGTCCGCGAGTGACTTCGGCCTCGCCCGGATCGTGCCGCGGCGGATGCGGGCCTCGTGGCCAGGGTTCGCACCGAGCGTCCGCCGCGCCCGCGCACGACATCGCACGCCGCCATGCGTTATCGGGCTCACAACCGGTGCCGAGTCGAAGATCGGTGTTCCCGCTCACAACCGCTGATCCAGCCCTCACCTGGTGAAAAGCGGCTACGGCGGGCTGATAGGCTGCTCGGCGTAAGACATCCTTTAACGGACCGTCCGGTGAGGCGGGGAAGGAGGTCGGCATGGCTGTGCCCGAAGAACGGGCAGCCGCGTCCGGCGCTGCCGAAGCGACGTCGGCGGGCAGCGGCGACGCCGCCGGGGCGACCGGCCCCTCGGAGCGTCACACTCCGGCATGGGTAGCGGCGGGACGGGAACTGTTGTCTCCCTCCGACGTCGGCCGCACCATCGCGCGTATCGCGCATCAGATCATCGAGAAGACCGCCCTGGATTCGGGCGATCCCGCCGCGCCCCGGGTGGTGCTGATCGGCATCCCGACCCGCGGCACCACGCTGGCGGCCCGGCTCGCGGACAAGATCGAGGAATTCTCCGGTGTCCGCCCGGCGCTCGGCTCGCTGGACATCACCCTCTACCGGGACGACCTGCGCAGCAGGCCGCATCGCCCGCTGGAGCGCACCTCGGTGCCCGAAGGCGGCATCGAGGACGCGCTCGTCGTGCTCGTCGACGATGTGCTGTTCTCCGGCCGCACCGTGCGCTCGGCCCTCGACGGCCTGCGCGACCTCGGCCGCCCCCGCGCCGTACAACTCGCGGTCCTGGTCGACCGCGGCCACCGCGAACTGCCGATCCGGGCCGACTTCGTCGGCAAGAACGTGCCGACCGCGCGCACCGAGGACATCTCGGTGCTGCTCACCGAACACGACGGCCGCGACGGTGTGTACCTGCACCAGGAGGAAGCGTGAGGCATCTACTGACGGTCGCCGATCTGCGCCGCGACGTCGCCACCGAACTGCTCGACGAAGCCGAACGTTTCGAACAGGCCCTGCTCGGCCGCGAGGTGCACAAGCTGCCGACGCTGCGCGGGCGCACCGTGATGACGGTGTTCTTCGAGAACTCCACCCGCACCCGCGTCTCGTTCGAGGTCGCGGGCAAATGGATGAGCGCCGACGTCATCAACGTCAGCGCGAGCAGTTCCTCGGTCGCCAAGGGCGAATCGCTGCGCGATACCGCGCTCACCCTGCACGCCGCGGGCGCCGACGCGCTGATCGTGCGGCACCCGGCCTCGGGCGCGGCGCATCAGATCGCGCGCTGGTTCGAAGAGTGGGCGCGGACCTCAGGTGGATCGGTCCCCGCGGTCATCAACGCGGGTGACGGCACCCACCAGCATCCGACCCAGGCCCTGCTGGACGCGCTCACGCTGCGTCAGCGCCTCGGCACCATCGAGGGCAGGCGTGTGGTGATCGTCGGCGACATCCTGCACAGCCGGGTCGCCCGCTCCAATGCCTTCCTGCTGTCCGCCCTCGGCGCGGAAGTGGTGCTCGTCGCGCCGCGCACGCTGCTGCCGACCGGGGTGGAGAGTTGGCCGGTGCGGGTCTCGCACAGCCTCGACGCCGAGCTGCCCGGCGCCGACGCGGTGCTGATGCTGCGGGTGCAAGCCGAACGGATGAACGGCGGCTTCTTCCCGTCGGCCCGCGAATACGCGGTGAACTACGGACTGTCCGAACGCAGGCTGGCGCTGCTGGACGAGCATGCGGTGGTGCTGCATCCGGGCCCGATGCTGCGCGGTATGGAAATCGCGTCGTCGGTGGCGGATTCGCCCAAGGCCGCGGTGCTGCAACAGGTGACGAACGGAGTGCATATGCGGATGGCGGTGCTGTTCCGGCTGCTGGTGGGGACCCAGGAGGCCGTGGCATGAGCGGTCAGCGCATGGAGAAGGCAGCGTGCGTAACCACGGAAGGCGCCCGATCATGCCAGGAGGTCACAGCATGAGCGAAAACAGTGTGAGCGCATCCGTTCTGCTGAAGGGTGTACTGGTCTACGGCGAGGGCGAGCCGGTCGACGTGCTCGTCGCCGACGGTGAGATCCGCGATATCGCCACCGATCTGGGCGTCATCGACGGCGCCGAGATCATCGACGGTAAGGGCCAGATCCTGCTGCCCGGCTTCGTCGACCTGCACACCCACCTGCGCGAACCCGGCCGAGAGGACACCGAGACCATCGAGTCCGGTTCCGCTGCCGCCGCGCTCGGCGGCTACACCGCGGTCTTCGCGATGGCCAACACCAACCCGGTGGCCGATTCGCACGTGGTGACCGACCATGTGTGGCGGCGCGGTCAGGAGGTCGGCCTGGTCGACGTCTACCCGGTCGGCGCCGTGACGGTGGGGCTGGAAGGCAAGCAGCTCGCGGAGATGGGCACCATGGCCGCCGGTATCGGCGCGGTGCGCATGTTCTCCGATGACGGCCACTGCGTCTACGACCCGCTGATCATGCGTCGCGCCCTGGAATACGCGAACTCGCTCGGGGTACTGATCGCCCAGCACGCCGAGGAGCCGCGGCTGACCGTCGGCGCCGTCGCGCACGAGGGCCCGACCGCCGCCCGCCTGGGCCTGGCCGGCTGGCCGCGCGCTGCCGAGGAGTCCATCGTCGCGCGCGACGCGCTGCTGGCCCGTGATGCCTGCGCCCGCGTCCACATCTGCCACGCCTCCACCGCCGGCACCGTGGAGCTGGTGAAATGGGCCAAGTCGCAGGGCATTTCGATCACCGCCGAAGTCACCCCGCATCATCTGCTGCTCGACGATTCGCGGCTGGAAACCTACGACGCGGTCAACAAGGTGAACCCACCGCTGCGTGAGGCCTCCGACGCCGTCGCGCTGCGGCAGGCACTCGCCGAGGGCATCGTCGACTGTGTCGCCACCGACCACGCCCCGCATGCCGAGCAGGACAAGTGCTGCGAGTTCGCCGCCGCCCGTCCCGGCATGCTCGGGCTGGAGACCGCGCTGTCGATCGTGGTGCAGACCATGGTCCGGCCGGGTCTGCTGGATTGGCGCGGGGTGGCGAAGGTGATGAGCGAGCGCCCGGCCGAGATCGTCGGACTGGACGAGCACGGCAGGCCGATCGCGGTCGGTGAACCGGCGAACCTGGTGCTCGTCGACCCGGACGCCAGTTGGACGGTGCGTGCGAACGAACTCGCCAGCATCTCCGACAACACGCCGTACCAGGACATGACGCTGCCGGCCCGGGTGACCGCCACCCTGCTGCGCGGCCGGATCACCGCCCGCGACGGCGTGGCGGCCTCGCCCGCGCGGACCGGAGGGCAGTCGTAATGGAACGCACGCTGTGGGTGGTCGGGCTGGCGCTGCTGTGGGCCGTACTGATCTACCTGATGTACCGGGGCTGGCAGAACCGGGCGGCCCGCCAGGCCGAGCGCATCGGCGACCTGCCGCCGGTGCCGCAGGAACTGGGCGCTCAGCTGCTCGAACCGACCACCGGCCTCTACCTCGGCAGCACCATGGCGCCGAGCTGGCAGGACCGGATCGCGGTCGGCGACCTCGGCTTTCGAGCCAACGCCGAACTCACCAGGTTCGAGCGAGGCATCCTGCTCGAGCGTGACGGCGCGTCGGTGATCTGGATTCCGCAGGAATCGATCACCGCGGTGCGCACCGAACGCGGCCACGCGGGCAAGGTGATGACAGAAGATGGTGTGCTGGTGATTCGCTGGAAACTGCCGACCGGGACCGAGATCGATACCGGATTCCGAGGAGACGACAAGACGGTGTATCCGGCGTGGGCACAGATGACGACGGGAGACGAGGGATGAGCGGAAATAACGAAGCGGCCTTGGTGCTGGAGGACGGCCGGGTTTTCCGTGGCACCGCCTACGGCGCCGTCGGCGAGACGTTGGGCGAGGCGGTGTTCTGCACCGCGATGACCGGCTACCAGGAAACCCTCACCGACCCCAGCTATCACCGCCAGATCGTGGTGGCCACGGCCCCGCAGATCGGCAATACCGGCTGGAACGACGAGGACGACGAGTCCGGCAAGATCTGGGTCGCCGGCTACGCCGTGCGCGATCCCGCGCGCCGCGCCTCCAACTGGCGTGCCACCCGCACGCTGCCAGAGGAGCTGGTGCGCCAGGACGTCGTCGGTATCGCGGGCATCGACACCCGTGCGGTGGTGCGGCATCTGCGCACCCGCGGTTCGATGAAGGCGGGCATCTTCAGCGGTGACGCCGTGGCCGCCTCGGTCGACGAACTGGTGGCCAGGGTCAACGGCCAGCCGTCCATGCTCGGCGCGGATCTGGCCGAAGAGGTCAGCACCGACGGGCTCTACACCATCGAGCCCACCGGCGAGCACCGCTTCACCGTGGTCGCCGTCGACCTCGGCATCAAGACCAACACCCCGCGGATGTTCGCCGAACGCGGCATCCGGGTGCACGTGGTGCCCTCGGGTACCTCGTTCGACCAGATCCAGGAGCTGAAGCCGAACGGCGTGTTCCTGTCCAACGGCCCGGGTGATCCGGCCACCCAGGACGGCGCGGTCGAACTCACCCGCCAGATCCTCGGTGCCGGCCTGCCGCTGTTCGGCATCTGCTTCGGCAACCAGATCCTCGGCCGGGCGCTGGGCCGCGGCACCTACAAGATGAAGTTCGGCCACCGCGGCATCAACATTCCGGTGGTCGAGCACGAGACCGGCCGCATCTCGATCACCGCGCAGAACCACGGCTTCGCCCTCGAAGGCGAGCAGGGTGAACAGTTCGACACCCCCTTCGGCACGGCCGAGGTCAGCCACGTCTGCGCCAACGACGGCACCGTCGAGGGTGTGCGCCTGGTCGACGGGCGCGCCTTCTCGGTGCAGTACCACCCCGAAGCCGCCGCCGGCCCCCATGACGCCGCGTACTTGTTCGACCGTTTCGCCGGTCTGATGGAAGGAGCCTGATGCCTCGCCGCACCGATCTGAACCACATCCTGGTGATCGGCTCGGGCCCGATCGTCATCGGTCAGGCCTGCGAGTTCGATTACTCCGGCACCCAGGCGTGCCGGGTGCTGCGGTCGGAGGGCCTGCGGGTGTCGCTGGTCAACTCCAACCCGGCCACGATCATGACCGACCCGGAGTTCGCCGACTCCACCTACGTCGAGCCGATCACCCCCGAATTCGTCGAGAAGGTCATCGCCAAGGAGCGCCCCGACGCCATCCTGGCCACCCTCGGCGGGCAGACCGCGCTCAACACCGCCGTCGCGCTGCACGAGCGCGGCGTGCTGGAGAAGTACGGTGTCGAGCTGATCGGCGCCGACTTCGACGCCATCCAGCGCGGTGAGGATCGGCAGAAGTTCAAGGACATCGTCGCCAAGGTCGGCGGCGAGAGCGCCCGCTCGCGGGTGTGCTTCACCATGGACGAGGTGCGCGACACCGTCGCCGAGCTCGGCTTCCCGGTGGTCGTGCGGCCCTCGTTCACCATGGGTGGCCTCGGCTCCGGCATGGCCTACAACGACGAGGATCTCGACCGCATCGCCGGCGGTGGCCTGGCCGCCTCGCCGACCGCGAACGTCCTGATCGAGGAGTCCATCCTCGGCTGGAAGGAATACGAGCTCGAGCTCATGCGCGACGGGCGCGACAACGTCGTGATCGTTTGTTCCATCGAGAACGTCGACCCGATGGGCGTGCACACCGGCGACTCGATGACCGTCGCCCCGGCGATGACGCTGACCGACCGCGAATACCAGAAGATGCGCGATCTGGGCATCGCGATCCTGCGTGAGGTCGGCGTGGACACCGGCGGCTGCAACATCCAGTTCGCGGTGAACCCGGCCGACGGCCGCCTGATCGTCATCGAGATGAACCCGCGCGTGTCGCGGTCCTCGGCGCTGGCGTCCAAGGCCACCGGCTTCCCGATCGCCAAGATCGCCGCCAAGCTGGCCATCGGCTACACCCTCGACGAGATCGTCAACGACATCACCAAGGAAACCCCGGCCTGCTTCGAGCCGACCCTGGACTACGTCGTGGTGAAGGCGCCGCGGTTCGCGTTCGAGAAGTTCCCCGGTGCCGATGGCACGCTGACCACCACCATGAAGTCGGTGGGCGAGGCGATGTCGCTCGGCCGCAACTTCTCCGAGGCGCTGGGCAAGGTGCTGCGTTCGCTGGAGACCAAGTCCACCGGGTTCTGGACCACCGACGACGGACAGTGGGCGCCCGCCTCCGATTCCCCCGCCGATGTCCAGGCCGCGATCACCGCCGTGCTCGACGATCTGCGGGTACCCACCGAAGGCCGCATCTACCAGGTGGAGCGGGCCCTGCGCCTGGGCGCGAGCATCGACGACGTCGCCGCTGCCTCCGGCATCGACCCGTGGTTCGTCGCCGAGATCGCCGGCCTGGTTGAACTGCGCCAGGAACTGCTCGACGCGCCGGTGCTCGACGAACCGCTGCTGCGGCTGGCCAAGCACTACGGCCTGTCCGACCGCCAGATCGCCGCGCTGCGCCCGGAACTGGCCGGTGAGAGCGGTGTCCGCGCACTACGGCATCGGCTCGGGGTGCGCCCGGTGTTCAAGACCGTCGACACCTGCGCGGCCGAGTTCGAGGCCAAGACCCCGTACCACTACTCCGCTTACGAGCTCGATCCCGCCGCCGAATCGGAGGTCGCGCCGCAGCACGAGCGCGAGAAGGTGATCATCCTCGGCTCGGGCCCGAACCGGATCGGCCAGGGCATCGAGTTCGACTACTCGTGTGTGCACGCGGCGCAGACGCTGTCGCAGGCGGGCTACGAGACGGTGATGGTCAACTGCAACCCGGAGACCGTCTCCACCGACTACGACACCGCAGATCGCCTCTACTTCGAGCCGCTGACCTTCGAAGATGTGCTCGAGGTTTACCACTCGGAGTGCGAATCCGGCACCGTCGCCGGTGTCATCGTGCAGCTGGGCGGCCAGACTCCGCTCGGCCTGGCGCAGCGGCTCACCGACGCCGGTGTGCCCGTGGTCGGCACCAGTGCCGCTGCCATCGACCTGGCCGAGGACCGTGGCGAGTTCGGTGACGTGCTGGTCGCGGCCGGGCTGCCCGCGCCGAAGTACGGCACCGCCACCACCGTCGAGCAGGCCAAGAAGATCGCGGCCGAGATCGGCTACCCGGTGCTGGTGCGCCCGTCCTACGTGCTGGGCGGTCGGGGTATGGAGATCGTCTACGACGAGACCTCGCTCGAGGGCTACATCTCCCGCGCCACCGAGCTCAACCCCGAGCACCCGGTGCTGGTCGACCGCTTCCTCGAAGACGCCATCGAGATCGACGTGGACGCGCTCTGCGACGGTGACGAGGTGTACCTCGGCGGCGTGATGGAACACATCGAGGAGGCCGGCATCCACTCCGGTGACTCGGCGTGCGCGCTCCCGCCGATCACCCTCGGCCGCAGCGATATCGAGGCCGTGCGCCGCTCCACCGTCGCGCTGGCCAAGGGCATCGGCGTCAAGGGCCTGCTCAATGTGCAGTACGCGCTCAAGGACGACGTGCTCTACGTGCTCGAGGCCAACCCGCGCGCCAGCCGCACGGTGCCGTTCGTCTCCAAGGCCACCGCGGTGCCGCTGGCCAAGGCGGCCGCGCGGATCATGCTCGGCGCCACCATCGCCGACCTGCGCAAGGAAGGCATGCTCCCCGGCGAGGGCGACGGCGGGCACGTCCCGCTGGACGCACCGGTCGCGGTGAAGGAAGCCGTGCTGCCGTTCCATCGGTTCCGCAAGGCCGACGGCACCGGCGTCGACTCGCTGCTGTCGCCGGAGATGAAGTCGACCGGTGAGGTCATGGGCATCGACGCCGATTTCGGTACCGCCTTCGCCAAGAGCCAGGCCGCGGCCTACGGTTCGCTGCCGACCGAGGGCACGGTGTTCGTCTCCATCGCCAACCGCGACAAGCGCGCCATGGTGTTCCCGGTGAAGCGGCTCAACGATCTGGGCTTCCGCATCCTGGCCACCGAGGGCACCGCGGAGATGCTGCGCCGCAACGGCATCCCGTGCGAACGGGTGCGCAAGCACTCCGAGGACGGCCCGGCCGACGAGCCGACCATCGTCGAGCAGATCCGCGACGGCGAGGTCGACATGGTGTTCAATACCCCGTACGGCAACTCCGGCCCCCGCGTGGACGGCTACGAGATCCGCAGTGCCGCAGTGGGCGTGAACATCCCGTGCATCACCACGGTGCAGGGTGCGGCCGCGGCCGTGCAGGGCATCGAGGCCAGCATCAACGGCGGCATCGGGGTGCGTTCGCTGCAGGAACTGCACGCGGTACTGCGCGGGTGAGCCACGATCAGGAGAGCGGAGCGGGATCGGTGCGGACCTTCGGCGACCGGTTACAGCACGCGATGCGGCATTTCGGCCCGCTGTGCGTCGGCATCGATCCGCATCCGGCCCTGCTCGCCCAATGGGGTCTGACCGACGACGTCGACGGCCTTGAAGCCTTCGCCGAGATCTGCGTCGAGGCCTTCGACGGCTGCGTGGCGCTGGTCAAACCGCAGGTCGCGTTCTTCGAGGTGTACGGCGCGGGCGGGATCGGGGTGCTCGAGCGCACCATCGAGGTGTTGCGTGATTCGGGCACGCTGGTGCTGGCCGACGCCAAACGCGGCGATATCGGGTCCACCATGGAGGCCTACGCCCGCGCCTGGCTCGGCGACGGCCCGCTGAGTTCGGACGCGGTGACGGTGTCGCCGTATCTCGGCTTCGGCTCCCTCGATCCGGCGCTCGAGCTCGCCGAGGCCGAGCACCGCGGGGTATTCGTGCTCGCCGCCACCTCCAATCCGGAAGGCGCGCAGCTGCAACGGATCACCGCCGGTGATGGGCGCACCATCGCCCAGACCGTCGTCGACGCCGCAGCGGCTCGCAACACCGGCGCGGGCTTCGGCTCCGTCGGCGTCGTGGTCGGCGCCACCCTCACCGAGGCGCCGGATCTGAGCAGGCTCAACGGCCCGATCCTCATGCCGGGGGTGGGCGCGCAGGGCGGGGGAGCGGACTCGATACGCGGCCTCGTCCCGCACCACCTGCTGCACGGCGTGGTGCCCAACGCCTCGCGTGAGGTGCTGCGCGAAGGTCCGTCGGTTCCGGCGCTGCGGGCGCGCGTCGCCGCGCTGCAGGAAGAGTTCGGCTTCCTCCAGGCCTAGTGCCCGGCCGCGTACACGATCACCCCGGACCCGGCGGCGGTTTCGGCACGGGTGTCTCATCCGCGACGCATCGGCCGTGGTGCTGGTATCGGCGTCGCGGCGGTGAGATGCTGTGAAGGTTGATCGGGGGATCTCCGGCGGGGCAATAGTCGGCGGTTTTCCATCACAGCACCTCGCACTTGCGGGGGACATCAGGTCCGGCCCGCCCACCCCTCGGGCCGGGCCTGATCCATGTCCGGCGCCGGGCTTCGGCGGCGGTGCCCGAGGTGCGTTTGCTGGTGCCCTGCCGCCTCGCTGAAATGCTGTGTGGTCAGTTGGCGGCCCGAGTACCCGGTACCGCGTCGTCTGGGCCCATAGACGCGCCTGCCTGCCGATACGGCCGTGCCAGGTACTCGCTGTCCCGCGTCCAACCGTCCTGCTTCGACGCCCAACGGCCGGCCGCCACGGCGCGCTGACCTGATCTGCGCACCGCCCTGACACGGTCGGAGGTTCGCGCGCGAGATGCCCGGAACGCGACACGCGCCTGATTCCGGAACGACACGCAGAAATTTTCCAGAAAGTTCCTGGTCGGGGGGTTGTGGGTTTGCCGGCGGCGGTGACGACGCCGTGGCAACCGCCCCGCTAATTCGTTCCGTGTACGAAAACGCCCTGCTTGCAGGCTGTTTCGTGGATTCGAACCGGTGTTCGGGAGGGCGGGCGGGCCGGGGTCGGCATTGCGTCCGGCGTCCCCTACGGCATCGTCGAATCATGCGCTGACCTGGGGGGTGGGTTCGCAATCGGCAGGAGTCGTGGGTACGGTCGCTGTCACTGCCGGGTAATTGGGCAGTAGTTGATGCAATGAACGATGAGACGGAGGAACCGTGGCCCTTCCCCAGCTGACTGACGAGCAGCGCGCCGCTGCTTTGGAGAAGGCGGCGGCCGCTCGCCGCACTCGGGCGGAGCTCAAGGATCGCTTGAAGCGTGGCGGCACCGACCTGAAGAGCGTCCTCGACGATGCCGAGACCAATGAGATCATCGGCAAGATGAAGGTGTCGGCGTTGCTCGAGGCCCTGCCGAAGGTCGGCAAGGTCAAGGCGGCCGAGATCATGACCGAGCTGGAGATCGCTCCCACCCGCCGTCTGCGCGGCCTGGGCGATCGGCAGCGTAAGGCCCTGCTGGCCAAGTTCGACCTCGGCGCCTGACAACCGCCGGTGGTCGAACACATGACGAAGGGTCGGCTGGTCGTTCTGGTCGGCCCCTCGGCCGTGGGCAAGTCCACCGTGGTGCGCTGCGTTCGCGAACGCCTACCGCACCTGGTGTTCAGCGTGTCGGCCACAACCCGGGCCCCACGGCCCGGGGAGGTCGACGGCCGTGACTACCGGTTCGTCAGCCGCGCGGAGTTCGACGCGATGATCGAAGCCGGTGATCTGCTCGAATGGGCCGATATCCACGGCGGACTGCAACGCTCGGGCACCCCGGCGGCCCCGGTCCGCGCGGCGCTGGCCGAAGGCCTGCCCGTGCTGGTCGAGGTCGATCTGGAAGGTGCCCGCTCGGTCCGTAAGGCGATGCCGGAGGCGCTGCTGGTGTTCCTGGCCCCGCCGAGCTGGGACGAGCTGGTCTCGCGGCTGCGTTCGCGCGGCACCGAATCGCCGGAGGTCATCGAGCGCAGGCTGGAGACCGCGCGCACCGAACTGGCCGCCTGTGACGAGTTCGACATCGTGATCGTGAACGACGAGGTGACCAGCGCCTGCGAGCAGTTGGTATCGTTGTTCGTTAGCACAAATTCGAGTTCGTGACACCCGTCCGCGACAATATCGGTCAACAACCCGCAGGAGCCCCCCTAGTGAGCAGTACGGACACCATCTCCGCGCCCGCCTACGACACTCCGATCGGTCTCACCAACCCGCCGATCGACGAGCTGCTCGAGCGCACCTCGTCCAAGTACGCCCTGGTCATCTACGCCGCCAAGCGGGCACGTCAGATCAACGATTACTACAACCAGCTCGGCGACGGCATCCTCGAGTACGTCGGCCCGCTGGTCGAGCCCATCGCGCAGGAGAAGCCGCTGTCGGTGGCCATGCGTGAGATCCACGCCGACCTGCTCGAGCACACCGAAGGCGAGTGACCACGTCCCGGTGAGGCCGGTGCACGGCACCGTGGCTCGCCGGGCACATCGGGCGCTGGTGTCCCGCACAACACAGGAGGCGCAATGACCACACGGGTCGTTGTCGGGGTCGGCGGGGGCATCGCCGCCTACAAGGCGTGCGCGCTGGTGCGCCGCTTCACCGAAACCGGGCACGAGGTCCGGGTCATTCCCACCGAGTCGGCCTTGCAGTTCGTCGGCAAGGCCACCTTCGAGGCACTGACCGGCAACCCCGTCAACACCGGGGTGTTCTCCGACGTGCCCGAAGTGCCGCATGTGCGGCTCGGGCAGGAAGCCGATCTCGTCGTCATCGCGCCCGCGACCGCCGATCTGATGGCGCGCGCCGCCACCGGCCGCGCCGACGACCTGCTCACCGCCACCCTGCTCACCGCGCGATGTCCCATCCTGTTCGCGCCCGCGATGCACACCGAGATGTGGGAGCATCCCGCCACGGTCGCCAATGTCGCCACCCTGCGTGCCCACGGCGCCAATGTCATGGAACCGGCCTCGGGCCGGCTCACCGGCACCGACACCGGCCCGGGGCGCCTGCCCGAACCCGAGGAGATCTTCGGCCTGGCCTCGCTGCTGCTCGAGCGCGCCGACGCCATTCCGCGTGATCTCGAAGGCCGCCGGGTGGTGGTGACCGCAGGCGGCACCAGGGAACCGCTGGACCCGGTGCGTTTCCTCGGCAATCGCAGCTCCGGTAAGCAGGGCTACGCCCTGGCTCGGGTCGCGGCCCAGCGTGGCGCGCACGTGACGCTCATCGCGGGCAACACCATCGAGATGGCGGCCCCGGCGGCCGTGGAGCTGGTGCACATCACCACCGCCGAGCAGCTCAAGACCGCGGTCGACAAGCACGCGGCCGGTGCGGACGCGGTGATCATGGCGGCGGCGGTGGCCGATTTCCGGCCCACCAATGTGGCCGCGGCCAAGATCAAGAAGGGTGCCGGCGAACCCGACACCATCGCCCTGACCAAGAACGACGACATCCTCGCCGGACTGGTCCAGGCCCGCGCCGACGGCCAGCTGCCGGGCACCGCGATCGTCGGATTCGCCGCCGAAACCGGTGACGAGCACGGTGACGTGCTCACCCATGCGCGCGCCAAACTGGCCCGCAAGGGGTGCGATCTGCTCGTCGTGAACGCGGTCGGTGAGGGCAAGGCGTTCGAGGTCGACACCAACGACGGCTGGCTGCTCGGCGCCGACGGCACCGAACAGGCACTCGACCACGGGTCCAAGGCACTGCTGGCCAGCCGGGTGCTCGATGCGCTCGGGCCGCTGCTGAGCTGAGCGACCATGCCGGGCCGCCGACCATGCGTTGCTGCGAGATGCCTTGCGGGAGCGAGGTAATCGTGCCAACTGCATGCGCGGGAGCCGGGCGGCAGCGTCTAATGGGAACGGGAAATCGAACGGTGCCATCGCGAGCCGGGACCGCGGTCCGGGACGGCGGGCCGGCGCGTCGGTGGTTTGGAATAGTCTGGGATCAGGGTTCGCGCCCGGCGTGGCACCGTTGCCGCCGCGAGCGATGTCGCCGACCGTAGGCATCGCACCAGCGGCAATGCGGCGCTAGGGTCGCAAACCGAGAAGAGCAACCCGTTGAGGGAGAGGGAACAACTGTGCGCACGACCGGCAGTCGGCTATTCACCAGTGAGTCCGTGACGGAGGGTCATCCGGACAAGATCTGTGATGCCATCAGCGATTCCATCCTCGACGCGTTGCTCGCGGAGGATCCGCGCAGCCGGGTCGCGGTGGAGACCCTGGTCACCACCGGCCAGGTGCATGTGGCCGGTGAGGTCACCACCGAGGCGTACGCGGATATCCCGCGCATCGTCCGCGAGAAGGTGCTCGAGATCGGATACGACTCCTCGGCAAAGGGTTTCGACGGCAACTCCTGCGGTGTGAACATCGCGATCGGCGCACAGTCGCCGGATATCGCGCAGGGCGTCGACACCTCGCACGAGGCCCGCGTCGGCGGCTCCGACGACGAGATCGAGCAGCAGGGCGCAGGCGATCAGGGCCTGATGTTCGGCTACGCCACCACCGACACCCCCGAGCTGATGCCGCTGCCGATCGCGCTGGCGCACCGGCTCTCGCGCAAGCTCACCGAGGTCCGCAAGTCCGGTGTGCTGCCCTACCTGCGGCCCGACGGCAAGACACAGGTCACCATCGAATACGACGGTGATCGTCCGGTCCGGCTGGACACCGTCGTCATCTCGACCCAGCACGCCGCCGATATCGACCTGGACAACCTGCTCGCCCCCGATATCCGCGAGAAAGTCGTGGACGCGGTGCTGGCCGATCTGTCGCTGCCCAGCCTGGATGTCGCCGATGTGCGGCTGCTGGTGAACCCCACCGGCAAGTTCGTGCTCGGCGGCCCGATGGGCGATGCCGGTCTGACCGGCCGCAAGATCATTGTCGACACCTACGGCGGCATGGCCCGCCACGGTGGTGGCGCGTTCTCCGGTAAGGATCCGTCGAAGGTCGACCGGTCGGCTGCCTACGCGATGCGCTGGGTCGCCAAGAACGTCGTTGCCGCCGGCCTGTCGGACCGAGTGGAGGTGCAGGTCGCCTACGCCATCGGCAAGGCCGCCCCGGTCGGGTTGTTCGTGGAGACCTTCGGCACCGAGAAGGTCGATCCCGCGCGTATCGCCGGCGCTATCACCGAGGTGTTCGACCTGCGTCCGGGCGCCATCATCCGCGATCTGGACCTGCTGCGCCCGATCTACGCGCCGACCGCCGCCTACGGTCACTTCGGCCGCACCGACGTCGACCTGCCCTGGGAGCACACCGACCGCGCCGACAAGCTGCGCGCCGCCGCCGGCCTGTAGTTTCCGCGCCCGGGTGGACGAACTCGCGGCCGACCACACCCCCGGCGACGAACCGTCGCCGGGGGTGTCGGCTGTGTCGGGGGCGTCCGCACGGCAGGCTCCGGCCCTCGCGCTGCCGATCGCGCGGGTGCTCCCGCTGCTCACTCCGGCGCATTTGGATCGCGATTTCGACTATCTCGTCCCGCCCGAATTCGACGAGATCGCGCAGCCGGGCGTGCGGGTGCGGATCCGGTTCGCCGGGCGCCTGGTCGACGGCTATCTGCTCGACCGGCTCGCCAGCACCGACCATACGGGCAAGCTGGTGCCGCTGGATCGCGTGGTTTCCGCCGAACGCGTCCTCACTCCTGAGATTCTGCGCCTGGTCAACTCGGTGGCCGCCCGGTACGCCGGCAGCCGCGCCGACGTGCTGCGCCTGGCGATTCCGCCTCGGCACGCCCGCACCGAGAACGGCGGACCCGCGAAGCCCAAGACCGCCAAGGCGACCACGAAAAGCACTGCGGAAGAAGTCGATGCGCCGGCCGGGGCGCCACACGACACCATGGCCGTACGGCCGGATGAGGATATCCGGTCGGCGACAACAGCAACCGAGGGCACCGCTGCGCAACGAACACAGGACAACCCCGAATCCGCGAAGCCCGGGGGCATCCCGAATAGCGGTGTGAGCACGGGCGATTCATCCTCGTCGGCCGCGCTGAAACCCACGGGGGGCCCAGTCGGTGCAGCCAGCGGCGAGGAAGATGGCGACGGCGGCCGTGCAGGGACTGATCGCGCGGGTGCAGCGCAACACTCGAGCCCTAGTGCAGCCCGTAGCCCGAAAAGCCCGGAGAACGAGGCGATTCCGACGACAGCCGCGCCGAGTCCGGATATGGGCTGGTCGAACGGACCTGGCCTGCCCCCTGTTTCGGTCGAGCCGAATGATCTCGGTGTATCCCATGGACCCGAACGGCCGCGCGCTTCGAACGAGCCGAATGACCTCGATACAGCGCAAAGTCCGGGTGGCGGACCGGCCGAGCCGCACGCACCGGAGGCGATGAACCCTGCCGAACTAGTGGACCGCGCCGGTGTCGATCTCGCGCCATGGAATCGATACCTGCACGGTGCGAGCTTCCTCGAGGCCCTGGCGCAGCGCCGGGGTGTGCGGGCGGCGTGGCAGGCGTTGCCGGGAGAACAGTGGGCGGCGCGTTTGGCCGAGCTCGCGGCGGTGGTGGTCGCCGGCGGGCGAAGTGCGGTGCTGATGGTGCCCGATCAGCGTGATCTGGATCGGGTACTGGCCGAATGTCAGCGGTTGGTGGGGGAGCGGGCGGTCGGACTGTCGGCGGGGCTCGGGCCGGCGGCGCGCTACCGGCGCTGGCTGGCGGTGCTGCGCGGGAGCGCCACGGTGGTGGTCGGTACCCGCGCCGCGGTGTTCGCCCCCGCCCGGGAGCTGGGACTGATCGCCATCTGGGACGACGGCGACGACACCTACGCCGAACCACGCGCCCCCTACCCACACGCGCGGGAGGTGGCCATGTTGCGCGCGTACGAGACGGGTGCGGCCTTTGTCGCGGGCGGATTCGCGCGTACGGCCGAAATCCAGGCGGTGGTGGATTCCGGCTGGGCGCACGATCTCGTCGCCGATCGCGCGACACTGCGCTCGGCTACGCCGCGGATCAGTGCGCCGGGCGACACCGACCTGGCCTTGGAACGCGATCCCGTCGCGCGCGCGGTACGGATACCGGGCGCGGCCTTCGCCGCGGCACGTTCGGCGCTGAAGGAGGGTGCCGGGGTGCTCGTGCAGGTGCCTCGGCGCGGCTACGTGCCCGCCCTGGCCTGCGGGAAATGCCGCACGCCCGCGCGTTGCCGGCACTGTAACGGTCCGCTCGCGCTGCCGGACCGGCCCCGGCGGGCCGGTCCGGAATCCGCAGATATCGCACACAGTCCCGCCTGCCGCTGGTGTGGGCGCACCGAGGCCGGTTTCCGTTGCGCCGCTTGTGGTTCGCGGGCCTTGCGGGCGGTGGTGATCGGAGCGACGCGGACCGCGGAGGAACTCGGGCGAGCCTTTCCCGGTGTGCCGATCCGCGGTTCCGGCGGCGGCGCTGTGCTCGACACCGTGGAACCCGGGCCCCAGGTGGTGGTCGCGACCGTCGGCGCCGAACCTGTCCTGCCCGGTGGTTATGGCGTCGCCCTGCTGCTCGACGGGTGGGCGCTACTGGGCCGGGCCGATCTGCGCGCCGCCGAGGACGCCCTGCGCCGCTGGATGACCGCCGCCGCCCTGGTCCGCGCGCACGGTCAGGTGCTGGTGATGGCAGAACCGTCCATTCCCACGGTCCAGGCCCTCATCCGCTGGGATCCGATCGGCCACGCCCGAGCCGAGGTCGACAGCCGCGCGGAGGTCGGTTTTCCGCCCGCGGTTCGCATGGCCGCCATCGACGGTACCGCCGAGGCCATCACCGAACTCCTCGCGGCCGCAACGCTTCCGGACTCGGCCGATCTGCTCGGGCCGGTACCGCTGCCGCCGTTCGCGCGGAAGCCCTTCACCGGCGATTCACCCGCCGAGGTCGAACGTGTCCTGCTGCGCACGCCCCGCCACGACGCCGCCGCACTGTCCCGAGCCCTGTCCGCCGCCCAGGCCGTCCGCAGCGCCCAGCGCTCCGACGCTCCGCTGCGGGTGCAGATCGATCCCATCGACATCGGCTGACCATCCGGGGGTCGGTGCGCCGCGGTCGCCCCGAGTACGCGATGTGACGGTCCGTGCTGCGTGCATGCGTGCCGGCCGCCGACCGCGCACACCGGTGACTTCTCATCTCAGCGGAACACCTCGATATGTGCCGACGCCCACTCGGCGAAGGTACGCGCGGGCCTGCCGAGCACCGTCTCGATATCGGGGCTGATCAGCAGCTCAGCGCCGGTGGGTGCGCCGATGATGTCGAGGGTGGTCTCGACCACCGGCTCGGGCATGAACGCCAGCATCGCGTCGCGCGCCTGCGCCCGGGTCTGCTCGATGAATCGGACCGGCTCACCGAGAGCATCGGCCAGCGCTGCTGTCCGCTGGCGCGGGGTGCTGCGCTCGGGCCCGGTGAGCGTGTAGACCCGGCCGCTGTGCGCGCCGCTCAGTAGTGCCGCTGCCGCGACCTCGGCGATATCGCGCGGGTCGACGACGGGCAGGCCGACATCGCCGAATGGCGCGGCAACCGTGCGTGTTTCCCGTACCGAAGGGGCCCACGCGAAGGCGTTGGAGGCGAAGGCCCCCGGCCGCAGGATGGTCCACTCCAGCGCCGACTGGCGGACGGCTTCGTCGAAGGTACGCGCGATCGCGCCGTGCGAGACCGAATCCGGCCGGGTGGCCACGCCCTGCGATGACAGCAGCACTACTCGGCGCACGCCGCCGGCCTTGGCGACATCGAGAATGTCGGCCGGCCGCATCAGATGCGCACTCATGCCGGTGTCGTGCAGGAACAGTGCCTCGGCGCCGTCGAGAACCGGCCGCAAGCTCTCCGGATCCGTCACATCCGCCTGCTGGGTGCGCACGCCGTGCGGGACGGCGTCGGCTGCGACGGTGCGCGAGACGGCCGTCACGTCCGCGCCTGCTGCTGCCAGGGCGCCCACCAGGGCGGTGCCGACATTTCCGGTTGCTCCGGTGACCACGATCATCGTTCATCCTTAGTTAGTTGGCTGACTTACTGCAAGAACCATAGCGGACGCGTGACGGAGTTGTCTACAGTTAGTTGCATGACTGACTCACAGACCGCGGTGAAGGCGGGGAAGCGGGAGCGTCTGGTGGACGCCGCCGTTCGGGTCTTCTACGAACGTGGCGTGGAAAAGACCACCATCGCCGATATCGCGAAGACGGCCGAGGTGCCCGTCGGCAACGTCTACTACTACTTCAAGACCAAGGATCAGCTGATCGAGGCGGCGATCGATGCGCATCGGCGCAGGCTCGGGGATCTGCTCGAGGAGCTCGATCGTCTCGATACCCCGCAAGAGCGGCTGCGCGCTCTGATCGCCGGCTGGGTCGACCTGCGCGAACAGGCGGCGCAGTTCGGCTGCCCGTTCGGCACGCTCGCCTCGGAGATGGACAAGCGGCCCGAGGTGCTGGATGCGGAGGTGGCCGACACCATGCGTGTGCTGGTGGACTGGGCGCAGCGGCAGTTCGAGCAGATGGGGCGGGCGGACGCGGCCGAACTCGGTGTCGCGCTCATCGCCGCCTATCAGGGTATTTCGTTGCTCACCAACACGTTTCGTGACCCACGCCTGATGGAGGCGGAGGGGGATCGACTGGCGCGCTGGATCGACTCGCTGGCTACCTGATCGCTCTCCGAGCGTCGGCCTGTCATCCGGGGGTGGCAGGCCGACGGTGTGCGGTGGATCGCAGACCAAGGGGTTGTCGTGGATAGATTGCCGATATATCGTTGATATTGTTCAACAACATCGGAGTCTGAGGAGGCTCGACATGGAAAACGCAGAAACGCATCGAGGACATGGTCGCCACGGCGGCAGGCAACGACCCGGGTTCGACGAGTGCGGCCCGCGGCGCGGACAGTTCCGTCGCGGCGGTCGGCACGGCTGGGGTCCGGAATTCGGCCCCGGCTTCGGGCCCGGGTTCGGGCCGGGCTTCGGCCCGGGTTTCGGCCGCGGACGTGGTCGCGGCGGGCGCGGCAGGCGCGGTGACGTCCGCGCGGCCATCCTGCTGCTGCTGACCGAACGCCCCATGCACGGGTACGAACTCATCCAGCAGATTCGCGAACGCAGCGACGATCTGTGGCGACCGAGCCCCGGATCCATCTACCCCGCGCTGGCGCAGCTGGAAGACGAGGGCCTGGTGCTCATCGAGAAGGTCGCCGGTCGCAAGACCGCGAAACTCACCGAATCCGGCACCGCCTACGTCGAGGAGCATCGTGAGGATCTCGGCGATCCGTGGGCCGACGTCACACAGGATGTCGGAGCACAGGCGATCGACCTACGCGCACTGGTCGGTCAGCTCATGGGCGCGGTCGCCCAGGTGGCCGCGGCCGGTACACCGGAACAGGCGGCGAAGGCGGCCGATGTGCTCACCGAGGCCCGCCGTTCGCTCTACCGCATCCTGGCCGACGACGAGACCCCCGAAAAATAACGGGGTGGTGAATACCCCGTCCAGGGCGCGCTTTTCGGGCGGATCGGGTAGATCATTGTGATATGGAACAAACACGGGGTTTGTGGGGTCGGGGAACGTCACAACGAGGTCGCGTCGCGCTCGCCGGCCTCGCGGTGGCCGCCGTCCTCATCGGTTCGGCGACGGCGCTGTCCGGGTCGGCAGGGGCCCAGCCGCCCGGATATCGACCGCCGCTGGTACCGACAGCGTCCGCGCCGCCGCAACCGGATCATCTGGCCGCCGCGCTGTACATGAAATCGCATCCGGACGCCGTACCGGAGGGCACCAACGATTTCGGCTGTACGCCGACGGCCGCCCATCCACGCCCGGTCATCCTGGCCCACGGCACCGATGCCAGCGCCTATTCCGACTGGTCGGCCATCGCACCGCGGCTGGCTGCCGAGGGGTACTGCGTGTTCGCGCTCAACTACGGCGGCAAACCGGGTGCGGTCAGCTTCGGCACCGAAGATCTGCGGCTGAGCGCCCATCAGATCGGTGGTTTCGTCGACGAGGTGCTCGCGGCGACCGGTGCCGACAAGGTCGATCTGGTCGGTTTTTCGCAGGGCGCCAATGTCACCCGCTACTACATCAACAAGCTCGGCGGAGCCGAGAACGTCGGCCGCTGGGTCGGGCTCGCCTCGCCCAGCTACGGCGGGGTGATGTACGGGCTGGTGCCGATCGCCCAGGCCATCCCCGGAGTGCTGGAGGCGTTCGCGCAGGTCACGTCGCTGGCGGCGGTGCAGCAGGCGCAGGGTTCACCGATCATGCTTGAACTGAACGCCGGCGGCGACACCGTGCCCGGCGTGCACTACGTGACCATCGGCAGCCGCGTCGATGAGATGATCCAGCCGTTCGAGAACATCGCGCTGCACGGTCCCGGCGCGGAGAACGTGGTGATCCAGGATCGCTGCCCGGCCAACATGACCGGTCACTTCCACATGGTGTACGACCCGTTCGTGATGCAACTGTTGCTGGAAGCTCTCGATCCGGCCACAGCGCCCACCCCGGTGTGCGAGCCGGTGCAGCTGGGCACCGGCATCCCGCAGGTCGTCATCGGGGGCAATATCTGAGTCGAGCGGAGACGGCCGGACGGAGGGCTCGACACCCCGCCCGGACCGCACCGGATTTGTACCAGCAATCGGTCGCGGCATCCGGGATCTCCGGGCCGCCCGGCGTGCTCTCTAGAATGGGGCGACCGACTTTCCTCCGTACTCCCGGGAGCCGCCGTGACCATTCAGCCCGTTCGCCTGTTCGGCGACCCCATCCTGCGAGCCCGCGCGACGGAGGTCACCGAATTCGATCGTGAGCTGCGGCAGCTGGTCACCGACCTCACCGAGACCATGCACGACGACGGCGGCGTCGGCATGGCCGCCCCGCAGATCGGGGTCGGGTTGCGGGTGTTCGTCTACGACACCGGCGACGCCGCCGGTCACCTGGTCAATCCCAGCTGGACGGTGCTCGGCGACGACGAGCAGGTCGGGCCGGAAGGCTGCCTGTCGATCCCCGGCCTGCGCTACGACACCCGCCGGGCGCTGCGCGTACGGGCCACCGGCGTGGACATGACCGGCGCGCCCGTCGAGTTCGACGCCGAGGGCCTGCTCGCGCGCTGCGTGCAGCACGAAACCGATCATCTGGACGGTGTGCTGTTCATCGACCGGCTCGAGCCCGCCGACCGCAAGGACGCGATGCGTTCGATCCGGGAATCGGACTGGTTCGCCGCCGGAATCACCGTGCGTCCCAGCCGGTCGGTCGCCGAGCGGAGTCGCTGATGCGGATCGTGTTCGCGGGCACACCCGAACCCGCGGTGCCGTCGCTGCGGCGGTTCATCGACTCCGATCGCCATGAGGTGGTCGCGGTGATCACCCGGCCCGATGCCGTCGCCGGACGTGGCCGCAAGGTCACCCGGTCGCCGGTCGGCACATTGGCCGACGAGCACGGCATCCCGGTGCTCACCCCGGCCCGCCCCGCCGACCCCGAATTCGTCGCCCAGCTCACCGAATTGGCGCCCGACTGCTGCCCGGTGGTGGCCTATGGCGCGCTGCTGCCGCGGCAGGTACTCGACATTCCGCGCTACGGCTGGATCAACCTGCACTTCTCGCTGCTGCCCGCCTGGCGGGGTGCCGCCCCGGTACAGGCGGCCATCGACGCCGGCGACGAATTCACCGGCGCCTCCACCTTCCAGATCGAGACCGGACTCGACACCGGCCCGGTCTTCGGCGTGGTGACCGAACGCATCTCCGTCACCGACACCGCGGGCGAGCTGCTCGACCGGCTGGCCGACAGCGGCGCCGTCCTCTTGGAGAAGACCCTCGACGGCGTGGAAGACGGGACCCTGCAAGCGGTTCCGCAGCCCACCGACGGAGTGTCCTATGCCCCGAAACTCTCGGTGGAGGCGGCGCGGGTGCGCTGGGATCAGCCCGCCCTCGCCATCAGCCGCCGCATCCGCGCCGTCACCCCGGCCCCCGGCGCCTGGACCGTCGTCGCGGGCAACCGGCTCAAGCTGGGCCCGGTCGAATTGGTCGAGGATCAGCTGCCGGAGCGGCACATCGAGGTCCGCAAGACCGGTGTCTACGTCGGCACCGCGACGACCGCTGTCCGCCTGAATCAGGTGCAGCCGCAAGGCAAACGCATGATGGCGGCCCTGGACTGGGCCCGCGGCGCCCGCCTCGAGCCGGGCGCGGTGGTCGAATGAACGACAACGATCGCGAACGTCGCAGCCGAACGGGCGGCGGCGAGCGTCACCGTGACAAGCCGGTCGGCGGTCGTGGCGGCCGGGAGGAACGACCTTCGGCACCTTCGGATTCCGCTCGGACGTCGGGCGAGCGCCGCGGTGGGGAAGCCGGTCGAGGGAGCTGGGATTCGTCCGGTCGCGGGCGCGGTCCGGCGAGCGCCGGCGGGACCTTCGGCGATCGTCGTGGGTCGAGTGGTGGAAGCGGCAAGCCGTCGGGTGAGCGCCGAGGTGACCGTCGTGATTCCGGCGGTCGCGGCGGATCGCGCGCGGGCGAGCGTTTCGATGATCGCCGCGGTGCGCGGGGTCCGGGTGGCGGCGGATCGCAATCGAGCGAGCGTACGGGTGGTCCCCGTGACTCTGGAGTTTCGGGTCGCGGCGGTGCGGCGCAGGCCGGGCAGCGTTTCGATGATCGCCGCGGTCCGCGTGGCGACGATCGCGCGCAGTCGGGTGATCGGCGTGGTTCGGGCAGGACGGGGCGCCGCGCCGCGCAGGCCGGGGAACGCTTCGGTGATCGTCGTGGCTCGGACAGCGCCGGTCGCGGCGCCGAACGTTCCGGCGACCGGCGCAGTACCGGCGGTTCGCGCAGCGCAACGGGTGGACGCGCGCAGGATCGCGGTGGCCGGCGGCCGTCGGTCGATCCGGCGCGGGAGGTCGCGCTGGAGACGTTGCGTGCGGTGCGCGAACGCGACGCCTACGCCAACCTGGTGTTGCCCGGACTGTTGCGTGAACGCAGGCTCGAGGGCCGGGACGCGGCGCTGGCCACCGAACTCGGGTACGGGGCGTGTCGTGCGCAGGGCGTGCTGGACGCGGTGATCGCCGAATGCGCCGGCCGTGAGGTCACCGACATCGACGGCCCGCTGCTCGACATCCTGCGCCTCGGCGTCTACCAATTGCTGCGCACCCGCATCGGCGCGCACGCCGCGGTGGACACCTCGGTGGCGCTGGCGCGAGCCGAATTCGGCGCGGGCAAAGCCGGTTTCGTCAATGCGGTGCTGCGGCGGGCGGGTGAGCGTGACGCGGCCGAATGGGTCGAGTTGCTCGCCCCGCGAGACCCGGTCGGCCATCTGGCGTTCGAGTACGCGCACCCGACGTGGATCGCGCAGGCCTTCGCCGACGCGCTCGGCGCCGACGCCGCCGAACTCGGTGACGCCCTCGCCGCGGACGACGCCCGCCCCGCTGTGCATCTGGTGGCCAGGCCCGGCGATATCACGGCCGAAGAACTGGCGCTGGTCACCGGCGGCGAGGAGGGCCGCTGGTCGCCGTATGCGGTGTATCTCGAGGGTGGCGATCCCGGCAAGCTGGAGCCCGTGCGCGAAGGCATGGCCGCGGTGCAGGACGAAGGCAGTCAGCTGGTCGCGCTCGCGCTCACCCGCGCGCAGCTCGACGGAGCGGACAACGGTCGCTGGCTCGACCTGTGCGCCGGCCCCGGTGGTAAAGCGGCGCTGCTCGGCGCGCTCGCCGCCATCGACGGCTTCCAGGTGGACGCGGTCGAGCCGGCCGAACATCGTGCCGAACTCGTCCGCAAAGCCACCGTCGATCTTCCGGTCCGGGTGCACGTGGCCGACGGCCGCGATAGCGGACTGACTCCCGGCTACGACCGCATCCTGGTCGACGCCCCCTGCACCGGTCTCGGCGCGCTGCGCCGCCGACCCGAAGCCCGCTGGCGCCGCACCCCCGCCGACGTCGCCGAACTGGTCGTCCTGCAACGCGAATTGCTGGCCGCCGCCTGGGAACTGCTGCGCCCCGGCGGGGTGGTGGTCTATTCGACCTGCTCGCCACACCTGCCGGAAACCGTGGCCGTGGTCGCCGACGCCGTCCGCCGCACCGGCGCCGTTCAGCTCGACACTCGCGAACTGGTTCCCGGCGTACCGGATCTCGGTCACGGCCCGGGCGCCCAGCTCTGGCCGCACCGCCACGGCACGGACGCGATGTTCCTGGCGGCCCTGCGAAAACCGCTGTAGGTCGCCCGCGCGGTCGTCTCCTCGGTCAGATCGGTGGTCGCCGCGCGAGAGGCGCGCTGCCGCGGCTGAGATCGCAACCCTCGGATTCCGGGCGGCCGGATCCGGGCTCAGGTCCGGGGCACAGCGCTTGCGCGTCGCGGTTCGTCGGCAAGCTCTTGTGCCGGGTTCCGGGTGCCGGCGATCAATGGCGGCGCGGGTAGCGCCGCCGGCGGGCGGAGCGTGACGGCGCGTCGGCGGCAGGCCTGCCTGTGCCGCACGGCCATCACAGATCCGCTTCCGTGCCCAGGCGACATTTATCCAAGTCGCAGGCCCGACCTCGGCGCACACTGAACGGTATGGCGATCGATTGGGCAGGCGTGGTGGCGCTGGCGACGCAGTTGCCGGGGGTCGAGGAGTCGACCTGGTGGCGCACGCCCGCGTTGAAGGTCGGCAAGAAGGGGTTCGCGCGGCTGCGAGTGGAGGCCGAGGGCGGGCTGGTGCTGCTGTGCGATCCCGAGGAGAAGGAGGCGTTGCTGGCCTCGGGTGATCCCGCGTACTACACCACCCCGCACTACGACGGCTATCCCTACATTCTCATCGACCTCGATCGGGTCGAGCTCGATCAGCTGCGGGAACTGCTGGACGCGGCGTGGTGGCTGTCGGCGCCGGCGAAAATGCGCAAGGAACGCGAACGCACCGGCTGACTCGCCGCTACTCCCGCGAGGACTGCTCCCGAAGCCGCGCAAGGGTTTTCGCCAGGATGCGGGAGACATGCATCTGCGAGATCCCCATCTGCTGCGCGATCTGGGTCTGGGTCATGGATTCGAAGAACCGCATGGTGAGGATCCGGCGCTCGCGTTCGGGCAGGCCGTCCAGCAGCGGGCGGATGGCGACATATTCCTCCACCCGGTCGAACTGGGATTCCTCCTCGCCGAGCGTGTCGAGCAGTGATGCGTCGGTATCGCGTCCGGCGGAGGCGGCGTCGATGGAGGTGGGCTGGTAGGCGTTGCCCGCGATGACGGCCTGGGTGACCTCATCGGGGTCGACGTCGAGTTCGGCGGCGATCTCCTTGGCGGTGGGCGAGCGGCCGAGCGTCTGGGAGAGCGAGTCGACCGCGGCGCCGATGCGTAGATGGGTTTCCTTGACCCGTCGCGGCACCCGCATCGCCCAGGTGTTGTCACGGAAATAGCGGCGGACCTCACCCATGATGGTGGGCACGGCGAAGGACAGGAAGTTCGAGCCGCGTTCGACGTCGAACCGGTCCACCGCATGCACCAGCCCGACGCGTGCGACCTGGGTGAGGTCATCGAACGGTTCACCGCGTCCACTGAACTTGCGGGCGATGTGGTCGGCGAGCGGGATGCAGCGGTTGATCAGCTCGTCACGCAGCGTCGTGTAGGCGTCGGTTCCGGCCTCGGTGGCGGCCAACCGGGTGAACAGCGCCGCGACGTCGTCATAGCCGGATACCTGGCTCGCCGTCTCGATCGTGTCCTCGTCGGCGTCGGCAGGCTGCTCGGCGTCGGCGGGGGGCTGGTCGGTGGTGCCGGTGGGTTCGGGCTGGTCGGTCGTCTCGGGAGCACCGTCATTGTCCGAGGGGTCGAGCACGGTGTCCTCGTCGCGCACTACGCCTTCCCCCGGACGCGACGGAATTCGACCGTCGTGGGGTACCCGGAGACGGCCTGATCGAAGGGTTCCTGGGAGGCTTGCACCGAATCGGTGAGGGTGCGCAGCACATGCCAGCCGAAGCTGCGCTGATCGGGAAGCCCCTCTTCGGCGGCCACGCCGGAGACCCGTACCTGCAGTTCGAGATCGCCCACGGTGAATCGGCAGTGCAGGCTGCTCTCGGGTGCGGCGACCGCGATCAGGGTCGAGCACACCTCGTCCACGGCCAGCCGGATGTCGGCCACTTCGTCCAGGGTGAAATCACTGAGCAGGACCAGTGTTTCGGCGAGCCCGCGCACGATCGGCAACTGACTGACCGATGCAGCGACCCGAATCTCCACCGGGGTGCTGTAGAGCCCCTGTTCCGCCGAAATGTTGATCACGCCATGAGGCTACCCACTCCTGGCCCGGGCAACCCAACCGCGGCTGTGACCCGCCCCGCAGTGGCGGCGCCCGCCGGTTAAACTCCCGCCTTGTGTCCACGCCGACGTTCTCCCGCCCCGAGTCCCCGATGATCGCTCCGTCGATCCTGTCCGCCGATTTCGCTCACCTCGCGGACGAGGCGAATGCCGTGTCCACCGCCGACTGGCTGCATGTCGATGTGATGGACGCGCATTTCGTGCCGAATCTGACCTTGGGCCTGCCGGTGGTGGAGAGCCTGTTGAAGGCCACCGACATTCCGCTGGACTGCCATCTGATGATCGAGGATCCGGGCCGCTGGGCGCCGCCGTACGCAGAGGCAGGCGCCTACAACGTGACCTTCCACGCGGAGGCCACCGACGATCCGGTGGCGGTGGCCCGCGATATCCGGGCGGCGGGAGCGAAGGCGGGTCTGTCGGTGAAGCCGAATACGCCGATCGAGCCGTATCTGGAGATCCTGCGGGATTTCGACACGCTGCTGGTGATGAGCGTTGAGCCCGGTTTCGGCGGTCAGTCCTTCATTCCGCATGTGCTGGACAAGGCTCGTACGGTGCGGCGCCTGGTGGATTCGGGGGAGTTGCGGCTGGTGGTGGAGATCGACGGCGGTATCAATGCCGACACCATCGAGCAAGCCGCTGCGGCCGGTATCGACTGTTTCGTCGCGGGCTCCGCGGTGTACAACACCGCTGATCCCGGCGCCACCGTGGAGACGCTGCGCAGGCAGGCCGCCACGGTGTGGGCGCGCTGAGCGGTTGCCGCCGGGCCGCTACCCTCGGCTGATCGTGCGGCTGCCGAGTGCTCGGGTGGCCTCGATGACGGCGCTCTGCGGTGGCCGGTCGGTGCCGCTTTCGGGGGCTTGTACCCAGCTGCGGTAGCCGGTGCGTTCGTCGTCGGGGGAGGGCAGCACGATGTGGCTGCCTGCGCTGGCGACGGTGGCGTAGAGGCGGAAGAGTTCGGCCGATTCGGCGGCGCTGAGGCTGTCGGGCCGGGCGGGGCCGGTGAGGAAGGTCCAGCGCCGGGCGCGTGGGTGGGCGACGACGGGGCCGGCGATGCCTGCCAGGCGCAGCCGCTGCTGTACTTGTTCGCCGAGTTCGGCGGGCATGGTGATGGCGCCGTAGCGGGCGCCCATTTTCAGCAGGATGCGTCGTGAGGTGGGGTCGATAACGGCTGGGAACTGAAATTCGCGCCGATAGCTGACGCAGCGGTTTTCCAGTGTGAAATCGACGAGCGTGGTCACGCCGCACCCCCGGTGGTGTGGTTTTCGCTGGTGGATGTGTACTGATCGACGGGTTCGGTGTCCGCGTCGATCTCGATTCTGTCCACGATGATCTTTCGGCTTCCTGGAGTGGTGGATGTGCCTGTTGTGCGGTGGCGCGCCGCGCGATCGGCCTCGTGGCGCGGTCGGCCGAGCGCATCCCGTCGACTGACGGAATGGACTGCTGCACAACGATCTTTGTGCGGCCTGCCCATCTATCCGGTCGCCGGTTGCGCTGGTCGATGGTGAGGTGTCACGTGTGGCGTGCCGAGATCGAACTGCCGTGTAGGACTCTGCCGTCCACAGTCACTCTGCCGTACGGAAAAGCTGGTGCTGTTGAACGGTCGGAGTCGGCTACATAACGATTTTGCGACAATATCGGTCCCCGTGCAAGCGATTGCGGAAATTCATGTTTCGGCGCCGTCTCGGCCGGGCACCGACTGTACGGGCGCGGGATGACATTCTTCTGTGCGTTTCGGAAAAAGCGGTGCAACAAAGTCTACGGACCGAACGAACAGTATTTTCTGAATACCGATAGAGAATTAGTCGCCGCAAAATAATCCGTGTTCGCACAGCGGCCGCGACACATCCCTGAGGTCGGATTCCACGGCGCGTCACGGTCTCGTCGTCCGGCGTGGCATCGGTCGGCGAGTCGGTGGGCCACGAGCGGCCGCGCTCGCCGGCCGACCCGGAACCGATCCGGCCGCGCTCACCCTGCCCGGTATCGCTCACTAGGCTTCGATCACGAGCACGGCACGGCCACGGGGAATACCGACCCCGGTCACGACCGTTCCGCAACCGGAAGACCACACGCGACAGGGAGTCAGGCATGTTCACAGGCATCGTCGAGGAGCTGGGCGAGATCGTCGCCACCGAGCAGCTGGCCGACGCCGCGCGGTTGACGATCCGGGGCAAGCTGGTGACCTCCGATGCCGGCCACGGCGACTCCATCGCCGTCAACGGTGTGTGCCTGACCGTCGTCGATGTCGTCGACGGCGACTCCTTCACCGTGGATGTGATGGCCGAGACCCTCAACCGCTCCAGCATCGGCGGCCTGACCGTGGGCGCCAAGGTGAACCTGGAGCGCGCCGCCGCCCTGAACAGCCGCCTCGGCGGGCACCTCGTGCAGGGCCACGTCGACGGGACCGGCACCGTGCTCTCCCGGACGCCCTCGGAGAACTGGGAGGTCGTGCGCATCTCGCTGCCGGACGCCATCGCGAAGTACGTCGTGGAGAAGGGTTCCATCACCGTCGACGGCATCTCGCTGACCGTCTCCGGGCTCGGGATCGCCGAAACCCCCGCGGCCGACGGTAACCGCGACTGGTTCGAGGTTTCGCTCATCCCGACCACCCTGTCGATGACCAACCTCGGGACCGCCGCGCCGGGCACCCTGGTCAACCTGGAGGTCGACGTCATCGCCAAGTACGTCGAACGCCTTCGGCAACGCGGCTGAGCACACCGTCCACCAGGCGGACCACTGCCTCCGGAGTGACACTTCCGACCCAGTAGTGTGGGGTGGCACCTTATTCGAGATGGAGCACAACAGACGTGACCAGGTTCGACAGCATCGAGCGCGCAGTCGCCGATATCGCCGCCGGTAAGGCGGTTGTCGTCGTCGACGACGAGGACCGGGAGAACGAGGGCGACCTCATCTTCGCGGCCGAGAAGGCCACCCCGGAGCTGATGGCGTTCATGATCCGCTACACGTCGGGCTATATCTGTGTGCCCCTCACCGGTGAGGACTGCGATCGCCTCGGCCTGCCGCCGATGTACGCGCTGAACCAGGACAAGCACGGCACCGCCTACACGGTGTCGGTCGATGCCAAGGAAGGCGTCAGTACCGGCATCTCCGGCGCCGACCGCGCCACCACCATCCGGCTGCTCGCCGACGCCGACGCCAAGGCCGACGATTTCACCCGGCCCGGCCACGTGGTGCCGCTGCGCGCCAAGGATGGCGGCGTGCTGCGCAGGCCCGGCCACACCGAGGCCGCGGTCGATCTGGCGCGGATGGCTGGACTGCGTCCAGCGGGTGTGATCTGCGAGATCGTCAGCCAGAAGGACGACGGGCACATGGCCCGCACCGAGGAGCTGCGCGTCTTCGCCGACGAGCACGAACTGGCGCTGATCTCGATCGCCGACATGATCGCCTGGCGGCGCAAGCACGAAAAGCATGTGGTGCGCGTCGCGGAAGCCCGCATTCCGACCGTGCACGGCGAGTTCACCGCCGTCGGTTACCAGAGCATCTATGACGAGGTCGAGCATGTGGCGCTGGTGCGCGGCGACATCCTCGACGGTGACGACGTGCTGGTCCGCGTGCATTCGGAATGCCTGACCGGCGATGTGTTCGGTTCGCTGCGCTGTGATTGCGGCCCGCAGCTGGACGCCGCGCTGGAGATGGTGGCCGCCGAGGGCCGGGGCGTGGTGCTCTACATGCGCGGGCACGAAGGCCGTGGCATCGGCCTGATGCACAAGTTGCAGGCCTACCAGCTCCAGGATTCCGGCCATGACACCGTCGATGCGAATATCGAGCTCGGCCTGCCCGCCGACGCCCGCGATTACGGCACCGGCGCGCAGATCCTGGTCGATCTCGGTATCCGTTCGATGCGGTTGCTGACCAACAATCCGGCCAAGCGCGTCGGTCTGGACGGTTATGGGCTGCGGATCACCGAGCGGGTGCCGATGCCGGTGCGCGCCAATGCCGAGAACCTGCGGTACCTGCGCACCAAGCGCGACCGCATGGGGCACGACCTGATCGGGCTCGACGACTTGGATCTGGGAGAGACCGCGCAGTGAATCCGGCCGGACGGAAAGGCGAGAACCGATGAGCGGTACCGGCGTACCCACTTTCGCGCTCGAGGATGCCAAGGAGCTCAAGCTCGGCATCGTCGCCTCGCGCTGGCACACCCAGATCTGCGACACCCTGGTCGCCAATGCCGAACGCGTGGCCAAGGAGGCCGGAGTGCGCGCGGTGACGGTGGTGCGCTGCGCCGGTGCGATGGAACTGCCGGTGGTGGCCCAAGAACTGGCCCGTACCCATGACGCCGTGGTCGCGCTCGGTGTGGTGATCCGCGGCGACACACCGCATTTCGAGTACGTCTGTGACGCGGTCACGGCCGGCCTGACCCGGGTCTCGCTCGACGAGAGCACCCCGATCGCCAACGGTGTGCTCACCACCAACAACGAGAAGCAGGCGCTGGATCGGGCCGGTCTACCCGGCTCCGCGGAGGACAAGGGTGAGCAGGCCTGCGCCGCCGCCCTGGATGCCGCGCTGACCCTGCGTTCGCTGCGCGGGTCGAACTAGCCGATGCCCGTCGTTCGGATCTGGCGTAGGAACGCGGGCCCGGCCCCGGCCGGCTCGGCCACCGAGCGGCCGGTCTGGGATCTCGAGGTGCGCCCGCGCCGGGCACGGCGCACCGCGATCATCGTCGCGGTGCTGCTGGTGATCGCGTTCACCGCCGCCGGGGTCTTCCTGCGGGTCGGCTCGACCGGTGTGCATTTCCGGGTGCTCGATCAGTTCGCCATGGCGGGGATCGGTGTGCTCGGCGCGTGCGCGGTGCTGCTGCTGACGCGTCCGCGGGTGCGGGTCGGACCCAAGGGCGTGGTGGTGCGCAATGTCCTCGGCGACAACGAGTTTCCGTGGAAGTACATCCGCGGTGTCTCGTTCCCGGACCGTAAGTCCTGGGCACGGCTGGAACTGGTCGACGACGATTACGTTCCGATGTTGGCCATCCGCTCCAACGACAAGGAATACGCCGCCGACGCGCTCGAGCGGCTGCGTGAACTGGGCGCGAAGTACAGCGGTTCCGGCGACTGACGAGCACCCGCGGTCGGAGCCTGCTCAGCCGGTCCCGCCGGGGCGGGTGGATAGGCCGGCGCCACGATCTCGAAGAGCGACACGACCGAAGTGCGGCCGGCGCGTTGTATCGGCGCGGAACTCGCCGGGTGCGCGACGATGCCGCGGCCGGCCGGGCCGCACGACCGCGGGCCGGCAGGTCAGACGGACGAGCGGGGTCGGCATGGACGTTGCGCCGATCGCCGGGTGCGAAGGTCAGCGGCGATCGGCGCGGTATCCGGGCCCGGTCAGCGCGTATCGCCGAGCACTTCACCTTCCCGGCGCGGGTCCGCGCCGCCGATCCAGCCGTCGCCGTCGCGGCGCACCACACTCAGTCCGCTCGTCTGCGGCGCCACCGACACCTGATGCCCGAGTTCGCGCAGGCGCACGACCAGCGGATCGTGCGCGCCGTCGTCGCTGGCATCGATGGCCGGATGTTCACCGCCGACCCCGGTGACCGGGGTGTTGGCGGCGCCGAACGACACCGCCGAAATCGCCTGCTGCGGGTCCAGACCCCAATCCAGCATGCCGATCAGCGTTTTCACCACGAACTGGATGATCACCGACCCACCGGGCGATCCGGCGACATGGGTGAGCTCGCCGCGCGAACCGTCGGCCGCGTCGGCGAAGACCAGCGTCGGGCTCATCGAACTGCGCGGGCGCTTGCCGGGCTCGACCCGGTTGGCCAGCGGCATCCCGTCCTCGCCGACGGGTTCTGCGGAGAAATCGGTGAGCTGGTTGTTGAGGATGAATCCGTCGACCATGTGGAACGAACCGAAGGCCGATTCGACGGTGGTGGTCATGGCGGCGGCATTGCCGTAGGAGTCGACGATGGAGATCTGGCTGGTGCCGTGTTCGGGCGGCTGCGGACCGACGCCGACCGGTACCGGGCCGAAATCGCCGGGTTGCGCGGTGCCCATGCTGCGGCCGGGATCGATCAGCGCGGCCCTGCCCTTCAGGTATTCGGGGTTCACCAGGGTCTCGGGCGAATTGCCCGGCAGCGGCACGAAATCGGTATCGGCGACGTACTTGTCGCGGTCGGCGTAGGCGAGCCGCTCGGCTTCGGAGATCAGATGCACCGCTTCGGCCTTCGGCTTACCGCCGTTGCGGTCGACATTGTCCGGGCCCATCGCGGCCAGGTCGAAATTCGACAGGATACCGAGGGTGGCGGCGACGGTGATCCCGCCCGACGACGGCGCGGGCATGCCGCAGATCTCGTGTTCGCGGTAGTCGGTGCACAGCGCCGTGCGCTTCTTCGGCTGATAGTTCGCCAGATCCGCGGCGGTGATCAGGCTCGGGGTCCGGCCACCGGAACCCGAGGTGGCGGCTGCCACCACATCGTCGGCGATGGCTCCGGTGTAGAAGGCGTCGGCGCCGTCGGTGGCGATCGCGTTCAAGGTCTTCGACATCGCCGGGTTGGTGAGCACCTCACCGGCCGGTTTGGGGGTGCCGTCGGGGTTGAGGAAGTAGGCCTTCGCGGCCTCGTCCACCGCGAGATTCGGTGCTGATTCGGCGATCTGGCCCGCCAGCCGCGGGCTGATCTCGAAACCACGGTCGGCCAGCGAGACCGCCGGGTCGAACAGGTCGGCCCACGGCGTCTTGCCGTGTTCGCGATGGGTGAGTTCGAGCATGCGCAGCACGCCGGGAACGCCGATGGAGCGGCCGCTGGCGCGGGCATCCGGTTTCGGTTCGGTGCGGTCGGTGTCGCTGATCCAGCGCAGATAGTTCTCGGTCGCGGCGGCGGGCGCGGTCTCCCGGCCGTCGTAGGCTTCCACGGATCTGCTCGCGGCGTCGTAATAAACCAGGAAAGCACCGCCGCCGATACCGGAGGCCTGCGGTTCGACCAGTCCGAGCACCGTCTGTGCGGTGATCAGCGCGTCGGCGGCGGTTCCGCCGTCGCGCAACACCTCGCAGGCGGCCTGGGTGGCCAGCGGATTCGCCGTCGACACCGCGTAGGTGGCGGTGCGTACCGGTGTCATATCGCTGCGATAGCCGGACGCGATCTCGGGATTGGTGCTCAGGTTCTGCGTCGTGGTCGCACCGCCCGTGGTGGCGGGGGCGGCGGTGAGGGGAGTCCCGTTGGGTGTTGTCGTGCAGGCCGCCGTGTCCTCGGTTTCCTCCGAACACCCGGCCGCCAGCGAAATCACGAGCGCCGCAACCACGGCCGCTCCCGTCCGAATCTGTCGCGCACGCGTCATGCACGGACCTTAACCGCTGCCGCCGACAAACACGCCGCGATCATTCCCAGCGGTTCAGATTGGGCGATCCAGCCCCACTGGGCGCCGACGCCACTTCCACCCGGACGTTTGACCTGCGACTGAACGCCGGACGTTGACCTCAACACAGGTTGAGCTCATAGCGTCGTGCGCGGAAGGGAGTTCAACAATGTCGATATTGGTAACGGGCGCAACGGGAAACACCGGACGGCACGTGGTGGCGGAGCTGCTGCGCCGCGGCCACAACGTGCGGGCGCTCACGCGAGATCCCGAGCGTGCCGCGGCACTGCTGCCCACGGGTGCGGACGTGGTTGCGGGCAGCCACACCGAGCCGGACACGCTGGATGCGGTGTTGACCGGGGTAACGGGCTTGCACATCACGGTCACCTCAGGGGTCGCGGAGACCGGCCCTGAGCTGGTGCGCCGTGCGGTGGCGGCAGGCATCGAGCGGATCACGATCCTGTGGGGCGGGTATGTCGGCCCCGCCGAAACCGCGGTCGCGGAATCGGGCGTCGCATGGACCCGGCTGGAACCTCAGGAATTCATGTCCAACACCCTCGCCTGGGCCGACTCGATTCGCGAGGCCGGCGTGGTGCGGGAGCCGTTCGACGTGCCGAGCGCTGTCGTGCACGAGGCCGACCTCGGTGCGGTGGCGGCGATGGCCCTGACCGAGGACGGACACGCCGGCCGGGCCTACACCCTGTCCGGGCCCCGAGCGCTGACCGTGCGTCAGCGGGTCGCCATGCTGGCCGAGACGATCGGCCGGGAGATCACCTTCGAGCAGCTGACCAGGCAACAGGCCATCGACCGGCTGACCGCCACCGGCGTCTCGCTGGCCGACGCCGAATATGTGGTCGGCTGGCATGCCGACCCGCCGGAGTCGGCCCGCACCCCGAACGGCGTCCTCGACCAGGTCCTCGGGCGTCCGTCGCGCACCTTCGAGGAATGGCTCATCGAGCACAAGGACCGTTTCTGACGGACGAACAGGCTCGGCCCGGGCCTGCGCCGCCTGCGGATTCCGGCCCGGCACGGCACGGGCCTGGCTACCATCTGGAGAACCCGGAGACGTCCGGGTTCGACGGCCGCGCACCGCACTGCTCGGACTCGAGCGGAGCCGGCTCCGCTCGACCCCGAGCGGAACCCGGTGCACCCGCGGCCGAGGTGTATCGGATAGGCGAGGTCGGGCTCCGGCCGTTCCCCTCCGGCGCAGGCCACGGATCGGGCTCGGTGACCCATTCGCCTGCTCCTCCGGAGGAACGAGATGTCGCAGGTGGAAACGCTCGGACAGGGCTCGCCAGCACGCGGGCCGCGCCCGGATATCGCGCTGTCGTGGCAGCGGTCGCGGCTGTGTGGAGTCGATCCGGGCGCGGGCCTGGACAGCGATCCGGATGCCGAGGTCGACAGCGCGGGCCGGCTGCTGCACGCGGCGCGGCCGATCCTCGACGAACTGGCCACGCAGCTGTCCGGGACCGGACTCGCGGTCCTGCTCGCCGACGGGGACGGGCGCATCGTCTCGCGCGTGTTCGACGGCGCCGCCACCGCCCGCTGGTTCGACCGGGCCGGCGTGGTGGTGGGGTCACTGCTCGGTGAGGACCGTGCGGGCACCAACGCGCTCGGCACACCGCTCGAGCTGAAACGACCCATCGTCATCAACGGTTGCGAGCACTATCTCGAGCGGTTCAAGGATATGAGCTGCTACGGCCAGCCGATCATTCACCCGGTGACCCGCCGCGTGGAAGGGGTGCTCGATCTGAGCGCGCGCGGCGCCGAGGCCAACCCGCTGTTCGCGCCGCTGGTGGCACGGGCGGTGGCCGATATCGAAGCGCGGTTGCTCGCCGGGCGCCGTGCCGCCCAGCAGCGATTGATCGAGGCATTCCAGCGGGCGCCCGCGCACCGCGATGTCGCCGTCGCCGCGATCGGCGGTGACGTGGTGCTGGCCAATCCGGCCGCGATGGACCTGTTCGATCAGGCCGACCATCACACGCTGCGGGAGCTCGCGCTGGACCTGCGTCCGGGCGGCCAGCGGCGGATAAGCCTCGAACTGTCCTCGGGGGAGCGGGCGGTCGTGCAGGCCGACGCCATCCCCGGTACCGATGGCGGTGCGCTGTTCGTGGTGCGGTCGGGGTCGCGGCTGCCGGTCCCGCGCACCCGCACGGGCACCGCCGATCGCCTTCGGGACCGGCTGCGTGCCGTGGCGGCGGGCGAGGGTGCGGTGATGGTGGCGGGGGAGCCGGGTACCGGTCGCAGCACCGTCATCGCCGAGTTGGTCGCAGGGGCCGAGGCCGTCCGGGTCGACGCCGCCGATCTCCCTGTGCGGGACGCCGAGGCCTGGCTGCGGGCGGTGTGTGAGCGCGAGCGCCCGCCGGCGTTCCTGGCGATCGACGACGTCGATCGGCTCGCGCCCGAAGCGGTGCACGCCGTGGCCCAGCTCGTCCGGACCACCCGCTCACCTCGCGTGGTGCTGTCGAGCGGATCCGGCAGCGCACCCACCGCCGAGTTGTCGGCGTTGCTGGCTGCCTGCCCGCATCGGGTGCAGCTGGCGCCCCTGCGGGAGCGGCGCGCCGATATCGCCGAGATCGCGGCGCAGATGCTGGCGGGCATCCGTCCCGGACTGCGGCTCACCGCCCGGGCGCTGGGCGCGTTACGAGCCGGGCAGTGGCCCGGGAACCTCACCGAGCTGCACTCGGTGCTGGTCCAGGCGGCGAGCAGCGCCCGCGGCGACCGCATCGATCTCTCCGATCTTCCAGCGCCCTATCGGATCTCGCCGCGGGTGGCCCGGCTGTCCGAACGTGAACTGGCCGAACGCCGGATCATCATCGCCGCCCTGGCCGACAGCGGCGGGAACAAAGTGCACGCCGCGCGCAGGCTCGGGATGAGCCGGACCACCCTGTACGCGCGGATGCGGACCCTCGATATCGACCGCTGACGGTGTCCAGACATTGAACAGTTAGCGCGCACCGATCCATCGGAATATGGCCTGTGTCACAGACCGATTTCCCTGGAGGTACGCATGACAGCGGTGTCCGAGTTCCCGATCCGGACGCAGGTTCGCAGCTTTCTCGACCGTCCCAAACGGCTGCTCATCGGTGGTGAATGGGTCGACGCGGCGTCCGGGCGCACCTTCGCCACCGAGGATCCCGCCACCGGCGCCACCCTCGCCGAGGTGGCCCACGGCGGCGCCGAGGACGTCGATCGCGCGGTCCGCGCGGCGCGGCGGGCCTTCGACGACGGCCCGTGGCAGTGGATGAAGCCGAACGAGCGCGAACGACTGCTCTGGCGCGTCGGCGACATCCTGTCCGAGCGCGCCGCCGAGTTCGGCGAGCTGGAGGCCCTCGACAACGGCAAATCGGCGGGCATCGCCACCGCGGTGGACACCGCGTGGGCGGCCGACGTGTTCCGCTACTACGCCGGTTGGGCCACCAAGATCGAGGGCTCGACGGTCGACGTCTCGATGCCGTTCGCGCCCGGCGCCCGGTTCCACGCGTACACGCTGCGCGAACCGGTCGGTGTCTGCGGCCTGATCGTGCCGTGGAACTTCCCGCTGCTGATGGCGTCGTGGAAGCTCGCGCCCGCCCTCGCGGCCGGAAACACCGTGGTGCTCAAGCCCGCCGAACAGACCCCGCTGACCGCGCTGCTGCTCGGCGAGGTATTCCAAGAGGCCGGCTTCCCGCCCGGCGTGGTGAACATCGTGACCGGCTTCGGTGACGCCGGCGCCGCCCTGTCCGCCCACGACGGTGTCGACAAGATCGCCTTCACCGGCTCCACCGAGGTCGGCAAGCTCGTCGTCGAGGCGGCCCGCGGCAACCTCAAGAAGGTGTCGCTCGAACTCGGCGGCAAGAGCGCCAACGTGGTGTTCGCCGACGCCGATTTCGACGCGGCGGTCACCGGGTCGCTGAACGCGTGGCTGTTCAACCACGGCCAGTGCTGTGTGGCGGGAACGCGGTTGTTCGTGGAGGACAAGATCTTCGACGACTTCACCCAGGCCGTCGCCGATGCCGCCGCTGCCGTGAAGATCGGTCCCGGCCTGGATCCGGCGACCGAACTCGGCCCGCTCGTCTCGCAGGAGCAGTTCGACCGCGTGACCGGCTATCTGCAAGCCGGACTCGCCGATGGCGCCCGCGCCCTCACCGGCGGCAAACGGTGGGGCGAGACCGGGTACTTCGTGGAGCCGACCGTCTTCGTCGATGTGCGGCCCGAATTCAGCATCGTGCGCGAGGAGATCTTCGGCCCGGTCGTCGCGGCGCTGCCCTTCAACGCCGACGACGGGATCGGCGCGGCGGTCACCGCAGCCAACGATTCGCCCTACGGGCTCGCCGCCGGCGTGTGGACCCGCGACGTCGCCAAGGCGCACCGCACCGCGCGCCTGCTGAAGGCCGGGTCGGTGTGGGTCAACCAATACAACGGTTTCGACACCGCGATGCCCTTCGGCGGCTACAAGCAGTCCGGTTGGGGTCGTGAGCTCGGCGCCGCCGCCATGGACCTGTACCTGCAGACCAAATCCGTCAACGTCGCCCTCTGAGCGCGACCGTCTACCGTCAGGAGAATGCCGTGAAAACCACCGCAGCCGTGCTCATCGACGCGGGCAAGCCCTTCGAGATCATGGAACTCGATCTGGACGGGCCCGGCCCCGGCGAGGTCCTCATCCGCTACACCGCCGCCGGGCTCTGCCACTCCGATCTGCATCTCACCGATGGCGATCTGCCGCCGCGCTATCCCATCGTGGGTGGCCACGAGGGCGCGGGCGTCATCGAGGAAGTGGGACCCGGCGTCACCAAGGTGCAACCGGGTGACCACGTGGTGTGCAGCTTCATCCCGAACTGCGGGCACTGCCGCTACTGCTCCACCGGCAGGCAGAACCTCTGCGATATGGGCGCCACCATCCTCGATGGCTGTATGCCCGACGGGACCTTCCGATTCCATGGCAACGGAATGGATTTCGGCGCCATGTGCATGCTCGGCACGTTCGCCGAACGGGCAACCATCTCCGAGCACTCGGTGGTCAAGGTGGACAACTGGTTGCCGCTGGAGACCGCTGTCCTGGTCGGTTGCGGCGTGCCGTCGGGGTGGGGCAGCGCCACCTACGCGGGCAATGTCCGGGTGGGTGACATCACCGTCGTGTACGGCATCGGCGGGCTCGGCATCAATGCGGTCCAGGGTGCGGTGCACAGCGGTGCCAAGTATGTCGTCGCGGTCGATCCGGTGCAGTTCAAGCGGGAGACCGCGCTGAAGATGGGCGCCACCCACGCGTTCGCCACCGCCGAGGAGGCCGCCACCATCGTGAACGAGCTGTCCTGGGGGCAGGGCGCGGATCAGGCCATCATCACGGTGGGAACGGTCACCGAAGAGGTGGTGTCGGCGGCGTTCGAGATCGTCGGCAAGGGCGGGACGGTGGTCGTCACCGGACTCGCCGATCCGGCGAAGCTGACGGTCCACGTCTCGGGTGCGATGCTGACCCTGAACGAGAAAACGATCAAGGGCACGCTGTTCGGCTCGGCCAACCCGCAGTACGACATCGTGCGCATGCTGCGCCTCTACGACGCCGGTCAGCTGAACCTCGATGATCTGGTCACCACCCGGTACCGGCTCGAGGACATCAACCAGGGATATCAGGACCTGCGCGACGGGAAGAACATTCGTGGCGTGCTGATCCACGGCAGCGCCGGCTGAGATCGCGCTCGCTGCCGGGCGACACCGATGGTGCGTCCGGCAGCGAGCCTGAGCGGGGCTCCCACGGCGGAGTTTGTCGGAGGGCGTCGATAGGCTGGGCAGGTGGCAGATCCCGCGACGTACCGGCCGAAGCCGGGCACGATTCCCGTCGAACCCGGTGTGTACAAGTTCCGGGATTCCTACGGGCGCGTCATCTACGTCGGCAAGGCCAAGAGCCTGCGCTCCCGGTTGAACTCCTACTTCGCCGACGTGGCCTCACTGCATCCGCGCACCCGGCAGATGGTCACCACCGCGGCGAGCGTCGAGTGGACGGTGGTGTCCACCGAGGTCGAGGCGTTGCAGCTGGAATACAACTGGATCAAGGAGTTCGATCCGCGCTTCAACGTCCGCTACCGCGATGACAAGTCGTATCCGGTGCTCGCGGTCACCCTGAACGAGGAGTACCCGCGGCTGTTCGTCTACCGCGGCGCGCGGAAGAAGGGCGTCCGCTACTTCGGGCCCTACGCGCACGCCTGGGCGATCAGGGAAACCCTCGATCTGCTGCTGCGGGTGTTCCCCGCGCGCACCTGTTCCAACGGAGTGTTCAAGCGGCACAGCCAGATCGGGCGGCCGTGCCTGCTCGGCTACATCGACAAATGCTCGGCGCCGTGCATCGGCCGGGTCAGCGCCGAGGAGCATCGCCGCATCGTCGAGGATTTCTGCGACTTCCTCGCCGGGCGCACCGACCGCATGGTTCGCGAGCTCGAACGACGCATGCACGCCGCCGCCGACGACCTCGACTTCGAGACCGCCGCTCGCCTGCGCGACGACGTGCAAGCGCTGCGCCGGGCGTTGGAGAAGCAGGCCGTGGTGCTCGGCACCGGCACCGACGCCGACGTGATCGCCTTCGCCACCGACGAGCTCGAGGTGGCGGTGCAGATCTTCCATGTGCGGGACGGCCGGGTCCGCGGTCAGCGCGGCTGGGTGGTCGACAAATCCGGTGACGCCGTCGACGTGCCGGAGGCCGGTGGCGAGATGGCCGCGCTGGTGGAGCAGTTCCTCACCCAGTTCTACGGTGAGCAGGCCGCCGTCGCCGCCCAAGGCGCCGAGGAACAACCCACCGTGGTGCCGCGCGAGGTGCTGGTGCCCGAGTTGCCCGCCGATGTGGAGCAGGTGCAGCAGTGGCTGTCGCAGCTGCGGGGCTCGGCGGTGCAGGTGCGGGTACCGCGCCGCGGCGACAAGAAGGCGCTGGCCGAGACGGTGCAGCGCAACGCGCAGGAGGCCCTGGCCCAGCACAAGCTGCGCCGGGCCGGTGATCTCACCTCCAGATCGGCCGCGCTGCAAGACATTCAGGATGCCCTGGATCTGGACACCGCGCCGCTGCGCATCGAATGCGTCGACATCAGCCATGTGCAGGGCACCGATGTGGTCGCCTCGCTGGTGGTGTTCGAAGACGGGCTGCCACGCAAATCGGAATACCGGCACTACACCATCAAGGAAGCCGCCGGTGAGGGCCGATCCGATGACGTCGGCAGCATCGCCGAGGTCACCAGGCGCCGCTTCGGCCGGCTGCGCCGCGAACGCGACGCCGCCGAACGGGTCGAGCTCGACACCCCCACCGCCCCCGAAGGCGCCCCCGCCGAGCACATCGACGACGCGCCGACCTCGCTGCCGGGGATCGATCCCGCGACCGGTAAACCGCGCAAGTTCGCCTACCCACCCAACCTCTACGTCGTCGACGGCGGCGCGCCGCAGGTCGCCGCGGCCGCGGAGGTGCTCGACGAACTCGGCATCACCGACGTCGCGGTGATCGGCCTGGCCAAACGCCTCGAAGAGGTATGGGTGCCCAACGAGCCGGACCCGGTGATCATGCCCCGCACCAGCGAGGCGCTCTACCTGCTGCAACGGGTACGTGACGAGGCGCACCGCTTCGCCATCACCTTCCACCGCAGCAAACGCTCGCGCCGGATGACGGCCTCGGCTCTGGATTCGGTGCGCGGGTTGGGCGCTGCCCGGCGAACCGCGCTGGTCACGCACTTCGGATCGGTCGCAAAGTTGAAGGAGGCAACGGTGGAGGAGATCACCGAAGTGCCCGGTATCGGGGTCGCCACGGCCCAGGCGGTGCTGGCCGCCTTGCGCGGAGATTAGCCCCGGTCGCGTACGTTGTGTAACTGCACCGGGTACCGAATTCGGTGCGACAAGATCGAGAGGCATCCAGACAACAGATCCGGTGGTACATGACACGCGTCGAATCGAACAGCAGCGGCCATGCCCCCGGGCCCGCCGCAGCGCGCGGCGGACCCGCTGGTGCGCAGGTAGAGGTCGTTCTGGTGACCGGTTTGTCCGGAGCGGGGCGCGGTACCGCGGCCAAGGTGCTCGAGGATCTCGGCTGGTATGTCACCGATAATCTGCCGCCCGAACTGATCGGGCGCATGGTCGAGCTCGGCGCCGCCGCTGATCCGCCGATCCGGCGATTGGCCCTGGTCATGGACGTGCGCAGCCGGTTCTTCACCGGCGATCTCTCGGTGGTCACCGAGCAGCTGCGTGCGCGCGGTGTGAAGACCCGGGTGTTGTTCCTGGAAGCCTCCGACGATGTGCTGATCCGCCGGTTCGGTTTCGCCCGGCGCCGCCATCCCTTGCAGAGCGAGAGCGCCGACGGCACGCTGTCGGCGGGCATCGCCGCGGAGCGGATCCGGCTCTCGGCGGTCAAGGCCGCCGCGGATGTCGTCATCGATACCACCGAGCTGTCCATTCACCAGCTGCACCGCAAGCTGGAGGAAGCCTACGGCGGCGGCGCCTCGGCAGCCTTGCAGCTGACCGTGCAGTCCTTCGGTTTCAAGTACGGGGTACCGCTGGACGCCGACATGGTGTTGGATGTGCGTTTTCTGCCCAATCCACACTGGATACCGGAACTGCGGGAACATTCTGGACAGGAGTCGGTGGTCAGCGAGTACGTGCTGACGCGTCCGGGCGCGGACGACTATCTGCGTACCTGCCACCACCTGCTCGACCTGGTCACGAACGGTTACCGCCAAGAGGGGAAGCGATACATGACGGTGGCAGTGGGGTGCACCGGCGGCAGGCACCGCAGCGTAGCGATCGCGGAAGCGCTGGGTGAATCGTTGCGCACCGACTCCGACGGGGTCGTCGACGTGGTGCGCGTGGTCCACCGGGATCTGGGGCGCGAATGACGGGATGGGATGCCAACCCCGCCATCGTCGCGCTCGGCGGCGGGCACGGTCTGTACGCGACGCTGACCGCGGTGCGGCGGCTCACCACCCGCATCAGTGCGGTGGTGACCGTCGCCGACGACGGCGGCTCCTCCGGCCGATTACGCGCCGAGCTCGGCGTGCCTCCGCCGGGTGACCTGCGGATGGCGCTGGCAGCGCTGGCCGCCGATGCCGACGGGGTGTGGACCCGCACGGTGCAGCACCGCTTCGGCGGCACCGGCGCGCTGGCCGGGCATTCGGTCGGCAACCTGATCCTGGCCGGGCTCACCGAGGTACTCGGCGATCCGGTGGCCGCACTCGACCAGGTCGCGGCGCTGCTCGGAGTGACAGGGCGGGTGCTGCCGATGTCGCCGATCGCCCTCGATATCGAGGCCGACGTATCCGGGCTGGAGGCCGACCCACGGGTGAGCCGCTGCATCCGCGGGCAGGTGGCGGTGGCGACCACCCCGGGCAAGGTCCGGCGGGTGCGGCTGATCCCCTCCGACCCGCCCGCCAGTCCGGAGGCCACCTCGGCCATCGAACACGCCGACGTGGTGGTGCTCGGCCCCGGTTCCTGGTTCACCAGTGTGATCCCGCATGTGCTGGTCCCCGAGCTGCACGACGCGCTGGTCTACACCCGAGCACGCAAAGTGCTCGTCCTGAATCTGGCCGCCGAGCCGGGCGAGACCGCAGGATTCTCCGCCGAACGCCATCTGCATGTATTGTCCCAGCACGCACCGGATTTCGCGGTCGACGATGTCTTGGTCGATTCCGGCTGCGTGCCCGAGGGCAGAGAGCGCGAACATGTGGCAAGAGCGGCCGAACAGTTGCGAGCGCGGGTAGTCTTTTCCGATGTCGCCGACGCGGGAACAGACCGGCACCATCCCGGAAAGCTTGCCGCCGCACTGGATCGTTTGATCCGGGAACCTCGGCCGACCGTGTCAGGGCTTCGAGTCGAGGGACGGCACATGGGTCAGGATGTGCGGTCCGGGTTGGGTGGAAAGGAGCGCGTCTCGTGGCGATGACAGCCGAAGTGAAGGACGAGCTGAGCAGGCTCGCGGTGTCCCAGGTGAGTTCGCGCAAGGCGGAACTGTCCGCCCTGCTGCGCTTCGCCGGTGGGCTGCACATCGTCGGCGGGCGGGTGATCGTCGAGGCCGAGGTGGATATGGGCTCGATCGCGCGCAGGCTACGACGCGAAATCTTCGAGCTCTACGGCTACGGCTCCGACGTGCACGTTCTCGGTGCCGGCGGGCTCCGCAAGACCTCGCGCTACGTGGTGCGGGTGTCGAAGGAGGGCGAGGCGCTGGCCCGCCAGACCGGCCTGCTCGACGTGCGCGGCCGTCCGGTGCGCGGGCTGCCTGCCCAGGTGGTCGGCGGCAGCGTCGGCGACGCCGAAGCCGCTTGGCGTGGTGCGTTTCTCGCGCACGGCTCGCTCACCGAACCGGGGCGCTCCTCGGCGCTCGAGGTCAGCTGCCCCGGGCCGGAGGCGGCGCTGGCGCTGGTGGGCGCGGCGCGCAGGCTCGGCATCTCGGCCAAGGCGCGCGAGGTACGCGGCACCGACCGGGTGGTGGTGCGCGACGGCGAGGCCATCGGCGCGCTGCTGACCAGGATGGGCGCCCAGGACACCCGGCTGACCTGGGAAGAACGCCGGATGCGCCGGGAGGTGCGGGCCACCGCCAACCGGTTGGCCAACTTCGACGACGCGAATCTGCGCCGCTCGGCGCGCGCCGCTGTCGCCGCCGCCGCGCGGGTGGAGCGGGCCCTGGAAATCCTCGGTGACGAGGTACCCGATCATCTGGCCGCGGCGGGCAAGCTTCGCGTGCAGCATCGCCAGGCCTCGCTCGAGGAACTGGGCCAGCTCGCCGATCCGCCGATGACGAAAGACGCTGTGGCCGGACGTATCCGGCGCCTGCTGTCGATGGCCGACCGCCGCGCGAAGGAGCTCGGCGTGCCCGATACCGAATCGGCGGTGACCGCCGAACTGCTCGACGAAGCCTGAGCGGGCGGGGCCGGTTGTACCGGCCCGCGTTCGGTCGTTCGCGGGCCGCACCTCACCGGATTCGCAATCGTGAGGTGCATGTCCGCGGGGTTACGGCCGGGCACTACTGTAGGTAGAGACGGAATGAATCCGCTGAAAAGCTGAGGAGCGATAACGTGACTGTCCGGGTAGGCATCAACGGCTTCGGTCGTATCGGCCGTAACTTCTTCAGGGCGGTCGAGGCGCAGAAGGCGCTCGGCACCACCGACATCGAGATCGTCGCGGTCAACGACCTCACCGATAACGCGACCCTGGCCACCCTGCTGAAGTACGACTCGATCCTGGGCCGGCTGCCGCAGGACGTGTCGCTCGACGGCGAGGACACCATCGTGGTCGGCGACCAGCGGATCAAGGCGCTGGCCATCAAGGAGGGGCCCGCCGCCCTGCCGTGGGGCGATCTCGGCGTCGACGTGGTGGTCGAGTCCACCGGCATCTTCACCGACGCCACCAAGGCCAAGGGTCACCTGGCCGCAGGCGCCAAGAAGGTCATCATCTCCGCGCCCGCCAAGGGCGAAGACCTGACCGTGGTCATGGGTGTCAACGACAGCCAGTACGACGGCAGCCAGAACATCATCTCCAACGCCTCCTGCACCACCAACTGCCTCGGCCCGCTGGCCAAGGTCCTCAACGACGAGTTCGGCATCGAGCGTGGCCTGATGACCACGATCCACGCCTACACCCAGGATCAGAACCTCCAGGACGGCCCGCACAGCGATCTGCGCCGCGCCCGCGCCGCCGCGCTGAACATCGTGCCCACCGGCACCGGCGCCGCCAAGGCCATCGGCCTGGTGCTGCCCGAGTTGCAGGGCAAGCTGGACGGCTACGCGCTGCGCGTGCCGGTGCCCACCGGTTCGGTCACCGACCTCACCGCCACCCTGTCCAAGTCGGCCACCATCGACGAGATCAACGCCGCGTACAAGGCTGCCGCCGAGGGCCCGCTGAAGGGCATCCTGAAGTACAACACCGATCCGATCGTCTCCAGCGACATCGTCACCGACCCGCACTCGTCGATCTACGACGCGCCGCTGACCAAGGTCATCGACGATCAGGTGAAGGTCGTGTCCTGGTACGACAACGAGTGGGGCTACTCCAACCGCCTCGCCGACCTCATCGGCCTGGTCGGAAAGTCGCTCTGACCCAGATGGCAGTCAAGACACTCGCAGATCTGCTGGCCGAGGGTGTCGAGGGCCGGGGCGTGCTGATGCGCTCCGACCTGAACGTCCCCCTCGACGACAACGGCACCATCACCGATCCGGGCCGCATCCTGGCGTCGGTGCCCACGCTGAAGGCGCTGGTCGAGGCCGGCGCCAAGGTGGTCGTCACCGCGCATCTGGGCCGCCCGAAGGGTGAGCCGGATCCGAAGTTGTCGCTGGCGCCGGTCGCCGCGCGGCTGGCCGAGGAACTGGGCCGCAATGTCCAACTCGCCGGTGATGTGGTCGGCCAGGACGCGCTCGCGCGTTCGGAAGGCCTCACCGACGGTGACGTGCTCATGCTCGAGAACATCCGGTTCGATCCGCGCGAAACCAGCAAAGACGACGCGCAGCGCGCCAAGCTGGCCGCCGCGCTGGTCGAGCTGGTGGGCGAGGACGGGGCGTTCGTCTCCGACGGCTTCGGTGTGGTGCACCGCAAGCAGGCCTCGGTCTACGACGTGGCGAAGCTGCTGCCGCATTACGCGGGCACGCTGGTCGCCGCCGAGGTCGAGGTGCTGGCCAAGCTCACCGAGAACCCGGAGCGGCCGTACGCGGTGGTGCTCGGCGGGTCCAAGGTCTCGGACAAGCTCGCGGTGATCGAGGCGCTGGCCCCCAAGGTCGACACCCTCGTCATCGGCGGCGGCATGTGCTTCACCTTCCTTGCCGCCCAGGGCCTTTCGGTAGGTTCCTCGCTGTTGCAGGAGGAGATGATCGACACCTGCAAGCAGCTGCTCGAACGCTTCGCCGACGTCATCCATCTGCCCCGTGACATCGTCGCGGCCGACAAGTTCGCCGCCGACGCCGACTCGAAGGTCGTTCCGGCCCACGAGATCCCGGACGGCTGGATGGGCCTGGACATCGGTCCCGAGTCGGTGGACCGGTTCTCGGCGCTGCTGACCGAGGCGAAGACGGTGTTCTGGAACGGCCCGATGGGTGTGTTCGAGTTCGACAACTTCGCCGCCGGCACCCGCGGGGTCGCCGAGGCGATCGTGACCGCGACCGGTAAGGGCGCGTTCACCGTCGTCGGTGGTGGCGACTCGGCCGCGGCCGTGCGCACCCTCGGCCTGCCGGAGGACGGTTTCTCGCACATCTCGACCGGTGGCGGTGCGTCGCTGGAATACCTCGAGGGCAAGGAACTTCCCGGCATCAGCGTGCTGGAGGAGGACGCGTAATGGCACGCAAGCCGCTCATCGCGGGCAACTGGAAGATGAACCTCAATCATCTCGAGGCCATCGCCCTGGTGCAGAAGATCGCGTTCGCCCTGCCGGACAAGTACTTCGACAAGGTCGACGTCACCGTCATCCCGCCGTTCACCGATATCCGCAGCGTGCAGACGCTGATCGAGGGTGACAAGCTGCGCGTCACCTTCGGCGCGCAGGATGTGTCGGTGCACGACGCGGGCGCCTACACCGGCGAGATCAGCGCGTCCATGCTGGCCAAGCTGGGGTGCAGCTTCGTGGTGGTCGGCCATTCGGAGCGCCGCCAGTACCACAACGAGGACGACGCGATCGTGCTCGCCAAGGCCAAGCAGGCGTTGAAGCACGAGATCACCCCGATCGTGTGCATCGGTGAGGGTCTCAATGTCCGCGAGGCGAAGACCCACGTCGAGTACAACCTCGAGCAGTTGCGTGGTTCGCTCAAAGGCCTGACGGCCGAGGAGATCTCGAAGATCGTCATCGCCTACGAACCGGTGTGGGCCATCGGCACCGGCAAGGTCGCCACTCCTGCCGACGCGCAGGAAGTGTGCGGCGCGATCCGCGGTGAGCTCGCCGAACTGGCGTCGCCGGAGGTGGCGGCGTCGGTGCGGGTGCTCTACGGCGGTTCGGTCAATGCCAAGAACGTCGGCGAACTGGTCTCGCAGACCGATATCGACGGCGCGCTGGTCGGCGGTGCCTCGCTCAAGGGTGACGAGTTCGCCACTCTGTCGGCGATCGCCGCGGGTGGCCCGCTGCCCTGATCAACGACCCTCGAGGCCCACCGGGATTGATCCCGGTGGGCCTCAGTCGTTGTCGTGGATTCGTGGTCGTGCTCGGAGGGGCGTGTGATCCGGTTCGCGGAGCGGCTGAGGCGATGACCCAGACCCGCAGTTCGTCGGCGAGGTTCTGGCGTGACCCCGCACGCAGTGAACAGTGCGTGCGGGTGCGCCGGGCTGTGCCTTGGCCGGCGGTGTGGGGCAGGTGTGCCGGGTGCTGCGCGGCTACTGGGCCCGCAGCGTCAGTCCATGACCGTTGGGGTTGCGCAGGGTGAGGACGTCGGCGTCGACGGTGGCCTGCGCGGTGCCGTCGAGGGCCTGGAGGACCGCCTGTTCGACCTCCATGGTTTCCGGGTCGCACATCATCCTGGTGGTCGCCACCTGGAAGGCGATATCGGAGCCTTCGGGGGTGTCGGTGATGGTGGCCGAGCCGGTCATCCGGTTGCAGCCGGCGAAGCCGGTGAGGGAGCCGTCCTCGGCGATGGTGAAGGTCGGCCGAAGTTCGTCGATCTTCTGTGAGTGGATCTGGGCGTCGGGGGTGAGCAGGGCATTGACGACCCAGGGCGTACCGCGCAGCGGGCGGTCGGGGAGCAGGACTTCCTTGTCCATCATGATCACGGTGGTGTTGTTGCCTTCGAGGGTGAGCCGGGCGTCGTCGAGCCGCCAGCTGGGCGAGGCATTGAGCAGATCACTGAGCCATCCGTCGGCGCCCATCTTCTCGCCGGGGCAGGCCATCAGCGTGCTGGCCAGGCCCGACACCTTGACGGTGTTGCCATCGAGTTCGACCGCGCCGCTATGGGTATTGCAGCCCGCCGATCCGGAGATCCGGCCCTCGGCGAAGGTGAGCGTCAGCGGGCCGCCGCCGGGAATCGGGGCGCCTTCCACCTCGGTGGAGAGGTAGGTGTGGCCCATCGGCGTCGGCGCGGGCCCGGCCGGCTCGGCGTCGTCGTTCGCGCAGGCCGTGGCGGCCGCGAGGGTGAGCAGCAATGCCGCTCCGAACCGGATCAGATGTGCCGACATGTCGCGATCCTACCGGCGGGTGATCTGCCGACTCGGGATTCGCGGGCGATGTCCACGTCCAGCTGCTGCGGCGGGCGGCGATCGGGTATCGACATTCCGGCGATCGCCGAAAATCAGGTGACGCAGCGAATGCCGGGCCGTACCGTACGTCCCTGTCCGATAACGGGATACGGGGTGGACCAAGTGATTGCGAATTCGACATCCGAGTGGGTCGATCGCTGATGCGATTGTGGACCTTGCAGGCGGCGCAAGTCGTCGACGCCGTGCGTGACAACGGCGTCTACCGCGCGGACTGGCAATACGCGATCGTGAACTGGCGCCCGGCCTACCGGGCGATGGTCGCCGAGATGGAACGCCGGGGCATTGCCTGCCATGGTGCGGCACCGGTGTGGTGCTGGCCCGGGCGTGCACTGCGCCCGCGCGCGACGCGCAGCACCGCCAACAGTCTGCTCGGCCTCGACCAATGGGCGCGCGGCGTGTATCTGCTCAAGCTCGACGTGCCCGCCGCGCTCACCATGACCACCTCCTACGCCCGCTGGAACGACTACCTCGGCGTCACGATGGAGCTGCTGCGCGCCGCCGGCCGCACCGACGGTCCCGCCTTCCCACCCGAGCAGGCGCCCATGGATTGGAGCGCCACTCTCGAACACGAGTGGGACAACCTTCAGGTCGTGATCCCCGAACTGCGGCGCGAATGGGTCGTGCGCAGCCGCTACTACGCACCGGACGCCGAAACCGCCGCCAGCATCGCCGCCGACCCGGATCTCACCCCGTCGCCAGTTGTCGCCGACTGAGCACCGAGGATGGTCCCGGGGGCGGGCTGGATTTCCGTCACGGACAGACCGCCTCCTGGGCGTGGCGAACCCGGATCCGACTGGCGCCTGTGCTGACGCCGGAGACCGCGATGGTCGAGTGCGGCGGACGCGATCACCAGGTCTCGGAAGCCCAACCTCCGGTCCGGACGCCGTCCACCTGCCCACTGGTGCGCCGGCTGCGCCGAAGGCGGGGGTCGGTCACGGGTCCGCGGTGCCGACTGGCGATGCTGGCCGGATGACGCCGCCTGGTGTTCCGTGCTGAGCTCGCTCGCCGATCCTCGATTCGACCTCGAACCGCGACGCGCAAGCACCCGGCTCGGTGATCGCCGAGGCGCCGCCGGAGCCCCGGACTAGGCTGTCCCAAGTGACCACCGCCGCGCCGAAACCGCCTTCCACCTGGGCGCCACTGCGGATCCGGGTGTATCGGGCGTTGTGGATCGCGCAGCTCGTCTCCAATCTCGGCACCTGGATGCAGACGGTCGGCGCTCAGTGGATCCTGGTGGATCAGCCGAACGCCGCGACACTGGTGGCCTTCGTGCAGACCGCGACCACCTTGCCGGTGATGCTGCTGTCGATCCCGTCCGGCGTGATCGCCGACCTGGTGGATCGACGCAGGCTGCTGCTCGGTGCGCAGACGACCATGGCGTTGCTGGCGGCCACGCTCGCCGTCACAACGGCCACCGGGCACACCACGCCTGCGGTCCTGCTGACATTGCTGTTCCTGCTCGGTTGCGGCCAGGCGCTGACCGCGCCCGCCTGGCAGGCCATCCAGCCCGAACTGGTGCCGCGCGAACAGATTCCGTCGGTCGCGGCGCTCGGCAGTATGAGCATGAACATCGGGCGGGCGGTAGGGCCCGCGATCGCGGGTGTGCTGGTATCGCTGTCGGGCCCGACGCTGGTGTTCACGCTCAACGCGCTGTCCTTCGGTGCCATCGTCGCCGCGCTGATCCTGTGGCGCCGACCGTCCACCGAGCGGTCGCTGCCCAGCGAACGCCCGCTGGCCGCCCTGCAGGCGGGCACCCGGTTCATCCGGGCCGCGCCGGCGATCCGGCGGGTGCTGCTGCGTTCCATCCTGTTCGTCGGGCCGGGTAGCGCGTTGTGGGCGCTGCTGCCGGTGGTCGCCCGCGACGGTCTGCACCTCGGCTCCTCCGGCTACGGCGTGATGCTCGGTGCCCTCGGCGTCGGTGCCGTCCTCGGTGCGTTGGCGCTGGCACGGGTCCGGGCGCTGCTCACCCCGACCAGGCAGCTGGCGGTCGCGGCGGTGATGTTCGGCGCCGCGACGGTCGGCGCCGCGCTGCTACACGCGCTGATTCCGGTGCTGCTGCTCCTGGTGTGCGCGGGCTTCGCCTGGCTGCTCGCGCTGTCCACCATGAACGCGACGATGCAGCTACTGCTGCCCGGATGGGTGCGGGCACGCGGGCTGTCGGTGTACATGCTGGTGTTCATGGGCGGGCAGGCCATCGGCTCGCTGGTGTGGGGCCTGGTCGCGGGCGCGTTCGGGGTGGTGACGGCGCTGTTGGCGGCGGCGGTCCTGCTCGGCTGCTGTGCGTTGAGCACGCTGTGGCTGCCGATCCGCCACGATGCCGACGCGCTCGATCTCACGCCGTCGGCGTTCTGGCCGGAACCGCAACTGGTGGAGGAACCGTCACCGGCCGACGGGCCGGTCATGGTGCTGCGCGCCTATGACGTGCCGCCGGAGAACGTCGACGAATTCCTGGCCGCGATGGTGTTCGTGGGCCGGTCCCGCCAGCGCACCGGCGCCATGGAGTGGCGGCTCTACCGCGATGTCGGGGTGGTCGACCGCTATGTCGAGGCGTTCGTGGTGCGCTCCTGGTCGGAGCATATGCAGCAGCATCAGGTCCGGCTCACCGCACAGGATCAGCTGCGCGAGAGCGCGGTGGCCCGCTACTCCGCCGATGAGCCGGGGACCGTCACGCACCTGGTCGCGGTGACGCCGCGGTAGTCACGGCCGGGAGATACGGACCGGGCAGTCGGTGGATCAGGCGGCGAAACCGGGCTGATTCGGCGCCAGGAGACCGAGCACATAGACTGTCGGCCATGCGGATGTTCCTGGATATCCTCCTGATCATCACCAGCGTGCTGCTGGTGCTGCTGGTGCTGCTGCACCGCGCCAAGGGTGGAGGTCTGTCCAGCCTGTTCGGCGGCGGCGTGCAGTCCAGCCTGTCCGGCTCGACCGTTGTGGAGAAGAACCTCGACCGCGTCACCATCTTCACCGGTCTCATCTGGTTGATCGCCATCCTCGGTATCGGCCTGGAGATCAAGTTCTCCTGATCCGCCGGATCGCCGGTGCGTGACCAGGAACACCGGCGCATCGCAGTCGGCTCCCGCGTGGCGTCGCGACCTGCGGCGACCGCGGCGATGTGACATCACGCAGAGGCGGACGTCTGCCGCGCACTATCCGACCGGAACCGTCTCGTCCCGGGTACGTGAGGTGCGGGCACCATCCATCGGCTCGATCGTCCGCGCAACCACGACCGCCAACAGCGTCCCCGCCGCCAGCACCACGGCCGCCACCGCGAACGCGGCGCCGTAACCCGCACCCAACAGCGGCGCCACCAGTAACGGCCCCAGCAGCTGACCGGCTCCGTACACCGCCGTCAATGAGGCAGCCGCCGCCGCCCCACGCAGCTCACCGCCGACCTCCATCGCCAGCAGCGTGATCCCCATGAACGTCGCGCCGAACAAGGCAGCCGCCAGCACGACCTGCCATGTTCCGCTCGACACCGCCAGCAAGACCGCCGACAGCAGCTGCGCGAACAACGCGATCGGCAGCAGCGCCGACGCCTGCCATCGCCGAGCCAGCGCACCCCACACCACCGTCGCCGGTGCCGCAGCCACCCCGACGATCACCCAGCTCAGCGGCGCCAGCGCAGCACCATCGGGCCCGCTCACCGCCGCCACCAGGAACGTCCCGATGACGATGTAGCCGAGCCCCTCCAGGAAGTACGCCCCCAACAGCAACCGCCACGCACTTCGACCCGCCCGCCGGACGGTCTGCCGCTGTGCGCCTCCCGCAGGAATCGGCAACTGGATCGCGGGCGCGAGCAGTAGCGCGGTGAGCGCCGCCGCCCCGGCCCACATCCCCTGCCACGACACCACCGGGCGCGCCACGAGCACCAGCACCCCGGTGATCGCGATCCCCACGCCCACGCCGGCGAACGCGATGCCCGCACCGTGCCGTCCGCCGGACACCGCGACGGCGCGGGCGCAGCCGACGAAGATCACGGCACTGGCCACCCCCGCCACCAGCCGAGACCCCGCGGCCACCGCACTAGGGGTCGGCACCGCCATTACTGCCTCGCTCGCGATCAGGGCCAGGGCCGACAGCCGGAAGAAGGTCGGACCGTGCAGTTTCGGCACACGCGCGAGCAGGACCGCGCCGAGCAGGTACCCCGCGTAGTTGGCGGCCGCGACGACCGCACCGGTATGAGCGTCGAGGCGCTGCGCGTCGATCATCACCGGCATGAGCGGGGTGTAGGCGAAACGGCCCACGCCCATCGCAGCGGCCAAACCGGCACAGGCTGCCAGCGCCTGCATCAGCGGGCGTCCGTGCGCACTGCCGTGTCGGGCCCACGGATTCGACTCGGAGGTAGCGGTCACGACATCCGACGCTAGGTCCCGCCCGATCCGCCGTGAAATGCTTCCTGTGCACGATGTATACGCTGGACGCATGGATGTCGAGCTGCGCCACCTGCGGGCCTTCGTCGCACTGTGCGAGGAAGCCAACTACACCCGCGCCGCCGCCCGCCTGCACCTGAGCCAGCCGGCGCTGACCCGGACCATCCAGCAGCTCGAGCGCCTGCTCGAATGCCGGTTGATCGAGCGCAGCTCGCGGCACTTCGCGCTCACCGACGAGGGCCGGGAACTACTGGACCGCGGCCGCGGCATCCTCGCCGACGTCGACGCGGTCCGCGCCGACCTGAGCAGCCGCAGCGCCGTCGAACTCGGCTTCTCCTGGCTGCTGCCGGACGAATGGTTCAGCGAAACCCGCACCCGCTTCGAGCAACTCAGCGGGCGCATCGCGCTGCGTCGCATCGACGATCCACTCACCGCGCTCACCGAACGCACCATCGATATCGCCATCTACCGCACCGGCAACGGCCTGCCCCGGCACCTCCGCTCCCGCCCGATCGCCACCGAACGCCGGGTACTCGCGGTCGCCTCCGCCTCCCCACTGGCCACCGCCGCCGGACTACGCTGGGCCGGCCTCGCCCATGAGCCGCTGGTGGTCAATACCATCTCCGGGACGACAACCGCTGCGTCCTGGGATCCGCCCGACCCGGCGCGCCCGGTCATCACCTGCACCAACTTCGACGAGTGGATCGAGCTGGTGGCCGCCGGACGCGGCATCGGTGTCGTTCCCGAACTTGCCCGGGTGCGTGCGCCGCACCCCGGGGTGGTGTATCGCGACCTACCGGACGCGCCGCCGTCACGGGTGCGGGTGGCGTGGCGAGCCGAACCGTCGCGGGCCGTGCGCCGGTTTCTCGAGGTCGCCTGAGCGGACAGAGTGCCGGCGATCTCGTGGACGTTCGAGGTCGAAACGGTCGACAGACGAGTGCTCGAGATCAGCGCTTCGCCGACTGCCCGAGGTGATCTGCTTCGGCACCGGGTCGTGATCAGTCGGCGCGCGGTACGCGTCCATCGATGTCGGTGAACCCGTACTCCTCGGCGAGGTCGGCGACCCGGAAGGCGCGGCCGGAGCGGCGCTGTCGATCGGGATCGGCGGCCAGCGCGGTGACCGCGCGGCCAGGGAACCGCGGTGATTCCGCGGCATCCAGATCGAAACTGCCCTCACCGGGCAGCGTGACCCGCCGTTTGCCCTCCGCATCGCGCGGAATCATCTGCAACAGTTCGGTATTCACAATGCCGGGCCACAGCGATACGACCGTGACACCGTCCGCGGCCAGTTCGTGCGCCATATCGGCGGTGAGCCGATCCAGGGCGGTCTTGGCGACGCCGTAGACGGCATTGTGCATATGCCGTTCGGCGCCGGGGGAGGAGATATTGACGATCAATCCGCCCGATTCACGCAGTAGGGGCGCGGCGTAAACGCTGGCCGCGTAGTGGGAGCGCACGCCGACGTCGAAGGTCTCGTCCCAGGCCGTCGGCGGCACCTCCCAGAACGGTTTGCCCAGCCAGCGGGCGGCGGCCGGGGAGTTGTAGACGTTGTTCACCAGCAGGTCGAGCCGGCCCTGCTCGCCGCGCACCATCTCGAACAGCCGCTGCACCGCGTCGTCGTCGCGGTGATCGCAGATGTAGGGGATACCGGTGCCGCCCAGCGCATCGATCTCGGTGGCGGTGTCGTTCACGGTGCCGGGCAGCCGTCCCGGCGTGGTCGACCGCCCGGTGACGTACACCGTCGCGCCGGCCGCGCCCAGCTCGAGGGCGATGCCTTTACCGATGCCACGGCTGGCGCCGGTGACCACCGCGACCCGGCCGCTCAGTTGTGCAGGTATTCCGCTCACGGTCCCGGGACATTACCGTGAAACTGAAACGCGTTCTAGTGTTCGGGAGGTTGTCGTGGAAGTAGCTCATCGGTTCGTGACGGGCAATGGCGTGCGGTTGCACGTGGCGGAGCAGGGTGCGGGCGATCCGGTGGTGTTCTGCCACGGTTTCCCGCACACCTGGTTCGTCTGGCATCGGCAGATGGAAGCCGTGGCGAACGCGGGTTTCCGCGCACTGGCCCCGGACATGCGCGGATACGGTCGCAGCGACATCCCCGACGGTGTGGACGCCTACACCAACGAAGCCGTCATCGGCGACCTTCTCGCCCTGCTCGACGACATCGGCGCGCAACAGGCCGTTTTCGTCGGCCTGGATTTCGGTGCGGCGTTGCTGTGGGAGCTGGCATTGCGCGCACCCGAGCGTGTGCGCGGTCTGGTGATGCTGAACAACCCGTTCACCCCGCGCGCGCCGCGGGTGCCGTCGAGCTACTGGTCGAAGATGGCCGAAAGGCACTTCCTGCATCTCGAATACTTCCGCGAGCCCGGCGTCGCCGACACGGCGTTGGCCGCCCGTCCGCGCGAATTCCTCTCCCGCGTGTACTACGCGCTCAGCGGCGACTACCACTACCTCGACACCTGGCGTAACCCGCCCGGCATCAACTATCTCGAGGCACTCCCGGAAGCGCCGTCACTGCCCTGGAAGTGGCTGTCGTCCAAAGAATTCGACACGCTCGCAGCCGATTTCGAACGCACCGGTTTCACCGGCGGCCTGAGCTGGTATCGCGCCATCGACCGCAACTGGGAACTGACCGCCGACTACGCCGGCGCCTCGGTAGGTGTCCCGGTGTACTTCATCTACGGCGAGAACGACCCGGATATGGAGGGCTTCAGCGGCCGCGACCCGCTCGACACCATGCGGGCGCACGTCCCCGACCTGCGTGCTGTCGAAAAAGTCGATGGCGCGGGACATTTGGTTCAGCTGGAGCGTTCCGATGCGGTGAATGCCTTCCTGCTCGAGAGCCTGCGTGGGCTCGGGGTCGCCGGGGAATTCGCCGAGGAACGTTCGACCTCGGCATAGATGCGGGCGCCTGCTCGAGACCGGGCAGGTGTGCCGTAGCCGACACTCGACGCAGCTGCGGGCGCGGGGTAGTCTTCCAGTCATATACGGTGCCGTATAGATGGAGGCTCGCCATGACACTTCCCCCTGGTCAACGTGCTGTCGACGGGTTCCCACGCTTCGGTACCCATCTCCACCACCCGCCGCCGGCGGTGCCCGTCGATCCGGCCATCGAGATCGGTGGCGCGGTAGCCGAGCCCTTCGCTGTGTCGGTGGCCGATCTCGCGACGATGCCGCGCCGCGAGCAGCGCTCCGACTTCCATTGCGTCGCCGGCTGGTCGGCCACCGGCCTGCTGTGGGAAGGGGTGCCGTTCGGCACCTTCTACCGCTCGCAGATCGAGCCGCGGCTAGAACCGGGCACCTCGATCAGCCACCTCATCTTCGAAGGTCTCGACGGCTTCCAATCGACCGTGGAACTCGCCGACGCCCTGGCCGACGACGTCCTCATCGCCGACCGCCTCGACGGCCAACCGCTCAACAGCGACCACGGCGCCCCCGTCCGTCTCGTCAGCCCCCGCCAATACGGCTTCATCAACACAAAACACCTCTGCCGCATCGAATTACACACCTCCACACCCCCGGTGACCGACCGATGGTCCCCCCTCGCCTCACACCCGAGGGCACGAGTGTGGGAGGAGGAACGCCACCGGCATCTGCCGGGTCGGGTAGTGCGGCCGGTGTATCGGTCGTTGATCGGGCCGATTCGCCGGCTCAGTGCGCGGGGGAGTGCGGAGGGGTAGGGGATGTGGTCGGTGGGTCGCCGCTGCTGCGGCTGAACTTTGCGACGGCCATGTCAGGTGGCCGGCAGGCTGGATTGTGCCGGCCGGGTGATCGGGTTTCGCGATAACGCACTCGTGTGCCGCCGCCGAGTAGGTGTGCTCGGCCACCCTGATCAAACGGCACGGACCGCGGACACCGCCAGTGTGCTGTACTGCATCATGAACCCGCCGCCCAGTGCATCGATCGCCGCGCCGACGGCCGTCGAAATCGTGGCCTGTTGACCAGGGTCGAGCCGGGTGAGGCCGCCGGTAGTGGGAAGTAGCGCCAGCCATTCCGCGCGGGTGTACCGCTGCTCCCAGTCGTACCGCCAGTGTTCGGGCTCGGTGAAGGCGCCGGTGGAACGCAGTGCTTCGGCGAATTTCGCATACATCGCCTCATACATCTCCACTGACCGTCGGGCCGGCTGGTCGGCGAACGGGGAGTCCGGCACGGCGCGACGGTAGGCGGCGGCGAACGGTTCGGCGACCTCGGGCGGCGGTTCGAAGACATGCCCGAAGATGGCGAGTCGCCCGCCTGGTCGCAGCACCTGTGCCGCCTTCTTCGCGCCGACAGCGGGATCCACCCAATGCCAGGACTGTGCCGCGATGACAGCATCGAAGCTGCGCCCATCCGGCGCCCAGGCCTCGAAGGTGGCGACCTCCACCGGCAGCCCACTAGCACGCGCGAACTCGGCCATCCGTGCATCCGGTTCGACACCGAGCACAGTGCAGCCCGCGGCCTGGAACTGCCGTCCCGCGATGCCGGTGCCGCAGCCGACATCGAGCACCGCGCTCCCGGGGCTGCCCGCGATGATCCGGTTCACCAGGGCATCGGGGTACCGGGGCCGTGCCCGGTCGTAGCCCGGCGCGTCCACACCGAATGATTCCGCCATCGCCCGAGCCTGATGCGGCTGCGGTGCTGCTGATTCGGGTTCTTCCCGAGGTAGAGTGGGCATGTGCCCACACTAGTGGGCGGTTGCCCACCTGGCAACGTGTTCGTTCGTGAGGAGTCTCGAGTGCCCACTGGAGTGCATCTGCGTGACGCGCGGCAGCAACTGTTCGACGCGGCCGAACGCATCCTGCTGCGCGACGGGCCGAACGGACTCACCAGCCGGGCCGTCACCGATGAGGCCGGATGCGCCAAGGGCGTGCTGCACCGCCACTTCGCCGATTTCGACGCCTTCCTCACCGATCTCGTTCTCGACCGCGCCGCACAACTGGAGGCGCAAGCAGATTCGCTCCGGGCCTCCGCCGGCACCGGCACGGTAACCGGCAACCTCGCATCCGCGCTCACGGTCCTCTTCGGCCCGGTCCCGGTGGCGATCATCCCGCTCATCACCTTCCGCGACGAACTCCGCGCCCGCCTCCGCCGAGCCCGCCCCGGAGGCGGCATCGCCATCCTCGGCCACGCCACCGACGCCGTCGCCGCCTACCTCACCGCCGAACGCACGCTCGGCCGCATCACCCCCGACGCCGACATCGATTCCCTCACCCTCTCCCTGGTCGGCGGTGGAAACCTCCTACACGCCGACCGGGATTCCCCGCCCACCACCCAGGCGATCGAGAAACTGGTGGAGGCCGTGCTCGCAGGGGTTCTTTAGTGGGTGTGCGGAGTGGTTTGGGGACTGCTGAGCGATATGACGCAGCAGGGCGGTCGCGTTGAAGGGATCCCGCAATTGCGAGAACGGCTACCGGACGGAAACAGACCAAACGCTATGTGCGATCAGAACTTCGTCATCGTCTTCAGTCAGGGCAGCGATTTCGCTTTCCGAAGTTGATGTCGCGTAGTGGTCGAAATCCTTTCTGTCGCTTCAGCGATCAGCGTTACGAGTGGTACCTTCATCCTTATCTATTTCACGTTCAGTCCAGAGTGCACGCACGCCGAGTTTGTTTGGGGTATCGAACCCGAACGATGACCACCCCATTTTCATTGTCCTATTCATACTTCACACCTGCATTCAGTGCGCGTGCGAAAAACCTCCAGGGGTTGAAAGTCTCGATATCGCCGCGGGTTCCGTGTGCGTCTTCGAGCCATGCTGCAAGACTCTCGAGCAGGTCGGAAGCGAGCATGTTGGCGTATACATCGGGATTCTCGCTCATACCGGTCGATGTCGCTCTGGCGAATGTGATTAACAAATCCAAGCTGTCAACTGATTCTGGGTCCAACTCGGTCACTGAAACTTCCTCATCCGAATTCGAGTCCGAGGGTTGATCGCGGCGATCCATCTGGTCGGTTCTTGGCAGACGCGGTGCTGTTCCGGCGGTAATTTATGCGAGACATTCTTGCTAATTTGTTCTCTCAATCTCTGGCGCGGTATTTAAATCGGCTCGAACTCCACGATCGCGAGCTCGGTAAAAAACCGGACATCAAGCCAATCCTGCTGAATACGCCCTGTCGAGCAAATCGAATACCTTCCGGTAGACGTAGGTGGTCAGAGTGGGTTGTAGCGCCCGACTTGGCCCTGTTTAGGGGCCGGTCGGTGACGCACCAATCATTTGGGAACGACCGATTGTGGGAGAATTCCGCGTGTCCACTTGTCATCGAGCTTCCACAGAAATGCGCGCGGAGACTTTTTCTCAATCATTTCCTTGAGGGTTTCGCCAATTGGTGGATCGGAGATCGAGAACCTCTCAGATGCTGACCCGATCATCGATGTGGCGTACCGACGACAACTTGCGCACCACTCAATTATTTCCGCTCGCCCTGCGAATCTGGACATTTCGTGGTAATACCATCGGACCGAATGTCGTCCGCAGTGAGGGCAATTTCTCTCGGGTCCAAGATCGCTTATTCCAGTACGGCCTAAGGCTTCCTTCTCCTCGCCATCGTATCCGGTCCACGTGTAGTCGTCCATCAGCTATCCCGTCCTGCGAAGGAAGGTCTGATACATCGAACGGCCGAAGTCTTCCGCAGCGTGCTCCGGTCCGCCTACGGTTATCGCACTCATCCTGAACTGTTGGTGGTGGTAGATTTCATGAAAGATGGTCGTGATCAGTGTTTCATCGGATCTGAAAGCGGACTCGCTCAACTCTATCAGTGGTCGTCCTCGTGAACCAAGATATGGCGTTCCATCCGAGTTGTGAGGTGAGTTGCCGAAGACGGTCCTACCGCCACCGAGGCGTTCCTCGATATCTGGGGCATATTGAATGTCATAGTCTCTGACGCTCATTCCTGCGCGACCGAGCATCATCTTGATCCGCTCTATTCGGCAAGGGGTTAAGCCGAGTGGGTCGAACTCCACCAGTGGGTTCGTCGGATACGCCAGTGGATTTGGAGAAGGAAGTAGGCCAAATGGATCTATTGACGTGTACCGTGCGGTTTCTGGGTCGTAATATCGGTGGAAATTGTAGTGAAGCCCACTTTCGTAGTCGTACTGCTGACCAGGAAAGCGAAGTGGGCTCTCGGCCGTTCCACGCCACGCGGTCGTGCCCCAGAGGCTGGTTTTGGCCTCACCAATGATAGAACAAGTGTGGGCGTCGATCAGTGCTAATGGAGTGCCGGAATTGTCGGCAACTATTACCCCGTGGCTGATGGGGTTCGCGACTTTTCTGGAAATTGTCTGCGTAACCGCAAATGGGCTGCCGGGATGGTAGGTCCATAAATAGACGTAATCTGAATAAGCTTCCGCCACCAGCGTGGCTCCGTCCCATTCGAATCTGATTACGGTGACCTGCGCTCGAGCATTCGTAAAACGCTGCTTGGTTGTTCTCCTCCCAAGGGCGTCGTAGGTGTAGTGCCACCATTGGCCGGTGGGGGTGTAGACGTCGGTGAGTTGGTCGAAGGCGTTGTAGCGGTAGTGCCAGACGTCGGGTTTGCGGGATGGGCGGGTGGTGGTTTTGCGGATGAGGCGGCCGGCGGGGTCGTAATGGTACTGGTGGCGGCCGTCTCGGATGAGGAGGTTGTTGTGGTACTCGCGGCGGCCGTGGGTGGGTGAGTTTTGTTGGGGTGGGGGTGGATTGGCCGGGGGCGCCGGTGGGGTGGGGTATCCCTGGTGCGGGTTGGCGGGGGCTGTGGGGTGGTGGCCGGACGGGCCGGGGGTGGTGGGGTCGGGGGTGAGGACGCCGCCGGAGGTGATGTTGGAGAGGTGGTCGTAGGTGTATTGCTCGGTGGGGGTGCCGTTTCGGGTGATTCGAGTGACTCGGCCTATGGGGTCGAGGGTGTATTCGCGGTGGTCGGTGACAGAGCCGGGGTGGGTGGTGGTGTGGGTGGTGAGGTAGCCGTCGGGGCGCCAGGTGTAGTCATCGCGGCGGAGGAGGCGGGGGCCTGGGCTTGCGGCGGTGGGCGGTAGTGGGGGCTCGTTGCTGGGGGTGGTGCCGAGGGGGTGGTGCGTTGCGGGCTGAGGCGGAAACTCGGTGGATTGTGCGGCGGGGTAACCGTGGTGAGTGGGTGCGGCGTACCCGCCAGACGTCGAGCTCGGGGCGGCTGCTGATCCGCTGGTGGAGGGCTGGGTGGTGAATCCGGGTGGGGTGGCCGGGTATCGGCTGGGATCTGGCTGGGGGTTCCAGGGGTTCGAACTGGGCGTCGGCTCGGTGGACGGTAGGTGGGTGGTGACGATCTGGTGGGTGGTGTGGCCGACGGGGGTGAAGGCTCGGTCGATGGAGATGTTGCCGATGCGCCAGCCGGTGGTGCGGCCGAGGGGGTCGTGGGTGAACGAAATCGAGTGACCGTCGGTGGTCATCTGGGTGACGCGGCCGGTGGCGTCGTGGGTCCAGGTGGTGTGGCCGCCGGAGGGTGTGGTGCGGGTGGTGCGGCGGCCGAATTGGTCGTGGGTGAAGACCATGGGTGGTTGGTCGTCGACCTGTTGAGAAGCGAGTCGGCCGGTGGGGGTGTGGGTGAATTGGAGGGTGTGGGTGCGGGTTTCGCCGGTGCCGGAGACGGCGGTCTTCAACCGGCCGGCCACATCGTGGGTGTAGTGGATCCATTCGCCGGTGTCGGCGGTGATCGAGGTGAGGCGGCCGAGCACGTCGTGGGTGTGATGGCGGGTCACGCCGGTGGCGGGGGTGACCGTGGCGACGCGGCCGGCGACATCGTGGGTGTAGTGGGTGGTGGCACCCGTGTAGTCGGTTTCCGAGACGAGACGCCCCGCCGGGTCGTAGCGGTAGTGCCAGGTCTGGCCGATGGGGTTGGCGACGGCGGTGAGGCGACGCTGGGTGTCCCACTGGTAGTGGGTCATGGCGCCGTCGGGTTCGGTGCGGGCGGTGAGGAGATCGAAGGCGCCGTACGTGTAGCGGGTGATGCCGTTGGCGCGGTTGACGTGGGCGGTGAGGTTGAGTTCGCCGTCCCAGATCCAGGATTCGCCGACGCCGTCGGGGTCGATGCGGCGCATCAGTTTGCCCTCGCCGGACCACACGTATCGGACTACCGAGCCGAGTGGGTCGGTGACGGTGATCGGGCGGCCGAAGTGGTCGCGCTCGATGGTGGTGACCGCGCCGTGCGGGTCGGTGACCCGGACCGGGAGCCCGGCGGCATCGACCTCGATGTGGGTGACGGCGCCGGTGGGTTCGGTGACCGAGGCGACCGCGCCAGAGGTGTGGTGGGTGTAGGTGGTGCGGTTTCCGGCGGGGTCGATGATCGCGGCGAGGTTGCCGTCGGGGTTCCATTCCTGCCGGGTGAGGCTGCCGTCGACGTTGGTGATGGAGATGGGCCGGTTGTGGGCTTGGTAGGCGATGTCGATGGATAGCCCGTCGGGGCGGGTGATGCGGTGCGGGTCGCCGGCGGGGGTGTAGTGGTAGGTGGTGACGGCGCCGTCGGGGGCGATGACGCGGGTGGGGCGGCGGTTGTCGTCGTAGTCGGTGCGGGTGCGGGCGCCTGCCGGGTCGATGTGTTCGATTAGGCGGAGGTCGGCGTTGAAGATGAACGTGGTTGCCGCGCCGAGGGAATCGGTGTGGATGGTGCGGTGGGTCGTGGCGTCGGGGGTGGTGAAGTAGTCGAAGGTGGCGTTGAGGATGTTTGAGTTGCCGTGCTGGGCTACGACCCGGCCTTCGGTGTCGTAGGTGTTGAGCATGCGGTTGCCGTTGGAATCGGTCCAGCCGGTCAGGCGATGGGCGTCGTCGTAGGAGTAGTGGGTGGTGGCGCCGACACCGTTGGTGACCGACACCAACTCACCGGCCTCGTAGGCGAAAGCCCGCACCTGCGTGAGGATCTCGCTGTCGCTGTCGCTGTCGCTGTCGCTGTCGCTGTCGCTGCTACTGCCGCTACTGCCGCTACTGCTGCTGCTGCTGTCGCTGCTGGTGGTGCTGCCGCTGCTGCTGGTGGTGCCGCCGCTGCTGGTGGTGCTGCTGCTGTCGCTGCTGGTGGTGCTGCCGCCGCTGCTGCTGCTGGTGCTGGCGCTGTAGTTGTTGGCGCCGCGGGCGTGACTGTCGTAGTCGGTGGGGTCAGTGCCGCCGGGATCGCCGCCGCTACGGTCTGCGCCGGTTTCAAGGGACTCACCTCTGGCCCCGCCACTGTCGTGGGCTGCGCCGGGTTGGGCGTGCCCACGGTGCGTGGCGGCACCCGGGCTCGTGTCGGTAGTGGCGCTACCGGTGTCGGCGGGGCCCGCATCGGTGGTGGTTGCAGGACCGACGACCGCGAGTGCGGTGACGCGCCCATCCTCGGTGCTCACCCGCACCCGATACCCGCCGGTGTGGGTGATTTCGACGGGTGCGCCGTCGCGGTCGTAGTGGAAGCGGATGCGATTGTGGTGGCGGTCGGTGATCGCGGAGATGGCGTAGTTGCCGAGGAGCGCATCGAGCCCGCCGAGGGCGGGGGCGGGGGTGAAGTGCCAGGTGAGTTCGCGGTCGGGGTCGTAGACGCGGTAGCCGCCGGCCTCGGTGCGTGACATCGGCCAGCGTTGGCCGCCGTTGCGGGGCAGGACCGGCTTACCGACTTCGGGGTGCGGGTAGACCAGCAGCAGGCCGTGTTCGCCGATGAAGGTGACGGTGTCGTCTTCGACGACGACGCGCATGTCCAGGGTCGCCGACCAGGACGGGCCGAACCAGCGCCCGAACCGGTAGCTCGAACGGTGCCGCCGCAGCAACACCAGCGGGAGCACCCCGGGCAGTTCGAGATCGGTTTCCGGGAGCAGGAATTCACCGGTCGCGACGTCGACGGGGTCGTTACATTCGGTGACGTCCTTGGCGTCCTGGGTGTTCTTCGGCCCGCCTTCGGTGGCCTTGTCGCCGACGCCGTCGTCGGCTTTGGCCTGGTCCTGCGGTTTGCCCGGTTGATCTGGAGTGCGTTCCGGATCACCGGTCTTGGAGGGTGTTTCGGTGGAGGCCGTGCTGGTGTCGGGAGATTTGTCGCCCGGCTTGCTCGGAGTGTCGGTGTCCTTCGGCTTGGTCGGGGTGTCGGTCGAGGCGGTGGTGGTGTCGGTGGAGGTTTTCTTCGTGCTGCTCGGGCTGTTCTTTCCGGTTTTGCCGAGGACCTTCGTGATGGCCTTCCACGCATCCTTCAGCTTCGCCAGCAGTGGTTTCAGTTTGGCGAAGGTGGAGGCGACCTTGGAGAACAGCCGCGCAATGGTGGCCATCGTCTTCGCCACATATGTCGCTGCCTGGGCGGCGATGATCGGTGTGGCGGTGCCGAGGGAGAACACCGCCTCGGCGGCCCAGACCGCCAGCCGGCCCACGGTTTGGGCGACGATGTCGCGCACCGTCATCCGCACCGCCGCCACGATCCCGCCGGCCATCTCGATCGCCTGCGATGCCGCTGTTGCCGCCGCGGCGGCTGCCGCCAGTGCATCGGAGGTTTCCGCGGCCCGCGCCCGATACGCCGACGCCGCCGCTCCCGACCAATTCGCGATATCCGCCGCGACCGCCTGCTTGTGGGTGTCGACAGCCGCACTGACCTGGGTGGCGACGTTTTCCCAGGTCTTGGCATACGCGGTGATCTGATCGGGGTCGCCGGCCACCCAATCCAACGCATCCTGCAACGGCTCGACGTGCTCGATCAGGAAACCGACACCGAACCCGGCCAGCGTCCCGAACGGATCCACCACCATCGAGGCGACCTCGAGCCCGGCGGCCGCGATCCCGACCCCGGCCTCGATCCACGACCCCGACGAGATCGCATCACCGACATCGGCGACCGACTCGAACAACGTGACCCCGGAATACCACTCGGTGGAATCCTCGGGGGCGGCGATCAGCGGGTTCGACTGCGTGTCGGTCACTGCGACTCCCCGTGACCGGCGGAAGATGGCACGGCGAGCGCCCCGGCCGCGCGCCAATCACGCGAGACCAGTCCAGCAAAACCGGTCACTGCGACACCCCACTACCGGCCGCCCGCACCGCCGCCGAATTCGAATCATCTGCCTGGGCGAACGAATCCGCCGCCGCCCGCAGCTTCGCCGCGTCCTCGGTCAAGGCCGTCACCGCCGTCTCCAACGCGGTGATCCCCTCGGTCTCCACCGAATCGACGAACAACGGCGGCAGAAACGCGCACAACTTCCCGAACGCATCCGACGGCGCGGAGACGGCCTTGGCAGCCTCCACCGCCTGCCCCATCGGCCCGTTCAAGCCCTCGACATTCGAGGCGTGGGTGCGCAATTCGTCGGGCTGAACCTGCACCGGCTGTGCGTCGGACATCGACATCCCCCCGTCTAGCTACAGAACTGTTCGTCGATATTACCGATCTACACCAACCAACCTCGCTCGTTGCGCTGCTGGTAGTGCAGGTCGTCGCCGTCGACGGGGTTCGGGCCGGAGCCGGGCCGCCACCCCGCACCGGCGACCACAGCGCCCGGCGATGCTGTCTACCTGGCCTCGCGCCAGAACGTGAGGCCGCGCTCGGCCTGGCGAGTGTCCGGGTGGTCCGGGCCGAGAAGCCGCAGGCGCCGCACATGCAGCGCTTCGTATTCGGTCACCGCACCTTCGGTATCGCCGACGAGACCAAGCCATGCGGCCAGATTCTCCTGCGCGAGCAGCGTTTTCGGGTGATTGGGCCCGAGGATCCGGCGCCGCTGCGAAACCTGCTGCCGGTACTCCGCTACGGCTCCCTGCGGGTCACCGCTCGCCCCGTGCCAGAAGGCGAGGCTGGCGCGTGTCCGCAGAGTGTCGGCATGCTCGGCCCCGAGCACCCGTTGCCGTTGTTCGAGCAGGATGCGGTAGTGGCCGACCGCGCTGTCGACGTCACCGGTACGGGCCAGCCAGTAGGCGAGATCGCTTCTCGTCGTGAGAGTGTCGGGATGGTCCGGCCCGAGTGAAGCCGTCCGGTCGGCCAGTAGCGTCGTGAAGCCGCGCACAGCCTGTTCGGGCTGTCCGCTCTTGCCGTGCAGCGACGCGACGAGACCGCGCAGGGACAAGATCTCGGGGTGCAGCGGGTCGAGCACCCGCAGACGGGTATCGAGAAGAGCGTCGAGATCGCCGAGCGCGCCGGTGTAATCCCCGGAACGGCCGCGCCACCATGCCAGAGCTCGGATCGTCGCGACGGTGGCGTGATGATCGCGGCCTTGCACCCGCAACCGATCGGTCAGCAGCGCTGTCAACTGCGCGACGGCCGCTTCGGCGTCACCGCTGCACTGAGCCAGTTCACCGCGGGTATCGAGGGTATCCGGATGGTCCCGGCCGAGAACGCGCTCCTGCGCGGCCAGCACAGCGCCGAACCGCGCCACGGCGGCGGCGACATGGCCGCTGTCGCCGAGCCATGTGGCAATCCCCGCGCGGAGTCGGAGAGTGTCGCGATGGTCGGCTCCCAGCGCCTTCTCGAACTCCGGCAACCATGCTGCCCAGCGCTGGTGATTGTCGGCGGCCCGGTCGGTATCGGCCAGGGACAACGCCGCAAGCGCGGCCGCCGAGTCGCCCGCCGCGAGGTGGTGGCGTGGCAGCGATGATCGCGCGTAGGCGGCGATCGCAGCTGTGGGCACGGCATCCGGTGCGTCGAGCTGAGTTTCGAGCGCACTGATGATCGCGCGATGGATGCGCCTGTCGTCGGAACCGCGGGGCCCGAGGACACCGGTCAACGCGGACGCGAATTCGGAGTGGATGATGCCGACCGTTTCTTCCGGCAGGCCAGGGCGCCCACGAGCGATGAGCGAACCCAGCTCGACGAGCAGGTCTCGGATTCGCGCCAGCGGCAGGTCGGCCCCGAGGGCCGGCAGTGCCGATCGGAGCACCGGAATCGGCAGGCTCGGCCCGATTCCGGCGGCGAGCAGGATCCGTATGGTGGTGTCGAGGACGCCCCGATCGGCACAACGGCGTTCGGCGATCTCCAGTCTGACCTTGATGAGCTCGCTGAGACCGGCCTGCCCGGGCAGGGCGCCTTCGTCCTCGGCGGCGATTTCGGTGAGCAGCCTTCCGAGGAGCCAGCCGCCGGCATCGAGGGCTTCCACCAGGTGGTCGAGCGTTGCGGAAGCATCGCGGATCCCTCTGGCGGCGAGGGCATCCTGCAGGTCGGTGCGGGTCGGGGCGGCGACATGGATACGGGTAGCGTGACGCAGTTCGTCGCCGGTGTCGGGCTCGGTACCTGTGCGGACGCCCGCGATGACATGCACAGGCGGCCGGTCCGGGTGGTCCGTCGTCAGTTGCCGGATGGCTGCGACAATGATGCTTCGCGCCCCCGGCTCGGGCTGGTCGAGGCCGTCGATGACGACGGTGACGCGTCGCGGGCAGCGGCGCAATGCACGCGCGATGTCGACGTCGAAACCGGTGAGGTTCGCTCGCTCCGCACTGGTGAGTTCGTTCTGCGCAGCCTCACGTGCGGCGGTGTAGCCGGGCACTCTGCCGTGCAGCTGGTCGACGATGCCGGCGGTGAGCGAATCGAGGGTGCTGGTGATGTCGAGGAAGACCGCGGCGGTGACGTACTTTTCGTTGATGTCCAGCTCGTCCACGAGATTCGGGCGGATCAACAGCGACAGAACTGTTGATTTGCCTGCGCCGGCGGGACCGTGCACCAACCGTAGGGGCGCGGGCCGGGCATCCAGTATGGCCTGGAGCGCCTCGCGGACAGTGGTGGTGATCAGCACTGCGGTGGTGAGCTGATCGACGAACCCCGCCGCTGCGTGGCCGGTGACGGCATGGCGATGCAGCGCTTGGTTGGGCACCAGCCACAGCCCCCGGTCGCCGGGGTTCGTCCGGATCGGCGAGCCTCGGGTGTGGGAGGTGTGGTGTGGGATCTGCCTCGGGCATCGCTGAGCCAGTGCGTCGACGAAGTCCGCGCACAGCAGCTGCGAGCCGGCGGTCGGCATTCCGGCGTCGAACATGTCGAGGAGGGTGCGGGTGAAGCATCCGTCGTAGGCGTTGTGGTCGCCCGAGGCGACCAGCAGTTCGAATCGGCCATCCACGGCCAGCATCTCCGGCCAGCGCGATCCCGCGCCCGCCACGGCTTCGCCTGCCTCGCAGGCGTCCACGAGCACGATGAGTCCATCCAGCGACGGGTATTCGCCGAGGCGTTCCCTGACGGTCTGTGTCAGATGGATGGCGGTGTCGGAGTCCGCGCCTCGCGCCGGCGAGTCCTGGGCCAGCAGGCGAAAATCGGCGGTGCCAGAGGATGTCCCGTGCCCGAGAAAGAACAGCAGCAGGGTTGCGTTCGACGCGTCGGCTGTTGCGAATGCCCGCTTGATCGCCGTTTTCAGCTCCGTGACGGTGGGATTCAGCACCAGCCCGGTGTCGATCACCGGTTGCCAGCCGCCTCGCCGGGTCACGGCGGAGTGGAACTCGGTGGCCAGTTCTTCGAAGAAGTTCCGCGGGGGCAGCGCGGCGCATTGCGATCCCACGATCAGCGCTACCCGATTCGCCACTATGCCACTATGAACGCCGGGGGTGCTGCGGCACAACCGAATCCATTCATCTGGCTCGTTAGGGACTGGCGATGGCAACGATCGTGCTCGTGCACGGGATCGCGCAGGAGCAGTACTCCGCCGACACCTTGGAAGCCGCGTGGCTGCCCGCGCTCGCCGGCGGCGTCCGGACCAGCGGTGCTCATGCGTTGGCGGATCTGTTGTGGCGGCACCGGGCCGACGGCCGCATCGACACCCGCATGGCCTACTACGGCGATCTCTTCCTCAGCGCGGGCGCACAGGGCGGCCCGTCATCCGATCCCGGCGACGATGTCGCAGCGGAGCTCACCGAGAGCCTCGCCCGAGCGTTGCTCGAGAATGCGGCGGCATTCGCGGCGGATCCGCGTGATCGCGCTGAGGCTGCGCGCCGGCTCGGGCAACTCGATCCGCACGGTGAAGCGCAGGGAGCGCGTTCGGCGCTGCGTCCGGTGTTGAACGGGTTGGCGGCCCTTCGCTGGTTCGCACCGCTCGGCGTCGGGGTGGCCGGCCGCACTGTGTGGCGCGCTTTGTCGCAGGTCACCCGGTACCTCGGCGATGAACGGGTGCGCGCCGAGGCGCAGTCTCGGGTGCGCACGCAGATCGGTCCGGACACCCGGTTGGTGATCGGTCATTCGCTGGGTTCGGTGGTCGCCTATGAAGCGTTGCACCACTGCGAGCATCCGGTCGCGCTGCTCACCTTGGGTTCCCCGCTGGGGCTGCGCACCGTCGTCTATGACCTCCTGCGGCCAGCGCCACCCACTGTTCCTGTGGCGGTCACCCGATGGGACAACCTCGTCGACCGCGATGATCTCGTCGCTGCCCGCATCGATCTCGCCGAACTCTTCCCGGCCGCGGCCGGTTCCACTGTCCTACCGGTCACCGCGCCCCTGGTCGACAACGGGGCCAAACCGCACGATGCGACGCACTACCTCACCAAATCCGAGGTCGGAGGGATCGTCAGTGCGGTTCTCGGGCCTGCTGCCGGAGACCGCTGGGTCCGTTGAGGATGAAGCAGGTGATCGGCACGGTCGGCTGCTCGATCTCCACCAACCACCCACGCTCGTTGCGCTGCTGGTAGTACAGGTCGTCGTCTTCGACCGGTCGGGAACGCGCGGCGGCGGGGGCTCGGAGGCGCGGAATCGCGCGAAGTTTGCAGAGTGAGATATTCGAATTGACTGCGAGTCATGGAAAGTGGCCTTTGTCGAGGGCATGTGGGCATGACGCGATATGTGAAATCGGGCGGTGGATACCCGGCGGGACAGCGGGAATCGGTAGTGCCGAACGGGCGCGAAAAGTATTGTCGCCAGGTAGTTCGCAGTGAATACCGAAGGGAATATTCCGCGCGGAATATTCAGCACGGTTCGACGGTGGATCGCCTAGGTCGGGTTATTCGCTCAAGTACTTTTCGATGCCGTCCAGGCGGTCTGCGCGGAACAACTCGACGCCGTCGGCCGCATCGAGCAACGCCCACTGATCCTCGTCCGGAACGGGGATGAGTTGGTAGCCGGCGCGGCGGGCGCGCACGGTGAGGAAGCGCAGTCGCGCGGCGGTCGCTCGGTCGGTGTGCGGGTGCTCGTTCACTGGCCTCGGCTCCTGTTCTCGGCGTCGGGCTGCCAGTTGCGCAGGGCATCGGCGAACCGGGTCAATGTTCGAGTATCGGTGATGATCGGGCAGTTCAGCGGCTGTTTCGGCGACGGGCCCCCGGACCGGCCGGGGATTCGTCGCGGCAGCGTCGTGCTCACGAGTGCCTCCGGATGCGTGGTTCAGAAACCCATATGCGGACGGTCGGCGGGAACCATGCGGCGATCCGCGACCAGCCGCGCCTTCGCCTGCTGCTTGACCGCACAGACCGAGACCAGGCAGTCGATGTGCACCTGCATCACCCGATGCGCCTCGCCCACGGTCATGGACGACACCCGCTGATGATCGAGCACGGGATCTCCGAACATCGTTGCACCTCTCAACTGTCGAAACACGGATGAAGGAAAGTGCCCGGCGGTATCACCGAATGCGCGGTGCGGACCCGGCGCGCCGTACGGAGGGGCATCGGCCGCGACGCGCTGTCCTATTCACCGCCGGACACGCAGTAAGTAAACACCGAGATTTCGTGTTGTTGGCGTGTCTGTATGCAATTGGCGCACAATGAATTTGATCCACCTGGACCGGTTGCTCCGAGTTAAATGACCGTTCCATCTGAGTTGACATGACGGTGAGCGAAGCTAACGAAAGGTGATGTTCGTGCCCGTGGAATCGAGTCCTTCGACCCTGCCGCGACGAGTGCTCGGACGGCGGTTGGTCCAATTGCGTGAGTCACGCGAACTGAGTCGTGCACTCGCTGCGCGCCGGGTTCAGATGGGCACACAGACGCTGTGGCGCTTGGAGACCGGTCGCAGCAGTGAAGTGAAGCGGATGGTCATCAACGCACTCTGTGATCTGTACGAGTCGAGCGCGGAGGAGCGGCGCGAGTTGCTGTGGTTGGCGGAGGAAACCAAGAAGGAGGGCTGGTGGCAGTCATATGTCGACGCGATGGTCCCAGAGGTCGAGGTGTACGTGAGCCTCGAGCAGTCGGCGCGCAGAACGATCACATGGCAATCGACCCTGGTCCCGGGACTGTTGCAGACCGCCGACTACCGGCACGCCGTGTGGGATATCGCGAAGACGCAGCGTCAGCGTATCGACTTCACGCGCGAGATCGCGCTGCTCGAACGGCGGCAGAGTCGACTCCGCGACTCGGACAACTTCGCCTTCTCCGCGCTCCTGTGCGAGTCGGTGTTGCTGCGCCAAGTGGGCGGCCCTGAGGTCATGGCCGCTCAGCTGGAGCGGCTTCTCGAGGCCGGGGAACTGCCGAACGTGTCGATCCGGGTGGCCAGGCTGGGCACGCCGAGCCATGCCGGGCTGATCAACAAGGACTTCGTGTTCATCGAGTTTCCTGAGCACCTGAATCCCGCGCTGAGTGAACCGCCGGTGGTGTTCATCGAGGGCTTCACGGGCGACCTCTACCTGGACAAGCCGCTGGAGATCGAGACCTATCGCGCGGCATACACCGATATTGGTCGGGTAGCGTTGGACGAGCGGGATACTCGCAGTCTCATCGAGTCGATTCTCAAGGAGCGTGCAGCGTGAAAGTCGATCTGTCTGAAGCTGTTTGGTTCAAGAGCTCCCGCAGCACCGGAAGCAAGGAGTGCGTCGAGATCGCCCATCTCGGCTCCGGCGAGGTCGGCCTCCGTGACTCGAAGAATCCCACCGGCCCCGCCCTGGTCTTCGGTCCGGGCGAATGGGATGCCTTCTTGACCGGCATAGCAGCGGGCAGGTTCGATCGGTCCTCCTGACATTCGAGTCAGCAGTGATCAGCTGGGCGGCGTCGGGTCGTTCGTTGCGCTCCGAGCGGGCGATTCGGCGCGCACCCGCCCGGCGCCACGGGCCGGTGATCTGATCGGCTGACGCCGGAGAACCGTGCTCGGGCAACACCGATGGTCTCATGGTCAGAACGGCCGCACTGCCATCTGGATACGATGTGGCAAATCCCAGCCGTGATCGGCGCGCACCTCGTATCGTTGAGGGTGCGACCCGCCACCAGGAAAACTGTTCGGGCCCAGCGTATCCCCAGCGTCACGTGTTTTGTGGGTATCTCGACGGGATACCCCGGTGGCAGTGCAGGGCGATGCCGGAAGTACCCGTAGGCGCGGCGGTGGGCCGTGAGTGAGTTTCACCTGCGGTAATGCCGGAGAGCTCGACCCGGCGCTGCTCGGCTGCTCTTCCCGGCCGTCGAGTGGCGTCCACCCAGCTCCACCGTCATCACAGTTCGGTTCGACGAGAAGCAAGGAGACGGTTATGCAACTGCTGGACTTCTCAGCGAGCCTGATCGACCCGCAGGCGATCGTGGACGCCGGATACGCCGGCGTGATCGGCTACTTCTCAGAATCCCGGCCGGGCACCAACTTCGGCGCCAAACCCCTCCGCCGCGACTACTGCGACGCACTGCGCGCATACGGGCTGGAAATCGTCTCCAACTACCAGTACGGCAAAGGCGACACCTCCGACTGGCTGGGCGGCTACGACGCGGGAGTCCACCACGCGCAGATCGCCATGCGCTACCACACCGAGGCCGGCGGACCGCCGCGACGACCGATCTACGCGCCGGTCGATGCCAACCCCACCCTGCAACAGTGGAACGACCTGATCGCGCCGTTCCTGCGCGGCTGGGCCAGTGTGGTCGGACTCGAATGGACCGGCATGTACGGCAATGCCCGCTGCATCGAATGGGCGCTGGAAGACGATGTCGCCCGGTGGTTCTGGCAACACAACTGGTCCGGTGACCCGGCCCTCAATGTCGGCCATCCCGCCGCGCACATGCACCAGATCGAGATCGACGCCCGACAAGTGGGAGGAGTGACCGTCGATGTGAACACGGTGCTGAAACCCGATTTCGGGCAGTGGTCGCTGGCGAGCTCGGCGCCCGCCCCCGAGTTCCGTGAGATCAACGAGATCGGCGTGTCCCCGAACTGGCACTCCCGGGAAGGCGCGCCGGTGCTGTGGTGGCTGCTGCACACCCAGGAAGGCAACGGCACCGCCGAATCGCTGGCGAACTACCTGCAGAACCCGAACAGCGGCGTCTCCTACCACTACACCATCGACAATTCGGTGACCGTGGTGGACGTCATCGACACCGACGTCGCGTCCTGGTCGGTGCTCGACGCCAACAATCGTTCGATCAACCTGTGCTTCGCCGGCAGCCGCGCGGCCTGGTCGCGGCAGCAGTGGCTGGACAACATGGGGCGCGCCATCGACGTCGCCGCCTACCTGGCAGTGCAGGACAGCCGTCGATACGGCTTCCCGGCGCGCATCATCTCACCCGCGGAACTCGGCGCCGGACGGCCCGGCATCGCCGACCACTACGCGGTCACCGAAGGGCTCGGCGTCGGCTCGCACACCGACGTCGGCCCGAACTTCCCCTGGGACGTCTTCTCGGCGGCAATTACCAAGTACGCGAATGGAGCTGACATGTCCTTCCTCGAAGAAACCCTCACCAACTACCGAGGCGACACCGTCACCGTCGGCACCCTGCTGCACTACCTCGACAAACACGTCGGCCTCACCCTCGACCAGGTCGCCGGCCCCGACACCTCCCGAGGCGCGGACTTCCCCGGCTGGGAAGCCCTTGGCGGCCGCACCGTCGTCGAAGCCCTCGCCGCCATCGGCGAAAAACTCGGCATCGAAGGCTTCGGCAACCCCACCTGACCCGATTGGGTGGGGTCCGCTGCGACCACGCCGCCGTCAGCGGTATTCGGTGGCCAAATCGGTGTAATCACGCCACTTCGGCATCGGCTGAGTACACAGGTAGGCAGTGAAACGGTCGAGCAGGTATTGCCAGCGGGGGCCGACCTTCGCGGCATCGTCGGGGTGGACGTGGCGGCGGACGAGTTCGAGGTTGGTCACCACGCCGACCTGGCTCAGACGCAGCTCGAGGGCGCCGTCACCGTCGATCCGGGCGTGGAGTTCGTTCGGTGCCGAGCAGTGATCGATGTGCACGGTGAGGGGGCCGGGGACGGGACCGTCGTCGGGTTCGATGACGAGGTCGGTGCCGGTGCCCGAGACCGCTCCGAACCAGCGCACGAGCTGGCGGGCCTCGGTGCAGGCCGCCCACACCCCGAGCACAGGATGCCGGAACGACCGTAGGTAGTGCAGAAGTACCAGCTCGTCGGGGCAATCGTGTTCCGGCCGCACTTCGCCGAGCATCGACGTCGTCGTCATCGGTGTACCTCCCGCGGTTCGCTGTCGCTGTCGAGAGTATTTCCCGTGGGCGGCTCGCGAATCGTTATTCGGTGCAATCGCTTACCGGTCGGCGCGTCGTGCCCACCCACCCGTCAGCGAGAGACGAGTTCGAGGGCGGCGGCCTCGATGGCGGTGTCGTCGAGCAGGACCGTGCTCGCGGCCGGCCCGAGCGGAACGAAACTGTCGGCGCTGGTCACCCGGGCGATGCGACCGGTGAATCCGGCGTCGAGCAGGGCCGCGAACACCGATTCGGAGACGCCCCCGCTGCGCCGGGTCTCGTCGGCGACCAGCACTCGGCCGGTGATCGCGGCGTGATGGAGCAGATCGTCGTGGGGGAGCGGGGCCAGCCAGCGCACATCGACGACCCTGGCGTCCACGCCACGCGCGGCCAGCCTGCGCGCGACACGCACGCTCATCGGCACGCCGTTGCCGAAGGTGACGATGGTCAGATCGGCACCGTCGCCGTAGGTCCTGGCCCGGCCGATCGGCACATGCCAGGGTGCGCTCGCCGGGGCGAGCCAGCCGCCGTCCTCGGATTCGTACAGGTCACGGCGGTGATAGAGGGCGATCGGCTCGATGATGACACACACCCGCCCGTCCACCCTCGCCGCCGACACACAGGTGCGCAGCAGCGCGGCAGCATCGTCGGCACGGGCGGGTACCGCCACCACGAGGCCGGGGATATCGCGGAGCGCGGCGACGGAATTGTCGTTGTGGAAGTGGCCGCCGAAACCGCGCTGATACCCCAGCCCGGCGACCCGCACCACCATCGGATTGCGGTAGCGGCCATCGGAGAAGAACTGCAAGGTCGCAGCCTCACCGCGCAACTGGTCGAGCGCGTTGTGCACGTACGCCAGGTACTGGATTTCCGGGATCGGCACGAAACCGGCGAGCCCGGCGCCGAGCGCGGTGCCGAGCACGCTCTGCTCATCCAGCAGCGTGTCGAATACGCGCCGCGCCCCGAAATCCTTGCGCAGCCCCTTCGTGACGCCGTAGACCCCGCCCTTGCGGCCGACGTCCTCCCCGAACACCAGGAGGTCGCTGTCGCGGGCGAGCAGGGCGCGCAAGGTGTGGTTGATGCCCTGCGCGAGAGTCAGCGGGAGATGTTCGGCCGGGCCGGTGGCCACAGCCGCGCCGGTACTTCGCTCGACGTCGGCCTGCACCAGGTCGGGATGCGCCGGCGCGAGCGGCGCCATCACCTGTGCCGCGGAAGCGAGCTTCGGGGCCTTCGCGAGATCTTCCGCCACCTCGGCGACCCGTCCGGCGATCGCGTCGTATCGAGCCAGAACCTCATCGGGGGTACAGATTCCGATGGTGATCAGCATGCGCGCGGTGGCGGCGACCGGGTCGCACTCGGCGTCGGCGGCGATCGCGGTGGGAGCTCGGTAGGCGGTTTCGACATCGGAACCGGCGTGTCCGAGCAGGCGCACCGTGCGCAAGCGCAGGAAAGCCGGGGCGCGGTGCGTGCGCACCCAATGCACAGCATCGTTCGCGGTGGTGAAGGCGTCGAGCAGATCGCACCCATCGGCGTCGAAATACCGCAGGCCCCGCCGCTGACCGTAGGCGGTGGCGATCCAGTCCGGTGGCGTCGGCACGCTGATGCCGATGCCGTTGTCTTCGCAGACGAAAAGGATCGGTAGACCCACACCGAGATGCGCGGTGTGCACGGCGGCGTTGATCGCGCCCGTCGCGGTCGAATGATTGGCGGACGCGTCGCCGAAAGTGCACAGCACCACCGCATCCCGCGGCCATTCCCGCGCGACGCCGAGCCGTACGCCACGGTCGAGCGCGAACGCCAACCCCACCGCGCGAGGCAGGTGTGAGGCAATGGTCGAGGTCTGCGGGATCACCGCCGCGGCCTTGCTGCCGAACACCTTGTGCCGACCCCCGGAGATCGGATCCGCCGACGCCGCGACAACGCCGAGCAACACCTCCCGGACCGGATCCAGCCCGTCCACCTGCCGCGCCCGCTGCACGAAGAACGCGCCCGACCGGTAGTGCAGCAACGCCGGATCATCGACCCGCGTCGCCATCGCCAACGCCGCGTTCCCTTCATGCCCCGAGGATCCGATGCTGTAGTAACCGAGCCCCGCCCGACCCAGCCGCCGAGCCGCGAGATCCAGCTGCCGACTCGTCACCTGCGAATCGAACAGCTCCACGCACCCACCGGCGCTGATCCCAGGAGCCACCATCTCCTCGGGAGCCCGCTTCACCCCGGGCACGGCCGCCCGCACCGCGGCTCGGAACCGCTGCTCGAGCTCCTGCTCACTCATCCCCGCGCCCCGCCGATGTCCCGCGCGCTCATCACCGAGCGCTGCGACCGCTCGATGTCACAGGTCATGATCGCCAGCCTACGACCGTCCGGCGTCCTGCTGCCCGCGCCGCGCGGGGCCGCACCGTCGGCGCCGGGCCGGGGAGCAGGCGGGCTATGCGATTTCGGCGAGGGCGGCGACGCCGGACAAGAGTATTATTTTCCCTGTTCAACCCCGCCCCACGGCGCGGAAGTGACCTGCCGGAGGGCAGGGACTCCTCCGTCGGCCGGTTCCGCCGCAGTGGTCGTCGAAGAGCCATCACGTACGGAGGCAACGATCATGGGCATCGCCACGAGCATGCGGGAGTATCTCGACGGGCTGCACGTCCACTACGACGTGAGCACACACGACAGGACATCGACATCGGCCCGAACCGCACAGGCCGGGCACATCCCCGGCCGGCAGCTGGCCAAAGGGGTCGTGCTGAAGAAGGACGGCGGCTATATGGTCGCCGTGCTTCCGTCGAACCGCCTCATCGATCTGGCCGAGACCGGTGACGTGGTCGGCGAAAAGGTGCGGCTGGCGTCCGAGGCGGAGGCCTCGGCACTGTTCCCGGACTGCGACACCGGCGCCATCCCCGTGGTCGCCGAGCCCTACCACGTGCCCTGCGTGGTCGACGACCAACTCGACCAGCGCGAGGACATCTACTTCGAGGGCGGCGACCACAGCACCCTCGTGCACGTCTCCGGCGCCGACTTCGCCCGGCTGACGTCGAGCTATCCGCACGGGCACATCACTATTTGAGCGAGCGCGGGTCCGAAGCTGTGCGGTAGCGCGCGACCGTTACCGCAGCGAGCCGGCTGCGGCCCGGTCGAGCATCCACGTGGTCGACTCCGAACCGGAGGCACCGGCGGCGGGGATGTCGACCGGTTCGGCGCCGGCCAGCGCGGCCGCGACGGCATCGGCCTTCGCCCCACCGGCCACCACGAGCACCACGTGCCGGGCGTGCCGGATCGCGGGCAAGGTCAGGGTGACGCGCACCGGGGGCGGCTTGGGGGAGTCGGTCACCGCGACGACCAGTTCGTGTTCCTCGCGCACCGCATCGGTATCGGGGAACAGCGAATTGATGTGGCCCTCGCCGCCCATCCCGAGCAGATGCAGGTCGAAGGCACCGTGCTGGGCGAGGTGGGCATGTACGGCGGCGGAGTACTCGGCCGCCGCGGCCACCGGGTCGGGGTATTCGCCATCGGAGGTCGCCACCGGATGCACCCGGTGCGGATCTACCGCCACATGATCGAGCAGCGCCTCGCGGGCCTGCCGGTCGTTGCGTTCGGCATCGCCCGCCGGGACGAACCGCTCATCGCCCCAGAACACATCCAGGCGCGACCAGTCGATGTCGCCGGGCGTCTCGCGGACCTTCGTCAACAGGTCGATGCCGGTGCCGCCGCCGGTGAGCACCACCGACGCCGAGCCGCGCTCGGCCTGGGCCGCCACCACCACGCCGACGAACCGTTTCGCCGCCGCCGTCACCAGCGCGTCGGCGTCGGGATGCACCTCGACGGTATCGCCGGGGAACTGCGAATCGGTGCTACTGGACATAGGTCACCCTTTCGATGCCGGCCAGTGCCTCGGCATAGATGTCGTCGGCGTCGAGCCGGCGCAGCTCCTCGGCGAGGCAGTCCCGAGCTTCCCTGCGCGCCAACGCGATCCGCTGATCCGGTTCCCCGGTGCGGGTGAGCGTGGCGGTGACACCGGTCTGCGGGCGGGTGATGCCGATCGACACCGTGGGCCGATGCAGTTCCACCCGCAGCTCCCCGGTGCGCCGGTATACCGGGCAGTGCAGGCGCCCGGCCAGCCAACCGGCCAGGATGTCGAGGGCCGGTTCGTCGCGCAGTCCCGACACCGTCACCGATTCGACCGGCTCGAACGGCGGCTCGTCCATCGCGGCCGCGAGCAGCGCACGCCAATAGGTGATCCGGCTCCACGCCAGATCGGTATCGCCGGAGGCGTAGGAATGGCTGCGCTTCTTGATGGTGGCCTGCGGATCGGCCGCGAAGGTGGCGTCGGTGATCCGCCGGGCGGCCAACCGGCCCACCGAATCCTTGGACGGGTACTCCGGCGCTCCACGCGGCCACCACGCCACCACCGGTGTGTCCGGCAGCAGGAACGGGATGACGACGCTGCTCTCGTGATTGATCAGTTGCCCCTGCAACCGCAGCACGATCACCTCGGCCGCGCCCGCGTCCCCGCCGACGCGGATCTGGGCGTCCAACCGGGTCTCGGCGTCGCGGTCGCCGCGCGCCAGCACGACCACCCGGCAGGGATGTTCACGGCTGGCGTCGTTGGCGGCGTCGATCGCGTCCTCGGCCTCGGAGCTGTCCAGCGTGCACACCACCAGGGTGAGCACCCGGCCCATGGTGATCACACCGTTGCTCTCACGCAGCTTCACCAGCCGTTTGGTGACTTCGCCGGTGGTGGTGTCGGGCATGTCGACGATCACGGGCGCCGCCATTCCCGGCCGGTGCGGGCCAGCATCTCATCGGCCGATTCGGGTCCCCAGGTGCCGGCCTCGTACTGTTCGGGTTTGCCGTTCGCCGCCCAGTGATCCAGCACCGGATCGAGGATGCTCCAGGACAATTCGACCTCCGCGTTCACCGGGAACAGCGACGGCACCCCGAGCAGCACATCCAGGATGAGCCGCTCGTAGGCCTCGGGGGAGGACTCGGTGAACGCCTCGCCGTAACTGAAATCCATGTTGACATCGCGCACCTCCATCCCGGTCCCCGGCACCTTGGACCCGAACCGCATGGTGATGCCCTCATCCGGCTGAATCCGCATCACCAGGGCGTTCTGCCCCAGTTCCTCGGTCATGGTCTGGTCGAAGGGCAGGTGCGGCGCCCGTTTGAACACCACCGCGATCTCGGTGACGCGCCGGCCCAGCCGTTTGCCGGTGCGCAGATAGAACGGCACGCCCGCCCAGCGCCGGGTGTTGACCTCCAGGGTCAGCGCGGCATAGGTCTCGGTGCGCGAATCAGGGTCGAAACCCTCCTCGTCCAGTAGCCCGACCACCTGCTCACCGCCCTGCCAGCCTGCCGCGTACTGACCGCGCGCGGTGGTCTCGTCCAGCGGTTCGACGAGGGTGGTGGCGGAGAGGACCTTGATCTTCTCCATCTGTAACTGGTTGGGCGCGAAGCTGATCGGCTCCTCCATCGCGGTGAGCGCCAGCAACTGCAACAGATGATTCTGGATGACGTCGCGCGCCGCGCCGATCCCGTCGTAGTAGCCCGCGCGCCCGCCGAGCCCGATGTCCTCGGCCATGGTGATCTGCACGTGGTCGACGTAATTGGCGTTCCAGATCGGATCGAACAACTGGTTCGCGAAGCGCAACGCCAGAATGTTCTGCACCGTCTCCTTGCCGAGATAGTGGTCGATGCGGAACACCGTCTCCTCCGGGAACACCCGGTTGACCAGCGCGTTGAGTTCGCGGGCGCTGTCCAGATCGTGCCCGAACGGCTTCTCGATCACCACCCGCCGCCACGGCGTGCGCCCCTGCACCTGCGCGGGCTTGGCCAACCCGTGCTCGGAGAGCTGATCGAGCACCACCGGGAACATGTCCGGCGGAATCGACAGGTAGAAGGCGTGATTGCCGCCGGTGCCGCGTTCGGCGTCCAGCCGCGCCAGCGTCGCCGCCAGCTGCGCGAAGGCCGCGTCGTCCTCGAAGGTGCCCTGGACGAACCGGATGCCTTCGGACAGGTGATCCCACACCTGCTGCCGAAAGGGGGTGCGCGCGTGCGCCTTCACCGATTGCAGCACGATGTCGGCGAAATCGGCGTCGCCCATGTCGCGGCGGGCGAAACCCACCAGCGCGAAACCCGGGGGCAACAGCCCCCGGTTCGCCAGATCGTAGATGGCCGGCATGAGCTTCTTCCGGGACAGATCGCCGGTGACACCGAAGATCACCATGCTGCACGGTCCCGCGATCCGCGGTACCCGCTTGTCCCGTCCGTCGCGCAGTGGGTTACGCCACCCGGCCGTGGTCGCTGCGTGCCCGGTACCGGCCATCTGGGTCAGTTACCCCCGGCCGCGGACAGCTCCTGTGCGGTGGCCGAAAGCAGTTCCTCCCACGACTTCTCGAATTTGTCGACGCCTTCGCGTTCGAGCACCGCGAACACATCGTCGAGGTCGATGCCGACGGCCGCCAGCTTGTCGAACACCTCCTGCGCCGCCGCGGCGGTGCCGGAGACGGTGTCGCCACGGATCTCGCCGTGATCGGCGACCGCTTCGAGGGTCTTCTCCGGCAGAGTGTTGACGGTATTGGGGGCCACCAGCTCGGTCACGTACATGGTGTCCGAGTACTCCGGGTTCTTCACCCCGGTCGAGGCCCACAGCGGCCGCTGACGGTTGGCCCCCATGGCCGCGAGGTGGCTGTAGGTGGAGGTGTGCGCGCCGCCGTCGAAGACGTCCTGGTACTCCGCGTAGGCCAGGCGGGCATTCGCCACACCGGCCTGGCCGCGCAATGCCAGTGCCTCCGGCGAGCCGATCGCCTCGAGCCGCTTGTCGATCTCGGTGTCGACCCGCGACACGAAGAACGAGGCCACCGAATGGATGTAGGCCAGATCGTGGCCGGCGGTGCGCGCCTTGCGCAGACCGTCGAGGTAGGCGCCCATCACCGAGCGGTAGCGGGCCACGGAGAAGATCAGCGTGACATTGACGCTGATGCCCTCGGCGATCACCGCGGTGATCGCGGGCAGGCCCTCCTCGGTGGCCGGGATCTTGATGAACAGGTTGGGCCGGTCGACGATCTTCCACAGCTCCACCGCCTGGGCGACGGTCTTGTCGGCGTCGAAGGCCAGCCGCGGATCGACCTCGATGGAGACCCGGCCGTCCACGCCACCGGTCTGCTCGAACACCGGGGCAAGCACATCGCAGGCCGCGCGGACGTCGTCGGTGGTGATGGTGCGGATGGCCGCGTCGGCGTCGGCACCCTGCTCGGCCAAGGCCGTGACCTGGGCGTCGTAGGCGTGGCCCTTGCTCAGTGCGCCCTGGAAGATGGTCGGGTTGGTGGTCACCCCGACCACGCCGCGGGTCGCGATCAGTTCCGCGAGATTGCCGGAGTTGATCCGGTCGCGGGACAGATCGTCGAGCCAGACCGACACTCCCGCCGCACTGAGGGCGGCGATGTTCTCGTTCTGTGCCATGAGCACTTATCCCTTCACGTTGCTGAGCGTGCGCTGGGCGGCTGCCACCACGGCCTCGGGCGTGAAGCCGAACTCGCGGAACAGGGTCTTGTAGTCGGCGGAGGCGCCGAAGTGCTCGATGGAGACGATCTCGCCCGCGTCACCGGCGAACCGGTGCCACGGCATCGCGATACCGGCCTCGACGGTCACCCTCGCGGCGACCGACGGCGGCAGCACCTCGTCGCGGTAGGCCTTGTCCTGCGCGTCGAACCACTCCACGCACGGCATCGAGACCACGCGGGTGCCGATACCCTGCTCCTCCAGCGTAGTGCGCGCGGCGACCGCGAGCTGGAGCTCCGAACCGGTGGCGATCAAGATCACCTGCGGGGTGCCGGTGGAGGCCTCGGCCAGGATGTAGCCGCCCTTGGCCACACCCTCGTAGCTGGTGCCCTCCAGGATCGGCAGGTTCTGGCGGGTCAGCGCCAGCGCCGACGGGCCGTCCTGATGCGGCATCTCCGAGACGGAGAAATGCGAGCTGTGCTCGCTGCTGTCGCGTTCGAGGATGGTGCGCCAGGCGTAGGTGGTCTCGTTGGCGTCGCCGGGGCGGACCACGTTCAGGCCGGGGATGGCGCGCAGCGCGGCCAGATGCTCGATCGGCTGGTGGGTCGGGCCGTCTTCGCCGAGACCGATGGAATCGTGGGTCCAGACGTAGGTGACCGGAATGCGCATCAGCGCGGCCAGGCGCACGGCCGGGCGCATGTAATCGCTGAACACCAGGAAGGTGCCGCCGTAGGGGCGGGTGGGACCGTGCAGCGCGATGCCGTTGAGGATCGAGCCCATCGCGTGCTCACGCACACCGAAGTGCAGGGTGCGGCCGTACGGGCTGGTCTTCCACATACCGGTGGAGATCGACTCGGGGCCGAAGCTCGGTACGTCCGGCATGGTGGTGTTGTTGGATTCGGCGAGGTCGGCCGAACCGCCCCACAGCTCCGGCAGCACCGGCGCCAGCGCGGCGAGCACCTTGCCGGAGGCCTTGCGGGTGGCCATGCCGGCCGGATCCGGCTCGTAGGTGGGCAGATTCGCGGCCCAGCCCGCGGGCAGATCGCGGTTGGCCAGCCGATCGAACAGCTTCTTGTTCTCCGGGTTGGCCTGCGCCCACGCGTCGAAGCTCTGCTGCCAGTCCTTATGCGCCTGCTGACCGCGTTCGATGGCCTTGCGGGTGTGCGCGATGACGGCGTCGTCGACCTGGAAGCTCTGCTCCGGATCGAACCCGAGGATCTTCTTGGTCGCGGCCACCTCGTCGCCGCCGAGCGCGGCGCCGTGCGAAGCACCGGTGTTCATCTTGGTGGGCGCCGGGTAGCCGATGACGGTGCGCAGCACGATGATCGACGGCTTGCCGGTCTCGGCCTTGGCGGCCTCGATCGCGGCCTCGATCGCGACGACGTCCTCGCCGCCCTCGACGGTCTGCACATGCCAGCCGTAGGCGGCGTAGCGGGCGGCGACGTCTTCGGTGAAGGCGATGGTGGTGTCGTCCTCGATGGAGATCTTGTTGTCGTCGTAGATCACCACCAGATTGCCCAGCTGCTGGGTGCCCGCCAGCGACGACGCCTCGGAGGTGACGCCCTCCTCGAGGTCACCGTCGGAGGCCACGACGTAGATGAAGTGATCGAACGGGCTGGCGCCGGGCGCGGCATCCGGATCGAACAGGCCGCGCTCGCGGCGGGCCGCCATGGCCATGCCGACCGCGGAGGCCAGGCCCTGGCCCAGCGGGCCGGTGGTGATCTCGACGCCGTCGGTGTGCCGGAACTCCGGGTGGCCCGGGGTCAGCGAGCCCCACTTGCGCAGGTTCTTCAGATCGTCGAGTTCGAGCCCGAAACCGGCCAGGTACAGCTGGATGTACTGGGTGAGGCTGGAGTGGCCGCACGAGAGCACGAAGCGGTCGCGGCCGGCCCAGCTCGGATCGGTGGGGTCGTGGCGCATGACGCGCTGGTAGAGCACGTAGGCCAGCGGCGCGAGGCTCATCGCGGTACCGGGGTGACCGTTGCCCGCGTTCTGGACCGCGTCCGCGGCCAGCACCCGGATCGTGTCGACCGCCTTGGTGTCCAGGTCCGTCCAGTCGGCCGGATGGTTCGGCTGGGTGAGGGCGCGGATGTCGTCTGTCACTGACACGACCGAGGTTCTCCTGACATTGGTTTCGTCGACGATGGCGGGGTGGGCGGTGGCATGACGTACGGCAACGCCGAAAAGCGCGTGCCGGATGTATCCACCACCCTAGTTGTGCCCGCGACCGGCCGCGCACGAACCCAGCCGAAATCCGCCGCTCGGCGGCGTGGCGCACGGCCCGGCCCGCCCCGATGATCTGGTCCGCCGGGATCGGCGTGGTCGCTCGCCGTCGTCGGTGCCCGGGAAGTCGGGGCAGCTCGCCGATAGTGTGGCCGCCACCACGAAGCGGTGCCGGATCGCGTGAACTGCCGCTGTTCAGTCCGGGTTCGGGCGGTTACCCCCGGGTGAACGGCACCATGTCGGGGCAGGGGGCGAGGGTCGGGGCGGTAGGGGCGTGGGTCTACCATCGTCTGTAGTAGTGGCCGCGCCGCAGCTGCGCGCTGCTCGTTCCACAGCCGGATGCGATGCACAGCGTGCGAGGAGAAGAAGTGCGGATCGGTCAACAGCCGGGGGTCGGCGGCGCGCACGATTCCGCACCGGCGCTCGCGAGTCGGATCAGCGGTGACGGCCCGTTGTCGAAGCTTGTGCGTCGGCCGCTGGCCTATATCGCGCTGACCAAACCGCGCGTCATCGAACTGCTGCTGGTCGCCACCATCCCGACCATGCTGCTGGCCGACCGCGGCCACGTCGACATCCGCCTCATCCTCGCCACCCTGTTCGGCGGCTGGATGGGCGCGGCGAGCGCGAACACCCTCAACTGCGTGGCCGACGCCGATATCGACAAGGTGATGAAGCGGACGGCCAAGCGGCCGCTGGCCCGCGACGCGGTGCCCACCTCGCACGCGTTCGTCTTCGGCGTGGTGCTCGGCATCGGCTCGTTCGCCTGGCTGTGGTGGCAGGCCAACCTGCTCAGCGGTGTGCTGGTGGTCGCCACGATCCTGTTCTACGTCTTCGTCTACACCCTCGGACTCAAGCGCCGCACCTCGCAGAACGTGGTGTGGGGTGGCGCCGCCGGTTGCATGCCTGCCCTAGTCGGCTGGTCGGCGGTCACCGGAACCATCGGCTGGCCCGCGATCGCGCTGTTCGGCGTCATCTTCTTCTGGACGCCGCCGCACACCTGGGCGCTGGCCATGCGCTACAAGGAGGATTACCGCGCGGCCGGGGTGCCGATGCTTCCGGTGGTGGCCACCGAGCAGACGGTCACCAAGCAGATCGTCATCTACACCTGGCTGACGGTGCTGACCACGCTGGTACTCGTCCCGGCCACCGGCGTGATCTACGCGGCCGTCGCCCTGGTCGCGGGCGCCTGGTTCCTGCTGATGGCCCACCAGCTCTACGCGGGTGTGCGCCGTGGCGAATCGGTGAAACCACTGCGGCTGTTCCTGCAGTCCAACAACTACCTGGCGGTGGTGTTCTGTGGCCTCGCCATCGACTCGGTGCTCGGCTGGACCACCATCGGTGAGGTGCTGTTCGGCTGAGCCGGCGGGGCCGCTGCGGCGGGCAGCCGGGATCGCCCTACCACCGTGGGGCGGTGTTCGAGTAGGTACGCCGGGTGCCCTGAGGTGGGGCCTGTAGCGTCGGCGTCGCGTCAGCGTCGTCTGGCCGAGGCGGTGACGAGTTCGGCCGGGGCGCCGGGCAGTGCGTCGTCCTCGGCGTCGCCTATACCGAGATCGCGTGCGACGAAGGCCCTGATCGACATCGACTCCCGGTCGGCCGTCCCGCACGTCCCCGTCCGGCGGACCAGCTCGCGGCTGTCGTCGGCGGCGATGACGTAGCCGAAACGCCGGACTTCGATTCCGCCCGCCCGGGCCAGCACCGCCGTGACACCGACCGGTTCCGAGCGCAGCGACACCAGCGCCGTGCCGAGCTCGACGGCCAGGCCCAAGTCGGCGAGGCGTTCGAGCAGGGCGTCGCCCGCGCCGCGTCGTGCCTGCCGGTCGAGGCCACGCAGCCGCAGGGCACTCGCGAGCGAGGAATCCGCGGCCGCGTCGGCGAACAGGCGCCCGGCCCGGTCGACGACACGCACGGCGATTCCGCGCCGCACCAGACCGAGAGCGACGGGAAGCCCGATCGGGCCCGCGCCGGTGATCAATACCTGCATGTCTGCCTCCTGTGCTGGATTACGTACCCGACTCGGTGGCTGTGCCGGCGCGGTCGGGAGAATTCGGTGGTCGGCGTCGGGGGAACGGCGCCACCGGGTCGAACAGTCACGGGTGGGAGTACCCCGGCGGGGGAGCGTCTGGCCCTGGCCGGGGCGTGCGCTCGCTGAGGGCATGTGCCGGATGAGGCAGGTGCCCACCGGGGCCGCCGACTCATCTCGGTGCCGTCATTCGCCCGGCTCCGGTCGCCGGCTCGGCAGCCGCGCCGGTGACACGGCCGATGTACCCGTCCGGGCGGATCAGGATCCGGGCTCCGTCGACGACGTCGTAGGCGTCGTGGGCGTGGCCGCCGGCGTCGATGAACGCCGAGCCGTCGGCGTCGGTGCCGGGGCGCACGATCGTGTACGCGCGGGTGCCCGGCTCGGTGGGGAGCTCGCCGGTCGCGCCGAAGCACAGCAGCGTCGCGTGGGGGCCGCGGAACAGATCGAACAGGCGCACGGAGTTCCCCGCCGCGTCCTTCAGAGGAGCGTCCGGTGCGCGATCGCCGACCGCGACGGCGGCGGTATCGGCCGGATCGCGGTAGGTGAGGTCGAGCTGACGGGTCTGCTCGCCGCGGTGCATGGCGTCTTCGTCGCCGTCGATCAGCTTGTCGAGCAGTTCGGTGCTGATACCGAGCACCCGCGCGGCGACCGAGCGCCGCTCGGGCTCGTAGGTGGCCAGCGGTGCCTCGTCACCGGCGAGTGCCGCGGCCAGTTTCCAGCCGAGGTTGTAGGCGTCCTGGATGCCGGTGTTCATGCCCTGCCCGCCGGTGGGTGGATGGACGTGGGCGGCGTCACCGGCCAGCAGGACGCGCCCGACCCGGAATCGTTGCGCCAGGCGGATGTTGGGGCGCCAGACGGTGACCCAGGTGAGATCGGTGAGTGTGAGGTCGTCGCGGCCGGAGTAGCGGTCCAGGTACTCCTGCAGGGTGGCGAGGGTGGGCTCGGCGTCACCGTCGAGCGGCGCCGCGCATTGGAAGTGGCGTCCACCGGGCAACGGGGACAGCGCGATTCCCGCCATCGGGTTGTCCGCGGCGGCGAACCAGTGGCCGTAGCCGTGGTCGAGCGCGTCGGCGCGCACATCGCCGAGCAGCATGCGCACCGACTCGTCGGTGCTGCCCTCGAACGCGATGCCGAGTTGCTTGCGGACGGTGCTGGCGCCGCCGTCGGCGCCGACCAGGTAGGCGGCCCGCACGAGCTCGCGCGTCGCACCGCGCGCCACGACCGCGCTGACGCCCTCGCCATCCTGCTCGAAGGATTCCAGGGCGCTGCCCAGCTCGACGTGGACGCCGAATCCGGCCAGCCGCTCGCGCAGAATCGCTTCGGTCCCGGACTGTCCCAGCATCCAGACATTGGGGTAGGGGACCGCCGGCGTCGGTTCGGCGGGCTCGCTCATCCGGTGTTCGCCGGCGAACTGTCCGCCCAAGTAGGCCCGCATGACCGGCGCGGGCGCCCCGGCCGCGTGGATGGCATCGAGGACGCCGAGGTCGTCGAAGACCTCGAGGGTGCGGGGTTGGATGCCGTCGCCGCGTGAGCCCGCGAAGAACTGTTCGGCGCGATCGATCAGCCGGACCGGGATGCCACGGCGGGCGAGGTCGATGGCGAGCGTCAGACCGGTCGGGCCTGCGCCCGCGATGAGGACGGGATGCTGCATGAGAACTCCTGGACCAGCGGGCACCGCATAACTGAATTGCGATTCATTGAATATGGATTCAGTATTGGAGTTGGTAGGTTGCCTTGTCAAGGAGGTGATGTGGTGGCCAGCCGCAGAGAGCGATCGGTGGAGACCGAACAGGCGCTCAAGGACGCCGCGCGCCGGGTATTCGCCGAACGCGGCTACCTCAACACCAAGATCACCGACATCACCACCGCCGCAGGCCGGGCCGCCGGCTCGTTCTACAACCACTTCGCGAGCAAAGAGGAGCTGCTGCAAGCGCTCCTGGCCGATCTGGCCGAAGTCGGCGACGCGCAGGCCGAACAACCCGAGCACAACCCGGATTTCAGCGACCCGGAGGCAGTGCGCTTCCATATCGCCGCGTACTGGAAGTTCGCCAGAGAACACGCGGTGGTGCTGCGGGCCATGGGGCAGGCGGCGATCGTCAACGAGGATTTCGCGCGCACGCTCGCTCGATTCGGCGTCGAGCAGCGCGCCGATATCGCCGACCACCTGGATGGGCTGGCGGCGAAGGGATTACAGCTGCCCAGCGGGGTGGATGCCAGCCTGGCGATGGTGTTCTACCTCGCCCAGGGCGTTCTCGGCGGGGTGGAGGACGGCTCGGTGCAGCTCTCGGACGACGAGGCGATCGAGGGCTTGACCCGGTTCATCTACCGCGGGCTCACCGGCCGCGACTACTGAACCGCGCCGCGCCTGCTCAGGGCAGCAGCACGATGGACCCGGTGGTCTTGCGGCCCTCCAGATCGCGATGCGCCTGCGCGGCCTCGGCCAGGGGATAGGTCGCGCCGACGCGAATCGCCAAAGCGCCCTCCGCGATCGCTTCGAGCACATCACCGGCCCGCCACAGCAATTCGGCCCGGTCGCGGGTGTAGTGCGCCAGCGTCGGCCGGGTGACGAACAGCGAACCCGCCGCATTGAGCCGTTGCAGATCGAACGGCGGCACCGGGCCGCTCGCGGCCCCGAACAGTGCCAGCATCCCGCGAATCCGCAACGACGCCAGGCTCGCCTCGAAGGTCGCGGCCCCGACGCCGTCGTAGACCGCGGCCACACCGGTGCCGTCGGTCAGAGCGCGTACCCGCTCGGCCAGATCATCGCCGTAGCGCAGCACTTCGGCCGCGCCCGCCGCGCGCGAGAGGGTCTCCTTCTCGTCGGAGGACACCGTGGTGATCACGCGCACGCCGCGCGCGGCCGCCATCTGGGTGAGCAGCAGGCCGACACCGCCGGCGCCGGCGTGCACGAGCACGGTCTCGCCGGGTTCCGGCCGGTAGATCGATTCGATCAGGTAGTGCGCGGTCATGCCCTGCAGCAGCGCCGAGGCCGCGACGGGCGGGTCGACGTCATCGGGCACCGCGACCGCGACGGCCTCGTCGACCGCCACCAGCGGGGCGTAACTGCCGGGCGCGGCCGCCCAGCACACCCGGTCTCCCGGCTGGAACTCGGTGACCTCGGCGCCGACCTGCGCCACCACACCGGTGCCTTCGGCGCCGGGAATGTAGGGGACCGGCTGCTTGTAGGTGCCGGTGCGGATGTAGGTGTCGATGAAGTTGACGCCGATCGCGTCGGTGTCGACCAGCAGTTGACCGGGCCCGATCTGCGGGTCCGGCACCTCGGTGTAGGTGAGAACCTCGGGACCACCGTGCTCGGAAACCTGGATGGCGCGCATGGACTCAGTTCTACACCGAGGGCACCCCGATCCAGCCCACCGCCGGGGTGGAGCTTTTCTTACCCGCCGGTAAACTGCGGGCATGAGTGCAGATGTCGCCACCGTGACCGCGCAGGTCCCGAGTTCCGTCGTGGACTCGGTGAAGAAGTTCGTCGCCGAGCACGGCGGCTCCGCTACCGCCGTCTTGCAGCCGATCGGCCGGATGGGTGTGCGGGTCACCCTGGTCGGTTCCGACGGCATCCTCGGTGACCAGGTGGTCGCCGATCTCGACACCGCGAAGGCGCTGGTCGAGCGGGTGGACGGGCTCAGCGAAGCCGACGAATGGGAGCGCGAGCTGACCTCGATCGTCACCCCGCGCACCGGCCACTGGGCCAAGATGGCCGGTTGGGTGGCCAAGCAGACCCGGTTCCCCAAGGCGCGCAACGAGCGATAGCTCACCGGCTTCGGTTTGTGCGCCGTCACAGGCGCACTGCCGCGGCATTGGCTGATGTCACAACTCGGCCGCCAACCCCTACTGGCCGGTAACTATTCGCGTTACCGTGATCACTCCGCGATCAACCTCGGGCCAGAAGGAATCGATATGACGGTCGTCGACTCGACTCGCCCGCGCCTCACCGTTGCCGGCCGCCCGATCACCAGCCAGCTGCGCGATGTGTCGACGCTCTCGCGCCGGATGGTCGGGCACTTCATCGAGCACGTGGCGCCCTGCGGGACCTTGCCGGGTGATGCGCTCCAGGGCGACGTCACCGCGGTGACCCGGGTCTGCCTGGAACTTGCGCTGAATCTGCTCGATGGCCACAACCTGCCGGAGCAGATCGACCAGGTGGGCGAGGCCGCCGCCGAATGGGCCCGCGAGGGCGTACCGATCGACACCATCAATCACGCCATCCACGAGGGCTTCAAACTCGGCCTCGACGCCCTGCTGAGCAATGCCTCGCCGGCCGACTACGCCGATCTGGTGACCACGGCGCGGCGGCTGCTGGAAATCCTGGACACCATCACGACCACGGTCTCGATGGCGTATGTGCGCGAATACCGGTCCGTGGTCAGCGAACACCACACCGCGGTGCACACGCTCACCTCGGCGCTGCTCGGCGGGCACAGCACCTCGACCATGGCCAGGGAGTGCGGGATCGAGATCGCCGCCTCCTACGCGGTTCTGGCGCTGGCGATTCCGCCGCACCCGGATGAGGCCGCGCCCGCGGTCGACGGCAAGATCGTCGCTCGCCGCAAGTTGCGGCGCATCCAGGCCGAACTGGCCACCCGCTGCGGTGATCGGGCGTTGTCGCTGCTGAGCGTCGACGGTGGCACGCTGCTGCTGCCCTCGATCGACGTCGACGACGAGACGCTGGACGAGCTGATCGCCCAGCTCTCGGCCGCCGCGCGAGTGCCGATCACCGCGACCGTGGTCGCGGCCGTGCCCGCCGAGATTCCGGCCGCGTCCGACCAGGCCCATGAGCTGCTCGACACGGTGCAGCGGATCTCCGGGCTCGGCGGGCTGCACCGCTTCAACGATCTGGCGCTCGAATACCAGATCACCCGGCCCGGTCCGGCACGCGAATACCTCAGCGGCATCCTGGATCCGCTCGACGAGCACCCGGAACTGCTGGAGACGCTGCGCCAGCACATCGCCAACAACTTCAACCGGCAGCGCACCGCGCGGTTGATGCATATGCACACCAACACCCTCGACTATCGCCTCAAGCGGGTGCGCATGCTGACCGGCTTCGACCCGACCCAGCCGTCGGGGCTGTGGTATCTCACCTCGGCCCTGGTGGCGCGCAGTTATCGCGGCGCGACGGCTGATTCCGCCTGATCCTTCCGGCCCCCAGGGAACCCAGGGGGCCGAAGCTTTGTCGGTTGAGCGGCACACGAGTCGCGCATCACAGGCAATTTGGTTGTGCGCAACTTAATTGCCCACTACCGTTCAGTGGTGGAGGTGGTGACCGATGACCGATATCGATGAGCTCGCACTCGACAACCAGGTGTGCTTCGCGCTGTACTCCGCGTCGCGGGCGATGATCCGTCTGTATCGGCCGCTGTTGGATGAGCTCGGCCTGACCTATCCGCAGTACCTGGTGATGCTGGTGCTGTGGGAGCGCGGTGAGGTGAGCGTCAAGGAACTCGGCGCGGCGCTGGAACTGGATTCCGGCACGCTCTCGCCGCTGCTCAAACGGCTCGAATCCACCGGAATGGTGCAGCGCAGGCGCGCCGCGGGCGACGAGCGCTCGGTGCTGGTCGAGGCCACGCCCGAGGGCCGGGCGCTGCGCGAACGCGCCAAGGCCGTGCCCCGCCGGATCGGCTGCGCGACCGGCCTGGACGCCTCCGAACTCGCCGGCTTCCGGGCGCAATTGCGCGCGGTCACCGCATTCATCGACAACCAGCAACTGGTGCTGGACAACCCCGAGGAGAACGCATGACCACCCTGTACACCGCCGAAGCCACCGCGACCGGCGCAGGCCGCGGCGGACACGTCCGCTCCACCGACGCCGCGCTTGACCTCGATCTGAGCATCCCGAAGGAACTCGGTGGCGCGGGCGGCACGGGCACCAATCCCGAGCAGTTGTTCGCGGCCGGATTCGCGGCCTGCTTCCACAGTGCGTTGCAGGTGGTGGCGCGCCGGGAGAAGGTCGCCCTCGACGGCACCTCGGTCACCGGCGCGGTCGGCATCGGCCCGGACGGCGCGGGCTACGGACTCACGGTGGCGTTGACCGTCGATCTGCCGGGCATCGAGCGCGCGCAGGGTGAGGCACTCATCGCGGCCGCCCATCAGGTGTGCCCGTACTCCAACGCCACTCGCGGCAATATCGACGTCCAGCTCACGCTGGCCTGATCGAGCGGCGGTGTCGGCGGCCGAACGCCGCTGCGCCTCCGGGCTCGGCGAGGGCCGTCAGGGCGAGTCGGACGCACCAGCCCGTCAGGGAACGCGAGGCGGGGTGCGATCAGGCGGCCGAGACCGCCGGATCGGCGGCCGGAGCCTCGACGCGTTCCCTGGTCCGCAGCGACGCCCACAGTGCGGCGGTGGCGGCAGTGCAGGCCGCCGCACCGCCCACATGCAGCACGACGAGCGCGGCGGGCACATCGGTGAAGTACTGCACCACACCGATGAGCCCCTGCGCGAGCACCAGACCGAGCAGCACCCACATCCGGGTCCGCACCGGTTTCGGTGCCCCGATCGCCAGCAGCCCGAAGGCCAGGCCGATGAGCAGGGCGAGATAGCCGACCAGCAGCTGCGAATGCAGATGCACCAGCGTCACGATCTCGACCTCGAGCCGTTCGACCGGGCGGTCGATGCTCTTGTCGCCCGCATGCGGGCCCGCGGCGGTGACGAGGGTGCCCGCGATCAGGGTGCCCGCGAGGGCGGCGCCACTCAGCACCGTCAGCCAGCGCAGGGGAGCGGGTGCGCGGACGGTCTCCACGCCGTCGTCCGGCTCGCTGATCTTGGCATACATGACCACCGCGAGCCACACCATCACCATCGACGCCAGCAGATGCACCGCGACGGTCCACCAGAGCAGACCGGTGCGCACCGTGATACCGCCGATGATGGCCTGAACGACCGTGCCGCCGGGCATCAGCCAGGCGTAGATCAGCACTTCGCGCCTGCGTCGTGCTCTGGTCACCGCGAGCACGATGAGCGCGGCGAACAGCGTCACCACGAAGGTGAGCAGCCGGTTGCCGAACTCGACGGTCTGGTGCAGGACCGGCACCTCGGACACACCCACCGGAGTGAAGCTGCCTGGGAAACATTGCGGCCAGGTGGGGCAGCCGAGGCCGGAGGCGGTGACGCGCACGATGGCGCCGGTCACCGAGATGCCTGCCTGCGAGGCGATCACCCCGGCGGCGATCAGCAGCTGGCCGCGCTGGGACAGCAGCGGCAGGCGGTCGACGAGACGCAGGAACGCGCGATACAGCACGTCACGATGGTAGCGGCACCGCTGAGGCGGCCCGCAGGCGGACTACTACAAGCCGTCGTTTGATCGTGGCCGGGAACCCGAGCGGTTCGCCGCAGCCGGTGCCGACGCCGACCCTCTCAGTGGAAGCGGAAGAACCGGGTGGCCAGGAAACCGCAGATCAGACCCCATGCCACGAGTACGGCGACGCCGAACCAGTCGATGCTGTCGCGCAGCGCGTCCTCCAACGCCACCGCCATCGCACCCGAGGGAATCAACCGCGCCAGCACGCTCACCGCGGTCGGCAGGTCGTCGGAGGCGAACACCACGGTGGCCACGCCGAGCATGACGAACCACAGCACATTCGCCAGCGCCAGCACCACTTCGGCCTTGAGCGTGCCGCCCAGCAGCAGACCCATCGTGGCGAAGGTAGCCGTGCCGAGCGCGATCACCACCGCGCCGAGCAGCAGCCCCGCCGGTTCCGGCCGCCAGCCGAGGGCGGCGCCGATCAGGCCGAGCAGCACCGCCTGCAACACCACCACGATCAGCACCGCGGCGCTCTTACCGGCGACGATGCCCCATTTCGGCAACGCGGTCGCCCCGATCCGTTTGAGGGCGCCGTAGCGGCGGTCGAAACCGACCGCGATCGCCTGCCCGGTGAACGCCGTCGACATCACCGCGACCATCATCACCGCGGGCACGATCTGATCGACCCGATCGGTGCCGAGATCGCCGAACGGCAGCAGAGTGAGCCCGATCAGCAGGGTGATCGGAATCAGCATCGTGAGCAGCAGTTGCTCACCGTTGCGCAGCAACAGGATCAGCTCGAGCCGGGTCTGCGCGGCCAGCATGGTGGCGCGCTTGTTCGGGCGCGGCGCGGGCGTGAAGGTGCCCGCGGGGAAGCGGTTGGTGCTGAGATCGGGTTTGGTCATCCGCGCAGATCCCGTCCGGTGAGTTCCAGGAAGACGTCCTCGAGGCGGCGTTGATCGATGCGGATATCGGTGGCCAGCACATTCACCCGGGCGCACCACGCCGTCACCGTTGCCAGTACCTGCGGATCGATCTCACCCTCCACCAGGTAGCAGCCGGGGCTCGTCTCGCGCGGCGAGAAGCCTTCCGGCAGGGCGGTTTTCAGCAGTTCCAGATCGAGCTTCGGTGGCGCGGTGAAGCGCAACTGGCCGGCCGCGCCGTGTGCGGTCACCTCGGCGGGCGTGCCCGCGGCGACGATGCGGCCGTGGTCGATGATCACCAGTTGATCGGCCAGCTCTTCGGCCTCGTCCATCATGTGCGTGGTGAGCACGATGGTGACGCCGTCGCGGCGCAGCGCATCGATCAACTCCCACACCATGATCCGGGCCTGGGCGTCCAGGCCCGCGGTGGGTTCGTCGAGGAACACGATCTCCGGGCGGCCCACCAGCGCGCAGGCCAGCGACAGCCGCTGCTGCTGACCGCCGGACAACCGGCGGTAGGGGGTGCGGCGGTTGTCGTCGAGGCCGAGGGTGCGCAGCAACCACTCGGGGTCGAGCGGGTCGGCGGAGTAGGAGGCGACCAGGTCGAGCATTTCCCCGGCCTTGGCGCCGGGATAGGCGCCGCCGCCCTGCAACATCACGCCGATGCGCGGGCGCAGCCGGTCGGAGTCGGCGATCGGATCGAGGCCGAGCACACGGACGGTGCCTGCGTCGGGGGTGACGAAACCCTCGCACATCTCGACAGTGGTGGTCTTGCCCGCGCCGTTGGGCCCGAGGAGCGCGAGTACCTGGGCGCGTTCGACGTCGAATCCGACCCCGTCGACCGCCGTGGTCTCGCCGTAGCGCTTGACGACGCCGTCGACGCGCACGGCGGGTCCGGAGGCTTCGGTCACGATCTCACACCGTAAGCCGTGGCCGGCTGTGACCGGGCAGACACCCCTGTCTGGGCCCGCCACGGCAGCGCGTTGCGCGTCACCACGATGAACAGCACGCACACAATGGTGGTGGCGATGGCCGCGCCGACGATCTGGAAAACCTCCATATCCGCCCCGCGCGGCATCTGCAGCACGCTGACCACCGCCGACAGCGCCACCGCAGGCACGCGGAAGATGGGCCGGGTGGCCCACGCGGCCAGCGGCACGATCGCCCACAGCAGATACCACGGCTGCACCACCGGGAACAGCAGCACGATCGCACCCATCGAGACCCCGAGCGCGCCGACCGGATGCAGCCGGCCGGTGCCGGTCGCCACCAGCATGCGCACGGTGACGAATCCGGCGGCCACCGCGGCGATCGGACGGGTGATGCTCAGCAGGGCGGTGGTGTGGTCGCCGAGCCCGAGCAGCACTCCGCCGAACCCGGTGATGATGCCGAGCGCGGTGGGCAGCGACATCCAGCTGCGCACCGCGTTGGCCACGCTCAAGGTCTGCGTCCAGCCGAATCCGAGCCCGCTGGCGAGGCTGACGAACAGTGTTGTCGCCAGGGCTATCACGCCGAGTAGCGCGGCGGCGGTGACCAGCTGCCTGAACCCGCCGCCCCACCGTCTGGCCAGCGCCATCCCGACGAACCCGAGCGCTATCAGGGAGGTGATCTTCACCGACGACGACAGCGAAATGACCACGGCGCCGGCGATGAGCAGGGCATAGGCCCGCCGGTCGAACGGATGGGTGTCCTCGATGGCGCGCAGGGTCAGTTCGACGCCGGCCAGCATCAGCCCGAGCATCAGCGCATCGTTGTGCACACCGCCGACCAGATGGAACAGCACCAGCGGGTTCGCGGCGCCCAGCCACAGCGCGCTCACCGGCGCCACACCGCAGCGCACCGACAGCCGCGGCAGCGCCCATACGATCAACGCGACACCGGCCAGCGCGAGCAGGCGATGCACCCAGACTCCGGCGATGATGTTGTCGCCGGTGACGGTGGCGATACCGCGGCCCATCCACAGGAACAGCGGACCGTACGGGGCGGGGGTGTCGCGCCAGATCGTCGGCACATTGTTGGTGAGGACGTTATCGATGCCGAGCCCGGCGACCGGTCCTTCCTTATAGGGATCGATACCGCGGGCGGCGATCTCGCTCTGCGCGAGATAGGAGTAGACGTCGTTGCTGAACAGGGGAGGCGCGACGCTGAGCGGGATGATCCACAGCAGCAGGGTGCGATCCATCTGCGAGCGGGTGAGCCGGTGGATGGGCGCGCCGCCGATGCCGCCGACGGCGAAGCGGCCGAGCAGCAGCCAGGCCAGTACCACGACGACGGTGCCGACCATGCACATGGCCAGCGAGCCGGTATGCGCGCGGGCGAAGATCCCGAGCACCCGCACTCCGGAGGTGGGATTCTGGTGCACCGGCTGGGCGCCGATGCCGAGCGCGCTGATGGCCATGAGGACGGTGCCGGTGGCGCCGAGCAGCCGGATCCGGTTCAGCTGCACCGTTTCCTTGCGGTCGAGACCGGGCACCTCGGATTCGTCACGGTGCAGCACCGCGATGGTGTGATCCGCCGCCGGTGCGTCCAGCCCCAGTGCCCGGCGCACCAGCGTCGATGTCTTGCGCCGCGCGCCTTCCAGTACCGCCACGAGAGGCAAGCGTAATGGGGCGAGCGTGGTTGTCTCCCGGCGACAGCCTGGGCGCATGGGCGAAGTGAACGCAACGGTGGCGGGGTGCTCCGGGACGCCGGTAGTGGCCGGGCCGCAGTGGCAAACCACCAGCATCCGGCGTTGTCCGGTGGGCGACCTCGGTGGCCGCGGGAGGTCCCGGCGATCTGCGCGGGGGCCGAGCCACGTGCTCGTTGGCCGCCCAGAGGGAAGTGGCACCGGCCGGACCAGCGTTGCCGGGTGGTGATGATGTGCCGTTCCCCGGAACACGGGGGAGTGATTTGCTTCACCTTTCGGAGTCGGCCAGTGCGGCATGACCTGCGGGTTCGATGCGAAACCGGAGGTGAGGCGGCTGTGACCGGCGGTCCTGGCCGAATGCCGACGTCCGAGGTCAGGGGACCCTTATTAGATTTCGGGAACGAATTCCGCCACACTGATGTTGTGAAAACCGTGGGTTTGCCGAACGCCGATGAAAGGGCTGGTCACCGGGCCGGTACCGCATCGAGTGCTGCGCCCGCGACGTCCGGTGAAGGTCATACCCGCGCGGCCATCGTCCAGCTGCTGCTGGAAGAGGGACCGATCACCGCGACCGCGATCAGCGCCAGGCTCGGGCTCACTCCCGCCGGCGTGCGCCGTCACCTCGACGCGCTCATCGACTCCGGTCAGGCCCGTGCGAGCCGGTCGGCGCCGTGGCAGCAGAAGGGCCGCGGCCGTCCCGCCAAGCAGTACCAGCTCACCGCCGCCGGGCGCGGCCGTCTCGGCCACGCCTACGACGATCTGGCCGGCGCCGCGATCCGCCAGCTCGGCGAGATCGGCGGCGAGAAGGCCATCACCGAGTTCGCCCGCAAACGGGCCAGGACTATCGTGTCGGGGATCGATCCGGTGCGCGAGCACACTCAGGCCGATACCGAGGCCAAGGCCGAGGAGATCGCCGAGGCGTTCACCGACGCGGGCTTCGCCGCGACCACCCGCAAGGTGGGCACGGGCGTGCAGATCTGCCAGCATCACTGCCCGGTCTCGCACGTGGCCGAGGAGTTCCCGCAGCTGTGCCAGGCCGAGCTCGAGGCGTTCCGGGAACTGCTCGGTACGCACGTGCAGCGGTTGGCCACCATCGCCAACGGCGATTGCGCCTGCACGACGCACGTGCCGCTGCTGGTACTCACCCCCGGCCAGGTGAACCACGAACCGGCCACCGAACCGAATACAGCCTCTCCATCAGCCGTTGCACAGCCCGCAACGGAAGCAACGATCGACTCCGGAAGGAGTGCCGAATGACGACGACCACCGACCAGGTGCAACCGCTCACCCAGGAAGAGACCATCGCTTCGCTGGGCAAATACGGTTACGGCTGGGCCGATTCGGATGTGGCCGGTGCCAGCGCGCAACGAGGCCTGTCCGAGGCTGTCGTCCGCGACATCTCGGCCAAGAAGAACGAGCAGCCCTGGATGCTCGAGCAGCGGCTCAAGGCGCTGCGCATCTTCGATCGCAAGCCCATGCCGAACTGGGGTTCCAACCTCGACGGCATCGACTTCGACAACATCAAGTACTTCGTGCGCTCCTCGGAGAAGCAGGCCGAGACCTGGGAAGACCTGCCCGAGGACATCAAGAACACCTACGACAAGCTCGGCATCCCGGAAGCGGAGAAGCAGCGCCTGGTCGCCGGTGTCGCCGCGCAGTACGAGTCCGAGGTCGTCTACCACTCCATCCGTGAGGATCTGGAGAAGCAGGGCGTCATCTTCCTCGACACCGACACCGGCCTGCGCGAGCACCCGGAGATCTTCGAGCAGTACTTCGGCTCGGTGATCCCCGCCGGTGACAACAAGTTCTCCGCGCTGAACACCGCGGTGTGGTCGGGTGGCTCGTTCATCTACGTGCCGCCGGGCGTGCACGTCGACATTCCGCTGCAAGCCTACTTCCGGATCAACACCGAGAACATGGGCCAGTTCGAGCGGACCCTGATCATCGTCGACGAGGGCGCCTACGTGCACTACGTCGAGGGCTGCACCGCGCCGATCTACAAGTCCGACTCGCTGCACTCGGCGGTCGTGGAGATCATCGTGAAGAAGGGCGGCCGCTGCCGCTACACCACCATCCAGAACTGGTCCAACAACGTCTACAACCTGGTCACCAAGCGGGCCAAGGCCGAGGCGGGCGCGACCATGGAATGGATCGACGGCAATATCGGCTCCAAGGTCACCATGAAGTACCCGGCGGTCTGGATGACCGGCGAGCACGCCAAGGGTGAGGTGCTCTCGGTCGCCTTCGCCGGCGAGGGCCAGCACCAGGACACCGGCGCGAAGATGCTGCACCTGGCGCCGCACACCTCCTCGACCATCGTGTCGAAGTCGGTGGCGCGCGGTGGCGGCCGGGCCTCCTACCGCGGCCTGGTCCAGGTCAACAAGGGCGCGCACGGCTCCAAGTCGACGGTGAAGTGCGATGCGCTGCTGGTCGACACGATCAGCCGCTCCGACACCTACCCCTACGTCGACATCCGCGAGGACGACGTGACCATGGGCCACGAGGCTACGGTCTCCAAGGTCTCCGAGGATCAGCTGTTCTACCTGATGAGCCGCGGTCTGACCGAGGACGAGGCGATGGCCATGGTGGTGCGTGGGTTCGTCGAGCCCATCGCCAAGGAACTGCCGATGGAATACGCGTTGGAACTGAACCGGCTCATCGAGCTGCAGATGGAAGGAGCCGTCGGCTGATGGCAACTGGTGTGGTGGGTGCGGTCGAGGGCGAGAACCCCAAGACCGTGCCGATTCAGAACCCGGGAGCTACGGCCGCGGTCAACAAGGGCGAGGTCTTCACCTCCTACGACGTCAACGCCTTCGAGATCCCCTCGGGCCGCGACGAGGAGTGGCGATTCACGCCGCTGCGCCGGCTGCGCGGACTGCACGACGGCACCGCGGTGCGTGACGGCGCCGCCACGATCGAGGTCGGCTCGGTCGAGGGCGTGCGCGTGGAAACCGTCGGACGCGACGACGCGCGCCTCGGGCAGGCCGGAGTGCCCGCCGATCGGGTCGCGGCGCAGGCCTACTCGGGCTTCGACGAGGCGACCGTGGTGTCGGTCGGCGCGGAGACCGAGGTCGCCGAACCCGTCGTCGTCACCGTGACCGGCCCGGGGGAGGGCAAGACCGCCTACGGGCATCTGCAGATCCGGCTGGATCCCTTCGCCGTCGCCACGGTGGTGATCGACCAGCGTGGCAGCGGAACCTATGCCGAGAACGTGGAATTCGTGCTCGCCGACAGCGCCAAGCTGACCGTCGTCGCGGTGCAGGACTGGGCCGACGACGCCGTCAACGCGACCGCGCACCACGCCGAGCTGGGTCGCGACGCGACGCTGCGGCACATCGCGGTCACCCTCGGCGGCGATCTCGTCCGGCTCACCGGCACCGTGAAATACGACGGACCCGGCGGCGACGCCGAACTGCTCGGCCTCTACTTCGCCGACGCCGGCCAGCACTTCGAACAGCGGCTGCTGGTGGACCACTCGCAGCCCAACTGCAAATCGAACGTGCTGTACAAGGGCGCGCTGCAGGGCGACCCGGATTCGCCCAAGGGCGATGCCAGGACGGTCTGGGTCGGCGATGTGCTGATCCGCGCGGCCGCCGAAGGCACCGACACCTTCGAGGTCAACCGCAACCTGGTGCTCACCGACGGCGCCCGCGCCGACTCGGTGCCCAACCTGGAGATCGAGACCGGCGAGATCGCCGGCGCCGGCCACGCCAGCGCCACCGGCCGTTTCGACGACGAGCAGCTGTTCTACCTGCGCGCTCGCGGCATCCCCGAGGACGTCGCCCGCCGTCTGGTGGTGCGCGGCTTCTTCCACGAGATCATCCAGAAGATCGCGGTCCCCGAGGTCCGGGAGCGGCTCGAGGCGGCCATCGAGGCCGAACTCGCCGCGATCGGCGCCTGATACCAGCCCCCGAACTTTCGTAAAGGAACTCCATGACCACCCTGGAAATCAAGGACCTGCACGCCGAGGTCGCCAACCCCGACGAGACCGGCGAGCCCATCAAAATCCTCAAGGGCGTGAACCTCACCGTGCGCTCCGGTGAGACCCACGCCATCATGGGGCCCAACGGTTCCGGCAAGTCCACGCTGTCCTACGCGATCGCCGGCCATCCCAAGTACACGGTGACCTCCGGCTCGATCACCCTCGACGGGGAAGACGTGCTGGAGATGTCGGTCGACGAGCGCGCGCGGGCGGGCCTGTTCCTGGCCATGCAGTATCCCGTCGAGGTGCCGGGCGTCTCGATGTCGAACTTCCTGCGCACCGCCGCCACCGCCGTGCGCGGTGAGGCCCCCAAGCTGCGGCACTGGGTCAAGGAGGTGAAGGAGTCGATGAGCGAGCTCGAGATCGACGCCGCCTTCGCCGACCGCAGCGTCAACGAGGGCTTCTCCGGCGGTGAGAAGAAGCGCCACGAGATCTTGCAGCTGGGCCTGCTCAAGCCGAAGATCGCGATCCTGGACGAGACCGACTCCGGCCTCGACGTCGACGCGCTGCGCATCGTGTCCGAGGGCGTGAACCGCTACAAGGAGCGCGAGAACGGCGGCGTGCTGCTGATCACGCACTACACCCGCATCCTGCGCTACATCCAGCCGGAGTTCGTGCACGTGTTCGTCGGCGGCCGCATCGTCGCCGAGGGCGGCGCCGAACTGGCCGAGGAACTCGACGCCAACGGCTACGTCCGCTTCACTCAGTCCGCCACCGCTGGAGCCTGATATGACCGCTACGGTCCGCACCCTCGACGTGGCCCGGGTCCGGGCCGACTTCCCGATCCTGAACCGCACGGTCCGGGACGGGAAACCGTTGGTGTACCTGGACTCCGGCGCCACCTCGCAGCGCCCGCTCGCGGTGCTCGACGCCGAACGCGCCTACATCATGGAGAGCAATTCCGCGGTGCATCGCGGCGCGCATCAGCTCTCCGAAGAGGCCACCGACGCCTATGAGGCCGCGCGGGCCGATATCGCGCGGTTCGTCGGCGTCGACGCGGGTGAGATCGTGTTCACCAAGAACGCGACCGAATCGCTGAACCTGGTCACCAACGCCTTCGGCGACGACCGCTTCCCGTACCACGTGGGCCCTGGCGACGAGATCGTCATCACCGAGCTCGAACACCACGCGAATCTGGTGCCGTGGCAGGAGCTGTCGCGCCGTACCGGGGCGACGCTGAAGTGGTACGGCGTCACCGAGGACGGGCGCATCGATCTCGATTCGCTGGAACTGACCCCGGCGACCAAGGTCGTGGCCTTCACCCATCAGTCCAACGTGACCGGTGCGATCGCGCCCGTCGCCGAACTGGTGCGCCGCGCGCGTGCCGTCGGCGCCCTCGTCGTGCTCGACGCCTGCCAGTCGGTGCCGCATATGCCGGTCGACTTCCGGGAGCTCGACGTCGATTTCGCCGCGTTCTCCGGGCACAAGATGCTCGGCCCGTCCGGCGTCGGTGTGCTGTTCGGCAAGCGGGCCCTGCTCGAGGAGACCCCGCCCTTCCTCACCGGCGGTTCGATGATCGAGACCGTCACCATGGAGCGCAGCACCTACGCGCCGCCGCCGCAGCGGTTCGAGGCCGGTGTGCCGATGACCTCGCAGGTGATCGGCCTGGCCGCGGCCGTGCGGTACCTGGACGCCATCGGCATGGAAGCCGTCGCCGCGCATGAGCACACCCTCGTCGACGCCGCGCTCGCCGGGCTGGGCGAGATCGACGGCGTGCGGATCATCGGCCCCACCGAGAACGTCGACCGCGGTGGCGCGGTGGCGTTCCTGGTCGACGGTGTGCACGCCCACGATGTCGGCCAGATCCTCGACGATCAGGGTGTGGCGATCCGGGTGGGCCACCACTGCGCGTGGCCGCTGCACCGCCGGTTCGGCATCGCGGCCACCGCGCGGGCCTCGTTCGCGGTCTACAACACCGTCGACGAGGTCGAGCAACTGGTCGCCGCCGTGCGGAAGGCGCAGAGCTTCTTCGGGGTTGGATAAGTCATGCGCATGGAGCAGATGTACCAGGAAGTGATCCTGGATCACTACAAACACCCGCACCACCGCGGGCTGCGGGAGCCGTTCGGTGCCGAGGTGCACCACGTCAACCCGACCTGCGGCGACGAGGTGACCCTGCGCGTCCAGCTGGACGACAACGGCGACGTCGCCGATGTGTCCTACGAGGGGCAGGGCTGTTCGATCAGCCAGGCCGCCACCTCGATCCTCACCGATCAGGTGATCGGGCTGCCGGTGCAGCAGGCGCTGAAGGTGGTCGACTCCTACAACGAGATGATCTCCAGCCGTGGCACCGTCGAGGGCGATGAGGACATGATCGGCGACGGCATCGCCTTGGCGGGCGTCGCCAAGTACCCGGCGCGGGTCAAATGCGCGCTGCTCGGCTGGATGGCGTTCAAGGACGCGGTGGTCCGCATCACCTCCGCCGAGGACGCCAAGCGGACAATGGGCAGTGATCCGTCCACGAATGGGGAAACGTCATGAGTGAAACAGAGACCACCGAAGCCGCCGCCTCGGCCGAGCTGTCGGCCGAGGAGATCAAGCACCTCGAGGACATCGAGGAGGCGATGCGTGACGTCGTCGACCCCGAACTCGGCATCAATGTCGTCGACCTCGGGCTGGTCTACGGCATGCAGGTGGATCAGGACAATGTCGCCACCCTCGACATGACCCTCACCTCCGCCGCCTGCCCGCTGACCGACGTCATCGAGGATCAGTCCCGCAATGCGCTGGTGCGCAGCGGCCTGGTCGAGGACCTGAAGATCAACTGGGTCTGGATGCCGCCGTGGGGTCCGGACAAGATCACCGACGACGGCCGCGAGCAGTTGCGCGCGCTCGGGTTCACCGTCTAGCCGCACCCCGATACGTTCTCCCGTGACCACCGTGCTCGAGCACGGTGGTCACGGTCGTCTCAGGACTCGGTGGGCCCCTACGCGGCGGCGGCTGCGCGCGGGCGTGGTCGCCGGAGCGGGTGACCCGCTGCCCGGCCCGGCGCGATCGGCCGGTCGACGCCGCCGCGAGTAGCCGGATGGCCGGGACGCCGGCGGCGTGATCAGCCCGTGCGCAACCAGCGCACCAGGGAGTCGTTCAACGCCGGGTGATCGAAGTAGCCGAAATGGTCGACCGCCGCGCTGGAGTCGACGGCGAGATGGTCGGCGACCGGCAGGGGATGGGTGCCGTCGAGGGCGAGCGCGCCTGCCGTCGGCACCACCAGATCGTTGTCGGCGCGGCCGAAGACCAGGTCTACCCCGCCGTCGCCCGCGATGCGCAGCAGTGACGAGCCCGCGGGTGGTTCATAATTCGCGCCCGCGGTGAAATAGCGCGCGGTGGTGGGATGGCGGCCGGTGAGCTGTTCGGTCAGGAACTGTGCGCTCGGATTCATCGCCATGAGTCCGTCGAGACCTTCCGCGACACCCGCCGCGATCTGCTTCACCAGCGCCAGCACGATATCGAGGGCATCGGTGACGCCGTTGTCTGGCGCCAGCTGCAACAGCGAAGTGAACCGGTTGAGCAGCTGTTCGTGCTTGCCGACGTCGGCCAGTGCGGTGCCCGCGTTCGGGGTGCCGACCAGCACCGCCCGGCCCACCGTCAGGGTGTCGGCTACCTCGGCCAGATCCGGCCGCTCGGTCAGCACCCGCCCCACCAGCCCGCCGCGCGAATGGCAGACGATATCGACGTCCAATCGGGTGCCGCGCTGTCGCAGATACTCGGCGAGCCAGCCGATGTTGTCGACCGGCGTGCGCGAGACCGTCGGATGATCGAAGGCGAGGACCCGGCCTTCGTAGGCGGCGTGCAGTTCCCGCATCGTCGCCACCGGTAGTTCGCCGAAGGCACCGTGCGTCGAACTGAAGGTGCCGTGCAGCAACAACAACGCCCGGCCGGTACCCATCTGCGCCAGCGCCTCGGCGCTCAGCTCGGGGGCGGGCGCGCGGTAATCGTCCGGGCCTGCCGCCCGCAGCCGGTGCGGATGCCGCCTGTTCTCGACGAATTCGGCGAACCGCGCACCCACCCAGCCCGCGCCCTCGCGCACCAACGGGAAGACCAGCACCTTCAAGATCTTGGTGCCGATCGCGCCGGTCAACCCGCGATGCGCACCGGGCGCTTCCGTCGGCCCCACCACCGGGCGTGGGATCCGGTAGGTCAGCACGCCCGGCGCCGCCTGCGGGAAATGCCAGGTGATGGCGCCGTCCTCGGAGGCGTACAGCACCACCTGCCGCCACCCCGGCCCTGGATCGTCGACTTCCATGACGATGTCGTCCGGTCCGCCCGCCGCCCGGGTACCCACCGCGTCGGTGCGTTCCCGCGGATCGAGGATCTCGACGGTGAGATCCTCCTCGATCTCGTTGAGCGCCAACGCCGTCACCAGCGCGTCCGTGGTCTGCTCGGCCCCGCGCGTCCCGGAACCGGCCGCCTCGTGCACGGTGGCCCGCCCCGTCAGGCCGGGCGTGCGCAAGGTGACCCGCCGGTGCACCTGGACCGCGCGGCCGTCCTCATCGAGCAGGAACTCTTCGGGCATGCGCCGTTACCTTTCCGGTGATCTGTTCCGCCGCAGTGTAAGTCGTGGATGACCGAAGGCCAGGTAGCCCAGATGAGTCGGGGTGATCCGGTCGGGATCGGCCGCCACCCGGTCGCGGGTGTATTCGGCGCGGGCGCGCCGCAGCAGCTCGGCCACCGGAACGGGCGGATCGGCGAAGGCGCCGTCGTAGAAGCGGGCCGCCAGCTCGGCGGCGACGGTGTCGTCGATGGTCCACAGCGGTGCGACGACACCGATCGCGCCGGTGCGCAACAGTGCGGTCGCGAATCCGGCGTAGCTGCCGAGAATCGACTGGCCCGCGCCGACCGAACAGGCGTTGAGGTAGATGAATGGGGTGGTGCTGGTATTGCGCAGCCCGCGCACGGCGAGGGCGGTGAGGAAGGACGCGGTGAACCCGTCGCCGCGTGGCTCCAGCAGCACCAGACCGTCTTCCTGGACGGCATCGTCGAACGTGCCGTGCAATGCGACATGCAGCAGATCGACGGGCACCCGGCCTTCGAGGCAGTCGATCACCTGCTCACGCATCGGCGGCAGCGCCGTGACCGGCCCGTACTTCTCGCGGAACCGCACGGCCTCGGCGACCGCGGCGGGCAGCGGAGGGAAGTTCCTGACGCCGTCGTAGTCGGCGGTGAGCACGGCTTGGGCGAATACCGGATGCTCCCGGCACGGGCTCGGCGCCGGCCCTTCCGGCGAAAACGGCCAGCGCGACATGGCCAGATGTGCGCCGAGAAACGGGGCGAGCCCCGCGTACGCGGTGTGCAGCGGAGGGTCGAGCACTGCCAGCTCCCAGGGCACGAACGACTCCTCGGTCAGCCACAGCACCGCAGGCGCTCCGGTCCGGTCGCGTACCAGTTCGCGCAGCGCCGAGCGGATACCGCTGGGCAGCGCCGAGGCCACCAGATCGCCGTAACCCTTCAGGTTGTCGAAGATCGCGACTCCGCGAAACGCCTCGGCCTTGACCAGTCGGCGCGTGTAGGTCGCGAAATCCCGTGCGCTGTGGTCGATACGGCTGCGCCGCTGCGCGTCCGGGATGGCCAGATGTCCGCCGAGGGCATAGGCATCCCAGAGGTAGGTGCCCGGTTCGTCGGCCCGGACGACCACGACAACGAGATCGGGCGGCGCCTCGTCCAGTAGCGAACCGAGGTCGAGCAGCTGACGGGCCGGCGGCGGTGGCGGTGGTGTGGTGGCCAGCCGGCTCGCATTCGGCGCGACGACGAGGACGCGCGAAGCGAGCCCGATGATCCGTCCTTGTTTGCGGAGGATCAGCCGCAGGGTGCGTTCGGCGGTCAGCGACGGATCGGTCAGCGCACGCATGGTGAACGTGTGCCGCGGATACGGATCCGCGAGCGTCACCCGCACAGTGGTATGCGGATCACCGGCGACGACCAGCGATTTCGGGTCGACCAGCAGTTCGATCTCGATCTCGAACTCCGGGTCCGAGGAGTACACGTGCATCTGGCCGGACACCATGGTGGCCATATCGAAGGTCTCCGACAGGCCGACGGTCACCTGGAACGGCTCGTGCGCCACGACGACATCGGGGGCCTCCAGTCGTGGATAGCAGGCGTAGGCCCAGATCTCCTCGTCCGGTTCGCGGTCCGCCGGTGCTGCCTCGTCGTCGGTCGACTGCGTCATCCGCCGCAAACGTTCGGCGGTTTCGCGGGTGTCGTCGGACTCGGCAGGCCCGAGCTGGACTGCCTCCCCGAGCCGGGGGCGGCCGGGCACGCCCGGTACCGCACTGTGGTCCCGCGCCTGTTGTCCGTGCGGCCGGACGAGATCGCGGAGCCTGCGCCTGCGCCGCTTTCTATCGGATCCGTAGGGCGGGGGAGCCGGACGCGGCGCCGAACCCTGGTAGCCCCCGCCCTGCGGGGGCTGCGTGTTCGGTGGGGGCGCCGCGTCGTAGTAGCTGCCCGGGTGTCCGGAAATGGCGCGTACCAGTGCGTTCCGGAACGGCCGATGCATCCGCGCCGTTGCTTGGAGGACCTCGCGCGCGGCGATGCGAGTCGCTTCGGAAGGTTCAGCGCCGGACCTGGTTTCCCGCATCAGCTGGTCGATGGCCGCGTTGCTGCCGAGATCGGTCATGACGAGCTCTCCGACCAAGGTCGATGCGGTGTCGAGCGCCCGGCCACTCAATGCGCCCACCTGTAGCTTGCTGCGCGCCCGCCGGCCCACCGCGTACGCGATCAGCAGGTCGACCACGAGATCGAAATCCACGGGGATCCCTCCTGTCGTGTCTCCTGCCTCGCCGCCGCGCACAGCAGATATGTGTCCGTCGAAGTCTTCCAGAAACGCGCGGCCGTCCAAAGAACCCCGGTGACATCCCCGCGAACGTGCGTTGCGGCGGATCCGCACCCGACGAGGGCGGACCGACCGGGCGGTCCGATAACCCTGCCTACGCCGCTGACGTGCGATAACGGGATACCCTCCGCCGCAACGGATCGCGTTCTGTGAGTCCGCCTTGCCAGTTCGGCGGAGAGTTCGCGGCATTGCTGCTAGGGTGGGCGAGTCGTCGGGTTCCGGGCTGTCGGGCCGGTGCGTTCCGTTGGCTCGGCGGTCGATCGAAGTGCTTGTCCGGCGGTTGCTTTCGGGCAGCCGTCGGGGGTGTTCGATGCTCTGCCGGGTGCCCGACGCGAAACCTCATCCGGCCAGGGGTGCAGTCATGGTCGGGCGTCACGAGGAAGGCGAAACGAAGCGCTGTGGCAGCAGGCTGTGGCATCTTGTGGCGCTCCCTCGAGCCCCGTCAACGAGAGAGCTGATGAATCTGAATATCGCCGTGCTGGTTCCGTGGATCTTGGCTCCTGCTCTCGTCCTCGCGGTGGCCTGGTACGCGGTGCGGGCGGTACGGGAGCAGAAGACCCGCGCCGACGCGCTGGAGCGAGACCTCGGCATCCGCGAAGAGATCCTGGAGCGGTTCGCCACCACCACGCTGCCGTCGCTGACGGAATCCGTGCGCAGGCATGAGCAGCCCGCGAGCATCGTCGAAGTCCCCGAGGGTCTGGAGGATTCGCGATTCGCGCAGGTCATGCGCTGGGTATCGGAACGCATCGCCGAGGACATGCGCGGGATCCAGACCGAGACCAGGGAGAACGCGGTCCGTGAGGCCGAGGAGCAGACCCATCGCGCCATCACCGCGGCCGAGGCGAGCGTGCGCGCCGAAGAGGCCGCCAGGCGCGAGAAGGCCGAAACGGCCGCTCGTGAGGCCACCAGCGCCGCGGTGCGCTCGTTCGGCACCTCGGTGGTCAGCCTCGGCGCCGATGTGAGCCAGGTGGTCAGTGCCGCGCTGCGGGAACACCGCGACGACGACGTCTACGAAACCCTCATCCGCATCGACCACACCGTGCAGCAGATGATCCGCCAGGCGCAGTCCTATGTGATCGTCTGTGGCGGTCTGCCCGGCCGCCGCTGGCCCGCCCAGTCGCTGACCGACGTGGTCGGCGGCGCGATCGGCCGCGTGCGCGACTTCCTGCGGGTGCGTTCGGGTCAGCTGGACCGGGTGGTGATCAGCCGTTCGGTGGAGCCGCTGGTGCACACCCTCGCCGCGCTGATCGACAACGCGCTGCGCTACTCCCCGCCCACCTCCTACGTCGATGTGAGCTTCCAGGAAGGCCATCACGGCGTCACCGTGATCGTCGACGACGCGGGCGTGCGGATGAACGCCGAGCAGATGGAGGAGGCCAGGCAGGTGCTCGCGCACGAGCGCTCGGTCGACATCCACCAGCTCGGACCCGCCCCCAAGGTGGGCTTCCCCGGTATCGCTGCACTGGCCCGCCGGTACGGCTTCACCGTCTACATCGATGGGCCCAACGCCTACGGCGGCATGCGCGCGATGGTGTACATCCCGGAATCGTTGCTGGTCAGCCCGCGGGCCCCGCAGGCAGGCGAGGCCGCGCCGGTCGCTGCGGGCCCGTCGTCGGCGCCTGCGGCGCTGCCCTCGGGGCCGGCAGCCGCTGTGCTGCACGGCGAATCGGCGCCGGCGGGCGCCCGGGTCAGGGAATCCGCGCCGCTGGCCGCCGTCACCAGCATGCCCGCCGCCACTACCGGGCAGTCGACCGCCGTACGTTCGACCACTCTCGGATCGGCCGCGGGGAGCGGCGCGTCCGAGTCGCCGATGCGTTCCACGTTGACGGGGGGCAATGCGATGACGGGGCTGTCCGACCTTCCGGACACCGACGACCGGCCCACGATGACCGACGTCACCACGGGTGGTCTGCCCAAGCGCCGCCGCCGCGCCGTCGCGGTGGTGCCACCGGTCGCTTCGCACGGTTCGAGCACCGAACCGGGCAAGCCCCGGCCCGAGATCGCCGCCGCTTGGCAGAGCGGCTCCAAGAGCGGCCGCGCCGCCGCAACCGACGACACCGAAGGGATGACATCCTGATGGGCTCACCGAGAACTGTTGTCACCGACAGCACCAACAAGCTCGGCTGGTTACTCGAGGACCTCGAGATTCCTGGCGTCCGCTTCGCGGTCCTGCTGTCCGACGACGGGCTGCGGATCGCGCACTCCAGCGGAGTCGCCAAGGACGACGCCGAGCGTTTCGCCGCGGCGGCGTCGGGTCTGCGTTCGCTCGGCAAGGCGCTCGGTGAGTTCTGCGGCGGCACCGGTAACGGCGTGCGGCAGAACATGACCGAGTACGACCAGGGGATGATCCTCATCACCGCGGCCGGCGAGGGCGCCCTGCTGGGAGTTTCCACCACCACCGACATCGACGTGGGCCTCATCGCGCACCGGATGAACGAGCTGGCCGACCGCGTCGGCCACGAACTCGGCAGCCAGCCGCGCGGGAGCGTTGACGGCGGCGAAATGTCATGAGCGGGCCGCGGCGTGATCCCGACCTGGTCCGCGCCTACGTGCGGACCAGGGGACGCTCGCGTCCGACGCGTGAATTGGACCTGGTCACCCTCGTCGTCGCCGTGCAGAAGCCGGGGCCGGGAACGAGCCCCGACGCGCGGCGAGTGGCCGACGTCTGTGCCCGTGGTGCGCTGTCGATCGCCGAGATAGCCGCCTACCTGGACCTGCCGCCCTCGGTGGTCAAGATTCTCGCCGCCGACCTCCTCGACACCGAACACCTCGCCATACCCACACCGGCCGAATCACTGCCGGAGATAGCTTTGCTCCAGGAGGTTCTCAATGGGCTCCGTGCTCTCCCGGCCTGACCGCACCGTCGACTATGTGCCGGAGACCGTGACCCGATCGGTGAAACTGCTCGTCGCCGGGAATTTCGGCGTCGGCAAGACCACCTTCGTCAGCAGTGTTTCCGAGATCAAGCCGCTTCGCACGGAGGAAACCATCACCCAGGCCAGCGTCGGCATCGACGATATGGCGGGTCTGCCCGGCAAAGTGCAGACAACGGTGGCGATGGATTTCGGGCGCATCACGCTCAATCCCGAACTGGCGCTGTACCTGTTCGGCACGCCGGGGCAGCAGCGGTTCGTGCCGTTGTGGGAGGAGCTGGCCCGTGGTGCGCTCGGCGCGCTGGTCCTGGTCGACACCCGCCGGATCGAGAAGTCCGACGAGGTGCTGTCCGTCCTCGAGGAACGCGGTGTGCCGTACGCGGTGGGCGTCAACGAGTTCGAAGGCGCGAACCGCTTTCCGCTGTCCGAGATCCGGGACGCGCTCGACCTCACCCCGGACACGCCGTTGACCGCTCTGGACGCACGTGACCGAGGCACATGCCTGCGCTCGTTGATCATGCTCGTCGAATTCCTGTTCCATCGACTGGAGTCTCGTCTTTGACAACCCATAACCCCGTCACCGCAGCGCGCGCACCGTTGAGCGGTTGCCCTGTCGCGCACGGATCCCCGATCGATTCCGACGGCCCCCGGGTGTCGCTGTACACCGAGGAGTTCTCCGACGATCCGCACCGCGCCTACCGGGAAATGCGCAAGCGTTTCGGTTCGCTGGTGCCGATCGATCTGGCTCCCGATGTGCCCGCGACCCTGGTGATCGGCTATCAGGAGGCGGTGCGGATCCTCAACGATCCCGATCACTTCCCGGCCGACCCGCGCACCTGGCAGACGAGTATTCCGCCGGATTCGCCGGTCAAGCCGATGATGGAGTGGTATCCGAACGCGCTGCGCAACAGCGGAACGGCACACGCTCGGTACCGGGAGGCCTACGTCGCGGGGATCGACAAGATCGATCTGAACGCGCTGAACGCGACGGTCGAGAAGATCGCGATCCCGTTGATCAACACCTTCTGCGAAAAGGGCTCGGCCGACCTCGTCACCGATTACGCGTTTCCGCTGGTGTTCGAGGTGCTGAACCGGATGGTCGGCTGCTCACCGGAATTGGGTCAGCGGGTGGCCACCGGTATGGCCGCGCTGTTCGACACCGTCAACGCCGAATGGGGGATGAACTACCTCAGCGAGGCGCTGATGGAACTCATCCAGCTCAAGCGGTCGCAGCCCGGCGACGACGTCACCTCGGTGCTGGTATCGCATCCGGCGAATCTGGACGACGAGGAGCTGCTGTCGAATCTGATCAGCTTCTACGGCGCCGGCCTCGAACCGCAGCAGAACCTGATCCTCAACACCCTGCTGCTGATGCTGACCGACGACCGCTTCGGCGGCGACATGCTCGGCGGCAGTCTGTCGACTCGCGACGCGCTCGACGAGGTGTTGTTCAACGACCCGCCGATGGCGAATTTCTGCACCACCTACCCGCGCCAGCCGATCCTGATCGACAACGCGTGGCTGCCCGCACATCAGCCGGTGCTGATCAGCCTGGCCGGCTGCAATACCGATCCGGCGATCCGCGGCGGCGAGCTGGCGGGCAACCGTTCGCATCTGGCGTGGAGCATCGGACCGCACGCCTGCCCCGCGCAGTCGGTGGCGCTGGTGGTGGTGCAGGAGGCCATCGACCAGCTGCTCGACGCGCTGCCGGAGATGCGGCTCGCCGAACCACCGGAGGAATTGTCGTGGCGCCCAGGGCCTTTCCACCGGGCGCTGACGGCACTGCCCGTTGTCTTCCCTGAATCCCCACCGTTGAACATAGGGTAAGGATTGCTGTGATGGAGCGCGAAACGATCGTCCTTGACATGGCGGGCGCTGATACCCACGGGGAGGCCGCGCGGCTTCGTGAGCGTGGACCGGCGGCGCTGGTGGAGCTGCCCAACGGGGTGCCCGCGTGGTCGGTGACCGACGCTGCCGCGCTCAAGAGCCTGCTGGCCGATCCGCGGGTGTCGAAGGATCCCCGGCAACATTGGACGGCGTTCATCAACGGCGAGATCACCCAGGAGTGGCCGCTGTTCCCGTGGATCGCCGTGGACAACATGTTCACCGCCTACGGCACCGAGCATCGGCGGCTGCGCAGGCTGGTGGCGCGCGCGTTCACCGCGCGCCGCACCGCCGCCCTGCGTCCGCGCATCGAACAGATCACCGGCGAACTGCTGGACGCGCTCGCGGCGATGCCCGCCGGCGAGGTGGTCGATCTGCGGGCGCACTACGCCTACCCGGTGCCGATCCGGGTCATCACCGAGATGCTCGGTGTGCCCGAGGCATTGAACGCGGGCCTGCGCACCTGCGTGGACCGGTATTTCGACACCACCATCAGTCAGGAAGCCGCGGGGGCCAACTACGTCGAGATGTACGGGCTGGTCACCGAATTGGTCACCTATCGGCGGGTGAATCCCGGCGACGACCTGACCAGTGCGCTGATCGCCGCACGCGACGAGGAAGACGGCTCGCAGCTGAGCGAGAAGGAACTGGTCGACACGCTGATGCTGGTCATCAACGCCGGGCACGAGACCACGGTCAACCTGCTCGACCAGGCCATCGTCGCGCTGCTGACCCATCCCGAGCAGCGCGCGGCGGTGGAATCGGGCCGGGTGCCGTGGACCGACGTCGTCGAGGAGACGCTGCGGTTCCAGGCGCCGGTCGCGCATCTGCCGCTGCGCTACGCCGTGGACGACATCGAACTCGACGGCGGAGTGCACATCGCCAAGGGCGAGGCGATCCTCGCCTCCTACGCCGCGGCCAGCCGCGATCCGAAGGTGCACGGCGACAGCGCCGACGTCTTCGATCTGGAGCGGAAGAACAAGGATCATCTCGCCTTCGGCTACGGCGCCCACCACTGCCTGGGGTCGCCGCTGGCGCGGATGGAGGGTGAGCTGGCGCTGCCCGCGTTGTTCGCCCGCTTCCCCGGCCTGCGACTGGCCGTTGAAGAGTCCGAATTGCAGCCGGTGGTCAGCTTCGTCTCCAACGGTCATCAGCACCTACCGGTTTATCTGAGCGCGGAGCGGTAACAAGTTTCTTGATGAATCTCAACTGGGCAACGCACCATTCGAACGCGTCCACCGGTTCGTGCCCGGTTCGGCACGTATCTCCGCACGATGCCGATGGGCCGCGGGTTTCGCTGTATTCGGCGGAATTCGCGGCCGATCCGCACGGCGCCTATCGCGAGATGCGCGAGCGCTTCGGACCACTGGTCCCGGTCGAACTGTCACCGGGTATCCACGCGACGCTGGTGATCGGATATCACACGGCCGTGCGGATCCTCAACGATCCCGAGCATTTCCCGGCCGACCCCCGCGTGTGGCAGAAGGACATTCCACTCGATTGCCCGGTGCTGCCGATGCTGGAATTCCGCACCACCGCGTTGCGTACCACCGGCGCCGAGCATCTGCGCTATCGCTCGGCGAACACCTGGGCACTGAACCAGGTGGACCTGCACGGCTTGCACGCGACCGTCGCGCGGATCGCGGCGTCGCTGATCAACTCGTTCTGCCAGGACGGCAGCGTCGATCTGATCGGCCAGTACGCCTTCCCATTGACGTTCGCGGTGCTCAACGAGCTGCTGGGCTGCCCGCCCGATATCGGTCAGCGGGTGGCCACCGGGATGGCCGCGATCTTCGAAGGCATCGACGCCGAGCAGGGCAACGCGATGCTGGAGCAGGCACTGGCCGAGCTGACCGAGCGCAAACGCCGCGAGCCCGGCGACGACCTGACCACCCGGCTGTTGCGGCACGAGACCGGGCTGTCGGACGCGGAAATGGTGCAGCAGCTGGTGGTGCTCTACGGGGCAGGCATCGAGCCGCTGCAGAACCTGATCGTCAACACACTGCGGCTGATGCTCACCGACGACCGGTTCGCCGGCAGTGTGCTCGACGGCAGCCTGTCGACCCGCGACGCGCTCGACGAGGTGTTGTTCACCGACCCGCCGATGGCCAATTTCTGTAGCACCTATCCCCGTCAGCCCACCATGGTGGACGGGGTGTGGCTGCCCGCGCACCAGCCGGTGGTGATCAGCATGACCGGCTGCAACAACGATCCGGCGATCAACAACGGGCAGTACGCGGACAACCGTTCGCATCTGGCCTTCAGCGCAGGCCCGCACGCCTGCCCGGCACGATCGGTGGCCTATCTGGTGGCCTGCGACGCGATCGACGAATTGCTGGACGCGCTGCCGGAGCTGGCGTTGGCGATTCCCGCCGAACAGCTCACCTGGCGGCCGGGCCCGTTCCATCGCGCGCTGTCGGCACTGCCCGCGGTCTTCCCGAAATCGCCGCCCCTGCCCACTCACTGACGGGTTCGCGCCCGCGACGTTCGTGCTCGCAATGTGCGTGGCCGCACGCCCTGGTTGCCAGGCGTGAGCCGTCATGTGATGAAGTCTCACAACGAAATACGAGTATTTCTGTTCGCTCGCGGGAGCGCCCGCCGCGACGGTACAGTCGGGCCTGCAGCTGTACACGGGCACCGGGAGTTGCCCGCACGAAGGGGGCGGAGGGTATGTGAGACCGCTGCTGTCGAACGCGGTTCGGGAGCAGGCAGCGGGGCTGTGGACTTCGAGGCTGTGCGCACAGCCGGCCGGAGCCGCCGCCCTCGCCGATCGTTTTTCTCGTGGGCATGGCGTACGGGCGCAGCGGCGCGCCCTGGCCCGCCCCTACGGCGACGACCGACGGTGACCCGGCGCCGTCCGGTCGCTTCTCGCCGAGGTCAGACCTGGAGTTCGTATCGTGACCATGCACCAACTCGCCGACACCGGCCGATCCTGTCCCGTCACCCGGGCCATGCCGATGGATACCGACGGGCCTCGTATCTCGCTCTACGCGGCGGAATTCGCCGCCGACCCGCACCGGGCCTATCGGGAGATGCGGGAACGCTACGGCGCCCTCGTTCCGGTAGAACTGGCGCCCGGCGTCCCCGCCACCCTGGTGATCGGATATCGCACCGCGGTGCGCATCCTCAACGATCCGGACCATTTTCCCGCCGATCCGCGTGTGTGGCAGAAGGATATTCCGCCGGATTGCCCGGTGCTGCCGCTGCTGGAATGGCGCCCGCAAGCCCTGCGCAGCACCGGTGCCGAGCACGCCAGGTACCGGCAGGCCTACACCGAGGCCATCAATGGCGTCGACCTGCACACCCTGCACAGCACGGTCGAAAAGATCGCGATCCCGTTGATCAATACCTTCTGCGAGTCCGGCTCCGCGGAGCTGATCAGCCAGTACGCGTTCCCGCTCACCTTCGCCGTGCTCAACGAAATCCTCGGTTTCCCAGCCGAACTCGGGCAGCGGGTGGCCACCGGCATGCAGGCGATCTTCGACGGTATCGACGCCGAGCGCGGCAATGCGATGATCACCGAAGCGGTGATGGAATTGGTCGCCGATAAACGGGTGAATCCCGCCGACGACATCGCCACCCGGCTGCTGAATCATCCGGCGGCGCTGACCGAGGAAGAGATGATCCATCAGCTGGTCACTCTCTACGGTGCGGGGATCGAGCCGCAGCAGAACCTGATCGTCAACACCGTGCTGTTGATGCTCACCGACGATCGCTTCGCCGGCAGCGTGCTGGGCGGGAGCCTGTCCACCCGCGACGCGCTCGACGAAGTGCTGTTCACCGACCCGCCGATGGCGAACTTCTGCGTGAGCTATCCACGCCAGCCGATCCTCATCGACGGAGTGTGGCTGCCCGCGCATCAGCCCGTGGTGATCAGCATGACCGGCTGCAACAACGATCCCGAGGTCAGCGCCGGCCGCTACGTCGACAACCGTTCGCATCTGTCGTGGAGCGCCGGTCCGCATGCCTGCCCGGCCAAATCGGTGGCCTACCTGGTGGTGCAGGACGCGATCGACCAGTTGCTCGACGTGCTGCCCGAGATGCGATTGGCGGTGCCGCCGGATCAGCTGAGTTGGCGTCCGGGCCCGTTCCACCGTGCACTGGCCGCCATGCCGGTGGTGTTCCCGCCCTCGCCGCCATTGACGGTGCGCTGAGGTTCGGGCCGCTTCCCGCCGCTCCGGGAAGCGGCCCGCCGCGGCGCCGGATGCCGTGACCGATCAGTTGGTTTCGATGTCCCGGTGCCGGAAACCCAACGCGCCCACCACGCACAGCAGCACCGCCACGACCGCGGTGATCAGTACCGGCGCCGCCGCGAAATCCACCGCAGGCACCAGCGGAATATTGTCGAAGGGGGAGATGCTCATCAACCAGTCCGGGAATTTCAGGGTCGCCCCGAACATCAGCACCACGAAGCAGAACGCCAGCGCGATCCAGGCGCCGACGGTGGCCAGCGGCAGAAACCCGAACAACACCACCGTGATTCCGCCCAGCACCCACACCGCGGGCAGGTAGGTCAGCGACGCGCCGAGCAGCGGAAGCAGCTGCGACATGTCCCCGGTCATCGCGCCGTACATCAGCCCCATACCGAACCCGCCGAGGGCGAGCACCACCGCCGAGCCGGCCAGCATGATCACCAGATGCCCGGCCAGCCAGCGCAGCCGCGGCAGATCGGTGGACAGCAGCGGCTCCACCCGCCCGGCCGCTTCCTCCGCGCGCGGGCGCAGGCCGGCGGAGATCGTGTAGGCCGAACCGATCAACGCCAGCAATCCCGCAGACATGGCGTAGAAGGCGTCCACCAGGCTGCCGACGTCCTGCCCGAGCATCTCGCCGAGATCGACGTCGCCGAGCAGATCGCCCACATCGTCGCCGATCGACCCGAAAGCCAGCCCGGCCAGCAGCATCCCGACCGACCAGCCGATGAGCGATCCGCGCTGCAATCGCCAGGCCAGTCCGAACGCACTCCGCAAGGATTCTCCCGCGCGCGCCGGCCCGGGGCGCGGCGGCAGCACGCCTGCACCGAAATCGCGATGATCGAGCACCCGCCGCGCTGCCAGCGTGATCGCGACGGCCACCGCGAGCGAGAGCAGTGCGGGCCACCAGACCTCGCCGTCGTAGGGCCGCATGGCCTGCCCCCAGCCCAGCGGTGACAACCACGACAACACCCCGTTACCCACATCGCCGACCGCGCGCAGCACGTACGACACCGCGATCGCGGCCCCGGTGAGGCCGTAGACCGCGCGGGTGCTCTCGGTGAGCTGGGCCGCCAGCAATGCGATGGCCATGAACACCAGACCGGCGCAGGTGGCGCCGACACCGAGTGCGATCGAACCGGCCGCGGGCAATCCGTAGGAGATCAGGCTCAACGCCACGGCCACGCCGTAGACCAGGTTGGCCAGCACCGCGAGGATGGTCGCGCCGGTGAACCCGGCGTGCCTGCCGACCACGCCGGAACGGATGAGCTCGTCGCGGCCGGTCTCCTCGTTGGCGCGGGTATGCCTGCCGATCAGGAACATACTCATCAACCCGGCGACGATCATCCCGAAAGCGCTGGCCTGGAACGCCACTTGGCCGCCGATGGTGTCGAGCACCCGGGGCGGGCCCGCCATGGCCACCATGGCGGCATTGCCCTGCATGCTGGCCGCGACCCGGTCCAGATCGGCCTGGGTCGGATAGGCGACGTCCACGCCGACGGCCTGCGAGTAGTAGACGAAGGTGCCGCCGAGTAGCCAGCAGGCCAGCGCGATGCGTTCCCGGCGCAGGAAGAAGCGGGTGAGGATACCGGTGCCGGTGAGCGTCGTCGTGGTCATGATTCCTGCACTCCCGAGGCCGCGAGCTCGTCACCGTAGTGGCGCAGGAACAGCTCTTCGAGGGTTGGTGGCTGGCTGGTGAGGGTACGGATACCAAAGCCGGTGAGGTGGCTGATGGCCGCGTCCAGATCGACGGTGTCGACCTGGAACCGGGCGCGATTGCCCTCGACCACCAGATCGTGCACGCCTGCGAGCTCGTCCAGCCCGCTGGGCGGGCGGGTGGTCTCGCAGGCGATCGAGGTGCGGGTGAGGTGGCGCAGGTCGGCGAGGCTGCCGGATTCGATGGCCTTGCCGTGGCGGATGATCGTTACCCGATCGCACAGTGCCTCGACCTGGGCCAGGATATGGCTGGACAGCAGGACGGTACGGCCGTGTTGTTTCACCACCTCGTCGATGCATTCCTGGAAGACCGCTTCCATGAGCGGGTCGAGTCCCGAGGTCGGTTCGTCGAGCATGAGCAACTCCACGTCCGAGGCCAGCGCCGCCACCAGCGCCACCTTCTGCCGGTTGCCCTTGGAGTAGGTGCGGCCCTTCTTCGTCGGGTCCAGATCGAATCGCTCCAGCAGTTGCGCGCGGCGCTTTTCGTCCAGTCCGCCGCGCAGTGTGCCCATGAGATCGATGACCTCGCCGCCGGTGAGGTTGGGCCACAGGTTCACATCGCCGGGCACGTAGGCCAGCCGCCGATGCAGTTCGGCGCCGTGCTGCCACGGGTCACCGCCCAGCAGCGTGGCGGTGCCGCTGTCGGCGCGCAAGAGACCGAGCAGAACTCGGATGGTGGTCGATTTGCCGGCGCCGTTGGGACCGAGGAAGCCGTGCACCTCACCGGTGGTGACGTGGAGGTCGAGCCCGTCCAGCGCGCGGGTGCGGCCGAAAGTCTTGACCAGGTTGGTGATATCGATTGCCGCAGACATGTTTCAACGGTAGCGACGCGTGCACGTCGATGCGGGTCAACGGGAATCACCGGTGTGGCGGCGTACCGGGCTGCCTGCGTGCGTGGCTGCTCGATCGGTGCCGCAGCCATCGTCGTCCTTCGCCGCGGCGGCGCGGGCCGGGATGACCGGCCGTTCACACACCGCGCTCCGACCGGCCGTGGGACCGAGTGATCGACGCCACAAGTTGAGAGCCACGGTTAACTTACCCTATAGTAAGTTATCGCGTTGCCGAGGTTGAAAGGCGTAGAGGGGCTCACATGGTGTCGCTAGTGGGGGATCTACCGCGCGCTGCGCGCAATATCTGGTCGCTGTCGTTCGGTGACGGTATCGAGCCGTACGCGCCCACGCCGTCGACGGTCGTCTACGACGAACCGCACCGCTGCCTGCGCCGGTTCGATCGCGACGAACCGTCCACCCAGCGCCCGGTGCTGCTGGTGCCGCCGCTGGCGGTCACCCCCGCCTGCTTCGATCTGCGCGACGGGCAGAGCTTCGTGCAGTTCCTGCTGGAATCCGGCAGGCAGCCCTACGTCATCGACTACGGCCAGATGACCTACGCCGACCGTGACCTCGGGCTGGAGGAATGGACCCACGACATCGTCCCGACCGCGATCCGGCGGGTCAGCCAGGAGCACGACGGCGCGGACGTCGAGGTCATCGGCTGGTCGCTGGGCGGCATCCTCGCCGTACTGGCCGGCGCCGGGCACGCGGATCTGCCGATCGCCTCGATCACCGCCATCGCCCCGCCGTTCGATCAGCGTAAAACCGTGACGGTGGCGCCGCTGCGAATGCTCGGTGCGGTCACCGGTGGTCGCGAAGTCGATTTGGCCACCCGGGTATTCGGCGGGATCCCCAGCTACATCGTGCGCACCGGGTTCCGGGTGCAGGCCTTCCAGCGTGAGCTCACCCGCCCGCTGTTCGTGGCGCGCAACATCCTGGACGAAGACGCGCTGGCCCGGATGGAGGCCATCGACCGGTTCATGGCGATGATGCCCGGCTATCCCGGCCGGCTCTACCGGCAGATCCACCGATCGTTCATCCTGCGCAACGAGCTGGTCACCGGCACCATCCGGTTGCGGTCGGATCTGGTGGTCGAAACCGCGAAACTCACCTGCCCGGTGCTGATTCTGGGCAGCCGGACCGACTTGGTCGTGCCCGCGGCCGCGGCCCGGGCCGGGCTCGACGTGCTCACCGGTGCGGAGGTGCGGTTCGAGGAGGTTCCCGGCGGTCATCTGGGCATCCTGGCCGGGCCGGCGGCGCGCGAGACGACCTGGCGCGTGATCGACGAGTTCCTGGCTCGCTGAGCGGCTCGGCGAACGGCTCAGGTCGCGGCGCGCAGGAGCCGCTCGCCCAGCTCACGGCAGCGGTCGCGGAATTCGACGGGCTCCTCGATGGTGAAATCGGCCCCGGTCAGGGCGAGTTGGAGTACGAGCCATTCGAACGAATCCACCCGGGTGACCACCCGCGACTGGTCCGCGCCGAGCGCTTCGATATCGCAGTCCTGGAATTTCAGCGCGTCGCGAATCGTCGCGGCGGGAGCGTCGACGACGGCGACCGCGCGATACCTGCGGGCGGTGAGCCCGGCCCGTAGGTACGCGATACCGGATTCGGCCGGTAGTGGGCGCGGGGTGAACCGGGCACCGGTGGCCACGGCGTCGGTGATGCGGTCCAGCCGGAAGGTGCGCCAGTCGGCGCGATCGAGATCCCAGGCCAGCAGATACCAGCGCAGATGCAGGTTGACCTGGCGATACGGTTCCACCCGCCGGGTCGAGCGCGCGCGCGACTTATCGATGTAGTCGAACCGGACCCGCTCGTGTGCGCCTGCGGCGGCCCCGAGCAGGGCCAGCAGTTCGGCGTCGACCGCGGGCGCGATGAGCGGAGCCGCCTCGAGCGACGCGCGTACGGCTTCGGCACGCAATCGCAGCCGGGTGGGCAGGAACTGGTCGATCTTGCCGAAGGCCCGGTCGGCGGCGGCGCCGATATCGGTGTGCGCGTTGGCCGGCGGTTCGTCGGTGCCGGTGGCGCCGAGCAGGGCCAGCGCGATGAGGGTGGCGACCGCCTCGTCGTCGTCGAGGAGCAGCGGGGGCAGTGTGCGCCCGGCCGCCAGCTGGTAGTAGCCCGTCGGCCCCGGCTGGGTGGTGACCGGGTACCCGTAGCTGCGCAGCCGATCGATATCGCGGCGCAGCGTGCGGGCGCTCACGCCCAATCTGGCCGACAGATCCCGGCCGCTGTAGCGTCGCCCGGTCTGCAAGGTGGCCAGCAGTTCCAGCATCCGGCCGGTGGTATCGGACATAGCTCCATTGTCCGCCGATTGCGGTCAAGATCCGTCCGCATCTGGGCCTACCGTCGACAGTGTGACTCGATCAGCTACCGCACCGACCCGATCGGCGACCGCACCGGAGCGCGCGATCCGCATCCGGGCAGCACGGACCAATAATCTGCGTGAGGTCGATATCGACATCCCGCGCGGACAGCTCGTGGTCTTCGCCGGGGTGTCCGGTTCGGGTAAATCGTCGCTGGTGTTCGACACCATCGCCGCCGAAGCCGGATATCAGCTCAACGAGACCTATCCGCCGTTCGTGCGCAATCGCCTGCCGCGCTGGAGCAGGCCGGACGTCGGCGCGATCGACGGACTCTCACCGGTGGTGGTGATCGACCAGAAGCGCCTCGGCGGCAACGCCCGCTCCACCGTCGGCACCATCACCGACGCCTACACCTACCTGAGGTTGCTGTACTCCCGGGCCAGTGAGCCGTATGTGGGCGAGTCCAACCACTTCTCGTTCAACGATCCGGCGGGCATGTGCCCGGCCTGCGCGGGACTGGGCGAGACCCTGGCCACCGACGTGGAGCGGGTGCTCGACCTGGACAAGTCCCTGGAGCAGGGCGCGATCCTGCTGCCCGGCTTCGGCAACGGCCAGTACTGGTACAAGCAGTACGCCGATATCGGATCCTTCGATCCGGCGACGCCGCTGCGCGAGTGGACACCCGACGAACGTGCGGCCCTGCTCTACGGCGGCGCGGCGGCCGCGCGGCTCGGCACCCGTCCACCCAAGGACTACGAGGGGGTCGTGGAACGGTTCGAGCGGATCTACCTGCACACCGCCGATGAGATGTCGGAACGCAAACAGGCGGTGGTGCAACGCTTCACGCGCACCGAGCGGTGCCGCGAGTGCGACGGCGAACGGCTCACAGCCGCGGCCCGCACCGCGACCGTGCTCGGCCACACCATCGTCGAACTCGGGCGAATGGAGATCGACGAGCTGGTCGAGGTCGTCGGGGGAGTGCGCGAACCGGCCGTGCGGCCCGTGGTGGACGCCTTGCGCGAGCGACTCGGCGCCCTGGTCGCCATCGGACTCGGCTATCTGACGTTGTCGCGCCCGACGCTGACGCTGTCCGGCGGCGAATCCCAGCGCATCAAGACCATCCGGCATCTGGGCAGCAGCCTCACCGAAATGCTGTACATCTTCGACGAACCCACCATCGGGCTGCACCCGCATGACGTGCGCGCGATGACCGAACTGCTGAAACGCTTGCGTGACAAGGGCAATGCGGTGCTCGTGGTCGAACACGATCCGGACGTGCTGCGGATCGCCGATCAGATCGTCGAGATCGGGCCGGGCGCTGGCACCGACGGCGGGCGGGTGGTGTTCCAGGGCGGATTCGACGAGCTGCTGCGCGCCGACACCCCGACCGGGCGTGGCCTGCGTCAGCAGCGCACCCCCCGAACGCCACGAACCGCCGCGGGAAAGATCCGCATCGAGAACGCCACCCGCAACAACCTCGCCGGGCTCGACGTCGACATCCCGACCGGCGTACTCACCGTGTTCACCGGCGTGGCCGGTTCCGGCAAATCCAGCCTCGCCGCCGAACTCGCCGCACAGCATCCGGCCACCGTCGTCGACCAGCGCCCGGTGAGTACGAACCGGCGCTCGACGCCGATCACCTACACCGGGATCGCGCCCGCCATCCGCCAGCTGTTCGCCCGTCGTCATGCGGTGCCGGCCGCGCTGTTCAGCGCCAACTCCACCGGCGCCTGCCCGGCCTGCAAGGGTCTCGGGGTGATCTACACCGATCTGGCGTTCATGGACGGTCAGGAGGTGGTCTGCGAAACCTGCGGTGGACGGCGGTTCACCGAGGAAGTGCTCGGCTACCGCGTCGACGGTCTCTCGATCGCCGATATCGACGAGCTGACCGTCGATGAGGCATTGCGACGGCTGAGCACCCCCGCGATCACCAAGGCGCTCGGCCATATCGCCGACGTCGGCCTCGGCTATCTGCGGCTGGGCCAATCACTGACCACGCTGTCCGGCGGGGAATGCCAGCGCCTGAAGATCGCCAAGGAGCTGGCCGCCCGCGCCGAGCACACCCTCTACATTCTCGACGAGCCGACCACCGGTCTGCACCTGTCCGATATCGACACCCTGCTCGCGGTGCTGGACGCCTTGGTCGGCAAGGGCGACACGGTGGTCGTCATCGAACACAACCTAGAGGTGATCCGGCGCGCCGACCGGATCGTCGACCTCGGGCCGGGGCCCGGTCGGCGCGGCGGCCGGATCATCATCGAGGGCACCCCCGAGCAGCTGGCCGCCTGCGCCGAGTCGGCCACCGGACGGGCACTGCGCGAAGCGATCGGGTGATTCCCGGCGACGACCCCGCCGGACGCCATCGAGCCGGCGGACGGCTCGGTCAGGAGGCCGAGCGGGCGATGATCACCGGGCACTCGGCGGCGTGCAGCACCGCCTGGCTGACCGAGCCGAGCGTCATGCCGACGAACCCGCCGCGGCCATGGCTACCGACCACCAGCAGCCGAGCCTCCGCCGCGGTATCGATCAGCAGCCGCGCGGGCCGCTCCTCGGCGACCACCTGGCGCACGGTGACCTCGGGGTAGCGGGTGCGCCACGGTGCCAGGGCATCGGCCAGTCTCGACTCGGCCTCGGCCGCGAGCTCGGCTCGGGACAAGTAGCGATAGAACTCCGACCACGCCGTCACCGCCACCAGTTCCGCACCGCGGCGGGCGGCCTGGTCGAAGGCGACGGCGATGGCGTGCACGCTGCTCGGCGAACAATCGGTACCGACCACCACCGGACCGTGCGCGCGCTCGGCGAACTCCGGGATCACCGCGACCGGGCAGTGCGCGTGCCGGGCCAGCGAGGTGCTCACCGAACCGAGCAGTCCGCGCCGCAGTGCGCCGAGACCACGGGTGCCGACGACCAGAATCCTGGCCGTGCTGGAGCGTTCACGCAGCAGCGGGACGGGCGCGGCTTCCCGCACGAGGGTCTCGATCTCGATCGGGCCGATGGGCGCGGCCGCGGCGGTGGCGATCTCACGGGCTTCGGCCAGCGCCTCCTGCCCGGCCTTGCGGTAGCTCTCGGCGTCGATCGGCGCATAGCCGAGGGTGGGGCCCACGTCGATCGGCACACCGATCGCGTACACGATGTGCAGCGGGCTGCCGTGGCGGGCGGCATCGGCAGCGGCCCAGCGCACCGCCCCGATGGCGGATCGGGAGCCGTCGGCGCCGACGACGACCGGTGCGCTGTCAGTGGACATGGCCTGCTCCTCAGTGCGCGGTGCGCTCGACGGTGAAGAACTCGGTGACCGGGCGCCGGGGTGTGGGCGGCTGCTCCGGCTCCTCGGGCGCGGCGCCGATGCGCACCACCACCTGCGGCACGGCCGGTCGTGGAATCAGTCCGGCGATGATGCGCCGGCTCGACGGCAATTCGGTGATGTGGGTGAGCGGACAGGTCGCCAGCCCGGCCGCGGTGCATTCCAGCAGCACGGCCGATAGGGCCTCGCCGGTGCGCAGCCACGGCAGCGGAGCGTCCTCGGGGGAACTGAGTACCGCCAGCCGGGCGTGATCGTCGAGCTCGCCGCGCCGCAGCGAGCGAGGCCCGGCCGGGAAATCGCGCCCGACGCCGACCTGCGCGAGTTCCGCGTTCGAGGCCAGCGCAGTCGCCGGGATCCCGTCCAGGTTGGCGCTGTTGCCCGCCCACCAGTGCAATTCGTGCTGGTAATGCGGATCGTGGCGGCGCAGGGCCGAGGACTGTTCCGCGGCCGCGGCCAGGCGCGGCCGCGCCGCATCGTCGAGCTCGTCGAAGGCGATATCGAAGGCCGAGACCAGGGTGCGCACCCCGGGGCCGACCTCGTCCCAGCGCGGTGGTGCGAGCATCGGCAGCCGGTCGGTGTGGCGCCGATCGATCGCACGGGCGAGGGCGAGCAGCCGCTGCGGCGGGTCCGGCCAGGGCCGGAACTCGACCGTCGCCAGCTGGTCGCGGTGCGCCGGGTCGGGCAGCCGGGTGATATCGGTGTGCCAGCCGCGCGCGGCGAACGCGGTGCTCACGTGGTGCAGCATCGCGCCGCAGCTGATCACCAGTTGCCTGGCCTGGGGATCGGCCGAATGCAGCCTGCGTTCGCCGTCGCCGTAGAGGTGGAGCCGGGTTCCGTCGAAGACCCAGCGCCAGGGCTGGGTGTTGTGCACCGACGGCGCCCGGCAGGCCAGCCGCAACGCGGCCAGCACTGTCGGATGCTCGGGGATCCGAACTTCGTCGATGTTGGTCATATCTGCGAGTGTGCTCCTCCCGCAGGTGCCTGACCAGGGTCGTCGGTCCGCATGTCGGACACCGCGACGCCGGGCCCCGTCGAGCGGTACGGCTGCCGCGCAGCTGACCGCGCGGAGTCGAACGAGTGCCGCAGGCTCAGGCGATGGGACTGATCCCGGTGATGAGCGTGCGTCCGCCGACCGTGGCGGTGGTGACGAGCTGAGGGTTGTAGGTGATCGGCTGGGTCTGCGGCCGGTACTCGGTGACGACGACGGTGTACTGACCGACGAAGGCGCCGGGACTGATCGCGAGGCAATGGGTGGTACCCGCGGGCACCGAATCGATGCCGCGCTGGATATCGGCCGCCGAGGGCACGGCCGCACCGGGAGCGACGACGGTACGGGCCTGCTCCCCTGAGCGCGCGACGTAGAACGCGTGCTGGAAGGCGAAGATGGCCGCCGTCCCGGAATCGTCCCCACCGGCGGCATTGCCCTGGATCCGGTTCCCCACCCGTTCCGGCGCACACGCGGCCGGATCGCCGGACGGCGCCGGAATCACCAGATCCGGCCGAGCCCGCGCGGGCGCGGCATCGGTGTCCGGTCCACCGAACCGCACATACGCCGCGGCCAGCAGGGCGCCGGCGCCGAGCAGGCCGAGCATCAGTGTGGCCACCCGGCGTAGTCCGTGACGGCGTTCGATCGGCTCGGGGCGGCCGATCCGCCGCGGCGGGCCCTGGCCGGGCGGTGCGGGCCGGCCGGGCGCGATCTTCTTCGGCGCGGGCAGCGACGACATCCAATCGGCCCATTCGCCCACATAGTCGGCGTTCGCGCCGCTCGTTTCGGACGGCGCTTCGTCCCCGCGCGCACTGTCCCGTCGATCCATAACGCCCCCACCTTCGTCAGGTTCTTCCGTCAGGTCCACCTATTTGTACTGGACCGACGGTGCGATGGGGGCTCACGACACCCGCCCGGGCGGTCGTCCGACCTGCCCGGCGCGTGGTGCGGTGGTCACCAGTGCGTGGTGACCGGGTCGCCGATGCCGACGTTCTCGTAGTACCAGGCCGCGTCGCCGGGGGCGAGGTTGATGCAGCCGTGGCTGACGTTGGCATTGCCCTGCGAGTCGACCGACCAGGGTGCCGAATGGACGAACACACCGCTCCAGGTCAGGCGCACCCCGTACTCACCATCGATCAGATAGCCCTCGGGCGAATCCAATGGGATGCCGATGGTGCGCGAGTCGAAGACGACGTGCCGGAACTTCTCCAGCACCGGGAAGGTACCGGTCGGGGTCTCCCAGCCGGGCTTACCCATCGAGGCGGGCATCACCCGCACCACCTGACCGCCGATGCTGACGGTGAAGGTGTGCGCCGACATGTCCGCATCGGCGACGACACCGGCGTTGGTGGCGAACTCGGTGCGGACCTGATCGCCGAAGCGCACACCGATGGTGGCGTTCGCGGGCAGGTACCCGGTGGGTGTCCAGGTCAGTTGCCTGGCGCCGGCCCAGGAGAAGGTGCCGGTCAGTGGCCGGTCGGCGGTGATCGCCAGCGCGCGCTCGGCGGCTGCCCGATCGGCGACATCGCTGTCGAATCGAACCGTCACCGGATGGGCGATGCCGACCGTGCGTCCGCCGGAGGGCGTGATGGAGGCGACCGTACCGATATCCGCGCCGGGCGGAGATCGGTCGATCATCATGGTGTTCGCCGCGCCCGAACCGACCATGGCCAATGCCATGATCGCGGCGGCCAGAAACAGGTGCCGAACTACGCTTCGCATGGCTCCACCCCCTTCGAGACGGTGTGGTGGGCAGAAGTCCAGTCTAGGCGCGCATGATCAACTACGACACCGGCCGTTGCCTGCTCGTTACGCGAGGCGCGGTGCGGCTACTCGGTCACCAGCTGCCAGTCGTCGGGTAGTCCGTGCACGTGGATTTCCGAACCCTCCGCGTGCAGGGTGACCGTGGCGGGCCCGAGCCGCATATCGGTGAGCGCGAGCTTGCCCCAGCGCCGCGGTAGTCGCGGGGTGACGATGAGCCGCCGGTTCGGTACGCACGGGGTGAGTCCGAGGAACGAGCGCACCAGCAGCAGTGGCGCCGCACTGGCCCATGCCTGCGGCGAGCAGGAGGTCGGGTACGGGATCGGGGAGCGGAATTCGGCGCGGCCGAAGCCGCAGAACAACTCCGGGAGCCGGCCACCGAACTCGGCGGCGGCGTCGAGCAGACCGGTGGTGAGCCGTTCGGCCAGCTCGCTGGCGCCGGGGATGTGGCGGTAGCGCTGCAACCCGGCCACCGCGATGGCGGTGTCGTGCGGCCACACCGAGCCGTTGTGGTAGCTCATCGGGTTGTAGGCGCCCATGGTGGCGGCCAGGGTGCGCAACCCGAAACCGGAGTCCATCGAGGCGTCGGCGAGCTTGTCGATCAGCTCGGCCGCGCGTTCGTCGGCGACGATGCCCGTCCACAGACATTGGGCGGCGTTGCTGGTCAGCGCGTCGACCTGATGTTTGTGGCCGTCAAGGGCGATCGCGTACCAGCCGTTCTTGGCCACCCAGAACGCGTCGTCGAACCGGGACTTGAGGTCCTCGGCCTGGCCGCGTAGCCGCACCGCGGTCTCGTGGTCGCCGAAATGTTCGGCCAGTTCGGCCCGGGCCAGCCGGGCGGCGTAGGCGTAGCCCTGGACTTCGCTGAGCGCGATGGACGGCTCGGCCAGATGCCCGCTCGCGTCGTTGATCGCGTCGTAGCTGTCCTTCCAGCCCTGATTGGTCAGACCTCGGTCGGTTTTGCGGCGGTATTCGATGAAGCCGTCGCCGTCGGCGTCGCCGTATTCATCGATCCAGGCCAGGGCGGCGTCCGCGGCCGGCAGCAGCTCCCGGATCACCGACTCGTCGGCGCCCCAGCGCCAGCATTCGGCCAACAGCATCACGAACAGCGGGGTGGCGTCGATCGAGCCGTAGTACACCTCGCCGCCGAGCACCTGACCGCCTGCCGGGCCGTGCCGCATCTCGTGCATGATCCGGCCCGGCTCCTCCTCGGTGATCGGTTCCACCTTGGTGCCCTGGAGTTTGGCCAGCTGGCGCAAGGTGCCCAGCGCAAGCGCCGAATCCAAGGGCAGCGCCATCCAGGAGGTGAGCAGGCTGTCGCGGCCGAACAGCGTCATGAACCAGGGCGCGCCCGCGGCAACATAGGCCGGGGACCCGTCGCCGCGGCCATCGATGCGCAGGGCGCCCAGATCGCTTTCGGTGCGTTGCAGCACCTGGGTGAGCCGGGAATCGGTGGCGGTCAGATCGGTGGCGGTGGCGCGCCAGGCCTTGAGCCTGCTGATCGGGCTGTCCTCATCGTCACCGAAGGCCATCTGCACCCGTCGGTGCGCCACCACCGGCTGGGCCAGGATCTCGGTCTTCCACTGCCCGTGCGCGGGCACGACCACCTGCCAGGTGACGGTGCCGGGCAGCATCACCGGATCGCCGGTGGCGCTGATGGTGACGCCGCGGCCGGGATCGGTGTGATCGATCAGGTGCAGTTCGCCGTCGACGGACTGGGCTTCGGCGCTGCCGAGATGCTTGCGGCCCTCCTTCACGGCGAACAGATCGGCGAAATCGGCGTCGGCGAACAGTGTCACGGTGATCGCGGTGTCCTCGTGACCGAGGTTCTGCACGATGACCGCTTCCTTGAGCCCCTGGCCGATCATGCGTTTACGCACCACGAGAACGGTGCTGTCGGCGACGCCCTGGCGCGGCTGCTTGCGCATGATGAACCGCGCCTTGAACGCCTCGGGAGTGAGCACCGTGAGCTGTTCGGGCGCTTGGCCGTCCAGCCGCAGCTCCCACCGCGAGATCACCCGAGCGTCGCGATAGAACAGGCCCTGCGAGGTCCCCGCATGGATATCGCCGAGCTGATCGGACAGACAGAAGGTGCTCGCTTCGACGAGGGTGATGGTCCCCCCGCCGCCGTTGACGGCGGCGGGTTGACCGGAATTGAGGACCCTGAGGGGCTCACTCATGCTCGACTCCAAGCCGGTGTCGTGCCGTTGTCCGCACGCAGACCGAGCAGGCCGCTGCGCCGGAGCTCGACGGTGGTCAATTCATCTGCCGGGCGATGGGATTCGTCCCACGCTTCGAGTATGCGGTAATAGGCCGCCTCGTATCCGGCACCGAGCTGATCGACACCGAAAAGTTCTTCCACGCGCTTGCGGCAGGCATACGGATCCAGATCGCCCGCCTTGGCGATGGCGGCGGGCAGTTCGGCCGGGTCGTCGCAGATGATGCCGGTGACCCCGTCCACGATCACCTCCTCGACCGCGCCGCCGCGCAACGCCACCACCGGGGTGCCGCAGGCCATCGCCTCGATCATCACGATGCCGAAGGGCTCCTCCCAGCGGATCGGGAACAGCAGGCAGCGCGCCGAGGCGAGCAGTTTGCGCTTGGCCACGGCATCGGCCTCACCGAAGACGTGATCGCGCTCGGTGAGCAGCGGTTCGATTTCCTTGGCGAAGAACGCCTTTTCCGGCGGCTCATTGCATTTACCGGCCAGGATCAACGGAATACCGGCCTCGTGCGCGGCGTGCAGGGCCAGGTGCGGACCCTTGTACGAGGCATAGCGGCCCAGGAACAGCGCGTAGTCCTTCTTCTCCACCTGGAACGGCCATTCGCTCGGCCGCAAGGCATTGTGCACGCGGGCGATCCAGTTGAACGACGGGGCCAGCGCGCGCTGGCGATCGCTGATGGCGACCAGCCGGGTGTGTTCGTCGAGTGCGCCGTAGTAGTCGCACATATCGCCGTCGACCGGGCCGTGCACGGTGACGGCGGTCGGAATACCCAGCGCCTCATAGGCGGGCGCGTTGAGCGGGCCCGCGAAGGTGTGGTCGTGGATGATGTCGATGGGCATGCGGCGCGCCAGATCCTCGATGATGCGCCGGACCTTGAGCGCGTTGACCACCTCGGGGAACGGATCGCCGAGTCGGTCGGCCTGGATGCGATCCCACACCGGGATGAATTCCGCTGCGGTGCCCGGCTTTCCGGCACCGAGCAGGGTGACCTGGTGACCGCGCGCGACGAGGGTGTCGGCGAGTTCGGCGACCACCGCCTCCACTCCGCCGTAGCCGGCGGGCGGGACATCGAAATAGGGGGGAGCGACGAGAACGATGCTCAGTTGCCGGTTGCGGGCGGCGCCGTTCAACGCGTCGCTGCCGGGTTTTCGGCCCAGGATGTCGGAGTCGGAATCGGTGTCCTCGTGGGTGAAAATGGTGCTCAACGTAACCCTCCTCAACAGTGGCCGCGGCGCGCGCAGAACGTGGCCGTCGGCCGATGGGTGGAGCTGGTAGCAACTGAAAATCACTGGCGCCGAGGATGTGCGGCGCAAGCAGGCGGCAGCGCACTGCCGCACGGACAACTGACGAATGTCCGACGCCCTCGCGGATTGATCTACACGGCGCCGGCTCCCGCCCGATCCGGGGCCAGCGTGAACGCCGCGCGGCCGGTGGCCGTCGCGTTCAGGGTGTACCTGGCTCGGCGTAGAACCAGGCACTCGGGTGAGCAGTAGCGGTGGATGTCATGGGCGCGGCGTGCCTGACCCACGGTCAGCTCGCCGGGATCGGCCGAGCAGTCCGCGATGTTGGAAACGACCTGGCGCACCGTGATGACGTCGATCCTGGATTCCTGTTCCGCCTCGCGGTCCAGTTCCGGTTCGAGCGCCGGCGACGCCGTGATGTACCCGATCCTCACCGTTACCTCCTGCATGTCGAGCTCGAGCTATCAGTTACGGCAGCCGTTGCGGCTGCCGATCGCGCTGGTGACTCGTGGTGACGCACAAAGCAGGTGAAGCCTGAAAATCGGTACGTGGAGTGATGCGTATCACGTAACCGCGGCCCAGTGTACGCGCACTCAGTTACCTACTCGGCAGTTCGCAGGTCGAACGAGGATTCTGGGTCGGAATATTCGCCGAATCGGGCATCTACAGTGCAGTTGTGGTGGGAGCCGGTGGCTTTCGGGCGGGGCGGACCGTGACGTCGGAGGGTTCGTTTAGCGGTTTTAGGCCGCGCTGGCTATGTGTGAGCTATCTATTTCTGGGTACTCCGGACGCGCATCGGCCCGGCCGCCGCAGCAGCCGGGCCGATGGTGGGAGAGCCGGGTGCGGAAGTGTCAGCCGCGCACAGCACGCAGGACGTCGGCGTGCAGAGCGTCCGCGCGGGCGGTGATGGTCTCGATCCGGCCGAGCGCGGCGGTGAAGGCGGCGCCGTCCTCGGCCGACAGCGAGCCGACATTGATCTCGATGTTGAGTCGCGAACTCGTCGCGGCCGCGCGCGCGGCATCGGCGGCGGCGCCGATATCGGTGACCACATTGGGGTTGCCGATCGGCAGCAGTTCGGCCGCCAGCGACAGCACCTCGTCGGCCTCGTCGACCACCGCCGCGGGCACCCGGGCCGCCTCGATCAGCGCCGCGGTGATCGCCGCGCCGCGGGCCTCGGTCTCCTCGGGCGTGGTCTTGGGCAGCTTGTAGGCCGCGCCCACCGCGGTGAACGCGGCGGCGTCGGCATCGGCGAGCGCCAGCGCCCGCAAGCGAGCCGCGTCGGCCGCCTCGATGATCCGGTCCACGACCGGACGATGCTCGGCGTCCTTGGCCCTGGTGGTGTAGCGGGCGACCATCGCGATCAGCGCCGCGCCCTGAGCGGCGTGCAGGGCGGCGACGGCGCCACCACCGGGTGCGGGCACCTTGGCCGCCAGATCGGCCAGATATCCGGCGACGGTGGCGTCGGCGAAGCTCGGCGCGAGATCCGGATGCGAGGTGGACGGCTGCGACACGGCGGTGTGGCCTTTCGTTGTGCTACGACGGGGCGCACTCACGCTACCGCGACGCCGGTGTGGCCGGTGGCAGGCGGTGAGATAGCCGTGGCTATGTTGAGTGCTATGCGGATCGGATTGGGTATCAATTATTCGGGGGGCTTCAAGGAGGTCGCGGCCGAGGTCGCCGATCTCGAGCGGGCGGGCCTGGACGTCGTGTTCGTCCCGGAGGCCTACTCATTCGACGCGGTGAGCGCCCTCGGCTATCTGGCCGCCAAGACCGAGCGCATCCAGCTGGCCTCGGGCATCTTGCAGCTCTATACCCGCACCCCGAGCCTGACCGCCATGACGGCCGCGGGCCTGGACTTCGTCTCCGACGGCCGGTTCCTGCTCGGTCTCGGCGCCTCCGGCCCCCAGGTGATCGAGGGCTTCCACGGCGTGCCCTACGACGCGCCGATCGGCCGCACCAGGGAACTGGTGGAGATCTGCCGCAAGGTGTGGCGGCGCGAGCGGCTCGAATACGACGGCAAGTACTACCAGATCCCGCTGCCCGCCGACCGAGGCACCGGCCTGGGCAAGCCACTGAAGCTGATCAATCATCCGGTGCGCGAACGCATTCCGGTGTTGCTGGCCGCGCTCGGACCGAAGAACGTCCAGCTGGCGGCGGAAATCGCGGAGGGCTGGCAGCCGATCTTCTTCCTGCCCGAGCAGGCAGAGAAGGTGTGGGGCGATGCGCTCTCGGCCGGTCTGGCCCAGCGTGATCCGGCCCTCGGCCCGCTCGATGTGTACGCGGGCCCGGCGCTGGCCATCGGCGAGAACGTCACGCCGCTACTGGAATTCGTGAAACCGCATCTGGCGCTCTACATCGGCGGCATGGGCGCCAAGGGCAAGAACTTCTATCACACCCTTGCCACCAAATACGGCTACGGCGCCGAAGCCGACCGTATCCAGGAGCTGTACCTGGCGGGCAAGAAAGAAGAGGCGGCCAAGGTGGTGCCCGACGAGTTGGTGCGCGACATCTCGCTGGTCGGCCCGGCGAGCTTTGTCAAGGAGCGCGTCGCCGCCTTCGCCGAGGCCGGTGTGACCGTGCTCAACGTGGTGCCGATGGCGGCCACGCCGGCCGAGCGCGTCGCGCTGATCGAGCAGCTGCGCGCACTCTGCGACTGATCGCGCCGGGCCCGTCATCGGGATGGGCCCGCCGCGCGTGCACAAGGGCCCCGTGCCGACTCATCGTCGGTGCGGGGCCCGTGCTGTGGGTGACGTCAGTTGCCGCCGCGCAGATCGGCCAGGGCCGCGTCCAGGGTGGTGTGCAGGGCGAACACCTGGTCGAGGCTGGTCATCTTGAGCTGACGGCTGGTGGCCGGGCCATCGGCGACCACCGCGATCGCGGTGGTGTCACCGGCGCGCTGATGCGCGGCGACCAGGGCCGCCATGCCCGCCGAAGCCAGGAAGGTGACCGCGGTCAGGTCGATGATCAGGCCCGCGGGCTCGCTGCCGAGGGCCGCGTCGATCGCGTTCTCCAGGGCGGGTGCCGTGGCCAGGTCGACCTCCCCGGTCACCGTGAGCACGGTCGCCCCGTCGCGGGTGGCGACGGTGGTGGTCATCGTGTCGGTGAGGGGATACGCGTCTCCGGAAGTGTTTGTCACATCATCACAATCTGCCATGATCCGGGCGATCCTGCCGAATCGTCACCCGGATACCTGTCGGTTCGTTCCACGTAGCGGGTTGGCCACCGGGAACGCGATCGCCGGCAACGTCACCGACATCCGCACCCTGGTACCTGACCCGCTGTGGTCGATGTCGAGCTCTTCGGTGAGCGCACGCATCATATCCAGTCCCCGGCCACGGTACCCGCGATCGGCCGACTGTGGCTTCCAGATACCGGTGTCGGTGACCCGGATCTCCACCTTCTCGGTATCGCAGCGCGCGCTCAGCTCGACCACGCCCGACTCGGTGTCTCGGTAGGCGTGCTCGATGCTGTTGCTGCACGCCTCGTTGGCGGCCGCGACGAGGTCGGAGGCCAGATCGTGCGGCACGGCGGCGGCGGTGAGCCAGGCCTTGAGGGTGCGCCGCAATACCGACAGCTGTTCCGCTCTCGCCGGCACCTCGACGTGCAGCGGCGCGGGCGGCTGCCGGTAGACCACCATGGCCACGTCGTCGTCGTAGCCGCCCGCCGGACGCAGCCGGGACAGCACCGCGTCGGCCACTTCGCGTGGAATCCGCTGATGGGTCTCGGCCAGCACATCGGCGATCTGGTCGAACCCGTCGTAGATGTCGACCCCGCGCTGTTCGACGAGCCCGTCGGTGAACAGCACCAGCGTCGCACCGGGCGGCAACGGGGTGGTGGCCTCCGGGCGTCGCGGCATGTCGAAGGTCGCCAGCGGTACCGCGCGTCCGCCCTCGAGCATCCGCCCGGTGACGCCGACGTCGGCGAGGATGGGCGGCATATGGCCGGCGTTGCTGTAGCGCACCAGCCCGCGGACCGGGTCGAGGACGGCCGCGCACACCGTGGTGCACATGGCACCCGGGATTCGGGCGGCGACGGTGTCGAGTTCGGCCAGCAATTGCGCGGGGCCCGCCCCGCGCAGCAGCAGGGCGCGTGCGGCGGTGCGCAGCTGGCCCATCACCACCGCCGCCGACAGGCCACGGCCGACGCAGTCACCGACCACCACGCCGATCGTCCCGTCCTCCAACGGCACCACGTCGTACCAGTCGCCGCCGATCTCCAGCGGCGGCAGCGCCGGTTCGTAGTGCACCGAGAACCGCGGCGGCAGCTCGATCGGGCCGAGCATGGCGCGCTGCAACGTCAGCGAGGTGGACCGGGCCTGGTCGAAGTTGCGCGCCCGCTGCACCGCGAGGCTGAGATGGCCGATGAGCAGGGAGAACAGCGTCCAGTCGGCGGCGCCGACGACGCGTGGGGCGGCGAAACGCAGCCACAGCGCGGCATCGGCGGTCTCACCGAGCGGCGCGACGATGCCCTCGGCCCGGTCGGCGCCCTCGGGTACCGCGATCAGGGTGCGGCCCGGCCGCAGCCTGGCCCGCTCCAGCAGCTCGCGGGTTTCGGGGGCGAGGACCTGCGCCGGCTGTGGTTCGCCGACGGCATCGGGTTCGGCGTCCACCGCCGCCCCGGACACATACACTTCGGGTTCGCCCTGCCGGGTCTGCCAGACCGCGACCACCGCGGTCTCCGCGCCGACGGTGCGCCGCAGCTCGTCCAGGCCCACCTCGAGCACCTCGGCGACGCTGATGGCCGAGGCCACCGCCGTCGCCAGCCGCGAGGCCGCCTGATCGCGGGCCTGGGCGTCGTGCTCGGCGGTGACGTCGCGAATGGTGCCGACGAAGATCCGTTCGTTGCCCTCGGGCTTGACCAGCGTGCTGGTGCTGACCGCGAGCCAGCGGTCGCGGCCGTCGCGATGCCGGATCTGGGTGACGAAGCGCAGCGCTGCGGTGCCGAGATCGGGATAGCGCTGCCCCTCCGGCAGCGACCACGGATGCGGCAGCGCGTACGGCACCTCGTTGGCGCCGTATCCGGTCAGCTCACCGAAGGCCGAGTTGACCTCGATGATGGTGCCGCGGGCATCGGCGACGAAGAACCCGTCCTGCAACGATTCCACCAGCGCGGTGCGGAATTCGTCGCGGCCGGCCAGATCGTCGGCGCGCGAGCGTTGCTGCTCGTAGCGGCGGGTGCCGTCGAGATAACCACGGGTGGCGACGTCGAGGGTGATCAGGGTCTGCAACAGGAATTCCAGCGCCGATTCCTCGAGCGCGCTGGTGCCCGGCCCGCCCGATTCGGCCTGCACCTGTTTGACCACGCGGTAGTGGTTTTCGGTGAGGTCGAGCAGGCTGATGCCCTCGACCAGCGCCCGCCGTCCGAGCTCATGGCCCTCGGCGAGGCTGTCGTGTGCGGGGGAGCGCAGATGGCGCCGCAGCGCGTCGGCGTAGTCGTCGAGAAAGGCGGCCAGGACCGTGCTCATCGTCGGCACCCACCGCTCATGAGGTTCCGTTCACGCCACGCACCCTGGCCGCGAGGACCAGGGCGTCGTCGCTGTCTTTGGCGTTGTTGTCCAGCAGCGCGGCGGTGATGTCGACCGCCGAGGTCGACAGGTCGACGGTGGTGCCGGAATCGATGACGACGCCGTCGGTGGACATCAGCAGCAGATCTCCTGGCCGCACGGCGACGGTCTGCGGCTGCAGATGCGGCGGCAGCCGATAGCCGACGATGCCGCCGGTCTGCAATACGGTCGCGCTGATCGCGGGCCCGGTGGGCCCCGCGGTGAACAGATGGGTGTCGACATTGCCCACCCCGAGCCACTGCACCGAATCCGCGCCGAACAGCGCCAGCGATACCGCGGCACCGCGGGTGTCGGCCATCGCCCGATGACACAGCACCATCAGCTCGTCCAGTGGTTCGCCGCGATGGTCGGCGAGCACTCGGGCGGCGCGATCGACCGCCGACGCGGCCGCCTCGCCGTGGCCGAGCCCGTCCAGGACGGCGAACAGCGCGGTCCCGGCGCCGGTATCGAGCACGACGCACCGATCGCCGGAGATCTGCTGTCCGGGTAAGGCGCGACCGGCAACGGCCCATTCGATCCGGCCGATGAACCCGTCATCATGCACCGTTGGGTACCCACTTCCACATCTCCACCAACGTGCCGCGACCGGGACCCGAGTCGACCGTGAGCCGGTCCATGAGTCGTTTGGCGCCCGGCAGGCCGAGACCGAGCCCGAGCCCGGTGGAGTAACCGTCCTCCATGGCGCGGGCGATATCGCGGATGCCCGGCCCGTTGTCGCTGGCCTGCACCACCAGGGCCTGGCGGCCCTCGCGTTCGTCGACGAGTAATCGGATCTCGCCGCTGCCCGCGTAGCTGGTGATGTTGCGCGCGACCTCGGAGATGGCGGTGGAGATCATGGTGCGGTCGGTGAGGGAGAAGCCGAGTTGTTCGGCCAGTTCACGTCCGGCCTGACGAGCGGTGACGATGTCGTTGGACATTTTCACCGCGATGACTCTGTCCTCAGCGGCCACTGTCACGACCGTCTCGCCGCCGGGCAGGGACATTGCTGTTCAGCCAGGCCAGGCCCTCTTCCAGGTCGAGGGCCGTGTGCATGTCCTCGAAGGTGAGGCCGAGCTGGACCATGGCGAACGCGACTTCGGGTTGCAGCCCGACGATGACGGTCTGAGCGCCGCGCAACTGCGTCATATGCGCGATGGTGCGCAAGGATCTGGCCGCGAACGAGTCCATCACGTCGATCGCGGTCACATCGACGATGATGCCGTGCGCCCGGTACTTGCTGACCTGGGTCATCAGGTCGTCCTGGAGGCGCTCGGTATCGGCATCGGTCAGTGCCGATTGCACCGACGCGATGAGATATGTGCCCTGTTTGAGAATCGGAACCGGCATGGGCGGCTGATCAACGCCCGCCGCGCTCGGAAACGCGCGAGATCTCGTAGCCGAGCAACCGTTCGGCCTCCTCGATACCGCCCTGGAGGTCGCCGACGGCGTTCATCTTCGACAGATCCAGGCCGATGGTGACCAGGGTCAGCGCGATATCGGAGGACAGGCCGGTGATGATGACGTTGGCGCCCATCAGGCCGGAGGCGTCCACGGTCTGCACCAGGTGGTTGGCCACGGTCTGGTCGATCTCGGGAACACCGGTGATGTCGATGACGACCACCTTGGCGCGGTTGGCCCGGATCGCGCGTAGCAGCTGCTCGGTGAGCTGGCGGGCGCGCTGGCTGTCCAGCACGCCGATGATCGGCAGGATGAGCAGCTGCTCACGGACCTGCAGCACCGGGGTGGACAGCTCGCGGATGGCTTCCTGCTGCTGGCGGATGACGCGTTCGCGTTCCTGCACGAACGACACGCCCACGGTGTTGGCGATGCGGTTGGCGGCCGGTTCGTAGGCGTCGAGGACGTCGTTGAGCAGTTCGAAATTCGACTGGTACTTCTCGAACAGCGAGCGGGCCAGCACGTCGCGCAGCAGCAGCACGATGCCGAGGATCTCGTCGGTCTCGACGCCTCGGGGAATGATGCGCTCGGACAGATCACGCGCGTAGGCCTGCAGCGCTTCGACGCTACCGGTCTCGAGCACCTCGACGTAGTTGTCGAAGATCGAGGTGGCCTCGGAGAAGATCTCCTCCGGCGTCATGGCGGTCAGCAGGCGGGCATCGGTGATGCGGCGCGCCCACTCTTCCCGCAGCACGGTGCGGTTCTGGCGCAGGTGCTCGACCAGCTGTGGAAGCAGATTGTCGACCGGTCCTGCGGCCAGTGAGTCCGCCGAAAGGCTCATGGACACCTCGGACATGGAAACTCGTGCCCCTTTCGACGGGTCTGTCGGGCCGCGCTGGTCGGCCTGGGTTGCGCTCGGCTGCGTGCCGATTTCGAGCCTAGTCATACCCCAGCCGTCGTGCCGTCGAAACCACCAGGTCGTGCTGTCGCCCCGTGGTGTCGGTCACCGTCGGTCCCGGCCGGTGGCGTGAAGCCGTGTTCCAGGGCCGCGAGCACCTCGTCTAGGTAGACGGTGAGATCGGTATCGGCGCGGGTCAGCCAGGCATCGAAGGCTGCGCGGGCGGCGGCGAGCGTGGCCCGGCCCACGGCCATCGGGATCAGCGCGTCCTCGGGCTGGCCCAGGCGCGTGGCGGCGAAGGCGCTGACGGTGCGCTCCCAGGCGTCGTAGTGGGCGCCCGCGGTGGCGGCGAGCGCGGGCACGGTCGCGACCAGTTGCATGCGGGTGCGCAATTCGGGCACGTCCTCGGCGCGGTAGCGGTTGGCGTTGACCACCACCCGGCGCACCGCGGTCATCATCGGAATGTCGGGGTCGACGGTGGTGAACGCCTCGCGCAGCGCCTCTACCTCGGCGTCGAACTGGTACCAGAGCACCTCGGCCTTGCTGGGGAAATAGCGGAAGAAGGTGCGGCCGCTGACGCCGGCGGCCGCGGCGATCTGCTCGACGGTGGTCTCGTCGAAGCCCTGCTCGCTGAACAGCCGCATGGCGATGAGTTCGAGCTCGCGCTTGCTGGTGCCGCGCGGGCGCCCTCGGGTGCTGTGTGCCGTCACGGCTATTGATTATGCGGCCCGGCGGCCTATTGATTATGTCAGTGAGTGACGTTAATGTCGGCGCCATGATGGCGGATCTCACATGGACCGAGGCGGGCGAATATGTCGCCGCCGGTGTGATCCTCGCCGTGCCCATCGGCTCGACCGAACAGCACGGCCCGCATCTGCCGTTGTCCACCGACACCGACATCGCGCTCGCGCTGTGTGCCGGCCTGGCCGCGCGGCGCTCGGACGTGCTCGTCGCCCCGGCCGTGCCGTACGGCTCGAGCGGCGAGCACGCCGGCTTTCCCGGGACGTTGTCGATCGGTGCGGCCGCGCTGGAACTGCTGATCGTGGAGCTGTGCCGCTCGGCCACCGACTCCTTCGACCGGATCGTGCTCGTCAACGGGCACGGCGGCAATGTCGAGCCGCTGCGGCGGGCGGTGGCGCTGCTGCGCACCGAATCTCGCGATGTGCGCCTGTTCCTGCCGCGCTACGACGGCGACCCGCACGCCGGACGCACCGAAACCGCACTGCAACTGGCGCTTTCGCCCGAACGAGTCCGGACCGGACGGGCCGAGGCGGGCGACACCCGGCCGCTGCCGCAGATCCTGCCGCTGCTGCGCAGCGGGGGAGTGCGCGCGGTGAGTGCGAACGGTGTGCTCGGCGATCCGGCGGGCGCCACCGCGCCCGAGGGCGCCGCCCTGCTCACCGAACTGATCACCCAACTGACCGACCAGACCCGGCTGTGGTGGCCGGTGACCTCCCCCGAAAGGACCCAGCCATGAACCCCTGGTTCGAGACCGTCGCCGAAGCGCAGCGGCGCGCGAAGAAGCGGTTGCCGAAGTCGGTGTACGGCGCGTTGATCGCCGGCTCCGAACGCGGCCAGACCATCGAGGACAATCAGGCCGCCTTCGCCGAACTGGGTTTCGCGCCGCACGTCGCCGGGCCGATCGGGGAACGCGACCAATCGACCACCGTTCTCGGCCAGCACATTTCGATGCCGGTGCTGATCTCGCCGACCGGCGTGCAAGCGGTGCACCCCGACGGTGAGGTGGCCGTCGCTCGTGCCGCCGCCGCGCGTGGCACCGCGATGGGCCTGTCCTCGTTCGCCAGCAAGCCGATCGAAGAGGTGATCGCGGCCAATCCGTCGACCTTCTTCCAGTTGTACTGGTGTGGCAGCAAGGACGAGATCTCCGCGCGCATGGCAAGGGCCAAGGCCGCGGGCGCGGTCGGGCTGATCCTGACCCTCGACTGGTCGTTCTCGCACGGCCGCGATTGGGGCAGCCCGGTGATCCCGGAATCGCTGAACCTGCGCACCATGATGAAGTTCGCGCCGCAGACGCTGGTCAAGCCGCGCTGGCTGAGCACGTATGTGCGTTCGGGCACGCTGCCCGACCTCACCGCACCCAATATGGCTGTCGGTGACGCGCCCGCGCCCGGCTTCTTCGGCGCCTACGGCGAGTGGATGGGCACACCGGCTCCCGACTGGGACGATGTGCGCTGGATCTGCCAGCAGTGGGACGGTCCGGTCATGCTCAAGGGCGTCATGCGCGTCGACGACGCCCACCGCGCCGTCGACGCGGGCGTGGCCGCCATCTCGGTGTCCAACCACGGCGGCAACAACCTCGACGGCACCCCCGCCGCCATCCGGGCTCTTCCGGTGCTGGCGGACGCGGTGGGTTCGGAGATCGAGATCCTGCTCGACGGCGGTATCCGCCGGGGTAGCGATGTCGTCAAGGCCGTCGCGCTCGGCGCCCGCGCGGTCATGATCGGGCGCGCCTACCTGTGGGGTCTGGCCGCCAACGGGCAGGCCGGGGTGGAGAACGTGCTCGACATCCTGCGCGGCGGCATCGACTCGGCACTGCTCGGGCTGCGCAAGACCAGCATCACCGAGCTGGACCGCAGCGACATCGTGGTGCCCGCCGGATTCGAACGCGCCCTCGGTGTTCCGGCCGCGAAGGAGCTCGACGCCGCGGTCTCGAACCCCGCCTGAACCGGATCCCGCCGGAGAGACGAAAGGCCGGCTCACCCGTGGTGAGCCGGCCTACCGGTGCCCGTTCGAGGCGCGATGGTGTTCGAGCAGGACGTCGTAGATATCGGCCAGTGCCGTCAACTGCTCGCGATCGAGGACGTCGATCATGTGTCTGCGCACGCTCTCCACATGGGCGGGCGCCGCGGTCGTCAGCACCTCGAGCCCGCGCGGGGTCAGTCGGGCGGCGGTGCGCCGGGCATCGTCGGGAATCGGGGCTCGCGTCACGAGCCCGCGCCGCTCCATCCGGGTGATCTGATGGGAAAGCCTGCTCTGCGACCACTCCAGCTTCGCCGCCAGATCGGCGAAGGTCAGACAGTGCTCGGGATCCTCGGCGAGGTAGGCGAGGACCGAATACTCGACGTAGGTGAGGTCGGATTCCCGCGTCGAATCGCGTCCGACAGCGGCCGCGATGAGGTCGCGGGTCCGGACGAATCCCAGCCAGGCCCGCATCTCGACGTCATCGAGCCAGTGGGGGTCGGTCACGTTGGCGCTCCAATTCCGGCGGTTCGGGTCAGGTCCGCGCACCCGCGCACCGCGCGATACCTGCTGAAACGAGAGTTAGCACCCCTGGGGTTGAACGTGCAACCTTTTGTGGCCGATCCCAGTGTGGTGCGCCTTGGATAGGGTTGCCTAACCGCAGGCCGGGTGCCGATCGGTCGTTAGGCTCGCTGTGCTTCAGTCCAGCCGTGGCTGTTGCCGAGCCCGACACTTTGCCCGAAGGAGTGCGCTTCAGTGACCGCCGCGCCGGACTTCCGCTACTCAGACCTGCTGCCGATCGGTGCCGATGACACCCCGTACCGGTTGCTCACCACCGAAGGCGTCAGCACCTTCGAGCAGAACGGCCGCACCTTCCTCCAGGTCGAGCCGGAGACCCTGCGGATGCTCACCGCCGAGGCGATGCACGACATCAGCCACTATCTGCGGCCCGCGCACCTGGCCCAGCTGCGCAAGATCATCGACGATCCGGAGTCCAGCGGTAACGACCGGTTCGTCGCGCTCGACCTGCTCAAGAACGTCAACATCTCCGCCGGCGGCATCCTGCCGATGTGCCAGGACACCGGCACCGCGATCGTGATGGGCAAGAAGTCCGAGGGCGTGCTCACCGGCGTCGACGACGCCGAATGGATCAGCCGCGGCGTCTACGACGCCTACACCAAGCTGAACCTGCGCTACTCCCAGCTGGCCCCGCTCACCATGTGGGACGAGAAGAACACCGGCTCCAACCTGCCCGCGCAGATCGAGCTGTACTCCAACCCCGGCGATCCGGCCGACCCGTCCTACAAGTTCCTGTTCATGGCCAAGGGCGGCGGCTCGGCCAACAAGTCGTTCCTGTACCAGGAAACCAAGGCCATCCTGAATCCCACCCGGATGCTGGAGTTCCTGGACGAGAAGATCCGCTCGCTCGGCACCGCGGCCTGCCCGCCCTACCACCTGGCGGTCGTCATCGGCGGCACCAGCGCCGAATTCGCCTTGAAGACGGCCAAATACGCCTCCGCGCACTACCTGGACAACCTGCCCACCGAGGGCTCGATGACCGGCCACGCCTTCCGCGACCTCGAACTCGAGGAAGAGGTCTTCCAGCTCACCCGTGAGTTCGGCATCGGCGCGCAATTCGGCGGCAAATACTTCTGCCACGACGTGCGCGTGGTGCGCCTGCCCCGCCACGGCGCGTCCTGCCCGGTCGCCATCGCGGTGTCGTGTTCGGCCGACCGGCAGGCACTGGCCAAGATCACCAAGGACGGGGTGTTCCTGGAGCAGCTGGAAACCGAACCGGCCCAGTACCTTCCCGAACAGACCGACGCCATCCTCGGCGGCGATGTGGTGAAGATCGACCTGAACCGGCCGATGTCGGAGATCCGCGCCGAGCTGTCGAAATACCCCGTGAAGACCCGGCTTTCGCTCACCGGGCCGCTGGTGGTCGCCCGCGATATCGCGCACGCCAAGATCAAGGAGCGCCTCGACGCGGGCGAGCCGATGCCGGACTACCTGCGCGATATGGCCGTCTACTACGCCGGCCCGGCCAAGACCCCCGAGGGTTACGCCTCCGGATCCTTCGGACCGACCACCGCGGGCCGCATGGATTCCTACGTCGACCAGTTCCAGGCCGCGGGCGGCTCTTTCGTCATGCTGGCCAAGGGCAATCGCTCGGCCCAGGTGACCAAGGCCTGCAAGGAGCACGGGGGCTTCTACCTCGGCTCGATCGGCGGCCCCGCCGCGCGGCTGGCGCTGGACTGCATCAAGAACGTCGAGGTGCTCGAATACCCCGAACTCGGTATGGAAGCGGTCTGGAAGATCGAGGTCGAGGACTTCCCGGCGTTCATCGTCGTCGACGACAAGGGCAACGACTTCTTCGCCGAGACCCAGAAGCCGATCGCGCTGCGCGTACGCACCCGCTCCAAGGAACGGGTCTGAGCTCCCACATCCTGGACTCGGGCGAGTCATAGGTTATGCACATGATGGGGATCGGCTGTGGACAAGCACGATCCTGAGCGGATCCGCTTGCGCCGCAGCCCATTCCTGTCCTGTTGAATTCGGCATTCCTGGAGGTCAACGCCCTTGAGGTGGGCGAAGGTGAAAACCATTGCCGCGTGGGCATTGTGATCCACAACACGTGGATAACCTTGTGGACAGTTGCCGCTTCAAGTTGTTCTGCCTGGTCGCGTCGGCGCGGGCGTGAGCTGGGACTCTCGGCGTGTCGCGCTACTATCGACGGCTATGTGGCCAACCAGGGAAACACGGATAAGGCGCCGGTCGGCGCGGCGGGCGATCGCGGCCGCGGTGGCGCCGTTCGCCGTCGCGGTCAGCGTTGCCGCGCCCTCGGTGCAGGCCGCGCCCGCGCCGCAGCCCGCGTCCCCGCCCGCCGGTGCCGTCCTCGTCTGGCCGATCGCCGCCGCGGGGACCGAGGGCCTGAACCCCCTGCTGGCCCTGGCCTACACGATGGCCGCCGATGAAGCCCACGCCGCCGGCGTGCCACTGTCCATCACCTCCGGCCATCGCACGCCCGCCGAACAACAGGCGCTATGGGAGGAAGGTGTACGCACCCACGGCAGCCCCGAGGAAGCCCGGCGCTGGGTGCTGCCGCCCGAGGAATCCACCCACGTCACCGGCAACGCCATCGACGTGGGCCCCATCGAAGGCGCGCACTGGCTGGAAGCCAACGGCAACCGGTGGGGACTGTGCCGGACCTTCGATAACGAATGGTGGCATTTCGAGCTCGCCACCTTCCCCGGAACCCCCTGCCCACCCCGAGTACCCGACGCCAGCATGCGCTGAGCGGCATGCAGAGCCCGAGCCGCTAGCTGCCTGGTGGCCGACGACTGAGTCCACCACGGCGGGGTCGACCCACGCCGCCGCGACGGCAGCCGAGGTGAGCTCACGAGGGTGGGAAACCGCCGATGCGGGTGTTCTGGAAACTGCTGAACAGCCATTGCCCCTCGCGGCGCACAGCCACCCGGGTCTGGATCGATTTCTCCTCCGGATCCGGTGCCGTGTCCGGTGGCGCGGGCCGCCCGGCCGTGGTGATCACGATCGCCGTATCCGGCGTCGGGAAGCGCAGGTTCAGCACGTCGGGTTCGGGCATCCGGGTGCCCTTCATGAACCCGTTCAACCCTTCCTGCATGGCTGCCGCGATCGCCGCGCGACCAGGGATGTATTCCCCGATGACGGAGACGAAGACGGCGTCGTCGGTGAAGGTGTCGGCGAAGGCGGCGCCGTCTGCGGTCGCCCATGCCTGGATCTGAGCGTGCAGCAGCGTCCACAGCTCTTTCTCGGTGGTCACATCGTCGGTCATGAGTTGTTCCTCTCCCTGATCAGCCCGGTGGGCTCGGCGACGAGGCTGCCAGGGCGGTGACCGTGTGCTCAATGACCCGGCAGGTCATGGACCGATTGGGTCGGCGCGGGCAGGATCGCTAGTCTGCGGTGGTGCGACAGGGTAACCAGGGTTCTCCGGTCGGGGCGTTGTTGCGGCAGTGGCGGCTCCGGCGACGGTTGAGCCAACTCGAGCTCGCCCTGGCCGCCGAGAGTTCGTCGCGGCACATTTCCTATCTCGAGACCGGCCGGTCGCAGCCGAGCCGGGCGATGGTGCTGAAGCTCTGCGCGGCACTGGACGTGCCGCTGCGAGAGCGGAATACGGTCCTGCTCGCCGCGGGATTCCCGCCGGAATACCGGGAGAGCCCGCTCGACGATGCGGAGCTGGCATCGGCGCGAACCGCCTGGGAGACCATGCTCGCGGCACATGAGCCGTACCCGGCGGTGTTGGTGGACCGGTACTGGAACGTGATCACTGCGAATCGCGGTATGCAACTGTTCGGCACCGCGATCGCCGACGAAGTGGCCGCCGAGCCGCCCAATGTGTACCGCATCGCCCTGTACCCGGAAGGGCCGGCGTCGCCCGCTCGGATGGTCAACTACCGGCAGGTCCGAAAGTATCTGCTGGAGCGCCTGATCGGGCAGGTGCGCGCGACCGGAGATCCGGCCCTGCGGGATCTCTACGACGAGGTATCCCGTTATCCGCTGCCCGCCGAGCCCGACGAGACGATCGACGAGGTGACCCCGAGCCCGTTCTCGATACCGGTCCGGATCCGCACCGCCGCCGGCGAGCTGCGCATGTTCAGCACCACCATGACCTTCGGCGCCCCCTCCGACGTCACCCTCGCCGAACTCGCCATCGAGCTGTTCTACCCGCTGGACGAGGCCACCGCGACGATCCTGCACGAGCTGGCCCGCGCCGGCGGCCTTCCGGTCGGTCACAGCGCACGGTGACGTTCGGCATACTTGACGCTGTGCGCGTAACTCGTACCAGAATCCGGTACCATTAGGTGGCGACGTAGGAGAGGAACCGGGCCGATGACCAGTATGTCCGCCAGCGAGGCGCGCGCGAGTTTGTACCCGCTCATCGAACAAGTCAATGACGATGCTGTGGCCATCCACATCACCAGCCGCAAAGGCAACGCCGTACTGATCTCCGAAGACGAGTACAACTCCCTTCGCGAGACCCTCTATCTGATGCGGTCCCCCGCCAACGCGGCACGCCTCGCCCAGGGCATCGCTCAACTCGAGGCCGGTGAGGTGGTCCAGGTCGACATGGAGCGGCTTGCGGAAGAGCTCGGGTGAAAGTCACCTTCGCGAAGGTCGGGTTCGAAGACCTCGGCCATTGGATCAATACCGATCGCAAAATCGCCTTGCGGATCGTGCGCTTGATCAATGACATCGAACGTGACCCGTTCACCGGGCTGGGTAAGCCCGAGCCATTGAAAGGCGACAAGTCTGGGTATTGGTCTCGTCGGATCAATGACGAGCATCGCCTGGTCTATGCCGTATCAGGAGATAACATCCTCATTGCTCAGGCCCGGTACCACTACTGACGGCGCCGCTCGACGAGCGGTTCGCTACAACACCGAACAGCACTCTAGGAATCGTTCATCGAGTCGAATGACTTGCGATCGGGTCGTTCGTTTGCTGCCGGAGTGCCGAATTTCCTGGCAAACTCGTCCCACCACGCGGTGGGCGGCACGGCCAGCGCAGCTTCGGCCAATGCCTTTCCGGTCGCTGTGGTGATCAGGGGGATCATGCTGCGGATGAATCGGTCCATGGATGCGGCGCCGCGTCCTGCTTCTTGGTATTCCCGGGCCGTGAGCAGCAAGTCGAGCTTGTCGGCATCCCGTGAGCACAACGCTTCCACGCTGGCGCCGGGCTGTTTGGCAGATTCGTGCTCGGTGACGGCTGCGCGGATTCGTACGGCCAACGCCTTCGGTAGACCGGCCGTTTGGTCGGCGACCACTTCACCGGCAGGGACCTGGTGAACGTACGCCTTACCCGAGGCCTGCACGTCCCCGTAGCGGGTTTCAGGAATGTCATGGAATATTCCGAGCACAGCTGCCCGCTCGGCGTCGGCTCCCTCTGCTACGGCGATCACGAAAGCCAGCACGGCTACACGCCATGAATGCGCGGCGACGGACTCGCCATCGGTGATCCCGGCGCGCAGCCATCCCGCCCGCGGGAGCGACTTCAGATAACCCAGCTCGTAGGCGAAGCTGATCGCTTCCTCCGCGCTATTGGCGTCGGTGCTCATTCTGTGCTCCCAACGAGATAGTAAACCTGTTCCAAGAGCTGCCTTGCTCGTGGCGTGAGACTGTCACTCGCGGTGACCTCGTCGACAGTAGTAGAGACCGCCGACGCCCACCTCGGATGTGTGACAAGTGCTCGCCGCGAATGTGCGAGCGACCACAAGGTGTAGGCACACAGCTCCCGATATGGTGCGCGAGCGACGCCGGAAAGAAGTGATGGCAGCAGGAGCTGTCCAGACCAGGAATTGCCATCAGGTCGCACCATGTCGGCGTCAGATGACCAGGGCACCGTGTACTCGCCCACCCAATAGGCCCAGTACCGAAGATTCGCCCGCACACAGTCGGGGTCATTCATCCCTTCGGCAACAAACCGGTGCAGGGGTTCGGGATCACCTGCCGTAGCCGAGCGGATAGCTGCGGAACGTGCGACCGCCCACGCCGGAGACCATCGCCGTAGGTCTGCCAATGCGGCCTGCCTTCTGATCTGGTCGGAAGCCCACGTGTCCATCGACTTGTGGGTGGCATCATGGGTCGCGACAAGAAACACGGCTTGCCGCCGCAGCATTGCGCCTTGCTCGCTGTCACCCGCAGATTCAGCCACGGTTCGGAGGATGCCGATTGCTTCGGCGCGCTGGCCAGCCGGTATATGGAGGACTGCTGGAGCATCGCTCAATTGGCGAGGCACGACACCCGTAAACGGCCACATGAGCATCTCGGTGGTCGCTCTGTCGGGCACAGTCAGGCCAAGCGGGTGCCGTCTGGGATCTCGCTGATCCAGCCCGGACAAGATGTCGTCCACAAATAGGGCAGTATCGAAGGCTGTCACCTGACCTGGCCCAGCGCCCAATGTCAACAGTGCACGGCTCAGCTGCCGCAAACGTGAAAACGGCAATCTTATCAGTGAATTTCGGCCCTGTTCCCAGGCGCCCACAGTCTTGACCCCGACATCGAGCGAGGTTGCCAGCGCTTCTTGGCTGAGCCTGAGCTGTCGCCTGATCGCAGCGAGTACTGCACCAGAGACACGCCCATCGAGTGCACCCCCATCGGAGATGGGAGTGTCAAGGGTTTCGAGCGCCATTCGAGCCTCCCGCCTGGCCGAAAGTCCTATCCACGGTGAGTCCCGACATCGCTGACCAGGCCATACCTTCGTATCGCCGGGAACAACGGAAAGCGGGACCGCTCCAGCATCCCACTGAACTCGGCTCGACGTCACCCGATGGCGATGCATCTCCGAGACTCCGGACTGGACAGTCCCGAAGCTCGGTGGGCTCGCCAACACGCGGGTGGTCGATCGCATCCGAATCGGGGAGAGGCGAAAAATGAACTGGGATATGGACGGTGAGCTTGCTGACGGTCCGACTCCGCAGGAGTCCTACTACGCGCGCTTGAGGTTCCTCCAGCGCTACCCGGATCGCTATCCGAAAACGTTGGAGAAGATGCTGGTTGGTGGCCCACCGCCGCCAACGCATATCGACGGGTGCATGGGGATGGTGTTGTGGTTCGAACACAATCCACCCAGCCCCAGGGACAGCAACCGTCTGCTCGACCGAATGTGCGCTGAGGGGCTCCTGACCCCGAGCGAGCGCGGCGGGATCGATGTACCTCTGTCGCACGAAGCCCTTGCGGAGTGCAAGCGGAGGCTGGATGTTGGCAGCGACCGGATGCAGCGACCGTGAATACGGGAGTCGAGATCGGCGCGCCAATAGGCGATTCCGCAATTTCGCGATGCCTCTTTTATCGGCGGATGTGCGGTTTGCCGTGCGCGGTAGATAGCGGCACCGGACGAATCATCCTCACCGTCGGCAGTGTCACTGGCGTGACGTTGCCAGCTGATCTCGGGCGATCGATGCTCGACAGAAGTACAGACTGTCGGCAGCTAGATGTCGGCCCGATCATCTCGCATCCGAGGTCAGGCCGCTGGACGATCCTGGTCCAGTCGAATGTTGCCGACTACCGGGAGGTGTTCGGGCGGCTGTATCGCCTCGATGCCACGCTCGCGCCGTTGGGGGCGCAGATCGCTTTGCCGTCGCCTGCCGATGAGGGATCCGCATGGAGGAGGTGGGTGCGTCCGCCTTCGCGCGGGGACTTGCCGCTGGCAACGGTGGTCATCGACGCCCTCGTTCTCGCGCATCGGGGCGCAACGGGGCGATCGAAGTGATGACCTCGCGCGGGTTGCACGGTTTGGCTTCGGTACCGACCGACACGACAGGGGGATACGGGTGACAAATCCGGTTGCGTTCGGCTGGATCAATTACGACGTGAGCACTTCACCCGAATGGGATGCCGCGCAGGTTCAGCGGCTGACTCGGCGGCTCGGGTATCCGATTGTGTGGCCTGGTTTTTCGGTGCTTCCGGTGGTGGATCAGGTACGTAATTCTGGGGCCGAGGTAGTGATCATGCCTGCGCCGGAGCACCTGGGGCCGCTGGAATTGAATCGGGTGATGGAGATTGCCGATGTGGAGGTGGTGTTGCCGCGGCTTTCGTTTGCGAGGTGGTCGATAGTGGGGTCGGGACGGTGAGCGGGTGGGATGTTGCGGGGTTTGCGGTGGCGGTCGGAGTGCCCTTGCTGGTGCTGGTGCTGGTGCTGGTGCTGGCCATCTGGTGGCCGGGTGGGGAATGAGAGCGCGCGCGGCCGCTGGGATGAGTGTGGCTCCGTCGTTGCCGGATCTGCGAGCAGCTCGTCTCCTCCCGAAGTACCTGTTCGCCCGCATATGAGCGACAAACGAGCGACAACGCGATCAGTTGTCGCTCATATGCGGGCGAACAGTTCTTTGTCGGTGGCCGCCCGCCGAACGTTGTCGTACCCCGCGTGCATACTGCACGGCATGGACGGGGAGGAATTGCGCATGGTTTTCGGGGACCGAACTGCGATACGCGCTGACAGCAACGGTATTCGAGGCCGAAGGCCCGCTCAGCGTCCCGAACACCTGGATGCGCTCGAATGCGCCGGCCTGCGAGACATCGCGCGAGAGCGAGGGACGGATGAGCAACACCCCTATTCAGCCGCGAGCATTGACCGATCGGGAGGTCGAAGTCGTCAGGAAGTTGCTGTCGTCCAGCACACCGGGGGCGGCTGAGTATCTGAAGCAAGTGCCGAATGCGCGGGTGGTTGCGACCTGGGGCGTCGGATCGCCCAGCGTCGACTTGGAGGTGGAGCCCGGTGTGGCGCCGGCATCGGTGTGTCCAGATGGAATCTTCGCCGACGGCGCGGTGAGCGATGGGCACGGTACGCCGGTCGGTGAGGTCATTCTGTGGGTCGAAGGTGGCTGGTTGAGTGGGATCGAGTACGCCTGGTACACCGACCAGCGACCGACCGTGCTGCCCGATCCGAGCTGGATACGCCTCCACTAGCCCGACCGCGGCCGCGGACACCGATCAGGCGCGACACCACACCGGCACCGCGATGAGGTGCTGCCGGTCTCGGCAGGGGCGCGCGATTCACCCCACCGTTTCCAACGGCAACCCCCCGTGAATCGAATGCGCCAACCGCCGCCGGTTGGGGGAGTGGAGGGCGGTGGTGAGGTCGGTGCCGTCGTGTTCGGCGAGGAGGTCGCCGGCGTCCCAGACCAGGAGGGTGGCGCTGACGGTGTTCTCGGCGGTGGAGTGGGCGAGGTCGTAGTGGGCGCAGGCGGGGACGTGGGGGTATGTGATCCACAGGTCGTAGCCGGTCATGAACAGGTCGAGGTCGAATTGGACGCTGAGGCCGAGCAGTTCGCTGCGGCCGTTGTCGTCGACGCCGGCGAAGGCTTCGTCCAGGGCGAGCAGGCGCGGCGCCTGCGGGTCGGCGGAATCGAGCATGACGTGGGCGGCGGCGAACAGCGGCAGATGCAGCGAGACCGACTGCTCGCCGCCGGACAGCGCGCTGTGCCGGGCGACGGTGAGGCGGTCCTCGGTGCCGTCGGCGGAGATCAGGGTGAACGAGAACACCCGCCAGGTGCGGTAATCCAAGGTGGAGGCGAGGATCTCGGGGTAGGAGCGTTCCGGGTGGGCGGCGCGGGCGGCCCGGATCTCGGACGCGAAATGGGCCCGGATCGCGGCCAGATCATCGGCGCTGAGCGCCGAGGTATCGCGGTCGAGCAGTTTGCACATCGCGCGTGCCGCGTCGGATAAACCGTCCGCGAGCAGCCAGTGCACGCCGATGGTGTTGCCCGAGGACATCCGCCGCTGCTTCATCTCCGCGCTCATCCGGCTGATCAGCTCGCGCGCATCGCTGGTGCGTTCGTGGATCTGCTGGGCCAACCCGGTGAGCAGGGCGTCTTCGAGGATACGGCGTTCGGCATCGGTGAGCAGTAGCTCTTGATCGCGGCGGGCGGCGTCGACGCGGGTCGCGAAGTCCGCCAGCGGGGCGACACCGTGTTCGTCGTGCACGCGCACCACGGTCACACCATCGGCGGCGTCCCAGTGCACCCGATAGTCGCGGCCGGAGGCGGCCAGGGCGGCGTCGAACTCTTGCAGCGCGGTGGTGACCGCGCTGCGGGTGGATTTGCGGCCCGCCTCGGTGGCGCGCACCGATTCGGTGGCGGTGCGCAGTTCGGCGAAGAGTTCGGTCACCTCCGTCGGCAACACCGCAGGCTCCGATTCCGGTCCCGCCGAGGCGATCCGGTACAGCAGCTGATCCGGCGTGGACCAGGCGGCTTCACTACTGGGCCAACGGCATTCGGTGTTCGCGCCGAGCAGTGCCAGCAGATCGGGCTGGGCATAGGGTGCGAGCGCGCGCACATCGGCGAGCACCTCGGTCAGCGCGGTGCCCAGCGCTTCGTGGGCGGTGCGGTAGGCGGCCTCCGCGTCGCCGACGGCTTCGATCGCCGCGTTGGCGGCTTTGCGCGCGGCCTTCTGCTCGGCCCTGGCCGCGTCGATGCGTTCGCGGGCCTGCTCCAGCTCGCGGTCGATATCCGCGGCGCTCGCGCCGAGCGATTCGCGCAGGGTCTCCAGTTTGCGGGACTGTTCCTCGAACCCGGCCCGCGCGGCCTCGGCTTCCTCGGCGAACGCCTCGGCCAGGTCACGCGCCTCGCCGTGACGGTCGCTCGCCTCCCGTGCGCGTTCCCGATCGCGCTCGTGTTCGGCGCGCAGCCGCAGCAGCCCGCTGCCGGTGTTCTCGAAATGCCGGATCGCGGCGGCCAGGGCGTCGATCTCGCGGGGATCGCGGGGGGTGCGGTGCGTGGCGGCGGCCGTGCGCAGCGCCTTCTCCGCCGCCGATACCTGCGCTACCGCATGGTCGAGATCCGCCTCGGCTCGGGTGGCGGATTCGGTGGTGGACCGCAGCATGCCGGCGCATTCGGATACCGCGCGCAGCGCGGCGGTCACGCCGGTGGGGCGGGGCAACGCTTTGGCGGCAGCGGTGATCCGCGTCAACTGTGCGTTGACCTCGGCCTCGTCGTCGTCGGCGGCGCGCTGCGCGGCGGTGGCCGCTGCGATGGCCTGGTCGAGTTCGGCGATGCGCGCCGCACGTCTGCGCGCGCGTGCGGTGGTGCCGATGAATTCGGCGTGCGGTTTGCGGTGGCGGCCCAGCTGAACGCCGAGTCGGAAGTGCCCGGAGACGGCGACGGCGCACGAACCGACCGTGTCCGGTCCGGCGTCCGCGGACCCGGAGTGCGCAGGCGCACCCGGGTCGGAGCCGGTATCCGCGGAGGAGCCGAGCGCTGTGACGGAGAGCGCTCCGGCCGGGCCCGCACCCAGCGCGATGGAGGCCAAGACGGCGGCGACCTCGGCACGCGGCACGGTGAGCGATTCGCAATCGTCCTCGACGACCAGTACGTCGGCGAGGGTGGGGCCGGTCGGACGCGCGGCGTCGGGCAGCGGCTCGAGGAACAGCTCCGATTCGAACACCGCCGGCCGGTCGGCGGCGGCGCAGACCCAGGCGTCGAGCAGGCCGGCGGCGGCCAACGCCGATTCGATCCCCGCCGCGTCGTCGGCGGAGACGTCGTCGGCGAAACGGACGAGCTGCCACAGCGGGGCGCCGGGGCGGCCGTCGCGGGGGTCGGTGCGGGTGGGTGAGGGCGGTGGGGCGTCATCGCGCTGCGCGGCCACCCGGTCGCGTTCGGCGGTCAGCTCGCGCACCTGCCCGGCGGCGGCCGCCGCGCGCGCCTTTGCTTCCTGGCGGCGGGTGCGTAGCTCGTCGAGCCGAGGTTCGGCCTGTTCGGCCAGGATTTCCGACAGGCCTGCCACCTCGTCGGCACCGGTCTGCGCAAGGGCCGTCTCGAGTGCGTCGACGATGTCGTTGTCGCAGTACACCTCGCGATGTGCCGACCACCAATCCCGCAGCGCCGCACTCGCCTCGGTCCGGGCGAGCGCCACTGCGGCTTCGGCGCGGGCGATCTCGGCCGCCGCCTCATCGCGGGCCGTGCGGGCCCGGTCGGCGAGCCGTTCGGAGCGGGCCCGCTCGGCGCTCGCGGTATCGAGCAGCCCGAGCGCTTGACGAACGGCGCGCACGTCCGCGTCGCGTTCCTCGGCATGACCGCGCACGGCGGCGGTGAGCTGCTCGGCGCGCGAGCCGTCCGGCAGTGGCGTCCAGGAGATCCTGGCTTCCTCGGCGGCGGCGCGCAATTCGTCCTCACCGCGGGCGAGTGCGGCGGCCGTGGTGGCGACGGCGGCCGTGGCGCGCTCGGCCTCCTGCGCGCGCTGATCGAGCGTTTGCGCGGCCTTTACCGCCTTGTCGCGGTGCGCACTCGCGGAGGTCTCCAGCCTGCGCACCGCGTCGGCGAGGTCGTCGAGCTGCTGTTTGCCCTCGTAGGCGCTGGAGCGCTGCAGGGTTTCGCGATCGGCGATCGCCTGCTCGTAGGCGCGGTCGGCATCCTCGGCGCGGGCTTCGGCGGCGGTGCGTTCGCTCTCGCGACGCTCCCGCAACGCCGTCGCCGCGAACAGCGCGGTCGAGGCATGCGTGACCGCGTCCAGGCGGGCGGCGACCTGGTCGACGTCGGTCTTGGCCTGCACCGCAAGATATTTCCGGTAGACCCCCACGAAATCCCTGGTCGCGGTGTCGGCGTGGACCAGCCCCGCCAGGGTGCGCCCGACCTCCTCCATATCGCTGAACGAGCGCGCGGCGTCCATGATCAGCTGCTCGTCCAGCGGCCGCAGACCGTCGGTCAGCGCCTGCGACAAGCCGCGCGGGTCGAGGTTCTTGGCCAGCTGCGGGCGGCGCAGCGTGAGGATCAGGTTGATGAGCTGGTCGTAGCGCTGCTGCCCGAGCCCGAACATGCGCGCGTCGATCGCGGCCCGGTACTCCACCGGCCGGTCGACGATGGCATCCGAACCGATCTGCTCGGCCAGCTGTTTACGGGTGAACGGCCGATCGTCGGGACCCAGCAGCGAGAAATCGACCCCGACCCGGCCGTCGGCGACGAAATACCAGCGCGTCACCTTGTCCGATGACCGCGTGGCGCGCATCCCGATACCGACGGTGACCACCTCGGGGTCGTCCCAGTCGCCGCGCGCGAACTCCATCCACACATACGAGTAGGCCGACTCCTGCTTGCGGTAGAGCAGATTCGACTTCATGGTGCGTTCTTCACCGGCGAACGGGTTGAGCCTGCGTGGCTCGATCCGCCCGTCGAGCACGAACGGGAACAGCACCTCGAGCGCCTTGGTCTTGCCGGACCCATTGGGCCCACGCAGCACCAGCCGGCCGTCGGCGAAGCAGAACTCCTGGTCGCGGTAATCCCACAGGTTCACGATTCCCGCGCGGGTCGGCACGAATCGCACCCCGCCATGAATGAGCGGCATCTACTCGGCTCCTTCCGTACCGGCCGTGCCCAGCACGGGTTCTGGGTGAGGTCGGTCCTCGGCGTCGGACGGGAACGTCTCGGCGGCAGTGACGAACAGCTCGGCCGATTTCTTCGCGCGCACCGTCACCACCGCACCTCGGTAGCGCGCCAGCGCGGGCAACGCCAGCACTCCGCCGGGCGCCCGGACGATCAGTCGCAACCGTTCCAGCAGCGCGATCACCTCGGCGGTGAGGCCCGGCACGTCGGCCTGCCATTGCGCGGCGAACGTGGCCCCGTACCGGTCGGTGAGCGCCCGGACGGTCTCATCGATCCACGCGGTCTCGACGAAGGGGTACTCCGGTTCCGGCGCGGGTTCGGTGGGTGGCTCGTCGGATTCGGCTGGCGTGGTGTCGAATTCGCTCAGCGGTTCGAAGACCGATTCCCGGGGGATCGCCGCGTCGAGTTCGGCCGCGAGCGAGGACTCGGGCTCGGTGTCCCCGGTGTGCCGCGCGATCGGGTCATCGATATCGAGGACCCGGTCGGCGATCTCGCCCGCCAGCAGCAAGCCGACCTGGGCGAGGGTCCCCGTCCCGGGGAACCGGACATCGGACAACCGCCCGGATGTATCGATCAATGCCACACCCTCGGCGCGCCGTTCGGCGCGCAGGCCGGTGAACAACTCGACCTCGGCGATGAGCCGATCCTGGCTCAGCAGCGGTACCTCGCTGGGCCCGAGGTCCGCGGCATACACCACCGGCCGCTCGACAAGTGCCCGCCGCACCCGCCGCGCCGACTCGGCATGGCGGGTCGAGGCCGGACCGGTCCCGGCGGGTTCACCGAGCAGCCCATGGACGCTGTGTAGATGCTGCAACGCCCGCGGCGGCCGGAACAGCGCGAACACCACCGCGCGATCGATGTCGTAGAGCGCCTCGCCGGCGGCCGGGTCCGACGCCCAGCCGCTCGCGTCACCGTCGGCCAGCGTCAGGGCACCACGGGTGGCCAGCCAGCCCACCGCATCGACGAAGGCATCGCGGTCGGCGGCGCGCTCGGTCGCCAGGTCGAGCCCGTCGATCTGGGCGGTATACACCGCCACCTGGTCCGCGAGCTCGGACAGCGTGATCTGATCGCCCGCGCGACCCAGCGCGGCCAGCGCCAGCGCCAGATACGCGTAGCGGCGCCGATCGAACACCCGGTCGGCGGGAGTGCGCGCGGGCCTGCTCGCATCGAGCCGATCCAGCACCGGGAACACCCGCGCGGTCGTCTCGGTGACTTCGAGCCGGTACCCGAACAATTCCGCCAGATCCTCGCGCAGCTCGGTGGCCCAGCGCCGCACCAGCGGGAGCGCGATGCGATCCGGATAGGTGCGGGTCACCAGGTGATTGGCCAGCACGACGCGGGCGGCGCGTTGATAGTTGTCCAGCGCGAGAGCGTCGATGCGCCGGTGTGTGGTCATGTTCGATCCCCCTCGCTGCCGGTCGCGACCTTGCGCGCAGCGGCCCGCGTCGTCTGGCGTACCTCGAGCTTGCGATTGTTCAGATGAAGCATCCCGGCGGCCGTGCGCACTACCGTGGATCCGCTGTGCGCGGAGACGGTGAGCGTGACACCGCTGTCGGACCCGGTGGTCCCGCCGACCCGCCCGCTCACCGGCACCCAGGCTGTCGAGGCGGCGTCGAGCAGCCGCAGCAGCACCTCGGTCTCGCGCTCGTCGAGCACCCGCTCGTGCACATCGGCGCCGGCCAGCGACCGCGCCGCCGCCGCGCGCTCGCGCTGCGCCGCCAGCTGTGTCTCGCGCAGTCGGCGAATCCCCGCGTCATTGCGGTGGATCCGGGCCGGCGCACCGGCCGAGGGCGGACGCCCGGTCTCGGCCAGCGTCCGCGAGATCTCCAAGGGCGGTGCCTCCCACCAGGATCGGATCGCGGGCACGATATCGGCATCCGGATGCTCGGTGGCCAGATGCCGCGGGCGGCCCAGCCCGAACACCGCGTCGAAGAGGGCGTGCGCGCTGTCGGCGGTGGGCGCGGCGGTGAACCAGGCCGCGAGATGTCGCAGCGCGGATTCCCGGCTCACCCCGCCCTTGCGGGTTTCGGTGACCCGCCGCAGCAGCGACAGCACCGCGGCGATGGCGCTCATGGTGGCCTCCCGCAGCCGCTCGGCCTCGGTACTCGCGCCCGCGACCTCGTCCGCGGGAACGAACCAGGTGCGCAACCCGTCCCAGCGGGAACGCCAATCCGCCTGCCGCCGTGCCGGACTCAGCAGCACCCGTTCATCGCAGCGGGCGGCGCGTTCGATCAGCTCGTCGAGGCCGGTGGCTTCGACCGCGAGGATCGCCGCGGCCAGGCGCGGTGCGAAGCGGGCCAGGTCGAGCCCGAATTCGCGCATATGCGCGAGCAGGGCGTCCTTGTGGGCGAGGAACGCCTCGGGGGTGATCTCGGTGGTGCGGACCAGATCACCGAGCGAGAGATAGAACTGCGCCGCGTGCCCGGCCATATCGGTCAGCGCGATATCGAGCCTGCGCAGCGTGCGATAGACCCGCTCGGCGTCGGCACCGCGATTGGCCTCGGCCAGGGCCTCCAGATCGGCAAGCAGTTCCGGCAGCACCAGTCGCGGCAGCGCCACATCGTCGAGACGGGCCTCCAGCACGCCCGCGACCGCCCGGTAGGCCTGGAACCCGGCCTGGGCGAACTGGTAGACGAAGTGCCGGTTGCGGTATTCGGCCAGGGTCGCCGCCCGTGAGCCGTCATAGCTGCGTTCGAGCACACCCCAGCGGTGCAGTTGGTCGAGCAGCGGGCCGATCTCGGCCGCCGTCAGCCTGGTCAGCTCGCTGGAGGCCCCGGAGTTCGCGGCCGTCCCCTCGGCGGCATCGATCCAGGCGGCGACGTCGTCGGCGTGCAGCAGCACCACATACGCCGCCCGCGCCCGATCGAAGGCGTCCAGCACCCGCAGATAGTCGCCGCGCTTCTCGGCGGTCGCGAAGGAGAACAGCCGAAGACGCTCGTCCCGGTAGGCGGGTTCGGTGCTCGGGGAGCCGTCGACGGAAGCGGTCACCGGGAACAGGGTAATAGCGGGGCGATCGCTACCGGCACGATGAACCCCTGTTCGGCGTGGCCGCGTCCGGTATGCCGGTGTTCGCTCCAGGTGCTACCGGTTGCGGGCGCGGTCTGTCGCGTGCGGGCGCGGCGCTGTCGTGCGGACCGATGCTCAGTCCGGTGCCAGTGCGCGCAGCTGATCGAGGTAGGCGCGGGTACGTGGATCGCCGGGGAACCGTTCGATGATCTCACGGGCCACCTCGCCGGCGATCCACATCAGCGACGGCAGCGACCGCCGCTTGCCGGAGAACGCCCGCATGCCCTCGTCCAGCGCGAGTTCCAGATCGCGTCGGCGGACCGCGACCACCGCCAGGGTCAGATGGGCCTCCGAGACCCGCATCGGGTTGCGCAGCGAACCGTCGGCACGGGTGGCGTCGGCGATCACCTGCCTGGCGTAGGTCTCGGCGAGTGTGTCGTCGCCGGCGACCCGGCAGCAATCCATCGCGTAGAAATCGAACTTCTGCGGATCGACGACGAAATGATTGTCGATATCGGTGGGGTGGTCGAGCCGGTCCAGAATGGCGCGTCCGGCCGACAACGCCCTGTCCACCTCGCGGCGATCACCGATGCGTGCCCACGCCTTGGCCCGCTGCGCGGCCAGCTGCACGCCGACGCCCAGCGAATCGCAGTCGGCCGCAGCGGGATCCGCGGCATCGATCGCACCGCGGTAATTGCCCTGCGTGAGCGCGAACCAGGCTGCCATTTCCGCACTCCAGCCGACGATTTCGGGATGCTCGGCCTCATGGCCCAGCGAGCGCGCGGCCCGGCGAGTGGCCTCGGCGGTGGTACGGCGGCCGAGATCGTAATCGACACATCCCACCAGCAACGCCACCCAGCCAGCCAATTCCAGCACCTCGCGGTGCTGGGACAGAGTGAGCCTGCCATCGAGCAGCGAGGTGATCCGGCGCAACCAATTGGTGCCCTCGATATGCAATTCGTGCGGATCCGTATAGGGGTATTCACAACACAGCCGTTCGGCGGTGATACGGATGGCCTCGAGGGTGGCGGGGGAGACGTCCGACATACGCAGCCGGCCGATGAATTCCAGTGTGTCCATACCGGTTGCGGCCAGCAGCTCGTCATCGCGGTTGGGTCGCGACTTCGGAAAGAACGCCGCGGTGACGGTATCGAAGGCGGCCGCGATGATGGGCGCGTAGAACTCGTCCGGCCGCGACTCACCCGATTCCCACCGGCGCCAGTTACGCAGCAGGGTACTGTCGGTCGGCAGGTTGTGGGATGACTTGGCGCGCATCGCGCGGACGGCGTCTGCTTGTGACCACCCCCTCGCGTCGCGCTCCGAACGCATCCGAACAGCCCAGACGGGTCGATCGTCAGTAGCGGCCACGTCTGTAGTATCGCACCAGTTAACTTTCGGTGCACCGGATAGGGCACCTAGATGTCAGTGGGTTGACATCTGCTTTCGCCGCAGTTGATCGGACATGATCGAGATGGGCCGATGTTGGTACGGCCCAGCGCAACACCCCCGCATCCGCGGGGAGATCCCGGAGGCGCACTGCTCCCCGCCACGGCGGGGAAAGACCCAGGAGGTACGGGTGGAAGCGTTGATCTATGGATATTTGCGTGACGACTTGGCCGAAGGCCATGGCGACGAGCTGGAAGCCGCGCTACGTGCGCGGGCTCGGGCCGAAGGCCTCTGCTTCGCCGCGACTTTCCATGAATCGACACCGGGTGACGGCACCGCGTTCGCCGAGCTCACCCAGGAACTGAAGCGAGCCGATGCCCATCACGTGGTGGTGCCGTCACTCGATCACCTTGCCGGCCAGACGATTCCGCGGGACATGCTGCTCGCGAAGCTGGCCAGCGATGCGGAGGCCACAGTCTGGACCTTGCAGACCTGAGCCCACCCGGGCGCACCGCCGCCCGAAATCGGTTGCCGCGGTGCTGAGCCCGTGCCGCCCCTGCGCGCGCGTTCATCGCTGTGCTGTGCCCGGCGCGCCGAGGCGCGCCCCGCAGTGTCGATCAGCGACCGAAGCCGCCGGGCCCGCGCCGACGCAGATACTTCTCGAACTCCGCGGCGATGGCGTCGCCGTCGATCTTGGCCATGGTCTCGTTGAGATCACTCGCCGCGTCGCCGCGCTCCTCGAGCGAACGCACGTACTCGCTGATCTCCTCGTCGTTGACCGTCATCTCATTGACCGTCGACTCCCACTCCTCGGCCTGCGCGGGCAATTCCCGCAGCGGCACCTCGATATCGAGGACGTCCTCGACCCGGTGCAGCAACGCGATGGTGGCCTTGGGATTGGGTGGCTGCGAGACGTAGTGCGGCACCGCGGCCCAGAACGACACCGCGGGCACCCCCGCCTTCACGCACTGATCCTGGAGCACCCCGGTGATACCGGTGGGTCCTTCGTATCGGGTCTGCTCCAGGTTGAAGCGCTCGGCCGCCTCCTTGCTGTAGGCGGAACCGGTCACCGGCACCGGCCGGGTGTGCGGCGTATCGGCGAGCAGCGCCCCGAGGATCACCACGGTCTGCACCTCGAGCTGATCGATGAGTTCGAGCAGGTCGGCGCAGAACCGGCGCCAGCGCATATTGGGTTCGATCCCGCGCAGCAACACCACATCGCGGTCGCTGCCCGGCGGCGAGCACACCGTCAGCACCGTGGCCGGCCACACGATCTCCCTGGTCACGCCGTCGACCTGACGCACCATGGGCCGGTTGACCTGGTAGTCGTAATAGTCCTCGGAATCGAGTTCGGCCAGCGGTCTGGCATCCCAGATCAGTTCGAGGTGTTCCACCGCACCGCTGGCGGCATCGCCGGCGTCGTTCCAGCCCTCGAAGGCGGCGACGAGTACCGGATTCCGCAACGGCGGCAGTTCCGGGCCGGGCGAGGCCGGAGATTCACTCGAGTTCACCCGAGCCAGCCTACGACCAGAGCGGATGTGCCGTGACCGCGACGCGGTATTCGCCGCCGCGTGTCGGCGCCGGTGTGGGCGGGGGCACGGTGGACGGACATACTGCGCGGAACGTTGTACGCAGGCTCTACCCTTGAGGGCATGTCTGCGTCCAGCTCCACCGCGTTCGATACCACGCTTCTCGACACGCTCGCTCGCCGTGTCGTCATCGGCGACGGCGCGATGGGCACGATGTTGCAGGCCGCGGATCTGTCCCTGGACGATTTCCGTGGCCTCGAAGGGTGCAACGAGATCCTCAACGACACCCGCCCGGATGTGCTGCGCGGTATTCATCGCGCGTACTTCGAGGCCGGCGCCGATGCGGTGGAGACCAATACCTTCGGCTGCAACCTGCCGAACCTCGCCGATTACGACATCGCCGACCGGATCCGTGAGCTATCGGAGAAGGGCACCCGCCTCGCGCGCGAGGTGGCCGACGAGATGGGTCCGGGCGCGGATGGCTCGGCGCGGTTCGTGCTGGGGTCGATGGGCCCCGGCACCAAGCTGCCGACGCTGGGTCACGCGCCGTACGCGGCGTTGCGCGATGCCTATTCCGAGGCTGCCCTCGGCATGCTCGACGGCGGCGCCGACGCCATCCTGATCGAGACCTGCCAGGACTTGCTGCAGGTCAAGGCCGCGGTCACCGGCAGCAGGCGGGCGATGGAGCGCGCGGGCCGCCGGATTCCCATCATCACCCACGTCACCGTGGAGACCACCGGCACGATGCTGGTCGGCAGCGAGATCGGGGCCGCGTTGACGGCGCTCGAGCCGCTGGGCATCGACATGATCGGCTTGAACTGCGCGACCGGCCCGGACGAGATGAGCGAGCATCTGCGGCATCTGTCGCGCCATGCCCGCATCCCCGTGTCGGTGATGCCGAACGCCGGCCTGCCGGTGCTCGGCGCCAACGGTGCGGAGTACCCGTTGACCCCGGAAGAGCTGGCGGTGGCGCTGTCGGGCTTCGTCTCCGAGTTCGGCCTGGCACTGGTGGGTGGCTGTTGCGGCACGACGCCCGAGCACATCCGTCAGGTCACCGAGGCGGTGCGGGAGGTCGAGCCGACCCTGCCGCCGATCGAGCAGCGGCGCGATCCGGTGCACGAACCGGCTGTGTCGAGCATGTACACGGCGGTGCCGTTCGCGCAGGACGCCAGCGTCATGATGATCGGTGAGCGCACCAATGCCAACGGCTCCAAAGCATTCCGTGAGGCGATGCTGGCCGGCGACTGGCAGAAGTGCCTCGACATCGCCAAGGACCAGACCCGCGACGGCGCGCACATGCTCGATCTGTGCATCGACTACGTCGGCCGCGACGGCACCGCCGATATGAGTGAGCTGGCGAGCCGGCTGGCGACCTCGTCGACCCTGCCGATCATGCTCGACTCCACCGAGCCGCCGGTGCTGCAGGCCGGGCTCGAGCACCTGGGCGGGCGCTGCGCGGTGAACTCGGTCAACTACGAGGACGGCGACGGCCCGGATTCGCGGTATCAGCAGATCATGCGGCTGGTCGCCGAGCACGGCGCGGCGGTGGTTGCGCTGACCATCGATGAGGAGGGTCAGGCCCGTACGGCGGAGAAGAAGGTGGAGATCGCCGAACGCCTGATCGCCGATATCACCGGCACCTGGGGTTTGGACGAGTCCGACATCATCATCGACACCCTGACCTTCACCCTCGGCACCGGCCAGGAAGAGTCCCGGCGCGACGGCCTGGAGACCATCGAGGCGATCCGCGAGCTCAAGCGCCGTCATCCGCGGGTGCAGACCACCCTCGGCCTGTCCAATATCTCCTTCGGCCTCAACCCGGCCGCGCGGCAGGTGCTGAACTCGGTGTTCATGCACGAATGCGTGCAGGCCGGGCTCGACAGCGCGATCGTGCACGCCTCGAAGATCCTGCCGATCGCCCGCATCCCCGAAGAGCAGCGCGAGACGGCGCTGGATCTGGTTTACGACCGCCGCCGCGAGGACTATGACCCGCTGCAGAAGCTGATGCAGCTGTTCGAGGGTGTGTCGGCGTCGTCGTCGAAGGCCTCGCGCGCCGAAGAGCTGGCGGCGTTGCCGCTGTTCGAACGGCTGGAGCGGCGCATCGTCGACGGTGAGAAGGCCGGCATGGAAGCCGACCTGGACGAGGCGATGGCCCAGGTGCCACCGCTGCAGATCATCAACGAAACCCTGCTCGCGGGCATGAAGACCGTCGGCGAGCTGTTCGGTTCCGGGCAGATGCAGCTGCCGTTCGTGCTGCAATCGGCCGAGGTGATGAAGGCCGCGGTGGCCTACCTGGAACCGCATATGGAGGCCACCGACGATTCCGGCAAGGGCCGGATCGTGCTGGCCACCGTCAAGGGCGACGTGCACGACATCGGCAAGAACCTGGTGGACATCATCTTGTCCAACAACGGCTACGAAGTGGTCAATCTCGGTATCAAGCAACCGATTTCGACCATTCTCGACGCCGCCGTCGACAAGAAGGCCGACGTCATCGGCATGTCGGGACTGCTGGTGAAGTCCACCGTGGTGATGAAGGAAAACCTCGAGGAACTCAACGCCAAGGGCATGGCCGACCAGTTCCCGGTGCTGCTGGGCGGCGCCGCGCTGACCCGCTCGTATGTGGAGAACGACCTCACCGAGGTCTACGAAGGCGATGTGCACTACGCCCGCGACGCCTTCGAAGGGTTGCGGCTGATGGACGACATCATGTCCCGCAAGCGCGGCGGCGGCCCCGACCCCGACAGCCCCGAAGCGATCGCGGAACGGGAGAAGGCCGCCGAACGCAAGGCCCGCCACGAACGCTCCAAGCGCATCGCCGCCGAACGCAAGGCCGCCGAGGCGCCGGTCGTGGTCCCCGAACGTTCCGATGTGGCCGCCGACCTGCCGGTGCCGGTGCCGCCGTTCTGGGGCACCCGCGTGATCAAAGGCCTGGCCCTGCACGAGTATTCGGGGCTGCTCGACGAACGCGCGCTGTTCCTCGGCCAGTGGGGGTTGCGCGGGCAGCGCGGCGGCGAGGGCCCCAGCTACGAGGAGCTGGTCGAGTCCGAGGGCCGCCCCCGGCTGCGGGCCTGGCTGGACCGGCTGTCCACCGAGGGCGTGCTCCAGCACGCGGCGGTCGTCTACGGGTACTTCCCGGCGGTGTCCGAAGGCGATGACGTCATCGTGCTGACCGAACCCGATCCCGCCGCCCCGCAGCGGTATCGGTTCACCTTCCCGCGTCAGCAGCGCGACCGGTTCCTGTGCATCGCCGATTTCATCCGTTCCCGCGAACGCGCCGTCGAGACCGGCCAGGTGGACGTGCTGCCCTTCCAGCTGGTCACCATGGGCCAGCCCATCGCCGACTTCGCCAATGAACTGTTCGCCGCCGACAACTACCGCGATTACCTCGAGGTGCACGGTATCGGCGTCCAGCTCACCGAGGCGCTCGCCGAATACTGGCACCGTCGCGTCCGCGAAGAACTGGTGTTGGAAGGGCATTCGGTCGCCGAATCCGATCCCGACGACGTCCAGGAGTACTTCAAGCTCGGCTACCGCGGCGCCCGCTACTCCTTCGGCTACGGTGCCTGCCCCGATCTGGAAGACCGTGCCAAGCTCGTCGATCTGCTCGACGCCGAGCGCATCGGGGTCACGCTGTCGGAAGAACTGCAGCTGCACCCGGAACAATCCACCGACGCGTTCGTGCTGCTGCACCCGGAGGCGAAGTACTTCAACGCCTGAGTGCGGGCACCCGGGCCGGGCCCGGGTGCCCTCGGCGGCACGATTGCGACAGGCTGTGACGGTTCTCACGGATAATCGTCCGCCGGTGGGGTATTGGCGACCTCCGGGGCTGCTGCGCCCCGGTGACCTGGGTGTTTCCGGTGTAGCCCGGCCGGATTCCGGCTCACGCGGCGCCCGGTTCGGCGTGAGAACGCCACGACACCCCGCCACCGCACCATCCACGCGGGCGAAACCAGCAACGCTGCTGGAACCTGTCGGACGCTTATGCCATTGTCGGAGGGTGGCAACTGCATCCGGGGCAGTCGGCGGATGCGAGTTCATCCTGCAGCTCACCGGTGCAAACGACTTCGGCGCGTAGGGATTCCAGGCCGGTCCTGGCTCGGGCGCGAAGTGCTGGAGGACTCGGCGGGAAAGCAGGAGGGGCACAACCTCATGACGGCGGATCGGTTGATCGCTGGACGGTATCGGCTCACGGATCCGATCGGGACGGGCGCGATGGGCGTGGTGTGGCGCGCCACCGACGTCCGGTTGCGGCGCACCGTGGCCGTCAAGCAGGTGTTGCTCGGCCCCGGACTCACCCGCGAAGCCGCGCTGGAAGCGAAACTGCGCGCCAAGCGTGAGGGCCGGATCGCGGCACGCCTGCACCATCCCAACGCGATCACCGTCTTCGACGTCGTCGAGGAAGACGAACAGCCCTGGCTGGTCATGGAGTACATGGACGCGCCCAGCCTGGCGGCCAAACTCGCCGGTGGGCGCACCCTGCCCGCCATGCAGGTCGCCAGGATCGGCGCCCAGGCCGCTGCCGCCCTGGCCGCGGCGCACGATGCGGGCATCGTGCACCGCGACGTCAAGCCGGCCAACCTGCTGGTGGCCGACGACGGCACGGTCAAGATCACCGACTTCGGCATCTCCCGCGCGGTCGGCGACGTCACCGTGACCGCGACCGGTTTCCTGGCCGGCACCCCCGCCTACCTCGCGCCAGAGGTCGCGCGCGGCGAGAACCCCGAACCCGCCTCCGATGTCTTCGCACTCGGCTCCACTCTGTACGCGGCGGTCGAGGGCGCGCCACCCTTCGGTGAGGGCGACAACCCCCTCGCGGTACTGCACGCGGTGGCCCGCGCCGAGGTGCGCGCACCGGAGCAGGCCGGTGATCTCGGACCCGTGCTGATGCGGCTGCTCGCCGCCACCGTCGACGAACGCCCGACCATGAAGGAAGCCAGGCGCGCACTGGAAGATGTTGCGGCGGGGCGCAGTCCACGGGTGGGCGTCCTCGCGGCGACCAAGGTGCTGCCGCATCCGTCGCCGGCGCGGGACACCGACAACGCCGCCGCGGCCACCCAGGCGGTACCGCGTCCGTCTTCCGGCCCGGCCCCGAGCCCTGCGCCGAGCCGTCCGGTCCTGCCCGCCGCGCCGGGCACCGTCCCCGCCGCGCCCGGCACCGTCCCCGGCGGGCCGGTGCCGTCCCGGTCGGGTTCGGGTCGTGGCCGCGTGATCGCGCTGGTCGCGGCGGCCTCCGCGGGCGTACTCGTGCTCGTCGCGCTGATCGCCGCCGCGGTCAACGGCGGCGGCGAACCATCGGCGGGCGGATCCGGATCGCCCGCGGTGACGGCGACGCAGCCCTCGGTCGACGCCGTCGCCCCGGATGGTTCCGGCACCGGCGAATCCTCCTCCGACGACGCCACCACCACCGCACCGACGACCACCACGACCACGGCCACCCCCAGCACGACCACCTCGTCGGCCACGACGACCCCGTCCGGTCCACCGACCCCTGAACGGGTGGTGCAGTTCGTCAGCGGCTACTACGGCATGCTCCCCGGCAATGCCGCAGCCGCCTGGTCCCAGCTCGCACCCGCCTACCAGGCCCAGACCGGTTACAGCGACTACCTGAACTTCTGGTCCGGCATCAGCGCCGTCACCGTGCACAGCGTCACACCCAACGGGGACACCGGAGCGACGGTCTCGCTGACCTATACCCTGAAGGACGGCTCGACCTCCACCGAGAGCCGGTGGATCCAGGTCGCCTCGGACAACGGGCGGTTGCTGATCGCCAATTCGGGACTGTAGGGGGAACACGCAGAGGAGAGGATCAGGTGAACACGCGGCCGGCGGGTGTGCTGTGGGATATGGACGGCACACTGCTCGATTCGGAGAAACTGTGGGATATCGCGGTGCGCGACCTCGCCGTCGAGCTCGGCTCGCAGATGACCGATGAGCTGCGCCGGTCACTGATCGGCGCCTCCGGCCCCAACGCACTGCGCATCGTGTTCACCGGACTCGGCCTCGATCCACAGCCTGCGGCGATGCGCGCCGCGGGCGAGTTCCTGGAGCGTCGGGTCACCGAGCTGATGGCAGAACCCATCCCGTGGCGCCCCGGAGCGAAGGACGCGCTCGCGATGGTGCGCGCGGCCGGACTGCCGAGCGCGCTGGTGACCAACACCAAGCGTTCGCTTGCCGAATTCGGCCTGGACACCCTCGGCCGGGAGTACTTCGACGCGTCGGTCTGCGGCGACGAGGTGCCGCACGGCAAACCCGAGCCCGACGTCTACCTGCGGGCGGCCGAGCTCCTGGGGCTCGACCCGAAAACCTGTGTGGCGGTGGAGGACTCGCCCACCGGTGTGGCGGCCGCGGAGGCCGCGGGCTGCGCGGTGCTCGTGGTGCCGTGTGAGATCGCGGTGCCCGAGGCGCCGATTCGTACCCAGCGCGATTCGCTGGTCGCACTCACCATGGCCGACCTCGGTGCGGTGCTGGATACTCGGTATCCGGTGGGCCGGGGCTGAGGCCACGTCACCGGTTCCCGTGTCCGCGCAGGTCGAATGTGTTGCCGGACAACAAGACCGAACGGTCCGTGACGATTGTCACCGCCTATCTCAGGAAAACCCGGGCGTGTCGGGAATAGTCCGATAACAATGTCGCTATGGCAGCGACGGTAGCCCTGGACGAGATCGTCGACACCACTCGCTTTCCGATCACCGAACCCGACAGCGCCGGTTGGCGCGCGGCGGTGGCGGCGGCGCGAGCCGACCTGGCGCAGGACGGATGTACCGTGCTGCGCGAATTCATCCGGCCGGAGCTGCACGAGCGGCTGCGGGAGCAGGGTGAGCAGATGGCCCCGCACGCGCACTATCAGGTGGAGCGGGTCAACGCCTACAACATTCCGCTCGATACCGCACTGCCCGAGGATCATCCGGGGCGCATCGTGCTCGAACGCGGCAACGCCTTCGTCCCGCGCGACCGGATCGCCACCGACGCGCTGATCCACCAGCTCTACACCAGTCAGCTGTTCCAGCGATTCGTGGCCGATTGCTTCGGCTTGCCCGGTCTGCACGAATTCGCCGACCCGCTGGCCGGACTCGTGCTCAACGTCGTCGCGCCCGGCATGTCACACCCCTGGCATTTCGACACCAACGAATACACCGTCAGCATGCTCACCCTGGCGCCCGAAGCGGGCGGAGTCTTCGAATACTGCCCGGGCATCCGCTCGCCGCACGCGGAGAACCTCGACGATGTGCGCGCGGTGCTCACCGGCACCGGCCAGCACCTGATCCAGCGGCTCGAGCTGCGCCCGGGCGATCTGCAACTGTTCCAGGGCCGTTTCTCCCTGCACCGGGTCTCCCCGGTGAGCGGCCGCACCCAACGGCATACGGCGATCTTCGCCTACAGCGACCGACCAGGTGTCATCGGCACCGTGGAACGCACCCGTCAGCTCTTCGGACGGGTGCTGTCGGACCATCACGCCGCGGCCGACGCCGTCCGTGGCGACCGGCTACTCGACTGAGCAGCGCAGTTCGACCCGAGAGGAACCATCGTGTCCGTGCCTATGCACACCACCGGGAAAGCCTCCTTCGACGACATCTACGACCGCCCCGATCCGCGCGCCTACTACGCGCGCATGGCCGAATTGGATTACTGCATACCGCAGTTGGCGAAGCCGCATTTCGAGCAGCAGCTCGCCGAATACCGCGACGCCACCGGGGTGAGCGCACCGACCGTGCTCGATATCGGCTGCTCCTACGGCGTCAACGCGGCCCTGCTGCGGCTGGACACGACCATCGACGAACTGGGGGAGTACTACGGCGCGGCCGCCGCCGACGATCCGGCCGCGCTGATCGCCCTCGACCGGGCCCGCCTCGCCGCCGACGACACGCGGCCGGAGGTCCGCTTCGTCGGCATGGACGCCTCGCGTCCGGCTCTGGACTACGCGCACGCCGCCGGCCTGCTGCACGACATCGTGCACGCCGATCTCGAGGCCACCGACCCCACCGACGAGCAGCGCCGGATCCTGGCCGCCGCCGACCTGGTGATCTCCACCGGCTGTATCGGCTATGTCACCGAGAAGACCCTGCTCCGGGTGGCCACCGCCGACCCGGAACACAGGCCCTGGATGGCACACTTCGTCTTGCGCATGTACGGCTTCGACGCGATCGAGGGCGAGCTTGCGGCCCTCGGCTACCGCACCGAACGGATGCCGGGCGATTTCGCGCAGCGCCGCTTCGCCTCCGATGCCGAACAGGCGCAGGTGTTGAATACTCTGTCCGCCAACGGAATCGATCCGACCGACCGGGAAGACAGCGGTTGGCTCTACGCCAATCTCTACATTTCCCGCCCCGCCGCCTGACATCGACTCACACCGAGGAATCAGACTTGACCGAACGCACGTTTGCCGCCGAGGACCAGCTGCCCCGGGTACCGCTACCGACGCTGGACGACAGCTGTACCCGGTTCATCGAGTGGTGCACTCCGCTGCTGACCGCCGACGAACTCGCCGCCACCGAGGCCGCCGTCGCCGATCTGCTGCGCCCCGGCGGCCCGGGCCGGACCCTGGATGCCGCGCTGCGCGACTACGACGCCACCCCCGGCGTCGGCAGCTGGCTCGACGAGTTCTGGCCGTCGCGGTATCTGGGCCGGCGCGACCGGATCGCGCTCAACGCCAACTTCTTCTTCCTGTTCCGCGACGACACCACCCTGGCGACATCCACCGGGCCCGGGCAGGTGGAGCGAGCCGCGGGCATCGTCAGCGCTGCCGTCGACTACAAGCTGGCGCTGGATCGGGAGGAGATCCCGCCGGTCACCCAGCGCGGGCAGCGGCTGTCGATGTGGCAGAACAAGTACCTGTTCTCCGAGACTCGCATTCCGGGCGAAGAACAGGACACCGTGCGTGTGCCCTACAGCCCCGAATGGCCGGGGCCCTCGGACGCGCGCCACATCCTGGTCTTCCACCGCGGCAGCATGTTCCGGATGGAGGTGATCGGAGCCGACGGCGCACCGCACAGCTTCGAGGATCTGACCGACGGGCTGCGCGCGGTGCTCAAGGCCGGAGCGAAGTACGCCGCCACCGACACCGCGGTCGGGCATCTGACCACGCTGCCCCGCGCGGACTGGGCCCGCAGCCGCGCGGGTCTGCTGGCCGAACCGGTCAACGCCGCGGCACTCGACACCATCGAGACGGCACTGTTCTGCGTCTGCCTGGAGGATTTCGCTCCGCGCGACGAAACCCACGCCTGCGACATCCTGCTGCACGGCGACAGCGCCAACCGCTGGTTCGACAAGTCGGTGTCGTTCATCGTCTTCGCCGACGGGCAGGCGGGCATCAACGTCGAGCATTGCGGTCTCGACGGCACCACGATCCTGTCGTTCGTGGACACCCTGCTGGAATCGACGGTCGCCGAACACGCCGAGCGCTCCGGTGCCAGGCCGCAGGGGCTGCCGGTGGTAGAGCCGATCGAGTTCCGGCTCAGCGCCGCCCAGCGCGCCGAGATAGCCGCGGCGGGGGCGGCGTTCGCCCGCTATGCGGCCGAGAACGCCACGACCACGGTGTCGTTCGACGATTTCGGCACCGCCAAGGCCAAGCAGCTCGGCATCTCCCCGGATGCCTTCGCGCAGCTGAGCTATCAGCTGGCCCACCGCCGCAGCAAGGGCCTCACCGGCGCCACCTACGAATCCATCGCCACCCGCCAGTACCGCAACGGCCGCACCGAGGCCATGCGGGTGATCACCCCGGAGATGGTGGCGTTCGTCGACGCGATGGAAGACGCCTCCGCCGACACCGCCGCCACACTGGCCGCCGCCGAGGCCGCCGCGGCCGCGCACGTGGCCCGGGCCAAACAGTGCCAGTCCGGGCAGGCGCCGGAGCAGCACCTGTGGGAGCTGGAATGGATCCAGCGTCGTCGCGGCACCGAGCTGGGCGTCACCGAGCCCATCCCGCTCTACAGCAGCCCCGGCTGGACGATCATGCGCGACGACTACCTGAGCACCAGCTCCGCGCCGTCGGTCAATATCCGGTACTTCGGGTTCGGTTCCACCAGTTCCCGCTGCATCGGCGTGGCCTACGTGCTGCTGCCCGATCGCTGGAACCTCTACCTGGCCACCCCCGCGCCGGTCGCCGACCAGATGCACGCCTTCGCCGACCACCTGCGCACGGCGGTCGCCGATCTGGAAGCCCTGCTCGCCGCCCGGTGACGTTCGGGTCGGGTGGCGTCCGGCGGCTGCGGCCGGGCGGACGCCACTCGACCGGAAACGGTTTGCGGGGGTCTGAAACAATGACAACCCGTGAAGACTTTCGAGGCCCTGTTCGCCGAGCTCCAGGATCGTGCCGTCACCCGACCCGAGGGGTCGGGGACGGTGGCCGCGCTGGACGCGGGCGTGCATACCCAGGGCAAGAAGGTGCTCGAAGAGGCCGGTGAGGTGTGGCTGGCCGCCGAACACGAGAGCGACGAATCGCTCGCCGAGGAGATCTCGCAGCTGCTGTACTGGGTGCAGGTGCTGATGGTGGGTCGCGGACTGCGGCTAGAGGACGTCTACCGACATCTGTGACGTCCGCCGCGAATCCGCCGTCATCCCTCCCGAAAGGACCCTCTCATGCTGCGCGTCGCAGTCCCCAACAAAGGCGCACTCTCCGAATCGGCCGTGTCGATCCTGTCCGAGGCCGGCTACCGCAAACGCACCGATTCCCGCGACCTGACCGTCCTGGACCTGGCCAATCAGGTGGAGTTCTTCTTCCTGCGGCCCAAAGACATCGCCATCTACGTCGGTTCCGGTGAACTCGATCTGGGCATCACCGGCCGCGACCTCGCCCTCGACTCGGCGGCACCGGTGACCGAGCGGCTCGCTCTCGGTTTCGGCGGTTCCACCTTCCGCTACGCCGCCCCGGCCGGCCGCGACTGGACCGTCGAGGACCTCGCGGGCAAGCGCATCGCCACCTCCTACCCGAACCTGGTGCTGTCGGATCTGGCCGGGCGCGGCATCGAGGCCGAGGTCATCCGGCTCGACGGCGCGGTGGAGATCTCCATCCAGCTCGGCGTCGCCGACGCCATCGCCGACGTGGTCGGCTCCGGGCGCACCCTGCGCCAGCACAATCTGGTCGCCTTCGGCGCCTCGCTGTGCGATTCGGAGGGCGTGCTGATCGAGCGCGAGGGCTCCGACCGCGACGACAAGGCCCGCAACCAGCTCATCGACCGGGTCAAGGGTGTCGTGTTCGCCCAGCAGTACCTCATGCTGGACTACGACTGCCCCAAGAGCCTGCTCGACCAGGCCGCCCAGATCACCCCCGGCCTGGAATCGCCGACCGTGTCGCCGCTCACCGATCCCGACTGGGTCGCCGTGCGCGCGCTGGTACCGCGCAAACTGGGCAACTCGGTGATGGATCAGCTCGCCGACCTGGGCGCCAAGGCGATCCTGGCCACCGACATCCGGTCCTGCCGGGCCTTCTGAGGACTCGGGCAACCCCCGGCGTTCGCGCCGGGGTTGGCCTCGCCCTGAATTCAACCCGTGTGCCGGGCATCCCGGCGTTGCTACCGTGCGGCCCTCGATGAGGAACGCAAGGAGTGACGACCGTGTCGCACACACCCCCCGACAGCGGCCCGAGCCGCCGTATCCACTGGAATGAGGACTGGTCGGCCACCGTGGTCGGGCTGGCATTGCTCGCCCTGGTCCTGAGTGGGCTGATCCCGGATTGGCTGGTGCCGTGATGCCGGGGCCGGAGCACACCGAGAACCTCACCACCGCCGACACCGGGACAACCGCGCAGCCGGTGCGGTCGGAGACCGAGGCGCTGCGCCCGGCCGCGGTCGCCGCACCCGCCGCCGTGGTGGGCGGTGTGCTCGTCGTACTGCTGCTCGGGGCGTTGACGCGGTACGTCGAGACGCAGGTGCCGAACTGGACCGCCGACACCCCGCTGCGTCGTGTCGCGAAGACGGTCGAATACCCCGTGTACGCGATCGCCTTCGGTCTCATCGGCAACGTGGTGCTGGCGAAACTGGGCCTGCGCGAGCGCCTTTCGGCCGGGTTCCGCACCGAATTCTTCATCAAGACCGGTGTTGTGCTGCTCGGCGCCTCGATCAATCTGAAGGTGCTCATGACAGCGGCCGGACCAGCGATTCTGCAGGCGTTGCTGCTGATCACCGCGGTCTTCGGGTTCGCCTGGTGGCTACGGTCAGCGCCGCCATCGCGGCAGCCGGAGCAGTGCAGGCCAAGCGGGAGCAGATCGCCTACGCGGCCTCGCTGGTGATCATCTTCGCGCTTCCGTCGATCTTCGTGCTGCCCTGGCTGGCCGGACTGTTCGGGCTGTCGGACGCGGTGGCCGGCGCGTGGATCGGCGGCAATATCGACACCACCGCGGCGGTGGCCGCTTCGGGCGCGATCGCCGGTGAACAGGCCCTGCAGATCGCCGCGATCGTGAAGACGACCCAGAACGCGCTCATCGGAATCGTCGCCATCGCCTTGACCGCCTACTTCACCCTGCGGGTGGAGCGTGCGGCCGGAGCGGCACGGCCGTCGGCACGCGAATTCTGGGACCGCTTCCCGAAATTCGTGCTCGGCTTCCTCGCGGCGTCGATCATCGGGACGCTCTACCTGCAAGCGGTGGACTCCGGCACCGGTGCCGACCACATCGCGATCGTCAACGATCTGCGGACCTGGTTTCTGATCCTGGCCTTCGTCTCGATCGGGCTGGAGTTCTCCCTGCGCGGTCTGCGCGCGGCGGGCGCGCGTCCGGTGCTCGTCTTCGGTGCGGCGGCCGCGGTGAACATGGTCGTCGGACTGGGGCTGTCGGTGCTGCTGTTTCGCACCTTCACGCCGTAGGTATCCACCCGCCCGGGCGTGTTCCGGAGCAGATCTAATCAGCGACCGACTCGGCGAAGATCTGCTCCGGAGACTCGGGTTCGTCCGGCCACCCCGGATACTGCGGGGGAGTGCCGCCGTACTCCGGGCACAGGTGCTTGTAGTCGCAGAATCCGCACAGCCAGCTCTTGCTCGGCGGAAAGTCGCCGGTGCGGCCGGCGTCGCGGATGGCCTGCCACAGTGCGGCAAGGGTGCGCTCGAAGCGGTTGAGCTCTTCCTCGTCCGGGGTGTAGGTGAGGATCTGCTCGTCGGCCAGATAGATCAGCCGCAGCTGGGCCGGGACGACGCCGCGGGTACGCAGCATGACCAGGGCGTAGAACTTCAGCTGGAACAGCGCCTTGGTCTCCTGGGTGACTCCGGGAGCGCGGCCGGTCTTGTAATCCACCACCCGCAGCTCACCGGTGGGCGCCACGTCGATCCGGTCGACGAAACCGCGCAGCAGCACGCCGTCGGCCAGTTCGACCTCGACCCGGGACTCACACGATTCCGGATCGAACCCGGTCGGATCCTCCAGCCGGTAATAGGCCCGTACGAGCGCACGGACCTCGTCGAGGAACACCTCGAGCTCGGCCTCGGCGATCAGCTCGGCCACCTCCGGCCGCTCGGCCAGCACCCTGGCCCACGCACCGGCCGCGAGCGCTTCGGCCCGGTCCGGCCTCCGCTCGGCCGCGGGCAACCCGTAGAGATCTTCCAGCACCGCGTGCACCACCGTGCCGCGCACCGCGTGCCGAGCCGGCGGTTCCGGAATCCGGTCGATCGCGCGTAACCGATACTTGAGCGGGCACTGCTTGAAATCCATTGCCCGGGAAGGCGACAGCGCCGGACGAGAACGAACCGGCGCCGCTTCGGGGCGGGGCGCCGGTTCGGCGTCGGCAGGGGGCGTGGTCGCTGGTGCTGGCATACCTGGCAGGCTATCCGGCGGCACCGACACGGTGCCGTGAGACGGCAGCGACGAACAGATTTTCGCGGAACGGAGATACATGACGGCCAGACGGACCGGGCCATTCACCATCGGTGACCGGGTGCAGCTGACCGATGCCAAGGGCAGGTTGTACACCGTGCTCCTGGAGCCGGGCAAGGAGTTCCACACCCACCGCGGCGGGATCAAGCACGACGATCTGATCGGCGCCGACGAGGGCAGCGTGGTGAACTCCACCAACGGCACCCCCTACCTCGCGCTGCGGCCGCTGCTGATCGACTACGTGCTCTCCATGCCGCGCGGGGCCGCGGTGATCTACCCGAAGGATGCCGCCCAGATCGTGCACGAGGGCGATATGTTCCCCGGCGCGCGCGTGCTCGAGGCCGGCGCGGGCTCCGGCGCGCTCACCTGTTCGCTGCTGCGTGCCGTCGGCCCCGAGGGCGAGGTGGTGTCCTACGAGATCCGCGACGACCACGCCGAGCACGCCGTGCGCAACGTGGAGACCTTCTTCGGCGAACGTCCGGCGAACTGGTCGCTGACCGTCGGTGACGTCGCGAACTACGACGGCCCGCAGGTCGATCGGGTGGTGCTCGACATGCTCGCACCCTGGGACGCGCTGCCCGCGGTGTCCAAAGCCCTGGTCCCCGGTGGCGTGCTCATCGTCTACGTGGCGACGGTGACGCAGCTGTCGAAGATCGTGGAGACGCTGCGCGAGCAACAATGCTGGACCGAGCCGCGCTCCTGGGAGTCGATGGTGCGCGGCTGGCATGTGGTGGGTCTGGCGGTGCGCCCCGAGCACCGGATGCAGGGCCACACCGCGTTCCTGGTGAGCGCCCGCAGGCTGGCCGAGGGCACCGTGACGCCGAAGCCCCAGCGCCGGCCCTCGAAGGGCTGACACCGGGGCTTCGGTGGTGTGACGACGATCAGACGATCACGCGGGGACGCAGGGCGCCTGGGCGAAGCCGAGCAGCAGGCAGCCGCTGGCATCCGAGAGCTTCCAGGTGCCGTCGACGTTCTCCCAGGTCAGCGGCATCGCCGGGGCGGCGCCGTGCGGGGAGGTGATGACGACCTGCGCGGTGGCGGTGTTGCCCTCGGTGGTGACGTCGGTGACGCCGAAGGTGAGGGTGCCGTAGCCGGCCAGCGCGGCGTTCATCTGGTCGATGTTGGCGGTGCGCTGTTCGCCGTTGACGATCAGCTTCGTCTTCTCCGCCGTCGGCACATCGGGGCTGGCCAGCTTGTCGAGCACACCCTGGAGGGTTTCCGGGGTCGGAGCCTCGCCGGTGCCGTGGTCTCCGTGCTCGGCGCCGGTGGTGGTGGCGGCAGCGGCGCTGGTGGTAGCGCTGGTGCTGGTGGCGGCGCTGTCGCTGCTGTCGTCGGAACCGCAGGCGGCGATGCCGAGCGACAGGGCGACGGTGGCGGCGGCAGCGACAGACAAGCGCAGTGCCCTCACGGGAAGGAGCATGACTGGCAACCTTTCGGCTAGTCGGTGAGCAGCCTCACCGGTAATGTGTTAGGGCAGGCTAACATGGTCGTTCCGGTCGACGGGCGCTGCCTAGATGTGATCACGACGAAACCATGTCGGACAGCGAGAACGGTTCGCGCCCGGTAGCGTTGATAGACCGGGACTGGGAGGAGCAGCACATGAGCCCCATCGAGAATTCGGATTCGGCGGCCTGGAGAGAGCTCGAGGCGGTGCGCGCCGAAGCGGCTGCACTCCGGAGGCAACTCGCGGATTCACCGGATCGTGCGCGGGAATTGGAAGCCCGCATCGATTCGCTGACTATTCGCAACACGAAGCTGATGGACACTCTGAAAGAGGCGCGCCAGCAACTGGTCGCGTTGCGTGAAGAGGTCGATCGGCTCGGTCAGCCGCCGAGTGGTTACGGCGTCCTGATCGGCGCCTACGACGATCAGACCGTCGACGTGTTCACCTCCGGCCGCAAGATGCGGTTGACGTGTTCGCCGAACATCGACACCAGCACCCTCGAGTACGGCCAGACCGTGCGGTTGAACGAGGCGCTGACGGTGGTCGAGGCCGGGCACTTCGACGCGGTCGGTGAAATCGGCACGTTGCGCGAGGTCCTCGACGACGGCCGTCGCGCACTCGTGGTCGGGCACGCCGACGAGGAGCGCGTGGTCTGGCTGTCCGGCCCGCTGTCCAAGGTCGCCGAGATCGACGACCTCGACGATCCCGACGCCCCGGTGCGCCGGCTGCGCCCCGGTGATTCGCTACTGGTGGACACCAAGGCCGGTTTCGCGTTCGAGCGCATCCCCAAGGCCGAGGTCGAAGACCTGGTGCTGGAGGAAGTGCCCGATGTCGACTACAACGACATCGGTGGTCTCGGCCGCCAGATCGAGCAGATCCGCGACGCGGTGGAGCTGCCGTTCCTGCACAAGGACCTGTTCCGCGAGTACGCGCTGCGCCCGCCCAAGGGTGTGCTGCTCTACGGTCCGCCGGGCTGCGGTAAGACGCTCATCGCCAAGGCGGTGGCCAATTCGCTGGCCAAGAAGATCGCCGAGGCCCGCGGTGAGGATGCCAAGGAAGCCAAGTCCTACTTCCTCAACATCAAGGGCCCGGAGCTGCTGAACAAGTTCGTCGGCGAGACCGAGCGCCACATCCGGATCATCTTCCAGCGGGCCCGTGAGAAGGCCTCGGAAGGCACCCCGGTGATCGTGTTCTTCGACGAGATGGACTCGATCTTCCGCACCCGCGGTTCGGGCGTGTCCTCGGACGTGGAGACCACGGTCGTTCCGCAGCTGCTGAGCGAGATCGACGGCGTCGAGGGCTTGGAGAACGTCATCGTCATCGGCGCCTCCAACCGCGAGGACATGATCGACCCCGCGATCCTGCGTCCGGGCCGCCTGGACGTCAAGATCAAGATCGAGCGGCCGGATGCGGAATCGGCGCAGGACATCTTCTCCAAGTACCTCACCGAGGAACTGCCGCTGCACGCCGATGATCTGGCCGAGTTCCACGGCGACAAGGGAGCCTGCATCCGCGCGATGATCGAGCGGGTGGTGGAGCGGATGTACGCCGAGAGCGAGGACAACCGCTTCCTGGAGGTCACCTACGCCAACGGTGACAAGGAGGTCCTGTACTTCAAGGACTTCAACTCCGGCGCCATGATCCAGAACATCGTGGACCGGGCCAAGAAGTACGCCATCAAGGCGGTGCTCGACACCGGCAACCCGGGCCTGCGCATCCAGCATCTCTACGATTCGATCGTGGACGAGTTCTCCGAGAACGAGGACCTGCCCAACACCACGAATCCCGATGACTGGGCACGCATCTCGGGCAAGAAGGGCGAGCGCATCGTCTACATCCGGACCTTGGTCACCGGCAAGAACGCCAGTGCCAGCCGGGCGATCGACACCGAGTCGAATACGGGTCAGTACCTGTAATCGCGCCGTGCGGAGGGCCGCGTTTCCGTGTGAAGCGCGGCCCTTTGTCGTGGCGGGCCCGTCGTCGCCGCGGCTCGCTCGGGCAGTGACACTGTGCGGTGATGCAAGTCACTGATCGCGAGTTCGGCTATAACCGCTGAACGGCGCCACAATTGCGCTGATCAGCCTGTCGTATGCCGAGCCCTGATCGACGAAACGGCCGCGGCGATTATCTGAATCATCCATGCTTCAGATGGCTGGCGCAGCGGGGTTGCGCCGGATTCGAGATGGAGGAGTCACCATGTCCGGTTCCGCATCGGATTTCCTGGCCGAAGTGCTGTTCAAGACGATTCTGGAACTGCTGAGCAGCGGCAGCGCGGGATAGGCCGCGTCGAAGGACGAGCCGGCAGGGTCGCGCCCCAGGGGGTGCGGCCCTGTTGTCGTCTGCGCGGTCATTCCGTCGGTGCCGCGGATTAGTCTGACGGCATGACTTCTGAGCCGACCGAGATCTGGCACAACCCGCGGTGCACCAAGAGCCGCGCCGCGCTCGCGCACCTGGACGAGACCGGTGCCGAGTACACCGTGCGCCGGTATCTGGACGATCCGCCGACCGCCGACGAACTGCGTGCGGCGCTGGCCAAGCTCGGCGCCGAGCCCTGGGACATCACCCGTACCGGCGAACCGGAAGCCAAGGAGCTCGGCGTGGCGAGCTGGGGTCGCACCGAAGCCGATCGCGACCGCTGGATCGAGGTGTTGGCGACCCATCCGAAGCTGATCCAGCGGCCGATCGTGTTCATCGGAAACGGCTCGGCGGTGGTGGCCCGCGATGACGAAACGTTGCGATCGCTGGACTGATGCCGACCGGGGGTGAGCCCACGCCATGGCGCGTCGGCCACCTCCATATATGCAGCGTGTGCCATGTTCGGCGCCCGGATGGACGTGGTAGCCGAGTGATGTCCGAGGGAGTGGGTGCTGTAACGACCGCGCGGCGCGGTGTGATGTAGATCATGTCATCGCGGCTCGGGAAGGTCCTGATCCGCAGTTGGATCGAGCGTGGGTCAGCAACGGGTCGGGGCGTCGAGCTCCACGCCGGTTGGAGGTTGTCATGAACTCGATCGTCAAGAAATTCGCCGTCGGCGCATCCGCCGCGACACTCATCGGCGCGGCCGGAATCCTCGGCGCGGCACCCGCACAGGCGCAGCCGCCCGGGTTCTGTTCGGTCAATCCGGTAGCGGCGACCGCCGCCTACTCCCAATGCGGCGGACCGGTCTGGCATCAGGTGCGCGTCACCTGCTGGGCCTGGTGGTCCTGGTTCAGCAGCTACGAACGCTGGGGTAACCCGGCATGGGACGGGCAGCAGTCCTGGACCAGCTGCGATCTGCCGTTCTCCATGCAGACCTGGCAGGTGGTAGTGCGCTGACGGCAACGTCGCCAGGTGCCTGTGTCGACGGGATGCGGCACCTGGCGCGAAAACTATTCTTACGGACTCGGGTACGCCGCAATGAGGATGGCGAATCGGCCTGCGGACTGACGCCCGGCGCCGGCCCGCGCCGGTAGTGTCGGCAGCCATGAAGGTACAGCTGCGCCACAGTCCCGCCTCCGCCGTCGCCAGGTGCTTCCTCGCGGGCGGCGAGCCCATGCGCGTCGAAAGCGGTGCCATGGTGGCGAATTCGGCGGGCGTCACGCTGCAGGCCAAGGCCGAAGGCGGCATCTTCGCCGGGCTCAAGCGGTCGATGCTGGCCGGTGAATCGTTCTTCGTGTCCACGTTCACCGCGCCACCGGAGGGCGGCTGGGTCGACGTCGCCCCTTCGCTGCCCGGTGACATGCTGCCGTTGACCATCCAGCCCGACCGGCCCTTCTTCATCAGCCGTGGCGGCTGGATCGCCAATTCGCATGGCGTGCAGGTGGAAAGCAAATGGGGTGGGTTCGCGAACCTGTTCGGCGGTGAGGGCGGTTTCGGTCTGCGGGCGACCGGTGAGGGTGAGGTCGTCGTCGGTGTGTTCGGCGCGATCGACGTCATCGACCTGCAACCGGGCGAACCGATCACCATCGACACCGGCCATGTCGTCGCCTACGACCTGGCCATGAACTTCACCATCCGCCGCGCGGTCTCCGGACGGTCGATCCAATCGCTGAAATCCGGTGAGGGACTGGTCTTCGACTTCACCGGCCCCGGACGAGTGCTGCTCCAGACGCGCAACCCGAGCGCGTTCGCCTCGTGGACGGCGTCGACGTCATCGGGGTAGGTGCCCTGCCCGTCGCCGGGCGTGGTGTCCGAGCTCGGCGGCGGCATGGCGACTGCCATGGTGACGCGCACGCTCGGGCCGGTGCATTGATCGGCAGGGCGGCCGTTCAGGTGAGGATTTCGCGCAGTAGATAGCGGGTGTCGGGGACGAACGGCCAGGCCGGATCGGTGAGGTGGTCGCGGAGGGTCTGCTCCGTCCACCACCAGCCGTCGGCGATTTCCTCCGGCTGGTGCCGGATCGGGCCGTCGTAGCGCAGTTCGTAGGCGAACAGGTGGCAGCGCATCGGGCTGCCCGCCCATTCGCCGTCCCAGCGGGCGCGGGCCAGGGGAGTGGGTTCGGTGTCGGCCGTGACGCCGAGTTCTTCGGCCAGCTCGCGGATCGCGGTCTGCCGCGGGGATTCGCCCGGGTTCACCACTCCGCCGGCCAGGCAGTCGTGCATCCCCGCGAAGACCTTTTTCGTCTCGGTGCGGCGATGGACGTAGATCGCGCGGCCGTCGCCGGAGCGGAGCAGCACTCCGGCGCTGGCATGCCAGAGTCCGTCACGGTAGACGACGGCGCGGTCCTCGGCACCGATTTCTCGCCCGGTGCTGTCGTAGACGGCGATCATCTCCGAACCCACCGGGCGAGAGTAACGTGTGCCGCGTAGATCGCTCGACGAAGGGATCGGCTCGATGGCGCTGCCACGCGCGCTGGGGAAATTCAATCGGCAGGTCACCAATCCGGTGACATCGGTCATCGCCGGGCGCGCCCCCGGCATGGGCATCGTCGTGCACAAAGGCCGCAAATCCGGCCGCACGTACCGGACCCCGGTCCTGCTCTTCGCCGACGGCCACGAATACCGCATCGCCCTCACCTACGGTCGTGACGTCGACTGGGTGAAGAATGTCGTCGCCGCAGGTGATTTCGCGGTGGAAACGCACGGGCAGACGGTGTCCCTGACCGATCCGCTGATCCGCCACGATGCCGCCGCGAGCTGGGCGCCGCCCGTCATCCGGCAGGCGCTGGTCGCGATGTCGGTGCCCTACTTTCTCGAGGCCAGGACCGTCGACTGATCTGGCCGCGGTCGCCGGTACACCGATGACTTCCGGGTGAATCGGTCGTCGATATCTCTGGGTACACCGACAGATAGGAGCCCAGGTATGACGAGACCGTTTCGAGTGGGTACGACCTCGGTGCGGGCGAACGGGGTGGATCTCGGCATCGAGAGCTTCGGCCGCGAGAACGATCCGCTGACCCTGCTGGCCGGCGGCACGACGATGCTGTCCTGGCCCGACGCGCTGTGTGAGCGCCTCGCCTCGGGCGGGCGGCGAGTGATCCGATACGACCTGCGCGACTCCGGCACGTCGACGACCCTCGACCCGGAGAATCCGGCCTACAACCTGCGAGATCTCGCCGCAGACGCGGCCGCGCTGGTCGGGGCGCTCGGCGCCGGGACCGCCCATCTCGGTGGGGTCGGCGTCGGCGGGATGGTCGCCCAGGTCGCCGCGCTGGACCACCCGGACGTGTTCACCGCACTGACCCTCGTCGGTACGCGGCCGGTGGCGCCGGGCCCGGTCGACGAGGACCTGCCGGACCACGACCACGCGGTCATGGGCGCACTGTTCTCCCATCCGTGGCCGGACTGGACCGACCGGGACGCTGTCGCGGCCTTCGCCGCCGCGGGAGCCGAGCCGCTGGGCGACGATCCGGAACAGGCACGGGCGACGGCGGCCCGAATCTGGGACAGGACGCCGTCGAGCGATCCCGCGGTGCACCAGGCGAACCAGCTCGGGATGGTGTTCTCCCGGATCGACTGCACGCCGCGCTGGCGGGAACGGCTCGGTGAGCTCGACGTACCGGCCCTCGTCGTGCACGGCCGCGCCGACCCGTTCTTCCCGGTCGGCAACGGTGAGGCCCTCGCCGCCGAAATTCCCGGCGCGCGACTGCTCGTCCTCGACGACATGGGCACTGCTCTGCGCCAGGCCGCGGCCGACACGGTCGCTGCGGCGATGCTCGCCCTGTGACGTGCTGACCGGCGGCCTCCCCACCCGGTCCGTCAGTGCCGGCCTCGCGATATCGGCGTGGTTCTCGAATTCGACCCGAGCTGTCGGCCACCGGCGTGCACGCAACGCGTGGTGAACTGACCACATCGCCGGCTGCCGGCGGTTCTCCGGCCGCGATGGACCAGGAGAACCGCCGGAACCGTCAACGGTTGTCGCGCGGGTCGAGCACGACCTGGGTGCCCGGCCCTGTCGCGACCTGGAGGGTGCGCAGCCGCAGCAGTGCCGGGTGCTCCTCCAGCAGGCGTGCGGTGTTGGCCAGCGACCGCAGGGCGGCCGCTTCGGCGCGGGCCCGCTCGAGCTCGGCGCGTCCGCGTTCCTTGGCCAGCACGGTTTCCAGTGCCGCCTTGCGCAGTTCACCGGGCAGCATCAGATCGCGTGCGCGCAGGCTCTTGACCTCGATGCCGAGTTCGGCGACCGCATCGGCCACCCGGCTGTAGTCGGCGGTGAGCAGGCTGCGATCGGCGATCACTTCGTCGAGGGTGTGCGCGGCGACGGCGTCGCGCACAGTGTCCTGCACCGCCGCGTACAGCACGGTGTCGGAGTTCTGCGCACCGGTGGTGAACGCGACCGGGTCGAGGACCTGCCAGGTCAGCGCGAAACTCGCCCGCAACGAAAGTCCGTCGGAAGTGAGCAGTTCCTGACCGGTGACGTGCATCAGCCGCGGCCGCACATCGACCTCGACCAGCGTGCAGCGCTTGGCGTCGTACCGGTGGCGGCCGGGTTCGAGCACCCGCTCCAGGGTGCCGTCGCGATAGAGCAGCGTGCGCTGCCATGCCATGACCGTCGTATACATCTCTCACTCCCTCCCGGAGTCTGTGCCGCGAAGCCCCCGGGCAGGCGGATGCCACCCCATCCGGCCCCGACGACGCGGTGGGGGCGTCCCCCGGCGGTAGCCGGAGAGCCCGCAGAACCACGCCACCGCAGCGGACCGGATGGGGGACACCGTAGGAGGGAATCGAACCCATCAGACTTAAGAGGTCTGTGCCACCGGAGGCACGAAAGAGCCGACACGGGGAACGCGATCCGGAGATTCCGGGGCGCCCCTTGCTCTCTCGTAGGTGAGACGGTACGGAAATCGCGCGGTAGGTGCGAACGATTTTTCGCGGAGTGCGGGCTGTGCTGATGCGGCCGAGCGCTGGGTAGTGCGCCGCTTGTGACGCTCCAGCTCGGCGATCAGCGCCACACTCGCCAGGCCGATCAGCAGCACAGCCACAGCAGGGCGCCGGACGAGTGGTCGAGAAGCGCCCCCCAGAGCGGTCGCCCCGGCAAGTCAACGGTTGTCGGCGAGTTCGGCGAGTTCTGCTGCCGTGCTGCGGATCTGGTGAGCTGGCGGGCTGCCCGGTCCGAGTTCATCGGCGCCAGCACCGGGACCGCCGGGCGGAGGATCGATGCGGCGTCCTCATGCTTGCCGAGGCGCCATCGGATGAGGCCGGTCTCCGTCGCCGCGAGCGGGTGCACGTCGCGGCGGGCATTCACCGCGGCGATGTCCCGGAAACGTGTTCACCGTTGCGCTGCACGCCGGGACGCGCGCAGCGAATCAGTCTTTGGCGCAACACATTACCGAGCGCGACGCCGCAGCGGTGGTAGTTCCGTCTTTCGGGCCCGCAGACGCTGGGCGGCACATGATCACCGGTGTCGCGGCGTTGATCACGCCGGTGCGGTTTATCCGCAGAGGTATCGCTGGCCGATAGCCGATGCGGGGGAGGGTCTGTGACGGTATGGGATGTCGTGTTGATCGTGCTCGTCGCCGTGCTGCTGGCGGTGACCGCAGCTCGGCGCGGCGGCTCGGCTACGAGTTGATCTGGCCGGACGCCGCCGCCTTCCTGCCACTGACCGAGCAGGTGCGCGCTGTGAAGCCCTGGCGCGCCGCGAGTCCATTGATGAGCGGCATACGCGACCGTTCACCGAAGTTCGCCACGACGAGCCGGTAGTCCGTCGAGTTCAGCCCATCCTCCCACCCTTTCCTGCATCGCCCGGCCGTCGCTGCGAGCCGGCCGTTCACCGTTCGCGGCGTTCCGGGCGAGCACCGGGCTTCGGCGCGGTCGCGGTTCGCGCAATGTCGGCGCTCGCCGGTGGCACCGAATCATGCTGCGCCGCTTCGCGATCGATCCGGCGGTAGACGATGCGCTGCTGAGTAAAGGTCCACGCGTTGTTGGTGACGAAATACACAGCACGGCGGTCGGCAGCAGCGCACCACCGATGAGTGCTCCGGCTGGGAACACCCACAGCGAGAGAGTGCGCATGAAGGGCAGGCCCGCGGATTCCTGACGGGCCAGTGCGGTGCGTGCGGTGAAATGGGTGGCTGCGGCCGCGATCACCATGAGGGTGATGGTGACGACGGCTGTCGCAGGGTGGGGTGGCCGGTGAGCGTGGACGACAGGGGGGCGCCGAAGAGATCGGCATCCAGGAACGAGCGCACCTCGGCCGCGTCGAAGAAGTAGTTGGCGGTGGCGGCGTTCTGTACGGCGGTCATCGGTGTGGGCGTCGCGGTGAACGGCAGATGGGTGGCGGCGGCGGTGGTGCGGTCGAAGGACCGCAGCACATGGAACAGGCCGAGGAAGACGAACGCCTGGCCGAGCAGCGGCAGACAGCCGGCGAACGGGCTCACACCGTGCTCGCGGTAGAGCCGCTGGGTTTCGGTGGCCTGCCGCTGCCGGTCATCCGGGTATTTCTTCCGGATCGCCTCGAGTTGAGGTTGCAGGCGGCGGATTGCGGCCTGGCTGCGCGCCTGTTTGAGGAACACCGGAAACAACGCCGCGCGTAGCAGGATGACCGCCGCGATCCAGGCGAGCGAACCGGGACCGACGACGGTGGCGGCCGCGTTGTGCCACACCGACAGTGCGGCGGACACGGGATAGTAGATGAAATCGAGCATGCCGGAGGCACCCCTGACTGAGTGGTGCGCGCACGAGGCGCGCGGACGGATCGGGTCAGCGTGAAAAGCCGACGTCGGTCCGCACGCGAAGCGACGTCAGGCCTGCCCGAATCCGGGAGCTCGGGGCCGCGGACGCCCGGCGGCATCCGGATTGCTCTGGCGCAGATAGGAACCACGCCGCCGCCGTTGCGCCGCCTGCGGCGGACCCGACGAACCGGCATGCACCGGAACCAGACGCATCGCCGGCGCCGACACCAACGCGACCGCCAGCACAACGGCCACCGCGCCGAAAAGCACAGCCGCTTCGCCCGCAGGAGCGGTGAGCAGCACGAGCGCAGGCAACAGGGCGGTCAGCACCGCGCCCACCGTCAGCTGCGCCCTCGTGAACATGCCTCGACGATACCGGAGCTGTGAATCACACGAATCAGTCCAAGTCGGCATCGAGCGCGTCCCAGGTGATACTCACGTCGAGTGGGTCGGTGATAGCGACGGCGACAGGGCTGTGTGCGCGGAAGCGGGTGTCGGTGACCACGTATTCGCCCGCGCTGTTGAGACGGAGAATCTCGATGGATTTGACTCGACCGTCATTGTTTTCCATGCGGACGATCCAGTATTGCTCGATACCGAGGCGGGCATACTCGGCGCGTTTGTCCACGCAGTCCATGGTCACCGTCGCCGGTGAGACCACCTCGACGACCAGAAGCGTGTCCGCTGCCGTCGGTTTCGTCTTCCACTTGTCTCGCGGGTCGTCGATACACCGGTAGACGATCGCATCCGGGCGACGGAAGTTGAAGGGCACTTCAGAGACCAGCATGTCCAGCTCGCCACTGGCTTTGATGCAGGGCATACCTGGCCCGCGTTTGCGAACGGATTCGCGCAGCGCCTGCTTGATGGTGTCGGTCACCGCGATGTGGTTCGGCGAGGGCGATTCGCAGTGCACGGGCATGCCGTCCTTGACCTCGATCGCCTGCGCAAGGTCCTCCGGCATAGCGAGGTAGGTGTCCAGATCGATCTGGGGGATACCGGCGCGCAGCCACGACCAGTCGTACGCCTCAGTCACCGCACCAACAATAGCCGGGTTCGGTCGAACTCGGACCGAGCGCCGAGACGGGCCATCGGTGGCGATAAATCACTGGCTCGGCTGCATGATCGCGCCGACGGGCCGGTTCAGGGTTCGGCGCGGACAGGTGGCTCGGCGGACGCAACCGGGCTGCCCGCGAATCCTCCGCCACCGGGTGCCGCGACGATCGCGCCGTCGACGCAGACGAGCCACTGACCGCACACACATCGCAGATAGCAAACCGCGCCGTGGGTGGAGACGGAATCGGGCGCGGGCCAGGAGCAAGAAGGGCAGGTAGCGAGCATGTGCCAAGCCTGATGTAATGGTCTAGTGCATTTCAACCCTTACGGCGGTGCGGCCGCGCAGCTCGCCGTCCGGCTGGTCAACGCGGCACCGGACGAGGATCTGGTCGGTCTGCTGGCCGCGGCCGACTACAAACCGCTGACGCCGCTCGACCCCCGGCAGACCGCCGAACTGCGCCGCTGGATCGCCCGGCTCGACGAGGTCTTCACCGCGCCCTCGGTGGACCTGCTCAACGATCTGCTCGCCGAGACCACCAGCCAGCCCTACATCTCCACCCACGACGGCCGCGCCCCGCACCTGCACTACTCGCGCATCGACGCCCCCGTGCACGAGCGGGTCAAGGCCTATACGGCGGCGGGGCTGGCGGAACTGTTCTGCGAAGACCCCGGCCGGATCGGCCGCTGCGCCCGCCCCGGCTGCGGCACTGTCTACGTCGACACCTCGCGCAACGGCCGGCGCCGGTTCTGCTCGACGCGATGCTCGAACCGCGTCCACGTCGCCGACCATCGCAATCGCCGCTCGGCCTGAGGTACTACTCGCTCGCCAGCCGCCGGTACGTCGCGTTCCACAACCATTCGACGGGGCCACGGTCGAAGCGCCGCAGCCACAGGTGCGCGAAGCCGACGACGATGAGCGCGACCACCAGGTACACCGCCACCGTGAACGGCACCCTTGCCTCCGGGGAGACTCGGGCCGCCAACCCGAAACCCCAGCCGTAGCAGATGATCGAAGCGACCAGATTCTGCAGGATGTAGCAGCTCAGCGCGGTACGGCCGACCTCGGACAGGCGCGCGCCGACGAATCCGGTCCGTGGCCGATTCAGGTAGAAATGCGCGACCAGCGCGAGGATGCCGAGCGACACGAACGGCGCGATCCCGTAGCGGGTGATCAGCACGGCGTCACCGCCGACGAATACCCCGAGCACCAGATCAGCGGGCGCGGCTACGCCGAACCCGAAGATCATCAGCCGTTTCCGCAACCGCGCGCCCTCCGGAGCGAACACCCCCGCCCGATACAGCCGTGCGCCGAGCAGGAACAGCGCGATCGACATCGGGAAGATGAAGATCGTCTCCAATCGGAAGCCGAGCGCGTTCTCCATCCGGAACAGCACCAGATCCCAGAACGACCCGTCGGCATAGGGGTTCGGATCCAGCGGCTCGGGGTCGGAGGCGGCGACCGAGCCGCCGCCGTCGGCGGTCATCGCGACGGCCAGCAACGTCAGCATGGTCAGGTGAATGCTCGCCTGCACGATCAGCCAGCGCCGCTGCGCCCGCTCGGAGGTGGCCAGCAGATAGGCGACGACCAGGCCGGTGAGCGCATATCCCATCAGCACATCGAATTCGGCAATGAGCAGGAAGTTCAGCAGCCCGTCCAGCAGCAGCAGGCCCGCCCGGATCGGATATCTGCCCGGCCAGCGCCTGCCAGCCCGCTGCGCGGAGGCCTGCTGAATGGCCAGGCCGATCCCGAACATGATCGTCAGCAGCCCGAGGTATTTGCCCTGCGCGAACTGCTGCAGGGCTCGTTCGGCCCAGCCCCATCCGTCCTCGACCGGAGCACCGAGGTGGTTGATGTAGCCGATGATCCCTTCGGGATCGGTGAGGATCCAGATATTGGTGCCGAGAGTGCCGAGGATCGCGATCCCGCGCAGCACGTCGAGGGCGACCAGCCGCGCCGGGCGGGCGGCCGGCGTCGCGGAGGTGGTCGTGGTGAGCGATTCGGTCATGGTCCGACTATCGCGCGCACGGGTGCGCTCGCGGGTCCTCCGGAAGTACCACGACCGGTATGACATCCGCGTCGCCGGTCGCGTCGCCTACGCTCGTGCACATGCAGCGCATCATCGGAATCGAGGTCGAATACGGCATCTCGACCCCCACGGAGCCGACGGCCAACCCGATCCTCACCTCCACCCAGGCGGTGCTGGCCTACGCCGCCGCCGAGGGCGTGCCGCGGGCCAAACGCACCCGGTGGGACTACGAGGTGGAGTCCCCGCTGCGCGACGCGCGTGGATTCGACCTGAGCCGGATGAACGGCCCCGCCCCGGTGATCGACGCCGACGAGGTCGGTGCGGCGAACATGATCCTCACCAACGGCGCGCGCCTCTACGTCGACCACGCCCACCCCGAATACTCCGCACCCGAGGTCACCGACCCGCTGGACGCGGTGATCTGGGACAAGGCCGGCGAGCGCGTCATGGAGGCCGCCGCGCGGCATGCCTCCAGCGTGCCGGGCGCACCGCGACTGCAGCTGTACAAGAACAACGTCGACGGTAAGGGCGCCTCCTACGGCACTCACGAGAACTACCTGATGAACCGGGACACCCCGTTCAACTCGATCATCGTCGGGCTCACCCCGTTCTTCGTCTCCCGGCAGGTGATCTGCGGTTCCGGCCGCGTCGGCATCGGCCAATCCGGCGATCACGCCGGATTCCAGCTGTCCCAGCGCTCGGACTACATCGAGGTCGAGGTCGGGCTGGAGACCACGCTCAAGCGCGGCATCATCAACACCCGCGACGAACCGCACGCCGACGCCGACAAATACCGCAGGCTGCACGTCATCATCGGCGACGCCAACCTCGCCGAGATGTCGACCTACCTCAAGGTCGGCACCACCGCGCTGGTGCTGGACCTGATCGAATCCGGCGAAGATCTCTCCGATATGCAATTGGCGCGCCCGGTCACCGCCGTGCACACCATCAGCCACGACCCCACCCTGCGCGCCACCGTCGCCCTCGCCGACGGCCGCGAACTCACCGGCCTGGCGTTGCAGCGGCTCTACCACGAGCGGGTGGCCAAGTTCGTGCACCGCGAAGGCAACGACGACCCGCGCGTGGCCGACATCCTCGACAACTGGGCGATGGTGCTCGATCTGCTCGAACGCGATCCGATGGAATGCGCCAACCTGCTCGACTGGCCGGCCAAACTGCGCCTGCTCGAAGGCATGCGCAGCCGTGAGGGCCTGAACTGGGGTGCGCCGAAACTGCATCTGATGGACCTGCAGTACTCCGATGTCCGGCTGGACAAGGGCCTGTACAACCGGCTGGTGGCGCGTGGGTCGATGAAGCGTCTGGTCAGCGAACAGCAGGTGCTCGACGCGATGACCAACCCGCCCACCGACACCCGCGCCTACTTCCGTGGTGAGTGCCTGCGCCGCTTCGGCGCCGATATCGCGGCCGCGAGCTGGGATTCGGTGATCTTCGACCTCGGCGGCGACTCGCTGGTGCGCATCCCGACACTGGAACCGCGCCGCGGCACCAAAGCCCACGTCGGCAAGCTGCTCGACGGCGTCGATACCGCCGCCGAACTGGTCGAACAGCTCACCACATAGGGCTGTGACCGGCCCACCGCACCCCATCGGCGGGCCGGTGACGGGTCACGACACTCACCGAATCCGCCATCGTGTCGGTGCGGCTGGGTAGTGTTGAAGAACGAGCACGCACATTGCGCACGACCGGGCCGGTGCTCACCCAGGGTCCGGGCGTGGTGAAACAACAGGAGGTCGGCTGCCATGGCACAAGAGCAGACCAAACGCGCCGGGGGCGGCGACGAGGACGAGGGCCCGGAGGGCGTCGACGCCGCCGGTCAGGAGCGGCGCGAGAAGCTGGCGGAGGACACCGACGACCTGCTCGACGAGATCGATGATGTGCTCGAGGAGAACGCCGAGGACTTCGTCCGCGCCTACGTGCAGAAAGGCGGCCAGTGACCTCAGGCGACCCGCTGCGTCTCCACCCGGGGCACGCCCTCTCGTCCTTCTCCGAACATCTGCGCATGTACGCACCCGATCTGTTGCCCGGCAACGGGTTCGGTGCCATGACCGCCGCCGGTAGCACCGGCGGCGGTGCACGCGATATCGCCCCGCACGGCACCACGATCGTCGCGGTCAGCTACCGCGGCGGCGTGCTCATCGCGGGCGATCGGCGCGCCACCCAGGGCAACCTGCTGGCCAGCCGCGATATGGAGAAGGTCTACATCACCGACACCTACTCGGCGGCCGGTATCGCGGGTACCGCGGGCATGGCCGTGGAGATGGTGCGGTTGTTCGCGGTGGAACTCGAGCATTACGAAAAGATCGAAGGTGTGCCGCTGACCTTCGACGGCAAGGCCAACAAGCTGTCGAAAATGGTGCGCGACAACCTGCCCGCGGCCCTGCAGGGCCTGGCGGTGGTGCCGGTGCTGGTCGGCTACGACCTGGAGGCCACCGATCCCGACAAGGTCGGCCGGATCGTCTCCTACGACGTCGTCGGCGGGCAGAGCGAGGAGCGATTCGGTTACGCCGCAGTCGGTTCCGGCTCTCATTTCGCCAAGTCGTCGCTGAAGAAGCTGTACGCCAAGGGCATCGATGAGGACCGGGCGTTGCGCATCGCGGTGGAATCACTGTTCGATGCCGCCGACGACGACACCGCCACCGGCGGGCCCGATCTGCTGCGCGGCATCTATCCCACCGCGATCGTCATCAACGATGACGGCGCGCTCGAGGTGACCGACAGCAGGCTCGCCGAGATCGCCCGCGGCATCGTCGCCGACCGAGAGGCAGCGCAGGAGGCCCGATGAGCGACCTCCCGCACGACACAGCAAGGAGTGCCAGCGAATGACGCTGCCGTACTACGCGTCGGCCGAGCAGATCATGCGCGACAAGACCGAGCTCGCGCGCAAGGGCATCGCCCGTGGTCGCAGTGTCGTCGTGCTCGTCTACGACAAGGGCGTGGTGTTCGTCGCCGAGAATCCCTCGGCGACGCTGCACAAGGTGAGCGAGCTCTACGACCGGATCGGCTTCGCCGCGGTCGGCAAGTACAACGAGTTCGAGAACCTGCGTCGCGGCGGGATCCTGCAGGCCGATCTGCGCGGCTACCAATACGGTCGCCGCGACGTCACCGGCCGGGCCCTGGCCAACGCCTACGCCCAGGCCCTCGGGTCCATCTTCACCGACCAGCTCAAGCCCTACGAGGTGGAGATCTGTGTCGCCGAGGTGGCCTACCAGGAGCAGGACAGCAACGCGGTGCTGTACCGGATCACCTTCGACGGCTCGATCGTGGACGAGCGCGAATACGTGGTCATGGGCGGCACCACCGAGCCCATCGTCACCGCGTTGAAGGCCTCCTATGAGCCGGGGCTCGACTTGGCCAGCGCGATCGGCGTCGCGGTCAAGGCGTTGCAGGCCGGCACACCCGAGGGCGACAAGGACAAGCGCGTCCTCGGCGTCTCATCCCTCGAGGTCGCCACGCTCGAGCAGGCACGACCTCGCCGGGCCTTCCGGCGGATCGGGCCCGCGGTGTTGGAGCGGCTGCTCGATACCTCGGCCGCCGGTGCGGGCACCGAAGCCGAGGCCGAGGCCCAGGCGGAGGCCGCGGGCGAGGGCGACAGCGGAGAGAAGTAACAGCAGCTGATCCGGGTCGTATGCGGCGCACACGCGGTCGTATACGACCCGGAGCCGGCTCAGGGCCGGGTCTGGCGCACGCCGGACGAACACCTCGGCCGCGGAGATCTGGGCGCGGGTCGGGGTGCTGTGTCGCTGTCGCGCGGCCACATACCAAAAATCTGGCGTCCACGAGCCCTGATGGACGAACGATTACCGTCCGAATCGTTGCCAACCCGTATACATATGGGTTCTCCGATCCCCGCGCGGGTGCTGTTCCTAGCTGTAATGTCGATAGTGTGCAGCGACGAATCATGGGGATCGAGACCGAATTCGGTGTGACGTGCACCTTCCACGGACACCGCAGGCTCAGCCCCGACGAGGTGGCCCGGTATCTGTTCCGCCGGGTGGTGTCCTGGGGTCGCAGTTCCAACGTATTCCTCCGCAACGGCGCCCGGTTGTACCTCGACGTCGGCTCGCATCCGGAATACGCCACCGCCGAATGCGACAACCTGGCCCAGCTGGTCACCCACGACCGGGCCGGTGAGCGGGTGCTGGAGGAACTGCTCATCGACGCAGAACAGCGACTCGCCGAAGAAGGTATCGGCGGGGATATCTACCTGTTCAAGAACAACACCGACTCGGCGGGCAACTCCTACGGCTGCCATGAGAACTTCCTCGTGGTCCGCGCCGGCGAGTTCTCCCGGATCTCGGATGTGCTGCTGCCGTTCCTGGTCACCAGGCAGCTGATCTGCGGTGCGGGCAAGGTGTTGCAGACGCCGAAGGCGGCCACCTTCTGCCTGTCGCAGCGCGCCGAGCACATCTGGGAGGGCGTCTCCTCGGCGACCACGCGCTCGCGTCCGATCATCAACACCCGCGACGAACCGCACGCCGACGCCGAGAAGTACCGCAGGCTGCACGTGATCGTGGGCGATTCGAACATGTCCGAGACCACCACCATGCTCAAGGTCGGCACGGCCTCGCTGGTGCTGGAGATGATCGAGGCGGGCGTGTCGTTCCGCGATTTCGCGCTCGACAACCCGATCCGGGCCATCCGCGAGGTCAGCCACGACCTCACCGGCCGGCGTCCGGTGCGACTGGCCGGCGGCCGCCAGGCCAGCGCGCTCGAGATCCAGCGCGAGTACTACGCCCGCGCCGTCGAGCATCTGCGCAACCGCGACCGGGATCCGCAGGTGGATCAGGTGGTGGATCTGTGGGGCCGCACCCTCGACGCGGTGGAGGCGCAGGACTTCGCGAAGGTCGACACCGAGATCGACTGGGTGATCAAGCGCAAGCTGTTCCAGCGCTACCAGGATCGCTACAACATGGAGCTGTCCGACCCCAAGATCGCCCAGCTCGACCTTGCCTACCACGACATCAAACGCGGCCGCGGCGTGTTCGACCTGCTGCAACGCAAGGGGCTGGCCAAGCGCGTCACCGAGGACGAGGCGGTCGACGCGGCCGTGGAAACCCCGCCGCAAACCACCAGGGCCAAGCTGCGCGGCGATTTCATCACCGCCGCCCAGGAGGCCGGACGCGATTTCACCGTCGACTGGGTGCACCTGAAGCTCAACGATCAGGCTCAGCGCACGGTGCTGTGCAAGGATCCGTTCCGCTCGGTCGACGAACGCGTCGACCGGCTGATCGCGTCGATGTAGCGGGCTCGCCGGCGGCGCTCAGTCGCCGGCGAGATGCCGTTCGATCGTCTCGACCTTCGAGGTCATCGCATCGGTGACGCCCGGCCGGATATCGGCCTTCACCACCAGGCTGCACCGCGGCGCGACCGCGAGAATGACGTCGGTGGCCTGCTTGACCACTGCCATCACCTCATCCCATTCGCCCTCGATGGTGGTGAACATGGCGTCGGTGCGGTTGGGCAGCCCGGACGCGCGCACCACGCGCACCGCCTCGGCGACCGCCCGGCCCACATCCACGCCATCGCCCAGCGGGGTGACTGAGAACGCAACGATCATGGCCGGCTCCTCGGGGATGGGATGTTCCGATGCCATCATCACACTGCCGCACCGGTTACCCGTGCGCCGCCGCAACACCACACCTCGCGGCGCATTACCCTGTTCGAGTGGCGATATCCAAGGTCGAGCGGTTGATGAATCTGGTCATCGCCCTGCTGTCGACCCGGCAGTTCCTCACCGCCGAGCGGATCCGCGACAGCGTCGCCGGATACGAGGATTCGGTCAGCGACGAAGCGTTCAGCCGAATGTTCGAACGCGATAAGAACGAACTCCGCGATCTGGGCATCCCGCTGGAAGTGGGCCCGGTCAGCCGGTTCTCCTCGGTGGAGGGCTACCGGATCAACCGCGATGCCTATGAACTGCCCGATATCGACCTGACCAGTGCCGAAGCCGCGGCCGTCGCCGTCGCCGTGCAGATGTGGGAATCGCCCGAGCTCGCCGCCGCCGCCGAGGGCGCCCTGCTCAAACTGCGGGCCGCGGGCATCCACGTGGAGACCGAGGCGGGTCTGGCCTCGGTGCCCGCGGTGCCGGCGCGCACCCGCGGATCCGAGCCCGTGCTCGGCAAACTCCTGGCTGCCATCGACGCGGGCCAGGCCGTGCGGTTCGAGCATCGTGGCGCCGTCAACGCGCCCTACCTGATGCGCGATGTGGAGCCGTGGGGTGTGGTGACCCACCACGGCCGTTGGTATCTGGTCGGCCACGACCGGGAACGCAATGCCACCCGCACCTTCCGGCTGTCGCGCATCGGCGACGAGGTCACCGCCTACGGCCCGCGCAACGCGGTCCGCAAACCCGACGAGGTCGACCTGCGCGAGATCGTCACCCGGGTGACCGGCACGGCCCCGGTCAGCGGCACCGCGACGGTGTGGGTGGCCGAAGGGCGCGGACGCGAGCTGCGCAGGCTCGGCGTCGAAGGGGGCACCCGGACCATCGGCGGTCGCAGCGGCACCGTCATCGAGGTGCCGGTGCGCTCGCGGGACTGGATCGCGCGCCTGATCACCGGGCTCGGCCCGGACGCCGTCGTCCTGGCACCCCGCGACCTGCGCGACGATGTGGTGGCCCGGCTGCGATCGGTCTTCGACCACACGGAGGTGCGGGCATGAGCGGCCAGCGCCCGACGGCGGCAGCGTGCGTCACCACGCAGGGCGCCCGAGCGCGCCGGAAGGAGGCAGCATGAGCAGCCGGTTGTCGGTGCGGCTGTCGCGGCTGCTGAACATGGTGCCGTATCTGATGGCCCATCCGGGGATCAGCGCCGCCGAGGCCGCCGCTGATCTGGGAGTCACCACCAAACAGCTGATGAGCGACTTGAACCAGCTGTGGATGTGCGGGCTGCCCGGTTACGGCCCGGGTGATCTGATCGATCTGTCGTTCTCCGAGGAGAGCATCGACGTCACCTTCTCCGCAGGGATCGACCGCCCGCTGCGGCTGACCTCGACCGAGGCCACCGCGCTGCTGGTGGCGCTGCGGTCGATCGTCGACACGCCCGGCATGGTGGACCCGAGTGCCGCCCATTCGGCGATCGCCAAGATCGAGGCCGCCATCTCCGGCGCCGTCCCCGAGACGGCGGGCGGGCCGCAGCCGGTGGAGGCGCCGGCCGTGGCGACCGTGCGGGCGGCGCTGGCCGCCAGGCACGCGCTGCGGCTGGTGTACTACTCGGCCAGCCGCGATGTGGTCTCCGAACGCATCGTCGACCCGGTGCGGATCGTGCTGGTCGACAACAACAGCTACCTGCAGGCCTGGTGCCGTCAGGCCGAAGGGGTGCGACTGTTCCGATTCGACCGGATCGAGGCCGCCACCGAACTCGACGAACCGGCCCGCCCGCCCAGTGCCGCCGCCGACACCGACGCGGCCCTCGACCTGTTCCAGGACGATCCGGCGCTACCGCTGGCGCGCCTGCGGATCCGCGGCGACTACGGCTGGGTGCTCGACCAGTACCCGATCCAGCGGCTGGCCGTGCACGGCGACGGCAGCATCGAGGCGACCATGCGGTTCGCGACGCTGGACTGGATGGCGCGGCTGCTGCTCGGCTTCGGTTCCGGCGTCACCGTGCTCGGCCCCCCGGAACTGGTCGCCGCCGTCCGGGAACGATCGAACGCGGCCCTGGCCGCCTACGACGAGGTGGCCGAGGAACAGGCGGGTCCGGCTTGACGAATCGGGTCATGGTGCTCGGCGCAGGCAGTATCGGAACCTTCGTCGGCGGGAAGCTGGCAGCGGCAGGCGCCGAGGTGACCTTCGTCGGACGACGCCCGATCCTGGACCAGATCACCCGAGCCGGCCTGCGGCTGACCGATCTCGGCGGCGGCTCGGACACGGTGCCCGCCGACCGCTTCACCGTCGCGACCGAACCCGAGGCCGCCGAACCCGCCGACCTGGTGCTCGTCACCGTGAAATCCGGCGCCACCGCGAGTGCGGCGCACAGCCTCTCGGGCAGGCTGCGGCCGGGCACGGTGGTGCTGAGTTTGCAGAACGGCATCGGCAACGACGGCACCATTCGCACGGCGCTGCCTGGCAGCGTGGTGCTCGCGGGCATGGTGATGTTCAACGTGGTCCAGCACGGTGACGGCCATTTTCATCGCGGTACCGACGGCGGCGTCGCCGTGCACGACGATCCGGCGCTGGACCGCTTCGCCGACGATTTCCGCCGTGCGGGCCTGCCGCTGGACCGGCACCCCGACCTACTACCCGTGCAGTGGGCCAAACTGCTGCTCAACTTGAACAACCCGGTCAACGCCCTGTCCGGCCTGCCGCTACGCGAGGAATTGGCCCAGCGCGACTACCGCCGCTGCCTCGCCCTGGCCCAGCGCGAGGCGCTCGCGGTGATGAACAGTGCGCGAATTCGACCGGCCCGGCTGACCGCACTCCCGCCCGCCCTGATGGCCCGGCTGCTGACGGTGCCGGATCGGGTCTTCGAGCGGGTTGCCGGGCGGGTGCTGGCCGTCGATCCGATGGCGCGCTCGTCCATGGCCGACGATCTGGCCGCCGGGCGCCGCACCGAAATTTCCTGGTTGTGCGGTGAAATCGTGAGCCTGGGCGCGCTGGTCGGCTGGCCGACGCCGGTGAATCAGCGGCTCATCGAACTCGTGCTGGCCGCCGAGCAGGGTGACCAGCGTCGCTGGAGCGGACCGGAGCTGCTCGGCCAATTGCGCGAAGCGGCCGCTCAGCCGGTCGAATGAGGGGCACGGCCGCGGGTTGAACGCCCGGCCAACTCCGACCCACGGGCGGGTTCGGCCACGCCGGGGTCCGGTAGCATCGGTGTATCACAGTCTTTGGAGGTAGAACATGGGCAGTCTGAGCATCTGGCACTGGCTGATCATCGCGGTCGTCTTCGTGATGTTCTTCGGCGCGAAGCGGATGCCCGACGCGGCCCGCAGCCTCGGACGATCGCTGCGGATCTTCAAGAGCGAGGTCAGCCAGATGCAGAACGAGGGCGGCAACACCGGCGCCTCTTCCACTGCGCCCGCGGCTCCCGCGCAGCAGCTCCCGTCCGGCCAGGCCGCGAACCCGGCGCCCGCCGACCAGCCGCGCACCGAGTCGAAAACGCTCTGACCCACGCGTCGACCGGAGCGAGTTCGAGCTCGCTCCGGCTAGTGTGCTGTTGGCGTCCGGCCATCGCTCGGCGTCGGCGGTGAGCGGTCCAGGCACGCGAGCACAAGGGCAACCACACACACCATGCGAATTCCGTTCGACCCCCGGCGCAGCAGGCGCAGGACCAATCCCGACGGCACCATGTCGTTGGTCGAACACCTCCAGGAACTGCGTACCCGGCTGCTGATCTCCATTGCCGCGGTCCTGGTCACCACCGTCGTCGGGTTCCTCTGGTACGCGCATTCGTTCCTCGGCATCGAGAGCCTCGGCGAGATCCTGCGCGGGCCGTACTGTGGGCTGCCACCCGAGACCCGGGCCTCACTGACCCCGGACGGCGAATGCCGCCTGCTGGCCACCGGACCGTTCGAACAGTTCATGCTTCGCCTGAAGGTGGGCATGACCGCGGGCATCGTGCTGGCCTGCCCGATCTGGCTGTACCAGCTGTGGGCGTTCATCACCCCCGGTCTCTACGCCAAGGAACGCAAGTACGCGATCGGTTTCGTCGCCTCCGGTTCGGTGCTGTTCGTCACCGGCGCGGTGCTGGCCTACGTGGTGATCGCGCACGCCTTGAGCTTCCTGCTCTCCATCGGCGACAACGTGCAGATCACCGCGCTGAGCGGTTCGGAATACTTCAGCTTCATCATTCAGCTGCTGGTGATCTTCGGCGTCAGCTTCGAGACACCGCTGCTGATCATCGGACTCAACCTGATCGGCGTGCTCACCTACGCCCGGCTCAAGGCCTGGCGGCGCGGCATCATCTTCGGGCTGTTCGTCTTCGCCGCCATCGTCACCCCGCAGGACCCGTTCTCCATGCTGGCGCTGGCGTTGGCGCTGACGCTGCTGTTCGAGGTCGCCGTGCAGTTCGCCCGCATCAACGACGCGCGGCGCGCCCGCCGCGAGCGCGCCGAAGGCTGGGGCGACCTCGACGACGAGCAGGCCTCGACCGTGACCGGGCCCGAACCGGTCGGCTCCGCCGATCCCATCACCCCGGCCGAGCCGGTGGCCGCCCCCGAGAAAACCAGCCGTCCCGTGTCGGACTACTCCGATACGCTCTGACGGGTGACACAGAACCGGTCGCTGACGGGCGAGTTGGAGAGCTTCGCCGCCGATCTGACCTTCCGGCTTGACCCCTTCCAGCAGCAGGCCTGCCGCGCCCTCGAAGAGGGACACAGCGTGCTGGTATGCGCCCCCACCGGCGCGGGCAAGACCGTCGTCGGTGAATTCGCGGTGCACCTGGCGCTGGCCACCGGCGGCAAATGCTTCTACACCACGCCCATCAAGGCGCTGTCGAACCAGAAGTACGCCGATCTCACCGCCCGCTACGGCCGGGCCGAGGTCGGCCTGCTCACCGGCGACCAGTCGATCAACTCCGGCGCCCCGATCGTGGTCATGACCACCGAAGTGCTGCGCAACATGCTCTACGCGTCCTCGGACGCGCTGCACGCGCTGTCGTATGTGGTGATGGACGAGGTGCACTATCTGGCCGACCGCTTCCGCGGCGCGGTGTGGGAAGAGGTCATCCTGCATCTGTCGCCGGAAGTGCGGCTGGTCAGCCTCTCGGCCACGGTGTCGAACGCCGAAGAGTTCGGCGCCTGGATGGAGACCGTGCGCGGCGATACCGCCGTGGTGGTGGACGAGACGCGCCCGGTGCCGCTGTGGCAGCACGTCATGGTCGGCCGGCGCATGTTCGATCTGTTCGACAGCAACTCCTCCGAGCAGAAGGTGCTCGTCGACGAGGATCTGGTTCGCTACATCAGGCATCGGGAAAGCGCGGACCGGATGAACTCCTGGGGCGGCCCGCGGGGTCGCGGCGGCGGGCGCCGCGACTTCCGTCCGCTGCCGCGCCCCGAGGTGCTGGCCAAGCTGGACGAGGAAGGTCTGCTGCCCGCCATCACGTTCATCTTCAGCCGCGCCGGATGCGACGGCGCGCTGGCCCAGTGCCTGCGTTCGGGGCTGGACCTGGGGCGCGGGCAGGACCAGGAGCAGGTCGACGCCATCATCGAGAAGCACACCGGCGAGCTGCCGAAGGCCGATCTCGAGGTGCTCGGTTACTGGGAGTGGCGCGAGGCGCTGCACCGCGGGCTGGCCGCGCACCACGCAGGCATGCTCCCGGCCTTCCGGCACACCGTGGAAGAGCTGTTCGTCAACGGTCTGGTGCGCGCGGTGTTCGCCACCGAGACCCTCGCGCTCGGCATCAACATGCCAGCCCGCACCGTGGTGCTGGAGCGGTTGGTCAAGTTCAACGGCGAATCGCACGCCGAACTCACCCCCGGCGAATACACCCAGCTCACCGGCCGTGCCGGGCGCCGCGGCATCGACGTCGAGGGCCATGCGGTGGTGCTGTGGCAGCCAGAGGTGGATACCAGTGCGGTGGCCGGCTTGGCCTCCACCCGCACCTATCCGCTGCGTAGCTCGTTCCGTCCCGGCTACAACATGTCGATCAACTTGATCGACCGGATGGGCGCCGCCGAGGCGCGGGCCCTGCTGGAACGTTCGTTCGCGCAGTTCCAGGCCGACCGCTCGGTGGTCGGACTGGTGCGCGGTATCGAACGCAATGAGAACCAGCTGCGCAAGCTCGCCGGGCAACTGGGCGGGGTCGAGGGCGATTTCTTCGAGTACTTCTCGCTGCGCGAGCGGATCAAGCAGCGCGAACGTCAGCTGGAACAGCAGGGCAGGGCCGATCGGCGCGGTGCCTCGGTCGCGGCGCTCACCTCGCTGCGGCGCGGTGACGTCGTCGCGATTCCTTCCGGGCGTCGCGCCGGGCTCGCGGTGATCCTGGAACCCGATGCCACGCCCGGCGATCCGCGCCCGCTCGTGCTCACCGAGGACAAGTGGGCGGGCCGGATCTCGGTCGCCGACTTCCCGGTGCCCGCCCAGGCACTCGGGCATATGCGCCTGCCGCGCCGGGTCGATCACCGCATTGCCCGCACCCGCCGCGATCTGGCCTCGGCCCTGCGCAGCACCGGCATCGCCGCGCCCGGGCGCCAGCGGCGCAGCCAGCGTGCTCGCGCCGCCGAAGATCGTGAACTGGCCACCTTGCGGCGCAGCCTGCGGGCCCACCCCGCGCACCACCGGCCGGACCGCGAGCAGCTCAGCCGCATCGGCGAACGGTATGCCCGGCTGTCGCGGGAAACCGACACCATGCGCCAGAAGGTTGCCGCCACCACCAACTCGCTGGCCCGCACTTTCGATCGGATCCTCGGTCTGCTGGAAGAACGCGGGTTCGTGCAGGAGGGTGAGGTCACCCAGGATGGCCGCAGGCTCGCCCGGATCTACGCCGAAAGCGATCTGCTGGTCGCCGAATGCCTGCGGCAGGGGCTGTGGCGTGGACTCGGGCCGGCCGAACTGGCGGCGGTGGTATCGATCCTGGTCTACGAATCACGTCAGGAAGGCGGCTATCTCGGCGCGTCGGGGCCCACCGAACCGGTGCGCCGGGCGGTCGGAGCCACCGTGGGCGTGTGGTCGCAGCTGCGCACCGACGAGGCCAGGCACAAGCTCGCGCCCACCAGGGAACCCGATCTCGGATTCGTCACCGGTATCCACACCTGGGCGCGCGGCGACGGGTTGGCCGAGTCGTTGCTCGCCAGCGGCGATCAGGGTGCGCCGCTGTCGGCAGGCGATTTCGTGCGCTGGTGCCGTCAGGTGATCGACCTGCTCGACCAGATCCACAACACCGCCGATGACGTGGAGGTGGCGGCCACCGCGGCCAAGGCGGTGCGGGCGATTCGGCGGGGTGTCGTCGCGGTGGACGCCGCGTGAGAAAAGCGTTTGTGATTTGATTTCTTTCGCACGCGGGGGGCTACCGTGTGTGTACCGATGCGAGTGGAGGCAACCAGATGAGCGGCCCGTACGGACCGAACGACGCCCCTGGTCCCGGGGAGGGACGCAACGATCCCACCCAGCACTGGGGTGGACAGCAGGCGCCCGGCGGGGCCGGGCCGACCCAGCAGTGGGGCGGCCAGCAGCCGTCCGCGGCCCAGCCCACCCAGCAGTGGGGCGGTGCTGAGCAGGGCTCGCAGCAGCAGTGGGGACAGCAGCCCGGCCAGCCGCAACAACCCGGCCAGCCGCAGTGGGGCCAGCCCCAGCAGCCGAGCCAGCCGCAGAGCCAGCCCTGGGCGCAGCCGCAGCAGCCCCAGCCGCAGTGGGGCCAGCCGCAACAGCAGCCGCAGCAGCAATGGGGTCAACCCCAGCAGCCGCAACAGGATTGGGGCCAGCAGGGCCAGCAGCAGTGGAACCCGAACCAGCCGCAGCAGCCCCTGCAGCAGAGCGGTGGCGGCGGCGGTAAGAGCAAGGGCCTGATCATCGGTCTGGCCGTGCTCGGTGTCGCGATCGTCGGTGGCATCGTCGCGCTCATCCTGCTGCTCACCGCCAAGGACGAACTCGATCAGGCGGCCGTGCAGTCCGGTGTGCAGAAGGTGCTCTCGGAGTCCTACGGCATCGAAGACGTCAGCGATGTGTCCTGCCCCGCAGGCCAAGAAGTCAAGGTCGACGCGACCTTCACCTGCGACCTGAAGGTCAGCGGTGAGGCCAAGAAGGTCAGCGTCAAGATCACCAAGGATGACGGCACCTACGAGGTCGGCCGCCCGAGCTGATCCTCGATCGGGCGGTCCGCCACCCGCGGCACCGGTCCGCCACCCGCGGCACGGCCCGGCCCGGGTCGGAGCGCCGGAGAATGTCGGGTGCGCCTCAGAGCCCGGGGCCCGCGACGACCACCGCACCGCTCGGATCGAACTCCAATCGGTAAATCGCCGGCATCGGCATGGCCCGCACGAACGGCCACCCGATGCCGGCGATTCCGTATCCGGCCAGTGCGGCGGCGATGAACGTCCCGCGGCTGCCGACAACGATCGGCCCACCGGCTGCCTCCGCCCATCGACTCAGCGCTGACACCGCACGCTCCGACAACTGGCGCAGGCTTTCACCACCCGGCCGAGCCGTCTCCGGTCGTGCCCAACTCCGCGCGTACCAGCGCGCGTAGTCCGGCGTCGGCGCGATCCCCGAATCCCATTCCCGCAGCGCACTATCCGTCCGCACGGCGCGGCCCGCCGCCTGTGCGGTGGGCGCAACGGTCTGCACCGCACGCAGATACGGGCTCGACGCCACTACGGTCGGACCGCAGGCGAGCAGCTCGGAGACCAGTCGCCGAGCCGAGCGGCGGCCCGCGGCGGTCAGCGCGCGACGGTGGTCGTCGGGTCCGTCGGCGCGGGGTATCCCGGCGTCGGCGTGCCGGACGAGCAGCAGTGTCGGTCGCATGCATCGATTGTGCGGGCCGCGGGGCCCGGCTACGGGCTGTTCAGCCGCGGGGCGCGCCCATGGCGGTGATGAGTCGGGTGATGGGGCTGTCGGCGTTGTAGGTGACGGCGAGTTCGCGCAGGCGGTCGGGGTCTGCGGGGGTGGTGGGGAGAATGTCGGGGCGCGAGAGGGCGACGTCGGCGTCGCGGACCACACGGACCACCGGGGCAGCGGCGGTCAGATAGGCCTCGGCGGCACGGAGTTTGGTGCGGATGCCCTGGGAGAGATCTGCGGCCGGGTCGTCGACGGCGGCACGCAACGCATCCAGCGACCCGAAGCGGGTGATGAGTGTGGAGGCCGATTTCTCACCGATACCGGGAACACCGGGCAGGCCGTCGGAGGCGTCGCCGCGCAGCGTCGCCATGTCGGCGTAGGCGGGGCCCGCGTTCTCCAGCGGCACACCGTATTTCGCGGATACCTCGGCCGGTCCGAACAGCTCGGCCTTCGCCAGCCCACGGCCCACGTAGAGCACGCGGACCGGGGGCGCCGGGGTATCGCGGACGAGCTGGAGCAGATCGCGGTCGCCGCTCACCACGATCACCTCATCGGTCTGCTCGCGGGTCGCGAGTGTGCCGAGCACATCATCGGCTTCGAGGCCTTCGGCGCCGCCGGTGGCGATGCCTGCCGCCGCCAGCACGTCGAGGATCATCGCCACCTGCGGAGTGAGCCGATCGGGCACTTCCTCGGCACCCGGCGCCGCCTCGGCGGAGGTGTCGAGGCGATGGGTCTTGTACGTGGGCACCAGATCGACCCGGAACCGGGGCCGCCAATCCAGATCCAGGCCGACCACGAGCCTGCTGGGGGAGTGGCGGGTGATCAGGGCGGCGACCATATCGGTGAAGCCGCGCAGCGCGTTCACCGAGCGGCCGTCGGGGGCGGTGATCTTCTCCGGGATCGCGTGGAAGGCGCGGAACCAGAGGCTGGCCCCGTCGAGCAGCAGCAGGGGACCGGTAGCGGGAGCGGCTGACGTCACGGGCCGAGGTTACCCGCCGGGGGCGACAGGGCCGGAGGGAAACACCGGGCCGGGGCCGTCGCGGACAGCAGCGTGGGACAAGGATCCGGCTCGGCGGTGCGCGCCGCGCACCCGGGGTGGCAGTGCGGTCGTCGCCGGATCCGGCGCCGGCCGCCGGGCCTACGTAGCGACCTCATAGCAACACTGAACGCCCAGAGTGGATCCGAGCGGACCCTCGGACGGGTAACGTCGGGCGGTATGAGCTCGCACACGGATTCACGATTCGCGGCGGACGTCTACGCCGACCGGCTCGAGCGCGCGGTGCAGTCGATGCGCAACGCTCACCTGGACGCGCTGCTCATCACGCCCGGGCCGGATCTGCGCTATCTGATCGGTTCGGCCGCCGATTCGTTCGAGCGGCTGACCTGCCTGGTGATCCCCGCCGACAAGGGCACGCCTTCGGTGGTGATCCCCAAGCTGGAACTGGCCGCGCTGGACGGTTCCGCGGTGTCGGACCTGGGTTTGCAGGTCCACGATTGGGTTGACGGTGTCGACCCGTACCAGATCGTGAAGTCGGCGTTGCACGTCGGCTCCCGCGTCGCGGTCACCGACTCCATGCCCGCCCTGCACCTGATTCCGCTGGCCGAATCCTTCAGCGGCCTGCCGGCCTCGGCCACACCCGTGCTGCGCGAACTGCGCATGATCAAGGACGCCGCCGAGATCGAGGCGCTGCGGGAAGCGGGCGCCGCCATCGACCGGGTGCACGCCCGGATGGGGGAATGGCTGCTGCCCGGGCGCACCGAAGCCGAGGTGGCCGAGGATATCGAGCGCGCGATCATCGCCGAGGGCCATACCGAGGCCGAGTTCATCATCGTCGGCAGCGGCCCGAACGGCGCCATCCCGCATCACACGAAATCGGAGCGGCGGTTGCAGCAAGGCGACGTCGTCGTCATCGATATCGGCGGCCCGGTGGCTTCCGGGTACAACTCCGATTGCACCCGCACCTACGTCCTCGGCGAGCCCCGCGCCGAGGTGGCCACCCGCTACGCCGAGCTGGAAGAAGCGCAAGCGGCGGCCGTCGCGGCGGTGCGCCCCGGCGTCACCGCCGAATCGGTGGACGCCGCCGCCCGCGAACCGCTGAAGGCCGCGGGTCTCGGCGATGCGTTCCTGCACCGCACCGGGCACGGGATCGGCCTGTCGGTGCATGAGGAGCCCTACATCGTCGCGGGCAACGAGCTCGAAATGCGGCCCGGCATGGCGTTCAGCGTCGAACCTGGCATCTACTTCCGCGGTGAGTGGGGCGCCCGCATCGAGGACATCGTCGTGGTCACGGAGGACGGCGCCGAACCGATGAATCAGCGCCCACACGGGCTCACGGTGCTCTGAGCCGAGGACCCCCGATGTGGGGTGTCACCGGCTCGCGGGTGGCGGTCCGCGCCTGACGATCCAGCGTCGGCAGTCGACCACTGCGCCGGGTTGTGGACCGCAATCGGTGTGCGGGACGTGCGCGCCTGGCGATCCGGCGTCATCAATCGACCTCCGCGCCGGGCCGCCCGCTCACCCGTTGCCGACGCTCACTCGGCGCGCAATGTGCTGCTGGACAGCATCCGCTGCACCTGGATGGCAATGACCACGCGCGTCGGGTTTTCCCGCGGCACCCGGTAGCGCCCCGCGTACCGTTGCACCGCCTCGCCGACGCTGACCGGATCGTCGAGCACCGTCGCCGGGCCTTCCAGCGTCAGCCAGCGGATCCCGTCGACTTGACTGACCGCCGCGTACCCCGAGCGCCGGACATTGCGCACCTTCACCGACCCGTCGTTGGTGATGATGCGCGCGATCCCGGCCTCGGCGTCCCAGGTGAACCCGACGGCCACCACGTGCGGTGTTCCGTCGGCGCGCAGTGTGGTGAGAGTGGCCAGATGTCGTTCGGTCACGAACTCGACAGCGGCAGGGGAGAGTTGGACAGCAGCACCGATCGCCATGCCTCGACCGTAGCGACCTACGTAGTGCGAGCTGTCACCGCATCGGCTCGAGGGCTGCGCCCCGCCCCCCGCCACAGGCATCCGAAAGGCCGACACCGGGGATCGGGGCAGTCGATAGCCGTTCGTGGTTGCGATCAGCCGCGGCCGGGATGACAGGATGGGCGCATGGGACGGCGTAGTGCGCGAGAACTCGACGCGGGGACGGTGCTGGTACTCGGCGGGCGCAGCGAAATCGGGCTCGAAGTGGCGCGGCGGGTGGCGGCGGGGCGGACCGTCGTGCTCGCGGCGCGGCGCAGCGGGGACCTCGCGGCCGAGACGGCGGCGATCGAAGCCGCTGGCGCGTCGGCGGTGCACTGCGTGGAATTCGATGCCGACGACACCGCGAGCCATCCCGCGCTGCTGGAGAAGATCGCCGCCGAACACGGGCCGCTCGGGGTCGTGGTGGTGGCCTTCGGCATCCTCGGCGATCAAGCGCGCGCCGAGCGCGATCCGGCGCACGCGCTCGCGGTGGTGCACACCGATTTCACCGCACAGGTCAGCGTGCTGACGGTGCTGGCGAACCTGCTGCGCGCCCAGGGCAGCGGGCAGCTCGTGGTCTTCAGCTCCATCGCCGGCGTGCGAGTGCGGCGCGCGAACTATGTCTACGGTTCGGCCAAAGCCGGCCTGGACGGGTTCGCCAGCGGGCTCGGTGACGCCCTGCATGGCACGGGCGTGCACCTGATGCTGGTGCGCTCCGGATTCGTCATCGGACGGATGACCGAGGGAATGGCGCCGGCGCCGTTCTCCAGCACGCCGGGTCAGGTCGCCGAGGCCGTCGTCACGGGTCTGCGTCGGCGAGCGGAGCGGGTCGTGGTGCCCGGCATCCTGCGGCTGGTGTTCATCGCGTTCCGGATGCTGCCGCAGCCGATCTGGCGCAGGATGCCGCGATGAACCACGGTGCGGTGTCCGGGCCGGTTGCCCCATGGACGCGATGACCGGGCGCCCAGATCCCCTCCGATGGTCCGGCGCTCCCATCGCGGTCGTCGGAATCGGCGCGGACGGATGGGGCGGCCTCGGCACGACGGCACGAGAGTCGGTCACCCACTGCGACGTGCTGATGGGTTCGCCGCGCCAACTCGCGCTCGTCCCCGACGAGGTGACCGCACAGCGGATCAGCTGGCCGTCCCCGCTGCTGCCCGCACTCGCGGACCTGCTGCGCGCGCACGCCGACGCCCGGATATGCGTGTTGGCCAGCGGCGATCCGATGTTCTACGGCATCGGCGTGACGCTGGCCAAGCTCTTCGGCCCGGCCTCGCTGCGGGTGCTTCCGCAACCGTCGTCGGCGTCGCTGGCCTGCGCGCGGTTGGGCTGGCCGCTCGCCGAGATCCCGGTGGTCTCGACGGTCGGCCGCGCACCGGCGAACCTGCTGCCCGAGCTCACCGACGGCCGCCGCATCCTCGTGCTCAGCGCCGACGCGGGCACCCCCGCCGTCATCGCAGAGCTGCTCAGCCGCAACGGTTTCGGCTCCTCGACGCTCACCGTTCTGGAACAGCTCGGCGGCTCCGGCGAGCGCATTGTCACCGCGACCGCCTCGACCTGGGACGACCCGCGCACGGACCCGCTCAATATCGTGGCGATCGAGGTCGCCGCCGATTCCGATCGGCCCCGCACGACTCGACTGCCCGGGCTGCCCGACATCCTGTACGGCCGCGACACCCAGCTCACCAAATCCGAGATCCGTGCACTCACCCTGAGTGCTCTCGCACCGGCCCCCGGCGAACTGCTCTGGGACGTCGGCGGCGGTTCCGGCAGCATCGCCATCGAATGGTGCCGCACCCACCCCAGCTGCCGGGCGGTGAGTTTCGAACGGCTCGGCCAGCGCAGGCAGCGGATCGCGGACAACGCCGCCGCGCTCGGCGCCCCGGCCGTCGAGGTGCGCGGTGAGGTCCGAGCCGAACTCGCGACCGCTGACCTGCCCGTACCCGATGCGATCTTCCTCGGCGGCGGACTCACCCAGGACGGCGTCTTCGAGACATGCTGGTCACATCTAGGCCAGGGTGGGCGGCTGGTGGCCAATGCGGTGACCGCCGAAACCGAGGCCATGCTGGTCGGTCTCGCTGCCGCGCACGGCGGTGAGCTGCGCAAATTCCAGGTCTACCGGGCCGAGCCCCTCGGCGGGTTCACCGCGTGGCGGCCGCAGCTGCCGGTGGCGCAATGGTCGGTGGTCAAGGGCTCGGCCTGAGCGGCGATCCGGTCGTGCCCACGGGTGAAACAGGGCTGTTCCACGCGGTAGGGTCTGGTCCGAGTTCCGATCGCGATCGGAAACCGAATTTCCTGACCGGGGAGTTACATGAAGTACAAGAAGTTCGCCGCCACCGCTCTTCTCGCGGTCGCCGCCACCGGGGTCAGCGCAGGAACCTCCTACGCCGCTCCTTCGCCCACCCCGCCCGCCGCCCAGGACCAGAGCACCGCGGTGCCAACGGTCACCGGCGAAGACCAGGGCGTCGACTACACCCTCGAGCTCGCCGAGGCCGGCAAGTCGCTGGTCACCACCGTGACCGGGGGCGCCTTCAGCCTCGACACCGACGACAAGACGGTGACGTTGAAGAACGCCGACGGCGCCGTCGTCACCACGATCCCGCTGACCGCCACCGCCAAGGGGCAGCCGGTCGAGATCGCCGCGAGCGTCGACGCCGACGGCAGCAAGCTCACCCTGACCCCGCAGGTCACCCCGACCGCGGCAGCGCCGAGCCAGGCCGAGTTCATCTCTGCCCAGGGCTGGTTCATGGCCGAACTGCAGCGGGCCTCGCTCGGTGCGCTGGTCGGCGGCCTGATCGGCGCCGCGGTGGGCATCCTGTTCTTCGGTGTCGGCATCCTGCCCGGCGCGGTGCTCGGCGCCATCATCGGCCTCGCGGTCGCGGGTGGCCCGGAGCTGCTCAACGCGGGCCTGGCCTACTTCAGCGGCCAGCCCTGAACATCCTGATCCTGGGCGGAACCCGGCAGGCCCGGGAACTGGCCCGCATCGCCTCCGGCGAGCGAGGATTCGCGATCGTCTCCTCGCTCGCCGGACGTGTTCGCGACCCCCTCCTGCCGCCCGGCGAGGTCCGCGTCGGCGGGTTCGGCGGACCACAGGGCCTGCGCGAGTTCCTGCTGACCCGGCGGATCGATGCCGTCGTCGACGCGACCCACCCGTTCGCCGACACCATCACCGGCAATGCGGTGATCGCCTGTCGCGCCGCCGGCACTCCCTTGCTGCGGCTGAGCCGCCCGGGCTGGTCGGCCGGTCCGGGCGACACCTGGATTCGCGTGCCCGACCTCGCGGCCGCGGCCGCGCGAGTCACCGAGTTGGGGGAGCGGGTATTTCTCACCATCGGACGCCAGGGTGTCGGCGCGTTCGCCGGCCATCGCGCTCAGTGGTTCCTCATCCGCGCCATCGACGCACCCGAAACGGCGTTGCCGCCGCGCCACGAATTGCTGCTCGCGCGTGGGCCTTTCAGTGTCGAAGCGGAGTCCGAACTCCTGGCCCGGCACCGGATCGACGTCCTCGTCACCAAGGACAGCGGAGGCGCCGATACCGCCGCGAAACTCACGGCCGCGCGCGCGGCGCGGCTGCCGGTGCTGATGATCGACCGGCCCGCGCTCCCCGCGGGCATCGAGGTCGTCGCTACCGTTGCCGATGCGGTGGAGTGGTTACATCGTCGCGGGGACAGCGGCGCTCGACCAGGGCTCGTGGACTCGTGACGATGGGCGTTCACCGCCGCCAGAAGAAGTGGTGCACCACCCCGCTGGGGCTCGGAATCCGCTCGAGATGAAAACGATCGGTCAGTTCGTCCGGGCTCGACCACAACCGTTCCCCCTTGCCCAGTTCGACGGGCGCGACCACCACGTGCAGTTGGTCGATGAGATCGGCGTCGAGGAACTGCCGCACCGTGGCCACTCCGCCGCCGATCCGGACATCCTTGCCGTCGGCGGCCTCGAAGGCGCGGGCCAGGGCGTGTTCCGGGGTCGCATCGAGGAAGTGGAACGTGGTGTCGGCCAGCGTGAAGGACGGCCGCGGGTGATGAGTGAGCACGAAAACCGGGGTGCGGAACGGAGGTTCATCGCCCCACCAGCCCTGCCAGTCGTAGTTCTCCCACGGCCCCCGCTGCGGTCCGAACTTGTTGCGCCCCATGATCTCCGCGCCGATATTGTTGGCGTAATCACGAGTGATGTAGTCGTCGAGGCCGTAGGTCCCGCCCGGCTCTGTCCGGTTCACCCAGTGCGCGGTGGCTCCCGCCCAGGACATGAAGTCCGCCGGATTCGCATGCCCGAACGGCCGCTCCAGGCTCTGCCCGACGCCGGCGCCGTACCCATCGCGGGAAATGCTGAAGTTCTGCACCCGCACGAACTGTGTCATCGGAACCCTTTCTGATTGCAATTCGCAAGCAGTTATGAACGTACCGGCACTGCTTCGGCAATGCAACCAGTTGGGATGACGACTGTCGCGGTTGCGGTCGTCCGGTCTGGTGGTGCGGGTGAGTTGGCTCAACTCAACGTCGCACCGCGCCGATCAACCCCCGAAGCGCGCCGGCGGGCGGCGGATTCAGGCTGACGGCCGGCCGGGTTCGGGCATCGACCGATCGATCACCTCAGTGACCGGCTCCGGTCCGTTCGCCAACCCCGGTGGTGTCATGGAGGCGTGGTCGATCCCGCTGCGGCGACGGCACCGCCGCACCCACCTCGGGGCGGTCGCGGCCGAGGAGGGCGGGGAGGCGGTCGAACCATTCGAGGACGGCGCGTTCGTAGGCGATGCCGAATTCGAGGGTGGCACGTTGGTGGGGGCGCATGCCTGCGCAGTCTTCGCGCAGGTAACCGTCGAGGCGGCGCTGATGGACGTCGCGGCCCGCGGCGATGATCTCGTCCAGATGGGCCGGGTCGAGGTGTTCGCCGAACGACATCGTCAGCAGCAGGGGGACCCGGATGGTTTCGGCGCCGGGGTCGCGGGCGATCCACTCGCGGAAGGCGCCGCGTCCGGCCTCGGTGATCTGGTAGGGAGTGCGTTCGCGGGCACCGGTCTGCCCCTTCTCGACCAGGCCCGCGGCGTCCATGGCGGCGAGCTCGCGGTAGACCTGGCTCTGGGTGATGGTCCAGAAATCGCCGATCCGCTCCTGGGCCAGGTTCACCAGATCCCACCCGGACATCGGGCCCTCGTGCAGGAAGCCGAGGAGGGAGGCGGCCGTCGAGTTCAGCGGTCGTGTCCGCGCGCGGTTCGCCACTCCGGCTCCCTTCAACACTCCATAGTGGAATGTTGACGAGTCTACCCGCTGCCGGAACCGACTGCGGGCAGCGACTCAGACCTGGTAGCGCCGGGAGGTGTAGACCCGCGGTCCGTCCTCGGTCTCGACGACCGCGGTGGTCGAGGCGCCGATGATGAGCAGCGTCCGCATGTCGACGTCGGACGGGTCGAGATCACCCAGCGAGACCACGCGAACGGATTCGGTGGGGCCGCCGACGTCGCGGCCGATCACCACCGGCGTCAGTGGGGTGCGATGCTCGAGCAACACCTCGCGCATGGCGGCCACCTGCCAGGTGCGCTGGCTCGACGCCGGGTTGTAGATGGCGATGGCCATATCCGCGGCCGCGGCCGCGGACAGCCTGCGCGCGACCACCTCCCACGGTTTGAGTCGATCCGACAGCGAGATCATCGCGTAGTCGTGGCCGAGTGGTGCGCCGACCCGGCTCGCGACGGCATTGGCGGCGGTCACCCCTGGCAGCACCCGGACGGGAACCCCCTTCCACTGCGGATCGGCCGATTCCTCGAGCACAGCGGCGGCCATCGCGAAGACGCCCGGGTCGCCGGAGGAGACGACCGCGACCCGCGCACCGTTCTTGGCCAGATCCAATGCCATGGCCGCGCGCTCGGATTCGACCCGGTTGTCGCTGGCGTGCCTGCGCTGGCCGGGACGCACCGGCACGCGGTCGACGTAGGTGGTGTAGCCGACGAGGTCGGTCGCCTCGGCGAGCGCGCGCTCCACTTCCGGGGTCGTCCACGCGGTCGCGCCCGGGCCGAGACCGACCACGACCACTTCGCCGGAATCGGCCGGCTGCTCGGTCGGCGTGATCGGATCGAAGGCCGTCGCCGAATCGGCCACACCGGCATGGCCGGCCGAATGCTGTGCGTCCGAACGATTTCCGGATGGCGCGCTCAGGCGCAACGGCGTGGTCGGTTCCGGTCCGGGCACGATGGTGATGGCGAAGTAGGGGACCTCGTCATCGGCCACGTCGGCGGCGGGCAGCACCCGCTGACGCCCGGTGCTGGCCCGCTCGACGTAGTAGGCCTCGCCCAGCTTGCCGGCATCCGAGAGTGCCCGGCGCACCGCGGGATAGGTGCGGCCGAGCTTCATGACGGCAGCGGCATCGGCGTCGCGCAGGCGTTCGGTGAGTTCGTCGACAGCCATCGTGCCCGGCAGCACGGTCAGCACCTGTTCGCCCTCGACCAACGGGGTGCCGAGTGCCGCCGACGCCGCGCTCACCGAGGTGATGCCTGGGATGATCTCGGCCTCGAACCGGTCGGCCAGCCGCCGGTGCATATGCATGTAGGAGCTGTAGAACAGCGGATCGCCCGCGGCCAGCAGCGCGACGCTGCGCCCGGCGGCCAGGTGAGCGGCCAGTCGTTCGGCGGCCTGCTCGTAGAACTCGTCGATGGCGCCTTGATAGCCGCCGGGGTGATCGGTGGTCTCGGTCGTCACCGGGTAGACGAGATGTTCTTCGAGCTGACCCGGCCGCATGTACGGTTCGGCGATGGCGCGCGAGATGCTGCGTCCGTGCCGTGCGCTGTGGAAGGCGATCACGTCGGCCGCGCCGATGATCCGCGCCGCCTTGACCGTCACCAGTTCCGGGTCGCCGGGGCCGAGCCCGATGCCCCACAGTTTGCCCGCCGTGGTCATTCCTGTTCGCTCGCAATCGCATTCAGTGCCGAGGCGGTGATGGCGCTGCCCCCGCGCCTGCCGCGCACGGTCAGGTAGTCGACCCCGCCGGCCTCGATCAGGGCGTCCTTGGATTCGACGGCGCCGACGAATCCGACCGGGATGCCGAGTACCGCCGCCGGTCGCGGCGCTCCGGCATCCAGCATGTCGAGCAGGTGGAACAGCGCCGTCGGCGCATTGCCGATGGCGACCACCGCGCCGCCGAGCCGGTCGCGCCACAGTTCCAGCGCGGCCGCCGACCGGGTGGTGCCCAGCCGCAGCGCCAACTCCGGCACTCGCGGGTCGCGCAGCAGGCAGAGCACCTCGTTATCGGCAGGCAGCCGCTTGCGCGTCACTCCGGAGGCCACCATGTTCGCATCACACAGAATCGGCGCCCCCGCCCGCAGGGCCGCCCGCGCCGCAGCAACCACTCCCGGAGTGAACGCGACATCTTCCGCCAAATCCACCTGCCCGCATCCATGGATCATCCGCACCACCACCTGCGCGACATCCGGCGGAAACCCGCTCAGATCCGCCTCGGCGCGGATCGTGGCGAACGACCGCCGATAGATCTCGGCCGCGTCGGTGAGATAACTGGCACGCACGTCGGACATGCCGCTCAGCCTATGACCGGGCCCGCGTGCGCCTTGCCGTGGGTCGACCACGTCGGCTCGCGCCCACGATCACGCAGCGTCGGGGATCCAGATGTCCACCGTCGCGGCCGATGACACGGCCGGTTCAGCGGCCACGTTCCCCCGGCCGCCGGCTGGGGACGGCGCCCGGGCTGGCGCCTGCCGATGATCGGTCCGGCAGCCGATTGCCCAGGACTATTCGATCCGGTATCCGTCGGGACCCGCGGTGACGTCGGTGATCGGGCCGGTGGGGCGGCCGCAGTGGCGGTCGCAGCCGGACCAGTGCTGGCGGCCCGCGGCGATGATCTGGTCGGCGGGAGTCGGGGCTTCGAGGGAAGGAACCTCCGTGCCGGGTGGGGCGACGCGGCCGGATTCGATGGCGGCGGTGGCGTCGGCGCGGACGTCGGTGTGGGATTTGGCGCAGCCGGGGCGGCCGGCGCAGGCGGTGACCTGCAGCCAGGGGGAGTTCGCGTCGAAGATCAGGCCCATGGGGGCGAGCACGCGCACCACCTGCTCAGCGGGCCATTCGTCGAGGTCGGTGAGCACCAGCGAGCGCCAGGGGGTCAGGAAGACGGGGCGCTCGACGGCGGCGAGGAACTCCGCTGTGCGGGCGGGCAGGGAACCCAGGCGCACGCCCGCGCCCAGCGCGACCAGGCCGTTGTCCTGCGGGAGCCAACCGATCGGAGGGGGCGGCGCGGCGGCGATGTCCACACGCGCCGAGACCGGCGTGAGCCCGAGTGACTCGACGAGACGTTCGACGCCGTCCTCGATCTCGTGCAGTCGCCAATGGCCGGAGCCGAGCTCGAGGAATCCGTACGCGGCCGCCAGCAGCACGTCTGCGGTATCGGCGGCCGAGACCCGCAGGCCGCTGTCGTGACCGGCGAGCAGGATGGCGAACTCGTCGGCGCCGACGGCGTGCGCACCGATATCGGGGCCGAGCGCGCTGACGTCGCCGCGCCCGTCATCCAGCGCGAAGAGCACCCGTCCGGGCAGGTCCGCGAGCCGCCGCGCCGCACGCAATCCGGCATCGAGGGAGCCCACCAGCGGGTGCACATCCGCGAGCCCGCCGATCCGTCCCGACAGCGGCGAGGCGACGATATTGCGTATCCGCTCGTGTGTACGGCTGGGCAGCAGTCCCGCCGCTTCCAATCGGCCGGTCAGCTCACGGGCATCGCGCACCTGCCGCAGCTGCACGTTGCCGCGTGAGGTGAGTTCGATATTGCCGTCGCCGAGCTCGTCGGCGGCCGCCGCCAGCGCCTGCACCTGGTGCGGTTCCAGCCGTCCGCCGGGCACACGCACGCGCGCCAGCGGTCCATCGGCGGCCTCGTGCAACCGCAACACGCCAGGGCAGGAATCCGAATCAGTGCGCGCCATGATCGGTCCAGCTTACGGGCCTGCCGACGGGCTCGGTCGGCTGTCTCCGGGCGGAGGCCGCTCGCGGGATTTATCAACGCGCACGGTACCGGCGCCGGCGCGCGACAACGGCCACCAGCGACGGGACCGGTCCCTGGTGACGGCGCCCGGTGACGACCCTGACGGTCACGGCGACGGCCAGGTGACCGCGACCGGATGGCGACCGGCGACAGCTACTGGTAACGGCCACCGGCGACGACCGGCGACGACCACCGGCGACGGCGACCGGCACGACCACCGGCACGACTACCGGCGACGTCAACCGACTACAACGACCGGCGACCCTCGACTACGGCGACCGGCGACCCTCGACAACGGCGACCGGCGACCCCGAGAACGGCGACCGGCGACCCCCGACTACGGCGACCGGGGCGACGCCCGCCTATCGGAGAGCGGGGAGCGCCAAACATTGACGCAACCAATCAGTTGCCATACTATTGCAACCGTTGGGTTGCTACTAAGGAGTGCATCATGGGATTTCCTGATCGAATCGAGCGGACCGTCGAGCTGGCGCATCCGCCGGAGAAGGTGTGGACGGCGATTACCACGGCAGAGGGGCTTGGCACCTGGTTCGGCAATGAGGCGAGCATCGATCTACGCCCCGGCGGCGAGGCCTGGCTGCGCTGGGACGAGCACGGCTCGCACCAACTGCGGGTGGAACGGGTCGAGCGCCCGCGCATCTTCGGTTTCACCTGGCAGATCTATGGCCTGCCCGCCGAGGATCCGCGCCGCACCTACGTGGAGTTCACCCTGGAACCCACCGGCGACGGCACCCGATTGACCGTCGTGGAGACCGGATTCGCGCAACTCGCCGCCGACGAACACAAGACCGCCCATTCCGGCAATGTCGACGGGTGGGCAAAGGAGCTCGGGGAACTGGTGACCTATCTCGATGCTGCCTGAGAACGAGGCGATCGCCGAACAGGTCTTCATCGCACTGGCCGATCCGAGCCGCCGTGCCATCCTGGCGGAGCTGGCCTCGGCAGGGCCCGCCACGGCCACCGATCTGGCCGCCGGGCTCCCGATCACCAGGCAGGCGATCGCGAAACACCTTGCGCTGCTGTCGGAAGCCGGGCTGGTCGTCGCCGAACCGGGCGAGCGTCGCCGTGTGCGTTACCGATTGCATTCGGCGCCCATGCGGGTGGCGCAGCAATTCCTCGCTGCGCTCGCCCGCGATTGGGACAGTCGGCTCGATGTGTTGAAGGACCATCTCGATCGGTCGTGAGGGCGTCGGGCGCGGCCTGCCGGAAGCCGCGCCCGACCGCCTACTGCGCGCGGTCGAGAATCAGGCGGCTCAGCGCGCCGGGGTCCTCCAGCATCGCGATATGCCCGACTCCGCGCAGGTATGCGATCTCGGCGCCCGGCACCGCCTCGTACTGGTGTGCCGATGCGGGATCCCACCGGGGATCGGAATCTCCGAAGATCACCAGAGCCGGCTTGCCGGCGTCGACGAGGCGCTCGGGCACGGACCGCGCGGCGATGTAGTCGCCGTTGGCGGCCAGGATCGCGCGCAGGGTTCGGTAGGACATCCCGCGCAGATCGGCCAGAGCCTCATCCGGCACCGTGACGGGAACCGCCGCCGTCGCCGCGACGGCCCGGCGGATCATCGAGTCGGTGCGAATCGCCCACACCAGCCGGCCGAAGGGTGGTGTGGACAGCAACCGGACGATCGCGGGCTCGGGAAGCAGCGCCGACAGACTTGGTCCCGTGCTGACCAGGATGAGTTCACCGACCAGGTCTGGCCGCCGCTCCACCAGTGCGGTGGCGACGTACCCGCCGCTGGAATGTCCGACCACCGTCGGGTTCCGGATGCCGAGCTCATCCAGCACCATCGCCGTCCGATCCGCTTGCTGCGCAACGGCGTACGTCGGCGCAGGCGCGGAGCGGCCGCATCCGGGAAGGTCGATCGTGATGACCCGGTAGCCGGTGGTCAGCGACGGAATCACCGGTGCCCAGGTGGCGCCGGTCGCGCCCGAACCGTGGACCAGTAGCACGGGCGGTGCGGCCGGGTCTCCGTCGACGGACACATGCACGCCGTGCACGGTCGTGTCGACACGAGTGCCTGCGGAAATCGAATCACTCATACCGATAGCGTCGCCGCGGATTCGGCGTCGGTATTGAACGAATGTCGGGCCGGCGTGCGGCGGTTAGCCTGGGAACCATGACCGCACCGGCCGGATGGGACTGGAGCCGGGTCGATGTCGTCGTCCCCGTCCGACGCCCCGCTCCGGGCGTCCGGATGGCCGGTTTCCGTTATCGCGACGTCGCTACCGTCGACCTGACGATGATCCCGCACCCCCTGGTCACGCTTCTGATCGATCTCGGTGAGAACGGCATCGTGTACGACGTACTCGGGCGGCCGATCGCGGGAAGCGCGATCGTCGGCCTGCACGGCGGTGCGATACGTATCGCCGGTGCCGGTTCGGGTGACGTCCTGCAGATCCGCTTGTCGCCCGTGGTCGCGGCGGCGGTGCTGCGCGACACCGACGTCATCGGCGGCGCCGTGACACCGATGGCGCGGCTGTGGGGCAATCGGTCCGCGGAGCTGACCGAGCGACTCCGCTCGGCGCCGTCGTGGGACGACCGGTTCGCCCTCGCCGCCGCGTTCCTGCGCAGCCGGGTACCTGGAAGGTTCGATGTCGCACCGGAGATCGCCTTCGCCTGGGACCAGGCCGTGCGCACCAGAGGTCTGGTCCGGATCCAGGCCCTCGCCGCGGAGACCGGCTGGTCCCGTCAGCGGCTCTGGTCTCGCTTCCGTGCCCATGTCGGGGTGACGCCCAAGCACGCGGCCGAACTCGTGCGTTTCGACCACGCCGCCCACCTGCTGGCGGCAGGGCGCCCGCCCGCCGACGCCGCGGTCGAGGCCGGCTACGCCGACCAATCCCATCTGCACCGTCGCACCAAGGCGATCACCGACCTGACCCCGGCCGCTGTGGCGCGAGCACCGTGGCTCGCGATCGATGACATCGCGTGGCCGCCGGACCTCACCACGTGAGGACGGGTTTGACGACCCGGCCCGCGCGTTGATCCGCGAGCGCGGAACCGATCTCGGTGTGCGGGTAGCAGGCGATGAGCCGCTCCACCGGCAGCAGACCGCGCCCGTGCAGCCGCAGTAGATGCGGAATGAATTCGCCAGGTACCGCATCGCCCTCCAGGCACCCGCAAATAGTCTTGCCGTGCAGCACGATCTCGCTGATATCGATCGGCGGCGTACCGGCGCCCAGCCCGACGGCGACCACCGTCGCACCCGTGGTGAGCGCGGCGACGGCATCACCGAGGACGCTCGCGACGCCGGTGGTGTCGAGGGCATGGGTCGCGCCGCCGCCGGTCAGCTCGCGGATCGCCGGGGTGGTGGGCGATTCCGCCGGGTCGATGGCGGCGTCGGCGCCGAGTTCACGGGCGAGGTCGCGGCGCGCGGCGGATGTTTCCACGACGGCGACACGAACTCCGGGGATCGTCCGGGCGGCCAGTAGCGCGGCCATCCCGACCGCGCCCGCACCGTAGATGGTCAACCAGGAGCCGGGCTCCGGGCGGAGGACGTTGAGCACGGCGCCCATGCCGGTTTGGAATCCGCATCCGAACGGTGCCGCCACGGCGAGGTCGATCGCGGAGCCGATGACGACGGTGTTGTCCTCGGCGGCGAGTGCGTACCCGGCGAAGCTCGACTGCCCGAAGAAACCGTCCAGCACCGAGGCGCCGTCGACGGTCACTCGTGGCTGCTCGTGCGCGCGCCGGCCGAACTGGTTCAACGCGTTCGCGCGCCTGCAGTAGGCCGGACGTCCGGCCCGGCAGTTCGCGCACGCGCCGCAATGCCGGAACGTCAGCACCACGTGATCGCCCGGTCGCACCGAACGCACGTCCGCGCCGACCGCCTCGACCACGCCCGCTCCTTCGTGCCCGAGCAGCACCGGCCGGTCGGCGGCGCCCGCGCGCCGGCTCACCAGGTCGGTGTGGCACACGCCGGCGGCGTGGATCCGCACCAGCACCTCACCGGCGCGTGCTCGGTCGACCTCGACCGTCTCGATCGTGAAGGGCGCGGACGGGTCACGCGAGAGCACCGCGGTCGTGCGCATCAAGACACCCGCTCCAACAGGAAGTAGAAATGCTCACCGCGCGAGAGCACCAGTTCGGGGCGCCCGTTCATGATGCCCATCAGAGTGGTCTCGTCGAGCCACTTGAAATGATCGAAGACCGCGCGCCCGTCGTAGACCATCGTCGCGGTGACCTCGCCGCGGAATTCGATATTCCACAGCGTCGCTTCGCCCTGCCCGAGTTCGACGTTCGAGAACAGGGTGCCGTCCTCGGCCCGGCAGATCAGTGGTTTCGCGTCGTCGAGCGCCAGGAACGTCTTGCCGTACCAGCGGCTGGCCGGCAGTGCCCGGCACAGCGGGTGGCCGGTCTGGAACGCGTCACCGCGCCATTCGCCGAGGATGTCCTCGGCGCGGGCGGGCCGCAGCCGGCCCCACAGGTCGTCCAGTTCGGCGGCCGAAACCCCCTCGGTCCGATCCCTGAGTTCCTGCCATCGCGCGGTCATCGTGTCCTCGTCTCGCCGGTTCCAGAACCGTTTGGTTCGCCAACGACCATAGTTCCGAACCAAATGGTTCGGCAAGCTACGATGCCGGCATGCGTGCGGCAGGTGAGGCGACCCGGGAGCGGATTCTCGCGGCGGCCAAGGCCGAGTTCGCGGAGTACGGCATCGCCGGAGCCAGGATCAACCGCATCGCCGCCGCGGCCCGGGCCAGCAAAGACCGGCTCTACGCCTACTTCCCCGGGAAACGCGAGCTCTACCTGGCCGTCACCGAACGCTGGACCGCCGAAACCACGGCCGAAACCGCCCTGCGCACCGACGATCTGCCCGGCTATGTGGGCCGGCTGTTCGACCATTTCGTCGCGAACCCGGACAACGCGCGCTTACAAGCCTGGTCCGAACTCGAACCCGCCGACGACGAGGACGTCGCCCGGGTGGTACGCCGCACCATCGACCCGAAACTCGCCGAACTGCGCCGCGGACAACAGGAAGGGCTGATCACCGCCGACATCCCGGCCCCGGCGCTGCTGCGCATGCTCACCGATCTGGCCCGCACCAGCGCCATGCACGCCGCGGTCGCGGGGCGGCGCGCGGGCGGGACGCAGCGGGCGGCGGCGCATCGGGCCGCGACCGTGCTGGCGGCCCGGCGACTCGTCGCGCCGTAGTGTGCCCGCGTTCCGGGCCGCCGTTTCCGCCGGTGCGCGCGAGGCGCATGATCGAACCACACCGACCCATAGGAGGAACCGTGTCCGTCGAGACCACTCGTATCGTGCTGGCGTCCCGTCCGGTCGGTGCGCCGCAGCCGGAGAACTTCCGCACCGAGACCGCCGAATTGCCCGAGCCCGGTGACGGCCAGGCACTGCTGCAAACGCTGTACCTGTCGCTGGATCCGTACATGCGCGGGCGGATGAGCGATGCACCCTCCTACGCACCGCCGGTGGCGATCGGCGCGACCATGGTCGGCGCCACCGTGTCGCGGGTGCTGGAATCGCGTGACAGTGCGGTGCGGCCCGGCGATATCGTGCTCGGGTACGGCGGCTGGCAGACCCATTCGCTGGAATCGGCGGCCTACCTGCGTCCGCTCGATCCGGCGAAGGCGCCGGTGACCACCGCGCTCGGCGTGCTCGGGATGCCGGGATTCACCGCCTACGCGGGGCTGCGCAATATCGGGAAACCGCAGCCGGGCGAGACGCTGGTCGTGGCCGCCGCCACCGGTCCGGTGGGGTCGGCGGTCGGGCAGATCGCGAAACTGGAGGGTGCCCGCACCGTCGGCATCGCCGGCGGCCCGGAGAAGGTGCGGCTGCTGACCGAGAAGTTCGGCTTCGACGCCGCCATCGACCATCGCGCCGACGACTTCGCCGACCAGCTGGCCGCCGCCACCCCGGACGGCATCGACGTCTATTTCGAGAACGTCGGCGGCGCGGTCCTGGACGCGGTACTGCCGCGGCTCAACAGCTTCGCCCGGATCCCGGTCTGCGGGCTCGCCGCCGCCTACAACGCGACCGAACTCCCGCCGGGCCCCGACCGCCTCGGCCTGCTCATGGGCCTGATCCTGCGCAAGAGCCTCACTGTGCGCGGCTTCATCCAGACCGAATTCGCGCCGACCCAGATGGAGGATTTCCTGCACCAGGCCACCGCCTGGGTCGCCGACGGCCGCCTGGCCTACCTCGAGGACATCGTGGACGGCCTGGACCAGGCGGTGACCGCGTTCCAGGGCCTGCTGGTCGGCAACAATGTGGGCAAGCTGCTGGTGCGCGTCGCCGAGTAGCGGAGCGGCGATACGCCAACCCCTCCGCCGAGTGATATCCGGGGAAGCGAATGCCGCGCCGATGCCACCGTCCCGGTCGACCCGGATGAGTCGGCCGAGCCGGCGGCGCGACGCGGGCACGAGGACAGCAGGCGTCGGCGGCCTGTCCGCGGGCGATGCGGGCGCCCGGCGGCTCGCGCGGTAGCATCCGGGGGCTCGGCGGGCGATGAGGAAACCGGTGAAATTCCGGTGCGGTCGCGCCACTGTGAACAGCCAGACCCTCTCCGGCGAGCGCTAACCCGCTGGGCGCGTCACCCGAGGAAGGTCTCACCCGTGATCCTGCTGCTGTCCACCTCCGACACCGATCTGCTGAGCGCGCGCGCCAGCGGCGCCGACTACCGGTGGGGCAACCCGGCGCGGCTGCTGGTGGAGGATCTCCCTGCCCTGCTCGACGGCGCCGACCTCGTCATCGTGCGCATCCTCGGCGGCAAACGAGCCTGGGAAGAGGGTCTGGACGCGGTCCGTGCCAGCGGTGTGCCGATGGTCGCCCTCGGCGGTGAACTCGCCCCCGACGCCGAGCTGATGGAATGCTCGACCGTGCCGGCCGGTGTCGCCGCCGACGCGCACAACTACCTGGCCGCGGGCGGTGCGGAGAATCTGCGGCAGCTGCACCACTTCCTCTCCGACACCGTGCTGCTCACCGGGCACGGCTTCGAGCCGCCGGTGCAACTGCCCAGCTGGGGGGAACTCGAGCGCGACGCCGCCGAGGTCGACGGCCCGACCGTCGCGGTCATCTACTACCGCGCCCAGCATCTGGCAGGCAATACCGCCTACATCGACGCGCTGTGCACCGCCATCGAGCAGGCCGGAGCCCGCCCGCTACCGCTGTACTGCGCCTCGCTGCGCACCGCCGAACCGGAACTGCTCGACACCCTGCGGGCCGCGGACGCCTTGGTCGTCACCGTGCTGGCCGCGGGCGGCACCAAGCCCGCGACCGCCTCGGCCGGCGGCGACGACGAGGCCTGGGATGTCGGGGCGCTCGCCGAACTCGATGTGCCGATCCTGCAGGGCCTGTGCCTGACCAGCGGCCGCGCCCAGTGGGAAGCCAACGACGACGGCCTCTCGCCGCTGGATGTGGCCACCCAGGTGGCGGTGCCCGAATTCGACGGCCGCATCATCACGGTGCCGTTCTCGTTCAAGGAGTTCGACGCCGACGGCTTGTCGACCTACGTCCCGGATCCCGAACGGGCCGCCCGCGTCGCCGGTATCGCGGTCCGCCATGCTCGGCTGCGCCATATCCCGGCCGCGCAGAAGCGGCTCGCGATCATGCTCTCGGCTTATCCGACCAAGCACGCCCGCATCGGCAATGCCGTCGGCCTCGACACCCCCGCCAGCGCGATCCGGCTGCTCACCGAATTGCGCGAAGCCGGTTACGATCTCGGCGACCCGAGCGAGGTTCCAGGTCTGAACGACCGCGACGGCGACGCCTTGATCCACGCCCTCATCGCCGCGGGTGGCCAGGACCCGGACTGGCTCACCGCCGAACAGCTGGAAGGCAACCCGATCCGCATCGGCGCCGCCACCTATACCGCGTGGTTCGAGGGATTGCCGGAGGATCTGCGCGAGGCCGTGGTCGAGGCGTGGGGTCCGCCGCCGGGTGAGCTGTATGTCGACCGCTCCGGCGATCCGGGCGGCGAGATCGTCATCGCGGCCATGCGTTTCGGCAATATCGTGCTGATGGTGCAGCCGCCGCGCGGTTTCGGCGAGAACCCGGTCGCCATCTATCACGACCCCGACCTGCCGCCGAGCCACCACTACCTGGCCGCCTACCGCTGGCTGTCGGCGCCGGAATCGGCGGGCGGATTCGGCGCCGACGCCATGGTGCATCTGGGCAAGCACGGCAATCTGGAATGGCTGCCGGGCAAAACGCTCGGCATGTCCGCCTCCTGCGGCACCGACGCCGCCCTCGGCGATCTGCCGCTGATCTACCCGTTCCTGGTCAACGACCCCGGCGAGGGCACCCAGGCCAAGCGCCGCGCGCACGCCACCCTGGTCGACCATCTGATCCCGCCGATGGCGCGCGCCGAAAGCTACGGCGACATCTCGCGATTGGAACAGCTGCTCGACGAGCACGCCAACATCTCCGCGCTCGACCCGGCCAAGTTGCCCGCGATCCGCCAGCAGATCTGGACGCTCATGCGTGCGGCGAAAATGGACCACGATCTCGGCCTGTCCGAACGCCCCGACGAAGACTCCTTCGACGACATGCTGTTGCACGTCGACGGCTGGCTGTGCGAGATCAAGGACGTGCAGATCCGCGACGGTCTGCACGTGCTCGGCCAGGCGCCCGAGGGCGAGATGGAGCTGGACCTGGTCCTGGCCATGCTGCGCGCCCGCCAGCTGTGGGGTGGTGAACAGAACGTGCCCGGCCTGCGAGAGGCGCTGGGCCTCAGCGAAGCCGGTGACGAGGCCCGGGTGCGAGTCGACGTGGTGGAAGCCCGTGCCCGTGAACTGCTCGCCGCGTTGCAGGCCGAGAACTGGTCGGTCGACGCGGTCGAGTCGCTGGTAAACGACTTCGCGACCGCGATCGACGCGGGCGATTCGTCCCCGTCGACGGACAGCGCCGCTTCGGGTACGGGCGCCGACGCCGTCACCGTCGCGCCGGCAGGTGGCCTCGCCGTGAGCGAGCGGGTGGCGGCGGTGAAGTCCGTGCTGCGGTTCGCCGCGACCGAGGTGGTGCCACGGCTGCGGGAGACGGGCATCGAGATCGCGCGCGTCCTGCACGCTCTCAACGGCGGTTTCATCCCCGCGGGGCCGAGCGGTTCGCCGCTGCGCGGCCTGATCAACGTGCTGCCCACCGGCCGCAACTTCTATTCCGTCGATCCGAAGGCCGTTCCGTCGCGACTGGCCTGGGAAACCGGTCAGGCGATGGCTGATTCGCTGCTCGCGCGCTACCTCGCCGACCACGGTGAATACCCGCGCTCGGTGGGTCTTTCGGTCTGGGGCACCTCCGCGATGCGGACCTCCGGCGACGATATCGCCGAGGTTCTCGCGCTGCTGGGTGTGCGGCCGGTGTGGGATGAGGCGAGCCGCCGCGTCACCTCGCTCGAGGTGATCTCCGCCGAGGAGCTCGGCCGTCCCCGCATCGACGTCACCGTCCGCATCTCGGGTTTCTTCCGCGACGCGTTCCCGCATGTGCTGGCCCTGCTCGACGACGCCGTCCGGCTGGTGGCCGCCCTCGAGGAACCGGCCGAATCGAACTACGTGCGCGCACACGCCCAGGCCGACCTCGCCGAGCACGGCGACGAACGCCGCGCCACCACCCGCATCTTCGGCTCCAAGCCCGGCACGTACGGCGCGGGCCTGCTGCAACTCATCGACTCCAAGAGCTGGCGCACCGACGACGACCTCGCCCAGGTGTACACCACCTGGGGTGGCTACGCCTACGGTCGCGACCTCGACGGTGCGCCCGCCGCCGACGATATGCGCACCGCCTACCGGCGAATCACCGTGGCCGCCAAGAACACCGACACCCGCGAGCACGATATCGCCGACTCCGACGACTACTTCCAGTTCCACGGCGGCATGGTCGCCACGGTCCGTGCACTGACCGGGCAGAATCCGGAGGCCTACATCGGCGACAGCACCCGCCCCGACGCCGTCCGCACCCGCACCCTGTCGGAGGAAACCTCCCGGGTGTTCCGTGCCCGCGTGGTGAATCCGCGCTGGCTGGAGGCCATGCGCAGGCACGGGTACAAGGGCGCGTTCGAGATGGCGGCGACCGTGGACTACCTGTTCGGCTACGACGCCACCACCGATGTGGTCGCGGACTGGATGTATGAGAAGTTGGCGGAAAGCTACGTCTTCGACGAGGTCAACCGCCGGTTCATGGAGCAGTCCAATCCGTGGGCGCTGCACGGCATCGCCGAACGCCTGCTCGAGGCGGCCGAGCGCAAACTCTGGGACGCCCCGGAACAGGAGACGTTGGACCGGCTGCGCCAGATCTACCTGGAGACCGAGGGCGAGCTCGAGTAGTTCCGGGGCTCGTCACCACGCGGTGCTCGCACCGGCACTCGCATGGCGTGCCGGTGCCACGTGAGGGGTCGGTGCGGAGTGTGCGCCCCGATGTGCCGTACGCGCAGCCGGCCGCGACGAGTGGAGCACTACGTCCACGGGCGTACCCACGAATCTGCCTGCGGGTGGATGTTCGCACCCGCCGACCCGCCCTACCGTGGGGTCCATGACCTGGAACGAACTGGCACACAGCAAATACGCGCTGCTCACCACCTACAAGAAGGATGGAACGCCGGTGGGCACGCCGGTATGGCTGGCACCCGACGGTGAGCGCATCTTGGTGTGGACGAACACCGGATCGTGGAAAGTCAAACGGCTGCGGCGCGATCCGCGGGTGACATTGCAGCCATGCGACAACCGCGGCCGTACCGATGGCGGCGACATCCGCGCCGGCACGGCAACGATCCTCGATGCCGGCGAAACCCAGCGCGTCCGCGAGGTGCTGGCCGCCAAATACGGCATCCTCGGCGCGCTGGCCGTGCGTGGGCACAAGCTGCTGCGCGGTGCCGACGCCTCGGTGGGCATCGCGATCAGCGAGCGCGCGGGCTGAACTCAGGCCGAGGCGGCGAGGCTGCCGGACAACCAGATCGCGGCCAGCTCGTCCAGCGGCAACCCCAGCACCTGGCTCAACGCCACTACGGTGCCGAACGCGGGGGAGGGCAGGCGGCCGGTTTCGATCTTGCGCAGGGTTTCCGGGGAGATGCCCGCCGCGCGCGCGACCTCGCCGAGCTCGCGGGCCCCGCGGGCCTCTCGCAGCCGGGCGCCGAGCCGGCGACCGGCTTCCACCTGGGCGGGGGTCAAGGGCAGACGAACCATGCGACCACCCTACGGCTGGTATTTTAATACCGCAATCTGGTATTAAAATACCGATGATGTCGATGTGGAGGTTGTGATGGTCGAGTTGAAGTCGCCCGAGGAGATCGAGCGCATGGCGGTGACGGGACGATTCGTCGCCGAGACCCTGGCCGAGCTGCGCGCCCGCGCGGCCGTCGGGGTGAATCTGCTGGAACTCGAGGCGGTGGTGCGCGACCGCATCCGGCAGCGTGGTGCGCAGTCGTGCTACTGGGACTACGCACCCTCGTTCGGCCGCGGGCCGTTCCGCAATACCGTCTGCCTGTCGGTGAACGATGCTGTGCTGCACGGACTTCCGTTCGATTACGCCCTGCGTGACGGCGATGTGCTGACCATGGATCTGGCCGTCTCCATCGACGGATGGGTCGCCGATGCGGCGACCACCGTGGTCGTCGGCACCGCCGCCGAGGAGGATCTGCGGCTGGTGCGGGCGACCGAGGAGGCACTGGAAGCGGCGATCGAGGTGGCGCAGCCGGGCAATCGGATCGGCGACATCTCCGCCGCCATCTCGGCCGTCGCCGCCGCCTACGGTTACCCGGTCAATTCCGAATTCGGCGGGCACGGCCTCGGGCGCACCATGCACGAGGATCCGCACGTATCCAATGTCGGTCGCCCGGGTCGCGGATTTCCGCTGCGGCCCGGGCTGACCATCGCCATCGAGCCGTGGTTCGCGCGCACCACCGACCGCATCGTCACCGACCCGGACGGCTGGACGATCCGCTCGGCGGACGGTTCACGGACCGCCCATTCCGAGCACACCATCGCCGTCACCGAGGACGGGCCGCGCATCCTGACGTCTGCGGCCTGATCGGCGGCTCATTCGCGTTCGTCGAGCCACTCCCGCAGGGCGTGGCTCGCGTTCACGTCGGCCGCGATGGTCGCGCGTTCGTCGTCGGTCAGTGGGGCCGCGCGCAGCGCCGCCCGATACGTGGCCGCGCGTTCGTCATCGCCCATGGCCACGGCAATCTCGCTCAGCGCGGCCCAGGCTCGGGCCAGGTCGACGGCGGGTGCGGTCGTGCGGTGGCGGCGGATGCCTACTTCCAGTACTCGGGCGGCGGCCTCGTCGTCATTGCGGAATTCGCGCAGGATTCGCGCATTGTCGAGCACGCGCGCCAATCCGGTCAGTGACGGGGAACCGCCGTACTCGAGTTCCATCGGTTCGTCGCGCTGGATATAGGTGATCCAATTGCCGTCCGGATCGACAACGCTGAACCTGGATTGCCCGGAGCGAAATCGGGTGATCCGCGGTTCGCCGGTGGCCGGAACCTTGCCGTACTGCGCGCGCAGGGCGGTGCTGAATGCGCGATGCCGCTCGGCCACGTCGTCGACCATGATCAGGCAGCCGTGCCACCCCTGCGCAGGCCCCTTGCCGTCCGGGGCATTGAAATGCACGGCGCATCCGTCGGCTTCGACCGCCCCGTACACGTAGGGGCGCGCCTGTTGATAGGTGACCGTGTAACCGAGGGCTCGATAGAAGTCGAGCGTGCGCGCCAGGTCGGCGGTGGGGAGCACGGGGACGGCGGTGTCGGGCATTCGTAGCCTCCGTAATCAAGTTTGACTACGCAACCCTAGGGCGGGGCGCTCTCGGAAGTCAAACTTGATTACCGGACGTGCGCGAGGGTCGAGTGGTATGCGGTCGGCACCGAACCTCCTCGCGCGGAAAGTGATCGGTCGAGATCGGCCGGTCATCTCCGGAGTCTGCTGTCGGAGCTGGAGATCAAGTTTGACTACCATGCGGTGAGCGGCTCGGGATCCGGGCCGCGCCCGCTGGAAGGAGTCCGATGTCGACGGTGCGGCTGCTGGTACTCGGAGTGATGCGCAGGCAGCAACCCACCCATGGCTATGCGGTGCGGCAGGAGTTGCTGTCGTGGCGAGCCGACACCTGGACCAACGTCAAGCCCGGGTCGATCTATCACGCGTTGAAACAGCTGACCCAGGAAGGCAAGTTGCGGGCCCTCGGCACCGAGGGCAGCAATCAGGGGCCGGGGCGGACGATATTCGAACTCACCGCCGCAGGCGAAGCGGAGTTCCGTGCCCTGATGGACGCTGCCCTGGTCAGCGTGGACATGGAAGAACTCGGCGCGGCCATCGCGTTCATGGACGCGTTGCCGCGCGCGCACGTCATCGCCAAGCTCCGCGAGCAACGCACGCGAAGCCGGGAGATGCGCGACGATCTGCTGGCGATGGTCCCCGATTTCCCCGGCCGGTATTCCGCCCCGCACGCGACCGACCTGCTGGAACTGTGGAGCGGGGTGTTCGAGAGCCTGTCCGGCTGGACCTCCGGGGTGCTGGCCCGGTTGGAGGCCGGGGAGTACCGCATGGCCGACGACGGGTGAGCTGCGCGCCGATCGCCTACCGTTGCCGTATGAGCGATGCGCGCACAGCTGTCGAAAAAGCCGACTACGTCCTGTTGACCACCTTCCGCAAGGACGGCACCCCGGTGCCCACACCGCTGTGGGCCGCCGCGGACAACGGAAAGATCTTCGTCTGGACTGTCACCGACAGCTGGAAGGTCAAGCGCGTGCGCCGCAACCCGTCGGTCACCCTGCAACCGTGCAACGCCAAAGGCACCCCGCACGGCACCCCCATCGACGGCACCGCCCGCATCCTCGACCCCGCCGAAACCGAGAATGTCCGCCGCCTGATCCGCAAGAAATACTTCATCCTCGGCCCCCTCGTCCTGCTCGGCAGCAACCTCCGCCGCGGCAAATCCGGCACCATCGGCCTCGAAATCACCCCGACGAGCTGATCCCTGGGCCCCTCCGGGGGCGTCAGGTGGCCTGGCTGACCGAGGACATGTGGAAGTCGGGGATGCGGAGTGGGGGCATGGCGGTTCGGGTGAACCAGTCTTTCCATTCGCGGGGGAGGGTGAGGGTGGTCGCGCCGGCTTCGGTGGTGCGGCGGAGCAGGTCGAGGGGGCTTTCGTTGAAGCGGAAGTTGTTGACGGCGGCGCTGACTTCGCCGTTCTCGATCAGGTAGACGCCGTCGCGGGTGAGGCCGGTGAGCAGCAGGGTGGCCGGGTCGACCTCGCGGATGTACCACAGCGTGGTGAGTAGCAGGCCGCGTTCGGTGCGGGCGATCATGTCGTCGAGGGTGGCGTCGGAACCTCCGGTCAGCAGTAGGTTCTCGCCGGGAACGGTGGTGGGGGCGTCGAATTCGGCGGCGGTGGCGCGGGGGTAGACCAGCGATTCGATGACGCCCTCGCGCAACCAATTCACCCGCTGTGCGGACAATCCGTTGTCGAACACCGACAGTGCCTCCGAGGACGCGGGCGTGGCGACGAACGGGCGGTATTCGAGACCGTTCGCACTCGGATCCGAATACAACGTGAGCGGCAGCTCGGTGAGCCGCTCACCGATGCGGGTGCCACCCGGCCGTGACAAGGCGGTGTGGCCCTCGTGCGCGCCGCGGCCTTCCATCGTCCAGGCCAGGTAGATCATCAGATCCGCCACCGCCGACGGCGGCAGCAACGTCTCATATCGCCCGGCCGGCAGCTCCACTCGCCGCGCCGACCAATCCAGCCGACGGGACAGTTCCGTTAGCAGCGCCGGCGTATTCACATCGGTGAAATCGCTGGTGCCGACGCCCACCCAGGCGCTGGCCAGATCGGCGCCGGTACCGCGCTTGCCGTTGATCTCCACCGAGCCGGTGGGCTGCACGTAGCGGCGCCGCAGGCCGGTGGAGGTACCGAGCCAGGTGGTGTGCATCTGGTGGTGGGCGAATCCGTAGAGGGTGTCGGTGCCGTCGAACCCGCGAGCCAGGTCGGCGGCAAGCCCGGTGAAGACCTCGATCCCGGTGCGGCCGGGCTCGCCCGCCCAATCCGGCGCATCGGGCGCTCCGTCCGGCTCCAGCAGCGGCATCGCGTCGCGCGCCGGTTCGGCCGTGCGCGCGGCCTGCTCGCTGGCGCGGACCACGGCCTCGACATCGGCGCCGTCCACGCTCGTCGCGGTGACGCTGCCGACGCGCGCGAGGTTCGGGCCTTCCCGGAACACCGAGACCACCGCCCACTGCCGCGAGATCGACGACCCGTTGGTGGTCATCGAATTACCCGCCCACCGCAGCGACGCCTCGTGCGCGTCGGTGACGATGACCATCGCCTCATCGGCCTTCGACAGCGCCAGCGCCTGTTCGACCACCGCCCCACCGGGCACAATCGCCGCGCCGGTCCCGTTCACTGCCCTGCCTCCGTCCGCGTGTTGAGAACATTGATGCCGCGCACCAGGATCGACGGGCAGCCGTGACTGACCGCCGCCACCTGACCGGGCTGCGCCTTCCCGCAGTTGAACGCGCCGCCGAGCTGCCAGGTGGACGGCCCGCCGACGGCTTCCATCGCGCCCCAGAAGTCGGTGGTGGTGGCCTGGTAGGCGACGTCACGCAGCTGCCCGTCCAGCTTGCCGTCGCGGATGCGGAAGAACCGCTGTCCGGTGAACTGGAAGTTGTAGCGCTGCATATCGATCGACCAGGATTTGTCGCCCACGATGTAGATGCCGTCGTCGACCCGGGAGATCAGCTCCTCGGTGCTGGTGTCGCGGTGCGGATCCGGTTGCAGCGATACATTGGCCATCCGCTGGATCGGCACGTGGTGTGGCGAATCCGCGTAGGAGCAGCCGTTGGAACGTTCGAGACCCAGGCGCGGCGCGAACACTCGATCGAGCTGATAGCCGACCAGGAGACCGTCGCGCACCAGATCCCAGCGCTGGCCCGCGACGCCTTCGTCGTCGTAGCCGACGGTGGCCAGGCCGTGCGGTTCGGTGCGGTCGCCGGTGACGTGCATGATCGGGCTGCCGTACCGCAGCATGCCGAGCAGATCGGGCGTGGCGAAGGAGGTACCGGCGTAGGCGGATTCGTAGCCGATGGCGCGATCGTATTCGGTGGCGTGGCCGATGGATTCGTGGATGGTGAGCCACAGATTGGTCGGATCGATGACCAGGTCGGTGGGCCCGGCGACGACGCTCGGCGCCTTCACCTTCTCGGCCAGCCACTCCGGCATCCGGGCGAGTTCGCCTGCCCAGTCCCAGATTCCGTCGGCGCCGGTGACGTACTCCCAGCCGCGGCCGGCCGGTGCGGCGAGTGTGCGCATCGTTTCGAACACCCCGGCCGCCGCATCGACGGTGATGGCCTCGAGCTGTGGATGCAACCGCACCCGCTGCTGGGTGATCGAGGAGCCCGCGGTGTCGGCGTAGAAGGTCTGCTCTTTGACCTGCAGGACCGACGCCGTCACGTGGTCGACGCCGTCGGCGGCCGACAGCCGTTGCGAATACTCCTGCAACAGCGCCACTTTGTCGGTGGTCGGCACGGTGAACGGGTCGAGATCGTAGGCCGAGACCCATTCCACGCCGTCGTAGCGTGGCTCGGCGGCCAGCTCCACCCGTTCGCGGTTGAGCGCGCGCAAGGTGGTGGCGACGGTGACGGCGCGGCGCGCGACCTCGGCCGCCGAACCGGGCGTGAGTGCCGCATGCGAGGCGAAACCCCAGGTGCCGTCGACGATCACCCGCACCGCCAGCCCGAGTTCGGCGGAATCGGCGACCGATTCCACGCGCCCGTCGCGCAACCGGATGGATTGGGTGACCAGCCGATGCACCCGCAGATCCGCATGTGACGCGCCGGCAGCGGTGGCGGCCGAGAGCGCGGCGTCGGCCAGCGCGGCCAATGGCAGCGAGGTGAATTCGGCGTCGACGCCGTGGTGTGGGCCGCCGGTGCCCGCGTCGGAAGTCGGGATGCTCACCCAGCACACCGTAGTCGGTGCCACCGACAGCCGCTGCCGAATAGTTGCCGCGCGCAGTGGTATCGAACGGGGACGCGGCGCTCGCGCCTACCACGCCCGCGCGGTCAGATGTCGTACTGTGCCCGCGTGCCGCCTTCCGCCCTCCGTGATCGCAAACGCGAACGTACCCGCCGCGCCCTGCTCGAGGCCGCCGTCGAACTGTTCGAGACCAGAGGCTACGAAGAGACGACCGTGGCCGATATCGCCGCTGTCGCCGAGGTGGGCACTCGCACCTTCTTCAACTATTTCGCCAGTAAGGAAGAGTTGCTGTTCCCCGAACCCGATGACCGGGTGCGGGCGGCGGTGGTCGCGATCGCCTCGCGGCGGCCGGGGGAGCGGCCGGTCGAGGTGCTGCTACGAGCCTTACGCGCGGCCGGCGACAATCCCGGCGAACATCTCATCGACGATCTCTACGCCCGGATCGCCGCGCTGCGGGCCCAGGTGTCACGCACCGTGCCGGCGGTGAGCGGCCGCGCGGCGCACGCCCAGCTGGTCGCCCAGCGCGAGATCGCCAGGCAGTTGCACGCGGCGTTCCCGGCGGAATTCGACGAGGTCGGCGCGGCGGCGCTGGTCGGTGCCGTGGTCGGCGCGGTGTCGGGTGCGCTGACGGTGCTGTTCCAGGGCCCGCAGATCGGCATCGAGGACGGTGAACGGTTGCAGCGCAAGATCCACGAGACCACCTCCGAGGTGTTGCGGCCCTGGCTCGCGCGGGTCTGACCGTCAGCCGAACTGCTGCCAGCCCAGCCGCAGCACCATCGCGATCACGACCACCAGCAACACCACGCGGACGAACTCCGCGCCTCGACTCAATGCCATCCGCGAGCCGACCACCGCGCCCGCGATATTGCCCACCGCCATCGCCGCGCCGAGTGCCCACAGGATGTGCCCGGTCGCGCCGAAGAAGATCAGCGCGCCCACATTCGATCCGCAGTTGATCACCTTGGCCATCGCCGCGGCACGGACGAATTCGGTGCCGAGCAGGGTGGCGAAGGTGATGATGAGGAAGGTGCCGGTGCCGGGCCCGAGTAGTCCGTCGTAGAAGCCGATCAGCCCGGCCGCCAACGCCACCACGAGGATGAACTTGCGCCGGGTCGGTGGATGCGTGGCGAGGGTGACCCCCACCGACGGACGCGCGGTGACGAAGATGGCCACCCCCACCAGAACCACGAGCACGATCGGAATGAACAGCTCCCGATCGATCAGCGAGACCGCCGCAGCGCCGATCGCCGCGGCCACCGCCGAGATCAGCGCCGCCGGCAGCAGTACCCGCCAGCGGATCGGCACCCTGCGGGAGAAGGTCACCACCGCCGCGGTCGTACCGGCCACCGCGGAAAGCTTGTTGGTGCCGAGTGCTGTTTGCGGCGCGATGCCCGGCGCGACCAGCAGCAGGGTCGGCAACACGATCAGACCGCCGCCGCCGACCACGGCATCCACCCAGCCCGCGGCTGTCGCCGCGGTCAACAGAACCGCCCAGTCGGTGATCTCCACGGCCCAAGACAACCAGAAACATCCCATGAACCGGGCGCCGGGTCGGGCCCGCGTGCGCGCCGTCACGGGCCGGTCTCCGGGCCACCCATACCCTGAACGGCATGCGCAGGTTCAGTCTGTGGCTTCGCGGCAAGCCCATCGTCGCCGACTCGATGCTGGCCGGTGTGCTGCTGGTGCTCGACGTCCTCGGCGTCTCCACCGCGCACAACAAGGTGGCTTTCGTGGCGCTGTCGCTGGTGTTGCCGCTGCCGATGATCCTGCGCCGGGTCTATCCGCGGCTCATGGCGGCCGCCGTGCTCGGGCTGTCGATCACCACGACCGCCGTCAGCTACCTCACCGAGGAAGAGTCCGAGCACGTCGCGCTGCTCGGGCTCGGCATCATGCTCTACACGCTGGTGGCCTATGTGGGCCGCCGCGACGGGCTGTTCTTCCTGGCGGGCCTGGTCCTCGATACCGGACTGTCGATGCTGGCGACGGGGTTCCCGGCCGGGACCGATCTGGCCTTCGTCATCGTGCTGTACGCCCTGTGCTGGACCCTGGCCGAATTCATCGGCGCCCGCCACGCCTACGACACCGAGGTCGCCGCCCGGCTGGCGGTGGCCGATTACGATCGGGAACGTCGCGCCCACGACGCGGTGTCGGCCGAGCGCACCCGCATCGCCCGCGAATTGCACGATGTGGTGGCGCACGCGGTGAGCGTCATCATCGTCCAGGCCGACGGTGCGAAATACGCACTGCGCCACGACCCCGACGCCGCCGAACAGGCCGTCACCACCATCGCCGCGACCGGCCGCGAAGCGCTGCGCGAACTGCGCCGCACCGTCGCGCTGCTGCGCACCGAGCACGCACCCGACCAACTGCCCCAGCACGGGACCGCGGGCTTGGCGAAGGTGGTGGAGATGATGCGCGGCACCGGCCTGGCGGTGGAACTGGAAATGACCGGCGAGCTCGACGACATCGCCCCGGAGATCAGCCTCGGGGTGCACCGCATCGTGCAGGAATCGCTGACCAATACCCTGCGCCACGCCGGCGCCCATCCCAAGGCCTGGGTGCGGGTGCAGCGCCGCGACGACGACATCCTCATCGAGGTCACCGACTCCGGCGGCGTGCCGGTGCAGGAACCGGAGAACCGCATCACCGGCAGCGGGCTCGGGCTTGCCGGAATGCGTGAACGGGTCGCGGTGCTCGGCGGAACGATGGAAGCGGGCCGCACCCCCGACGGCTCGTGGCGGGTGCGGGCCACCATCCCCTTGGTCCAGCCCGACTGACCCGGCCGCCGATAGGCGCCTGCCGAGCCCACTACGCTGTGGTGCGTGCCGATCACCGTTCTCGTCGTCGATGACCAGGAACTCATGCGCATGGGTCTGAAAATGGTGCTCGGCGCGCACCCCGACATCGAAGTGATCGGTGAGGCCGCCAACGGCGCGCTCGCGGTGACCCAGGCGAGCGAACTGCGACCCGATGTGGTGCTGATGGATGTGCGGATGCCGGTGGTCGACGGCGTCACCGCCACGACGCAGATCGTGGAAGCCGGGCACGGTAGCCGGGTGCTGGTGATGACCACCTTCGATCTCGATGAACACGCCCTCGGCGCACTGCGCGCCGGCGCCAGCGGCTTCCTGCTCAAGGACACCCCGCCGGAGGATCTGATCTCGGCGATCCGCAGCGTCGCCGCCGGCGACGCGGTGGTCTCACCGAAGGTCACCAAACGCCTGCTCGACCGCATGATCAGCGAGAATCCCGGCCGCACCCGCGATCCCGGCGTGCTCGACGTGCTCACCGCCCGCGAACGCGAGGTGCTCGAACAGATCGCCGCAGGCCGCTCCAACGCCGAGATCGCCACCCAGTTGTTCCTGTCCGAAGCGACGGTGAAAACCCACGTCGGTCGAGTGCTGACCAAACTGGGTCTGCGCGACCGGGTGCAAGCGGTCGTGCTTGCCTATGAAACTGGGCTGGTCCGCCCCGGCGGGTGAGCCCGGCAACCGTGCGTGCGCACCGGGAGAAAATCCGGGGCACCGGACGTTGAGAGGGTAGATCGTCCGGAAGGAACGTCATGCCCGCAGTTGTTTTCCTCGCCTACCTCGTCGTCGAGATCGCCGCCTTCGTCGGTGTCGTCCAGCTGATCGGCGTCATGCCCGCCATCGTCGTGCTCATCGCCTGCTCGGCCGCGGGAATGCTGCTCATCGGCTCGCAGGGCAGGCGGGTGTTCGAGCAGTTCCGCCGCGCCGGACGCGGGGAGATCACGCCGGGTACCGCCGTCGCCGACGGTGCGCTGGTGGCCTCGGGCAGCGTCTTGATGTTCGTGCCCGGCCTGGTCACCTCGGTGCTCGGGCTGCTGCTGCTCCTGCCGCCGACCAGGGCGCTGCTGCGTCCGCTGGTGGCGGCGGTGACCACGCGCCGGATGCAGCGGGTGGCCGCGCGCATGCCGTATCGCGGTGTGGTCATCGACGGTGACGAGGTGGTCGACGGTGTCGTCGTCACGGAGTGGTACGACGACCCGCGCCCCGGCACCAGGCGCGCCATCGGCGGCGCCTGAGACCGGCGCCGAGATCGGTGCGGCGAGGTGATCGGCACCGCACCCGCCGGTGCCCGGGCACGGATGCGGCACTGGCAGACTGGTCGACCGTGAGTACCCAGTTGCTGGTCGGCGGTCGTATCTACAGTTCCAGTTCCCCGGACGCGACCGCGATGGCGGTCACCGACGGCACGGTGGTGTGGCTGGGCGCCGACCGGGTGGGCCGCGCACTGCACCCCGACGCCGAGATCGTCGATCTGGACGGCGCTTTCGTCGCACCGGCCTTCGTGGAACCGCACCTGCACACCACCGCGCTCGGTCTGCAACTGACCGGACTCGACCTGTCCGGCGCGCGTTCGCTGGCCCACTGCATGGAACTGCTCGCCGGCTTCGCCGCGGCCCATCCGGGTGCGGTGATCATCGGGGACGGCTGGGATGAGACCCGCTGGCCCGAACACCGGCCCCCCACCGCCGCCGATATCGATGCCGCACTCGGCGCCGAAGCGGGCAGGCACGTCTATCTCTCGCGCGTCGACGCGCACTCCGCGGTGGTCTCCACCGCCGTTCTGGATGCCGTACCGGGGCTCAGCGCGGCCACCGGTTTCAGCCGCGCCGAACCACTGCGCGCGCAGGCCCACCACCTGGTGCGCGCCGCGACGCTGGCCGCGCTCGACCGCGACCAGCGCGACGCCGCCCGGCGCGCGGCGCTCGACCACGCCGCCGCGCACGGCATCGTCGCCGTACACGAATGCGCGGGCCCGGAGATCTCCGGGGAGGCCGACGTCCGCGAACTGCTCGCCTTCGATCACGGCGTCGAGGTCCGCGTCAACTGGGGGCAAGCGGTGACCAGCGCGGACGATGCGCGTGCGCTGATCGCGGACCTCGGGGTGCACGCGCTGGCCGGTGACCTGTTCGTCGACGGTTCGCTCGGCTCGCGCACCGCCTGGCTGCGCGAACCGTACGCCGACGGCGACGGCACCGGGTTCGGCTACCTGGACGCCGAGGCGATCGCCGCGCATGTGCGGGCCTGCACCGAGGCCGGGATCCAGGCCGGATTCCATGTCATCGGCGACGCCGCGATGGACGCCGTGGTCGCCGGTTTCGGCGCCGTGGTCGACGCACTGGGCGGCCCGGCGGTGGCCGCGCGCGGGCACCGGATCGAGCACGCGGAGATGATCGACGCCGACCAGATCACGAAACTGGCGGCATGGGGCGTCATCGCGAGCGTGCAGCCGGCGTTCGACGCCGCGTGGGGCGGCCCCGACGGCATGTATGCCGCACGGCTCGGCGCCGAACGCGCCGCCGGGCTGAATCCGTTCGCGGCCATGGCCTCGGCGGGTATCTCGCTGGCCATCGGCTCGGATGCCCCGGTCACCGCCCTCGACCCGTGGGCCGCCGTGCGCGCGGCCACCGAGCATCGCACGCCAGGTCACGGGGTGTCGCCGCGTGCGGCCTTCGCCGCGGCCACCAGGGGCGCGTGGCGCGCGGGCGGGGTCCGCGACGGCGTCGCGGGCACACTCGTACCCGGAGCGCCGGCCTCGTACGCGGTGTGGGAGGCCGGTGACCTCGTCGTGGCCGCGGCCGCCGATTCCGTGCAACGCTGGTCGACCGACCCGCGCTCGCGCGTTCCCGGTCTGCCCTCGCTCACCCCGGACCACGCCCTGCCGCGCTGCCTGCGCACGGTGCACCGGGGAGTGACCATCTATGGCGGCTGAGTCCGCCGGTTTCCGGTCGCGCCCGGCTGCGCTGTTCGACCGGCACCCGGTGCTCGTTCGGGCGGTCGCGGCCGTCGTCTCCGGCGTGCTGCTGTTCGGCAGTTTTCCCCCGCGACCGTGGTGGTTCCTGGCGCCTGCCGGTATCGCGCTGCTGACGCTGACCGTACGCGGCGCCGACAAGCTACGCGCTGGCTTCGGCTACGGGCTGCTCGCCGGGCTCGGGTTCTTCCTGCCGCTGCTGCCGTGGACGGGCATCTATGTCGGCCCGGTGCCGTGGCTGGCGCTGTCGGCGGCGTGCGCGGTCTACATCGGGCTGTTCGGCCTGATGGCCCGGCTGCTCGGCACGCTGCCGGGGTGGCCGGTCTGGATCGCGCTCGCCTGGACGACAGCGGAATGGGGGCGTTCCAGTTTTCCGTTCGGCGGATTCCCGTGGGGGCGGCTGGCTTTCGGCCAGGCCGACGGCTGGTTTCTGCCACTGGCCGCCTACGGCGGGGCACCGCTGATCGGTTTCGCGGTCGCGCTGACCGGCACCGGCATCGCGGCTCTGGTCGTGGCGGTGCGGTCCGCCGGAGGCCGTCGGCGCGCGGCCCTCGCCGCGGTTGTCGTCATCGCGGTCATGCCGGTGGCCGGGCTCGCGTTGCGCCCCACGCTGCCCGCCCCCGATGCCGGTGAATCGACCGTCACCGTCGCCGCCATCCAGGGCAGCGTGCCCAGGCTCGGCCTGGACTTCAACGCCCAGCGCCGCGCCGTCCTCGACAACCACGCACGCCGCACCGAACAGTTGGCCGATGACATCGCCGCGGGCCGTGCGCCGCAGCCGGATCTGGTGATCTGGCCGGAGAACTCCTCCGATATCGACCCGCTGCGCAACGCCGACGCCGCCACCATCATCACGCGCGCCGCGCGCCGTGTAGGCGCTCCCATCCTGATCGGTGCGGTGCTGGTGAACGACGACCGCACCACCACCAACTCGATGATGGTCTGGACCGAGCAGTCCGGCCCCGCCGATCGGCACGACAAGCGCATCATCCAGCCCTTCGGCGAGTACCTGCCGATGCGCGGGTTCTTCCGGCTGTTCTCCGAATACGCCGACCGCGCCGGATATTTCGTGCCGGGACACGGCGACGGCACGGTCGGCATCGCCGGCGTCGACCTTGGCGTGGCGACCTGTTACGAAGTGGCCTTCGATCGTGCCTTCCGTGATGCCATGGCCGCGGGCGCGCAGTTGCTGACGGTGCCGACCAACAACGCGACCTTCGGCGACAGTGAGATGACCTATCAGCAGCTGGCCATGTCGCGGGTGCGCGCGGTGGAACACGGGCGCGCCCTCGTCGTCGCGGCGACCACCGGCGTCAGCGCCATGATCACCGCCGACGGGGCGGTGCGTCAGCACACCGAACTGTTCGTCCCCGCCGCGTTGACCGCCGACCTCCCGCTGCGGAGTTCGACGACCCCGGCCACCCGGCTCGGCGCGGCACCGGAGTGGGCGGCCATCGTTCTCACTGCCGCCGCGTTGGTCGTCGCGGCAATCCGCTGGCGAACCCGGCGCCCGAATGAGCCGACCGAGCGAGCGTCTTCGCCCGAATTTCCGGCGCATCCGTCCGCGCGATAGGCGCTGCGCTAACCGGACGCCCGTTATCTGTCCGGTTCGATCGAACGCGCGGTCTTGCGGCGCGGGCGAATTCCCGGTTCGCCCGACGATAGCCGTCGCCCAGCGGGACCGGCACGTCAGCGTGCCATTTTCCGGCATTCCTGTCGGAAAGTTTCCGGTACCCGCCCGATAGCGAAAATGTAGCTGTCCAAAGTGGCGTTGTGCCAAGGCCGTTGGAAGTGAAACAAATCCGAACCCTCGGCCATCCGGCCGCCATGACGCTCCGAATCATCATTCGTGGACTACGTCCTACGGCTAGGCGCGTGCGCGCCGACCGTGTGGTGCTCGGGGAGTTGCGTGAACAGCGGCAGAACGGAGTGATTGATGAGTTCATTGGCCACGGATCGTGTCGACCAATGTTCATCGGGCGAATTCTCAGCACAACCGTTCGCCTTGTCGCCTGCGCAGACAGCGCTGTGGTACGCGCAGCGCATCCGTCCGGACGTGCCGTTGACCATCGCTCAGTACGTGGAGATCCACGGTGACCTCGACGCGGGCAGGCTGCTGTACTCGATCGAGCGCTTCGGCGCCGAGACCCAGGTCGGTCTGCTGCGGCTGGTCGAGATCGATGGCGTACCGCACCAGGTGGTCGATCCGTTCCACCGGCCCGGCTGGGCGCGGGTGGACCTGCGCGGTGAGGCGGACCCGCACGCCGCGGCCATGCAGTGGATGAACGAGCACGCCAGCTCACCCATCGACCTGGACAACGATCCGCTCATCACCAACGCGGTGCTGCGCTACGGCGACAACGACTACATCTGGTACGCCCGCGCGCACCACATCGTCATCGACGGCTACGGCGCCATGAACGCGCTCACCCGGACCGCGGAGATCTACACCGCGATCGAGAACCAGACCGAGCCCGCCGTCTCCCGGGCCACCCCGCTGGCCGAGATCTACGCCGACGAATCCCGCTACCGCGATTCCGCGCGGTTCCGCAGCGACCGCGAGTACTGGATGGAGCAGCTGGAGGGCGTGGGCGGCACGCTCAGCCTGTCCAACGCCAGCAGTGCCGTGCCGATGCCCGATCCGGGCCGCCGCCGGGCCACCGCCGTGCTGGACGAGCGCACCGAAGCCGCCGTCACCGCGGCCACCACCGCCTTCGGCGCCGCCAACTCGACGTTGTTCGCCGCGGCGCTGGCCTGCTACGTCCGCTCGGTCACCGGCACCGACGATGTGGTGCTGAGCCTGCCCGTCTCGGCCCGCACCACCGTCGCGCTGCGCCGATCGGCGGGCGTGGTGTCGAATGTGGTGCCGCTGCGGGTGCGGTTCGCCGAGGAGACCACCGTGCGCGATGTGGTGCGCGCGGTCGAACTCCAGATCACCGGCGCGCTGCGGCACCAGCGGTACCGTCACGACGACATCCGGCGCGACTGCGGATACTCGCGCGACGCGCGCGGGTTCTTCGGCCCGATGGTCAACATCATGTTGTTCCACAACGAGCTGAAGTTCGGCAGTCTGCTCGGCTCGCTGCACGTGCTGGCCACCGGCCCGGTCGAAGACCTGTCGATCAACCTCTACAACGGCGTCGGCGACCGCATCCACATCGATTTCGAGGCCAATCCGCAGCTCTACGGCGAGACCGAACTCGCCATGCACCACGAACGATTCCTGGATTTCCTCGCCCGTTTCCTCACCGCCGGCACCGAGACCAAGGCCCTGTCGCTGACCGCGATCACCGACGCCGAACGTCATCGGGTACTGCAGGCCTGGAATGCCACCGAGGTACCGGTGGCCGCCGACACCCTGGCCGGGCTGTTCGGTACCCGTGCCGCGGCCTGCCCCGACGCGACGGCGGTCGAGTTCGAGGACCGATCCCTGACCTATCGCGAACTCGACGAACAGTCGAGCCGGCTGGCCCGGATGCTCATCGACCGCGGCGCCGGGCCCGATCGCGTGGTCGGTGTGTACCTGCGCCGCAGTCTCGACCTCGTGGTCGGCCTGTATGCCATCGTGAAGTCGGGCGCGGCGTATCTCCCGCTCGACGTCGACTACCCGCGCGAGCGGATGGAGCGGATCGTGCAGCAGGCCGCGCCGGTCGCGGTGCTGACGGCCGCGGCGGACGCGGCCGGCCTCCCGGAGCACGCGCCCGGCCTGATCCTCGACACCGCCGATCTGTCCGGCTACTCGCCCGATCCGATCACCGACGCCGACCGACCGACCCCGTTGCGCCCCGATCACCTGGCCTACGTCATCTTCACCTCCGGTTCCACCGGCAATCCCAAGGGCGTCGGCGTCAGCCACGGCGCCATCGTCAACCGGCTGCAATGGATGCAGCACGAGTACCCGCTCGACTCCGGTGACGCGGTGCTGCAGAAGACCCCGGCCACCTTCGACGTCTCGGTCTGGGAGTTCTTCTGGCCGTTGCAGATCGGCGCCCGGCTGGTGGTGGCCCGGCCGGACGGCCATCGCGACCCCAGCTACCTGGCCGAGGTCATCGCGGCCAAAGGCGTCACCACAGCGCATTTCGTGCCGTCGATGCTGTCGGTGTTCGTCACCGATACCGATGTGCGCGGCTGCACCGGGCTGCGCCGGGTGTTCTGCAGTGGCGAGGCCTTGCCGCCGGCCACCGTCCGCGATTTCCACGCGGCCCTGCCCGGGCCGCGGCTGCACAACCTGTACGGCCCGACCGAGGCGGCCGTCGACGTCACCTATTGGCCCTGCCCGGCCGACCCGGAGACGGTCCCGATCGGCTCGCCGGTCTGGAACACCCAGACCTACGTCCTGGATGCGCGATTGCAGCCCGTGCCGCCCGGCGGAGTGGGGGAGTTGTACCTGGCGGGAACCCAGCTGGCCCGCGGCTATCTCGGTCAGCCACGACTCACCGCCGACCGGTTCGTCGCCAATCCCTTCACCCCCGGCACCCGGATGTACCGCACCGGCGATCTCGCGCGCTGGCACCTGCGTGGCCGCGGTTCGGCGGGCGGGCCCGAGCGCGGCGTTCTGGAATACCTGGGGCGCACCGATTTCCAGGTCAAGATTCGCGGGCAGCGCATCGAACTCGGCGAGATCGAGGCCGCTCTGCTCGCCGACGAACGGGTCGCTCGCGCGGTCTGCGTCGCCCACACCGGACGCACCGGAGACGAACTGGTCGCCTATGTGGTCGCCGCGCCCGGTGCCCGCGGTGACGACGCGGCCGAACGGCTCGACACCGCGGCCCTGCTCACCCGCCTGCGCGAAACGCTGCCCTCCTATATGGTGCCGACGGCCTTGATGGAGCTCGACGAGCTGCCGCTGAGCGCCAACGGCAAGATCGATCGGGCCGCGTTGCCCGCGCCCGCGGCGCATGTCCGGCCCACCGGGCGCGCGAGCATCGCACCGCGCACGGAGATCGAGCGGGTCCTGGCGAACATCTTCGCCGAGGTGCTCGAGATCGACGACATCGGCGTGGAGGACGGCTTCTTCGATCTCGGTGGCAATTCGCTGATCGCCGCGCGCGCGGTGGCCCGGATCAACGGCACCCTCGGCGCAGGCGTGACCATCCGCGATCTGTTCGAGGCGGGCACCATCGCCGCGCTCGCCGAGCGTTTCTCCACCCAGCACCTGGACACCTCGTCGCCGGCCTTGCGCCCGACGGGCCGCCCGGCCACCATCCCGCTCTCGCCCGCGCAGCAGCGGCTGTGGATCCTCAACCGATTCGCCGAGCACGCGGCCGCCTACAACATGCCCCTGGCCGTGCGCCTGGACGGCAAGCTCGACATCGCGGCGCTACGGGCGGGCCTGTTCGACGTGCTCGACCGGCACGAAAGCCTGCGCACCACCTTCCCGGAAACCGTCGAAGGCCCGAGCCAGGTGATCCACGCCGCCACCGACATCCCGCTGCATCTGGACCCCATCGACGCCCGCGGCGCCGATATCGACGCGCTGGTCGCCGAGTTCGCCGGATACGGCTTCGATCTGCGCAGCCAGGCGCCGATCCGGGTGGCGCTGTACGAGACCGGGCCCGACCGGCACGTGCTGCTGCTGGTGCTGCATCACATCTGCGGTGACGGCTGGTCGGTGGCGCCGCTCGCGCGCGACCTGATGACCGCGGTCGCCGCCCGCGCCGAAGGCACGGCGCCGCAGTGGACCCCGCTGCCGGTGCAGTACGCCGATTTCGCGCTGTGGCAGCGGGAGTTGCTGGGCGAGGAAACCGACCCGTCGAGCGCGCTCAGCCGTCAGCTGAACTACTGGCGCTCGGCGCTGGAGGAGTTGCCCGAGCAGCTGGACCTGCCGCTGGACCGCCCGCGCCCGCTGCGGCGATCCACCGCCGGTGCTCGCTTCGGGTTCACCATCGACCCCGAAACTCGCCGCGCCGCAGGTGAACTCGCCGTCGCGCGGGGCGTGAGCATGTTCATGGTGCTGCATGCCGCGTTCGCCGCCCTGCTGGCGCGCGTCTGTGGCAGCAGCGACATCGTCATCGGCACACCCATCGCGGGCCGCTCCGACCCGGCGCTGGACGAGCTCGTCGGCATGTTCGTCAACACCCTGGTGCTGCGCACCGAGGTGGATCCCGCCGCCGGGTTCGATCGGATGCTCGACGTCGCCCGGGAAACCGATCTCAATGCCTTCGCCAATGCCGACGTGCCGTTCGAGCGGCTGGTCGACGTCGTCAATCCCGAGCGGATGAGTGGCAGACACCCGCTGTTCCAGGTGATGCTGTCCTACGACCGTGCGCCCGAATTGCGCATCGAACTGCCCGGTGTGCACACCGAAGTGCTTCCGCTGGCGGCCGACGTGGCCAAGTTCGATCTCCAGCTCGAAGTGCACGACGACACCACCGACGGTCCGTTGCATGCCGAATTCGGCTATGCCACCGATGTTTTCGACGACTCCACGATTCAGGCGCTGGCGCGGCGGTTCACCGCGATCCTCGCCGCCGCGGTGGTGCGCCCCGATGCGCCGGTCGGCGACATCGATATCCTGGACCGGCGCGAGAAGGCCGACCTGGTGCCGATCGCGGGCGGGCCCGCCGAACCCACCGTCACGCTGGCGCGGTTGTTCGCCCAGACCGCCGAACGCCTGCCGGATGCGGTGGCCGTCCGCTTCCGCGGGAACGACACCACCTACCGCGAGCTCGACGAACGCTCCAACCAGTTGGCCAGGGTGCTGATCTCACACGGGGCGGGCCCAGAGGTGGTCGTCGCCGTCGCATTGCCGCGCAGCCTGCACTCGATTCTGGCGATCTGGGCCGTCGCGAAAACGGGCGCGGCCTACGTCCCGATCGATCCGGGCTATCCGCGTGAGCGGATCGCGCACATGATCGGTGATTCCGGGGCCCTGCTCGGGCTGACGGATCCGAGTTCACTGTCGGCGCTGCCCAGCTGGCCCGCCGATCCCGGTAAACACAGCCTGACCACCGGCACCTGGTTGATGCTCGGCTCCGGCGAGCTCGACATGGCGTGCGCAGCGCAATCGGCCGCGCCCGTCACCGACGCCGAGCGGCTCGGCGCACTGCGCGCGGGCCAGCCCGCCTATCTGATCTACACCTCGGGATCCACCGGCACACCGAAGGCCGTCATCGTCACCCACGCCGGCCTGGCCTCCTTCGCCAACGAGCAGCGGTATCTGTTCGGCGTCACCGATTCCGCACGGACCCTGCACTTCTCGTCGCCGAGCTTCGACGCCTCGGTGCTCGAGCTGCTACTGGGATTCGCGGCCGGAGCCACGGTCGTGGTCGCACCCGCCGATCTCTACGGCGGCAGCGAACTCGCCGACTTCCTGCGCACCGAACGCGTCACCCACGCGTTCATCACGCCCGCCGCACTTGCCACCGTGCCCTGCGATCGGCTCGACGACCTGCGCTCGGTGATGGTCGGTGGCGAGGCCTGCACGGACGCGCTGGTGGCCACCTGGGCGGCGCGCTACCGCATGCACAACATGTACGGCCCGTCCGAGGCGACGGTCGCGGCCACCGTCTCGGACCCGATGCGGGCCGGCGAACCGATCCCACTCGGCCACCCGGTGCGCGGTATGCGACTGTTCATCCTGGACAACCGCCTGCGCCCGGTGCCTCCCGGCACGCCCGGCGAGCTGTATGTGTCCGGACCGGGCATCGCGCGCGGCTACCACGGTAGGCACGCGCTGACCGCCGCCCGGTTCCCGGCGAATCCGCACGGCCGCCGCGGCGAGCGGATGTACCGGACCGGCGACCTCGTGGTGGCCGATCCCGCGGGCAATCTGCGCTTCCTCGGCCGCGCCGACGATCAGATCAAGATCCGCGGCTTCCGCATCGAGCTCAGCGAGATCGACCACGTGCTGCGCGCACATCCCGGCGTCGATTTCGCCGTGACAGTGGTGCACACCGATGCCAACGGACACCAGCGGCTGGCCTCGTATGTGAGCGGTGTGGAAGCGATCGACCCGGCAGCGGTGCTCGACACCGCACGCGGACGACTGCCCGGGTACATGGTGCCCGCCGCGGTCACCGTGCTGGACGAGGTTCCGGTAACGCCGTCGGGCAAACTGGATCGAAAGGCCTTGCCCGAACCGGTATTCGCGGCCACCGCCGCCTCCCGCGCGCCTGCCACCGAACTCGAGCTGCGGGTCGCCGCGCTGTTCGGCGAGGTGCTCGGCCGGCCCATCACCGGCGCCGAGGACAGCTTCTTCGACGTCGGCGGCAACTCGTTGCTGGCCACCCGGCTGGCCGCCTCGGTGTATCAGCACTTCGGCGTCGAATTGCCGGTGCGCACCATCTTCGAGGCGCCCACCGTGGCGGGCCTGGCCGCTCAGCTGGCCGAGGCTCCGCGTACTCAGCGCATCCCGCTGGTCGCGCACAGCCCGCGCCCGCACCGGATCCCGTTGTCGCTGCCGCAGCAGCGGCTGTGGTTCCTCAACCGTTTCGCCCCCGAATCCAGTGCCTACAACATCGCGTTCGCCCTGCGGATCGACGGCGATCTCGATATCGCAGCCCTGGGCGAGGCGCTGGCCGACATCGTCGACCGGCACGAAGTGCTGCGCACCCGATACCCCGACGACGAGCAGGGTCCGCACCAGGTCATCGTCCCGGTCGCCGATGCGGTACCCGCGGTCGTCCCGGTACCGGCCACCGAGGCCGAGGTGCCCGGGCTCCTCGAACAGCTGGCCCGGCGTGGATTCGATCTGAGCACCGACACCCCGTTACGGATCACCGTGCTGCGGGTGGACGAACGCCACCACGTGCTCGGCGTCGTCGTCCACCACATCGCCGCCGACGGCTGGTCGCTGGCTCCGCTCACCCGCGACCTCGCCACCGCCTACCTCGCACGTCGCGGTGGTGCCGCACCGAATTGGCAGCCACTGCCGGTGCAGTACGCCGACTTCGGGCTCTGGCAGCGTGAATATCTGGGCGAGGCCACCGACGCCGACAGCCCGGCCGCCCGGCAAGTGGAGTTCTGGCGCACCCAGCTGGCAGATCTGCCCGACGAACTGCCGCTGCCCTACGACCGCCCACGGCCCGCCGAACCGACCCAGATCGCTGGCTCGGTCCAGCGCACCCTGCCCGAGCCGGTGCGCAGCGCACTCGCCGAGCTGGCGCGCGAACAGGGCGTGAGCATGTTCATGGTGCTGCGCACGGCGCTGGCGGTGCTGCTGCGCGCGGTCACCGGCGGCCGCGACATCCCGATCGGCACCCCGGTGGCCGGGCGCACCCAGACCGAACTCGACGATCTGGTCGGCATGTTCGTCAACACGCTCGTGCTGCGCTCCGACGTCGACCCGGATCTCGCCTTCACCGCGCTGCTGCGCGCCGATCGCGACGCCGAACTCGCCGCCATCGCCAACGCCGACATCCCCTTCGAGCGCGTGGTCGAAGAACTGGGCCGGGATCCGCGCGCGACCGGCAGGCATCCGCTGTTCCAGGTCGCGTTGACGGTCCAGGACACCCCGCATCCACACCTGGAACTGCCCGGGCTGGCCTTGCAGGCGCACGCCCTCGACATCGCGTTGGCGAAATTCGACCTGGAACTGCGTGTCACCGATCCGGCCGAGGGCGGGGACGACGGCGCGCTCGAATTCGTCTACGCCGCCGAACTCTTCGACGAGGCCACGGTGCAGACACTGGCGGACCGGTTCCTGACCGTGCTCGCCACGATCACCAGCGACCCAGGTATCCGCGTCGACCACATCGACGCACGCACCGAGGACGAACGCCGGCGCTTCGCCCCCGCCGATGGCGCACCCGCGCGACCGAAGCTCACGCTGGCGGAGGTTTTCGCACAGGCCGTGGCCGCGCATCCGGACCGCACCGCGGTCCGCTCGGGTGCGCTCGAGTTGACCTATGCGGAGCTGGACCGGCGGTCGAATCGAGTGGCGCGCCGATTGATCCGGCACGGCATCGGCTCCGGCGACCGGGTCGCCCTCGGGCTGACCCGCTCGGTCGAGTCCGTGGTCACCGTGCTCGCCATCGCGAAGACCGGAGCCGCGTTCGTGCCGGTCGATCCGAACTACCCGGCCGACCGAGTCCGGCACATGCTGACCGACTCCGGGTGCGCCGTCGGCGTCACGGTCTCCGCGCACCGGGAGCGGTTGCGTGCCGCCGACGACCGCGGCATCGCCTGGATCGTGCTCGACGACACCGCCGATGCGGAATTCGAGCCCGCGGCCGACGCCGCCATCGCCGGTGAGCGGCTGCGCCCGACCCGCATCGATGACCTGGCCTACCTGATCTACACCTCCGGTTCCACCGGGAAGCCCAAGGGCGTGGCCGTCACCCACGCCGGCCTGTCGAACCTGGCCGACGAGCTGGCGCAACACGCCGGGGTGCAGCCGGATTCGCGCACGCTGCACTTCTCCTCACCGAGCTTCGATGCCGCGGTGCTCGACCTGCTGCTGTCGATCGGTTCCGGTGCCACGATGGTCATCGCGGCACCGGATATCTACGGCGGTGACGAACTGGCCGAACTGCTCACCACCGAACGGGTCACCCACACCTTCATCACGCCCGCGGCGCTGGCCACGATCGACCACGATCGCTGGCCGCTGCCGGATCTGCGGAGCCTGATGGTGGGTGGCGAGGCCGTCGGGCCGGAGCTGGTGGCCCGCTGGGCGGTCGACCGCACCATGATCAACGGCTACGGACCGACCGAGACCACTGTGCTGGCCACCATCTCCGCGCCGTTCCAACCGGGCCGCCCGATTCCGATCGGCACTGTCGTGCGCGGTGCGCGGGCCGTGGTGCTCGACGAGCGTCTGCGTCCGGTGCCCATCGGGGTGCCCGGCGAGCTGTATCTGGGCGGACCGGGCCTGGCGCGCGGCTATTTCGACCGTTTCGCACTGACGGCGTCGCGGTTCGTGGCCGATCCGTACGGGCCGGCCGGATCGCGCGTCTACCGCACCGGCGATGTGGTGCGCTGGACCGCTGACGGCGAGCTGATCTACCTCGGACGCAGCGACCACCAGGTGAAGGTGCGTGGGTTCCGGATCGAGCTCGGCGAGATCACCGCAGCGCTGGCCGGGCATCCCGGCGTCGGTTTCGCGCACACCCAGGTCCGTGAGATCGCCGGTGCCGACCGCATCGTCTCCTACGTGCAGCCCGCCGGGGATCTCGATCTCGACGCGCTGCGCGCCCATGCCGCGGCGCAGCTGCCCGCGCATATGGTTCCGGCGGCGATCACTGTCCTGGAACGGATCCCGCTCACGCCGGTCGGAAAGCTGGACACCGCGGCACTTCCGGAGCCGACGCTGTCGCCCGCCCGCACTACCCGGCCGCTGTCCACCGACGCCGAGCGGCTGGTCGCCGACGTGATGTCCGACCTGGTCGGTGCCGACATCACCGGCGCCGACGACAATTTCTTCGACATCGGCGGAACCTCGCTGCTGGCCACCCAACTGGTCGCCCGGCTGGCAGCGGCAACGGGCACGCGACTGCAAGTGCGTGCCGTTTTCGCCGGCCCCACCGTCGCCGAACTGGCGGCGCGACTGGACGCGGGAACGCCCGACGAGGGCACCCCGCCACTGGTCGCCGGCGCCCGTCCGCAGCGGATCCCGTTGTCGGCGGCCCAGCGCCGGCTGTGGTTCCTCAACCGCTTCGACAGCGCGGCGGGCGCACCGAGCTCCGGGGCCTACAACGTGCCCGTGGTGTTGCGCCTGCGCGGACGGCTCGACCGCGCGGCACTCATCGCCGCGCTGCACGCGGTGCAGCGCAGGCACGAGACGCTGCGCACGGTCTTCCCGGTCATCGAGGGCGAACCGGCGCAAGTCGTGCTGGATCCGGCCGACGCGGCGATCCGGGTACGGACCGAGACCGTGCGGGCCGACGCGGTGGAACCGATCGTGCGCGAATTCGCCGCGGAGGGCTTCGACCTCGGCACCACGGTGCCGCTGCGGGCCGCCATCCTGACCGTCGCCCGCCCGAGTGTGGTCACCAGCGAACGCGACGAGCATGTGCTGGTGCTGGTCGTGCATCACATCGCGATGGACGGCTGGTCGCTGGAACCGCTGGCCGCCGACGTGGCCGCGGCCTATTGCGCCGCCAGGGAAGGCCGCGTGGACACCGTGCCCGCGCTCGAGATCCAGTACGCCGACTACACGCTGTGGCAGGAGCGGGTACTCGGCGCCGAGGACGACGCCGATTCCCTCATCAGTCGCCAACTGGACTACTGGCGCAACACCCTCGACCAGCTGCCCGAGCTGCTCGCGGTGCCCGCCGACCGGCCGCGTCCACCGACACCGTCCTATCGCGGCGGCACGGTGCGCTGCGCGGTCGACGCCGCCACCCACCGGGAACTGAGCGCTGTCGCCGCCGGGCACAACGTCAGCATGTTCATGGTGTTGCACGCCGCGTTGGCAGTACTGCTGCACCGGATGACGGCCGTGGACGACATCGCGGTCGGCACCCCGATCGCGGGACGCGGACATCCGGCGCTCGACCGCATGGTCGGCATGTTCGTCAACACCTTGGTGCTGCGCACCCGGGTGGACGGCGACGCCGCGTTCACCGACCTGCTCGCGGCGGTGCGCGATAGCGACCTCGACGCCTTCGCACACGCGGACCTGCCCTTCGAGCGCCTGGTGGAGGTGCTGAATCCGGCTCGGTCGCAGTCGCATCACCCGCTGTTCCAGGTGATGCTGTCGGTCCGCAACGAGCCGGTCCGGGTGTTGGAACTGCCCGGCCTGCGCATCGACGCCGAAGACGCCGACACCGGGATCGCCAAGTTCGATCTGCAGTTCACCCTCACCGAGAACCGCACCGCCGCAGGGGGCCCCGGCGGCATCTCGCTCGCGATCGACTTCGCCCGCGACCTGTTCGACGAGGAGACCGCGGAGAGGTTCGGTAAGCGCTTCGTCCGCCTGCTGACCTCGATCGCAGCCAGCCCCACCACCCCGGTCGGCGATCTGGACCTGCTCGATCCCGCCGAATGGCCGGAACTCGCGCCGGTACGCGGCGCCCAGCCGGATCGTCCGGTCACCCTGCCCGAGGTGTTCGCCGCGGCGGCGGCGTACGACCCGCACGCCATCGCCGTACGGTCGGACGGAACCGAGGTCACCTATTCGGCCCTCGACCGATGGAGCAACCGCCTCGCCCGCGTGCTCATCGACCGCGGGGTCGGACCGGAAACGCTGGTGGCGCTGGGTATTCCACGGTCGGTGGAATCGGTGGCGACGGTGCTCGCGGTCGCGAAGGCCGGCGCGGCGTTCGTACCCGTCGACCCGAACTATCCGGCCGGGCGCATCGCGCACATGCTGTCGGATTCGGGTGCCGCCCTCGGCATCACCCTCGCCGAGTACCGCGACAGCCTGCCCTCGACGGCCGAGTGGCTGGTGCTCGATGCCCCCGATATCCGCTCCGTGGTGTTGGCGGCCTCAGGTGACCCCATCACCGACGCCCACCGGATCACCCCGCTCCGATTGGAGAACCCGGCCTACGTCATCTACACCTCCGGGTCCACCGGAACCCCCAAGGGCGTCACCGTCACCCACGGCGGTCTGTCCAACTTCGCCGCCGAGACCGCGCAGCGTTTCGATGTCCGCCCCGGATGCCGGGTGCTGCATTTCGCGACGCCGAGCTTCGACGCCGCCATGCTGGATCTGCTGTTCGCCCTCGGCGGCGCCGCCACCCTGGTGATCACTCCACCGGGCGTGGTCGGCGGTGAGGAACTGCGCCGGGTCTTCATCGATGAAGCCATCACGCATGCCTTCATCACCACCTCGGCGCTCGGCACCGTCGATGCGGCCGGTGTCACCGAGCTGGCGCACGTACTGGTGGGCGGCGAAGCGCTTCCGCCGGAACTGGTGACCAGGTGGTCGCGTGGCCGCAACCTGTACAACGTCTACGGCCCGACCGAGACGACCATCGTCACGATCATGTCCCAGCCGATGGCGCCGGACCGGCCCATCACCATCGGCGGACCGATCCGCGGCGTGGACGCACTCATCCTCGATCCGCGGTTGCATCCGGCGGCCATCGGCGTCACCGGGGAACTGCACCTGGCCGGAGCCGCCCTGGCCCGCGGATACCTCAACCGCCCCGGCCTGACGGCGACCAGGTTCGTCGCCAACCCGTACGGCAAGCCGGGCGAGCGGATGTACCGCACCGGTGACCTGGTGCGGCTGTGGCCCGGCGCGGACGCGGGGTCCGGCGACATCGAATACGTCGGCCGGACCGACCATCAGGTCAAGATCCGCGGATTCCGTATCGAACTCGGCGAGATCGACACCGCACTGGGCAGGCACCCCGGCGTCGAGGTAGCCCTCACCATCGGCCACCGCACCGCCGCGGGCGCCACCGCGCTGGTGTCGTATGTGAAGCCGCTGGCCGGCGCGGTGGTGACCGCCGCCGAGCTGACCGCCCACCTGGCGGATCTGGTGCCCAATTACATGGTGCCGCAGTCGATCATGATGATCGACCGGGTGCCGCTGAGCCCCGTCGGCAAACTCGACCGGCAAGCGCTGCCGGAACCGGTGTTCACCGGCGGTCAGGGCTACCGGGCACCGGCGACGCCCACCGAGGCGGCGGTGTGCGCGGCGTTCGCCGAGGCGCTCGGCATCGACCGTGTCGGCGCCGACGACAGCTTCTTCGAACTCGGCGGCAACTCGCTGCTCGCGACGAAGGTGGTGGCACGCCTGCGCGCCGAGGGCATCGAGATGCCGGTGCAGATGATGTTCGGTGAGGCGACCCCGTCCGCGCTCGCGGCCAGGCTCGACGACAGCGGCGTCGCCGATGCGATGGCCGAGGCCCTGGCGCCGATCCTGCCGCTGCGGCCCGATACCGGCGCCAGCCGCGAGCCGCTGTTCTGCGTGCACCCGGCCATCGGTCTGGCGTGGTGCTACTCCGGGTTGCTCGCGCACCTGCCTGCGGATCGCCCCGTCTACGGCCTGCAGGCGCCGCACGTCACCGGAGGCGCGGGCTACGGCACGCTCGCCGAAGCGGCCGATCATTACGTCGAGCACATCCGGTCGGTGCAGCCGCATGGGCCCTACCACCTGCTCGGCTGGTCCCTGGGCGGGCTCATCGCGCACGAGATCGCGGTGCGGCTGCAGGAGGCGGGGGAGCAGGTGGCGCTGCTGGCGATGATGGACAGCTACCGGCTCTCCGACAGCCTGCTCGATCAGGCCATGCCGAGCGTCGCCGACATCATCGGTGAATTCGGCAGCGAGCTGATCGCCGACGCCGGAGCGCTCGACGACCAGATGAGCCTGTCCGAGGCCGCCGCGCTGCTGCGATCCCAGCCGGGACCGTTCGCGGCGCTGACGGTCGAACACCTGGAACGGCTCTACGCCGGCTATGCCGACGGCACGGTGCTGGCCAACAGTTTCCGGCCCCGGGTATTCGGCGGCGACCTGCTGTTCTTCACCGCGGCCGACGACGAGATCAACCGCGCGGACCGGGATCGATGCGCCGCCGCCTGGCGTCCGTTCGTCACCGGCGCCGTGCACGACCATCAGCTGCGCTGCACCCACGCGGCGATGACCACACCCGAAGCACTCGCGGTGATCGGACCGGTGCTGCGCTTCCACCTCGACGGCGCGGACCGGCAAGCGAAGGAGACACACAGGTGAGCCTGGCGGTGGAAGTCCTCGGCCTGGTCAAGAACTACGGCCGTGTGCGAGTGCTCGACGGGATCGACATCCAGATCCCGGCGGGCACCGTGATGGGATTGCTCGGGCCCAACGGTGCGGGCAAGACGACTACGGTGCGCATCGTCACCACGTTGCTACGGCCGTGCGCCGGGACGGTCCACGTCGCCGGCGTGGACGTGCTGCGCGATCCGGCCGCCGCCCGCCGCCGGATCGGGCTGTCGGGCCAGTACGCCGCCGTCGACGCGAACCTGTCCGGCTACGAGAACCTGCGCATGGTGGCCCGGCTCTACGGGATGTCGCATCGGCAGGCCGCGGCGCGCGCGGGCGAGCTGCTCACCGCGTTCGGGCTCGACCATGCCGCCGATCGCCGGGCGGGCACCTACTCCGGCGGCATGGCACGCCGGCTCGATCTGGCCGGTGCGCTGGTGGCGCGGCCGCCGGTGGTGGTCCTGGACGAACCGACCACCGGTCTCGATCCACGCGGCCGGCTCGACATGTGGCGGGTGATCGGCGATCTCGTCGACGACGGCACCACCGTGCTGCTGACCACCCAGTATCTCGAAGAGGCCGACCAACTCGCCGACCGGATCATCGTCATCGACCGGGGCAAGGTGATCGCCCGCGGTTCGGCCGACGAACTGAAGACCTCCATCGGCGGTGACCGGCTGACGGTCACCTTGGCCACCGGCCAGGAAGCCAAGCCGGCGCTCTCGGTGCTGGCCCAGGTGGGCATCGGCGAGCCGGTGCACGACATCGGCAGCCACGATGTGTCGATCGTGGTGGGCGAGGGGTCGCGCACCATGGTCGAGGCCCTGCGGCGGCTCGACGACGCCGGTGTGTGTGTCGTCGACGCGAACGTGCACCGCCCCACCCTCGATGACGTATTCCTTTCCCTCACCGGCACCGCGGCACCCACGCCAGCGGCGGCGGAATCCGATGACGTACAAGAGGAGATCATGTCGTGAGCTCAGCGCCGGCAGCGGTACGTGACGAAGCCCCAGCGGCCGAGGATTCCGCGGCGGACACCGACGCTCGCGGAGCGGCGAAACCGCGTGCGGCGGCAGTGGATATGTCGCCGCGCGGACGGGTTTTCCGCGACAGCGCCATCGTCGCCTACCGAAACCTGCTGACCATCCTGCGCGTTCCGACGCTGCTGGTGACCGCGACGATCCAGCCGCTGATGTTCGTGTTCCTGTTCGCCTACATCTTCGGGGCCTCGCTCGGCGGCAGCCAGTACCGGGAGTTCCTGCTGGCCGGGATCTTCGCCCAGACGGTGGCCTTCAACGCGGCGTTCACCACCGTCGGGTTGGCGGGCGATCTGCACAAGGGGATCATCGACCGGATGCGGACGCTGCCGATGTCGCGGATGGCGGTGCTGCTCGGGCGCACGCTGTCGGACCTGGTCGTCAACATTCTCAGCCTGATCGTCATGGTGGGCTGCGGTTACATCGTCGGCTGGCGGATCAACGGCCCGATCACCGACGCCGCGCTCGCCTTCGGTGTGATCTTGCTGTTCGCGTTCGCGATGTCCTGGGTCGGCGCCCTCACCGGTTTGCTGTCTCCGACAGTGGAGGTCGCGCAGAGCGTCGGCTTGATCTGGATGTTCCCGCTGTCGTTCATCTCCTCGGCGTTCATTTCCGCGCAGACGCTGCCGGGGCCGTTGCGCACGATCGCCGAATGGAATCCGATCACCGCGGTGGCGGCGGCGGGGCGCAAGTTGTTCGACAACAGTTCGCCACCGTCGTTCGCGACGCCGACCGGCTGGCCCGCCGAACATTGTGTCGAGTACGCGGTGATCTGTTCGGTGGCCATCCTCGTGGTGGTGGTGCCCTTGGCGCTGTTGCGGTATCGGCGCGTCGCCAGCCACTGAATCGAGGCGCCGTGGCTTCGGGCCCGTGCGCCACAGGACAGACGAAAGGCCGCTCATCCCGGACGAATCCGGTGTGAGCGGCCTTTTTCGGCGCGGGGCTGCCTCAGCCGCGCCTGCGGGTCTTGAGCAGTTCGAGGCGCTCCTTGAGCAGTTCCTCGAGCTCTTCCTTGCTGCGCCGTTCCAGCAGCATGTCCCAGTGGGTGCGCGGCGGCTTGACCTTCTTGGCCTCCTGCGTGGTGCCCTCGAGCAGGACGCCTTCCTGGCCGTTGCGGCACAACCACGTCGGCGGGATCTCGGCGTCGTCGGCGAACGGGACGTCGAACTCTTCACCATTGTCGGTCCGATACCGGGCCATCCGGCGGGGCGCCAAATCGTGGTCGCGGTCGGTCTCGTAGCTCACCGCTCCGAGCCGACTGCCCCGGAGTACGCGATCTGCCATCTGTTCGGTCCTCTCTGTGTTTGATGTGCCGCTCCTGCGTCGCGGCGTGTTCGCGGCCCCACGGTGGCCCGTATCTCCGCGGCGGCGGAAACCCGAGCCGGGCTGCGAACGGGTTCGCAGGACTCGCTCCTCCATGGATAACCGGTGGCGCGGTCGCGAACCTCCTCGGCGTCCGGCTCTCGCGCACGGATGCGCGGAACCGGTTGTGGGCTGCTCGCTCCCGGCGTGGCCGGCCGGGCGCGAACACCATGTGCTCTGTGAACGTGTGGTGGGCTACTTTCGTTCCCTGCGGGGGAGAACCTGGCTATTCTACGCTGTTCGCCGCCGTCACCGGAGCGGCGTGCCCTGTGCGGACGGTCGCCGGGTGCGGTTAGGGTGTCGGGTCATGTCGCGCCGGTCACTGTCCTGCCTGTGGTGCGGGCGGGAAATCGTGGAATCCGAGGTCGGGCGTCGCCGCCGGTATTGCCGTCAGTCGTGCCGTCAGCGGGCCTACGAACATCGCAACAGCTTGAAGGGGACGGGGATTCCCGAGGATTCGGTGGTGCTCAGCGCACAGGAGGCGGCCGATCTGGCCGACCGCTGGTTCGCGGCACGGTGTGCGGCCGAGGATGTGGCGACCGCGATCGGCGAGGGTGCCGACGCGGCCGAACTGGCTGCGCTCAGTGAGACTCTGCTCCAGCTCGCCCGTGACGCCGAACGTCTGCGCTGAGTGCCGCGGAGTCGGATCTGCGCGTAATCGCTTCGCCGGCGCGAGCGCGGCCGCGGCGGTACACCAGCACGCCGAGGCAGGCCACCACGACGACCAGTGCGGCAAAGGCGCCGACGGTGAGCGCGTCCGGACGTAGCAGCGGCTGCGCGCGCATGGCCTGCCAGAACGTCAACCCGAACAGTCCCGCGTAGCCCACGGCGAGTACGCCGACCAGGTCGGTCCGCGTGCGTTCGCCGCGCAACCAGGGCAGGCGCGTTGCCAGCGCTGCCGAAATGATCACCGCCGCCAGCAGCACCTGGATCCCGTGGAGTCCGAGGAAATGCGGAATTCGCAGGTCGCCGCCGATGGTGCTCCAGTGTGTGATCGGCATGCCTGCCCCGTCCCGAGCGAGTTCGGTGCGCAGACCCGGCTCGACGACGGTGTGCCCGGCCACCAACTCCACGATCCGGCCCTCGGCGTCGACCACACGCTGCTTGCCGGTGAAGCCCATCAGATACGCCTGCGCCATCCCCGCGACCGCCAGGACGAGACCGGCCCGGATCGCGCGCGTGGTCGGCCGGTCGACCAGCCGCTGCGCGCACAAGATCAGGGCCAGCACCAGATTCGCCACGAACAGGCCGGGAACGCCGGAGACGAAGATCTGCTGCCCGATGACGTTCACCGGGTCGGGATCGGAATTGTTGAAATGGCTGAACGTTCCGCGCGCGGCTTGCACGGCGATGAAACCGACGTCGAGCACACCGGTCACCGCGAAGGCCGTCCCGAGCCACCAGGTGGCACGGCGGCCCCGGTGCGGCAGCGCCAGCAACCAGATCAGGGTGAGACCGTAGAGCGCGAAGGCGACGCCGAACTTCAACGGCTTCAGCCAGACCGACTCGCCGAGCAGCTGACGGTCGTCGACGACCAGGCCGCAGGCCGAAACGATCGTCAGGGCGGTCATCGCGCCCACCATCACCAGCAGTGGCCGGTGCAGGGCTGCGCGTTCGGGAAAGCCGGAGCGGAATCGGTCCGAAGCCGGTGCCGGGGAAGCGATCTCGGGTGTGACCATGCCGCGACACTAGGGACCCGCACCGCGCGGCCACATCACGCCGGCGCGCCATTGCCGCCCCCTACCGGAGTACCGGATCGCGGTGGGCGGCCCATCCGCAGCCCTAGGACGGCGAAGGCCCGCAGGCGCTCTCGCCTACGGGCCGTCCCCGTGAATTCTCGGCGACGGGTCGCCGCCGGTGTCAGGAGTGGTCGCCGTGGACGCTGATCCCGCGCGCGGCCAGCCAGGGCTGCGGGTCGATCGGCCCGACGCCTGGCACATGGACCTCGTAGTGCAGGTGCGGACCGGTGGAGTAGCCTCGGCTGCCGACGGTGGCGATCACATCACCGGCGCGCACCGGCTGACCGACGGTCACCAGGATGTCCTGCATATGGCCGTACACGCCGACGGTGCCGTCGTCCTGCTGGACGCGCACCCACAGGCCGAAACCGCTGGCCGGGCCGGCCTCGATCACGACACCGTCGGTGACGGCCGCGATCGGCGCGCCCAGCGGGTCGGCGAAATCGATGCCTGCGTGCATCGCACCCCAGCGCATGCCGAAGGTGGAGCTCATGGGGCCGGCCACCGGCCGGATGGTCTTGGGCCGGGCGAACTCGATCGCCAGGCGGTTCTGTTCCCAGGCCACCGCCTCCGGCACGGTCTGGGCCCGCTGGGCTTCGGGTGGGGTGAACGCGGTGAAGGTCGCGTCGGCGGTGTCGGCCACCAGCTGCGGGGAGTGCAGGGCCGCGGTCGAGTTCTCTTCGGTGCATCCGGCGAGCACGCCGAGCGAGGCGCCGATCGCCGTCGAGGCGGCCACCACGCGGGTGGCGACGCTGCGACGACCGGTGCGGGGCGCGCCGGGACGGCGAGAAAGTAACGGAACGGTCACGGGCATAGCTCGAAGCTACGGGACCGTCGCCGCCGCTCCGCAATCCTGTGGCTACCATCACCAGCGCCTATAACCCCAGTTCGTTGATTACGAACTGATAACGACACGGTTGATATTCCGCGTCGAGCTGGGCAAATGCGGTAAATGGGCGATTTGACGGCGAAACCGCTAGTTGATCACACTGTGTTAGTGGCGACTAATGGAGTCCGGGCGATCGAAGCGCTCGCCGACCCGACTCGGCGGGCGATCTTCGAAGCATTACCGCATGCGCAACTCTCGGTGGGCGAGCTGGCCGAGGCCGTTGGCGTCAGTAGTTCGGCGGTGTCGCAACACCTGCGGGTCCTACGGGAGGCGCGCCTGGTGATGATGCGCCCGGACGGCAACCGCAGGCGGTACTTCCTGGATCCGCGAGGGCTGGCCGACGCCCGCGACTACGTGGAGCGATTCTGGCCGAGCGCCATCGCCGCCTACTCCGCGGCGGTGCACACCGCGAGCGTCGAAGTGCCGACTCCTCAGCCGACGCGGCGGTAAGCGCGAGGGCGTTCACCGGTGCTGCCCGCCCAGGAGTGCTTTCCGAGCTGAGCGTCGATCGCGCCGAGCACCTCGCTCACCCCGATCCGCAGCAAGCCCGCGTCGGTGCTGTCGGCGTCCGGGTCGCCGACCTGCCCCGCCCAGAGCACATCGTGGCGGGCGAGCAGATGCGGCGGTGGTCCGCCACGGCGCGGGGGAGTCGGGCCGAACAGCTGCACGGTGCGGGTGCCGAACGCGGTGGCCAGATGGGCGACGCCGGTATCACCGCACAACACCAGCGCGGCTTCGGCGACCGTCGCGGCCAATTCGATGAGATTCTGTTCGCCGGCCAGCACCCGGTGCGGTGGCAGCCCGGCCCGCGCGGCGATGCCGAGTGCGGTCTCGCGCTCGAACTCGTCGCCGGTGATGACCACCTCCCGGCCGAGCACCGACTGATGCCGGATGACGGCGGCGAACCGGTCCGGCGGCCAGCGCCGTGCCGGTGCGCCGGCGCCGATGTGCACGACGACGGCGTCGCGGTGGCTGGTGGTGGCCACCGGCGGGACGAGGCCGAGGTTGCGCCGGTCGGCATCGATGCCGTCGAATTCGAGCAGATGGCACCAGCGGTCGACCAGGTGCATATCGGGATCCCACTGCGGGCCGGGCAGCTCGGGGAAGGCCGGATTGCGGTAGGTGAGGATGCGCCGCGCGTCGGTCTTGATCAGTTCGACGATCGACTCGGTGTCCGGGCCGTGCAGGTTGACCGCCAGATCGGGGGCGGGTCCGTCCCAGCGCAGGCTGCCGCCCTCGGTGGTGGGGACCATGGCGTCGACGGAGGTGATCAGATCGACGATGGGCCGTAGCCGATGCGGGGCCGCCAGGACGATGCGGTCGTCCGGCCTGGCCCGGCGCAGCGCGCGCAGCGCCGGGACCGCGGTGAGCAGTTCACCGAGACCGCGTGCCTGAAGCACGAGAACAACCGACACCCTCTTCTCCTAGCCACCCGAGACTCGTCAAACCCGACCCACTCGACTCACCTGACGGCGTTCACGACGAGAGCCATTGACCCACAATTACCCGGCGTGTACAGCGGCAAACGTGATCATCACGGCGTTCTCGGTCACAGTCGGCCGCCGGTGTGCACGACCGGCGGTGGCGGCGCGCGGACGCGGGTAGTGAGCAAATGCCCAGAGAACCAGGGATTTCGGGCATAACATCACTTCATGACGACGAATATCATCCCGCAGGGCCCGGTGCAGACCCTCGCGCGTGCCGCCTGGCAATCGATCTTGGTCACCGGATTGCTCTCGGTGGTCCTCGGCGTCCTGATTCTGGTGTGGCCCGGTAAGACGCTGCTGGTGGCCGGCATCATCTTCGGGATCTACCTGGTGGTCAGCGGCCTGTTGCAGCTGGTCGCGGCGTTCGCGGCGCCGGCGAGTGCGGGGATGCGGGTGCTGTATTTCATCGCGGGCGTGCTGTCGATCATCATCGGCGTCTTCTGTTTCCGCGACGAGCTGGCCTCGCTTCTTCTGCTGGGTCTGTGGATCGGGATCGGCTGGTTGTTCCGCGGAGTCGCGATGACGATGGCCGCGGTCGCCGAACCGGGCCTGCCCGGTCGTGGCTGGCAGGGGTTCTTCGGTGTGATCACCGCGATCGCCGGAGTCGTGCTGATCGTCTGGCCCGTCGAATCGGTCGCCACCTTGGCCTGGGTCGCCGGTATCTGGCTGGTCGTGCTCGGCATCATGGAGATGATCACCGCCTTCGGGGTGCGCAAGGACGCGAAGGATCTGGGTGTTCCGGCGCAGCCGGTCGCATGACACAATCGCGGGGTCAATGGTCGACGTCGGGGGTCGACATCGAAAGGAACTGGAGGCACGAATGTTTCGTACTGCTGGGATCGTCGGTGCGCTGGCCACCGCGGGTGCCATCACCCTGCTGGCCCCTGGCGCCGCGCACGCCGCAGGCGGCACCCTGACCCTGAACGGTGCGCCGCACGCGAACCCGGTGGGCTGCTTCAACACCGGCGACAGCTTCTACACGACGCTGCAGACCACCGTCGGCAACGGCACCGATCAGGCCATCACCCTGTACGCGGGCCCCGACTGCGCGGGCCAGGCCCTCGGCGTGATCGACCCCAACACCATCGGTTACGTCCCCAGCGGCGGCAGCGTCTCGGTGCCGTAGTACCCGGACCACCGAATTCCCCGTGGACCCCGCGATCTCTCGCGGGGTCCACGCGCTTTTGCGGGTAGGACGGCATACACCCGCACCCCGGTGGACGCTGGACGCGGGTGGTCGTGTCCGCGCGCTGTGGTGCGGGCTACGGTGGCAAGACCAGCCGACGTATCGAGTAGGGAGCCATCGTGGGTGAGCGTGTTCCGAGCCAGTGGGAGGAGATCACGGCCAACGACCCGGCGCACTCCACCTGGTACGTCGAGCGGTTCCGCGGCCTGGCCGCCCAGGGGCAAGACATCGTGGGGGAGGCCAGGCTGGTCGACGCGATGCTCGGCAGGGGCTCGCGCGTGCTCGACGCCGGATGCGGGCCCGGCCGCATCGGCGGCTATCTGCACGAGGCCGGTCATGCGGTCGTCGGCGTCGACGTGGACCCGGTGCTGATCGAGGCGGCCGAACACGACCACCCCGGCCCCACCTGGTTGGTCGGCGACCTGGCCGAACTGGATCTGCCGTCCCGCGGCATACCCGACGGCTTCGACGTCATCGTGTGCGCGGGCAATGTGATGACCTTCCTCGCGCCGAGTACCCGCCGAGCGGTGCTGTCGGGCTTCGCCCGCCATCTCGACCCGGATGGCCGGGCCGTTATCGGATTCGGCGCCGAACGGGGCTACCCGTTCGAGGAGTTCTTCGCCGACGCCGCGGCCGCGGGCCTGGCATCGGACCTGCGGTTGTCGACCTGGGATCTGCGCCCGTTCCGCGACGACTCCGACTTCCTGGTCGCGGTGTTCACCCGCGCCTGAGGGGTCGTCGGGCTCTCGTGAAATAGCTGCCGGCGGTTAGCAATTCGAGTTCGATGCGGGCAGCGTCATTCTGCACCGGAAGATTTCGTATTCGTGCGAAACCGCCGCTATTCCAATAAATTTGAGGATCGCGCCGTCGTGGTCCGATCGCCTCAGAGGCCGAATTGGTTCCAGGCGGCGGTATTTCGGTGGTCTCATGGAGGAGATAAAGATTCATTCGCATCAGCTTGGAGCCGGTGGAGATTGCCTTTTCGTGGGATGAGAAATTGTCACCGTTCTTGTCCGTGTCAGCGTCAGGATTTGCCCGGATGGGGCTGAGTGGAGGCGCAAATATCGCTCTGACCTGCGATTATTACTTGAGCGAGGTCGGTTGACGGAGACGTCAGGAAGGAATTTTGGCGACGCTCGAAAATTCATGAAGATCGACATCGGTGTTATTCATAGCATATTCGCAGGTCAGCGCATCGCGGCAGGCGCGTTCAACTCGAGTTCACTTCGATGTGGATAACGTTAAGATAAATAGAGCATCACGTTTGAATAACGGCACTACCAATGGTGTGCGGCGGTGCAAGAGCATCGCGATTCGCACACGGATAGGAGTGGAAATGGGTTCAGTGGACCTGGGCAGCCTCGGAGACCTTCTGAGTGCATTCGGTGACATCTTCAGCGGTTTCGGCGGGCTCTCCAGCTTCTCGGCCGAGTAATACGCAGACTGCTGTGCCGACAGCCCGCCGGGTATCCCCGGCGGGCTGTCGGCATTTCTGTGCCTGGTCCCGCTTCGGCCCAGGTCGGCGCGCTTTCGGGTGGTCTGTCGGCAGGCGCGGGCCGACGCTCCGGCGAATATACGACTTGGCGTAGTAGAGGTGCGTCGCATCGGCTAGCGTTGGGCGCTATGGACGTTGTCTACAACATCGTGGTTGTCACCCATCTGCTCGGAATGGCCGCGGTCGTCGGCGGTTACGCCGCGAGCCGGCCGGTGGTCTCGGAGCTGATGGTGTGGGGTGCGCGGCTCCAGTTGATCACCGGCGTGATCCTGGTCGGGCTGGCGGAGTCGATCGACTCACTCGACAAGGACCTGAACATGGTCAAGATCGGCATCAAACTCGCCGTCTCGGTGCTGGTCGCGGCGTTCGCCGAAATGAGCCGCGCCGACGCCAAGCGCGGCAAGGCCGTTCCGTGGATGACCCACGCGGCCGGTGGGCTCGCCATCCTCAACGTGCTGATCGCCGCGCTCTGGACCTGAGTTCGTCGCGGCCGGTTCCCGGCGCCGTACCGCGCCGGGAACCGTGTGCTCACCGCTCGAACAGGGTCTGCCCGAGATACCCGCCGGGCGCGCGGACACCCGGTGGGATGACGAACACCGCCGAACCCACCGGAATCGTCCACACATTGAGCGCATCGAACTCGGCCAGCCGCTGCTGCACCGGCAGGAACTGCGCCGTCACATCACGCTGGTAGGCCGCGAACAGCAGGCCCGAATTCGAGGTCTCGCCCGGACGCGGCGGATCGTCGTAGTTGTAACCACGACGCAGGAACCGCTCGCCGTCATGGGTGTGATGGGCGCGGGCGATATGCGACGACGGTGGGATCACCGGGATGCCGTCGCGGTCGACCGCCGCGAAATCCGGTTCGTCGAACTCGCTCGTCCCGGTCAGCGGCGCACCGTTGGACAACCGGCGCCCGACCGTCAATTCCCTGCCCTCGGGGTCGATTTCGTCCCAGGTGTCCAGGGTCATCGCGATCCGGCGCAACACCAGCGACGTACCGCCCGCCAGCCATGGCTGCGCGGCACCGTCGTCCCACACCAGCCGATCGAAATCCGGTGTGCCGGCGACCAGATTGACCGTTCCGTCGACCTGACCCATCAGGTTGCGCGGTGTGGTACCCGGTGCGGCGTCGCGGAATCCGCGCTGCACCCAGCGCACCGATACCAGCGACTTCACACTCTTGCAGAGCACCCGGACCGCATGCGCGACCGTCGTCGATTCCTCGGCGCAGATCTGCAGCAGCAGATCGCCCTCGCCGTAGGCGGGATCGAGCCGGTCGATCGTGAACGGCGGCAGGGGTTTCAGCCACTGCGGACGCCGATCGGCCAGTCCGGCCACGTCGAACACGCGCGGCCCGAAACCGACCGTGACGGTGAGCCGGGACGGGCGCCCCGCCAGTTCCGGTTCGGTATCGCCGAGCGCCGGGCGGCCGGCGGTGAGGCGCACCGCGTCCTCGGTCCAGATCTTCAGCACGCCGACGATGTCGGCACGGTCGGTGCCCGGCCGCAGATCCAGCGCCACGAACGCCGCGTGCGCGGGCGGTGCGGTCGCGATACCTGCCTGATGTTCGCCGTAGAACGGTTCGACCGCCGCCGACGCGGGCGAGGTCTCCTCGCGGTGGGTGGTGAACGCGGCCGCACCGAGACCGAGACCGGCGACGCCCGCGGCGGCCGCACCGCCACCGAGCAGCCGCCGCCGGTTCAGCCGAACGGAACGGGCGCGGGCCGGCTCAACCACCGTGCCCCGGCGCCGCGGCGCCGTCGCCGTGTTCGCCGCCGGGCTCGTAATTCTCCTGGTTGCCCGGGAAGTCGCGAACCTGCGCGGTGAACGTGGTGGTCGAGCCGTCGTCGAAGGTGAGCGTGACCGGCGCCTCCGATCCGGTGCGCAGCGGACCGCGCAGACCCATGAACATGATGTGGTTGCCGCCGGGCTCGAGCGCGAGCTCGCCGCCTGCCGGGATGCGGAAGCCGCCCGGCTTCGGGCGCATGACCTTGACGCCGTCGTCGCCGGTCACCACCTCGTGTAGTTCGACGGTGGCCGAGGCCGGGCTGGTCGCCGCAACGACGGTGACGTCGGTGTCGGCGTTGTTGCGCAGCTGTCCGAACGCGGCCGACATGCCGCTGTCGGCGGCCTTGGCCCATTGCTCGGTGATGGTGACGGCCGAGGCGGCATCGGACGGTGCGCCGGAATCGCCGGACTCGCTGGTGCAGCCGAGCGCGACCAGCGGGGCGGCGGCCACCAGGGCGGCGGCGGCCGCGCGGCGCAGGCGTGAGCGCGCGGGAACGAGGTGGAACATGGGATCTCCCTGTACGGGTCGGTGTTCGAGTGGTCGATGTGCGGGTGTGGTTCCCCCGCCGAGTCGTGCGAGATCGGCCGTGCCCAGCGCCGACACAACGGTACGGTGCCCGTGCTATCGGGCACGGTCCGCGCTTCCGGGCACGCGATGACAACGCGCATCCACGCGCATCGGTCCGGCACGCGTCGTGAAACGGCCGGGCAGGCAAGGATTCCGCGAGACGGGTCGACGCCACGGGTGCGCGACTACGCCGGTGCCGTCAGTGGTCCAGCGATCTGCGCCGGACCGGTTTCGGCCGTCGGTGATCGGCGCGGCCGCGGTCGTGGGCCGGCCGACGTCGTCGAACGGTGCCGCGTCGTCGCGCAGGTCACGGTGACGAGCACCGGCACCGCTGATCCGCGCACGAGCGTGCCGCGTATCGCGATCGGCGGAGGGGAACTACCGAGCCGAAACAGGTGGCCCGCGCGTACCGCGGCCGGAGATGAGCAGCGGGCGCGGCGGGATCAGCGGATCACGGCCCGCGACAAGAGAACTCGGCGCCCATGGCGGTGGACCGGCGAGCGCGGCGCACAGCGCCGACACCGCACGGCGCACACTCGATATCGACCGCCCCACAGCGAGTTCGGCGCCACGGATCAGCACCGCACCGGCCGGGATCGCGACCAGGTGGGTGGCAAGCATGATCGCGGCCGAGTGTGATCCGTGCTGGTGCCCGGGTCCGGCGGTCAAAGCGAGATGGCCGATGGCCTGCCCGGCGGTCAACAGCAGCATCACCTGCGTGCGGCCGGGCCGCAGCGGCAGCGCCCGGGCGAGTGTGCCGATCAACGCGCACGCGCCGAGCAGCAGGGTGATCGACGACGATCCAGGGGCGACGACGCCGCCACCGAGCGCGTGGGCGGCGATACTCACCGCGCCGCACGCGGAGCCGACGAACGCGCCCCGCAGCGAGGCGACTGCCGACCCGGACGAACGCACCCACCCATACTACGGACAGTCGTAGCCCGGGTGGTGCCCGGTTCGGGTCACGATGAGGCCTTGACGCCGCAACCCCGCACGCTGGATACTTCGGTCGCGATAGCTGTCAGGTATCAATTGCTTCACTATCAGACGAGAATTCGTTGACGGAGTGGGCATGATGGGCCTTCACGCAGTTCCCGAGTTCCTCGCGCAAGTGGCAGATCCCACGCCACAGGCGCCACCGATCTCCGGCCAGATCGACAAGCTCGTGCGCTACTTCACCTGGTTCGTGCTGCTGTCGGGCGTTCTCGGCATCACCGTGGCCGGCGGTCGCTTCGCCTGGGAGAAGTGGAACAACGGCTCATTGGCCTCGCCCAAGATGGTGGTCGGCGGGATGCTCGGCGGCGTCATCGCCACCAGCGCGGGCACCCTGATGAACTCCCTGATCGGCTGAACCGCGCGCATCGGCCGCGGCGCTCACCGAATCTCCACAATTGGCCCCGGATCTCTCCACAGCCGCTGGCTAATGTAAGCCCGCATGGAGCACAGTGCGGCGCGCAGGATCCTGGTGGTCGACGACGAGATCACCATCGCCGAGTCGGTGGGCGCCCGGTTGCGGGCGGAAGGTTTCGTCGTCGAACTCGCCCATGACGGTCCGGCCGCGGTCGCCGCCGCCGAGGCCCGTCGACCGGATCTGGTCGTCCTCGATGTGATGCTGCCCGGATTCGACGGGCTCGAGGTGTGCCGGCGTATCCAGGCCGCACATCCGGTGCCGGTGCTGATGCTCACCGCGCGCACCGAGGAAACCGACCAGCTGGTCGGCCTCGGTGTCGGTGCGGACGACTACCTCACCAAACCGTTCTCACTGCGCATCCTCACCGCACGCGTGCACGCCCTGCTGCGGCGGGTGGAGCGCAGCACCGAGGGCGACGGCGCCGCGCTCGTCGTCGGTGATCTGCGCATCGACCTGGATGAGCGCCGGGTGTGGCGGGCCGGCGTGGAAACCCAGCTGACGCCGCTGGAATTCGATCTGCTGGCCCGGCTGGCACGCCGTCCACGCGCGGTACTCGCCAGGGAGCGGCTGCTGGAAGAGGTATGGGACTGGGCCGATGCGGCGGGCAGCCGCGCGGTGGACAGCCACATCAAAGCGCTGCGCCGCAAGCTCGGCGCCGACCTCATCCGCACCGTGCACGGCGTCGGCTACGCACTAGAGGCGCGATGACCGGCCCCGATCGATGGCGGCAGCTGGCCCGCCGGATCGCCGACACCCTGCCGCGACCGCTGGATCCGGTGCGCTCGATCAAGCTGAAGCTGGCGATCCTGATGCTGTGCTCGGGCGGCGTGGCCTTCGGCTACTTCCGGCTGCAGATCGGCTGGCTACCGCCACGCACCACCCTCGCCGCGACCGCGATCGCCTTGGTCACCTCGCAGGTGCTCGCGCATGGCATCACCAGGCCGCTTCGGGAGATGACCGCGGCCGCCAAACGCATGGCGCACGGCGATTACAGCCGCCGGGTGCGCGCCAGCTCTCGCGATGAGGTGGGCGAGCTGGCCGAGGCGTTCAACCAGATGGCCGCGGATCTGGCGGCCGCCGACCGGCAGCGCCGAGAGTTGATCGCCAACGTCTCGCATGAGCTGCGCACGCCCGTCACCGCATTGAACGCACTGCTGGAGAACCTGGTCGACGGTGTGTCCGAACCGGATCCGCGCACCCTGCGCACGGCGCTGGCGCAAACCGAACGGCTCGGGCTGCTGGTGACCGAACTGCTCGATCTGTCCAGCATCGAGGCCGGCGCGCTGCCGCTGGACCGGGAACGGTTCGCGATCGAACCACTGCTGGCCGAGGTGGTCGCCGAAGCCGAGGTCACCACGGCCGCTCTAGGCCGTGGGGTGCGGTTCCGGACCGACGTGCGTCCCGGCGGGGTGTGCGTCTACGCCGACCGTGCACGGTTGCATCAGGTGCTGCTCAACCTGCTCGACAATGCCGCCAGGCACGGCCCGGCCGGTGGCGAGGTGCGGATCGAGGTGAGCGGCGAGCCGGACCGCGTCGTCATCGACGTCGGCGACGACGGTCCCGGCATCCCCACCGCCGAGCGCGCCCACATCTTCGATCGTTTCACCCGCGGCGGCCGCGCCGACGGCGGCGGCACCGGCCTCGGCCTCGCCATCGCCCGCTGGGTCGTCGACCTGCACGGCGGCACCATCGCCGTCGCCGACCCTGGCTCACGCATCCGAGTGGTCCTCCCCGGCCGCTGACCCGAACCGACCCACACCCCGGACCGACCCCGGTCCCGGGGCGATCCCGCACACCCACAGGAGGGGACATCCATGCCCACAGAACCTGATTCCGGCGACCGGACACTGTCGACACCGGAGCGAGCCGAAGACGGAGACCCGACGGCGGCGTCCGATGAGGCGGCCGCGGTTTCGTCATCGGCCGCCGTCCACGCTGCGAAGCCAGGGGCGTCCGAACCAGCGGCCCCGGCTCCGCGGGGATCTGAGGACGGCAACGCGCCGGCAGCGACCGACGACACGAAAGCGGTTGCCTCGGTGGCGGCGTCATCGGCGATCAACCCGGGCACGAAGCCCCCTGCACCGGAGCCGGACGGTTCGGCTCCGCAGGAATCGGGCACCGACGCGACCGATGACCGGGTGGCGGTTGCGTCGGAAGACGCCGCGCAGGATGCGTCGGCCGATGCGGCTTCCGCGTCGGTGCCGACCGTGGCTGCTCCGACGCCGACTTCCGCGGGCGCGCAGCTGACCGGTGTCGCGGACAAGTCGTCCGCGGCGGTCTGGGCTGACCCGAGCACGCAGGTTGTTCAGCCACCGGCGGGGACCGTGCTCGTGACATCGCCCCCGAATGCCCGTCCGCCGGTGACGCCGATGCCGCCGGCTGCCGGACCGAAACCGCCGCCACGGTGGCGGCGCGTCGCCCAGCCCGCGGGATTGCTCACCGCGGCGGCGGTCTCCGGGCTCGGCGCGGCGACGCTGGTACCGACGGACCGGCCAGGGATCGGCTGGTTGCTCGCGGCAGGGGTTGTCGTCGCCACCATCGCGGCCGTCGTTCGCCGATCACGTCGGGTCCGTGCGGCGTCTTCGGACAACGTCGCGCAGTTGCCGCTGGGGAGCGGCCGCATCTGGTGGACGGTGCTGGCGGCGGCCTTGCTGGCGGTGGGGGCGTTCCGGGCCGCCGGCTGGTTGTTCACGTTATGCGTGCTGGCGGCGGCCGCCGCGGCGTCACTGGCGGCGGTGGGCCCGCGGTCGGTGTTCGGGCTGCGGTACGACCTGTTCGCGATTCCCATCGAGGCGGCGCGGAGCCTGCCGTGGCTCTACACCGGTGCCCGCCGGGTCCAGGGGCCGGGACGGGAGCGCGCGACGCGGCTGGCCGGCTCGATCGCGGCGACCGCGCTGCTGCTCGCGGTGTTCGTTCCGCTGCTCGGCAGTGCCGACGCGAGCTTCGCGCACGTGGTCGAAAGTCTCATTCCCGCCGTCGACTCGGACGCCGTGGCGCAGTGGATCCTGATGTTCGTCATCGCCGGGCTCGGCACGGTCGGCGCGCTCTACGTGATCGCCGGACCTCCCCGACGCGCGACCGACGACGCGCCGGAGACCGGACGACGGCTGCGCCGCAGCGAATGGGCGCTGCCGGTGGCCGCGTTGACGCTGGTGTTCGCGGTGTTCGTGGCCGTGCAGTTCATGGCCATGTTCGGCGGCGACGACTACGTGCAGCGCACCGCGGGCCTCACCTACGCCGAATACGCGCGCAGCGGATTCTGGCAGCTGTCGACCGTCACCATTCTCACCCTGGTGGTGATCGCGATCGTCTTGCGCTGGGCGGCACGGGATTCGGGCATTGATCGGCTGTGGCTGCGGGCGCTGCTGTCGGCGGTGACGGTGCTGTCGCTGATCATCGTGGCCTCGGCGCTGATGCGGATGTGGACCTACCAGCAGGCCTACGGTTTCACCGTGCTGCGGTTGCTGGTGCTGACCTGCGAGCTGTGGATCGGCACGGTGTATCTGCTCGTCTTGGTGGCGGTGCTGCGGTTGCGGCACCGGCGGCTGGCCGGCGCGGCCGTCGGCACGGCCATGGCGACGCTGCTGGCGCTGGCCGTGCTCGACCCGGAACGCTTCATCGCCGACAAGAACATCGACCGCTGGCAGGACGGGCACGCCCTCGACATCGGCTATCTGAGTGGGCTTTCCGCCGATATCGTGCCCGCCACCGACCGTCTGCCCGCCGAGTTGCGCGCCGTCATCGCCGACCCGATCCGGGACCGCTTGCCCGCCGACACCTGGCGCAGCTGGAACTACTCGCGCGCGGCGGCACGGTGACCGGCCGGGTCGGCGGGTCGAACACGGCCGAGGCCGGGCGTGGGCTCACCCCTCGCGCGGTGCGAGCAACCCGCCGACCAGGTTCGGGAACCACCGGTAGGCGGCGATCATGGCGCGGCTGTAGCGCGGCACGATGATGTACTGCTGATTGCGGCGCATGCCGCGCATGATCGCGCACGCCGCCCGGTCGGGGGCGAGCGCGTCGATCGGCTTGCGCCGCAACATCGTCCGCGGCTGCCGGGCGGACGGGGTGGACGTCGCGCCTGGTACCGCGACACTGATCCGCACGCCGCTGCCCGCGGCTTCGGCCCGCAGCGAGGTGGTCAGCCCGACCACCGCGTGCTGGGTCATGGCATAGGCCACCGACCGGGCCGACGGCAGCAGCCCGGCCACCGACACCGTATTGACGATGTGGCCGAATCCCTGCGCGCGCATCACCGCGTAACCGTGCCGGGTGCCGTGCACCATGCCCCACAGGTCCACATCGACCATCTCGTGCCAGCGGCCCAGTGGCAGCGTGCCGAAGTCGCCATCGATGCGCAGATCGGCGGTATTGAACAGATAGTCGAGACGGCCCAGATCGGCGACGGTGCCGGTGAGTAGCCGCCGGACCCGGTCGTCGTCGGTGGCATCGACCACCTGGGTATAGCGGGTGGCGCCGTCCAGACCCCGCGACAACTGCCGCAGCCGGGCCGCATCGCCGTCGGCGGCGACCACGCAGACGCCCGCCGTCACCAGCTGGCGGCACAGCGCCGCGCCGATCTCCGACGTGGCGCCGGTGACCACCGCCACTTTCTCGACACCCATCGACACAACTAAACATCCACGTTTTACATCGTCAACTCGCGCCGGGTCGCGGTCCCGCTCAGCGGCACCGCCTCACCGCCGCGTGAACCGCAGCCGATCGATGTTGTCCACGATCGCGCGGGTCAGCGCCCGCTCGGGTGCGGAGGCCGCCCGGCGCGCGGTACTGATCAGCACGAACTCCGTGGTGCCGGGGCTCGGCAGGCCGTGCACCGGAACGAGATCGGCGGGCAGCAGGCTTTCGCTGTGTACCGCGAACCCGAGGCCGGCGAGCACCGCGGCGCGCAGGCCGAGCTGACCTTTGGTGGTGCACGCGATGTGATGGGGGAGCCCGGCGCGATCGAGGGTGCGCAAGGCCGCGTCGCGGGTCAGGCTGGGCGGCAGATAGGTGACCACCGGTATCGGTTCGCCCGCCGCCGGCGGTTGCGCGCCGGCCGGACCCACCCACACCAGCCGATCGCTGAAGACCAGCCGGCCGTGCTGTTCGCCCGGCCTGCGTTTGACGAAGGCGAGATCGAGGTGGTTACGGCGCAGCCGCGCATGCACTTCCTCGCTGAGCCCGACGGACATGTCCAGATCGACGCGCGGATAGTCGCGGCGGAACTCGCGCAGGATCTCCGGAAGCGTCTCGGCCACCAGATCCTCGGAGACGCCGAACCGGATGCGCCCGGTGACGGTCTCGCCGCCGAAATACTGCGCCGCCCGGCTCTGCGCGTCGAGGATTTCGCGCGCGAAGCCCAGCATGGCCGCGCCGTCGGAGGTGAGCGTGACCGAATGGGTATCGCGCAGAAACAGCTCACGACCGAGTTCGCGTTCCAGCTTCGCGACGTGGCCGCTGACAGTGGGCTGACGAAGCCCGAGTTGACGGGCCGCGGCGGTGAAACCGCCGTGCTGCTCGACCGCCACGAAACTGCGCAGCAGAACCGGATCGAACACCGAACACCTCGCTATCGTGATTCGTAATAGCTGATATAGCAGCTATCGTATTCCCCGATGGTGCGCCGCCGCCTACCGTTCTACTGATGCGGTTGCTCAGTAAGTTCTCGATCGATGGTTTCGTCCTCGCGATCTTCGCGATGGTCGGCGTCGCGACGATCGTTCCGGCCACCGGCGCCGGGGTGATCGTCCTCGACTGGGCCACCAAGGCCGCCATCGCCGCATTGTTCTTCATCTACGGCGCGCGCCTCTCACCCGCGCAGGCCTGGCAGGGCGTCAAACACTGGCGTCTGCACACGGTGATCCTGGCGACGACCTTCGTGGTGTTTCCGCTGCTCGGACTGGCACTGCGAGTCCTGGAGCCGGGGGTGCTGTCCGAGCAGCTCTACGCCGGGGTGCTGTTCCTGTGCCTGGTGCCCTCGACCGTGCAGTCCTCGATCGCCTTCACCTCGATCGCGCGTGGCAATGTCGGCGGGGCGATCGTGAGCGCGTCGTTCTCCAACCTGCTCGGCGTGTTCCTGACCCCGCTGCTGGTGGTGGCGCTGATGCACACCACCGGTGAGGCCCATATCGACGCGGGCGCCGCGGTGGCGATCGTGGTGCAGCTGCTGGTGCCGTTCCTGCTCGGGCAGCTGGCGCGGCCGTGGATCGGGGAGTGGCTGACCCGGCACGCGCAGCCGGTGAAGCTGGTCGACCGCGGATCCATCCTGCTCGTGGTCTACGCGGCGTTCAGTGCCGGCATGCGCGAGGACATCTGGAGCAAGGTCGGCGTCGGCGACATCCTCGTGCTGCTCACGGTCTCGGCGGTGCTGTTCGCCGTGGTGGCGGGCATCGCGACCGGGGCGGGCAGGCTGCTCGGGTTCCCGCGCGAGGACCGGATCGTCATCCTGTTCGCCGGATCGAAGAAGAGCCTGGCCTCCGGCCTGCCGATGGCAGCGGTGCTGTTCGGCGGCACCGACGTCGGCCTGATGGTGCTGCCGCTCATGCTGTTCCACCAGTTGCAGTTGATCGCCTGTGCCGTCATCGCGCAGCGGCTGGGCCGGCAAGCCGAAGAGCTCGAGAAGGTCACGGCGGCGCCGGCGGCCTCGTGAGCGCTACCGCGCGAAGTTCGCGGCGTCGGTCGCGAGATCCAGCACCGGCTGCGGGAAGATGCCGAGCACCACGGTGACGACGACCGTGACGCCGATGACCCCGCACGTCATCCGCGGTGCGGTGATCACCGGCGGATCCGCGGGCGGGTCGGTGAAGAACATCAGCACGATCACCCGGATGTAGAAGAAGGCGGCAACAGCGCTGGCGAGCACACCGACGATCACCAGATAACCGGCGTCACCGTCGGCCGCCGCCTGGAAGACAGCGAACTTCGCGACGAACCCGCTGGTCAAGGGCAGACCGGCGAAGGACAGCAGCAGCAGCGCGAAACCGGAGGCGAGCCAGGGCGATCGGCGTCCGAGCCCGGCCCAGCGCTCGAGCGAGGTGGCTTCCTCGCCGGAGCCATCACGGACCAGGCTCACCAGCGCGAACGCGCCGAGCGTGCTCAGGCCGTAGGTGAGCAGATAGAACAGCACCGACGACACCCCGGCGTCATTGGCGGCCACCAGCGCCGTCAGCAGGAAACCCGCATGTGCCACCGACGAATACGCCAGCATCCGCGTGACGTCGGTCTGGGTGATGGCCATGACCGCACCGACGATCATGGTCGCCACCGCCACCGCGCCGAGCACCGGCCGCCAGTCGTCGGCCAGCCCCGGCACCGCCACCTGCAACACCCGCAGCAGCGCGCCGACGGCGGCGATCTTGGTGGCGGCGGCCATGAACGCCGTCACCGGGGTCGGCGCGCCCTGGTACACGTCGGGAACCCAGGACTGGAAGGGCACGGCGCCGATCTTGAACAGCAGGCCGACCGCCAGCATCGCCACCCCCAGCAGCGCGAGGGTCGCGTCGCCGGAATCGGCGGCGAGGGCGTCGGCGATGCCGCCGAGCCGGACGGTGCCCGTCGCGCCGTAGAGCAGAGCGACGCCGTAGAGGAAGAACGCCGAGCTGAACGCGCCGAGCAGGAAGTACTTCAGCGCCGCCTCCTGCGAGAGCAGCCGCTTGCGCCGGGCCAGCCCGCACAGCAGATACAGCGGCAGCGACAGCACTTCGAGCGCGACGAACATGGTCAGCAGATCGTTCGACGCCGGGAACAGCAACAGCCCACCCACCGCGAGCATGGTCAGCGGGAACACCTCGGTCGCCGCCACCCCCGCGGCGGCCGCGGCCTTCTCGGCGCCGCTGCCCGGCACCGCGGAGGCCTGCGGAGTGAACGCCTCGAGCTGCAACGCCGGCCGCGCCGCCGCGCGGGACCAGGTGCCGGGCCCCGACCTCGGCGCGGCGCGCTGAGCGATGATCAACACCCCCAGCACCGACACCACCAGCAGCGTGCCCTGCAGCAACAGCGTCACCCCGTCGACGGCGACGGCCCCGACCGCCGCCGTGGTCCGCGTGCCCGCGAGTGCGATCACCGCGACCAGCGCGGCGATCAACGCGCCAAGGGCCAGCGACATATGCGTGAGGTAACGCAGCCGTCGCGGCACGAAGGCCTCGACCAGCACACCGATGACTGCCGCGCCGAACACGATCAGCATCGGCGAGAGCGTGCCGTACTCGATGCTCGGAGCGGGTACGGCCGCCGCGAGGACGAGACCGGCGTCGAGACCACCACTCATTTGTGCCCACCTCCGGTGATCGCTGTGCCCGCCTCGGTCTGCGCCGGGGCCGACGGTTCGGGGTCGGTGATACCGACCGTGGTGAGGGTCTGGGTGACCGCGGGATCGATGAAGTCGGTGACCGGTTTCGGATAGACCCCGAGCACGATCAGCGCCGCGATCAGTGGCGCCACCACCGCCAGCTCCCGCGGCAGCAGATCACGGATGCGTTCGTTGCCCTCGGTGACCGGGCCGGTCATCATCCGCTGGTACACCCACAGCACGTAGATCGCCGCCAGCACCAGCGCGCCGGTGGCGACGACGGCCGCGACCTGATAGCGGCTGAAAGTGCCGACCAGGACCAGGAATTCGCTGACGAACGGCGCCAGCCCAGGCAGGGACAACGTCGCCAGACCGGCGATGAGGAAGGTGCCTGCCAGCACCGGGGCGACCTTCTGCACTCCGCCGTAATCGGCGATGAGCCTGGTCCCGCGCCGCGACACCAGGAACCCGGCGATCAGGAACAACGCGGCGGTGGAGATGCCGTGGTTGACCATGTACAGCGTCGCCCCGGTCTGAGCCTGACTGGTCAGCGCGAAGATGCCGAGGATGATGAAACCGAAATGCGAGATCGAGGTGTAGGCGATCAGCCGCATCACATCGGTCTGGCCGATCGCGACCAGCGCGCCGTAGATGATCGCGATCACCGCGAGCGTCACCAGCAGCGGCGCGTAGGTCCGGGTGGCGTCGGGGAACAGCAGCAGCCCGTAGCGCAGCATGCCGAAGGTGCCGACCTTGTCCACCACCGCCATCATCAGCACCGCGCTCGACGGCGTCGCCGCCACCGCGGCATCGGGCAGCCAGGTGTGCAGCGGCCACAGCGGCGCTTTCACGGCGAAGGCGAACATGAACCCGAGGAACAGGGCATTCACCAAGGCCGGATCGCCGCCCAGCTCGCCGGCGTTCGCGGCGGCGACCACGGTGCGGAAATCGAAGGTACCCGCCGTGCCGTCACCGAGTCCCTGCTGCACCGTGAGCACGTACAGCCCGATCACCGCGGCCAGCATGATGAGCCCGCCGAGCAGGTTGTAGAGCAGGAACTTCACCGCGGCCCGTGCGCGCCGCACCCGTACGGCCACCTCGTCGGTGCGCGGGCCGAAACCGCCGATGAGGAAATACATCGGGATCAGCATCGCCTCGAAGAACACGTAGAACAGCAGGATGTCCAGGGCGAGGAAGGACATCAGCACCATCGCCTCGACCAGCAGGGTGAGCGCCACGTAGGTGTGCGCGACCCGCCGCCCGCTGCCGACCTCGCGTTCGTCGTTCCAGCCCGCCACGATGAGCAACGGCACCAGCGCGGTGGTGAGCAGCACGAGTACCAGCGCGATGCCGTCGACGCCGAGGGTGTACCCGGCGCCGAAAGCCGGTATCCAGCTGTGCGATTCGACGAACTGGAACTGTGCACCACCGGGTTCGAAGCGGGTCGCGAGCAGTACCGCCACCACCAGCACCGCCACCGAGAACCCGAGCGCCACCCAGCGGGCGAGCACCCGCTGGGCGGCGGGGAGCAGCATGACGATCACCGCGCCCGCGACGGGCAGCAGCCACAGCGTGGTCAACCAGGGAAAGTCGGTCACCAGATCCTCACCGCCAGCAGGGCGGCGGCCACCAGGGCCGCGCCGGTGAACATGGACAGCGCATACGAGCGCACGAAACCGGTTTGCACCCGCCGGATCCGGGCCGACAGGCCACCGATGACGGCGGCCGTGCTGTTGACCAGTCCGTCGATGCCGCGATTGTCGACGAACACCAGCGAACGAGTCAGGTGCCGTCCCGGCCGCATCAGCCCGGCCTCGTTGACCGCGTCACCGTAGAGGTCCTTGCGGGCGGCGACGGTGAGTGCCGACACCTGCTGCGGCGCGGTCTCCGGAACCGGGCGCCGCGCGTACTGCTGATACGCGACCCCGACACCCGCGGCCACGACCAGCAACGCCAGTGCCGTGATCACCGGCACCGGAAGGGCGGGCTCGCCGTGATGGGAGCCGACGACCGGCTCCAGCCAGTTCTGCAATGCCGATCCCCACACCAACAGCGCACCGGAGGCCACCGAACCGACCGCGAGCAAGATCATCGGACCGGTCATCACCGCGGGCGCTTCATGCGGATGGGTATCCGGTTTCCAGCGTCGTTCGCCGAAGAACGTCATCAGCATGACGCGGGTCATGTAGAAGGCGGTCAGCCCGGCGCCGAGCAGGGTCACCGCGCCGAGCGCCAGGCCGGCGGCCCCGCCTTCGGCGAAGGCGGCCTCGATGATGCGGTCCTTGGAGAAGAATCCGGCGAACGGCGGCACCCCGATGATGGCGAGATAGCCGAGTCCGAAGGTCACGTAGGTGATCGGCAGCAGCGTGCGCAGTCCGCCGTAGCGGCGCATATCGGTCTCGTCGTTCATGGCGTGCATGACCGATCCCGCGCCGAGGAACAACCCGGCCTTGAAGAAGCCGTGGGTCAGCAGATGCATGATCGCGACCGCGTAGCCCGCCGGCCCGAGGCCGACCGCCAGCACCATGTAGCCGATCTGGCTCATGGTCGAGGCGGCGAGGGCCTTCTTGATGTCGTCCTTGGCGCAGCCGATGATCGCGCCGAACAGCAACGTCACCGCGCCGACGAGGACCACAGCTAGTTGTGCGTTCGGCGCGAGATCGAAGACCGGGTTGGCCCGGGCGATCAGGTACACACCCGCGGTGACCATGGTGGCCGCGTGAATGAGCGCCGAGACCGGAGTCGGACCCTCCATGGCGTCACCGAGCCAGGACTGCAACGGCACCTGCGCGGATTTACCGCAGGCGGCCAGCAGCAACAGCAACCCGATCGCGGTCAGCGTGGCTTCGCTCGCCGCCGGTGCAGCGCCGAACACCTCGCTGAAACCGATGGACCCGAAAGTGGCGAACATGACGAACATCGCCAGCGCCAGCCCCATGTCACCGACCCGGTTGACCACGAACGCCTTCTTGGCCGCGGTAGCCGCCGAGGGCTTCTCCTGCCAGAACCCGATCAACAGGTAGGACGCCACACCGACGCCTTCCCAACCGAGATAGAGCACCAGGAAGTTGTTCGCCAGCACCAGCACCAGCATGGCCGCCAGGAACAGGTTGAGGTAGGCGAAGAATCGCCTGCGGGCCGGGTCGTGGCTCATATAGCCGACCGAGTAGATGTGGATCAGCGAGCCGACACCGGTGATCAGCAGTGCGAAGCACATCGACAGCTGGTCGAGCTGCAGTCCCAGTTCCACATTCAGGCCGGTGACCGGAACCCACTGGTAGAGATCGAGTTCGATGGCGCGGGTGGCGTCGTCGCGGCCGAGCATCGCGACGAACGCGACGATCGCCACCGCGAACGACGCGAGCGCGGTCAGGCAGCCGAGCAGATGACCCCAGGCGTCGGCGCGGCGCCCCGTGAGCAGCAGGATGACGGCGCCGGCCAGAGGCAGGGCGGGCAGCAGCCACAGCGTCGCGGTATCCACGTCAGAACTTCAGCAGGTTGGCGTCGTCGACCGAGGTCGAGCGGCGGGCGCGGAAGATGGTCATGATGATCGCCAGCCCGACCACTACTTCGGCGGCGGCGACCACCATGGTGAAGAACGCGAAGACCTGACCGTCGAGGTTCGCGTGCATCCTGGCGAAGGTGACGAAGGCCAGGTTCACCGCATTGAGCATCAACTCGATGCACATGAACACCACGATGGCGTTGCGGCGCAGCAGCACACCGGCGGCGCCGATGGTGAACAGCAGCGCAGACAGGAACAGGTAGTTCTCGGGATTCACCGGCTCCCTTTCTCCTCGGAGGTGCGGGATTCGCCGCGCACCGGTTCGCTCGGCTCGGACGGTGTGCCGACGGAGATGACCGCGGCTTCGGTCAGCGCCCGGGTGCGGCGGTGGCGCAGGATGGTCGACACCGACAGCTCTTCGAACGAACCGTCGGGCAGCCGCGCGGGCACGTCGACGGCGTTGTGCCTGGCGTAGACACCCGGCGTCGGTAGTGGTGTCGGCCTGGCGTGTTCGGGATCGCGGAAGCGCCGCCGCGACATCTCACGCTGGCCCAGTTGCGGCCCGAACTTCTCCCGGTGCGCCAGCACCATGGCGCCGATGGTGGCGGCGATGAGCAGCGCGCCGGTGAGCTCGAAGGCCCACACGTAGCGAACGAAGATCAACTCGGCCAGCTCGCCGATGACGTCGCGGCCGGGGAATCCGGTGGCGGGATAGGTGATCCCGGAGTTGCGGACGCCGTGTGAGATCCCGGTGATGAACAACAGCCCGAACCCGAGGCCGACCACTGCCGCCGCGATGCGCTGGCCGCGCAGGGTCTCGCGCAGCGACTCGGCCGAATCCACGCCGACGAGCATGAGCACGAACAGGAACAGCATCATCACCGCGCCGGTGTAGACCACGATCTGCACGACGCCGAGGAACAACGCGTCCTGCGCGATGTAGAACACCGCGAGCGCGATCATGGTGGCGGCCAGGCAGATCGCGGAATGAACCGCCTTCGCGGCGAAGACCATGCCGAGTGCGCCGATCACCGCCAGTGGCGCGAGGATCCAGAACTGCACGGCTTCGCCGGTGCCGGTCCGGGTGATCGGTTCGGCGGCCAGCGGCGCCGCCGCGGCGAGATGGGTCATGACGGTCATCGGGTGCCTCCGTCCGCGCCGGTGCCCGCCGCCGCGGGCGAGCGTTGCGGTTCGGTGCCGTCGATGGCACCGGTGTAGTAGTCGGCCACGGTGGCGCCGGGGCGCATCTCGTGCGGTGGTGCGGTCATGCCCGGTTCCATCGGGGCGAGCAGCCGGTCCTTCTCGTAGATCAGGTCGGCGCGGTTGTCGTCGGTCAGTTCGTAGTCGTTGGTCATCGTCAGCGCGCGCGTCGGGCAGGCCTCGATGCACAGGCCGCAGCCGATGCAGCGCAGGTAGTTGATCTGGTAGATGCGGCCGTAGCGTTCACCGGGGGAGTAGCGTTCGGTCTCGGTGTTGTCGGCGCCTTCGACGTAGATGGCGTCGGCCGGGCAGGCCCACGCGCACAACTCGCAACCGATGCATTTCTCGAGCCCGTCGGAGTACCGGTTGAGCTGATGACGGCCGTGATAGCGGGCGGCGGTCGGTACCTTCTGCTCCGGATAGAACTCGGTATTGGGCCGTTTGAACATGGTGGCCGCGGTGACGGCGAAACCGGCCAGTGGTTCGAACAGTCCGCCCGCCGGCACGGTATGTGACGGCCGCTCCGGCAGCGGCGGCGTCGGGAAGCCCAGGAAAACGCCGGTGCCGCTGGAGGATCGGTCGGGGGCGGCCACCGGTTGCTCGACCTCGGGCGGCGCTCCCGGTGCGCGGCCCGCCCGCAGGAACAGCCCGACCATCAGCGCGCACACCAGCACGCCGCCGATGACGAGGATCGGCGTCTGTACGTGGTAGCCCTCGAGTTCCAGCACCCGCGCGGTGGCCACCACCATCACCCACAGCAGCGACACCGGGATCAGCAGCTTCCAGCCGAGGTTCATGAACTGGTCGTAGCGCAGCCGGGGCAGGGTGCCGCGCAGCCAGATGAACACGAACAGGAACGTCCAGACCTTGAGCGTGAACCACAGCAGCGGCCACCAGCCCGAATTCGCGCCCGACCACATGTTCAACGGCCACGGCGCGGCCCAGCCACCCAGGAACAGGGTGGTGGCCAGCGCCGACACCGTCGCCATATTGATGTATTCGGCGAGCATGAACATGGCGAACTTGAGCGAGGAGTACTCGGTGTGGAATCCGCCGACCAGCTCACCCTCGGCCTCGGGCAGATCGAACGGCGCCCGATTGGTCTCACCGACCATGGACACGCAATAGATGAGAAATGACGGCAGCAACAAGAAGGCGTACCAGGTGCCGTGCTGGGCGGCCACGATGCCGGAGGTGGCCATGGTGCCGCCGAGCAGGAACACCGCCGCGAAGCACAGCGCCATGGCGATCTCGTAGGAGATGACCTGCGCGGTCGAGCGCAGTCCACCCAGCAGCGGATACGTCGAGCCCGACGCCCAGCCGGCCAGCACGATCCCGTAGACGCCGATGGACGTGATCGCCAGGATGTAGAGCACCCCGACGGGCAGGTCGGTCAATTGCAGCGGTGTGGTGTGCCCGAAGATCGATACCTGCGGCCCGAACGGGATGACCGCGAAGGCCATGAACGCCGGGATGGCGGCGAGCACCGGCGCCAGGATGTAGATCGGTTTGTCGACGATGGCCGGGACGATGTCTTCCTTCAGGGCCATCTTCACCCCGTCGGCAATCGATTGCAGGCTGCCGAACGGGCCGGTGCGGTTGGGGCCGATACGCATCTGCATGCGGGCCACGATCTTGCGTTCGGCCAGCACCGCGATCATCGGCGTCAGCAGCAGGAACACGAAGACGGCGACCGATTTCAGCAGCACCAGCCACAGCGGGTCGGTGCCGAAACCCGCTGGCCCGTCCGCGGCCTGGGCGAGCATCACCAGATCGGACAGCTCATGCATGACCCTCGACCTCCAAGTCCAGGTCGGCCCGGCGCAGCTCGACGACGCCGCCCGGGTGCGTCGCCAACGCGGTGTGCACCGAGTGACCCGGTGCGTTCAGTGGGACCCACGCCACCCGGTCGGGCATGTCGGTGACCATCAGGGGCAGGGTGAGCGCACCGTGTTCGGTGGTGATGGTGACCGGTTCGCCGTTCGCGGCGCCGATGTCGGCGGCGGTGCCGGGCGAGACCCGCACGACGGCGGGGTGCGCGGTGCCCGCGAGGTTGGGTTCGCCGTCCTGCATGCGTCCGGCGTCGAGCAGCATCCGCCACCCGGCCAGCACCGCGGTGCCGGGGCCCGGGCGGGTGACCGGATGCGGCAGATGCGCGGGCGCGGGGGCAGGCGCGCCGTTCCAGGCGCCGAGTCCGGCGAGTTCGGCTCGTGCGGTCGCGGCATCGGGCAGCCCGATCGGCGTGCCCATCTCGGCGGCCAGGGTGTGCAGCACCCGCAGATCCGATAGCGGCGCCGCGGTGCGCCGCACGGTGGATTCACCGAGCGCGGCCTCGAACGCGCGGGGCCTGCCCTCCCAGTTCAGGAAGGTGCCCGCCTTCTCCATGGCCGAAGCCACCGGGAACACCACATCGGCGCAGTCGGTGATCTCGCTGCGGCGCAGCTCCAGACTCACCACGAACGGGGCGGCCCGAACGGCGGCGAGCGCGGCCTTCGGGTCCGGCAGATCGGCGAGCTCGACGCCACCGACGAGGAGTGCGAGTCCGGCTGCCGGGTCGAGGATTCCGGCCGTATCGCGGCCCGCGGCGACGGGTATCTCACCGCCCCAGACATCGTGCAGCTGACGCCTGGCCTCCGGATCGCACACCGGTCGGCCGCCGGGCAGCAGCCCGGGCAGTGCGCCGGCTTCGATCGCCCCGCGCTCGCCGGCCCGCCGCGGCACCCAGGCCAGCGCGGCGCCGGTGTCGTCGGCGAGGCGCACGGCCGCCGACAACGCACCGGGGATGCCGGCCAGCCGCTCACCGACCATAATGACCGCGCCCGGCCGGCGCAGCAGCTGCGCCAGTTCGGCGAGCCGGGCGGAATCGACAGTGGCACCGATGCTTTCGCCGGTCTGCGCACCGCCGGTGCGGATCGCCTCGAACAGGTGCGGTTCGGCACCGGGGACGGTCGGCAGCAGGGTGGCCGACATCCGCCGCACCCCGCGGGAGGCGAAGGCGGCCATCGCATAGATCGGCAGACCGCGCTTGCGGACGGCCTTACGCAAGCGCAGATAGACGATGGGCGATTCTTCCTCCGGCTCGACACCGGCCAGCAACACCACCGGCGCGGCCTCGAGATCGTCGTAACCGACCGTCAGGCCCTGCCCGGCGACGCGCGCGGCCAGGAAATCGGCCTCCTCGGCCGAATGGACCCGGGCCCGCATGTCGATGTCGTTGGTCTCGAGCACCAGCCGCGCGAACTTGGCGTAGGCGTAGGCGTCCTCCATGGTGACCCGGCCGCCCACCAGGACACCGGTGTTCGAGATCGCGGCGGCCAATCCGCGCGCGGCCACGGCCAGCGCATGCGACCACGACGCGGGCGCGAGTTCACCATCGAGCCCGCGCACCAGCGGGGTGGTCAGCCGATCCAGTTCGGTGGCGTAGGCGAAGGCCCACCGGCCCTTGTCGCAGTTCCATTCCTCATTGACCTGTGGGTCGTCACCGGCGAGGCGGCGCAGCACCTTGCCGCGCCGGTGATCGGTGCGCTGGGCGCAGCCGGAGGCGCAGTGCTCGCAGACGTTCGGGCTCGACACCAGGTCGAACGGCCGGGCCCGGAACCGGTAGCTGGTACCGGTGAGCGCGCCGACCGGGCAGATCTGGACGGTATTGCCGGAGAAGTACGAGTCGAGCGGTTCGGCCTGTGCGGTGCCCACCTGTTGCAGGGCGCCGCGGTCGAGCAACTCGATGAACGGATCGCCGGCGATCTGCTGGGAGAAGCGGGTGCATCGGGCGCACAGCACGCACCGCTCGCGGTCCAGCAGCACCGCTGTGGACAGCGGAATCGGTTTGGGGAAGGTGCGTTTCACCCCGTCGAAGCGCGATTCGGCCGAGCCGGTGGACATGGCCTGGTTCTGCAATGGGCATTCGCCGCCCTTGTCGCAGACGGGGCAATCCAGCGGATGGTTGATCAGCAGCAGCTCCATCACCCCGCGCTGCGCCTTCTCCGCCGCGGTGGAGCTGAGCTGGGTATGCGCGACCATGCCGTCGGACACCGCCATGGTGCACGAGGCCACCGGTTTGCGCTGTCCGTCGACCTCGACCAGGCACTGACGGCAGGCGCCCACCGGGTCGAGCAGCGGATGGTCGCAGAAACGGGGGATCTGGATGCCGATGAGTTCGGCGGCGCGGATGAGCAGCGTGCCCGCGGGCACGCTGACGGTGGTGCCGTCGATGGTGACGCTGACGAGGTCGGCGGGCACCACGCCGCTGGTGTCGGTGCGCACGGTCGCGGTCATCGGATCACCTCTCGGGTATCGCTGTCGGCCCAGGCGGTGCTGCGCGCCGGATCGAACGGGCAGCCGCCGCGGCGCAGATGCTCGGCGTATTCCTCACGGAAGTACTTCAGCGAGGACACGATCGGGCTGGCCGCGCCATCGCCGAGCGCGCAGAAGGATTTGCCGTTGATGCTGTCGCAGATGTCGAGCAGCTTGTCCAGATCGGCCGCGGTGCCCCGGCCGGCTTCCAGCCGGGTGAGCAGCTGGACCAGCCAGTAGGTGCCCTCACGACAGGGTGTGCACTTGCCGCAGGATTCGTGGGCGTAGAACTCGGTCCAGCGCAGCACCGCGCGCACCACACAGGTGGTGTCGTCGAAGATCTGCAAGGCCTTGGTGCCGAGCATCGACCCGGCGGCGGCGACGTTCTCGTAATCGAGTGGGACGTCCAGATGCTCGGCGGTGAACAGCGGAGTCGACGATCCTCCTGGTGTCCAGAACTTCAGCTCGTGTCCGGCGCGCACACCCCCGGCGTAACCGAGCAGCTCGCGCAGCGTCACCCCGAGCGGCGCCTCGTACTGGCCGGGCTTGGTCACATGCCCCGACAGCGAGTACAGCGTGAAACCGGGCGACTTCTCGCTGCCCATGGACCGGAACCAGGCGATCCCGTTGCGGATGATCGGCGGGACGCTGGCGATGGATTCGACATTGTTGACCACCGTCGGGCAGGCGTAGAGACCGGCGACGGCCGGGAACGGCGGACGCAACCGGGGCTGGCCGCGCCTGCCCTCGAGCGAATCGAGCAGCGCTGTCTCCTCGCCACAGATGTAGGCGCCGGCCCCGGCGTGCACGATGAGTTCCAGGTCGTAGCCGGAGCCGAGGATGTCGCGGCCGAGCAAACCGGCCTGGTAGGCCTCGGCGACCGCGGCCTGCAACCGGCGCAGCACCGGCACCACCTCGCCGCGCACATAGATGAAGGCGTGCCCGGCCCGGATGGCGTAGGCGGCGATGATGACGCCCTCGATCAGCGCGTGCGGGGTGGTGAGCATGAGCGGAATGTCTTTGCAGGTGCCCGGTTCGGACTCGTCGGCGTTGACGACCAGGTAGTGCGGTGTGATCGTGCCGTCGGGTTCGGGGCCCTGCGGGATGAAACTCCATTTCATGCCGGTGGGGAAGCCGGCGCCGCCGCGCCCGCGCAGCCCGGCGTCTTTGACCGTGCTGATGACCTGATCGGGCGACATCCCGAGCGCGATGCGCAGCGCCTGATAGCCGTCATGGCCGCGGTAGGCGTCCAGCGTCCACGACTGCGGTTCGTCCCAATGGCGGGTGAGTACCGGGGTGAGTGTCACTGCTGCCCGCCCTCCGACTGCTGCGGTACGGCGGGTGTCTCCATACCGTGTTCGCGTGCGGTGTGCAGCCCGGCCAGGGTGGCCGGGCCGGGGATACCGTCGAGGGCGCCGGGGCGCTCGTCCGGAAAGCCGGCGAGGATGCGGGCGGTCTCCCGGAAGGTGCACAGCGGCGCCCCACGGGTCGGGGTTACCTGAGCGCCCGATCGCAGCGAATCCACCAGCGCGCGCGCCGATTCCGGCGTCTGGTTGTCGAAGAACTCCCAGTTCACCATGATCACCGGCGCGAAATCGCAGGCGGCATTGCACTCGATGTGTTCGAGGGTGATGGCGCCGTCGTCGGTGGTCTCGCCGTGGGCGATCCCGAGGTGCTCGCGCAGGGCGGCCAGGATGGCGTCGCCGCCCATCACCGCGCACAGGGTGTTGGTGCACACCCCCACGTGGTAATCGCCGGTGGGGGTGCGCCGGTACATCGAATAGAACGTGGCCACGGCCGTGACTTCGGCGGCTGTCAATTCCAGCTGTTCGGCGCAGAATTCGATGCCGGTGGCCGTGACGAACCCTTCTTCGGCCTGCACCAGATGCAGGAGCGGCAGCAGCGCCGAACGCGGATGGGGATAGCGGGCGATGATCTGTGCCGCGTCGGCGGCCAGCCGGCCGCGCACCGCATCCGGGTACGGTGCCGGTTTGGTGGTGAGCCGCAACAGGATCTCGGTCATCGGTCCACCCCACCCATCACCGGGTCGATGCTGGCGACCGAGGCGATGACGTCGGCCACCATGCCGCCCTCGCACATCGCCGCCACCGCTTGCAGATTCGTGAACGAGGGATCGCGGAAATGCACCCGGTACGGCCGGGTGCCGCCGTCGCTGACCATGTGCACCCCGAGTTCACCGCGCGGCGATTCGACCGCGCTGTACACCTGCCCGGCCGGCACTCGGATGCCCTCGGTGACGAGCTTGAAGTGGTGGATGAGCCCCTCCATGGAGGAGCCCATGATCTTGCCGATGTGCCGCGGCGAATTGCCGAGACCGTCGGGACCCAACGCCAGATCGGCGGGCCAGGCGATCTTCTTGTCGTCGATCATGACCGGCCCCGGCCGCAGGCGGTCCAGACACTGCTCGACGATCTTGAGCGATTCCTTCATCTCCTCGACCCGGATGACGTAACGGCCGTAGCAGTCGCAGCCGGTGGTGGTCGGGATGTCGAATTCGTAGGTCTCGTAACCGCAGTAGGGCGCGGCCTTGCGCAGATCGTGCGGTAGGCCGGTGGCGCGCAGCACCGGGCCGGTGATGCCGAGCGCCATGCATCCGGTGAGGTCCAGGTAGCCGATATCCTGGGTGCGGGCCTTCCAGATCGGGTTCTGGGTCAGCAGATGTTCCATATCGCGTAGGCGTTTCGGTAGCAGCGCCAGAAGTTCACGGACCTTGTCGACGCCGTCGTCGGGCAGATCCTGGGCGAGCCCGCCGGGCCGGATGTAGGCATGGTTCATGCGCAGGCCGGTGATGGTCTCGAAGACGTCGAGGATCAGCTCGCGTTCCCGGAAACCGAACAGCATCGGGGTGAGCGCGCCCAGCTCCATCCCGCCGGTGGCCAGCGCCACCAGATGCGAGGAGATCCGGTTGAGCTCCATCAGCAGCACCCGGATGACGGTGGCGCGCTCGGGGATCTGCTCGGTGATGTCGAGCAGCTTCTCCACCCCGAGGCAGTAGGCGGTCTCGTTGTAGAACGGCGACAGGTAGTCCATCCGGGTGACGAAGGTGACGCCCTGGGTCCAGTTGCGGAACTCGAGATTCTTCTCGATGCCGGTGTGCAGATAACCGATGCCGCAGCGGGCTTCGGTGACGGTCTCGCCCTCGATCTCCAGGATCAGCCGCAGCACACCGTGCGTGGAGGGATGCTGCGGGCCCATATTGACGACGATGCGTTCCTCGCCTGCGCCGCGCAGCGCCTCTGCCACCTCGTCCCAGTCCTGGCCGCCGACGGTGACCGTGGTCGGTTCTGGTGGCGGAGTGGGGGCCGGGCGCGTGGGGGCGCCGGGATCATCGGTGTGGGTTCCGGCGGCGTGGGTGTCGGTGTTGTTCATCAGCTGTAAGCCCTCCGCTCGTCGGGCGGCGGGATACGCGCGCCCTTGTATTCGACCGGGATCCCGCCGAGCGGGTAGTCCTTGCGCTGGGGGTGCCCGCGCCAGTCGTCGGGCATGGTGATGCGGGTGAGTGCGGGGTGCCCGTCGAACTGGAGGCCGAAGAAGTCGTAGGTCTCGCGTTCGTGCCAGTCGGTGGTGGGATACACCCGGTACAGCGACGGGATGTGCGGGTCGGCGTCGGGCGCCGACACCTCGATCCGCAGCCGTCGCCCGTGCGTGATCGACATCAGGTGATACACCGCGTGCAGTTCGCGTCCGGCATCGTCGGGGTAGTGCACGCCGTTGACACCGAGGCACAGTTCGAACCGCAGCGCCGGATCGTCGCGCAGCGCTCGAGCCACCGCGACCAGCTCCGCGCGCCGCACGTGCAGGGTGAGTTCGTCGCGGAATACCACCACTTTCTCCACGGCGGCATCGAAGTCGAGATCCACCTCGGCGAGGGCCGTGCGCAGCGACTCGACGAGGGCGTCGAAGTAGCCGCCGTAGGGCGGGGCGGTGCCGCCGGGAAGGCCGACCTGGCGGATGAGCCGGCCGTAACCGGAGGTGTCGCCGGTGCCTGCGGCCCCGAACATGCCGTGCCGGACGCCGATCACCTCGTCGCCGGAGCCGCCGCGCGGATCGCCGGCCGTCATCGCAGCAGCCCTTCCATCCGAATGGTGGGGGTTGCGGCGAGCGCGGCGTGTTCGGCGGCGCGGATGGCTTCCTCGCGGTTGACGCCCAACGGCATCTGCTGGATCTTCTCGTGCAGCGCGATGATCGCGTTGAGCAGCATCTCCGGCCGCGGCGGGCAGCCGGGCAGATAGATATCGACCGGCACCACATGGTCGACGCCCTGGACGATGGCGTAGTTGTTGAACATCCCGCCGGAGGACGCGCAGACCCCCATCGCGAGCACCCATTTCGGTTCGGTCATCTGGTCGTAGACCTGACGCAGCACCGGCGCCATCTTCTGGCTCACCCGCCCGGCGACGATCATCAGATCGGCCTGGCGTGGGGAGGCGCGAAAGGCTTCCATCCCGAACCGGGCGAGGTCGAATCGGCCCGCGCCGGTGGCCATCATCTCGATGGCACAGCAGGCCAGCCCGAAGGTGGCGGGCCAGAGCGAGCCCTTGCGTAGATAGCCCGCCATCGATTCGACGGTGCTGAGCACGAAACCACTGGGCAGTTTTTCTTCGAGACCCATAATCGACTGCTTCTCCTGGATCGTCCCCGCGGAGCGGGGAGCGCGGTGCGAACGTTCGATGCCGGTCTGCTCAGTCCCAGCTCAGGCCGCCTCTGCGCCATTCGTAGGCGTAGGCGACCGAGACATTGACGATGAACAGAGCCATCGCGGCAAGACCGAACAGACCGAGCGAATCGAAGTGGACCGCCCACGGATACAGGAACACGATCTCGATATCGAAGATGATGAACAGCATCGCGGTGAGGTAGTACTTCACCGGGAAGCGTTGCCCGGTAACGTTTCCCGGCCCGCCGGCCACGGCGTGCGGTGTCGGCTCGATGCCGCATTCATAGGGTTCGAGCTTGGCCCGGTTGTAGCGTGTGGGCCCGATGAGGGCCGCGATGGCAACCGAGCCCAGCGCGAACGCGGTAGCGATCGCGCCGAGTACGAGAATCGGCACCTCGGTATTCACGACTGCACTTCCCCTCCTTGCGAACGGGAGCGGGCGGGGTTGCCGTCCGTCCTCGAACGGGGTGCGGGCGGTCGATGCGGTGGTCCGCGTCGCCGGGGTCGCGTCATCGCCGTGGTGGGCGAGGGTGGGCTGTTCCGAACCTGGCGTTGCGGGTCGTCATGTCATCTCCCGCGCTCATGTGAGCTAGAGCACAGCCTACAACCGATTCGGGGGCGGACCCGGGGATTCGTCGCGGTCTTTGATCGAATTAGCAACTGACATTTATGACCGAAACGGGGCAATCCGCGGGCGCGTCGTCTCCGCTGTTCAGGCGGCCGGACGGCCGCGCAGCAGGCTGACCACGGTGTCGGTCAGCTGGATCGGATCGATCGGGTGCGTGGCCGTCGCTTCGGCGCGGGACCAGCGGGCCAGCCATTCGTCATCCGGGCGTCCGGTGAGCACCAGCAGCGGCGGGCAGTGCGCGAGCTCGTCCTTGAGCTGCTTGGCGATCCCGAGTCCGCCGGCGGGGGTGGCCTCACCGTCGAGGATGGCCAGATCGATGCCGCCGGCGTCCATCTGCTCGATCACCACATCAGCGGTGGCGACCTCGAGATAGTCGAGCTCCGGTAGATCCGGATGCGGCTGTCTGCCCAGTGCCAGCATCACCTGGCTCCGGGTGTCGGCATCGTCGCTGTAGACCAGGACCCGCAGCGCGGCGGGATCTTTCGCATCGGCCACGTCGGCATGGTACGTCCGGAGCCGGGTGGTTGGTGGCACGTTCGCCGAGATCGGCCGTGTCGGTCGCCGGGAGGCGCCGGGCCGCGGCGGCACGCTCAGGTGGGCCGGAAGGCGTCGGCGCCCACCCGAGCGGGGTCGAGCAGATGCGCGAGGAACAGCCGGGTGGTGGGGCTGGGGTTGCGGGTGGTGATGGCGTGCCAGGGACGGTCCAGCGGGGTGCCGTCGACGGGGAGCACGCGCAGGGCGCCGGAGTCGAGATGCTCGCCGACGGCGTCGCCGTGGATGAGGGTGACGCCGAGTCCCTCCCGCGCGGCGGCGAGGACCGCACCGTGCGAACCGAGCGTGAGGGTGGGCGGGTCGATCTGCAACTGAGCGAGCAGGTTCAGGGTGGCCTCTCTGGTGCCCGAGCCGCGCCCGCGCAGCAGCCAGGTGGCGCGCATCGGGTCGCAGGCGCGTCCGGCGGGGCCGACCACCACGAGCCTGCTCGGGCGCCGCGCGCGGGTGACGAGCCCGGCGTCGCGGGGTGGTCGCCCGGCGATGACGAGATCGGTTTCGTGATGCTGCAATTCGAGGAACAGCACATCGCGCGGATGGATCGACAGGCTCAGTTCGATGTCCGGGTAGCGGGTGCGGAACCCGGCCAGCGGGCGCAGCAGTACGTATTCACCGGCGGTGGCGACCACGCCGATGCGTAGCCGCCCGGATTCGGCGCGGCGGACCGCGGCGTGTGCCTCCTGCATGAGTCCGAGGATGCCGCGGCAATAGTCGGCGTAGACCCGGCCCGCCTCGGTGAGGGTGATGCCGCGCCCGGATTTGGCGATCAGCTTGGCGCCGAGCTGTTTCTCGATATGGGCGACGGCGGCGGAGACGGCCGCCTCGGTGACGTGCAGCTGGCTCGCGGCGCGGCGGATGCTGCCGGTGCGGGAGACGACGAGGAAGGTTTCCATCCTTGCCGCACTTACTCTCCCCATTGTCAGACGGTAGCAAACCTGAGGAAACGGTTGAGTTTTTCGGCAAACATTCAAATTGTTTGTCCTGCACGGCGCCGTCATCCTGGACATCGCAAGGCGTTCACCCCCGTGAGCAGGAGGAATGATGGCCGACGAAACCGAGCGTGACCGTTGGGATCCGGGCGTCCAGTCCTACGCCTCGATGGGGTACTACGCCCCGGACTACGAGCCTTCCGACACCGACGTGCTGGCCGTGTTCCGAGTGACCCCGCAGCCGGGCGTCGATCCGATCGAGGCCGCCGCCGCGGTGGCGGGCGAATCGTCCACGGCCACATGGACGGTGGTGTGGACCGACCGGCTCACCGCGCACAGCAAGTATCAGGCCAAGTGCTATCGCATCGATGAGGTGCCGGGCCGGCCGGGGGAGTACTTCGCCTACATCGCCTACGACCTCGATCTGTTCGAGGAAGGGTCGATCACCAATCTCACCTCCTCGGTGATCGGCAACGTCTTCGGTTTCAAACCGTTGCTGGCGTTGCGGCTCGAGGACATGCGAATTCCGGTGGCGTATGTGAAAACCTTCCAGGGTCCGCCGCACGGCACGGTGATGGAGCGCGAATATCTGAACAAATACGGCCGGGCCTTGCTCGGGGCGACGGTGAAACCGAAACTCGGTTTGTCGGCGCGCAATTACGGCCGGGTGGTGTACGAGGCCTGCAAGGGCGGGCTCGACTTCACCAAGGACGACGAGAACATCAACTCACAGCCGTTCATGCGCTGGCGCGACCGCTACCTGTTCGCGATGGAGGGCGTGAACCGGGCGATGGCCGAGACCGGCGAGATCAAAGGCCACTACCTCAACGTCACCGCCGCCACCATGGAGCAGATGTACGAGCGAGCCGAGTTCGCCAAGGAACTGGGCAGCGTGGTGATCATGATGGATCTGACGGTGGGATACACCGCCATGCAATCGATGTCGCACTGGGCACGGCGCAACGGCGTGCTGCTGCACCTGCACCGGGCCGGTCATTCGACCTTCACCCGGCAGAAGACACACGGGGTCAGTTTCCGGGTGCTGGCCAAATGGTGCCGGCTGATCGGCGTCGATCATCTGCACGCGGGCACGGTGGTGGGCAAGCTCGAGGGTGATCCGGCCACCACGAAAGGCTTCTACGACACCCTGCGGGAGAACGTCATCCCCACCGAACCGGCCAACGGAATCTTCTTCGATCAGCAGTGGGCCAGCCTGCCGGGGGTGATGCCGGTGGCCTCCGGTGGTATCCACGCCGGGCAGATGCACCAGCTGGTGGAACTGTTCGGTGATGACGTGATCTTGCAGTTCGGCGGCGGCACCATCGGTCATCCACTGGGAATAGCGGCGGGCGCCGAGGCCAATAGGGTGGCCCTGGAAGCGATCGTGCAGGCCCGCAACGAGGGTCGCGATCTGCTGCGCGAGGGGCCGGAGGTGCTACGCAAAGCCGCCGCAGCCAACCGTCCACTCGACGTTGCGCTGGCGACCTGGGGTGAAGTCAGCTTCGACTACACCTCCACCGACGCACCCGACGCGGTGCCGACGGCGACCCACTGAGCGGCGAATACCACTGGAGGACATGCCATGTACCTGCGTCACGGAGCCTTCTCGTATCTGCCCGACCTGACCGACGCCGAGATCGGCGCCCAGGTCCGCTACGCCCTGCTCAACAACTGGCCGGTCTCGATCGAGTACACCGACGATCCGCATCCGCGCAACGCCTACTGGGAGATGTGGGGGTTGCCGCTGTTCGATCTCGATGAACCCGATGGTGTGCTGGCCGAGATCAACGCCTGCCGGGCCACCTTCCCCCGCCACTACGTGCGGGTGCTCGCCTATGACGCCAGCTACGGCAGGCAGACCACGGCGCTGAGTTTCCTGGTCCAGCGCCCAGTGGACGAACCGGGATTCGCGCTGAACCGCGTGGAGGGTTCCGACCGGCGTCAGCGTTACAGCCTGCACTCCTACGCCACCGACGTCAGGCCCGGTGCCCGGTATGCCGACTGAACGCGCGTCCACCGGTTTCCGGCTGCACCGGCCCGGGGCCGAGGACCCCAGGCCGGTGCGGGCGGTGCCCGTGGACTCGGAGGCGAGTGCGCCGGAGGCGGTGCTGGCCGACAACGCCGTCCTCGATCTGGCCACGGACGTGGCGACCGCCGACGTCGAGCAGGTCTTGACCGCCCTGAACGCCGAGCTGGTCGGGCTGGCGAAGGTCAAGCGGCGGGTGCGTGAGATCGCGGCGTTGCTGCTGATCGAGCGCGCCCGCGCCCGATTCGGACTGGAATCCTCACGTCCGACTCTGCACATGAGCTTCACCGGCGGCCCCGGCACCGGGAAGACGACCGTGGCGCTGCGGATGGCGCAGATGCTGCACGCGCTCGGCTACGTGCGCACGCCCAAGGTGCACACCGTCACCCGAGACGATCTGGTCGGCCAGTTCATCGGCCACACCGCCCCGAAGACGAAGGAGGCGCTGGCCAAGGCAGCGGGCGGGGTGCTGTTCATCGATGAGGCCTACTACCTGTTCCGGCCGGAGAACGAACGCGACTACGGCCAGGAAGTCATCGAGATCCTGTTGCAGGAAATGGAGAACGAACGCGGCAGCCTGGTGGTGATCTTCGCCGGCTATCCCGATCGGATGGACCGGTTCTTCTCCGCCAATCCCGGCCTGTCGTCGCGGGTCGCGCACCACCTCGAGTTCGACGATTACACCCATGCCGAACTGCTGCGGATCGCCGAGCTGATGGTGGAGGGGGAGAACTTCCGGTTCGACGATGCCGCGCACACCGCGTTCGCCGATTACCTGACCGCTCGGATGAGCCGACCGCGGTTCTCCAACGCGCGCAGTGTGCGCAATGCGATCGACCGCTGCCGGCTGCGGCAGGCGCGACGGCTGGTGGAGCTGGATCGTCCGCTCACCAAGGCAGACCTGATCACGTTGACCGATGCGGACGTCTACGGCAGCAGTGTTTTCGGCGCCTCGGCCGAGCCCAGCGGATGAGGAGAGCACCGCGCGATGCCCGAAGGATGGAAGACCCTCACCCGCTACACCATCGAGGAGGAACACCGGCATCCCGGCTCCTCGGGTGAGTTCTCGGCCCTGGTCAATGTGGTGGCGACGGCAACGAAACTGATCGCCAATCAGGTGACCAGAGGCGCGATCCTGGCCACCCGGGCCGGCGCCGAACCGGGTGGTCCGCCGACGGCGCGGCGTGCACTCGACGCCCTCGGCAACGAGATCATGATCAGCGAGACGCAATGGACCGGGCATCTGTCGGCCCTGCTGTCCGAACAACTCAGCGAGGTATACCCGGTCCCGCAGGGGCAGCGGCGCGGCAAGTACCTGCTCGCCTTCGATCCACTCGACGGTTCCAGCAATATTGATGTGAACCTGCCGGTCGGCACCATTTTCAGTGTGCTGCGCGCCGACCCGGACGGTTTCTGCCAGCCGGGCATCCGGCAGGTGTGCGCCGGGTTCACCCTCTACGGCCCGGCCACCATGCTGGTGCTGACCACCGGCAGCGGGGTCGACGGGTTCACCCTCGACCGTGAGATCGGCGCGTTCGTGCTGACCCACCCGCGGATGCGCATCCCCGAGGACACCTCGGGTTTCGCGATCAACGCCGCCAACGAGCGCTTCTGGGAACGTCCGGTGCGCCGTTACGTCCACGAATGCCTCGACGGCGTGGACGGGCCGCGCGGGCGCGATTTCAATATGCGCTGGGTGGCGTCGCTGGTCGCCGACACGTTCCATATCTTGACCAGAGGCGGGGTGTACCTGTATCCGCGCGATACTCGACCCGCCGCGGGCCCGGGCCGGGTGTCGCTGCTCTACGGGGCCAACCCGATCGCCTTCATCGTCGAACAGGCCGGCGGTGCCGCCTCCACCGGCAGCGCGCGGGTACTGGAGGTGGCGCCCACCGACCCGCATCAGCGGGTGCCGTTGATCTTCGGATCGCGCCACGAGGTCGAACGGATCGAGCGCTACCACCGCGAACCCGATGCGGGCCCGAGCTTCGACACGTCATTGTTCGGCACCCGCTCGCTGTTCCGCTCGGCCGGGCGCTAGCGGCGTCGATTCTGTTGTCCGGTCATCGAGGAGGGGCCCATGTCGGTCAAGCATCCCGTCGTCGCCATCACCGGATCCTCCGGTGCCGGCACCACCAGCGTCACCCGCACGTTCCAGGAGATCTTTCGCCGCGAGGGCATCAATGCCGCGTTCGTCGAGGGAGATTCGTTTCACCGCTACGACCGCAACGAGATGAAGCTGGCGATGGCCGAGGCCGAACAGAACCGCAACACCACCTTCTCCCATTTCGGGGAGGAGGCGAATCTGCTGGCGGAGCTGGAGCGGCTGTTCCGCGACTACGGGCAGACCGGGGTCGGTGCGGTGCGCCGGTATCTGCACGATGAGAAGGAAGCCAAACCCTACGGCCAGCCCGCGGGCACGTTCACTCCGTGGGAGGATCTCGCGCCGGGCAGTGATCTGCTGTTCTACGAGGGTCTGCACGGCGCGGCCGTCACCGACACTGTCGATGTGGCGCGCTATACCGATCTGCTGGTCGGCGTGGTGCCGATCGTGAATCTGGAGTGGACGCAGAAGGTGATCCGGGACAAGACCGAACGCGGCTATTCCAGTGAGGCCGTGATCGATACGATCCTGCGCCGCATGCCCGATTATGTGAAATACATCTGCCCGCAGTTCTCCCGCACCTACGTCAACTTTCAGCGGGTACCGACCGTGGATACCTCGAATCCCTTCATCGCGCGGTCGATTCCGACAGCCGATGAGAGTTTCGTGGTGATCCGCTTCGCCGAACCGAAGGTGATCGACTTCCCCTATCTGCTGTCGATGCTGCACGACTCGTTCATGTCGCGACCCAATTGCATCGTGGTACCCGGCGGCAAGATGGAACTGGCCATGCAGTTGATCTTCACCCCGCTGATCCTGCGGCTGATGGACAAGCGGCCCACCGCGGCACGGTGACATCACCTGCGGCGCTGCGGCGGCGGTGCGGATCTAGTCGGGAAGCAGCGGCACCGACAGGCCTTCACCGCGGCCGAGTAGCGCGGCTCTGGTGACGGCGCCGGATCCGAAACGGCGGCGCAGATCATCGAGGGCGGCGTCCAATGGTGCGGTGGGACGGCCCTCGAAGGGCAACGTCAACTGGATGGCGTCGGCATCCTCGAGGTTGGTCAGCGCCAACCCGATCAGGGTGATGCCACGTTCCTGGATCAGCGGCAGAGCAGCGGTGAACAGGATGCGGGCGGCGTGCCGGATGGTTTCGGTGTCGTCGGTGGCCTCGGCGAGGGTGTGCGAACGGGTGGCGCGCGTGAAATCGTCGAAACGTAAGCGCAGCACCACTGTTCGGCTCACGCGTTGCGCGCCGCGCAGGCGCCGGCCCAGCCGGTCGACGAGGCCGTAGAGGTAGGCGGCGAGTTCCTCGGGCGGGCGCGGGCGGCGGCCGAGGGCGCGCTGGGCGCCGATCGAGCGACGGCGTTTGCCGGTTTCCACCCGGCGCGGATCACGGGCCCACGACAGCGCGTACAGGTGCCGGGCGGCAGCGGGGCCGAGCATCGACCGCAGGCCCGATTCACCGAGTTCGGCGAGCTGCCCGACGCGGGTGATGCCGTGCTGGTGCAGCGTCGCCGCGGTGACCACGCCGACGCCCCACAACCGGTCGACCGGCAACGGATGCAGGAATTCCAGTTCCCGATCGGGTTCCACCAGGCGAAGGCCATCGGGTTTGGCGACGGCGCTGGCCACCTTCGCCAGGAATTTGGTGCGGGCGATGCCCACCGAGATCGGCAACCCGACCTCGGCGCGCACCCGGGCGCGCAGCCGCTCGGCGATACCCAGCGGCGGCCCGGCGATGCGGCGCAGACCCGCCACGTCCAGGAAGGCCTCATCGATGGAGATGCCTTCCACGACGGGCGTGGTGTCGCGGAAGATCTCGAAGACCGCCGTGCTGGCCTCGGCGTAGGCCGACATCCGTGGCGGCACCACCACCGCCTGCGGGCACAACCGCAGCGCTTGGCCGCAGTTCATCGGAGTCCGTACGCCGAGTGCCTTGGCTTCGTAGCTGGCCGCGAGCACCACGCCCCCGCCGACGAGCACCGGTCTGCCCCGCAGCGTCGGATCGTCGCGTTGTTCGACCGAGGCGTAGAACGAGTCCAGATCGGCGTGCAGGATCGAGGCGTCCGCGCGCGCGGCGATCCGCGGACGGCGCGAGCCCGCGGGCTCGACCGCCCGTCCTGAGGAGGTGGGCGCGGAATCGGACACGAACATATGTTCGCATGCGGGTCCGACAGGTTTCGCTGCCCAGGGTTTGCCGATCTACGGTTCGGGTACGTAGCAATGGTGGTCGGCGAGTACGCTGAGCGCACGATGAGACGGTTGCGGGCCAGTGATGAGGGAGTCGGCACGGTGCGTGGGTTCGGTGATCTCGAAGCGGTGATCATGGATCGGATCTGGGATCGGGACACCGAGACGACCAGCGTCCGCGACATTTACGAGGAGTTGTGCGCCTCCCGCGATATCGCGTACACGACAGTCATGTCGACGATGGACAATCTGCATCGCAAGGGCTGGCTGGCCCGGGAACGCGCGGGCAAGGCCTATCGATACTGGCCGACGCTCACCCGGGAGGAACACAGCGCCCGGTTGATGCTCGAGGCACTGGGCTCGGGTGGTCGCTCCGATCTGGTGCTCAGCCATTTCGTCGACCGGATCAGTGACGAAGAGTCGGCGGGCCTGCGCGCCGCGCTGCGCCGGCTGACCGCACGCAAATCCCCTGGGCCCGCGTGAGCATCACGTCGACGCTGCTGCTGTACGGGTCCGCGGTGGCCGTGGCGGGCCCGCCGGTGCTGCGCCGGCTCACCCGAGCCGGGACCGCCCCTCGCCTCGGTGTGCTGGCGTGGGTGGTGACGGTGGCGGGCGCGCTGGTGGCGTGGGCCGCGGCGGCCGTCGTCTTCGTCGTCGAACACGCCACTGTGTGGCGCCACTGCGACGAGGCCATCCGCGCTTGTTACGCGGTGTTCGGCATGCCCGTGCACCCCTACGACCACCCGGCCGGCCGCCTGGTCACCTTCGCGCTCGCGCTCCTGGTGGCCGTGGCGGCCGGGGTGCTGGGATGGCGGAGCCTGCGGATGCTGATGCGGATGCGCCGGCGGACCCGCGCGCACGCCAGGGCGGTGCGCATGGTCGGACGCCGCATGCCGGGACTTCCCGCCGTCGTGCTGGACGCGCCGCAACCGCAGGCCTACGCCGTCCCCGGACGACCGGACACCATCGTGGTCACCACCGGTGCGCTGGCCGCGCTCACCGACGATCAGCTCGCCGCTGTCCTGGCCCATGAACGCGCGCATCTGTCCGGCAGGCATGGTGTGTTGAGCGCCGCGCTCACCGGTATCGCCGCGATGGCGCCGCGCCTGAGCGTGCTGCGGCAGGGATCGGCCGAGGTCGCGCGGTTGCTGGAAATGTGTGCCGATGACGCCGCCGCCCGCGAACACGGACGTGAGCCGCTGCTCGGCGGGCTGCTCGCCATCGTCGACGCCGGCCCGAGCACCCCGGCCGGTGCGCTGGGCGCCGCGGGTACCGCGGTGCTGGCGCGGGCCGAGCGCTTGGCTTCGCCTGCGGGTGCGGTGCGCCGGGCGACCACCAGGACCGCCTTGCTCGGCGTGATCCTGACGACCGTCGGCGGTCTGGTGACGGCGACAGCCTGCGTGGCGTTGTGCGTGAGCGTGTTCTGAACCACCGTCGGCAGCGAACCCTTCCGTCCGGCTGCACCATCGGCTGACGACGGTGAGATGTCGGTGCTGCCCGTTAAGGTCTGAGCCAGGCCGGAAGCCGGGCGGTAGGAGAAGGGTGTGCGGATGCGGGTGAGCTGGGACCAGGCCTTCGCGTGGCGGTTGCGGCGGCAGTACGTGCGGCCGCGAGCGGCCGTCGGCGTGGTCGGCATCGCGGCGCGACTGTGCGGGCTGCAAGCCCAGGTGGCGTCCTCGGCCGAACTCGCGGCGGCGCTGCGCACGACCACACCGGAAACCGGCGCCGTCGCACGGGCCCTCACCGCGGGCGAGCTGATCAAGACCTGGGCGATGCGGGGCACCCTGCACGCCATGACACCCGATACCGCCGCTGCCTGCCTTACCCTGCTCGCCGCCGCGCGGACCTGGGAGAAGCCGTCCTGGCAGCGCACCTTCGGCGCCACCCCCGCCCAGGTCGCGGCGCTCGCGGACAAGGTCGGCGAACTGCTCGAATCCCAGATCCTCACCCGCGAGGAATTGGTCGAGCAGATCGCCGCCGATCCCGCGTTCGCGGTGCACGAAGCCGAATTGCGTTCGGGCTGGGGCGCCTTGCTCAAACCACTGGCCTGGCAAGGAGTGCTGTGCCACGGTCCGGCACGCGGCACCAAGGTGAGTTTCACCAGCCCGTCCACCCTGCCCGGCTGGCGGCCGGTGACCGACGTCGACGCGGCCGCGCGCACCGCGGTCACCGCCTACCTCGGCGCCTACGGCCCGGCCACCCCCGAAGCGTTCGATGCCTGGCTCAGCCGCGGCGCGCACCGCAAGACCAGGGTGCGTGGCTGGTTCGCCGATCTGGGGGAGGAGCTCACCGAAGTCGACGTCGACGGCCGGCGCGCCTACATCCTGACCGAACACGCCGACGAACTCGCCGCCACCGAACCCGACGATGCGGTGCAATTGCTCGGCGCGTTCGACCAGTACGTGCTCGGACCCGGCACCGGCGACCCGCAACTGCTCCCCGCCGAGCATCGGGCGAAGGTGAGCCGGACCGCGGGCTGGATCGCGCCCATCGTGGTCGCACGCGGCCGGATCGCGGGTACCTGGGAACTCACCGACGCGGACGAGGTCGTCGTCGCCATGTTCGACGGCGCCGCCGTGCCCCGCGCCGAACTCGCCGAGTCACTTGCTCATCTGGCCGAGGCCACGGGGCGGGATCGGCTCACTATCCGGGCGAGCTGACCACCGCCCGGAATCGGTCAGCCGCGCCCGCGTTCGGCGACCAGGTCCGCCAGGCCGTCCAGGATGCGCCGCAACCCGAACCCGAAGTGGTCGAAGTCCTCATCGAAGGCGTTCTCCTCGAGACCGGCCATGATCGGATACCGCCCACTGTTCATCGCTCGTTCCAGCATCGGCAGCTGCGCCTGCCAGAACTCCGCGTCGGTCATGCCGGTGGTGCGCAAGGCCTCCTGCTGAAAGACCTCGGCGCGGGCGGCGCCGACGACGAAGTTGTCGATCATGACGATTACCGAGATCAGTTCGACATCGGTCAATCCCATCGGCTTGATCGCCGACAGCACCACCTCCATGCTCTCCACAGCGCCGGGGCCCATGATCGGGCGCGCCTGGTTGACGTAGAGCAGCCAGGGGTGGCGGCGATACAGCGCCAGCGTCCCGTGGGCGACCTGCTCGAGCGCGGCCCGCCACCCGTCGGCGGCCGTCACGTCGTGATCGGGACGCTGCACCCGGTCGAGCATGAGGTCGAGCAGCTCGGCCTTGCCCGGCAGATAGCGATACAGCGTCATGGTGCCGGTGCCCAATTCGGTGGCGACCCGCCGCATGGTCACGGCCTCGAGGCCCTCGGCGTCGGCCACCTGCACAGCGGCCTCGACGATGCGGTCCAGGGTCAAACCCGGCTTCGGCCCTCGGCTCGGCCGGGGACCGGTGTCCCACAGCAGTTCGAGCGTGCGGTTGATGTCGCCGCTGCCGCTGGTCTCCGTGCTCGCCATGGTCGTCACCCTATCGCCCGGATCGGGCCCCGAAAATTAACTGGGTACATCGTACCCGCATTAGGGTACGATGTACCCAGTTCTGATTCGTTCTGCTGGGTACGGAGGGTTGTGTGAGCGAATACGCCGTGATGGCCGAGGGTTTGAGGAAGAGATACGGGGACAAGCACGCGCTCGACGGATTCGATCTGACGGTGCGTCGCGGGACCGTGCACGGCTTGCTCGGGCCCAACGGTGCCGGCAAGACCACCGCGGTGCGGATTCTGTCGACGCTGATCCGGCTCGACGACGGCCGGGCGACGGTGGCCGGACTCGATGTCGCGCGCCACCCGCGTGAGGTGCGCTCCCGGATCGGGCTGACCGGGCAGTACGCGGCCGTCGACGAAGTGTTGACCGGCCGGCAGAACCTGGAGATGTTCGGCAGGCTGTTCCACCTGGGCGCCCGTCGCGCCCGTAGCCGCGCGACCGAACTGCTCGAGCGTTTCGATCTGGTCGAGGCCGCCGATCGCGGGGTCGGCAAGTACAGCGGCGGCATGCGGCGCAGGCTCGACCTGGCCGCGTCGATGATCCTCGCGCCGGATGTGCTGTTCCTCGACGAGCCCACCACCGGTCTCGATCCACGCAGTCGCGGTGAGGTGTGGGAGTCGGTGCGGGCACTCGTCGCCGACGGCACGACCGTGCTGCTGACCACCCAGTATCTCGAGGAAGCCGATAAGCTCGCCTCCCGCATCACCGTGATCGATGCCGGGCGGGCCATCGCCGACGACACCCCGGACGGTTTGAAGAACACCGTCGGCGCCGACCTCATCGAAGTGGTGGCCGCCGATATCGCCGACCTGCCCGCCGTGGCGAAGGTGGTGGCCAGGGTCTGCGTCGGCGAACCGGACCTCGACGACGCCGAACGCCGCGTGCACGCACCCGTCACCGACCGCGTCGCCGCACTCACCGAGGTGGCGCGCACGCTCCAGGACCAGGGAATCACGGTGGAGGACATCGGTTTACGCAGGCCCAGCCTCGACGATGTGTTCCTGCAACTGACCGGCCATCGGGCCGCGGCCGAGGAGGTGGCGGCATGAGCGCGACCGCTGGTCTCGCGCCTGTGCGCGCTCGCTCGCGCGGCTACTGGGTGGTGGCCGACTGCTGGAACGTGGTGCGCCGCGGGCTCACCCACTACCAGCGTCAGCCGGTGAATATCGCCTGGCAGCTGGGTTTTCCGATCCTGTCGGTGCTGCTGTACGGCTACGTGTTCGGTTCGGCGATGACGGTGCCGGGCGGCGGCGACTATCGCAGCTTCCTGATGCCGGGCATGTTCGCGATGACGATGGCCTTCGGCTTCATCAATACCGCGACCGTGATGGTCTACGACGCCACCAACGGTGTGATCGATCGTTTCCGCTCGATGCCCATGTCGCCGTCGGCGGTGGTGTCGGGTCGCGGTGTCACCGATCTGCTGGTGGCCTGCGCCGAGTTGACCATCCTGATGCTCACCGCGCTGGTCATCGGCTGGCGGCCCGAGGGCGGGATACTCGGCGTGATCGCGGCCTTCCTGCTGCTGCTGTGGCTGCGGTTCGCGCTGATCTGGGTCGGCGTGTGGCTCGGGCTGCTGGTGCCGAACCCGGAGGCCGCGGGCGGGCTGTTCGCGGTCGCCTTCCCGCTGACGATGATCTCCTCGATCTTCGTCGCACCCCAGCTGATGCCGGACTGGCTCGGCGTGATCGCGGCATGGAACCCGATCTCCTCTACCGTGGCCGCCAGCCGGGAACTGTTCGGCACCCCCGTGGGGGCGGGCGATTCCTGGATCGAACAGCACGCGGTGCTGATGGCGATGGTGTGGCCGATCCTCATCACGGCGATCTTCCTGCCCCTGGCGGTGCGCCGGTTCCAGCGACTCAGCCGCTGAACGACCTGTCGGCCCGGTGTCATCGGCACCGGGCCGATAGGCTGCGACGGTGACCGACGGGCTGGTGACCGAACTCATCGATACGGTGGCGTGGGTGCGCATCGAGGACGGCAAGATCCTGTGCGCACGGCCGCGCGGCAAAGCTGTCTTCTACATCCCGGGCGGCAAGCGCGAGCACGGCGAATCCGATCTGCAGACCCTGGTGCGCGAGGTCGCAGAGGAACTGACCGTCGCCCTGCTGCCCGAGACCGCCGTCCACGTCGGGGTGTACGAGGCCGCCGACGGCGCCTTCTCGGTGCGGATGAGCTGCTACACCGCCGAATATCGCGGCACGCTCACCCCGAGCAGTGAGATCGAGGCGCTCGCCTGGTTCGGCTACGGCGACCGTGAGCTGGTGCCGCCGGTGGATCAGCTGTTGTTCGACGAACTGGCCGACGCCGGGCTCCTGCACTGACGGCGCGGGCCGCCGATCAGCAGAGCGGCGCTTTCGAGCCCACGAGTTCACCGCGGAAGAAGCAGACGATCAACTGCACGAAGTCGCGCGCGTAGGTCGCCGAACCGGAGTCGGCGGAGCCGGTGGGCGCGGCGGTCGCCGCCGGGGCGGCCATGCCCACTCCGGTGGCGAGGGCGGCGGTGACGAGGACTGCGACGCAGGCTCGGGTGAGGACCATGACGGCTCCGTTCGAATCGAGGTGCCGTCAGTATCGGCGGGTCCGCGCGGCGGGGGCAGCCCCGAACTCTCGGGGCGAAGGTGCCGGTGGCGGCGGCGCCTGCGTGAACATGGCGATCGCGAGGGCGTTGCCGATGAATAACGTTGTGTGCGAGCAACTCTGGTGGAGGCCGCGGCATCCTACCCTGGATGGCACGTGAGCTCCAGCCTCGCCGGTCGTGACCTGCGCGACTGCAAAACGAACGTTCCTTCCTTGACGCCGGGGGGCCGGGGCGCAACACTGGAATTCAAGTAAGCGGAGGAATCATCTCCTCTTAGGAGGTCGTTGTGGCCGGACCCCTGGCGTCGATGCCGATTCAGCACTGCGCCGCTCCAGCGCCCCCGCGGTGCGTGCCCGATCCCACGCGGATCTGACCGCACCGGACGGGCCCGATCGAAACAACGTCGTTTCCATCTCGAAGGGTGCCCCCAATGACCCTCATTACCGCCCCGACCCGCCCCGGCATCGTCACACTCGCCGATCCGCGCGCCCGCGACGCGGACCTGACCGGCGCCAAGGCCGCCGCCCTCGCCGAGGCCGCTGCCATGGGGCTGCCGGTTCTCGACGGATTCGTGCTGACCACGGCCTGGTCCGAGCCACAGCATTCGCCGGAACTGTTGTGGCGCAAGCTGTCCGATGGCGGTGCCCGACCGCTCGTGGTGCGGTCGTCCTCGGTCGCGGAGGACGGTGCCGAACGATCCATGGCGGGCATGTTCACCTCGGTGCTCGGCGTGCGCGGCTGGCCGCGCTTCCAGGAGGCCGTCGACGAGGTGCTGGCCTCCGCAGGCACCCCCGCGGCCACCGACGCCGCGGGCGGTGCGGCGATGGCGGTGCTGGTGCAGCCGTTCCTGGCGGCGAGCTGGGGCGGAGTGGTGTTCACGGCCGACCCGGTCACCGGGCGCACCGACCGGATGATGATCACCGCGGTACGCGGCGGACCGGACGCGGTGGTCAGCGGCGCCGAGGACGGATGGACGGCACTGCTCACCCGATCGGGACGCGTGCGGCGGGTCGTGGCGCACGACGCGCCCGGCCTGCCGGGGTCGGTGCGCCGCAAGGTGATCCGGATGGCGTTGCGCGCCGAGCGCATGTTCGGCGGCCCGCAGGACATCGAATGGGCGGTCGACGCCGCCGGAAACGTCCGACTGCTCCAGGCCCGGCCGATCACGACGCTGCACGGCCGCGTCACCGGCCCGGTGCTCGGCCCCGGCCCGCTGGCCGAAACCTTTCCCGATCCGCTGCGCCCGCTCGAACAGGACCTGTGGCTGACGCCGCTGGCCGAGGGATTGCGGGTGGCCCTGGAACTGACCGGCTCCGCACCGGCGCGCCGCATCCGGGAGTCGCCGGTCGCCACCGCGGTCCTCGGCGTCGCCGTCGCCGACCTGGAACTGCTCGGCGTGGAGCGGCCGCGGCGCCGGCTGCTCGGTCTGCTCGATCCGCGTCCCGGTGCCCGGAAACTGGGTGCCGCGATGCGGGTGGGACGTCTCGCTGCCGCGATGCCCGCACTCGCCCAGCGGATCTGCGAACGGGCGGACACCGATCTCGCCGCGGTACCGCCGCCGACGGAGTTGAGCCGCACCCAACTGCTGGCCGTCCTGGACAACTCCCGCACGGCATTGACCGCGCTGCACGGATACGAGGCACTGGCCGGCATGCTGGCAAGCCCCCGCGAATCCGCTCCCACCGCGGCGGCGATGGCGCTCGCCGCCCTCACCGAGGCGCGGGCCGCGGGCATGGCCGCCGACCGCGTCATCGAGGAATACCCGGTGGTGTTGGCGCTGACCCCGCCACGCATCGGACCCCGCACCGCGCCACCGGATCTCGATCAGGCCTACGCACCGATCGCGGAGTTCGACCCCGGTGCCCTGGCGCTGGCGCGGGAAGCCTTGCGGCTACGGGCCCGCTGGGTGCAGGAACTCGGCGCCCGCGCGGCCTGGGAACTGGGCACCCGCCTCGCGGCCGAGGGCGCCCTGGACTCGGTGGAATCGGTGGCCCTGCTCAGCTTCGACGACCTCGTCGCCGTCACCGGCCGCACGCCGCTGCGTCGGGCCGATGCGGGTGAGGGCGCGGCGTATGGCATCGATGCCGGCGAGACCGCAGGTGCCGCGCGCGTGGACGCGCCCGGGCCCCTCACCGCGGAGGGCGGACAACCCGCGGCCGATGGGTCGCCCACCCGGGCCGTCGTCCAGCTGCCGACGCGGTTCCGGCTCGCCGAGGACGGCTGGCCGGTCCCGGTGGGCGGCGCACCGGAAACCGGCGACTGCGGTGTCGGGGCGGGCGGCGGGTCCGGACGCGGCATCGTCCATATGGGCGACCGGCCGCCGGAGGGTTCGGTGCTGGTGGTGCGGCATCTGGATCCGCGGCTGGCGGTGGTCGTGCCGCGGCTGGCCGGGCTGATCGCCGAAACCGGCAGCCCGCTCAGCCATGTCGCGATCCTGGCGCGCGAGCAGGGTGTTCCGGTGGTGGTCGGCTATCCGGAGGCGACCAGGCGGCTGCCGGACGGCGCGGTCGTCGAACTCGACGGGCGCACCGGCCAGGTGCGGGTGTGCGTGGAACAGGAGGGCCGGGGATGAACGCGCGTGGTCTCGGGATGTTGCTGGCGGTCGCTTCGCTGATCGCCACCGGCACCTATGTTTTCGTGTATCTATATCGCTGGGAGTGGAATCGGGCGATCCTCACCGCCACGCTGTTCATCGCGGCCGAGATCGCCTTGGTGGCGATGGTGCTGACCAAGCGGTTGCGCGCGATCCAGCGTGAACTCGGTGACGGCGGCGAACGCAGCCGTGCCGACCACGACAGCACGGCCCGCATCGTGCACGCGGCGGTACCGCAATCGCGGGTCGGCTTCGCCTGGCTGGCCCGGCCGGACCGGCTCGGGGTGTTCGTTCCGGTGCTGCTCGCCGGTGGTGTCCTGCTGACCGGAGTGGCGTGGCTGGTCGAGCGTCTCGCCCGGTTGACCGCTGGCCCGGCGGCCGAACGCCGCATCCTCACCGGCCTGGAGCGGCTGCGGCTGCCCGAGGCCGGGTTCCTGACCCCGCCGCCGGATCGTCTGCGGTTGCTGCGCGGGCCGCTGACCGGCGCACGGTGGTGAGCCGTGCGCCGGGTGCTGGTGCTCGCGCTGCTGGCGATCGTCACCGGCGCGGGCCTGTCCGCGATGGCGACGAGCATGAAGTTCGAAACCGACAGCGGGGCAGCGGGTAGCCGCACCATCATCCATTTCGACGCCCGCGCGCGGACCCCGGGTCCCGCTGCGGCGCTGCGATTGTGGGAGGAATGCGCCAGCATCGCCAACCACGTCCGCCTGGTCGCGGGTCCATCCAACGACGGCACCCGCTGGACCGTTGTCCTCGAACCGGCCCTCGGCCCGCATACCGAACGCCGCCTCACCGGCTGCCTCGACGACCTCACCGTCGACGGTATCCGCGGCCATCACCTCGCCACCGAACGCCACACCAACTGACCTTGCGCCGCACCGGTGTTCGCGCGAACTCACCGTTCTGACCGTGCCGTCTGCCCGCGGCGGGCTGCCCGCTGCGGACGAGCCGTCGCCCGGAGCTCAGTGCGGGCCGAACCGCTGCGGGCGGTCGTGTGCGGGCCGAGCCCCGCTGCGGGCGGTCGTGTGCGGGCCGAGCCGCTGCAGGCCGCATTGGGCGGGCCGAACCGCCGCGGGCTTCCCTCCGCGATCCGAACCGCCGCAGTCTGCCCGGCGACGGGCCGATCTGCCGCACCGCGCTGCCGCGGCGCACCGCCTGCCCTCCCGGGCGGCGGTCAGGTGGTGACGTGGGCTCGGGTGGCCCGGTCGATGAGGTGTTCGATCAGGCTGAGCAGGACGTTCTTCGACGAGACGCGGTCACGGGCGTCGCACAGCATCACCGGGGTCTCCGGGTCGAGGTCCAGGGCGTCGCGGACCTCGTCGGTGGTGTAGCGGGGTGCGCCGTCGAAACAGTTGACGCCCACCAGGAACGGCAGTTTGCGGCGTTCGAAGTAGTCGATCGCCGCGAAGGAGTTGCCGAGCCTGCGGGTGTCGGCGAGCACCACCGCGCCCAGCGCGCCGCGGGCCAGCTCATCCCACAGGAACCAGAACCGGTCCTGTCCCGGCGTACCGAACAGGTACAGCACGAGATCGCTGTCGATGGTGATCCGGCCGAAATCCAGTGCCACCGTGGTGGTGGTCTTGGATTCGACACCGGACAGGTCATCGACCCCGGCGCTCATCTCGGTGATCATCTCTTCGGTGCGCAGCGGCGTGATCTCGCTCAGGGCGGAGACGAGTGTCGTTTTGCCGACACCGAATCCGCCCGCGATGAGAACCTTCACCGAGGCAGCCAGATGCGGCACCCCGTTCGGGTCGAGCCGGGCAGGGTCAAATTTTTCGGATTCCATCCAGTACCGCTCGCAATACGTTGAGGTCGCCGGGCCCGGCCTCCGGTTGCACCGGAGCCCGGAAGATCAGGTGCCCGTCACCGATCAGATCTCCGACGAGAATCTTGGTCACTGCCAGTGGCAGTTTCAAGGTGGCCGCCACCTCTGCCACCGATCGCGGCTGCACACACTCCGCGACGATCTGCGCGTATTCGGGTTCGACACGCCGCATGGTCGGTGCGGGACGCGCCGCGACGACCGCGGTGAGCATGTCCAGATCGTGTGCGGCGCCCATCGTGCGCCCACGCGTCACCGCATAGGGCCGCACCAGCGGACCCGCCGCCTCGTCGAACCACGGCTCACCCATACGCGTCATAACGAACCCACCACATCACGCCTGGGATTCGACCTCGGCGGCGCCATTGCGGGCGGTGGTCGACAGGTAATTGCCCACCCGCTGCACGGTCAGGTTCATCTCATAGGCCACCATGCCCAGATTCGCTGTCTCCGAGGCCTGCAGAGCCAGGCAGGCGTTATCGCCCGCGGAGGTCACGAACAGCACGGCGCGGTCGAGTTCGATGACGGCCTGACGTACCCCGCCGCCGTCGAACCGGCTGCCCGCGCTGCGGGCCAGACCGTAGAGCGTGGAGGACATGGCGGCGAAATGCTCGCCGTCCTCACGGGCGATCCCGTCGGAATGACCGAGCAGCAAACCGTCGGTGGACAGGACGACCGCGTACCGGACGCCGGCCAGCCGCTCGACCAGATCGTCGAGCAGCCAGTTGAGATCACTTGCGGGGGAAGTGGACACTTAGCCTTCCTGTTCCTTCGGGGTCGAGCTCGGCGGCGCCGGCGCGACGGAATCGTCGGCGGGCAGCGGCTTGCGACCTTGTCTGGTGCCGTTCTCGATGGCCGACATCAGATCTCGGGCCTGTTCGGCGGTGCGAGGTCGCTGCGAGGCGGGCTGCGGGGTGACCGGCTGCGCCAATTGCGGTGCGAGACTAGTCTGCCGATTCCGCCGGGGTAAAGCGGGACGACCATCGGCGGTGCGCTCCACCGGCTCGGCCGGCCGCGGTGCGGGCGTGGGCGCGGGCGGCGGGTCGGCCAGCAGGGTCGCTATCGGTGCGGGCGCCGATTGCACGGCGCGCGTTACCGGCTCGCTCGCCGCGGGCAACGCCGGTCGACGTTGCGGCTTGGTCACCGGCTCGCTGGGCGCGGCGCCGGTCTCGCCCGGCAGCAGCAGCTTCGACGGAACCAGCACGATCGCCCGCACCCCGCCGTAATCGGATTCGCTCAACCGCACCGAGATGTCGTGGCGTGCGGCCAGCTGGCCGACCACGAACAGCCCGAGCCGGGAATCGGCCGACAAGGTGGCCACGCCGAAATCGGGTGGATCGGCGAGCATCTCGTTGACCCGCGCCAGTTCGTCGGCATTCATTCCCATGCCCTGGTCGCTGATCTCCACGACCAGCCCCTTGCCGACGATATTGCCGGTCACCTCCACCCGCGATTGCGGCGGCGAGAACGAGGTGGCGTTGTCGACCAATTCGGCCAGCAGATGCACCAGGTCGGCGACTCCGTTGCCGGCGATCCGCGATTGCGGCAGGGTGCCGAGGCGCACCCGGGTGTAGTCGAGGGTTTCCCCGATCGCGCTGCGCACCAGGTCGATCAGCGGCACCGGGTTGCGCCAGCGACGGCCCGGCTCACCGCCGCCGAGGATGATCAGGTTCTCGGCGTTGCGGCGTTCGCGGGTGGCGAGATGGTCGAGGCGGAACAGGGTGTCCAGCATGGCCGGATCCTCTTCGCGCTGTTCGGCCGCGTCGAGGATCTCCAGCTGGCGGTGTACGACGATCTGGCTGCGGTGGGCGATATTGAGGAACACCGCGCGCACACCCTCGCGGGTGCGGGCCTCGGTGACGGCGGCGGTGACCGCGGCGGCATGCGCGTGCTCGAAGGCCGTTGCCACCGCGCCGACTTCGTCGCGGCCGAAGTCCAGGCGCGGCGCTTCGGCCACCGGATCGACCTGCTCGCCGGCGCGCAGGCGAGCGAGCATGCCGGGCAGGCTTTCGTCGGCCAGCGCCAAGGTCTGATCGCGCAATCGCTTCAGCCTGCGGATGAACCGGTTCGCCAGCACCAGCGAGACCAGGAAGGCGCCGATGCTGATGAGCAGCACGGTGACGCCGAGAGCCAGAGAGGCGGCCGCGGACTCGGTGGCCGAATCTCGGGACATCTGCTGGGCGTGCCGGTTGTGCATGTCCCAGATATCGAGCAGCGCGTTGTTGACCTCGGCCTCCGCGTCCCGCCATTGCTCGATCGTGGCGGGCAGTGGCGCCGGTTCGTCATCGGCCGTGGTACGGGTGCCGGTGCGGCCGGAGGCGGTCTCCCCGGAGGATGTCTGCGACGGCTCGGTGGCCTCGGGCCGGTCGAAGGTGCGCTGAGTGAGCGCCTGCTCGGTCGACGCGAGCACCTGCCAGGCCGGGCTCGCCAGCACGGCCTGCAGCTTGTCTCGGAAGGCCGGTTCGAGATCGGCGGCCAGCGGGGGCAGCGTGGTGCGATGGGTGCCTGCCTGGGCGATGAACTCCTCCGGCAGCGCGACCACACCCGAGCCGTTCACCAGCGCCGCCTCGGCCAGCGCGTTGCTGCGCGAGACGGCTTCGAGGCCGTAGATGAGCCGGGTCGACAACGCCAGCTGCACGACCACGGCCGGGTCCGGCGCCGACCGCTGCGCCATCTGCGTGCCGATGGTGAGCACATCGAAGACCCGGGTGTAGAAGGTGTAGGCGTCCGGCGTCGGCAGAGCCCTGGCGTCGGCGGCATCGCGCACCATGGCCAGCTGCTGACCGAGAGTGACGAAGCCGCCGACATCGGCGCCCACGGTCTCGGGTGAGAGCTCCTGGAGCGGAATCGACGCCTCGATCAACGCCTGAAACGCCGCGTCGACCCGGGGCCGGATGGACGCCAGGCCCGCGGCCGCGGTGGGATCTCCGGCCAGGTGGGTGAGGGTGAGCCGCCGTTCCTGCTGCACCGCGTCCAGCAGCTGACGGGTCGGGTCGATGGCCGCCTGCATGGCCTCGGCCCACTGTTTGCCGTGATTGCCCCGGTCGACCAGGTACCCCGCTGCACCAACGCCGACTACCAGCAGAGTCAGGCTGGGAATGAGGGCGATCGCCAGTATCCGTGCCCGGACACCGAGCCTCGCTCTGAACATCGGCACAACATAAACGCCATCGTGACCGAATCGGTATTCGGGTCCCGTTGAGCGGGACCGGATTTGACATGGCAGCGGCCGGTCCGGCTCGCGTCGCGCCCGGGCGGTTCTGCGCGATTGTGACACCGGGCACCATGGCGTCTCCGGTGTGGGTAGATTGTGTGTACCGACGAGTAACCCACATCGAGGAGGCACTGATGCCCGCGCCGGAAGCCGACGTCTTCGCCCGACTGAGCGCCCTCGCGGCGATCGACGGCGCCGAGGCACGCCCCAGCAGAACCATCACCGAGGTGTTCACCGGACGTCCGCTCGGCACGGTGCCGGTCGGCACCGCCGACGACGTCGCCGACGCGTTCACCAGAGCCAGGGCCGCCCAGGCGCATTGGGCCGCCCGCCCGGCCGCCGAACGCGCCGCCGTCTTCGAGCGCTACCGGGCGCTGATCGTCGACGAGCGCGAGTACCTGATGGACGTCATCCAGGCCGAGACCGGTAAGGCGCGCTGGGCGGCCCAGGAAGAGGTCATGGGCCTGATGCTGGCCGCCCGCTACTTCTCCCGGGTCGCGCCGGGGCTGCTGGAACCGCACAAGGTGCCCGGCGCGTTCCCGGTGCTCAACCGCGCCCAGGTGCGCACCCAGCCCAAGGGCGTCGTCGGTGTGGTCGCGCCCTGGAACTATCCGATGCTGCTGTCCATCGGTGATTCGATTCCGGCGCTGCTGGCGGGTAACGCGGTGGTGGTCAAGCCGGACAGCCAGACCCCGTTCTCCTCGCTGGCCGGTGCCGAGCTGCTCTACCGTGCGGGTCTGCCGCGTGATCTGCTGGCCGTGGTGACCGGACCGGGCACCGTGGTCGGCACCGCGATCGTCGACTCCTGCGACTACCTGATGTTCACCGGCTCCTCGGCCACCGGGCAGACCCTGGCCCAGCAGTGCGGTAAGCGGCTGATCGGATTCTCCGCCGAACTCGGCGGCAAGAACCCGATGATCGTCACCCGCGGGGCGAACCTGGACAAGGTGGCCAAGGCGGCGGTGCGTGCCTGTTTCTCCAACGCCGGCCAGCTGTGCATCTCGATCGAACGGATCTACGTCGAGCGGTCGATCGCCGAGGAGTTCACCACCAAGTTCGTGGCCGCGACCGAGGCGGCGAAACTCGGTGTGGCCTACGACTTCTCCACCGATATCGGTTCGCTGATCTCCGAATCGCAGCTGGAGACGGTGTCCAAGCATGTCGCCGATGCGACGTCCAAGGGCGCGAAGGTGCTCACCGGCGGTAAGGCCCGTCCCGACCTCGGGCCGCTGTTCTTCGAACCGACGGTGCTCGCCGAGGTCACCGACGAGATGGAATGCGGGCGCAACGAGACCTTCGGCCCGCTGGTCTCGATCTACCCGGTGGATTCCGTCGACGAGGCGGTGCGGCTGGCCAACGACACCGAGTACGGCCTCAATGCCAGCGTGTGGGCGGCAAGTCCGTCCGAGGGCGAGCAGATCGCGCAGCGGCTGCGCGCGGGCACCGTCTGTGTCGACGAGGGTTACGCGCCGGCCTGGGGGACCACCGGTGCGCCGATGGGCGGCATGGGGATTTCCGGTGTCGGCCGCAGGCACGGCGCCGACGGGCTGCTGAAGTTCACCGAACCGCAGACCGTCGTGGTCACCCGGTTCATGAACCTCGACCCGCCGCCGATGCTGTCGCAGGACAAGTGGCAGCGGTTCCTGATGACCATCGCCCGCAACCTGCGGTTCCTGCCAGGACGCTGAACCGTCGACTCGGTATGCCGCCCGGGCCTACCCTGGCGGCATGCCGAGTCGATCACGGCCCGCGCGCCTGGCCGACGTGCACGAACTGGCCTCCGCGATGCCGCATGTGACACGCGTGGACGGTCCGCACGGCAATGCCGTCTACCAGGTGGGCGGCAAATCGTTCGTGTTCTTCCGCACCCCGCGTCCCGACGCCGTCGACCCGGAGACCGGGGAGAAGTACGACGACGTGATCATGTTCTGGGTGCCGTCGGAAGGCGACAAACTGGCGCTGGTGCAGGACCGCACCACTCCGTTCTTCACCACCCCGCATTTCGACGGCCACCCCTCGGTGCTGGTGCGGACGGCGCATCTGAACCAGCTCACTCGGCAGGAACTCGCCGAGATCATCGAAGACGCCTGGCTCTGCCGCGCGTCGGCGCGCCGGGCCCGGTTGTGGCTGGAGGAGCATCCCGCCCCGCCCTGAGCGGCTCAGACGCGTTGATCCCAGCGGGCGGCGATCTCCGCGACGCCCGCGCCCGCGAGCTGGTCGAGCGCGGCAGGGCGGCCGGTGATCATGAGCAGCAGTGCGACGATGGGTCCCTCGACCGGACTGCCCTGGCCCGCCGACCATGCGATATCGGTGGCGCTGAGCCGAAGGCCCTGGAGCCGGCTGCGCTTCCAGACCGGCCAGCCGACCGAATACGCGCGGGTCGCCGCCGCGGCGGCGGCCTCGACGGGGACCGGGATCGGCCGGCCCAGCGGCAGGGAGATGTCCTGGCCGTGCACGATGACGTCGAAGAGCACATTGCGGTAGTTGGTGACCATCGGCAGGTCTCGGCACGCGGCCGTATCGCCGATTTCGGCGACCAGTTCGGCGGTCGGGCGGCGGGCGTGCGCGCGCGCCATGGTGTCGACGAGCGCGTTGTAATCGCCACGGGCGCGGGCGAATTCGCGCAATATCGCCCACAGCGAGAGCGGCTGCGTGGTCATCGCGACGTGGGCCGCCACGTCGCGGATCCGCCAGCCGGCGCACAGTGACGGGGTATCCCATTCGGCGGGGGTGAGCTCGCCGAGCAGGGCGGCGATGGCACGGCGTTGCTGCTCGATCGCCCACCAGCTCTGTTCGCGGTCCATGGCCATCACCTGCACGTAGAATTAATCAGGTTCTCTGACTAGTTTAGTCAGAGAACCTGACTTGTCGCAAGAGTGTGGAAGGGGCTGCCGTGGAGCGTTCCGCCGATGAACCGCCGCTCGGGCTGCTGCTGTACCTGCCGTATCGGTCGATGGAGAACCGGGTCTTCGCGGCCCTGGCCGAGGCCGGGTACGCCGACATCACCCTGGCTCAGGCGCGAATCGTGCAGCGCATCGGCCCCGACGGCACCCGGCTCACCGAACTCGCCGAGCAGGCGCAGGTCACCAAGCAGACCGCGGGCTTCCTGGTCGATCAACTCGAGCGCGCGGGCTACGTGGAACGGGTTCCGGATCCCACTGACGGTCGCGCGCGCCTGGTGCGGCTGTCGGCGCGTGGTCGGCGCGCGACCGCGGTGGCCAACGCGGTCGCCGCCGAGGTCGAGCACGAATGGAGCCGGCATCTCGGACCACGAGCGACGGCACAGCTGCGTCGTGCGCTCACCCGGTTACGGGACATCACCGACCCTTACCGCTGAATCAGCGCAGCCGGTCCGCACCTGTTCGGGGTGGGGGAGCGGCCGCGGCGGCGGCCGCCTCGTCGGCATCCAGGGGCCGCACGTGCAGCACGAACCGTGCTCCCTCGGCCGACTCCAGCGAGGCGGTGGCCGCGGCGCCGGTATCCGGCCCGACGTCGATGGTGAGGTGATCGCGGGCGTATCGGGCGTAGTTGTCGCCGCTCATCCAGAATTCGGTGTGCCAGGGCAGGCGGGCCACCAGCACATCACCGTCGTCCGGCTGAAAATCGCGGGTGCGCAGGCAGATCGGGGTCGCCGCGCCCGAACTCAGCAGCAACGTCACCGGGCCGTGCTCGTCGATCACGTGCCGCAACACCGAGCGCGCCGCCTCGGTGGCATCGCCGCGGACACTGCGGTCCGGCATCAGCGTGCGGGGGCCGGGGCGTCGGTCGTGGCGGTCTCGGATTCGGGTTCGAACCAGCACATCGCTGCTCCTCGTGGCTGCTGCGGACATCCTCGATGCCGGAAACTATGGAGGGCAAAGGTTGGTGTCACGTTGGTGCCGTCGACGGGTCTAGCGCCCACGCCGCCGGACGGGTTTCTTGGCACCTGTGCGCGCGCCGGTCGATCGTTGCTTCGCGGCGGCCGCGTTCTTGCCCGGCTTCCTGCCGGCGGCCGGTTTCTTGCCGGTGCGCGCCGAGTCGGCCCGATCGGAGGACGGCGAACGCGAACTGCGCGGCGAGCGGCCGCGGACCACGCCGATGAACTCTTCGACCAGCTCCGTGGTCTGCTCCGACGGCCACGCCAACGCGATTCCGGTGTCGGGTGCGTCGGTCACGGTCCGGTACACCACGTCGCGGCGGGCGTGCAGCCGGGCGATCGAATGCGGCACGATCGCCACGCCGACACCGGCGGCGACCAGTTCGATACTGCCTGCGGCGCGGTCGAGATCGCTGGTGTCCTGGCGGTGTTCCTCGGCCAGATCGGCGAGGGTGACCTCGGTGAACACCGAGATCGGATGCTCCTTCGGCACCACGACCACGGGCAGCTCGCGGTAGAGCGGGATCGCGCTCAGGCTCGCGTCGTCGAGGGGGAGCCGGACGAAGCACATATCGACCCGGCCTTCCCGCAGGGCGGTGAGTTGATCGGCCTGCGCGATGGGTTCCAGGTCCAGCGGGGTCTCGGGGAACCGTTCGGCCCAGATCCGCTGCCACTTCGACACCGTCACACCGGGCACGAAACCCACCCGCAGCCCGGTGATCTCGGCCGGTGCGTCGCCGGCGTGCTCGGCCTCGGCCGCGGCGATGAATTCCTCGGCCTCGGCCAGGAGCCGGGAGCCGTCATCGGTGAGCTGGGTGGGACCGGCGCCCGGCACGAACAGCTTGGTGCCCAGCTCGTTCTCCAACTCGATCACGGTCCGGCTGAGCTGCTGGCGCGAAATGTGCAGCGCCTTCGCCGCCCGTGCGAAATGCAGTTCCCGCGCGACCGCGACGAACCAGCGCAGACGCACGATATCGGTCGAAGCGAAGCGGCTCATTCGTATCAGCGTATGCGCACGGCCCGCCGCCACCTGCCCGCGGCCGGGCCCAGTACGCTGTATCGGTGAGCCCGGACAAGAAACCGCAGACCATGAAGCCGTTGACGGCGGCGAACAAACTCGGCATCTACCTTCCGGCGGCTCCCGAGGAATTCCGCAACACCCCGATTTCCCGAGCCGAGCTCGACAAGCTGCGCACCGACCCGCCGCAGTGGCTGACCGACCTACGCCGCACCGGCCCCTTCCCGCGCGATATCACCGCACGCAAGCTCGGCGTCTCCAACAGCGGCCTGGCCCGCGCCGAAGTCTCCGACGCGCTGACCGCCGACGAGATCGCCGCCCTGCTCGCCGATCCGCCGGAATGGCTGATCCGCGAACGCGAGAACTACGCCGCCGTGCAGGCCGAGAACGCTCGCATCAAGGCCAAGGAAGCCGAACGCCGCGAAGCCACCAACCGCCCGGCCAAGAACCGCTAGCGCCACGTGGCTCGACGCGCCTACCGGACCGGCCTGACCCCCGCGGCCATCACCGACGCCGCCGTCGCGCTGACCGCCGAGCGCGGCCTCGACGGCTGGACCATGCGTGACCTCACCGCCCGGCTGGACACCTCGCTGTCGGTGATCTACCACCACATCGGCGATCGCGAAAGGGTCTGCGCCGCGGTCGTGGACAGGGTCTACGCCGATATGCGCCTGCCGCTCGACGACACCGACTGGCGGACCCTGCTGCACCGGGTGCTCACCGCGATGATCGACCAGCTGGCCGATTACCCCGGCGTCGCCGCATGGCTGTTGCGCAACGGACCGCAGACCGAACGACTCGTGCCCGTCCTCGATGCCGGAGTGTCCCGCATGCTCGACGCCGGCTGGGGCGATGAAGCCGCCACCGCCTACTCGATCGCGTTCAACACCTGCCTCGGCCTGATCGCCCTCGACGACCAGCGCGCCCGCGACCCCGACGGCGGCGGATTGACCGGCCTGCACCGGCTGCTGGAAACCCATCCCGAGGCCGGGCCGGGCGCCGAGCGGATGCGCCGGATGGTCGCCGAATTCGCCGCGGCCGACGACGCCGAACGCGCCAGGGTCCGGCGTGAATACGGCCGATATGCGCTCGAACGCCTGCTCGACGGACTGGAGCTCCGGTTGCACGCTCTGCGGGCCTCGGCGGGGATGGACCAGCCGCCGGGCGACGACCAGCGCTCGGGCGCAGGCGACTAGGGTTCGGCCGCCGCCGAGCAGGGGGCGGCGGCCGCTGACGAGCGGTCGGGTGTCGCAGATCAGCGCCGATGCCGAGCTGTGAACGGGTCCTCCCAAGGCGGGCATGCGGGCCGAGCGACGCCCGCGCACGAGGGAGTGGCGGTGGGGCGCCCCACCCTGCCGCGCCGCGACGTCCAGCAGACCTCTTGCACGCTGCGCCCTCTCCGCTACACTTCAAATTAGAACACTGATCTAATTTCGCTCGGGGGTGTCATGAGAACTGCGGTATCGGAGCAGTCCGCGGCGGCGGCACCGTCGGGGACCGGCGGCGGGCTCGGTGCGGTGCTCGCGCCCGTGCGTGGCCGGCTGGCGGTGGCCGCCGTCCTGCAACTGGTCGGTGCGCTGGCGGCGTTGGCGCCCTATCTCGCCGTGGTCGGGATCACGCGCGAACTGCTGGCGGAAGCGCCCGCCGATCGGGGCGTGGTGTGGGGGTGGGTGGCCGTCGCGGGGCTCGGATTCGTGGTGCGGACCAGCTGCGCGGCTGCCGCCTACACCCTCAGCCATCGCGCCGACGCCGACGTCGCCGCCGGGCTACGTCGCGCCATGGTCGACCGGCTCGGCCGGGTTCCGCTCGGCTGGTTCACCGCGCGCAGCTCCGGGCAGGTGAAGCGGGCGCTCACCGACGACGTCACCGCCATCCATCATCTGGTCGCGCATGCGATCAACGACCTGGTAGCCGCGGTGGTCACGCCCCTGATGGCGCTGGTCTACCTGTTCGTCCTGGACTGGCGATTGGCGCTGGTGTGCCTGGTTCCGCTGCTCGCCTGGTTCGTGCTGACGGCGTTGATGTCGCGTGACGAGGCGGCCAGGATGGCGCGCTGGAACGCCGAACTCGAGAAGGTCGACGCCGCCGTGATCGAATACGTCGACGGCATCGCGGTGGTGAAGGCATTCGGGCAGGCCGACCGAGCCCAGGACCGCTACCGGCGCGCCGGCGACGAGCTGGCCCGCTTCCTCGGCGAGTGGATCGGCCCGATGCACCGGCTGGAAGCGGTGTCCTCGGTGCTGATCTCACCGCCGGTGCTGCTGGCGGTCGCGTTGTGCGGCGGCGTATGGCTCGGGACCGAACCGGCCGAGCTCATCGCCTTCACGATGCTCGTGGTCGGCCTCGGCGCGCCCGTGCTGGCCATCGGATTCGGCGCGCTGGCCATGCAGGTGGCGCGGGCCGCGGCCGACCGGATCGCCGGGGTGCTGACCACTCCCGAACTTCCGCGCGCCGCAGCGCTTTCGGTGCCCGACGGCACGCGGGTCGAGTTCGAACGGGTCCGGTTCTCCTACGACGGGCGCGGCCACGCCCTCGATGGCATCGATCTCACACTGACCCCTGGCAGCGTCACCGCCCTGGTCGGCGCCTCCGGATCCGGGAAATCGACGCTGGCCCGGCTGCTGCCACGGTTCTGGGATGTCGACGAGGGGTCGGTGCGCATCGGCGGCGTCGACGTTCGCGATATCGCCGAAGACGATTTGTACCGGCGAGTGGGGTTCGTCTTCCAGGAGACGTCATTGCTGCGCACCTCGATCCGGGACAACATCGCGCTCGGCCGCCCCGACGCGGACGCCGCCACCATCGAAGCGGCGGGTAGGGCGGCGGCCATGCACGATCGGATCATGGCACTGCCGCGAGGCTACGACAGCGAGGTCGGAGTCGACGCCCAACTATCCGGCGGTGAGGCGCAGCGCATCGCGATCGCCCGCGCGATCGTGGCCGACGCGCCGGTGCTGGTGCTGGACGAGGCCACCGCGTTCGCCGATCCGGAATCGGAAGCGGCGGTGCAGCATGCGCTGTCGCGGCTGATCGCGGGCCGGACCCTGCTGGTGATCGCGCATCGCCTGCACACCATCCGCGGCGCCGATCGCATCGTGGTGCTCGCCCGCGGTCGGATCGTCGAAACCGGACGCCATGACGAACTACTCGCCGCCGGCGGCGAATACGCGCGGATGTGGGCCGCGCAGGCACTGACGAAGGAGAACGCCCGATGATCGGCAAACTCTATGGTCTGGTCGATCCCGCCGATCGGCCCCGCTTCCGGCGCTGGACCGCCGCGATGATCGCGTTCGCCGTCGTGCAGGGCCTGTGCGTGCTGCTGCTGGTACCGGTGTTGCATCCCCTGCTGGCCGGCGATCCGGGCGCGGCGACTCCGTGGCTCACCGCCCTGGTGGCCACCACCGTCGCGGCGAGCGCGGTGTACTACGTGCAGGCGATGCTCGGCCAGCACATCGGTGACGACCTGCTGCTCGGCCTGCACCACCGGGTCGCCGATCAGCTGGCCCGGATGCCGCTGAGCTGGTTCGACATCGACCGCACCGGCCGGCTCACCCATGCCATGTCGCAGGGTACGACCAACATCATCGCCGTCCCCGCGCACCTCATGCAGCCGGTGATCGCCGCGGTGACCACACCGGTGGTGGTGGCCGTCGGCATGGTCGTGTTCGATCCGCGCCTGGCGGTGGCGCTGCTCATCGCCGGACTGGTGCTGCTCGTCACGCACGCCCGGGCGCGGGAGGCGATCGCGCGCAGTCTCGGCGCCATCGACGACGCCGAGGTCGAAGCGGCGGCCAGGGTCGTCGAATTCGCCCAGCGCCAGCCGGTGCTGCGGGCGTTCGGGCAGACCGGCACCGGCAACCGGTTGCTGGCCGACGCGCTGACCGGGCAGCGGCGCGCCTACGGGGCGATGAACCGCAAAGCCGTGACCGCGCTGGTGACGTTCTCGACCGCCGTGCAGGCGGCATTCGTCGCGCTCATCGCGGTGGGTGTCGTTCTCGCCCTCGGTGGTTCGCTCGATGCCGCCGAACTGATCGCGCTGCTGGTGCTCATCACGCGCTTCGCCGGACCGTTGATCGAACTGGTCGACCATTCCGCCGCCCTGCGGATCGCGTCGGAAAGCATCGACCGCATCGATGAGGTGCTGTCGGTGCCCGCGCTGCCGGAGGGCTCGGTGCGGCGCGCGCCGCGGCCGGGCGAGATCGCCCTGCGCGGTGTCGGATTCGGATACCGGGACCGGCCGGTGCTGCGGGAGGTAGAGTTCACCGCCGAACCCGGGACGCTGACCGCGATCGTCGGCCCCTCGGGCTCGGGAAAGACCACCCTGTTGCGGCTGGTGGCTCGATTCTGGGAAGCCGACACCGGAGCGGTCCGCGTGGGCGGCGTCGATGTCCGGCACTGGGCCACCGAGGCGCTGATGGACCAGCTCGCCATGGTGTTCCAGGACGTGTACCTGTTCGACGACACCATCGAGGCGAACATCCGCATCGGCAGGCCCGAGGCCGGTGCCGACGAGATCCGGGCGGCGGCGCGGGCGGCGCGCGTCGACGAGATCGTCGACCGGCTGCCCGACGGCTGGCACACCCGCGTCGGCGAAGGCGGGGTGAGCCTGTCCGGTGGTGAACGACAGCGGGTGTCGATCGCCAGGGCGCTGGTGAAGAACGCGCCGATCGTGCTGTTCGACGAGGCGACAGCGGCGCTGGACCCGGAGAACGAGGCCGCGATCACCGACGCCCTGCGCACCCTCGCCGCCGACCGCACCCTGCTCGTGGTCGCCCACCGCCTGCACACCATCGCCGCCGCCGATCAGATCCTCGTGCTCGACGAGGGCCGCATCGTCCAGCGCGGCACCCACACGGAACTGATCGACCAGCCCGGTAAGTACGCCGAATTCTGGGCCGAACGCGAGCGCGCCCAGGGGTGGAGATTGACGGGAGCCGAAGCCTGACCCGGGCCCCGGCTCGGTCACGATCCGTTGAGCCGGTATTCCGGTGCGGTGGTGGCGGTCTCGCCCGCGTCGATCGGCGGCAGGTCGGGTAGCGGGGCTGTGCGGCCAGAGGGCGGTGTGCGAGCAGGGTGCGCGGATCAGCCGCGGAGCGCGGTGTGCAGACGCGCCGTGACGACCGCTCGCCGCACATCACCTGGCGGCAGCAGCCGCAGCGCGTGCTCATGCACTTCGACGTCATCGGGCACACGCTCCCCGAAGGTGACGGCGTGATCGGCGCGCTCACCGGCCAGCACGGCATTGCGGACGCCGACTTCCAGATGCGCGCGCCACTGTGCGATTCCGGGCGTATCCGAACCCGGCAGCAGCGCACCCCGATACAGCCACACCGCCGAGGTGGTGTCGCCCGCGGCGATGGCGGCCAGCAGATCGACCGCGTCGCAGGAGATCGGGCCGGTGAGCAGATAACGGCGGTTGCCGATATGACCGCCGGTGGCGCGGCGCAGATGGGAGACCTCCGCCTTGAGGGTGGCGGCGGTGACGGGACGATCGCCGTACAGGGCGGCGTGCAGTTGATCGGGGGTGAAGCCGTCGGGCTCGAGGGCGAGCAGGGTCAGGATCTCCAGCTGACGCGGGCGCAGCGCAATCGTACACCCGTCGCGGGTCAGGCGTGCTTCACCCAGGCATTCCAGCCGCAATCCGGCCGGCGGCGGCGGTTGCGCGCTACGCAGCATGGTCTCCACCGCGGTCACCAAGGCGCGCACCGACGACATGACCAGCGGATGCGACCGGTCCCAGGAGCTCGACAGGTCGAGCGCACCGACCTGTCTGCCGTCGGGGGCGTGGATCGGGGCGGAATAACACACCCAGCCGTGCAGGGCCGCCACCAGATGTTCGGCGCAGAACACCGTGCTCGGGGCGTCGGTCAGCAGCGACATCGAGACCGCGTTGGTGCCCATGTGCGCCTCGTCCCAGCAGCCGCCCGGCGCGAAATTGACCTGCTCGGCGCGCCGGCGCACCGCGCGATCACCACCGGACCACAGGATCGCGCCGGAGGCGTCGGTGACCGCGGCCAGGTATCCGGCGTCGACGGCGACGTCGTTGAGCGCGCCGGACAGCTCGGTGATCGGCACCCGCAGCGGCGAGCGGGCCCACCGCTCACCGATATCGTCGAGGCCGGGCGCGCCGGTGCACCCCGGGTCGACCGTGCCGAGCGAGCGCCGCCACGATTGCGCGACCTCGGTGCGTAGCAAGGTATTCGGGGACCGGGCGGCAGCGCCAGGGGCGGTGGCCACGCGTTCCCATTCCTTTTCGAGATCGGTGCGCTGCTGGGTCAGGGTGCGAAACCGTGCCACACGCAGTCCTTCTCGTCGTCCGGGCGCCGGTCGGGCCCCGACCGGCCTGCTTGCGCGTCCTATCCTCGCGCAGCCGAACCCGCTCGCGGGACGCTTTGCCGCACAACGCTCACCGCTGCGTCATTTGTTGATGAAAATGCCCGCCACGTCGGCGTTCTTGATCGGGGTCTCGGCATTGCGCTGGAAGCTGCACAGCAGATCGACCTGGATGATCGTGGCATCGACGGCGGTGCCGGCCGGTTCGTGGTCGATGTTGTTGAGCTGCTTGATGAACTTGGTGACCGTCATCCGCTTGGTGTCGGGGTCCTGCTGCACGTACTCCCGGCACGGGGTGTCGCCGCCACGGTTGAGGGCGCGTTCGACGTCGTCGCAGCCGGCCAGCACCAGCGCGGCGGCCGCGGCGGTGCAAGCGAGGCCGACCCGTGCGATGGTGGCGTTCATGTGATCCTCCTGGTCGGCGGGCCGAGCCACCTCGCCCGGCCGTCGGCTACAGCCTAGGCGGCCCGGCCGACACGGCGTCGCAGGCTCAGCTGGTGAACACGCGGAGTGGGACGTTCATCTCGGCCGGGGTGAGCGAGCCATGATGGCCGGGCAGCGCCGATTGCAGTGGTTCGGCGTGCGTGCGCACCACCCCGCCGGTATCGCGGGCCACCACCACCAGATCCCCGATCCGCTCATGCACCTGCGGCGATACCGTCGGCCCGAACCAGCCGCAGTCGATGACCTCCGCGCGGGTGAGCACCTGGAATCCGGCGCCGAGGCGTTCCCGCCAGGCCGACATCACGTCGTCGGTGGCGCCGTCGGTGGTGTAGACGTGGCGTGCGCGCGGTTCTCCGCCGAGCCGGTGCACGCCCTCGCGCAAGCCGGGTTCGGCATCGAAATCGATCGTGTCGCCGAGTTCCACCATGCCGTGGTCGGCGGTGACGATGAGCGCCGAACCCGCGGGCATGCGTGCGGCGATATCGGCGGCGATCCGGTCCACGTGCGCCAGCTCGAGCAGCCAGGATTGCGAGGACGGCCCGCGCACATGCCCGGTGGTGTCGAGTTCGCCGTGGTAGGCGTAGACCAGCGAACGCGGCTCCGCCAGCGCCTCGACCACGCCCGCCACCAGATCGCCCACCGAGAAGTTGGGCCGGAACGCGCAACCGCGCAGCACCGCGCGAGTCAGCCCGGAGCCCGCCTGGTAGCGCGGTGCCACCTGCGTCACGGTGAGACCGTGCGCGGCGGCCCGCTCGAAGACCGTTGCGCCGGGCTGGAATTGCTCGGGCACGAGCTGTTCGAGCAGATCGCCCTTGTGCTGGGCGCCGAACAGCCGCCAGCCCAGCGGATCGAACAACCGGTCCTGCCCCGGCACTCGCAACAGATAGCCGACGATGCCGTGCTCACCGGGCGGCACGCCCGCGCCGAGGGAACTGACACTGGTCGCCGTCGTGGTCGGGAAGCCGGCCGTCAGCACGGCGGGGGCAAGGCCGGACAGAAACGGCGCCACCTCGGCGTGCTCGGCCAGTGCCTCGGCGCCGAGACCGTCGATCAGCAGCACACACACCCGGTCCACCCCGAGCTCGAGCCCGAGGCGATCGTGCTCGCCGGGGACCCCGAAACCGGCCAGGACGGAGGGAAACAGATCGGACAGGGAACCCGTTCCATAACGGGGCGCGACGAACACGTGCTCAGGATGCGGGCCGGGGCGCGCCGACGCAAGCCGGTTGTTTCAGGAGCCGGGAGCGATCAGGGCGTTGACGTTGCGCATGATGTCGGCGACCAGTTCGGGCGCGGTGGTGCCCATCAGCGCGCTGCGCTTCTCCAGCTGCCCGTCCAGCCACAGCGAGGCGAGGCCGTGCGCGAGGCCCCACAGCGTCACCGCGAGCGTGTCGGCCTTGTCTGCGGGGAGCTCGCCCGCGCCGACGCACTCGGCGACCGCGTCGGCGAGCACGGCGAAGGCGGCCTCACCCGCGGCCCTGGTCTCGGGGTGTTTGTCGGGTTGGGACAGCTCCGGCCGGAACATCAGCCGGAAGTAACCGGGGTTGTCCCGGGCGAAGCGCACATAGGCGTCGGCGATGGCGGTCAATCCGGCCAGTGGGGTAGGCGCCGCGTCCCTGGCGGCGGCCACGTCGCTGCCGAGCTTCCGGAATCCCTCGGTCGCCAGATCAGCCAGCAGCGCGGCCCGGTCGGCGAAATGGTGGTAGGGCGCACCGGAACTCACCCCCGCCTCACGGGCCACCCGGCGCAGGCTCACCGCCGCGATGCCCTCGGTCTCGATCAACCGCAGGCAGGCCGCGAGCAAGGCCTCACGCAGGGCGCCGTGGTGATACGAGGTCCGGGTCACCGTCCGAGCGTATGCGAATGACACTGGACAAACCAATCTGGGCAGTGTTTAGATTATCTGAGCGCCGCTTAGATGCGTCGCGTCCTTCCTTCTCTCGATGGGTTGTCATCATGGGCACACGAGTACTTGTCACCGGCGCCACCGGCTTCATCGCCGGGCACGTCATCGCCGAATTGTTGAACCACGGATACGCGGTGCGCGGCACCGTGCGCAGCCTCACCGACGCGCGCAAGCGCGAGCACCTGGTCGAACTCGCCGAGCGGGCCGGTGGCGAGATCGAGTTCGCCGCCGCCGATCTCGACCACGACGAGGGCTGGGCCGCGGCCGTCTCCGGTTGCGACTACGTCCTGCACGTCGCCTCACCGTTCCCCTCCGCACCGCCGGACGACGAACAGGAAATGATCGACACCGCCGTGAACGGCACACTGCGGGTGTTGCGGGCGGCCGCCGCCGCGGGCACCGTGCGACGGGTCGTGCTGACCTCCTCGATCGCCGCCATCGCGCACGGTCACCGCACCGACGCGGTGCGCACCGAGGCCGACTGGACCGTCGTGGAGCGCAGTCCCGCCTATCAGAAGAGCAAGACCCTCGCCGAGCGCGCGGCCTGGGAGTTCGCCGCCGGGAACCCCGAGGGCCCCGAGCTGACGGTCGTTAATCCGGGCATGGTCCTCGGCCCGGCGCTGTCGACGGCGACGAGCACCTCCCACGAACCGGTGCGGATGCTGCTCGGCCGACAGGTCCCCGGCTCGCCACGGGTGGGGTGGGCGACGGTCGACGTGCGGGATCTCGCGGTCGCGCACCGGCTGGCCATGGAAACGCCCGAGGCGGCGGGCAAACGTTATATCTGTGCGGGCGAACATCTCTGGATGCGTGATCTCGGACGCCTGCTGGCCGAGGAATTCGGCCCGCGTGGCTTCCGGGTGCCGACCCGTCAACTGCCCGATCTGCTGGTGCGCGCCATCGCCGTGGTGGACAAGACCGTGCGGCTCACGGTTCCGTCGCTGGGGCAGGTCGATCGCCTCAGTGCCGAACGCGCCCGACGTGAACTCGGCTGGACCATGCGCCCGGTCCGCGAGTCGGTGCGCGACACCGCTGAGAGCCTGCTGCGGCTCGGCATGGTGCCGATGCCCTCGGGTGCCCGCTCGAGTGCGGCCGAACCTGCTCACACGTAAGGAGTCCGCTCATGATCACCGCAACGTTGATCGTCGCGATGCTCGGATTGCTTCGTCGGCTGCGCCGGCGGGAGGGGAATAGCGCGGACACCGATACCGGTGCCGCGCGGCGGGTCTCCGCATGGTGGCGCTCCGGCCGGGTCGCCGCGTCGGCGGCGGCGTTGTCGGGCGCGAGCGTGGCCGCCGCCGCCTGCGTCGCCTGCTGATCGCGGTTCGCGCACCCGGCGTCCTGCGTCCGCCCGCGCCGTCCTGTGCAGAGAGGCGGCGCGGGCGGGCTGGGAGGCGGGCGACGCTGCGTCGATATGGGGACCGCCGGCGGCGGCTGACGCGATCCGGCCGTTCACCGTCAGCAGATTCGCGCCGGCTCAGCCGGGTGCGGTTGCCGCGTCGGGAGATTTTGCGGCGAACGACTCGGGCCTCCCAGTTCCGGGCGCACACCGACGGTCCTGGTACACAAGAGCAGTGAGCACACAGCGTGAGTTCCGGTTCGGTGTGAACATGGTGGTCCCGGAGTCGAGGCAGGCGTGGGTCGCCAAATGCCGCCGGGCCGAAGCACAGGGCTACGACGTGGTCGGGGTGGCCGATCATCTCGGGCTGCCCGCACCGTTCCCGACGATCGTGCTCGCCGCCGAAGCCACCGAGCGGGTCCGGCTCAACACGTTCGTCCTGAACACTCCCTTCTACAACCCGGTGCTGCTGGCCCGCGAGGTGGCCGGCGTGGATCAGTTCACCGACGGGCGCGTCGAACTCGGGCTCGGCGCGGGCTATGTGCAGGCCGAGTTCGAGGCGGCGGGCATCCCGTTCGGCACGGGTGGTCAGCGGGTTGCCCACCTCGAGAACACCGTCGCCACGCTGCGGAAGCTGTTCGCGGATTCCGAGTATCAGCCGCGGCCGGTGCAGCCGGGTGGGCCGCCGCTGCTCATCGCGGGCTGGGGCGACCGGCTGTTGAAGCTGGCCGCCACCCAGGCCGACATCGTCGGCCTCACCGGTGCGGCGTCCAGGGGAGGCGGGGCACTCACGCTCGCCGGCGTGGAAGCCACTACCGAACGGGTCCGGTACGTGCGAGAGCTGCTGGGGGAGCGCGCCGAGCGAGTCGAACTCAACATCTTGGTACAGGCGGTGGTGCCGCCCAGCGAACGCGCCGCCCTGCTGGACGAATACGGGCACGTCCTGCCCGGCGACGCACCCGACGAGCTGCCGACCCTGCTGTTCGGAACCCCGGCCGAGATGGCGCAGCGGCTGCGCGAACGGCGCGAACAGTACGGCATCTCCTACATCACGGTGCTCGAACCGTACATGGACGCGTTCGCCCCGGTGATCGAACAGCTGCGCTGATCACGCGGGCTTACGCCACAGCAGGGTGTAACGCCACATCAGTCTGCGCCGGATCCGCGCGCCCGGCAGCACGTCGGCGGCCGCCGCGCGGATCTCCGGCAGCGTGTCCTCCGGATCGCGGCAGGTGAAACCCGGCCCCCGGCTGCCGCCGTGGCGTTTATCGATGGCCCAGATCGCGGGCAGCAGCGGAAGATACGCGGCGTCCGCGCCGATACTCATCTTCCACAGCCCGACCACGGCCAGCGTGCCGCCCGGCGCGACCAGATCGCGCAGCGCGGTGAGCCCTTCGACCAGCGGCACATGATGCAGCGTCGCCACCGCAGTCACGACATCGAAGGTCTGGTCCAGCTCCCGGAAATCCGCCTGCGCGAGACGAACATTCGCCGGAACCGCGGCCTCGGCGATGATCCCACCGTCCACGTCGACACCGAGCACCGATCCGCAGCGATCGGCGAGCTTCGCCGCCAGCAGCCCGTCGCCACACCCCACATCGAGCGCGGTACGAGCGGACTCCGGCACCTGCGCGATCAGCCACGGATGGTAATGCGTGTTGTGATTCCAGTACGGATCGGCGCTCACGCCCCCACACTACGTCCCCCCGAGCCGCCGCTCCCCCCAGCCATTGTTTCGACCTCGCACAGGGTGTGGCGAGAACTGGGGTGCCACAACTTGTGCGAAGTCCTCCGAACCTGTGCGAACTACAGACTGGCCCCGAGCCAGTGCGCGAAACCGAGGAGGTTGTCGGACCGGCGGCGCTGGGCGGAGGCGATGGCGTAGACGGTCTCGCGGACCGAGGGGTGCAGGCGGGTTTGCTGAGGAGCGGCGGCGCGGGCGGTGTAGAGCGCTCGGAGGGCTTTGTCCGGCTGGCCGACCAGCACCCAGGCGCGCGCCACGTCTTGCCAGTGGTGGCCTGCGCGCGGAGGCGCAATGCCGGCGGGCAGTTCGAGTGCCGAACCTTGGCGCGCGGCCCTGTCCGGATCACCCGATTCCAGCGCGACGGCGCAGGAGTGAATGCCGACATTGGCCGGACCGAACAGGGTCCCGTAGAGGTCCGATTCTCCCCGCATCCGTGGAGCCAGCACCTGCGCATGCCGGAGATGGTCGGCGGCGACATCGGGTCGGATGCCGCGCGCGGCGACGATCGCCCCGCACAGATGCCCGTATCCGCGGACGGCATTCGCGGCCTGCGTATCGCCCTCGATCATGTCGAGGGCCTGCTCGACCAGCGGCATGCCGACGTCGTTCGCGTTGTGGTACATCAGGATACGGGCGCGCTTGATCTTCGCCTGCGCGGCGTAGAGCGGGTCGTCGGCTTGCGCGGCTGCCCATTCCAGCCGATCGAGCACGGAGGGCGCCAGATTCGTGAAGCCGAAACGCCTGCACAGGCGCTCAGTGGTCACGTGCGCGGCGCACAGCAGCGACAACACGGGGCCGCGCTCGCCGTCGGGCGCGGCGTGTAGCGCGCCGTACAACTGCCGTAGCAGCACCGGAATTCGCGCGAGCGCCCAGCGCCCCTTGTCGTTGCGGTAGGCCAGGTCGATCGCGGCCATCTCGGCCGCGAGCTCGGGCAGCGGCGCGGGCTCGATCGGCCGGACATACGGCCCTTCAGCGAGTACCGAACGGAGCTCGGCAAGGCCTTCGAGAGGCCCGTCTTCCTCGATGAGCTCGTAGTACGGAGTCCCGGTCAGGTATTCGGGTTCGACACCGAGCACGCCCGCGACAGCCGCAACGAAGCCCGGCGAGGCTGGTTCACGATTTTGTTCGACGGCCCGAACCATCGACACGCTGTAGCGCGCTCGTTGTGCGAGCTGAACTTGTTTGAGGCCCGCGAGCTTACGCAGGCCGGCGATCCGATCACCGGTAGTTGTCACCGCGCCCCTCCATCGGTGGGGAGTTCAGGTCGTTCCCTGTCGAGCGTACCGATGCGGGCGCGACCGGACGGCCGCACTGTTACTCGACTGGTACTCCCCGAAGCCACCGGTAGCGAATGTATTCCAGGCCCCGCCGCCGGGCTGGCGGCAGACCTCGGCGGCGGGAGCAGTCCAACATTCGACCGAGGGGGCAGGCGATGCGTGACCAACCAACGGCATTCGGGTGGATCGACCCGGAGATCACCACCGCACCGGAGTGGGATTCCGCGCAGATGCAGCGATTGGCGCGGCGGCTCGGCTACATCCTGGTGTGGGGGAGGGAAGGCTCTCACCTACCGCTCGTCGAGCAAGTGCGTGCGGCCGAGGTGGATGCGGTGATCCTGCCCGCGCCGCACCACGTCGATCCCTTGTCCCTCGACGCGATCATGCATCTGTGCGATGTCGAAACAGTGTGCCCGCGGCTGTCGTTCGCCCGCTGGACCGTGATCGGGCCGGCGTGGTGAGCGTCGCGGTCGGCTTCGGCATCGCCATCGGGTTGCCGCTCGCGGTGATCGCGGCCGCGGTGTGGTGGCCGCCGGCGCGCGATCGGCGTTCCGACGATGACGACGACGAGTGAGTCAGGTCGATGACCAGCGGTATCACTCCCGAAACAGCCCATCGGGTAGCTGTGAGGTCACTTACGTGGTAGGGGCTGCACCCGCTGGCGGTGGTCGGGGCGAGTAGCACCGCCGACGTCGCGGGGACCCTGCGCTGGGCACCCGGCGGTGGCCGCCTTTCGCGATGGGCCGGTCGAGTGAAACGCTGGCGGCACGCGGTGTGTGCTCGTTCCGGTCAGGGATGTCTCGGCGTGGTCGATGCGCCCGCGAACTCCACCAGCCAGCCCGGGAACTCCGTCAGATCGTCCAGCACGATGCCGGCGCCCGCGGCGCGGAGCTCCGCGGCGGTGCACGGCCCGGTGGCGACGCCCACCCCGAAGGCACCGGCCGCGCGGGCGCCACGCATATCACCGGCGTGGTCGCCGACGAAAATCTGCGCACCATGCTCCCGCAAGGCCACCGCCTTACCGTCGGACCACAGATCTCCGGCGACGATGTCGATCGGCCACCCGAGGTGACGGATGTGCAGCTCGGCATGCGGCTGGTGTTTCCCGGTCACGACGAGCACGCGCCCACCGCCCTCGGCCACCGCACCAATCGCCGCATCGGCTCCGGCCATGGCCGCAATATCGGCGATGACCTCGGGGTAGAGCTCGCGGTACCGCTTCACCAGCGCCGGAATCAGCGCCTCTGGCGCACCGGCGTCGGCCAGGATCATCGCCATCGGCGGCCCGAGCCGCTCGGCCAGCGCACTACCATGCAATTCCAGCCCGTACTCCGCGGCCACGACATCGATCGCCCGCGCGACACCGGGCCGCGAGTCGATGAGGGTCATATCCAGGTCGAAGCCGACGGTCCAGGTCACCACTCGACCCTATCCACCGCGGCTACGCCATTCTGCGCCTGGCCACCATCGAAGAGTCATTCACCACAAAAGACGTGTAGCGGCGAACCGGTTGCCGGAAGATGGCTGCTGTTAGGCACCCAGATTCGCGAACCGCTCGATCCCGGCGACGCGCAGAAGCTCGAGCGCCCTGGTCTCAGGATACTTGGGCGTGTTCGACGGTCGTCTCGTCGCTGAGCGTCGCCGCCAGCGCTGTGTAGCAATTTGGTTGGCCTTCTCCACCACTGTGTAGCGGAGCGACGCCCTGGCGAAAACTACATGCCGGAGCCTCCCTCGGTCTCGGGGTAGCAAAGCGAGGGGCGCGGACGCGTGTCAGGTCTCCGAGCGGAGGAGCTCCTCGAAGATCGGTAGGTATCGGCGGACCTGTTCCCGATCGCTCTCCCGCTGATCCTCCGGCAGATCCTCATATGACGTCGACATCTGTGTTGACCAGCGTTTGACCAGCTCGGCAGGAATCGTCAACGATCCGTCCGGGCCCGTTGCGCAGCGTGAGTGCATGTATTGCTGCCAGTGCGCCCACCGTTCGTGCTCGATTGCGGCGAGGCGCTCCAACAACTGCGGAGAGCGAAGCAGGTCCAGGTAATGCTGGAGGTCGGTAGGCATCGTCAGATCAGACCACGACGCACGAGGCTCCAGTAGTGCTGTCCAAGTACTGTCAGCTCACATGCCTTGCTCTCCATCGCGGCGTGCCACATGTGTGGCGCCCCGAGAGGTCGTACTAGGTTCACACGCACCAACTCCTGCAGGACCCTGAATGTTCGTGTGTTCTCTTCGTCGGGTTCCGGTATGCCAGCTTCCCGCTGATCGGAGTTCCGTTCCGGTTCGTAGGTCGGGTCCAAGGAAAAATGATGGTCCGGGGTCGGGAAGAGCGTGGTCAGAGAGTGCAGGTGCATCAGATCGATCGGTGCCTCTGCTCTTCTGAGCGAAACGAAGGAATCGACGTTGGTCTTGAACACCGGCCGTTGCTCCCACGGCCCGAGTGATTGGTCGATATGGGCGTAGACACTGCCAGGGGTGATGTCACCAACCAGATTTGCCGCCGAGCCACTCAGTGCGTCGACTAACAGGGAGGTGAAGACCCCGGATCCGTTCTTCTCCTCGGAGTACTGGTGTTCGGCCGAGGCGGTCAGGATCGTCACACCTTCCGCCAGCTCGCTGGTGCTTTGGGCCAGTGGCTTACTGCCCAGAGCACCGCTGTGGCAGCTGTCGAGAATGATGATCTTGTTCCTAGCTCTTGAGCCGTTGGCGAAAGTCATGACATCGTTCAGTGATAGCCCGTCATCGGCGCGGGCGGTGTCGCTGGCTATTAAGTATCCGCCGGTGGACTCAACGGTGCCGTGGCCGGCGAAGTAGAACAGGGCGATCTCTGAGTCATCGATGAATAGCTGCTGCACAGACTCTTTCAGTTGTTGTCTGGTTACGGCCTGTTCAGGCCTGGTCGCGGTCAGAACCTTAGGCGAGAGGAAGTTGACGGTGCCGTCCGCATTCCGTTCGAGGATTGACTTCACGGCGAGGGCGTCATTCACGCAGCCTTGCAGGCAGGCGCCGTGTTCATAGTAGTCGATACCGACGATGAGAGCCTTGCGCATGTCGACGCCTAGACCGAGTCGATGAAGTCGGCGATGTTCCCATCGGACCATGGGAGTGTGGTGACACCGGCAAGGTTGGTTCGGTCGGATGCATATGCCCAGATCCCGCGAACTGGTTTCCCCTCCTCCTTGGCGCATTGGATCTCCCACTTCTGCCCCTCGGATGCCAGAGAATTCTTGCTCACCAGGGCGATCACGCCATGGCAGCGCCGGATGCGAGTACGTACCTTGGTTTTCCACTCCGTCTCGTACGCCTCCTTCACCGAGAGGTCGATGAACTTGTACGGCGCGCGAGGGCTCAGCGACTGGCCTTTCAGCAAGTCTCGTTGTCGCTCGTCTTCGATCGCGAACGCAACGAAGATGATCTTCTCGTCAGCCATGCTGATTCCTATCTGTTACCGGAAGTCGCAGCAGCTCAACGGCGCATTCCGATCCGAGCGGACGCGCAAGCTGAGGTGTACCGCTGATCGATCGAACGATCGACGGAAGTCGTTACACCTGCCGCCCGAACTCGACAGTGACGCTATGCGGTTCGGCCCCGAGCAATGGCGGTAGCGTCACGCACTGTCCCGACATGGGTAAAGATCGGCCGGAGGGTTCTCCGGATGATCACGAGGTAGGGATCTCGTGAACGCCGGCGTCGCTCACCGGGGAGCTCTACCGTTGGTGGCCAACGAGGGAGTCATCGCCTTTGAGCCGTCGGGCACCCGGATGCGTGACGCGCTGTTGCTGGTCGGCGTGGTTTCGACGACTGTGTGGTGCGCGCGTCACGCGGGGGTCGAATCTGCCTTTCGAGCTGCCCGTGGAGGAGCCCATTGGACCGCAGGGCGTGTCGCGCGATTCCGCTGAGCACGGGCGGAAACAAAACCGCGTCAGGGTGGCGAGGCGTGGTCTATCGTGATGAGCGTGGCAACCACTGGGCCCGGAGCGGTCGGTTCCGCACGGGTTGCGCCATATCCCCATCACTACCGGAAACTCGCCAGGATCTCACGATGACGGTATTGCGGAGAGGTGATCGGACGCTGTGGCGTCGACTGCCGGTGTTCATCGCGTCCACCTTTCGGGACATGGATTCTGAACGGGACATTATCAATCGCATCGTGATTCCCTCCGTGAATGCCCGCCTGGCCGAGGCAGGCAGGGGCGTCACCGTCTATCCGGTGGACCTGCGCTGGGGAGTGGAGGCCGATCATCGGCTAGACGAAGCGACCCGCGAGCGCGTAATCCTCGAGACGTGCGTGTCGGAGGTACTGCGGTGCCGTCCGCTCTTTCTCGGGATTCTGGGCACGAAGTACGGAGAACTGGTCCCTGGTTCCCGGGTGTCGGAACTTGCCACCGAGCGCGGCGTCGCGGCCGCCGAATTTCCGCTCTCGGTCACGGCGCTCGAGATGCTGATCGCCGCCCAGCATGGAGTGCAGGACGGTGTTCTTCCGGTGATACTTACCCGTCGGGTGCTGCTCGCCGACCGCGAAGCCGCGGTTGCCGCGGGGGCACAAGACGATCTCCCCGGCTCCTCCGGTGCCGGGTTCCTGCGTGAACTGGTAGACCATCTCCGGGCTCAGGGTTGTGTACTACTGGATTACGAGTCGCGGTGGAATCCGGAATCGGAGTGCTTTGAGAGCGAACGCTTCTCGAGCCTCGCAATCGAGCAACTGATCGGCATGGTCGAGCGGATGACTGGCGACACCGAAGCCGCTGATTGGCTGCAGACGGAGTTGAACGCACAGCTGTGGGCTGCCGAGCGGGAGGTCGCACACTTTGTTGGTCGCGAGCGCGAGCTGAACTTAATACAGGAATTCTGGTCGCATGACTTCCTTTTCGGCGAGTTCGGCGACATCGGAGACGATCCGAACAGCCCGATGTGGAAACTCCGGCACCGGATGTACAACGGGATGCTTACCGTGCTCGGAGACTCCGGGAGCGGGAAAACCGCGCTGCTGGCAAAGGTGGCGCTGGATGTGGAAATTGTCAGCATGGTTGAGTCGCTGACCGGACTGTCGGCGCCCCGAGCATACTGCAGCGTCGGGGTGACCGCGGCGTCCACCCGGTTGCCGGTTTGTCTGCTCATACTACTAGTTCAGTTCAATCCCTCTGCCGCGTTTTCGATTGCAGAACGGACTACACCGTCCGGTATCGAACTCGACGATGTCCTCCCGGCATGGGTAGAGACGCTCTCGGCTGGGTACGCCGGATGCGGCCCTCTCATAGTCTTCGACGGTATCGACCGCCTGACCGGCAATCTCCTCGAAGGACAGTCGACCACCTGGATGACGACGCTGTTCGAAGACCGGGTGCGCTTCCTCGTCTCCGCTGAATCCAGCTCGTTGGAGGCAGAGATTCTTCGGCTCCGGCCGCTGACCGGCATCCTCGAGCTCGGCAACCTCGACCTCGACGACGCGATGGCATTGATCCGGACTCGGATATCGGCGCACCACCGGGCAGTACCTGACCAAATTGTCACTCAGCTCGTAGCGCAATCTCGGGTCGCCCGCTGGCTCGCGCTGGCGACCGAGGTGCTACTCACCCTCATGCGCCACGACTATCTGATCCTGATGGACAGCGATGTGGAGCTCGAGCCACAACAGGCGATTCGGCAATTGTTGATCGAGATATCGGCGAGCCTGCCCGCCGACCTCGACGGGCTTCATGCGGAGGTCCTCGAGAGGCTCAGCGACCTAAGTAATCACTGGTTCGGTACTTTGCTCGGGATTCTCGACACCTCATTATCTGGATTGCGGGGAAGCGATCTATTTGCAATGCTCGGTCCTTCTTCTCCCTACGCGGCGACCATGCAGCAACTGGGCATGGGGGGCTCCACGACCGTGGACCTAGCACTCGCCCGCGACCTGCTGACTGGAATCGTCGACGTGGAGTGCGACGAATGGCGATTCGCCCACGCAAGCGCGAGCCGGGCAGTCGGTCGGATCATCGGTGAGGCCTCGGATCTGCTGCAGGTGAACCGCGAACAAGTGCGAATCGGCAACGCGCGATTGCTGGTGTCTTACCTCTTCTCGCTGCCGGTTGACGATCCGGTCCGTACTCGTGAACTGCTGATTCAATTGTTCCGGCTGGGCGAGAACCGTGTGCTTGTACAGATGGTGGTGGATCCGCAGCTCTCCACACCGGAATCGCTGGGAATACTTGCGTCCTTCCTGGGGGTTCACGGCTCCGATGACGACCGGATCGATGGTCTGAAAGACCTACTCGCAGCTGCGGAAACCGATATGGAGGTGTTGACCGTCGCCGGGTTACTCCTGACGGTCATGACGGAGCTGAGCCTCGGGCAGAAGCGCGAGATAGCCGAGCATCTTCGGACGGCAGTCGTCGACAGGTGCAGCCCAGGTGCCCGATCTCGTACCGGGGCAGATTCTAGCGGTCTGCTAGCCCTCATCGATGTCCTGGTCCAGGATCCGCTGAATTCGGACAGCGGGTCACTGCCCGGAATGCAACAGGATTGGCTTCGTTCTGTGGGCGAGGGTACAGCTGGTCTACGCGATATGCCCAGGTTCGCCAGGGGGAGCAAAGTTGAGGATCTGCTTGCGCTGCAAGCAGAACTATGGGGCATCACGTGTTATGCCTATCTAGTCGCGGCCGAGACAGTTCCCACGCCCCGGACCGATGACGCCCAGGTAGCTGCCGCAAGGCTGGATTATTGGCGCGGATTCGACCTCGACCTTCAGGTGCCGGATCGGAACGTGGACGAGCTAATCGATCTCACCTTCGCGGTGGCGTGCCGGGCTGCACGGGCCCTCTGGCCGGCCACGGTTGCAGACGGTGCGGTGGAATCCGACTTCGAGCGATCAGCACACCTTTCCGATCGACTCCGGGGGAACCCTGACGCGGTCATCCTGCTTAGTCGTTGCGTGCGAACTCGCATGACTGAGTTCCTGGTAGTCATAAGGGGCAAGGACGAACTCGAGGAGTCCGACGCTAAACTCGGCTACCGGGTTCTGCAACAAATGGATGAGGCACTGTGGCACCTCAATATCCACTGTGTGTTGGAGCCGGACAGCCCCATAGTCGGGCTGGAACGGCTGAATCTCTTGTTGGAGAAGAGCTCGCTTCTCTCGCTCTTTGATCAGGATGCCAGTTCGTGTCGGGTCGGACTCGAGGCCTGCACATACTCGCAAATGGCTGCGGTCTTTGGGTTCTCCAGATACATCGAGCTGGCTGTAGCGTACCTGAGCAACTGGTATGCGAATTTGGTCGATGTCGACCCGACGCCGGTGCTGAAATCGGTATTCGACCTGGTGAACGGACAGGGGACAGATCCGCTACCTGGCGAACCGGGCACGGTCGAGGTCGGCCTCTTGATGACCGCGCTGCATGTTGCCAGGCGGTTCGGACCCTCGGAGCTCGCGGACTCGGTGATCGACTGGTTCCTCGCACGCTGTCGCGTCGGCGCAATCCCCGCACCGGAAGGGTTGCTAGAAGAAGGACAGGATCTTCGCCAACTCATGCGTGCATTTTTAGAAGAGCTTGAGGACGAGCTGCTCGAAGCGTTAGAAGAAGCCCAGAAGAAGATCTCCGGGCCCGACCACGCGGAGACTATCGAAGCGGTCCTCCAGATCACCCGGTGGATGTACACGCTACGCACCCGATTGTCGACGGCTCACCGCGACGACCTGCTCGGTGCCGCTTTAGCTGCGAGCTTGCACTTCGCGCTCTCCGGCGCGGCGGACTGGCGGATGCGTGGCCTCGAACCGCTGGGTACGCTTGGAACATTCACCGAGCGCAGCGAACGCGAGACCCGCGTGCTGGCAATTGTGCACGCACTGCATACGTCGAGTCTTGACAGAGTCGACTGGGCATCGTTCCGATGAGATTGTCAACGTTCCAATGTTGCGAAGTGGTTGCCCTGCTCGCAGGGGTTACCTGAGGTTCGTTGACTGGCATCATATGTCGATGAGCTGTCGCCGAGGGTCTCCGGTAGAGTGGGCCTCCTGTGGAAGCCGGGCCTCTTACTCTCAACCGAGAAGGCGGCGGGCGTTAAGCATCCACGCATTACTCCAGACGTGGGAGAACCCGAGCGCCAATACTCGCCACCGTCCTTCCTGTCAGGGGGTACCAGAAGGTGCGGGGCCGGACGCCCATGAGGGTCCCCGTGGCGGCGAGGGCTCGGACGTCGGCGGGCTCAGTGCAATTGGCACCTCGGTTTCGTACTTCACAGCGATGTAACCGATTTCGGCGTCCTTCAAGATCACTCGCTGGTAAATCTTCGGATACTCGACGATTGGTCTATATGTGCCGTCTGGGTTCTGCTTCGGTTTCCGGAAGATTGGCGGCGCAAGCACGATCTCTCGATCAGACACTTCGGGTGAACGGGAGAACGCGACAACCCGACCACTCCAAACCGAACCGTCCTTCATGCCAATGCGCGCGTAGGCGATCGTTCCTGCCGGCGCTTTCACTCGAAACACCTCGCGCCAAGATGACTCGAAGGTCATGATCCCTTGCTCGTTTCGGTGAAGCCAACGAAACGAGAGTTCGGCAGCGAATAATGCGACCGCGGCGGTGAGGACGACGGTTACTGTTACCTTGATGAGGTTATCGGCGTAGTAGTTGCTGTTTCCCTGTTTGAACAGCGCACTCAGATCCGGAAACCAAGTCCAACCCCGTCGGCCGGCTACCGCCGCGAATGTGCCGAGGGCCACGATCGCAGGGAGGCTGCATAGGGTCGATACGAGTGCCACCCGGCTGATCTCGCCGAAGGTCGTCTCAGGAGGTTTGACCCGTTTCCGGGCAGCTTTCCGGTCGTAGTAGAGGCCAGGAGCGACGAAGTGGAAGAAGGCAACAATGCCCAGCAGGGTGTTCGGCGTCATGGCCTCGGATGCCTAGTCGTCGATATCGTGCGGATCCGTGCAACTGGTTGCTTGGTTTTGGGGACCGGGCCCCGTCGCTGCCTGGATCTGCTGCACACTGCGCGGAGGCGGAGCATCAAGCGACTCCAGTCCGTTTCGATTGGCACCGGATTCAGTTAGCGCCTCACGGTCTTCATGCGTGCGCGTTCTGCGGAGATCCGACATTGCGATCCTCCAGGAAGTCAGGCCCGGTGATCGAGCCGATGTGGAGTGACCATCCTCTCACCTCGACCCGTCGAGTCCTAATTCCTGACCAGACAGTCTCGGTGAGTCGCGGAACCTCGGCGCGTCGCCGGATTCGCCGACGAGGATCCGTGTAGATTGCGGCGCTGGCCAAGCTGGCTTACCCGATCTCGTGTGCTGTGCGGTGACGCGTTCGGTCCGCCCCGGGGGAGAGAGAGACTTTGTGTGGGGCCCGGAACCGCCGTCAGCCTTCCGCTACAGCGCGCACCACTGCCAAGGCTTTGGAATGCGCCCGCGTAGACAGGCGATGCGGTGGGCGGCTTCGGCTGCTGCGGCCCGGTTGTCGTGGGACAAGCTGATTGCGAAGGCGGTCCAGCGAAGCTCTTGAATGTCGGCGTAGATGCGGAATTCAGGTGTGGTGGTCATGTCATAGCCGCCGTACGCGGTGACGAAGGAGTCGTAGTCGTTGGCGTCGAGGCGAGTGAAGTCGGTGTGGTCGACGGCGAGTTGGACCAGGTCCCATTCGGGACGACCAACGGAGACCTTGTCGAGGTCGAGGAAAATCGGTGTTCCGGAGGCGGGTACGACGAGGTTTCCTTGCCAGGCGTCGCCGTGGATGACCGACGTTCGGTCCGTGGCGGGGAGCTGTTCGTATCGACGCCGAATGGCCTCGTAGTGCTCGGTCAGCCATTGCTGGTCGTCGTGACCGATGGTTGTGGCCGCGCGGATCCGGTCGGCGAGTCCTATGAACGGCTGGTATTCCGGCAGTTCGAAGGTGGTGGGTGGGTCTAGCGCGTGGAGACCGGCGAGGGCTGAGCCGAGTTCGGCGGGGGTGGCGGCGCGGTGGTCGCCGATCAGCTGCCACCAGGTGACAGGTCGATCGTCGACGACGATCGGTTGTGACAGCGCCTCGTCTGGCTCGACGGCGGGGATCCCGGAGCGGTTGAGCCAACGAGCGATTCGCAGTTCCCGTCGTGCGGTATCAGCGGTGCCAGGTTTGCCGATCCGGGCTATGATTCCGCCGCGCAGTTCGAAAATGTTGTGGGCGCCGGTACGGACCGGAATCGCGGTGGACGCGTCGAGGCCGACTAGGGTGGCGGCGCGTTCCAGAATAGTGGTTGCTGAAGACTGCGTCACAGGACGGTCTCGAGTTCCGGTAGCAGGGCGATCGCGTGACGGAGTTCGGCGACACCGGTGATTCTCCGGTGCGGCGTCGCGACCGCCGCGAGATTTCGCAGTTCGTCGCGGATGCGTTGCGAGTGGAATTTACTGGCGTCGGCGACAGCTTCCATGCCCAGTGTGGCCGCCGTTCGTGGCTCGCCCAGTTGCATGGTGAGGGTGGCGAGACGGGTGCGGGAGAAGGTTCGCGATCGGGGATAGTTCTCACCCTGCAGTTGGATGGCTTGCCGGATTCTGGGTGCGGCGAGGTCGATACGACCGCGTGCTATTGCGACTGGAATCAGGGCTTTGCCTGTGCTGCCAAGGTGCTCTGCCTGGTCGTAGTAGCACATCCACGGTGCGTCCTCGCTGGGCTCGCGAGCGGCGAAGTGCTCGTCGGCGCGTGCAACTTCGGATAGAGCCTCATCGGTGCGGCTCAGCGCCGACAGGAATTGCGCGCGCAGTGTGGCTAGCATCGCGCGGGTGGTGTCACTGAGTCGGTCGGAGCGGACCTGAGCCAGTTCGATCAGTGAGAGCGCGCCATCAGGGTTTCCGATGTATGCGGTCTTGCGGGCCATGTCGGCCAGCGTTGCAGCGCGCAGTTCCCAGGATCCTGCCGCGTCTGCACACCAGAGGGCGAATCGGAATCGTCGTTCGGCCTTTGTGTAGGCGGCGATATCAAAGGCGGAGTAGGCGGCGATCCCGCTGAGGTTTCCGAGGGCCTCACACAATGCCCGCCGCGTTTCAGGAGCAGCTTGGGCACGCAGCAGCGGGGAAAACACGCGAAGATGGTTCGCCGCGCTGTCGGTCGTCGATCCACCGCCGTGCAGGTTCTCCGTCGCTGCCGCTGCGACGACGGCACTCTGGATCTTGTCGACATCGGACCGACCCACGCGCACCATGGCTTTTATCCCAGACAGATAGTCGGGTGGCATCTGTTCAGGGTTGAATGGGCTGAATAAGTTGACCGCCAAAGCATCTCGGCGACTTTCTACGTCCTTCCGGCGGCCAGCAGAAAAGCCAAGTTCGGTTTCGGTCGCGTTCAGAACTGCACACAGGGCGCGACGGTAGTCCTTGCCAGGCCAGCGCACGACGCCCCGCTCATAGCGCGCAATCGTATGGGCGTCGAGTTCTCGGCGCCGGCCCGTGGTCCGCCACAGGTGGTCGTTGACCGCTTCAGCCAGTTCGGCACGAGTCATCGGCCGCCCCGGCATGGTCGGTGACGGGGTTGCTTCACGACACTGTTGCAGTTTCAGATTTGGAACCGACACGTTCGATCGCCTCCTAGGACGCGCCCAGTCTATCGACCCGCCGGATCCCGGAACCGATTCTCCATGATCTGCCCCGCAATCTGCCCTCCAGGAAGAGCTGGCAGCGCGCGAGGCTGGATGAACCGTTCGGCGAACGCGCCGAACCAGCTCAGGTCCTGGTTCGGCCTGGAGGGAGGGAGACATCGATGAAACCACTTGCGTACGGCTATCTGAGACTGGATGTCGCGGGCGAGAGCATCGGGGAATGCGAGAGGCGAATTCAGCAGTTCGTCGAGCGCCAAGGTTACGACTTAGGCATGGTGTTCCACGAGCGGACATACGGATGTGCTGCTCTGGATGCGCTCATCGCGGAACTACGTCGCGCGCAATGCCGCAATGTCGTCGTGCCCGATATCGAGCATCTCATCCGACAGACGGCTCTTCGACAAGCCGTGGAGACACGGCTGTGGTGCGAAGCAAGCGCGGGAGTGCTCGTCGCTAGGATGGCCGGCGACTTGGATCGCGAGTCGGTCGGAGTGATCCGGTGACGACCCTTAACTGTCCCCAAGGGGACACGACGCGCGCCTTCTCGAATGGCGCCGTTGAGTCCACCCACTGGTCATCATCTCTCGCGCAACGAGGGGGCCGAGCGGTACGCGTGGGAGTGATCGGATTGGGCAGGCAAGCGGTCGACGATCATCTGCCCGGCCTCGAATCCTGCGAGTCTGCCGAGCTCGTCGCGGTCTGTGACGAGAATCCCGAGATCGTTCGCGAGCACCAGTACCGGTTCCGCGTCCCCGGGTACACCGACTTCACCGCGATGCTGCGGTCCGAGCAGCTGGATCTTGTCGTTGTGTGCGTTCCGCACTGCGTTGGCCGCCGGGTGATCGAAGCCGCCGCCGAGCACCGCATCCACGTGCTCAAGGAAAAGCCATTCGCCACGTCCCTCGGCGAAGCCCGCGAGCTGGCGCGGTTGTGTGAGAAGTCCGGGATCGAACTGATGGTTACCGTGCAACGCCGCTTCAACCCGATCTACGTGAGCTTTCCTCAGCTGGCCGACCAGATCGGCACGCCATTCGTCATCGACGCGCGCTATACCCTGCACACCGCTGACCCATCCGAAGGCTGGCGCGGCGAAATCGCTACAGCTGGTGGAGGCTGCGTGATCGACATGGGTTATCACGTCATCGACCTGGTGCTGTGGTATTTCGGTCTTCCAGACCGCATACTCGCGGACCTGTCGGCCGCCGCACGACCGGACCGCAAGTACGATGCCGAGGACACCGCGCTCGTGCACTTCTCCTACGAGTCGGGCCTGTATGGATCGATTCTGCTCTCCCGTTTCATCGGTCCCAAGACCGAGGACCTGCGACTCGTTGGCTCCAAAGGCATGGTGCACCTCGAACGCGGACGCATCCGGCGACTCACCAACGACGGAAGAGTTGTCGAATCCTTGGTCCGTGAGCAATCCTGGCCGTCTGCGTCTGCCTCACAGATCGATTTCTTCCGACGGGTGATCGCGGGCGAACGGCCCAACCCTAGTGGGCCACGCCAGCACCTGGCCCACATGCGCTTCGTCACCGCCTGCTACCAATCCGCTCGCACCCAAGCCGCGGTTGACCCGAAGGAGCTTCGGTGAACTCATCGCTTGCCGTATTCGGAGGCGCACCTGCCGTCCACCGCCCGGCTCCACATTTCCAGTGGCCTCCGATGGACGGTCATACCCGCAATGCCGTACTGGCTCAACTCGATGAGACCATCTCGATCTACGACCGGTCCGGCGTCATCGCCGACCTCGAGGACGCTCTGGCCGCCTACTTCGGCACCAAATACGCCGTGCTCACGAGCTCAGGTACCGCGGGTCTGTACTCGATGTACGCCGCCTGCGGACTGAGCCCCGGAGACGAGGTCATTGTCCCCGCCTACACCTTCTTCGCGACCGCCACACCGCTGCTGCACCTGGGTGTCGTCCCAGTCCTCGCCGACTGTGACACAACGGGCAACCTCGACCCCCGCGAACTCCCTCAGCACATCACCGAGAAGACAAAAGCCATCGTCGTCACACACATGTGGGGCATGCCTGCGCAAGTCCGCAGCCTGGCCGGTCTCGCCCAGGTCTACGGGCTACAACTCCTCGAAGATGGCTCCCACGCCCACGGCACCACCATCGGCGATCAGAAGGTGGGCACAATCGGGCGCGCGGCCGCCTTCAGCATGAACGGCCCCAAACCGCTTTCGGCGGGCGAAGGCGGGTTCGTGCTCACCGACGACGAACACGTGTATTACCGTTTGCTCTTGCACGGCCAGTACAACAAACGCTGCCGCACCGAAATACCTGAACACCACGCCCTACACCGATACGCGATCACCGGAATGGGCCTCAAACACCGTATCCATCCTCTCGCCGCCACGATCGCCCTCGATCAACTCGCCCACCTCGAGGACTATCTCACCGGCCGCTGCCACATCGCCGCCCACATCGCAGACCGACTGGATGGCGTGCCCGGGATCGATGTGCCGCGCCCCAGCCCCGAAGTACGGCCGTCCTGGTATGGCATGGCATTGCGGTACCGCGGCGACGAACTCGGCGGGCTTCCTATCAAACGGTTCCACCAGGCGTTACTTGCCGAAGGCTGCGGCGAAGTCGATCGACCGGGCTCTACCTGCCCGCTCAATCTACTGGCGCTGTTCCAGTGCCCCGGTACTCTTTTTCCCGGAACCGTTGGTGAGTTCGCTTATCGGCCGGGCGAATTCCCGCGAGCGGAGCACCTGTTCCGAAACACGCTCAAACTGCCGGTATGGCACCGCGAACAAGACCTTCCCCTTGTCGACCAGTACCTCGACGCGATCGAGAAGGTCATCCACAACGCCCACACCCTGAAAGGATGAACAGCATGCCGACCCGTATCGAAGACCTCACGACCGAAGCGGAACGCGATGGAGTTCAGCAGCTCGTCGTGGGCGCGGTCGTCGAACACGATGGCCGGGTACTGCTCCTGCGCCGGCCAGGCGACGACTTCATGGGCGGCATCTGGGAACTGCCCAGCGGCAAGGTCGAATCCGGTGAAGGTCTCGAGCAGGCCGTCACTCGTGAGGTCGAGGAAGAGACAGGGCTCCGGGTCGCTGGAATCGGCCGCTATATCGGCAGTTTCGACTACCGCTCCGGCAGCGGAAAACATAGTCGTCAGTTCAATTTCGCCGTCGAGTGCGTCGCACCGGAACCTATCGGGCTTACCGAACATGACGCCTATACCTGGACCGCGCTCACGGAAGAACCCCCGGTCACCGAGGCCGTGAAACAGATTCTCGCTGTTTATCGGGATGCCGAGGGCGCGTGATCTTCCGGACTGCGCACAGATGGCCAATCGCTTCCCGGCAGGACGGCCCAGTTCGAGCCGTTCGGCGGCTCTGCTGGTGGCGGATCAGGGCCAGGACGGAGGTGATCCCGGTCGACCTCCATAAGCCCGAGGTCAGGCTCTGGGCTGCGTGAACTGCTCGGTCCCGGTGACCCGCAGCAGCTCGAGCGCACCGGCCTCGGGGGTGCCGGGGGCCGCCGAATACACGACGACGGTCTGGTCGCTGTCGGGCACCAGCAGGGTGTCGCAGTCCAAAGTGAGGCGTCCGAGGTCGGGATGAACGATGGTCTTGCGGCTGTTGCGGAGGTGTCCGGCACGGCGTTCGCCCCAGAGGCGTTCGAAGTGCGGGCTACCGGTGCGCAGTTCGGTGATCAGGCGTTCGAGCGCGGGGTCGGATGGGTAGCGGGCGCGGGCGGCGTGCAGGCTGGCCACCCAGGTGGTGGTGATGGTGTCGATGTCTTCGGGGGGCAGGACCACCCGGTTGGGTCCGGTGCCGAGGAAGGCCTGCCAGATGATGTTGCGGCGCGCCGGTGGCCAGCGGGAGAAATCGCCGAGCAGCGCCGCGGCCATCGGATTCCAGGCCAGCACATCGCTTTTGGCCGAGAGCACCAGTGCCGGTAGGTCCGCCATCCGGTCCAGCACGAGGCGCAGCACGCTCGCGCGTACCACCATCGCGATCCGGTCGGCGCCGGGCGGTTCGCTGCCCGCGAGCCGGAACAGCAGATCGCGATCGTCGTCGGTGAGCCGCAGCGCTCGCGCCAGCGCCGCCAGCATCGACGGGGAGGGCCGTGGCCCACGCCCCTGTTCGAGCCGGACCACATAATCGACGCTCATCCCGGCCAGCTGCGCGACCTCTTCCCGGCGCAGCCCCGACACCTGTCGGCGTGCGCCGGCGGGCAGCCCGACGTCTTCGGGACGGATCCGGGCGCGGGCCTGGCGCAGCAGTGCCGCGAGTTCGGAGCGATCCATCCATCGATCATCCCGCAGCGGACCGGGCATCGGGTGGTACTGCTGATCCCTGCCTACCGGCGCTGATCCGAAGGCGCACGACGGACGCCGGGGTGGTACCGCCGCTCCCAGGATCGAGCGGTCCTGCCCGCGACGCTGGCCGCGAATCACGCTGGAGGCATGAACGCGACGACGAAGACAACAGCCCTGGTCACCGGGGCGAACAAGGGGCTGGGCCGCGAAACCGTACGGCGGCTGGCCGAACTGGGGTGGCGAGTGTTCCTCGGCGCCCGTGACACCGAACGCGGACAGGCCGCCGCAGCCGAATTCACCGCGGCGGGCCACGATGTCTGCTTCGTGCCGCTGGATGTCACCTCCGCCGCATCGATCGCCGCGGCGGCGAAGTCGGTCGCCGAGCAGACCCCGCACTTGGATGTGCTGATCAACAATGCCGGTATCGGCGGACCGTGGGTCGGCCCCGCCGACACCGTCGCCGCCGATGTGCGAGAGGTCTTCGAGACCAATGTCTTCGGGCCGATCGAGGTCACCCATGCGTTCCTGCCGCTGCTGCGTGCCTCGGCCCAGCCGCGCATCGTCATGGTGTCCAGTGGCATGGGCTCGCTGGCCATCACCTCCGACCCGGCCCGGCTGGAATCGACCATGCCCGGACTCGGTTACACGGCCTCCAAAACCGCCCTCAACATGATCACCTCCCAGTACGCCCGAGCCCTGCCCGGCATCCAGGTGAACGCCGCTGACCCCGGCTACACCGCCACCGACCTGAACGGCAACAGCGGGCACCAGACCGTCACCGAGGGCACCGACGCCATCGTCCGGCTGGCCACCCTCGGCCCGGACGGTCCGACCGGCGGGTACTTCGACCGCGAGGGACCACTGCCCTGGTAGTCGATCGTTGGAACCCCACGCAGGGATGTCGGTGGAGGACCAGAAGCGATCGCGCGGTTCGGGCCCATCCGGCGCTGCCGGACGGACCCGATCCATGCAGCAGCGAAACCGCTTGGGGGAGTGGTGATTCACGTGGAACCGCGGATGCACCGCGTGCCAGTGCCCATCTCCGATCCCCTCGTGCAGGCTGTGCAAGCATGCATCGACTGCCAAAATCTGGCGGTGTCGGGACCGCGAGATCACCGTTCGCGCAGGTGAGCTCAGGTGGCGGGCCCCGTCACGGCGACCGAAGCCGGTAAACCCGCGAGTTCGTCACCGTGCACCTCAAACCGGCGTCTCGACGCGATCAGGCAGGTAGCCGGTAGCCATGAACGTCTCGACGAACGTGTCGATCACCGACCGATCGACCGTCGTGCACCTGATCCCGGTGCGCGCCAACGCCGCGACAGTGTGCTGATCGCCGTAATCGAGGTGCCGGGTCGGGCCGAGCCCGCTGGATCGCAGCAGTGCCGCACGGACCAGGGATTCGTCCCCGGCGGCTGCGCGCAGCGCCGATTCGCGTTCCAGAGCGTCGAGCACGGTCGACAGGTCCGTGGTCGAGATCGGCACCCCGTGATCACGCAGACTGCCGAAGATGTCGGCGAGGGCCACCGGCGTCTTGTTCACCAGGTGATAGACGTGCCGGGAGGGAGCATCCAGCGAGATCGCGACGATAGCGCCGACCACATAGTCCACTGGGACCAGCGAGACCGTCGCATCCGCGACCTCGGGTGCCATGCCCAACACCGCCGCCGCGCGTACCAGGCTCCACAGCGAGTCCGATTCGTTGTTGATGCCATGGGCTGCCGAACCGCACACGGTGCTCGGGCGGAAGATGGTCGCGGGGACGCCGCGGGCGATCGCCTGCCGAACCAGTTCCTCGGCAGCCCATTTCGAAGCGATATAGCCGCTGTCGGGCAGTTCGCCTGCGCGCAGGCGGATCGTCTCGTCGATGACATCGCTCGGAGCGGTCGCCGAGACCGCGGTGCCGATGGTCGACACGAAGTGCGTCGGCTTCACCCGTCCGGTGGTGGCCAGGCGCAATATCCACCGGGTACCTTCCACATTCGCCGCGCGCAGCCGGCTGTACGGTTCGACGTGGTTGACCCGCGCACCGTTGTGGTAGATCACGTCCACGTCCGCGGCGAGCCGGTCGAACTCGGCCTCGGTGAGGCCGAGCATCGGGGCGGCGAGATCGCCGGGCACCGCGACGATGCGATCGGCGAAGGCGTGCTCCCACAGCCGGTAGCGCTGTAGCGCCGATCTGATCCTGGCCGCGGCATCGTCGCGGTCACGTGCGCGAACCAGGCAGCGGACGGTGGCTTCGGTGCGGTCGAGCAGTTCCCGCAACAGATGCGCACCCAGATAGCCGGTCGCGCCCGTCACGAGGATGGTGCGGACCGGGCCCGGACGCACCGAACTGCGGCCGGCCGCATCGATATCGTCGTCGAGGACGGCGTCCACGGTGGGCGTGGGTATCGGTGTGGGCTCGGCGTTTCCTTCCAGCAGCGCGGCGAGGCCGCCGACCGTCGGGGTGGACAGCAGCGCCGACATCGGAACTCTGCGATCGATGCGGGCCGACAACCGTTGGTGCAGAGTGAATGCCAGCAGCGATGAGCCACCGAGTTCGTAGAAATCGTCGTCCACGCCGAGCGCATCGAGGCCGAGCACCTCCCGGAAAACCTCAGCGATCTGCTCTTCGAGCGGTGTCCGTGGCCGGGCGTAGGTGGTCACGGCGAGCACCGGCTCGGGCAGCGCCGCACGATCGAGTTTGCCGCTGGAATTCGTCGGCAACGCATCGAGCACCGTGATCGCGGCGGGAACCATATACATCGGCAGCCGTTGCGCCACCCGGCTGCGCAACGAACCGGGGTCGATGGCGGTGCCGGCCGCGGCGACGACGTAGGCGACGAGACGATCACCTGCGTCGGAGGGGCGCATGGTGACGACGGCTTGTGCTACCGCGGGCTCGGCGAGCAACGCCGTTTCGATCTCACCCAGCTCGATGCGCTGGCCGCGCAGCTTGACCTGGAAGTCGGTGCGGCCGAGGTACTCCAGCCGTCCGCCCGCGTTCCAGCGCACCAGATCCCCGGTCCGGTACATGCGCGCACCGGGTTCGCCGAGCGGGTGCGCGACGAATCGGCCGGCGGTGAGCTGAGCGGCCGCGTGATACCCGCGGGCGAGTTGTCCACCGGCCAAGTAGAGCTCACCCGTCACACCGACCGGCACCGGCCGAAGCCGCCCATCGAGCACGAGGACGTGACTGTTCCACTGCGGAACACCGATCGGAACCTGCGCGCCCACCAGGTCGGCCGAGGTGAGCTGATGTTCGGTGATGCTGACCGCCGCTTCCGTCGGCCCGTACAGGTTGTGCAGTTCGGCGTGGCAGCGGGCGGCGAAGGAGCGTGCGGTTTCCGGGGGCAAGGCTTCGCCGATGACGAACACCGCGCGAAGTGTGGCGAGGTCGGCCGGCTCGGCGTGCGCTGCGAACACCGTCAGCATGGACGGGACGAAGTCGGTGAGCGTGCAGCGATGCCGCGCGATCAGACGGCACAGCGCCGCCGGGTCGCGATGGTCCTCGGGCCCAGCGAGCACGAGCTCGGCGCCCGCCCACAGCGGCAGAAAATACCCCCACAACGACACGTCGAACGTCGCGGGAGTCTTCTGAAGATAACTGTCGGTGCGGTCGATGCGGTACCGATCGGTCATCCACGCGAGCTGATTGACGATGGCCGTGTGGCTGATGACCACGCCCTTGGGGCGGCCGGTGGAGCCGGAGGTGTAGATGACGTACGCGGGTTGCTCACCGTGCGTGCCGGCCACGCGCTCGGCATCGGAGATCGGGGCCGCGCTCAGCGACGACAACTCCAGCCCGTCGACGGCGTGCGCGGCCACACCGTCCGGTGCGGCGAAGCCGTCGGCAGAGGTGGTCAACACGCAACGCGGTGACGCGGATTCGAGCACATGCCCGATCCGCTCGGCCGGATGTCCGGGGTCGATCGGTACCCAGGCCGCGCCCGCCTCGACGATCGCGCAGAACGCCACCACCTGGTCGATCGAGCGGCGCATCGCGACGGCGACGATGTCCTCCGGCCCGACACAATGGCCGATCAACCAGCGCGCCAGCCGGTGCGTCCGGTCGTGGAGCTGCTGGTAGGTCACCGATTCCGTACCGCAGATCACGGCCACGGCATCCGGTGTCTGCCGCGCCCGTTGCCAGATGGGAGCCGTCAGTCGGTGCGCGCCGACCCGGCGCGCGTCGCCGGAGGACCACTCGCGCAGGGAAAGCCGGTCGGCGGGGCCGATGATGTCGAGCTCGCTCACCGGCGTCCCTGGACGGTCGGCGATCTGCTGCAGCAGATGCAGGTAGGTGTCGAGGAACCGTCGAACGGTCGACTCGTCGAAGAGATCTGTCGCATAGGTGAAGCGAACCGCGATGGGGCCGGGGCTTCCGTCGTCCGCCCGGGTGTCGACCACTGCGATGTGCAAATCTGTTTTCGACGTTCGCGTATCCACCTCGAAAGCGGAGAACTGGACCTCCGACAGCTCGAGTTCGGCTTCGGCGAAGTTCTGGAAGGCGAATCCCACTTGATAGAGGGGATGGCGACCGGGCGACCGGTTGGGGCCGACGGCGTCGACGACCTGTTCGAACGGCACATCCGAATGCGCGAAGTTGACCAGGTCGCGTTCACGGGTGCGGTCCAGCAATGCCGTGAATCGTTCGCCGGGATCGATGCGGGTACGCGAGACGGTGGTATTGACGAACATCCCCACCACGTCATCGAGCGCGGACTCGCCGCGGTTGGTCATCGGCACGCCGATCGCGATATCGGTCGACCCGGACAGCCGTGCCAGCATCACCGCCAGGGCGGTGCGCATCACCATGAAGACGGTCGCGCGATGCTTGCGCGCGACGGTGACCAAGCCGCGGTGCAGTTCGGCGTCGGCGATGCGCTGCACAGCCGAACCTTTCAGTGACGCCACCGCCGGTCGTGGACGGTCCATCGGAAGATCGAGGCCCTCGGGCAGGCCGTCGAGCTCCGCTGTCCAGTACGACAGTTGCCGTGCCAGCAGTGAATCGGGATCGTCCCGTCCGCCGAGCAGATCCTGATGCCACAACGCGTAATCGGCGTACTGGACCGGCAGTGGGCGCCACGCCGGAGCCGTGCCCGCGCAGCGTGCGGCGTAGGCCGCGGTGATGTCGCGCGCGAGCGGCGCCAACGACGATCCGTCGGCGCAAATGTGGTGCATGGCGCACACGAGGATGTATCCGTCGTCGGCGCGCAGCAATGCGACCCGAACCGGCACCTCGGCGGCGACATCGAAGCCGCGCCACAGCAATTGGTGGACTCGTTCGGAGACCTCTGCCGATGACGCGGCGGCCGCGACGGCGGTGACCGGAAGACCGATTTCGGCCGCACCCGGGTCGAGCACCTGCTGGAACGGTCCCGCCGCGTCGGCGGGATACCTGGTCCGCAGCGATTCGTGGCGGGCCAGGACATCGGCGAATGCCGCCCGCAACGCCGAGACATCCAGCTCGCCGGAGAGGGCGAGGGCGAAGCCCAGATTGTCGACCGCCGAGTCGGTGTCGAACTGGTTGCGCAGCCAGAACCGCACTTGCGCCGGCGACAGCGGCACGCGCTGCGGGCGGGCCGCGGCGCGCAACGGTGGACGAGACACGTCGAACACCTGGGTGCGCAACGCTTTCGCCAAGCTCGCCACCGTCGGGTGGTCGAACAGCAGCCGCGGCGGAATCCTGGTACCCCAGATATCGGTCAGCACCGCGGTGACCTGGGTGGCCAGCAGCGAATTGCCGCCGGCGGTGAAGAAGTCCGTTTCGGCTCCGATGCGCCGGCCGAGCACCCTGGCGAAGGCGTCGGCCACCAGATCCTCGCCCACACCGGAAGGAGCGCGATAGCCGGAGGCGGCAGTCGCGTCCGCGCGCAATGCCGCTCGGTCGGCCTTGCCGGAAGGCGTCGTCGGAATCGTGTCGACCAGGTGGATCGCGTTCGGCAACAGATGCCGCGGCAACAGCTCGGTCAAGGCATCCGACAATTGTGCCGCCTCGAGCGTACGGCCAGGTTCCGGCTGCACGAACGCCGCCAGGATCGTCTCACCGGACGCCGAGCGGAAATCGACGGTCACCGCGGTCCGGACTCCGTCCAGCCGGGTCAGCGTCGCGTCGATCTCACCCAACTCGATGCGTGCGCCGCGTACCTGGATCTGGTCGTCGACCCGGCCGAGATACTCGAATTCGCTCCCGGCTGTTCGTCGCACGAGATCACCGGTGCGGTACATCCGTTCGCCCGGCGCGCCGTAGGGATCCGGGACGAATCGCTGCGCCGTCAGACCGCGGCGCTCGTGGTAGCCGCGCGCGACCGACGGACCGGAGACGTACAGCTCGCCGATCTGGCCTTCGCCCACCAGTCGTAGTCGTGAGTCCAGGGCATAGCAGCGGGTGCGGCCGATCGCCGAGCCGATGCTCACGGGTCGGCCAGGGAGCAGCGGATCGCTCATGGTCGCGACGACCGTGGTCTCGGTGGGGCCGTACGCGTTGTAGAACTGCCGGCCCGCATCCGCCCACTCGCGGACCAGACCTGCCGGGCACGGCTCACCGCCTACGACGACGACCCGCAGCGAATCCAGCCCCGCGGGATCGAGGGAGGCCAGGACGGAGGGCGTCAGGAACGCGTGCGTGACGCCGGTCGTAGCGATGAGGCTTGCCAGTTCGTTGCCGCCGATGATCGACGGGGACGCGATCACCATGGTGGCACTCGATCCCACAGCGAGCAGGAGCTCGAGGATGGAGGCGTCGAAGCTCGGCGAGGCGAAGTGCAGTGTGCGAGCGTCGGCGGTGACGCGGTACCGCTGGGTGAGCTCCGCGCACAGCTCGGCGAGCCCGCTGTGGGAGACCTCGACGCCCTTGGGTTGCCCGGTGGATCCGGAGGTGTAGATGACATACGCGATATTGGCGGCGCCGAGGCGAGTGGGCCGGTCCTGATAGGACACAGCGGCGGTGGACTGGGCCGCGATCTCGGCCATTGCCGAGGCGTCGTCGAGGACCACCCAGGCGATATCGGCCGGGAGTTGGTCGTGCGCCGAACGATCGGTGATTCCCAGGACGGCGCCGCAGTCGTCGAGGAGATAGTCGATGCGATGGGCGGGGTAGCTCGCGTCGACCGGCACGAAGGCGGCGCCGGTCTTGGCCACGGCCCACACCGCGATGATCGACTCGACCGAGCGCGACAGAACTATCGCGACCGTCGACTCCGGGCCGGCTCCCCGGGACAACAGCATGCGAGCCAGCCGGGTGGATTGTTCGTCCACGTCGCGGTAGCGAAGAGCGACGTCTCCGCTCACCACGGCGATGCCGTCGGGGTCTCGCTCGACCGCCGTGGTCAACAGCGTGGCGAGGGTGCGCGACGATCCAGCCGAGCGGCGACGTGTTCGTGGATGCGGGCTGGTCGGGGTGCTACTGCTCAAGTTCATGTCCTGTCAAGCGCCGTGGAGCTGGCTCATGCTAGGACGGTTGCTGCGGCGTTACCGTGGGTGGGAAATGAGCAGTGGCAGCCGGCTGCGCCGACCCGCGTGCACACGGTGCGTCGTTGCGTGTGCTGCCGGAATCGGGGGGTGGACGCACCCGCGAAATCGCTGTCCCCCCTGGTGAAATGGGGTGAGGTCGCCGGGGATCGTGGTGGCATTTCGCCGGATTCGGTCTCCCCGCGGTGCGGATCAACCGGCCGTCGATACGAGACGGCAGTCGGTGCACATCTGCACCGACCGCCGTTCCCGGCCCCTCAGCTACTGGCCGAGGCCGCGAAAGGTGTCCCGGTGGACGCGAATTCGCGCCGGTTCGGATGCCGCCACAGCCCCTTGCGTTCCAGGATCGGCAGCACCCCTTCGCCGAACCAGTACGCCTCTTCCAGATGCGGATAGCCGGACAGGATGAAGTGGTCGATGCCGAGCCTGGCGTATTCGGCGATCCGCTCGGCCACTTCGGCGTGGGAGCCGACCAGTGCGGTGCCCGCACCGCCGCGCACCAGTCCGACACCGGCCCAGAGATTGGGCGCGATCTCGAGCCGGTCGGTGCGCCCGCCGTGCAGTTCGAGCATCCGCCGCTGCCCCTCGGACTCACTGCGCGCGAGATTGGCCTGCACCCGTTCGACGTCGGCCGGATCGATACCGGCGAGCAGCCGATCGGCCTCGGCCCAGGCTTCCTCGGACGTATCGCGGGTGATGACGTGGATGCGCAGCCCGAAATCGAGCCTGCGTCCCCGCTCGGCGGCCAGCCCGCGGATCCACTCGAGCTTGCGGCTCACCGCCAGCAGCGGCTCACCCCAGGTGAGATAGGTGTCGGCATACCGGGCGGCCACCGGGCCCGCCGGTGCGGAGGAGCCGCCGAAGAAGATCGGCGGCACCGGGTCGGGACGATTGTTGAGCAGCGCTTCGCGCACCTGGATGTGCTCGCCGTCGAAGCTCACCGGCTCGGCCGAGGTCCACAATTGCCGGACGACATCGAGGAATTCGCCGGTGCGGGCATAGCGCTGGGTCTTGTCGAGGAAATCGCCGTAGGCCTGCTGCTCATGCGGTTCGCCGCCGGTCACCACGTTCAGCAGCAGCCGTCCACGCGAATGGCGCTGGAAAGTGCCCGCCATCTGCGCGGCCAGGGTGGGGCTGATCAACCCGGGCCGGAACGCGACCAGGAACTTCAAGGTCTCGGTGGTCTCGACCAGCATGGCGGTCGTCAGCCAGGCGTCCTCGCACCACGCGCCGGTCGGGGTCAGCACAGCTTCGAAGCCGTTGTCCTCGGCGGCGGCGCCGATCTGATTCAGATAGCGCAGGCTGGCCGGCCGGTCACCGGACATGGCGGTACCGTGACCGCCCGCGATGAGACCGCGGGAGTCGCCGTAGGTGGGCAGGAACCAATGAAACGACAGGCTCATCCGCTCATCGTCGAATGCGGGCAGCGCCGCGTCACGGGTTGCAACCAGCGCGGTTTTAATCCGGCTGCACGACGCTCACATAGGCGGCCAGGAACCCGAACAGGCCCGCACTGTGCTCGATGATCTGCTCGGCATCGAAGTCCAGTTCGCCGTCCAGCCAGCGCCGCAGCACCTCGAACAGGCCACCGACGGCCAGCGTCGATCCCAGATGGGCCACCGCGATGGTGGATTCGGCCAGATGCAGGTAGCGCCGGGCATGGGCGAGCACCAAGTCGGTGAACCGGGTCATGATCTCGCTGCGCAGCTCGCGCATGACCGGTTCGGCCGCGGATTCGATGAACAGGATCCGCGCCATCACCGGATCGTCGGCGATCATCCGGACGAACGCACCGACCGTCGCCCTGGCCACTTCATCCGGTGCGGCCCCATCGGCGGGTGCGGCCAGTTCCACCTCGCGGCGCAGGATGGATTCCAACTCCACCGCCACCGCGCGCAGCAGCGCGTCGCGGTCGCTGAAGTGCTGATAGAAGTACCGCGAGGTCAGCTTGGCCTCCGCGCAGACGGCCGTGACCGTGGTCTCGGCGGCGCCGCGGGTGCCCAGCAGTAGGGTGGCGGCCTCGATCAACCGGGCGCGACGTTGATCGTGTCGCTGCTCGGCGGTCAGGCCCCCGTAGACGCGTGCTGGACTCACGGCCGACATTCTGTCATGATTCCAGGCATCTGACTAAGTGTAAAGTCAGATGGAACTCGGACGAAGGCGTCCGGGTGCGACCAGACGAGGAACTCATGACGCGGCATGTCGACGTATTGATCATCGGCGCTGGCCTGTCCGGAATCGGCGCGGCCTGCCATCTGGCCAAGGAGCAGACCGGACGCAGCTTCGCCATCCTGGAGCGGCGCACCGCCATCGGCGGCACCTGGGATCTGTTCCGCTACCCGGGCATCCGCTCCGATTCGGACATGTTCACCTTCGGCTACGGCTTCCGGCCCTGGACCGGGACCAAGGTGCTGGCCGACGGCCCGAGCATCCGCCGCTACGTCGAGGAGACCGCCGCCGAATACGGCGTCACCGAGCACATCCGCTTCGGCCGCAAGATGGTGAAGGCGAGCTGGTCCAGCGAGGCCGGCCAGTGGACGGTCGAAGCGCTCAACGAGGAAACCGGCGAGACCGAGATCCACACCAGCAATTTCCTCATCGGCTGCACCGGCTACTACGACTACGACAAGGGCTACCAGCCCACCTTCCCCGGTCAGGAACGCTTCGGCGGCCGGCTGGTGCACCCGCAGCACTGGCCCGAGGACCTGGACTACACGGGCAAGCGCGTGGTCGTCATCGGCTCCGGCGCCACCGCGATCACGCTGATCCCGGCCATGGCACCCGATGCCGAGCACGTCACGATGCTCCAGCGCTCGCCCACCTACATCGCGGCCATCCCCAGCGACGACCCGGTCTCGGTCGGATTCAACGCCGCCCGCATTCCCGCCGCGCTGACCTACAAGCTGGGCCGCGCCCGCAACATCGCCCTGCAGCGCGCCACCTACGAGCTGTCGCGCAAGCAGCCCGACGTGGCCCGCAAACTGCTGCTGTCGGCGGTGCGTCTCGCGGTCGGCCCGAATGTCGACATGCGCCACTTCACGCCGAAGTACAACCCGTGGGATCAGCGGCTGTGCGTGGTGCCCAACGGCGACCTGTTCAAGGTGCTGAAGTCGGGTGAGGCCTCGATCGTCACCGACACCATCGAGACCTTCACCGAGACCGGCATCAAACTCTCCTCGGGCGAGGAGCTGCCCGCCGACATCATCATCAGCGCCACCGGCCTCAACGTGCAGATGCTCGGCGGCGCGGCCCTCGAGGTCGACGGCGAACCGGTGGCCACCCGGGATCGCGTGCTCTACAAGGGTGCCCTGCTCGAGGGCGTGCCCAACGCGATGGTCGTGCTCGGTTACACCAACGCCTCCTGGACGCTGAAGGCCGATCTCGCCGCCGAGTACTTCTGCAAGCTGCTGAACTACATGCGCGACAAGGGCTTCACCCAGGTCGTTCCGCGCGCCGACGAGGCCGATCGGTCCACTGATTCGCTCATGGGCGGCGCCCTGACCTCGGGCTACATCCAGCGCGGCGACGGCGTCATGCCGCGCCAGGGTGCGCGCGGGCCGTGGAAGGTGATCAACAACTACTACCGCGACCGCGCCTACCTGCGGAACAGCCCCGTCGAGGACGACGCGCTCGAATTCACCGACGCCTCGGGCGGTACGGTGACCGGTCTGCGGTCGTCCAGCCCGCGCGGTGTGCTCGGCAAGGCCGCCGAACGGCTGCCGCTGATCGGTACGCGCACGGCCTGATTCGATATCCGGCGCCGGTCGCGTCCTGCGGGAGGCGGCCGGCGCCGTCGTGCGCGCGCACCATCCACCGGTGGCACGCCGAATGCCGTCGACGGCAGCGCCCGCTCGGTAGCGTGGCCGTATGAGCGAGCGACTGGTGATCATCGGCGGTGACGCGGCGGGCATGTCGGCCGCCTCGCAGGCGCGCCGGATGCGCGGGCCCGGCGAGTTGTCGATCGTCGTGTTCGAGCGCGGGCATTTCGCCTCCTACTCCGCCTGCGGCATTCCGTACTGGGTGGGCGGCCATGTCACCGATCGCGATGCGTTGATCGCGCGCACGCCGCAGGAGCATCGGGCCCGCGATATCGATCTGCGCATGCGCACCGAGGTGGTCGACATCGATATCGATCGGCGCCGGGTGCGCGCACGTGAGCTGGATTCGGGCGCCGAATCCTGGACCGACTACGACAAACTCGTCCTCGCCACCGGCGCCCGCCCCATTCGCCCGCCGCTACCGGGCATCGACGCCGAGGGCGTGCACGGCGTGCAGACCCTCGACGACGGCCAGGCGCTCATCGATACCCTCGAACGCGCCGAGAGCAGGCGCGCGGTCGTGGTCGGCGCCGGCTACATCGGGGTCGAGATGGCCGAGGCGCTGATCAACCGCGGCTTCGAGGTCACCCTGATCAACCGCGGTCCCGAGCCGATGTCGACGCTGGATCCGGACATGGGCGCGCTGGTGCGCACCGCGATGGGCGGCATGGGCGTCAAGGTCGTCGGCAACGCCGAGGTCACCGCCATCGGCACCGATGCCGCAGGCCGCGCGCGCTCGGTCGTCACCGCACAGGCCGAATATCCCGCCGACGTGGTGGTTCTCGGCATCGGCGTGCGGCCGGAGACCACCCTCGCCGAGGCCGCGGGACTGCCGCTGGGCGAACACGGCGGCCTGCTGACCGATCTGTCCATGCGGGTGCGCGGCCGTGACGACATCTGGGCCGGCGGCGACTGCGTCGAGGTGCTCGACCTGGTCTCCGGCGTCGACCGGCACATCGCCCTCGGCACCCACGCCAACAAACACGGCCAGATCATCGGCGCCAATATCGGCGGCGGCTACGCGACCTTCCCCGGCGTGGTCGGCACCGCGGTGAGCAAGGTCTGCGATCTCGAGGTGGCGCGCACCGGACTGCGGGAGAAGGACGCTCGCGCCATCGGCCTGCAATACGTGAGCGTCACCATCGAATCGACCAGCCGCTCCGGCTATTTCCCCGGTGCCGAACCGATGACGGTGAAGATGCTTGCCGAACGCCGCACCGGCCGGCTGCTCGGTGTGCAGATCGTCGGCCGGGAGGGTGCGGGCAAACGCGTCGATATCGCCGCGGTCGCGCTCACGGCCGGGCTGACCGTCGAGCAGATGACGGCGCTGGATCTCGGATACGCGCCGCCGTTCTCGCCGGTCTGGGACCCGGTACTGGTGGCAGCGCGCAAAGCCGTCACAGCCGTGCGCGAGCGCGGCTGATCCGCCCGGAATACCGCGCGGACCCATCGTGGCGATCTGTGGGCACACCCGGTCACCGCTCCCGTACTATCGTCGATCGACAACCATGATCAGAAGGGGGGCGCGGTGCAGCCTGGGGAATCGGTGAACAGCCGCAGGGACAGCAGGGGTTTACCACTGCGTGGACGACGTGCCGGTGGCGCGGCGCGCGCGGCGGTGCGCAGGTGAGCCCGGAAGCCGGTGCGGGCCTGGGCAGCTCGGAGTTTCTGACCACCCCGATCCCCGCGCCCGCGCAGACCCCCGAGGCGGGCGGAGGTGCGGAGCAGGTGCGGCGCGTCGCCTTACCGCACGCGGAGGCCGCGGCCGAGCCGGACCCGCGACCGGCCCATCCCGGTCGCGCCCATGTGCCCGGCCCGCCGGACCGGTTCGAGGCCGACCTCGGCGCCGTCGCGCTGGTGACCGATCGCGGTGTGGCACACGCACGTAACGAGGACGCGGTGGCCGCGGGCGTAGGGGTGCCCGCGCCCGGCCGTGCGCCCGCCACGGTGGCCGTGGTGTGTGATGGCGTGTCGTCGTCACCGAATCCGCAAGCCGCGTCCGGCACCGCCGCACGCACCGGCGTCGACGCCTGCCTGGCCGCGCTGGCCGAGGGCAGACCCGACGACGAAGCGGCCACCGCGGGCCTGGCCGCCGCCGTGGCCGCGGTCCGCGCTATCGCCGCGATCGACGGCGACTCACCCTCGTGCACCTACGTCGGCGCCATCGTGCACGACGACGGCGCAGGCAACGCCACGATCACCGTCGCCAACGTCGGCGACAGCCGCGCCTACTGGCTGGTCCCCGGTGACACCGACCACGACGCCGAACCCGCCTCCCGGCGGCTCACCTTCGACGACTCCTGGGCCCAGGCCCTCGTCGACGCCGGTGCCATGGACGAAGCCGCCGCCATGAACGACCCGCGCGCGCATACCTTGCTGCGCTGGCTCGGCGCCGACTACGACCAGCAACCGTGGTCGACCCGCAGCGTGCAGAGCTTCCGGTGCGCCGGCCCCGGCGTGCTGCTGCTGTGCAGCGACGGACTGTGGAACTATCTGCCCGATCCCGTCGCGCTGGCCGCGATAGCCACGGCGAAGCCGCCCGCCCTCGCGGCCAGGGATCTGGCCGATTACGCGGTGGCGTGCGGCGGCGGCGACAACATCACCGTGGCGCTGGTACCGGTGGGTGGTCCTGGACCCACCTGAGCCGGCCCGGCGCACGGCGGCAAACGGTCAGTGACCCTGCTGGTCGGTGAGCTTGTGCCCGTGCATCGCCTTCACCCGGCGATGTTCGAGCGCGATAACGGCCACACCGCCGATCAGCAGGACGGCCGCGGCGATACCGCCGACGATCGCCCAGCCCTCATAGCCGTAGCCCGCCGCGGTCAAGGTCAGCGCGACGGCCACCAACCCGAGCGCGCACATCACGATGCCCGGCCAGTTGCGCACGTCCTCCATCGCCTCGCCCGCATGCGCGCGGGTGGTTCGGGTGTCGTCCGGGAAATGATGTTCGGGAACGTGCGGGGAGTCCCGGTGGAAACCCCTGGTCGAATCGTCGGGCCCGGCTGCCATCGCGTTCTCCTTCCGGTCGATGATCCGGGGTGAGTGTCCGGATGGTGACACTGGCCGAGTACCCCGGGTTCGCCGAAACAATCGAGACGCCCGCCACCAGGGCATCGGCGGACAGCTGCCTGTCCGGTGGTTTGTCGCCGAACGGGCCCGGGTATCAAGTCGGCGAGCCGGTGCGATCGTCTCGACGGTTCGCTCATCGGTGACCGCTACGCACGCACCTACCGCGAGGAGGTTCGTCATGAACGGTGGCCCATCGGCCGGTCCGGGACAGACCATGGTCACCACAAACCACGACGTCATCCGTCGCTGGGCCGAGAGGCGCGGCGCCAACCCGGCCACCATGCCCGGCAGCGACTACAACGGACGCGTCGAAGTGTTGCGGTTCGACTTCCCGCGCTACGGCGGCGCGGGATTGCTGCCCGTCGACTGGGACGACTGGTTCGCCACCTTCGACGCACGTCAGCTGTGCTTCCGCTACCAGGAACGACGCCCCGACGGCAGCCCCAGCAACTTCTTCCGGCTGGAGCGTCCCGACCGACCAGTTCGGTGAGCGATCTCACTCGAGGTTTAGCAATCGGGCATACAGGGCACTACTGTTACCGGAAAGTTGCTCGAGAAAAGCTGAAAAGCGGAACATCGCGTCGGTCTGGGGATGCGAACCTCCGCGCCGCGATGCGCTCCGCGTATCTGCAAAGGATTTGAATATTGAGCGCGAGCCTGATGATCGTGGAAGACGACGACAGGGTCCGAGGCGCACTGCGCCTGGCCATGGAGGACGAGGGCTACGACGTCGAAGAAGCCGAGGAGGCCGAGGACGCGCTCAACCATCTGCGCAGCAACGGCGTACCCGATGTGATGATCGTCGACCTGATGCTCGGCGGCATGGACGGGTTCACCTGCATCCGTGAGATCCGCCGCGACCACGACGTGCCCATCATCGTGGTCAGCGCCCGCGACGACACCCATGACGTGGTGGCGGCGCTGGAGGCCGGCGCCGACGACTTCGTCACCAAGCCCTTCGAGATCAAGGAGATCACCGCCCGGATGCGGGCGCTGCGTCGCCGCGCCCAGCTCTCGGCCGAGCGGGAAGCGCCGGTCGAAGTGGTGCTGGACGCCGATCCCGACGCGCCGCTGATCCTCGCCCCCGACGGTGGCGCGGTCCGCCGCGGCGACGAGGAGATCGCGCTGACGCTGACCGAGTTCCGCCTGCTGTGCGAGCTGGCCGAGGTGCCCGGCCGGGTGCTGAGCCGATCGGTGCTGCTCGAGCGGGTCTGGGACCGTGGTTTCTTCGGTGACGAGCGCATCGTCGATGTGCATATGCGCCGGCTGCGCACCAAGATCGAACGCGATCCGTCCGACCCGCGGATCGTGGTCACCGTGCGTGGCCTCGGTTACCGGCTCGACGTGCAACGCTGAGCGGGCCGCCCATCTCAGCGTCGATGACGAACGCCGAACGCGTCCGCACCCGGCTCGACCCTGGCGTGTGGAGCCTCCGCGGCCGGGTCACCATCGCCTTCGCGGCGACCTCGGGCCTGATGTCGCTCGCCCTGGTGCTGCTGGTCTTCGCCCGGTTGGGCGACGACGGCGTCACCCTCGGCGAGCGGGTCGTCAACCGCCCGGTGCTGGTGATCTGCTGCGCGCTGGTGGCCGCGATGCTCGGCGCCGCGGTCGGGATCTGGGTCGGGCGCCGCGTACTGCGACCACTGCGTGATGTCGCCGAGGCGGCAGCCAAGATCGCCTCCGGTGATCTCGGCATCCGCCTGCCCGACACCCACGACCAGGACCTGGCCAGCACCGTGGACTCGTTCAACCGGATGGTCGATTCGCTGCAACGGCGCATCGACCGCGAACACCGGCTGTTCGGCGACGTCAGCCATGAGCTGCGGACCCCGCTGACCACCCTCACCGCCAGCGTGGAGGTGTTGAACAGGCACCGCGACGATCTGCCCGAACGTTCGCGCAGGGCTTTGGCCCTGGTCACCGCCGAGGTCGATCACCTGCGACGGCTGCTCGACGACCTTCTGGCGCTGGCACGGGTCGAGGCGGGCATGCATCACGGTGACGCCGACCCGCTGTCGGTGGCCGAGTTGCTCACCCACACCCTGCGTGGCAGCAGGCACCCGGTGGAGCTACTGACGGTCACCGAGGACGTCATCGTCCGCGGCCGCAAACTCGAACTCGAGCGCGCGGTGGTGAACCTGCTGGAGAACGCCGATCGGCACGGCGGGGGAGTGGTCGCGGTCACCGTGCACCGCGAGGGCTGCGACGCGGTCATTGCCGTCGATGACGCGGGCCCCGGCGTGCCACCGGCCGACCGCGATCGCATCTTCGAACGGTTCGCCACCGCGCGCACCAGCCGCCGCAAGGCCGACGGCGGTACCGGTATCGGACTGGCACTGGTGGCCGAAACGGTCGCCACCCACAAGGGCACGGTGGCATGCGGCGCCCGCCCCGGCGGCGGCGCCCGATTCACCATTCGCTTGCCCGCCATCGAGTGAATTGAAACGTGAGGTATATCCCGAAATTGCGGAGTTCATGAACGGCGTCACACGGCCGTAACACAATCGTAAAGTCCTCGACCAGGTCAGCTCAAAGTTCATTCGTAAGCCTGGGAAAGTACTGAACATCGACCTCGGAGTTGTATGTCAACGCAAGCTTTGCCCACACAGACCGACGACCCAGCGCGCGTCGATTCCGCGGCGACCCGCTCCGGATCGCACCGGCAGCCCGCCGGCGCCCCGGTTCTGCGGACCCCGGAAATTCGCGACGGGGCGCGCATGTGGGGTATCGCGAAGGATTCGCAGGTGCTGGACACCAATTCCAGCTACGCGTATCTGCTGTGGTGCCGCGATTTCGCCGCCACCTCGGTGGTCGCCGAGGTGGACGGTCGGGTCGTCGGCTTCGTGATCGGGTATCTGCGCCCGGAGTCCCCGCGTACCGTGTTCGTCTGGCAGGTCGCCGTCGATCATGATCAGCGTGGCCGCGGACTCGGCGTCGCGATGCTGGATCGCTTGGTGGACAACCTGATCGACGCCGGCGGACACGGCGTCGACGCCCTGGAGACGACCGTCTCACCGGACAACCCGGCCTCCATCGCGATGTTCGCCGCACTGGCGCGGCGCCGCGGCGCGGAGATGACCAAGACCGAGTTGTTCACTCCCGGCGATTTTCCCGACAGCCATATCGCCGAGGACCTGTACCGAATCGCACCGATCGCCCGTAAAACTGAAAGGGATCTATGATGATCACCGCTGACACGACGATCTTCGACGCACTGGAATCGAATGTGCGTGGCTACTGCCGCTCCTGGCCCACGGTTTTCGAAACCGCGAAAGGTGCCTGGCTGCGTGACGAAGAAGGCAAGGATTTTCTCGATTTCTTCGCCGGCGCCGGCGCCCTGAACTACGGGCACAACAATCCCATCCTCAAGAAAGCCCTGATCGATTACATCGCCTCCGACGGCGTGACCCACGGGCTCGATATGTCCACCGTCGCCAAGCGGAAACTGCTGGAAACCGTGCGTGACACGCTGCTGGCTCCGCGCGGACTGGACTACAAGGTGCAGTTCCCCGGACCGACGGGCGCCAATGCCGTCGAGGCCGCGTTGAAGCTGGCCCGCAAGGTCACCGGCCGTCAGACCGTGCTCAGCTTCACCAACGCTTTCCACGGCATGACCCTCGGCGCGCTGTCGGTGACCGGTAACGCCGCCAAGCGCGCGGGTGCGGGCGTGCCGCTCAACCACGCCACCCCCATGCCCTACGACGGCTACTTCGACGGCACCACCGCCGATTTCCAGTGGATGGAGCGGGTGCTCGACGACTCGTCCTCGGGCTTCGACCGGCCCGCGGCGGTCATCGTGGAGACCGTGCAGGGCGAAGGCGGCGTGAATCTGGCGCGGGCGGAGTGGCTGCGGCACCTGGCCAGCCTGTGCGAGGCGCGCGGCATCCTGCTCATCGTCGACGATGTGCAGATGGGTTGCGGGCGCACCGGCCCGTTCTTCTCCTTCGAATCGGCGGGCATCACCCCCGATATCGTCACGCTGTCCAAGTCGATCGGCGGTTACGGCCTGCCGATGGCGCTGGTGCTGTTCAAGCCCGAACACGACGTCTGGGCCCCCGGCGAGCACAACGGCACCTTCCGCGGCAACAACCCCTCCTTCGTGACCGCCCAGGTGGCGCTGGAGCACTACTGGTCCGATGGCGCGCTGCAAGCCGCCACCGAGGCCAAGGGCGAGCAGATCGCCCAGGCCTTCGGCGCGATCAGCGAGGGCCTGCCGGGCATTTCGACGCGCGGCCGTGGCCTCGTGCACGGCCTCGTCTTCGACGACGCCTCGCAGGCGGGCAAGGTCTGCCAGGTCGCCTTCGAACGCGGTCTGCTGGCCGAGACCTCCGGCGCCTCCGACGAGGTCGTGAAGCTCCTGCCCCCCTTGACCATCACCGAGGACGAGCTCGACCATGGATTGCAGATCTTGACCGGCGCAGTCCACACCGTCTGCGGCGCCTGAGGAGGCCAACCATGATCGTGCGTACCACCGAAGAAATCACCGGAACCGACCGTGATGTGGCCGGCACCGGCTGGCGCAGCAAGCGGATCGTGCTCGGCGGCGACCGGGTGGGGTTCTCCTTCCACGAGACCACCATCGAGGCAGGCACCACCCACGTCTTCCACTACCAGAACCACGTCGAAGCGGTCTGGCTGGTCGAGGGCGAGGGCACGCTGACCGATCTGACCAACAATCAGACCTACGAACTGGGCCCCGGTTCGATGTATCTGCTCGACGGCCATGAAAAGCACCAGCTCGAGGTGCGTACCCGGATGCGCATGATGTGCGTGTTCAATCCGCCGGTCACCGGGCAGGAGGTTCACGACGAGAACGGCGTCTATCCGTTGGTCGCCGTTCCGGCCAGCTGAGAAAGGACGCGACGTTGGCACATAATCGGATCGATCACTACCCGACCCGCACCCCGGAACCGGCGCCGCACCTCGAGCGCCACGACGCGACGGTGTGGGGTCGAATCGAGGCACCCGAGCTCGCCGGATTCGACACCGACGGGTACACGATCCTGGACCAGTTGATCTCCCCGGAGGAAGTCGCGCGCTTCGCCCGGGAGATCGACCGGCTCGCCGGCGATCCCGCACTGCGCGGCGACGAGCGGGTGATCGTGGAGAAATCCTCGAATCAGGTGCGGTCGGTGTTCGAGGTGCACCGGCTCAGTTCCGCGATCGCGGAACTGGCGGCCGAGCCGCGGGTCGCGGGCCTGGCCCGGCAGATCCTCGGGTCGGAGGTCTACCTGCATCAGAGCCGGGTGAACTACCTGCCCGGCTTCGGCGGGACGGGCTTCTACTGGCACTCCGATTTCGAGACCTGGCACGCCGAAGACGGCATGCCGTCACCGCGTGCGGTCAGCATCTCCATCGCGCTGACCGACAACTACCCGTTCAACGGCAGCCTGATGGTGATGCCGGGTTCGCACCGCACCTTCGTGCCGTGCCAAGGAGCGACGCCGGCCGACCACTATCGGGAATCGTTGCGGGAGCAGCAGATCGGGGTCCCGTCCCAGGCCGATATCGAGGACTTGGCGCACAAGTACGGTATCGCGCAGTTCACCGGGCGGGCCGGGTCGGCGCTGGTGTTCGATTCGAACATCATGCACGGGTCGGCCAACAACATCACGCCGTTCCCACGTTCGAACATCTTCCTGGTGTTCAACAGCGTGGAGAACACCCTGGAGGAGCCGTTCGCGGCTCCGGCGCGGCGCCCGACCTACATCGCCAGCCGCGATTTCACGCCGATCTGAGCCAACGGTCGCGTCCTGACGGCGGCGGGAAGGCGATCCCTTCCCGCCGCCGCCGCGTGTCAGCGCGCGTGTGCGGGCAGTCGGCGCAACTGCTGGTACAGGGTGATCCAGCTGTCCGGGTGCACCAGCCCGACCGGTTCGTCGGTCTCGATTCCCGCCGCGGCGCAGGCCTTGCGGACCGCGGTGGCGTGGTAGTGCCGGCGTAGCGAGGCCGCCAGCGATCCGCCGACGCCGGAGAAGCCGAGTTCGACCATCGTGCGATAGCCGGCGGTTTCCGGTCGGGTCAGCAGCGGCTGCGGGCGCCGCGCGAGGCGCAACACCGCGGCATCGACCCGGGGGACCGGCTCGAAGCTGCTGCGACGGACGTGCGGGCCGAGCGTCATCGTCGTCGCGGGCCAGTGGGCGACGGTGAGTTTGCTCCACCGGCCGTAATCGCCGGAGTGCTTACGCGCGAACTCCCGTTGGGTGAGCAGCGTCGCCGAGGTGAGCCGCTCGGCGTCCAGGCACCAGCGCAGGATGTCGGTGCTGATGCCGAACGGAATATTGGCGACCACCGCGAAAGGCCGATCCGGTGCGCTCGCGCGGCGGAAGTCGTTGTGGATCACCCGGATTCGCGGATCGCCCGCGTATCGGGCATGCAGCCGCCGCGCGTAATAGCGGTCCTTTTCGTAGGCGATCACTCGATACCCGTGATCGAGTAGCTGACGGGTCAGCATGCCGTCACCGGCGCCGATCTCGAGCACCGTATCGCCTGCGCGGACGCGGGCCGCGCGGACGACGGCCTGCGCGGCCCGCGCGTCGACGAGAAAATTCTGCGACAGCTGCTTGCGCGTGCTGGTGCCCCTGGCATGCGAGGGGAAACGTGTGCGGGACATGGGAGTCCTCCGAATGGAGTGGACGAATCGGAACGCGTGATTCGCCCGGACCCATGCCGGGGCACGTGGAGACGACGGTTACCAGAACCGCGGGTGAGTGTTCGCTGGGATCGGCGGTCTGGTCAGCGCGCGATGCGGTGCACCGGCAGAGCCCGGGCCACCGTGCGCAGGCGGATGAAGTACACGGCCGCGCACGCCGCGTGCCGACATGTGATGCCACTCATGACGGCCACCGTAGACGTGCGTTCCATGCCACGTCCACCGAATTCCCGGCGTTCACACCGCGCGCCGGGACAGCGATTCCGCGACGGTCTTCGCGGTGATCGCACGGGTGCGCCACAACTGAGCCTCGGTGCCGGCGCCGCGCCGTTGCAGCAGTTCGGCCAGCCCCGCCATCGCGCGCACGCCCCGTTGCTCGGCGGCGATGCGCCAGTACCGTTCGGCCTCGTCGAACTCACCCTGGCGGTACCGCACCACGCCGAGGTCATAGGCGGCCGGTCCGTGCCCGCCCGCCGCCGCCTGCGACCACAGCTCGCACGCCTGCTCCTCCTCGCCACGGGCGAACATGGCGACGCCGAGGTCGTAGAGCGCGCTGCGATAGTCGCGTTCGCCGGGCGCATCGGCCTCGGCGTTCGGTGCGGATGTGCGGCTCTTCGCGCCGCCGACGGCCGGCAGCGGAGTGGTGTCGGCGGGTGCGGCGCTCACCTCGACGACCAGGTCGGCGAAATGCGGTGGGCCCGCACCCAGGCTGCACCACAACACGATGCGCCCGCCCGCCGCGCGCTCGACGACGATGCCGTAATTGCCGGACCAGGACCTGGCGGCACCGTCGGTATCGCGCCAGACCGGCGTCAGCGAATACAGGGCGCCCCGGCGCGCGGCCGACAACTCGACGGAGATGCCGCGTTCGAGGGCGTCGCGCCAGACGTCGACCCCCGCCAGCGTGCGCCGGTCGACGCCGACATAGCCGTCGACCATGGACAGCCCGACGCCGAGCCCGCGCACGCCCGGCGGCGGGGTCGCCGACAGCAAGGTCAGCGTGAGGGTGGTGGCCGAACCGGTGAGCTGTTCGGTGTACATCGGATACACCATGCTGCCCTGCCAGCTGATCGGGTCGGCGCTGCGATACCGGGCGGCCAGGGGTAGTTCGGGTCCGGCGAGTGAGGGTGTGCCGGTCGCCGGTGCGACCGTCGACGTAACCGGTTCGATCATGCCTAGCCCCGCCTTTCCCCGATACCCGATCACCGCGCTCGACCCCGCGCGGCGGCTATACCGTACTCGCCGACGCCCGCGATTTCGCGGCGTTTCAGTGCGTGACGATGCGTTCGAGTGCCGCCAGATCCCGCTCCAGCATCCGGAACAACCAGTACACGCCGACGAAGGCCAGCGCCCCGCCGAAACACAGCACCCGCAGCGGCACGATCACCGCGTCGATATCGGCGGACGGGATGAAGGTCACCCCGGCCGCGCCGAGCAGCGGCACCGCGGCGGCGACGGTCAGGAAATAGGTGCTGCGCCGGTCCAGCGCGCGCAGCTGCCTGCTGTCGTCGGCGCCGAGCCCGCCCAACGGGAGGAACGCCGGATACAGGCAGCGCACCGCGTAGAAACTCACCAGGAAGTACGGGTATGCCATGGCGATGGCGCCGCAGACGATCTGGGTGAGGAAGAAATGCGCCGACGATTCGGCGCTGATCCGACTGCCCGACAGCTGCACCGAGACCGGCACCGCGATACCGGTGATCACCCACAGCACGAAGCAGGTGAGCACATTGCGGCTGGCCAATTGCAGCGTGTCCGAGCGGGCCCGCGCCAGCGCCGCCGCGTCGTAGACCTTGCCGTGGCGCAACCCGTACATGATCAGCCACAGATGCATCACCAGCGCGATGGTCACGATCGCCCCGATCAGGAAGCCGACGCCGTAGCTGGTCCAGGCGACACGATCGAAGGTGCGTTGCGCGTCCGCGTCGAGTTTGCTGATGATCAGGGTCCGGTTGTGGTTGTAGCTGTAGAGGATCGCCAGCAGGTTGGGCACCGCGATCGCCAGCGCCATGATCGGATGCACCCAGCTGCGGGCCCGTAACCGAGCGCTGCCCGGAGGCGGGTCCACCAGATCGCGGGCGCGCGCGTCCAGGCAGACCTGCAATTGCTGGGCCATATCGGCGCCGCGTTCCCAGCGTGCGGCCGGATCCGGCTCGAGTGCGCGCACCAACGCGCGTCGCAGGGCAGCGGGCGTGCCGGGCGGCAGGTCCTGGTAGGGCAGGTCCTGTGGGCTGTGCGCGCGCCGGTCCAGCATGGAGTCGAGGGCGGTGCGATCGCCGCCGACGGCGTTCTCCTCGCCGAAGGGTTTGCGCCCGGTGAGCAATTCCCACAGCACCACGGCCAGCGAGTACAGGTCGCTGCGGGTGTCGAGGTCGGCGGCGGCGGTGGGCCGGTCCGGATGCACCACCGACAGCTGTTCGGGCGACATGTAGGCCAGCGAGCCGCCGAAGTAGGCGACCGGACTGTCACCGGAGACATTGCCGCTGAAGCTGATATTGAAATCGGCCAGCTTCGGCACACCCTCCGCGGTGAGCAGCACATTGGCCGGTTTGACGTCGCGGTGCAGCACACCGACCCCGCCGGCGTAGTCCAGCGCCTGGGCGAGCCTGCGCCCCAGCCAGGCCACCGTCTCCGGCCAGGACAGCTTCGCGAGTTCGGCACGCACGGGTGATTCGGCAGGCTGGATCTCGCCATTGCCCGCGAGCACGGCGTCGATGACATCGAGCAGCAGCTGCCCGCTGCGCTGCGCCGCCGGTGTGTTGCGTACCCGCTCCAGCACGGTGAGCAGGGTGCCGCCGGGCACGTACTGCATGTAGAGCAGTCGCAACCCTGGACCGTCGATCACGCGCTGATCGAAGACACGCACGATGTAGTCGTGGTCGAGCTGGGCCAGCGTCTGCGGCTCGGTGCCCTTGTCGCGGGAGATCTTCACCGCCACCAGCCGCTGCATGGACCGCTGCCGAGCCAGGAAGACGCGGGCGAACGCGCCTCTCCCGAGGCTGGTCATCAGGTCGAAGTCGTCGATGCGCTGACCCACCTCCAGCTCGTCCAGATTCGCCGGCTCGGCCCGGCCGCCGAGCAGGGTGCTGTGATAGTCCTCGGTGGTGAGCAGTTGCGAAAGTTGTTCGGCCTGTTCGGGATAGGCGGCGGTGTACTCGCCGACGTCGACGGAGCTGCCCGAACGGCGGCGGATATGGAACTCCTCGTAGATCAGGTCCGGCGGCAGCGGCCAGGTGCGCAGCTCGGGTAGTTCGTCGACGTATTCGGCCAGCCGTTTCGGTGCGGTGCCGCGCTGCCAGCGGTTGGCCAGATCGATCTTGATCAGTTCGATCAGCGAGACCCGCCGGATCGCGGGCGCGTCGGGGAGATAGTTGCGCAGCTCCGGCGGGCTGTCGCCTTCTTGCCACGCCTGGGCGAATCGTTCGACGACCTCGGCGACCTGGTTGCCACGCGATGCCTCCGGCGACCGGTCGGACTGGACGGTCACCCCGGAGGCAGGCGGGGCGGAGTGCGCCATGTGCGCATCGTAACGCCGTCAGCGGTGGCGCGTCGGCTTCTTTCCTGGTCGCGTCGGCGTGGTCGTGACCGGTGCGGTCCTCAGCCGAAGAGCTCGACCAGCTCGGTCTTGCCGAACATGGTCGCGGCCTCGCGCGCCGATGGGGTGCCCGCGTCCGGATCGGCGCCGGCCGCCAGCAGATCGCGCACGATCTCGTTCTCGCCCTTGAACACCACCCCGGCCAGCGGGGTCTGGCCGCGGTCGTTGGCGCGGTCGGGGTCGGCCCCGCGCGCCAACAGCACCCCGACCGCCGCGCGGTGACCGTGGTAGGCGGCGAGCATGAGCAAGGTGTCGCCGCGCTCGTTGGTGAGGTTCACCGGCACACCCGCATCGAGGTAGGCGGCCAGCTGATCGGCGGCGCCGGTGCGCGCAAGAGCGAAGACCGCGGTGGCCAGTTCGACCAGTTCGGGGTCGATCCCGGGATCGCCGGAATCGGGGGCAGAGCCGTTGTCGGCAGTCATCGTTCCATTACTACCAGCCGGGCGGCCACCGCCGGGCGTCACTGGATGATCGCGCAGCCCTCTCCGGCGGATATCGAGCAGACCAGCCAGGACAGCGCCATCAGGAGGGCTTCGACCGGGTTGGACGGGACGACGGTCGGATGAACCATGGCAGAACCTCTCAGGTGTCGGCACGAATCGCAGCGGCCCCCCACTGGTTACAGCGGCCGGGTCCCGGCACCCGTTACACCAGTGGCAGGGGTGTTGACGGCAGCCCGGCCCCCCCGCGACCGCGCACGGGTCGTTACCGGGTTCGGCGGGTGTGCAGCGGCCATACTGAGGCGCAAAGCCCTGTCGGGTAGATGGGAGTGGCCATGAACACCTCCGAGAAGCGCTCGATCCTGCAGCGGATATCACCCACCCAGTGGCTGGCGCTGGTGCTGACGATCCTCGCCGTCATCTTCATCTTGCAGAACCGCGGCAAGGTGTCGATCGACATTCTGGCCATCACCATCACCTCACCCATGTGGGTGGCGCTACTGGCCATCTTCCTGGTCGGCTGGGCCGCCGGAGTGCTGACCATGCGCCGACGTCGCTGAGGCGGCGGCGATGTGGTCGACGATGGCGGCCAGCACCGCGTCGGGGGCCTCGATATGCGGCCAGTGCGCGATGGCGTCGGGCAGCATCACCACATCGGGATCCGGGATCACCTCGCGGTAGCGCTCGGCCATATGCCTGCCCGAATTCGGGTCGGCGGGACCGTTGATCAACCGCATCGGCACCGAGGTCGCGCGCATGGCGCGCACCCAGCGGTTGCGGTAGGTGAGCCGATCGCGCACGAACCGGCCGACCAGATGGGTGACGCGGGCGCCGTCGTTGTAGTTCATGATCTGGTCGAACTGCTCGAGCAGCCGCGGGCTCGGTTTGGTGGCCGGGCCGAACATCTCATCGATCGACCGGGCCAGCATCGGCTTGGACAGCAGCAGCTTGTGGAATCGGCCCGCCACGTCACCGAGCGGTGTCGAGAGCAGCTGCTGGACCAGGCGCGGACGGTAGGACTCGATGAAGAGCCCGCCGTTGAGCCAGGTCAGTGAGCGCAGCCGATAGGGCGTCATCGACTGCGTGGAACTTTCGTGCCGGGCCAGCATTTCCTGGGCCACCGACACCCCGAGATCGTGTGCGACGACATGGCACTCGGTGACGCCCACGTGCGCGAGCAGCGCTTCGTGCATATCGGCATGCGCCGGGACCGAGTAATCGGCGGCCACCGGCTTGGCGGAAAATCCCATACCGAGCATGTCGGGGGCGATCACGGTGTATCGCTCGGTGAGGCGATCCCACAGCGGGGCCCAGTCCCAGGAGTTGAACGGGTAGCCGTGGACAAGGAGCAGAAATGGTCCGCTGCCCGCGACCCGGTAGAACACGTCGAAGCCGAGGAAGTCGAAATACTGTCCGCCGTCTTTCCATTCGCGCAGTTCCGCGTCCATGACTCCACCCTCGTCGCCGGATGACGCGGCCGCCGCGCCGTGCACCTGCGATGCCGACCTGACGGCGGCGAGCGCCGATGTGCGCACCTTGCGCGCCGAGCTGAACCATACTGTGGTCGAACTGTCGGCGGGTGTCGACTCTGGGTGAACGAGGTGCGCAGTGGCGACGACAACGACCCCGGCGACGCAGGACACGGCGGACTCCGAGCAGCCGCAAGGGCCGGAGAAACGGCGTGGGTGGCTACGGCTCGAGTTCGGTGGCCTGGTGGGTGCGCTGGTTCTGATCTGGCTGTCGCTGACACCCTCGCTGCTGCCGCGCGACGCGCTGTTCCAGGGTGTGGTCACCGGGGCAGGCGCCGCTGTCGGCTACGGGCTCGGCGTGCTGGTGGCGGCGATCATTCGCTGGATGGTGCATCGTGAGCAACCGCGTCCCACCCGGGCGGTGACCTGGTGGATGCTGGCGGGCATCGCCGTGGTGGGCACGGTGCTCATGCTGATCTGGTTCGCGGGCTGGCAGCACGAATTGCGTAGCCTCATGGGCGTTTCCGGGCTGTCGTTCTGGTCGTATCCGATCATCCTGGTGGTCGCGGTGGTGGTGTTCGCTCTCCTGGTGGCGGTGGTGCGCGGGCTGATCGCGGTGACGACATGGGTGGCGCGACTGCTGACCACGGTGCTGCCCGCCCGCGTCGCGGTCGTGGCAGGCGGCGTGCTGGTGGCCCTCGCCCTGGTGGCCGTACTCGACGGCGTGGTCGCCAACGGCGCGATGTCGGTGCTCAACAACACCTTCGCCGCCGTCAACCAGGAGACCGACGCCGACAACCCGGCGACCACCGTGCCAGAGCGCTCCGGCGGCCCGGGCTCGCTGGTGACCTGGGATTCCCTGGGCAGGCAGGGCCGCATCTTCGTCGGGAACGGGCCGACGGTCGGGCAGCTCTCGGAGTTCAACGGCCGTCCGGCGATGATGCCCATCCGGGCCTACACCGGGCTCGCCTCGGCCGACACCGTGCGGGCCGAGGCGGAATTGGCCGTGGCCGAACTCGATCGCGCCGGCGGCTTCGACCGCGCCGTCATCGGTGTCGCCACCACCACCGGCACCGGCTGGCTCAATCCGTCCACCGCCTCGGCGCTCGAATATCTGTACAACGGCGACACCGCGCTGGTGAGCATGCAGTACTCGTATCTGCCGAGCTGGCTGTCGTTCCTGGTGGATCAGGAGCGGGCGCGGCAGGCCGGGCAGGCGCTGTTCGAGGCGGTCTACGCCCGGTGGTCGGCCATGCCGGAGGACGATCGACCGAAGCTGGTGGTGTTCGGCGAGAGCCTCGGCTCCTTCGGCGGTGAAGCGGCGTTCTCCGGCATCCAGGATCTGACCTCGCGCACCGACGGCGCGCTGTTCGTCGGTCCGACGTTCGACAACGTCATCTGGGCAGACCTGACCGCGCGCCGCGATCCCGGCACGCCGCAGGTGCTGCCGATCTTCCAGGACGGCCGCGCGGTGCGGTTCGTAGCCGGGCCCGATGACCTGGAACGACCCACCCCGGACTGGCCGGGGCCGCGAGTGGTGTACCTGCAGCACGGCTCCGACCCCATCACCTGGTGGACGCCGGGGCTTGCCCTGCACGAACCGGACTGGCTCCGTGAACCCCGGGCCGACGACGTCCTCGACAGCACCCGCTGGATCCCGATCCTCACCTTCCTCCAGGTGTCGGCCGATATGGCGGTCTCCACCAACGTGCCCGACGGGTACGGCCACACCTTCCACGCCGCCATCGCCGACTCGTGGGCCGCGATCCTGCCACCGCCGGGCTGGACACCGGCCGACACCGAACGCCTGCGCGCGGTGCTGACCGGCGCCAACTGACGACCGCTCCGATATCGATGCTCGCCGGCGAACGCCTCGACGACGAATGTTCGCCCGATGTCATCGCCGGCTTCACCGCACGGGTGAGTGGCTGTCGATCTGGCGCCCCCACCATGAACCATGGGCCTGTCGCGTCGGCAGCTGTTGCGGTTCGGTGGCGTGGCCTCGGCCGCCGCGCTGGCGGGAAGTTGCGCGGTCTCCGGCGCCCGGTTCCGGGCCCCACGCTGGACCGGTGACCCCTTCACTCTCGGCGTCGCCTCCGGCGAGCCGACCTCGGACGGGGTGGTGCTGTGGACTCGGCTGGCACCGGATCCATTCGCCGCCGACGGGCTCGGCGGCATGCCGGCGCATCCGGTGACCGTCGACTACGAAATCGCCGACGACGAGCACTTCCGGAAGGTGGTGCGGCGCGGCTCGGTGGTGGCCGATCGCGCGCTCGGGCACAGTGTGCACCCCGAGATCGGCGGTCTGGAACCGCAGCGCGGGTACTACTACCGCTTCCGCGCGGGGTCGGCGCTGTCACCGGTGGGCCGCACCCGCACCGCGCCCCGCCCGGGGACGGGGTCGCGGCTGCGTTTCGCCTACGCCTCCTGTCAGGCCTGGAACGACGGCCACTACACCGCTTACCGGCATCTGGCCGATGAGGACCTCGATCTGGTGGTGCATCTGGGCGATTACATCTACGAATATCCGCTGACGGGCCGCCGGCGCGGCATCCGGGTGCCCTCACCGCTGCGGCACGAGGCCCGCGATCTGGCCGGCTACCGCTTGCATTACGCATGGTTCAAATCCGATGAGCCGCTGCGCCGCGCCCATGCGGCCTTCCCGTGGCTGGTCACCATGGACGATCATGAGGTCGACGACGATTGGGCCGCCGACGCCGCCGCGTCGACGATCGACCTCGACGCACTGCGGACGGTATTCCTGCGCCGTCGCGCGGCGGCTTTCCAGGCGATGTACGAACATCAGCCGCTACGGTTGGCGCAGCTACCGTCGGGTCCGAATATGCGCCTGCACCGGCGCTACCGCTTCGGCGACCTCGCCGAGATCACGCTGCTCGACACACGCCAATACCGCACCCGGCAGGCCTGCGGCGGCGAGATCGTCAGCGAATGCGCCTCGGCCACCGGTGTCGACCGCACCATTCTCGGTGGCGCACAACGACAGTGGCTGCTCAACGGCTTCGCGCACTCGCCCGCACGCTGGCAGATTCTCGGCAATCAGGTGGTGATGGGCCGTACCGACCACGATCCCGGCCCGCGGACGGCGATCTCCACCGACGCATGGGACGGCTACGCGAGCGAACGCGCGGCGATACTCGGTGCCGCCGCCGACCGCTCGGTGCGCAACCTGGTGGTGCTCACCGGCGACCGGCACGAGAACTACGCCGCCGAGCTGCGCCGCGATCCCGGCGATGCCGAATCCGCGGTGGTGGCCGCCGAATTCACCGGAACCTCGATCTCCAGCGGTGGCGACGGTGTCGACCTGCCCGGCCGCGGCCGCGAGCTGCTGGCGGCCAATCCCGACCTGAAGTTCTACAACAGCCAACGCGGCTATGTCCGGGTGGAGGTGGATGAGCGGCTGTGGCGCACCGACTTCCGCGTGGTGCCCTATGTCGAACGGCCCGGCGCACCCATCCACACCAGGGCGAGTTTCGTGGTCGAGGATGGTATGCCCGGCGTACTGGAGGCGTCGCGGTGGGAACGGCCCGACACCGTCGTGCGGGCGGATCGGATCGAGCATGCCGCCGCACCACCGGTCGACTCGGATGACAACCGATGAACCCGGCGGTGTCGATAGCCCAGCACGGCGGTCGGCCGCTGTCGGCCGGTGCCGGGCGCCGGCGCGGCACATGCTCGGCGAGGGATCGCGCTCAGAGCCGAAGGGTTTCCACCGCCGCCTCATGCAATGCCTGTCCATAACCGGGCCCGTACCCGGCCGCATGGACGGCCAGCGGATGCAATTGATGCAGCGGCACCCGTGCCTGCCATCCATCGGCCAACCGATGCCGCGACTGGTATCCCTCGATGAGCTGCTCCAGGTAGGGGCAACCGAACAGCGCCAGCATCGCCAGATCGGTTTCCCGGTGCCCGCCGTGCGCGGCCGGATCGATCAGCACGGCCCGCTCGCCGGTCCACACGACATTGCCGTTCCACAGATCGCCGTGGATCCGCGCGGGGGAGTCGCCGTCGTCGAAGCGTCCATCGGCCACCACGGCGCAGGCCCGCTAGATGACGGTGCGCTGGGTGCGGTCCACATGGCCCGCGTCATAGGCGATGGCCAGGAACGGCACTACCCGTTCGGTGGCGTAGAACTCGCCCCACCGGTCGTGTTCGACGCTGCTCATCGGCCGCTTGCCGATGAAGATCTGCCCGGTGAAACCAGCGGGCGGACAACCGAATCCAGCACCGTCGGTGCCCGCGTCATGCATCCGCGCCAGTGCCTCGCCGAGGCGGTGGGCACAGTCCGCCGATGCCCGCCCGTGCGGCAGCCGCGCCATCTCGATATGCCCGCTGTCCACCGAGAGCACCTGGACCACCGGCGCTCCCGCGGCCTCGAGCCAGCGCAGCCCCGCCGCCTCGGCCGGATAGAAGTCCGGATGCTTCCCGGTATCGGCCTTTCGAAAGGTGGTCACGCCGCCACCGTACGACCGCATACCGCGAGCCCGGAAACGCCCTCCTGACAACCAAGCGCTTGCTAGACTCGGCCGATGATCTCCACAGCGGTGTGGGGCACCGGAAACGTCGGCCGCGCGGCCATCCGCGCCGTCGCGGCGCATCCCGGGCTGGAACTCGCCGACGTCATCGTGCACAACCCGGCCAAGGCCGGCCGGGACGCGGGGGACCTGGCCGGTCTCGACCAGGAACTCGGCGTCGCCGCCACCACCGATGTCGCCGCCGTGCTGGCCTCGAAACCACGCGCGGTGGTGTACGCCGCCTCCGGTGACATCCGCCCCGACGACGCCCTGGCCGATATCGTTGCCGCCGTCGCCGCGGGCGCGGTGGTCGTCACTCCGGCCCTCTATGCCTTCTACGACGCCCGCAACGCACCCGCCGAGCAGCGTGCGAAGGTCCTCGCCGCGATCGAATCCGGCGGCGGTTCGCTCTTCGTCTCCGGGGTCGATCCCGGGTGGGGCAACGATGTGCTGCCGCTGCTGATGAGCGGGCTCGGCACCGTCGTCGACGGCATCCGCTGCCAGGAGATCTTCGACTACTCCAGCTACGACCAGCCCGATTCGGTGCGCTACCTGGTCGGCATGGGCCAGCCGATGGATTACGCACCGCCCATGGTGGCTCCCGGCGTGCCGACGATGGTGTGGGGCGGTCAGATTCGGCTCATGGCGCGCGCGCTCGGTGTCGAACTCGACGAGATCCGCGAAACCCTCGACCGCCGCGAACTCGAGACCACGATCGGCACGGCCTCGATGGGGGAGTTCGCGGCAGGCACCCAGGGCGCGCTGCGGTTCGAGGTGCAGGGCATCGTCGCGGGGGAGCCGGCGATCGTCATCGAACACATCACCCGCATCCACCCCGGCTGCGCACCCGACTGGCCGGTCCCGCCGAACGGGTCCGGCGCGCACCGGGTCATCGTGGAAGGCCGCCCGCGTCTCGAAGTCACCATCGAGGCCACCGATGAGGACGGCAACTACGCCGCAGGCGGCAATGCCACCGCGGTCGGGCGGCTCGTCGGCGCGATCGACTGGCTCACCGAGACGAGCCCCGGACTCTACGACGCGCTCGATGTCCCGCTGCGACCGGCGGTGGGCAGGCTGGGAAGGAACCGGACATGAGGATCGACATTCCGGAGGGCAAGGACCCGATCGGCTACGTCTGGGGCGAGATGGTGCCGGGAATCGGGGTCGCCGCATCGAATTTCTCGCTCGCGGTGTATTCCCACTCCACGCTCGGGCTGGCCGAATTCGAGGCCGCGCGATTGCGCATCGCGCAGCTCAACGGCTGTCTGTTCTGCCTGGACTGGCGCACCGAACGCGACGGCCAGAAGGTCGATCCCGGTTTCCTCGACGCCGTCGCCGATTGGCGTAACACCGACGCCTTCGACGAGCGCACCCGGCTGGCCGCCGAGTACGCCGAACGCTACGCCCTCGACCACCACAACCTCGACGACGAGTTCTGGGCCCGAATGTCGGCCTGCTACAGCCAGGCCGAGATCGTCGAGCTGAGTATGAGCATCGGGTCCTGGCTGGCCTTCGGCCGGCTCAATCACGTCCTCGGACTCGACGCGGTCTGCGTGCTGCCCGGCCATTCCGCAAGCGCGACACCATGACGCGCTGAGGTTTGCTCCCGGTACGCGCGGGGTACCGAATACTCGCCCCTCGCGACGGACCGGCTCGGCCGCCGCGGCGGGTCGCAACGTGCCGGATGAGCTGCGCAGACCGCGCCGACGCAGGTGTTGTGCGTCCTGGCGCCGCGTGCACGCTGTACGGTTGCTGCGGGAAGAGAACAACCGCCTACCAGCGGTCGTTCGCGATCTGAAAGGACTCCGATTCAATGTCGATCGGCGCCGACAGGAATTCCCGGGACACCGAAGCGACGGTGCACCGGGTTGCTGGCAGATCACCGGCGAAACCAGGACTCGACCGTCTCGTCTTCGGCGTCACGGCGATCGGGTCCTTGGCGTTCGTGGCATGGGGCATCATCGACCGGACCAGCTTGGCCACCGCGGCGGGAAACGCGCAGACCTGGGTGATCAGCAATACCGGCTGGCTGTTCGTGCTCATCGCGACGGTCTTCGTGGTCTATGTGATCTGGCTGGCCGCAAGCAGATACGGCAAGATCCCGCTCGGGGCCGACGGCGAGAAACCCGAATTCCGCACCGTCTCCTGGATCGCGATGATGTTCAGCGCCGGGATGGGCATCGGCTTGATGTTCTGGGGCGTGGCCGAACCGCTGTCGCATTTCGTGAGCCCGCCGCCGGGCACGGCCGAACCGGGTAGCCCGGAGGCCGCCGAGATCGCCATGGCCACCACCCTGTTCCACTGGACCCTGCATCCCTGGGCGATCTACGCCGTCGCCGGACTGGCCATCGCCTACAGCACCTTCCGCCGCGGTCGCTCGCAGTTGATCTCCTCGGTGTTCCGCCCGATTCTCGGCCGCAGAGCCGACGGCATCGGCGGCCAGGCGATCAACATGATGGCCATTTTCGCGACCCTGTTCGGATCGGCGGCGTCGCTGGGTCTCGGTGCGCTGCAGATCGGGGCCGGGATGGAGTTCAACGGCTGGATCGACGCCATCGGCAAGGTCGGTCTCGTCGCCATCATCTGCGGTCTGACCATCGCCTTCATCTTCTCGGCCGTGTCGGGCATCGATCGTGGCATCCAATGGCTGTCCAACATCAATATGGTGCTGGCGCTTGCGGTCGCGGCATTCGTGTTCATCGCCGGACCCACGCTGGTCATGCTCAACTTCCTGCCCGCCGCCATCGGCGACTACATCGCCATGCTGCCGACCATGGCCTCGCGGACCGGTGTCGCCGGCGGCGAAGCGATGGAGACCTGGCTATCGAGCTGGACCATCTTCTACTGGGCGTGGTGGATTTCCTGGACCCCCTTCGTCGGCATGTTCATCGCGCGAATCAGTCGTGGCCGCACCATCCGTCAGTTCGTCACCGGTGTGCTGCTGGTGCCGAGCGTGGTCAGCCTGATCTGGTTCGTCATCTTCGGCGGCGCGGGCATCCAGCAGCAGAGCCAGACCAACGATCTGACCGAGGCCGACGGTTCGGTGAACGAGAACTTCGCGCTGTTCCATCTGCTCGATCACTATCCGCTGGCGTCGTTCACCGCCGGACTGGTGATGGTGCTGGTGGCGATCTTCTTCGTCTCCGGCGCCGACGCGGCCTCCATCGTGATGGGCACGCTGTCGGAGAAGGGCAGCATCGAACCCTCGCGGCCCACGGTCATCTTCTGGGGTTCGGCCACCGGCGCGGTGGCGGCCATCATGCTCGTCATCGCCGATCCCGCGAATCTGGGCGGCGCGCTGACCGGGCTGCAAGCGCTCACCACGGTGGTCTCGCTGCCGTTCATGGTGGTGATGGGCTTCATGTGCGTCTCGCTGTATCGCGATCTGCGTGCCGACCCGATCATCCAGCGCGAGGATCTCGGCGTGCAGCTGGTGGTCGACGCGGTCGTGCAGGGCACCGAGCGCCACGACGGCGAATTCGAATTGGTCACCGAGGCCGTGGTGGCGGAGGAACCCGACGATTCACCGGAAGACCGCACGGCCAGCTGACTCTCGCGTTCTTCCGGCCCGGCGGCGTCTCACGCGTTGCCGGGCCGGAGCGCGTCACGCCAGGCGCGGTCGGCCAGCAACCGCATCCCGTTCAATCCGACGATCACCGTCGACCCCTCGTGGCCGGCGACGCCGAGCGGCAAAGGCAGGGTGCCGACCAGATCCCAGGTCACCAGCGCCACGATGAAGGTGGCGGCGATGGTCAGGTTCGCGATCACGATGCGCCGGGCCCGCCGCGACAGCGTGACGATGGCGGCGACGGTGCCGAGGTCGTCGCGGACGACGACGGCATCGGCGGCCTCGACCGCCAGATCGGATCCGGTGCGGCCCATGGCGATCCCGACGTGCGCGGAAGCGAGCGCGGGCGCGTCGTTGACGCCGTCGCCGACGACCGCGACGCGGCGACCGGCCCCGACGAGCTCGCGCACCGCCGCGACCTTCTCCTCGGGTAGCACACCGGCCCGGACATCGTCGATCCCGAGGGTTGCGGCCAGTGCGGCCGCGGCACGCGGGTTGTCGCCGGTGAGAAGCACCGGCGGGTGACCGCTCAGGGCGGTCAGATCGGCGACGGCCCTGGCCGCGGCCGGTCGCGGCCGGTCGGTTACCCCGAGCACGCCGGCCGGGCGGCCGTCGACCGTGACGACCACGGCGGTCGCACCGGCGGATTCCCATTCCTCGACAAGGGCTTTCGCGGTGGACAGCGCAGTGCCGGAGCCGGTGGACGCCGGCAGCATGTCGCCGGGGCGGCCCACCTCGATGACCCGGCCGTCGACGGTGGCGCGTACGCCACGGCCGGGGCGCGAATCGAATGCCGTGACGTCGGCGAGCGGCAGTGCGCGGTCTCTTGCGGCGGTGACGATGGCGGTGGCCAGGGGATGTTCGCTGTCGCGTTCGGCGGCGGCGGCCAGGGCGAGCATCGCGTCGGGGTCGAGTTCGCTGGTGACGGACTGGACCGCGGTGACCTCTGGGCGGCCCTCGGTCAGGGTGCCGGTCTTGTCGAAGGCGACGGTGTCCACCGTGCCGAGCCGTTCCATGACCACCGCCGATTTCACCAGCACGCCGTGGCGGCTCGCGTTCGCCATGGCGGCCAGCAGCGGCGGCATGGTCGCCAGCACGATCGCGCACGGTGACGCGACGATCATGAACGTCATCGCCCGCAGCAGGGCGGGCTGGAGCGCCGAGCCCGCGGCCAGCGGTATGAACAGCACGGCGAGCGTGGCGATCACGACGCCGGTGGAGTACCACTGCTCGACCCGCTCGATGAACAGTTGGGTGCCCGCCTTGGTTTCGGACGCCTCGCGCACCATGGCCGCGATGCGCGCGATCACCGTGTCGGCCGCCGCGCGCCGCACCCGCACCCGCAACGTGCCGGTGCCGTTGATGGCGCCGGCGAAGACCTCGTCTCCCGGCCCGGCCGGCACCGGAAGCGGTTCGCCGGTGATCGAGGCCTGATCGACCTCGCTGCGCCCGGATTCGACCACGCCGTCGCCGCCGATCCGCTCACCGGGCCGGACCAGGATCAGCTGCCCTGGTACGAGGGTGTGCGCGTCGACGATCCGTTCGTCGTCGCCGTCGACGAGCGTGGCGCGGTCGGGGGCGAGATCGAGCAGCCCGCGCACGGCCTCGGCCGTGCGGTGGGTCAGCACCGCCTCCAGTGCGCCGGAGGTCGCGAAGATCACGATCAGCAGTCCGCCGTCGACGATCTGCCCGATCGCCGCGGCACCGAGCGCGGCGACGATCATGAGCAGATCCACGTCGAGGGTTCGCTCACGCAGTGCACGTAACCCTTCCAGCGCAGGCTCCCAGCCACCGGTCACGTAGCAACCCGCCAGCAGCGACCATACGAGCCAATCCGGTGCACCGGCCCATTGCGCGCAGACGCCCGCGACGAACAGCGCGGTGGCCGCCAGGGCCCAGCGCACCTCGGGCAGCGTCCAGGCCGTCCGGCGATCAGCGCGCCGCGGGGAAGACGTGGCGGCGTTGCGCCGATCCAGTAGGGCGGGGGAAACCATCGGGGAGTGCTCCGTTCGAGATCGGCGCGGCGTAGGACTACAGGAATACATGTACATGTCTTCATGTAATCCCGCAAGGTACAGTGATCTCGTGGGACACGGAGTCGAGGGCAGAACAACGCCGCCCGCCCAGCTGGATGCCGATTCGGCGGCAACGGTGGCAGCGACTCTGCAGGCCTTGGCCACACCGAGCCGGCTACGGATCCTGACCAGGCTGCGGCACGGCCCGTGCTCGGTGGGGGATCTGGTGGACGCCGTCGAGATGGAACAGTCCGCGGTTTCCCATCAGCTGCGGCTGTTGCGTGCCATGGGTTTGGTCACCGGTTCGCGGCAGGGCAGAAGCGTCATCTACCGGCTCTACGACAGTCATGTGGCGATGCTGCTGGACGAAGCCGTCTATCACATCGAGCATCTCGGGCTCGGCGTCGCCGACGACGAGACGGCCTGACCCGGACCGCTCGAGCCTGGCTCGATTGTGGCGCAACCGAATTGTCGCCGCCGCGGTACGTGGTGGCGGAACCAGGAGGCCCGCCACCACGCCTGGATCACTGAATGGCGAAGCGCAGCAGCGCCTGCTTATCGCCCTGCTTGATCTTGCCCTTGCGGTTGAGCACCTCGAGCTGCCAGCTCGCACCGGAACGGAACGCGCGCGCCACCGCGTTGGCATTGTCGGCGCCCAACAGCGACGGCCAGATATCGGCGACCTGCTGGGTGTCGCCGCCGGTCGCGTCATAGACCTTGAACGAGATATTGTTCGCCTTCTCGAAAGACGAGCCCTTCTTGAACGCGGCCGCGACGAACACGATCGAATCGATGCCGCCGGGCACATCGGCGAAGGTGACCTGAACGGTCTCGTCGTCGCCGGACGCGGCGCCGGTCTGCTCGTCACCGCTGTGCAGGACCGCACCATTGCCGAGCGGGTCGAGCGAATCCAGGCCGGCGAATCGCACCGGTTCTGCCCCCTGCATGAGAATCGCGATCAGATCCAGGTCGACGCCGCGCTTGCGCCGAGCCCACCCGAGCGCGCCGCCGCTGGCACCCGCGGACGGGTCCCAGCTCACCCCGACACTCAGTTTGGTGATGCCGCTCAGATCCGCGGCACCGTCTTCTTTCTTGAGCGTGATCATGGGCCTCAGCGTACCCACGAACGAGTCGGCAGGCAGGGCAGCGAGTTCCGCGACCATGATCGCGGAACCCGCTGTGACCGTGCGGCTCAGCGCTTGCGGCCGACCCCGCCGAGCATCACTCGTTCCTCGGGGTACGGTTCGCGGATCGCCGGGCCCATCGGCCACCACTGCTCGAGTTCGACCAGGCCCGGCTCGATCAGCTCGAGATCGTGGAAGTAGGCGGCGATCTCCTCCTTGGTGCGGTACCAGCCCGAACCGAGCCCCATCTCGGTGAACTGACGCTGCAGGCGCACGGCGAGCTCGGCGAGGTCGGAACCGTCGTTCGGGTTCCAGAAATGCGTGATGGCAACGTAGGAACCGGAGGGCAGCGCGTCGATGTACTGGCGCATGATGCCGACAGGATCGAGATCGTCGTCCACGTGATGCAGGATGCCGCACAGGATGAGACCGAGCGGCCGCTCGAGATCGAGGTGCCGGGTGACCTCCTCGTCTTTGAGCAACGTATCGGGCTGCGTCAGATCCGCCGGAACGAAATGGGTGTACTCGTTCTGTTCGAGCAGCACCCGTCCATGTGCGTTGCACACCGGATCGTTGTCGACGTAGACGACGGTCGCCTCCGGGTTCTGGCTCTGGGCGATCTCGTGCGTGTTGCCGACCGTCGGCAGGCCCGCGCCGATGTCGAGGAATTGGTCGATGCCGACCGTGCCCGCGAGGTAGCGGGTGACCCGGTGCAGCCAGCGCCGGTTCATCTTCGACACGTCGCGCTGGCGGGGCGCGGCTTGCAGGATCATGTCGAACGCGGCGCGGTCGACGTCGTAGTTGTCTTTGCCACCCAGGCTCACGTCGTAGACGCGCGCGATGCTCGCTCGGGTGGTGTCCACGCCGACCGGAACGCGAACACCGGTCTGGGGAGCGGGTTGGGACATCGAGAACCTCTCTCTGCAATAACTGTGATACGGCTCACTCAGCGTAGGGGCCGCTGAGCGTCCCGGCAATGGGTCCGGTTGCATTCGGGCGGCACGGGATTCGCCGCCGAGGGTGCTCCCGGAAAACGTGCGGTGCCGCGGGTCAGGCCGAGACGCGGTCGAGGCGTCGGCCGGGCAGCCAGCCGGCGCCGACGTGGGTGACCCGCCACCAGTCGACATGGACGAGCAGCGCTTCCACCGGGGTGGCGAAGAACGGCTCGATCATCGGTTCCTTTTGTACCAGCGCCTGGAACGTCTCGTCCCGGTCGGCGGGATCGCGCACCTCGACGGTGCCGAGGCCCTGGGCGAAGGGGTCGGTGAATCCGCCGCTGACCACCTTGATGCCGACATTGGGGTTGGCGCGCAGGGCCTCCAGCGTGCGGCCGCCCGATTCCAGGATCAGGGTGAGCCGGAACGGGTCGTCGTCGAGGTGGGTGAAGAACGCGCTCGAGCACCAGTTCACGCCGTCTTTGGACGTCGCGAGGTCGATGCTGGTGGTGGCGAGTATGCCGGCGAGCTTGTCCCGGACGTCCTGCTCGGTGATCTGTGCGTTGCCGGTGGTGGTGTCGGCGTCCGCTGACATGGCGGCCTCCTGTGATCGTGTGAATCGAATGCGAACAGTGGAACGGATGTGCGAGTTACGGTTTGCGGCCGACGCCGCCGATGATCAGGTACTCGTCCGGGACGCGCTCGCGCTCGTCGGGCCCCCAGGGCCACCAGTCGTCGAGCGGTACCAGTCCCGGTTCGAGCAGTTCCAGCCCGTCGAAGAACGGCATCAGTTCCTCGCGGGTGCGCCAGCGGCCGGTGCCGAGGCCTTCGTCGTGCAGGGCGCGTTCGGCGCGGCGGGCCAGCTGATGCAATTCGGCGTCTTCGCTGCCGGGATCGAAGAAGTGGCTGATCATGACGTAGGAGCCGGGCGCGAGCCGGTCGATGTACTGGGCCATGATGCCCGCCGGATCGCGATCGTCGTCGACGTGATGCAAAGTGCCGCATTGCATCATCAGCAGCGGCTTGCTCAGGTCGAGGTACTGGTTCACGGCCGGATGTCCGAGGACCTCATCGGGCTTGGTGAGATCGAGATCGAGGAAATGGGTGTACTCGTTGGCTTCGAGCAGTTCCTTGCCGCGGCGCACGCACACCGGGTCGTTGTCGACATAGACGACCATGACCTCCGCGCCCAGTTCCTGAGCGATCTCGTGGGTGTTCTTCTGCGTCGGTAGTCCGCTGCCGAGATCCAGGATCTGCGTCATGCCCACCTGGCTGGTCAGGTAGCGGACCACCCGTTCGAGCCAGCGCCGGTTCGCCACGCCGACCGCATTCTGGTTCGGCACAACAGTCAATAGGTGTTCGTAGACTCTACGATCGACCTCGAACCAGTCCGTACCGCCCAGTCCGTAGTCGTAGACGCGGGCAATGCTCGGCGTGTCAGGGTCGACACGCCCACCGAGATCCTCATCATCCATCGGCATCATGGGGCTCCTCTCCCATCGGCTCCCACGACTGTGACTCTACGCACCGCGCGTACGCCGCGCGCGGTATCGGGAAGAAGATATGCCGTTGTCCCGCTAGGACATCCACGCATAAAGGTCATTGGTGACGCGATCGGTCACCGCGCACCGGCGCGAGGTGCAACTCGACGACCGACCAGTCTGTGCCGAACGCGGGCACACGCGGCGCCCGGCCCCCCGCGACGATGATCGCCGACGGGTAACGGGCTCCGGTGGTTTCGCTATAGGAGCGAGTAGGATCTGCAACCGACGCGGTGGAACCGGTGGGTGTGACCGGGCAGATCGCGGTCTAACCACTATCGGCCAGAGGCGGTCCATGACCAACGACCAGGACAACAGCGACAACGTGGAACTGCTTGTGGCAGAGCGTGGTCCGACCGTGATCCGGATCGCGCTCGGCAGCAGGTTGCGTCGGCTGCGGGAAAGTTGCGGTGTCAGCAGGGAAGCGGCCGGAGACGCCATTCGCGGATCACACGCCAAGATCAGCCGGCTCGAGCTGGGACGCACCGGGTTCAAGGAACGCGATATCCGCGATCTGCTCACCCTCTACGGCGTCACCGATGACGACAAGCGCGAGCCCTACCTCGATATGGCGCGCAAGGCCAACGACCCTGGATGGTGGCAGAGCTACAGCGATCTGCTACCCGCGTGGTTCGAGACCTACGTCGGGCTCGAACAGGCGGCCACCACGATCCGCACCTACGAGGCCCAGTTCATTCCCGGCTTGTTGCAGACCGCCGACTACGCCCGCTCGGTCATCATGCTCGGCAACGACGACGAGACCGAACGCCGGGTCGCGGTCCGCATGCGCAGGCAGAAGATCCTGCACCGCAGGGCGGCACCGACCCTGTGGGCGGTCATCGACGAGAACGCCCTCCGCAGGCCCGTCGGCGGTATGAAGGTGCTGCGCGAGCAGATCCAACACCTGATCGCCATCTCCGAACTACCCAATGTGCGCATTCAGGTGCTGCCGTATTCGGCCGGTGGACATTCCGCGGCCGGCGGACCGTTCAGCATCCTGCGCTTCCCCGAGCCCGAACTACCCGACATCGTCTACACCGAACAGCTGACCAGCTCGCTCTATATGGAGAAGCGCCACGATGTGGAGCTGTACATGTCGGTGATGAATCAGCTCAGCGTGCAGGCCCTCTCGCCGGCCGAGAGCCTGCAATTCCTGTCGCAGATCCTCGCCGAGTACGCCGCGCAGGACTGACCCGCGCGCCGTCGGCGCGGCTCCCGGGATCAGCCGCGTATCTCGGAGTGGTTGTCGACAGCTGGCTCGGCGCTCGCCCCGCCGCGCAGACGTGCCTCGAGCCCGTCGAGCACCGAGATCAGGCCGAAGTCGAAGGCCACCGCGCGGGCGACGGTCGGGTCGGTCGTCACGGTGTCACGGTAATCGTCGATGAGATCGGGAAAGTCGGCGCCGTTGGCTTCCAGTACGGGCAGCACCGCCGCCGGGTCGATAGTGGCATCGCCATAGGCGTTGTTCCAGGCGATAAGGGGCAGCACCTGGCCGAGAACGAACGAGAACAGCGTCCCGGTGGCGAGATAGACGTCGTTGCCCTGGAATCCCGCGCCGACGAAGGTGCGGCGCAATCGGTCGGTCAACCGCAGCGAATTGGGGCCGATGCTGGGCAGATGGCCCAACAGCTCGGCGGCCCACGAATGGTTCATCATGGTGTCGCGCAGGCTGTAGGCGAATCCGGTCGCCACCCCGCGCCATGACGTCTGCTCCGGTTCCGGAACCTGCACCTTTCCCCAGAACTCGTCGAGGACCAGCTCGAGCAGCTCGTCCTTGTTCGCCACATACCAGTAGAGGCTGGTCGCGCCCGCGCCGAGCCGAGCGCCGAGCTTGCGCATGCTCAAGGCGGCCATCCCCTCGGCATCGAGGAGGGTGAGCGCGGCCTCCACGATCTGTTCACGGCCGAGACCCGAGGACTTGGGCTGGCGGGGTTCGCGGCTCCACACCGACTCGAACTGCTTGGTCACGGCCTCATTCTATATTCGCTCGCACACCGTTCGATTGTCTCGTACGCTGTGCGAGTGGAATCGAACGTTGTACGAGACCCGCGGCGCTGGTTGATCCTCGGGGTTCTCTGTCTGTCCTTGTTGGTGCTGATGATCGACGGCACGGTGTTGAACCTCGCGATTCCGTCGCTGATCCGGGAGCTGGGTGCCACCCCGTCGGATGTGCAGTGGATCCTGGACGCCTACGTGCTGGTTTTCGCCGGTCTGCTGCTCACCGCTGGCAGCCTCTCGGACCGGTTCGGGCGGCGCCGGATGCTCGTTCTCGGCCTTGCCGTCTTCGGGGTGGCCTCGCTGGCGGCGGTGCTGGCGACCGACCCCTGGCAGGTGATCGGGGCACGGGCGGCGATGGGCGTGGGCGGGTCGCTGCTGATGCCGTCGACGCTGTCGATCCTGATGACCACCTTCGACCAGGACGAACGGCGGCTGGCGATGGCCGCGTGGACGACGGTGTCGATGGTCGGCATCGTCGCGGGCCCGACGCTCGGCGGCTTTCTGCTCGAGCACTACTGGTGGGGTTCGGTGTTCCTGATCAACATTCCGGTGGCGATCCTGGCGATCGTGGCCGCGCTGGTGCTGATGCCGGAAACGACGGGGGAGCAGCGTCCGGTCGACCTGGTCGGGGTGCTGTTGTCGATCCTGGCGCTGGTGTCGGCGGTGTATGTGATCATCGAGCGCGAATGGAACCTGCCGGTGATCGGTCTGGCCGTGGTGGCCGCCGTCGCGTTCGTGGTGTGGGAGAGCCGGTCCGAGCATCCGATGCTACCGCTGGCGGTGTTCCGCAATCGCGATTTCACCGGCACCTGCCTGACCTTGTTGCTGATGGTCTTCGGTATGGGCGCGATCATGTTCATGCTCACCCAGTATCTGCAATTCGTGCTCGGCTACGGGCCGATGAAGGCCGGGCTGGCGCTGCTGCCGTACGCGGTGGCCGCTGCGGTGTGCAACGGGCTCGGCGCCACCCTCGGCAAGAAGTTGAGCAACAAGACCCTCATCGTGAGTGGTCTGCTGGTGATGGGCGTGGCGTTCGTGGTGCTGGCGACGGGCACCGGCTACGGCGCGGTGCTGATGAGCATGCTGACCATGGGCATCGGCGGCGGCCTCGCCGGACCGTCGGCCTACGCGGCCATCATGAGCGCCATCCCGCTCGAACACGCGGGTGTCGGGTCGGCCATGAACGACACCTTGCAGCAGGTGGGAATGGCGATCAGTATCGCGGTGCTCGGCAGCGTGCTCGCCGGGGTGTTCACCGCGAACATGCCGTCCGACGCGCCGGAGCCGGCCCGCGAATCCATCGGTGCCGCTTTCGAACTCGGCTACACCGAACCGGCGAAGCTGGCCTTCACCGAGGCGATGTCGACCGGGGCGTGGATCAGCGCGGGCTTCAGCGTCGCGGCCGCCGTGCTCGGCCTGGTGCTGCTGCGTGCCCGGCCACCGCAGGCGGTGGCACCGGAGCCGGTCGCGGTGCAGAGCTGAACGCTGGGCGGGTGCGTGCCGTCGCTGCCGCGCACCCGCCCACTGCGGCCCCGAATTCGGCTGCCGCGCACCCGCGCGCAGCGGTCGGGCGCTCAGGGCGAGGAGTATCCTCGGAGACCGGACCGTACCGGTAGGGACCTTCGGTCCCCTGCGAGAGTGGATCTGCGGTCCCCGACGAAGGAGCCGCTGTGATGCCTGTGCCGCTGCGTGACAGCGCGATTCCCAAACATGAACAGCTGCGCGCCATCCTGCTGCACAAGTGCACCCGCGAACTGCAGCCGGGCGATCTGCTGACCAGTGAACGCAATCTGATGCAGGACTACGGCGTCAGTCGGATCACCGTGCGCGAGGCGATCGGCCAGCTGGTCAACGAAGGTCATCTGATACGGGTGCGCGGCAAGGGGACCTTCGTCGCGCATCGGCCCGTCCAGTCGCGGCTGCATCTGGCGTCGTTCACCGAGGAGATGCGCGCCCAGGGACACCATCCGACGACGGTGGTCCTGATCGCCGAGGAAGATGCGGTGCCCGAGGCTTCGGCGCGGGCACTCGGCCTGGGCGAGGGTGCGCGCGGCTATCACATCAAGCGGCTGCGCCTGGCCGACGGTGAGCCGGTGAGCGTGGACGACGGCTGGTTCCATGCCGAGCTGCTGCCGGGGTTGATCGAGGTGGATCTGACCGCCTCCATTTATCAGACCTGCGCCGAACGCTACGGACGCCCGATCGAACGCGCCACCCAGACCGTCGACGCCACCGCCGCCGACGCGGGCATCGCCGCACTGCTCGGTGTGAAAAGGAATGCGCCGGTGCTGCATTTCGACCGCACATCGTTCAGCGCTGGGGTCGCGGTCGAGCACACGCAGAGCTGGTACCGCTCGGATCGCTACCGGTTGCAGATGGAGGTCGGACAGGAGCGCACCTGACCGTTCAGGGGGGTGCCGCACGGCAACCGGGTGCGACGGGGGCCGACCCGGGCCGCAGGCCTCCGCCGCGGTGCGTCAGCGCGGTTCGGGAGTCCAATCGAACAGCGTCGCACCGGTGTCCACCTGAGTCCCGAGGGTGCCGGGGTCGACGGAATCCCGCGCCGAATCCATCACCACGATCGGGCAGAGGGCCGAATATCCGGTGCCGTCGATCTCGGTCGGATCGAATCGCACGATCGGTGTGCCGGCGTCGACGTGATCGCCTTCCGCGGCGAGCAGGGCGAACCCGGCCCCCGCGAGCTTCACCGTGTCGATCCCCAGGTGTGTGAGCACTCCGGCACCGTCGGCACCGAGGACGATGAACGCGTGCGGATGCAGTTTCACGATCGTGCCCGCGATCGGCGCACGGACGTCGAGAGCGCCGCGATCACGGGCCGGGTCGATGGCCACACCCGAGCCGACCAGCTGACCGGCGAACACCGGATCGGGCACGTCGGCAAGGGCGAGGACCCGCCCGGGAAGTGGGGCCAGGATTCGTACCGTCACAGCAGGTCCTCGATGTCTTCGGCCAGCGTATCGGCCACCGGCCCCACCACGACCTGCACGACCGAACCGGACCTGAGCACGCCGTGCGCGCCTGCCGCTGTGAGCGCCGCCTCGTCCACCAGGCTGCCGTCCTTGACCTCGGTGCGCAGCCGGGTGATGCAGGCTTCGATCTCGACGATATTGTCGGCGCCGCCGAGGCCGCTGATGATGGCGTCCGCTGTGGACATGTGTTCTCCCTCGTTGGCTTTCCCGTGCCGGCGCCGGGTGTTACCTGGATCATAAGGACCGATTGACATCGGGCCACTACCTGGTCAAACTGACAACTGGTTATGACCGGACATTACCCGTCGGACGCCCGGCCCGCCCCAGTTTCCGCCGGATCCGCGAGCGTGCCTCCGGTGGCTCCAGCACGGCGTAGCGCCGCGTTCCGGCGACGAAGAAGGTCGAGATGACGGTCGTAGACAGCCCGAACAAGGAATCGGCGGCACTCGCCGGTTGGCAGCGCCTCGGACGCAGCCTCATGTTGCCGATCGCGGTGCTGCCCGCCGCGGGCATCCTGCTGCGACTCGGCCAGGACGATCTGCTGGGCCGGTTCTCGGCACTCGACAGCGCCGCGAGCGTGGTCTCGGCCGCCGGGCAGGCCGTATTCACGTGGCTGCCATTGATTTTCGCGGTCGGTATCGCCATCGGATGGGCGCGGAAATCCGACGGCTCGACCGCGCTGGCCGCCGTCGTCGGCTACATGGTGGTCGACGGCGTCTTCGAGGCGATGTCACCGATCGTGCTCGAGGGGGAGACCGATCCGAAGGGCGGCCAGGCGATGATCGATTACGGCGTGCTCGCCGGCATCGTGATGGGTGTGCTCTCGGCGCTGCTGTGGCAGCGGTTCTATCGCACCAAGCTGCCCGACTACCTCGGGTTCTTCAACGGACGGCGGTTGGTGCCGATCCTCACCGCCGTCACCGGTCTGGCGATCGGCGTGCTCATGGCCTTCGCCTACCCGCTCTTCAATGCGGGGCTCACCTGGGTCGGCGAGACCGTCGCGGAGAACTCCGTGGTGGGCGGCGGGATCTACGGCACCGCCAACCGGTTGCTGATTCCGACCGGACTGCACCACATCCTCAATACGACCGTGTGGTTCTTGATCGGCGACTACGAGAACGCGCAGGGTCAGATCGTGCGCGGTGACCTCAACCGCTTCTTCGCCGGCGATCCGACCGCAGGCACCTTCATGACCGGCTTCTTCCCGATCATGATGTTCGCACTACCCGCGGCGGCCCTGGCCATCTGGCGCAACGCGCGCCCCTCGCAACGCAAGCTCGTCGGCGGGATCATGCTCTCCACCGCGCTGACGGCGTTCCTCACCGGGATCACCGAACCGCTGGAATTCTCCTTCATGTTCGTGGCGTGGCCGCTGTATGTGGTGCACGCGATCCTGACCGGTACCTCGCACGCGCTGGTCAACGCTCTCGGCATCCACGACGGCTTCACCTTCTCGGCAGGATTCATCGACTACGCCCTGAACTTCGGCAAGGCCACCGACGCCTGGCTGCTGATCCCCATCGGCATCGGCTACGCGGTGCTCTACTACCTGCTGTTCAGCTTCGTGATCAAGAAATGGAACCTGCGCACCCCTGGCCGCGAAGCCGATACCGATGCCGAAATCCGCGGCGCCGGAACCGGATCGGATCAACGTCTGCCCGGTGCGACGCGCGAGCCACGCGCCACCGAGACCGATGCGCCGGCTGAAGGCGAGTCCGGCGCCGCGGACAGCGACACGCGCGGGGCGGAGGTCGGGACCGGCACCGCGCAGATCCGGACCGGCAGGAGCGAGACGGTGGAGCCTGCCGAGGACGCGCCGTCGGAGGCGCGGATCGACGCCGATAACCCGAGCAAGGGCGAAGATCGGTGATCATGACCGAACCCGCTGCCGGCGCCGGGACGACGACCGCCTGCCCCGTCATGGTGGCCGGAGCGCCCGTGTCGCGGTCATCGGCGGGAGCGTGCGGGCGGTGCTGAGCGTCGGTGGCGCGGCCCGTGGTGGCTCGCCGACCCTGTTGCGCGGGAGGGTGGTCGGCGCGGTGGCCGCAGCCGGGGACAGCGATATCGCCGACGGCGTCGTCGCGATCGACGGTGCGCGGATCTCCTGGGTGGGGCCGGCGGCAGCGTATCCGGGTCGCACCCCGTTACCGCCGCCCGGCGACTCGATCCTGTTGCCCGGCCTGATCGATCTGCACTGTCACGGGGGCGCCGGTGCCGGATTCCCCGACTCCGATGCGGGCGGAGCGCGCCGTGCGGTGGCCCACCATCGTGCGCACGGAACCACCGCGCTGCTGGGCAGTCTGGTGTCCGCCCCGCCGGCGGATCTGCTGCGGCAGGCAGCGGTCCTGGCCGACCTGGTGGAGCGCGGCGAGTTGCTCGGCATTCATCTGGAGGGCCCGTTTCTGAGCCGGGCCCGGTGCGGCGCACAGGATCCGGCCGCGATCATTCCGGGCGACCCGGAACTGTTCGAGCGGATCTGTCTGGCCGCGCGCGGTACTGTCCGCTCGATGACCGTCGCCCCGGAAACGTTGAACTTCACCGGGCTGCTCGCCGCCATGCGCGAGCACCATGTGCTGCCGAGCCTCGGCCACACCGATGCCGACGCGGCCACCACCGCTGCCCGCATCGCCGACGCCGCCGGCGCGCCGCTGACCGCGACGCACCTGTTCAATGGGATGCCGCCACTGCACCATCGGGCGCCGGGACCGGCGGCCGCCTTCCTGGCCGCTGCCGGACGCGGCGAGCTCGTCGTCGAACTGATCGCCGACGGCGTGCACCTGGCACCGGACACCGTCGCCATGGTCTTCGACACCGTCGGCCCCGACCGGATCGCTCTGGTCAGCGATGCGATGGCCGCGGCGGGGATGGGCGACGGCGATTACCGGCTCGGCCCATTGCGGGTGCGCGTGGAGCAGGCGGTGGCGCGGGTGGTCGTCGCCGAGGACGCCGCGGGCCCGATCGCCGGCGGCACCATGCGGCTGCTCGACGTGGTGCGCCACACCGTCGACGCGGCCGGTGTGCCACTGACGGATGCCGTGGCTGCGGCCACCCGCACTCCGGCGACGGTGCTCGGCCTCGAGCACGAACGCGGCGTACTCGCCCCCGGCTACCGCGCCGACGTGATCGTCACCGACCCCACTGTGCGCGTGCGCCACGTCTACACCGCGGGCGTTCGGGCCGAGACGGAAGGAACCGCATGGAAATCGTGATCCGCGACGACGAACAGCAGGTCGCGACGACGGTTGCCGATATCGTCGAAGGCTATGTGCGCCGCGGTGCGGCGACCCTCGGTCTCGCCACCGGATCCTCGCCGCTGAGCAGCTACCGTGAACTCGCCCGGCGTCATCGCGAACACGGCCTGGATTTCTCGGCGTGCACCGCCTTCCTGCTCGACGAATACGTCGGTCTGCCGAAAGATCATCCGCAGTCCTATTTCTCGGTGATCCGCGCCGAGTTCACCGACCACGTGAACCTCGATCCGGCGCGCGTGTTCGGTCCGGACGGGGAAGCCGCCGATACCGGGGCCGAAGCACAACGCTACGACGCCGCCATCGCCGCCTGCGGAGGCGTCGATGTGCAGCTGCTCGGCATCGGCACCGACGGCCATATCGGGTTCAACGAACCCAGCTCCGCGCTGACCTCACGCACCCGGGTCAAAACCCTGACCGCCCAGACCCGCCGCGATAACGCGCGCTTCTTCGACGGCGCCGACGCGGTGCCACGACATGTGCTGACCCAGGGGCTCGGCACGATCGGCGAGGCACGCCATCTGGTGATGATCGCCGTCGGCGCACGGAAGGCCGACGCCATCGCGGCCGCGGTGGAGGGCCCGCTGACCGCGTTCTGCCCGGCCTCGATCATGCAGTGGCATCGCCACGTCACGGTGGTCGTCGACGAGGCCGCCGCGGGCGCGTTGCGTCTGGCCGATTACTACCGCTACGCCCTCGAACACAAGCCGAGCTGGCAGAGCTTCTGAGGAGCTCGGCGCGGGCCGCCGGACCGGAAGTGGCGGATGCAGCCCGGGCGCGGCACACTCGACGCCGTGAAACGCATGTCATTCGCAGGGCGCGGCCGTGATCGAGGTGATCGGCGGTGAACGCGCTCGCGCGGGGTGAGAACCGTCCGGCGCCGGCGGATCGGATGACGGTGACCGTGAGCTGCTCGACGCCGGTCGACGTCTCGGCGCTGCTGCTCGGCACGGACGGCAAGGTCCGTGCCGACGGCGACTTCGTCTTCTTCAATCAGCCCGTCGGCCCCGGCGTCGTCTACCGGCACGGCCGCGGCGCGGGCGATATGGTCGATGTGCAGACCAGTGCGCTGCCCGCCGACGTCGACCGCGTCGTCGTCACCGCCAGTCTGGACGGATCCGGCCCGGCCACCTTCGCTGCCGCCGGTTCGCTGGTCGCGACCATCGCCTCCGATGCGGGCACCCTCACGTTCCCGGTCTCCGGGCTGACCACCGAATCGGCCGTGGTGTGCGTGGAGATCTATCGCCGCGGTGGCGGCTGGAAGGTTCGCGCGGTCGGCCAGGGCTACGACAACGGCCTGGCGGGCATCGCGACCGCCTTCGGCGTGAACGTCGACGACGAGCCCGCCCCCGCGCCGGCTCCGAGCGCCGACCCGCGGACCGTCCAGACGATGGTCGCGCCGTCGCGCACCGACCCGACCGTGGTCGCGCAGCCGTATCCACCCGCGCCTGCCTACCCGCCCGCTGCGCCCTATCCGGGTGGTCAGCCGCCCACCGCGCACCCGCACCAGCCCGCGCCGCCCTACCCACCCGCGCCGTCGTATCCGCCGGCGCCCGCGTATCCCGCTGAGCCGCAGCCCTATTCGGCGCCTGCTCAGCAGCCGCCCACCGCCCATCCGGTTCCGTCCACGTTCTCGTCCCAGCAAGGAGCGCTGCCGATGCACAGCGATCTGTTCGATCCGCGCCACGCCGAGGTTTCCGGTGTCGGTATCCAGAAACAGGGCGGCAAGATGATCAAGGTCGCCGTCAACGGTGAGGTCATGGCGCGGGCCGGGTCGATGGTGGCCTACCAGGGGGAGTTGCAGTTCCAGGCGCTCGGTTCCGGCGGCATCGGACGCGCCATCCAGCAGCGACTCACCGGTGAAGGTGTGCCGCTGATGAAGGTGACGGGGCGCGGCGACCTGTTCCTGGCCAACAGCGCCGCCGACGTGCACACCATCGATCTCGACGGCACCGACGGCCTCACCATCAACGGCGCCAATGTGCTGGCCTTCGACTCGACCCTGACCTACAACATCGGCCGGGTGCAGGGCGCCGCGGGCGTGGCAAGCAACGCCGGACTGTTCAACTGCGTATTCACCGGACGCGGCCGGATCGCCATCACCAGTCACGGGGCGCCGGTGGTGCTCAACGTCGACCAGCCGACCTACGCCGACCCGCAGGCCGCGGTCGCGTGGTCGTCGAGCCTGCAGACCGGCATCAAACGCAACGATTCCTTCGGCCTCGGCCGGCTCATGGGCCGCAGCACCGGCGAGGGCACGACACTGGCGTTCTCCGGCCGCGGATTCGTCATCGTGCAGCCCTCGGAACTGCCGCCGGGCGGGCTGCTCGACGGTACCGGCGGCGGCCAGGAAGCCGGGCACAGCGGTGGCATGTTCGGCGGGCTGCTCGGCTGACCGCCGGGCGCGCATGACCTCCGAGGTCATCGCCATCACGACCCGCCGCGATTAGCGTCGAGACCGTTGGCGGTTCGACGATGGGAGCGGTGATGGGCAGACGCGGTGAGCAGGTCGCGGTGACCGAGGGTGTGCTGCGGCACGGAATGCCCTACCTCGCGTTCGGCAGCGGGCAACCGCTGGTCTTCCTGCGCTGGTTCAGTCCCGACCACGCCAACCCGACGGGGTGGATGCGCTCATCGGAACTGAAGAAGCTGTCCGGGTTGGCTCGCCATTTCCGGGTGTACGCCGTGGGCCGGGCGCCGGGAACGCCCGCCGGTGCCACCATGGCCGATCTCGCCGCCGAACACGCCGACGCGTTGCGCACCGAGTTCGGCGGGCCGGTCGATGTGCTCGGGGTGTCGTCCGGTGGTTCGATCGCCTTGCAACTGGCCGCCGATCATCCCGAGGTGGTGCGCACGCTGATCGTCGCGTCGGCGGCGTGCCGGCTGGATCCGGCGCTGCGGATCGGGCAGCGGCGCTACGCGGAGGCGGTGCTGGCGGGTAGGCGGGGGCTGCATCACCTGGCGGTGGTCAGCGTCGGGAATCCGGTGGGAGCGCGACTGGCCGGGGCCGCGATGTGGTTGCTGGATCCGATGATGCGTCCGAAGGTGCCCGCCGACACCTATCGCTTCCTGCTCGCCGAAGACGGATTCGATGTCACCGCACGCCTCGGCGAGATCACCGTGCCGACGTTGATCATCGGCGGTGAACGCGACGCCTCCTATAGCGCCGCGACCTTCCGGCGCACCGCCGACGGCATCCCCGGCGGGCGGCTCATCCTGTATCCGGGCACCAGTCACATGGGCGTGTTGACCCATCCGGATTTCGTCGACGACGTCGTCGATTTCGTCGACCGGAACCCGGCGCCCCGACAGCGACGGTGACTGAACACTCACCCTCGCGGTGACCGGGGCGGATCAGCAAACCTGAGAGAACTCATAGCTTTGCCACAGGCTACGACCAGGCGTGACCGGCATCCTGAACCGAGCAGACACTCTCGGTGATAGTGGAGGTGCACGATGGTCGAGCTCGAGGTCACAGGTACCACGGTGACGGTTCATGTGCTCGGAGCGCACCGCCTGCTGTCGCTGCGCGACCAGATCCGGTTCGATCTGGCCTCGGTCACCGCGGTAGCTCCCGCCGAAATCGACCGCCGCCCGCCCTGGGTCCGCGCGCCCGGCACCTTCTTCCCCGGCGTGATCGCGGCGGGCACCTTCCGCGGTAAGGGCCGCAAGGAGTTCTGGGACACCGCCTTCGACGGCCGCGGCGTCCGCATCGATCTCACCGGCGCCGACTTCACCCGTCTGGTCGTCGATGTCGCGAACCCGGACGAGGTCATGCGCCTGTTGGCGACAGCGGCCGCCGCCTGAGAAGGGTTCACCCACCGCGTTCTCGCGGAGCGGCGGGCCTGCTGTACGACACCCGCCTGGCGTCCTGGTTCAGCGGCTTTGTTTCCCGATATCGGCCCGTCGCGCCATGTCTCCAGAACTAGCCAAATTTGGCTAATGCCGAATCCGGCGTTACGCTGGACTCTGTTAGCCAAATTTGGCTAGTCATTTCAGGTGGTGTGCGGTGAAGCCTGTTCAGCTACTGGTCCTCGGTGCGCTACGCCGAAGGGGGCGCGCGCACGGGTATCAGATTCGCGCGGATCTCGAATCCTGGGGCGCGCACGAATGGTCGACAGCCACTTCGGGTTCGGTGTATCACGCGCTCAAGAGCATGGCCGCCAAGCAACTGCTGACCGTGCACGAGAGCGCGGCCTCGGAGGCCGGGGGACCGCCGCGGATCGAATACGAGCTGACCGCCGATGGCGAGCGTGAGTATTTCGCACTGCTGCGCCGAGCGCTGTCGGACCGCGAGCCCGGCCTGGACGTGCTCGGTGCCGCCGTCGGCCTGATCGACGACCTGCCCCGCGACGAAGCCCTGGAGATGCTGCACCGGCGCGCCGCCGCGATGGACGAGTGGCGCCGCAGCATCACCGAACACCTGCCACCCGATACCGACCTCGACAGCTGGGGGCCGGTAGGCGAGGTCACCGCCTTGTGGCTGTCGACGGCCGACGCCGGCGCCGGGTGGACCCGGCGACTGATACGCCGGCTGGAGAACGGCGATTTCACCATGGCCGGCGAGACGCCGGTGCGACCGAGCCGCTAGCGGCCCACGCCAATTCCCCTCCTCGCGACAAGGACACATCATGGCCGATGAGATCACCGTGCCGCTGCTGCCCTGCCGGTCCATCGACGAGATGGCCGAGTTCTACACGATGCTCGGCTTCACCCGCACCTACTACCAGACCCGGCCGAACCCGTACGTGTCGCTCGCGCGCGAGGATATGCGGCTGGACTTCTTCGGTATGCCGGATTTCGATCCCGCGGATTCCTACGGGACCTGCCTGGTGATCGTGCCCGATACCAGGGATCTGTTCGATGCCTTCGCCGCGGGTATGCGGGCGGTGCACGGCAAACTGCTGGTCTCCGGTATCCCGCGGATGACGCGGCCGCGCAAGCGCAAGAACGCCGAGAACCATTCGGGCTTCACCGTCATCGATCCCGGCGGCAACTGGATCAGGATCGTCGCCGCCGCACCCGAGGCCGAGCGGGCCGCCGGCGGGAAACTGTCGGTGACCCTGGCCCGCGCGGTCGTGATGGGTGATTCCCATGGCAAACATGTGCGAGCGGCCCAGATCCTGGACGCGGCGCTGGAACGGGACAGGGCCACCGCGACGGCCGCAGAACTGGTCGAGGCCCTGGCCTACCGCGCCGAACTCGCGATCCGGGCCGACGACACCGCGGCAGCCGTCGCCGCGCTGACCCGGGCCCGGGCGATCCCGCTCACCGAGGCCGACCGCGGCGCGCTCACCGAATCGCTGGCCGCCCTCGACGACATCGAGCTCGGCCTGCGCGCTACCCCGCAGCCCTGACCGACGCCGGAACGGACCAACCGGTGTGCCGGACCGCCGATCGGGCGACCGACGATTCCGTAGTATCGGGGCATGACCGAGCGCAAGCCGCCCGATCTGACCTTCGAGTCCTGGATCGACAAGCAGGTGCGTGAAGCCACCGAACGCGGTGAGTTCGCGAACCTGGCCGGTGCGGGTCGACCGATTCCCGGTGCGGGCACCGGAGTGGACGAGAACTGGTGGCTGCGCGACTATCTGCGCCGCGAGGGCGTCCGCGCGGACGGCATGCTGCCGGAATCGCTGGTGCTGCGCCGCGAGATCGAGCAGATCCGCGAGACCGTGCGGGAATTCGAGACCGAACGAGAGGTGCGTAGGGCGGTCTCCGAACTGAACCAGCGCATCGTGCGCTGGATACGCATGCCCACCCCGCCGCATGTGCCGATCGCCCCGGTCGACGCCGACGCCGTGCTCGACCGGTGGCGGGCCGAACGCACGCCAACGCCACCGGCGCGGGCTCGCCGGATGGATGAATCCGGCCCACGAACGTCCGGCCGGCGGCGGTGGTGGCAGCGCCGGCGTTGAGTCACCGGCGAGGATGAAGCCGGGCGCTCATGGTTCGCGGCGTGAGCAGTTCCGGTTGTTCTCGGGCTGGACCTTCACCCGGTCTTGTCCAGCACGATGTCCAGGATGCCGGCAATGCCCTGTGGGTCGATCGACACCGTGGGATCGTCCAGATACTGCCGAAGCGCTTGGTGCACGGCGGTCGCCGCGGGATCGCGTTCGAGCGCCCATCGAGCGGCCGCGGCTTTGCCGATATGACGCGCCGTCTCGGAGAAATACCAGATGCGGCAGGCGGTGAGCACCATGAGCGCGGCGCTCTCGGCGTCGTCGGGGCGGGTGCGCCATGTCCGCAGCCAGTAGCGGCCCCGCTCGAGGATCCACTCTGGCGGTACCGCGCCGATCACCGCCTGCGGCGGTTCGCCGACCAGGGCGACGCCGTCCTGCCGGGCCATCGACAGTTCGGCGGGCAGGTCGGGATCTGCCGCCACCGACGGCTGCACCTCGACACCGAGGCCGGACCCGTCATAGCGGCCCACGTGCAGTTGAGCGGGCGGCGTCCGGGTGGGTGCGCCGGCGACCTCGGAGAGCACGACGTGCAGATCGATGCCACTCGCCGGCCCCTTATCGGCCCGGCGTACCGCCGTCTCCAATGCGGTGCGCATCGCCTCGGTCAGCTCGGTGTCGCTGACCACCAGCAGATCGATATCACTGCGATGCGGCCGGAACTCCCCGGTGGCCAGCGAGCCGTGCAGAATCACCGATCTGGCCGCGGCGCCGATGATGGTCGAGCAGGATTCGGCGAGCCGGGTGGCGGCCGCACGGGCGAGGGTGGCATCGGGGAGCGTCACCAGGTCATGGCTACCAGAGCGAATCCGGCCGATCCAGCGGATTTCTCGCCGAGCACAGTGCATGCGCTTGCGCGTGCGACGGTGAATTGTTGTGTGCCGCAGTGAGCTACGTACTGGACGCGGGCAGGTGACCGCCGGCGACCATGCTGCTGCGCTCCCATCCGCGGGCGAACATGCGCATGAGCGCCGGATAGACCAGGACGTACCGGAACGGCAGGATCGCCGCCATGTAGGCGCGGCCGAAGAAGCCGTTGGGTTTCACCATGACCGCCATCTGACCGCGGTAGCCGCCGTTGTCGTCGGGGACCCAGCCGATGTGCATGAGGGCGTGCACGGTCCGGTTGGCCATCTCGGCGGCCCATTCGTCGTCGGTGCGATAGACCGACTGGAAGGGCACCGAATCGAAGGCGGGACCGCGCGCCCCGTCGCGCAGGTCGGCGGGGAGGCGGTCGCGCAGGCTGGGGACGCGGGCGCCGACACCGGAATCGTCGCGGTCCCAGCCGAGCAGGGCGCCGAGCTTCCAGCGGATCGCGAACAGTACCCGATAGATCAGTGCTGGTGACTCGCCATGCGCACGGTCGGGCGCGGCGATCGTGCTGACCAGACGGTCGAAATCGCCGGACCCGCCGGGTGTGGGCAGCGCCCATACGTCCTCGACGGTGAAATCGGGGGCCACCTCGTGGATCCGCCAGGGCCGGGCGGTGTGTGCGCTGCGCGGGAGCCGCATCGTCGAGTCTCCATCCTTCAGTGGCCGGATCCGCACGCGGCCGGTGGCCGGGAAATCGGTGGGTCGGCAGCGATACTCAAATATACGGTGCCGTATATGTTGATCGTAGCGGTGCCGCCCACGTTGTCAATGGCGTCGGCGATACTGAGGCTATGGTCGCCGTCACCCGAACCCCGAGGACCAGCTGGATCGAGCAGGGCCTGCGTGCGCTCGCCTCCGGCGGGCCGGACGCCGTCCGCGTCGAGGCGCTCGCGCAGGCGCTCGGCGTCACCAAAGGCGGGTTCTACGGCCATTTCGCCGACCGCAACGCCTTGCTCGAAGAGATGCTCGACACCTGGGAGCACGAGGCCACCTTCGACGTCCGGGAGCGGGTCGAACGCGAGGGCGGCGACGCGCGCGCCAAAGCCAGGCGTGCCGGTGTGCTCACCTTCTCCGACGACCGGCTGCGCCCGATCGATCTCGCCGTGCGCGATTGGGCCAGGCGCGACGCCGGCGTGGCCGAGCGGCTGCGCCGGGTCGACAACTATCGCATCGGCTATCTGCGAGAACTGCTGAGCACCTTCTGTTCCGACCCCGACGAGGTCGAAGCCCGCAGCCTGTTGGCCTTCAGTCTGGCGGTCGGCACCTACATGATCGCCGCCGAACACGAGGGGCGCACCCGGGAGCAGGTCCTCGACCGCGCCTCGGCGTTCCTGCTGCGTACCGAGCACGACACCGACGCGACCGAGACCGGATAGCCCGGTCGGCTGGCTAGGCTCGGGGCATGGGGCTCAGCGAGATCGCGGCCGAACTGTACGGACTCGACCCGGGCGAATTCGTCGCGGCACGCAAGGACCGGGCCGCACAGGCCAAACGAGCGGGCGACAGCGATCTCGCTGCCGCGGTGGCTGAACTGCGCAAACCGACCGTCGCCGCGTGGACGGTGAATCTGCTGGCCCGCGCGGCTCCCGACGAGGTCGACGCGCTGCTGCGGCTCGGCGAGGCCCTGCGCGAGGCCCAGCGCGAATTGTCCGGCGCTGACCTGCGGGCGCTGACCAGGCAACGCCAGCAGGTGGTCACTGCGCTGGCCCGGCGCGCGGGCGAGCTGGCCGCCGAGCACGACCGGCCCGTCGGCGAACCGGTGCTGCGCGAGGTCGCGACCACCTTGACCGCCGCCCTGGCCGATCCCGAAGTGGCCGACCAGGTTCGCGACGGCACCCTGGCCACAGCGGCCACCTACGAAGGATTCGGTGACGCGGCTCCCGCGCTGACGGCGGTGCCCGATGCGGACACCGGTACGGGCCGTCGGGACCGCGCTCGCACCGCAGCCCGCCACGGGGCGCGCGGACGACGCCGAGCCGACCGTGCGGCCGAGCAACGCAAGGCTGCCGAGAACGAGCTGGACGAGGCACGACGCACCGCCGAATCGGCTCGCGCGGAGCAGGATTCGGCCGAACGCGACGCGGCCGACGCCGAGCGGCGCCTGCGCGAGGCCGACGAACTGGTCACTCGTCTGCGCGCGGAACTGACCGCGGCCGAGGAGCAGCATCGTTTCGCCCGTACCGCCGAACGCGCGGCCCGCGAGGCTGCCCGCACGGCCGCCACCGAACTCGAGCGTGCCCGGCGGCGCGTCGAGCGAGCCGAGCAGGCACTCGCCGATCACGAATCCGGCGAGTGACTACCGCCGGTGGGCGCGGCGGTGACTTGCGCCGGACTCAGTCGCCCTCGATGCCCGCCGCATGGGTGGGTAGCCGCCGCAGCCCTGCCGACACCTCCTGCACCAGGCCGGTGTAGCTCTCCACCAGTTGCGCGAGCCGGCGTTCGGCGTCGTCGACGCCGGGACGATGCGCTGAGCCCTTCGCCTTCAGATGCCGAACGTGCATATAGGCGGCCACGATCCGGTCCACCACGGTGCCGAGGGTTTCGGTGTGCAGCACCGTGCCCCTGCGATGTTGCGGCACATGGTTTTCGGTCCACACGTCGATCGCGTGGATCAGCGAGTCCCGCGTTGCCGCGGAATCGGCGTTGTCCTCCGGCGCGGTGTAGGGGTGCAGGGTCGCCAGGTACCGTGCGCAGCGGGTCACGGGATGGCGATCGGCCGAAGTGCCTGCGGCGTCGGTCTGGTCGAGGGCGTCGATGAGATCCTGTGCGGTCGGCAGGCGGCCGGTGTCGAAGCCGGCTGCCCAGGGGAGGTCGTTGTCGGTCGTTCCGGTGGTCGAGTGCTGTCGTCGCATCGCTGGCCCGCCTCCGCCTAGCGCCCTCCCGCACTCGGACCCGTTCGGCCGCGCGGTGTCGCGGCCGGTGCGCAGGGGCGTGATGTGGACCAGGGTGTCACGGTGGGAGCCTTTCGGTTCGCGGTGGCCGTCCACGGCGCAGGCCGCCTCAGCGGGCGGAAGCCAGTTCCGTTCGGCCGATCAATGTCGGGTGATCTCGGGGGAGTGGGACCTCGGCCCGCGTCGAGATGCCGCCGCGCGGTCGGCTGGGGGCCGGGTGACGCGACTCTCCGAGGGCAGTGGTCCCGGCGCGCGACGAGGAGGACGGCTGCCGGGCCGTAACCGGCTGCCGCGCGTCACCGTGGACGTTGGATGTGGATCGAGTTCTCGGAGAGTCTGTCCCACAGCAAGATTATCGTCGTCGCTGCCCGGTCCCGCTGCGCAATCAGCGAATTGCGATCGCACTTTTGCATCTCGACTCCGCTCGCGGCTGCTGGTGCCGTCGGGCGCCGCTACCCTGGGGTGCCATGGATACCGCCCCGGCCGCCCTGCTGGAGCCCGCCGAGCGGGTGCCGCCGGCCCGGGAAAGGAGCTCTACCTGGAAGTTTCCGGCGGCTCGTTGGCCTGCGGTGCTGAGCGCGGCGGCCGCGCTGGTCATCGCGCAACTGGTGGTGCGCGGATGGGTGGCTGGGTCGGGGTACTTCTATTGGGATGATCTGATCCTCGTCGGGCGCGCGGGCAGCAGGCCGCTGTGGTCGCCGGAGTTGTTGTTCTACGACCACGACGGGCACTTCATGCCGGCCGCGTTCGCCACCGCCTGGCTGGTCACCGCGATCGCGCCGCTGTCGTGGGCGGGTCCGGTGGTCACCATGCTCGTGATGCAGGCCGCGGCGTCGATCGCGGTGGTGCGGATGCTTGTGGTGCTGCTCGGTCCGCGGCGGATAGTGCTGGTGCCGTTGATCTTCTACCTGTTCTGTCCGGTGACGGTGCCCGCGTTTTCCTGGTGGGCGGCCGCCCTCAACGCCCTGCCCTTGCAGTTCGCGCTGGCCTGGGTGATCGCCGATGCGGTGCTGCTGGTGCGCACCGGCCGGCGCCGGTACGCGGTGAGCGGGGTGGCGGTGGTCGCGGTGGCCCTGTTGTTCTTCGAGAAATCCGCGTTCGTGCCGTTCGTGGCGTTCGCCGTCGCGGTGCTGGCGCGCTATGTGGTGGGGGAGCGGGGTGCGGTGCGTGCGGTGATGCGCCGCGGCGCACCGCTGTGGATCGGTGCGGCGCTGGTGCTCGGCTGCTGGCTGGTCGCCTACCTCGCCGTCGTCGATATCGCGTACACCCGCACCGAATCGGGTGATGTTCCCGGCCTGCTGCGCGCTGTCACGTCGCGCGGACTGGTGCCGACGCTGATCGGCGGGCCGTGGAGCTGGGAGCGGTGGGTGCCGGCGGCGCCGTGGGCGACACCGTCCGCGGCGGTGGTCGCGGTGTCGTGGGCCGCGCTGGCGGCGTCGGTGGGGTGGTCGATCCGGGCGCGGCCGCGCACGATGGCGGTCTGGCTGCTGGTGGTGGGGTATCTCGCCGTGGCTCTGGTGCCGGTGGCGGTGGCGCGCGGTGGGCCCAACAGCGTCGACGAGCTCATGTCATCGCTGCGCTATCTGGCCGATACCGCGGTTGTGCTCACCGCGGCGGGCGCGCTGCTGGTGGCGGCGCGACCGCGCGAGCCCGGGCAGGTGGGCCGGCCGCCGGCCGCGGTGCTGGTGGGGCTGGTGGCGGCGTTCGTCGTGAGCAGCCTCTGCTCCACCGTCACCTACGTGCGGTCCTGGTCCGACGACACCACCGAGCGCTATCTCACGACCGTCGCCGCGGAACTCGGCGATCTGGACGCACCGCTGCTCGAGCAGGAGGTGCCGTGGACCGTGCTGAATCCGACGGCGTATCCGCAGAATCTGGCCAGTCGCGTGCTCTCGTCCATCGCCGGTCCCACCACCTTCGCCGACTCGACTCCGCGTCTGCGGATGATCACCGATACCGGCGATATCGTCGATGCCCAGGTCTGGTGGAACCGCGGCATCCGTCCCGGCCCCGCGCCGGGATGCGGCTACCGCGTACAGGGCGGTCAATCCGTGCGGTTGCCACTCGACGGTCCGATGCTCGCGCACGAATGGACCGTGCAGCTGAACTATCTTGCCGGTCGCGACGGCACCGTCTCCCTCGGGTTCGAATACGGTGACCAGGTCGCGGTTCCGGTGCGGAAGGGGCTGCACACCGTGTTCGTCCGCGTGATCGGCAGCGGTGCGGAGCTGCGGATCGCCGCGCGGACTCCCGGTCTCGAGCTGTGTATCGCCTCGGGCCCGGTCGGCGTGGCGTCCTACGACAACTGACCCGCGTGGGGACGGGTGGGTGTTCAGGGAGAGGTGACGGTGCCATCGCGGTGGCCGACGCCGAATCATCCGTCAGCGGCATCGACGGCATACAGGTTCGTGGTGCATCCAGATCCAGACTACGTGCGGATACGTTCATATGCGCATCAAACTATATGGCTCAGACGCGACTCCGTCCTACGTGAACGGAAGCGAGCATGGAAGTGGGAGGTGTTCCCATTTTTGGGAACACGGTTTACAGAATGTGGTACACCGAAAACGCTTCGGAGCGTGCGGGATTCGCCACCTTAAGCTATGTGATCTAACGAATCAACTCCCTGCCGAGCTGTTCTTCACCACAGCCTCCCGGGGAGTAAGTGGCCATCGAATCGGGTAACGTACTGGCGAGTAGCGTCCGTCAGCGCCGATGGGCAGAGTGCGAAATATTAAGGGACAGTGTTGGATCAGTCCGCCGGGATCGTCCTTCGGCCGGCAACCGCGGGTGATATCGATGAGATCATCCGAGTCGTCGCCGATGCCTTCGAGTACGACGATCCGATCGAGGAGTTCGTCTTCCCCTCGGAGGCCGTGCGGCGACGGAATGCGCCGCGGATGCTCAGAGTGATGGTGAAATACCGTTTCCTCCCCGCCGGTGGCGCGCAAGTCGCGGTGCGTGACGGTGCGATCGTCGGAGCGGTTCTCTGGTATCCGCCGGGATATCGGAAGAGCCGGTGGCGGGAAGCGGTATCCGGGCCGCAATTCCTGTGGGCCATGGGCTCGGCCACCACCCGCGGCATGGCCGTCGACGCCGCGCTGGAGCGGGTCGCACCGCGCGAGCCGCACTATTTCGTGGTCTACCTCGGCTGCGATCCCGCCGCCCAGGGGATGGGCGTCGGCACCGCGCTGATGGAATGGCTGTGCGAGCGAGCCGGCCGGGAAGGCGTGCCGGTGTGCGGCATCTGCAAAGACGAGAATGTCGGCTTCTACGAGGGGCTCGGCGGCCGCCGAATCGGTGAGACGACGATCGGTCGCGACGGCCCGCTGATGAATGTCGTGACGATACCGCCCGCGGGGGCGAAGGTCTGATCGACGCGCGCGTGCGCGGCTGACAGCACGGCGGGCGAGGGGTTCGCCTGCGTAACAAGGGGGTTTTCCAGGGGTTTGTTTCGATGTGGGTGAGGAGTTTTCGTGTCTGATATCGCTATTGTCGGAATCGGTTGCCGTTATGCGGGTGGCATCGATTCGCCGGAATCCTTCTGGGATTTCCTCGTCGGCAAGGGCGACGGCGTTGTCGATATTCCGGCCGAACGCTGGGATTACCGCCGCTACTACGACCCGGACCGCCGCACACCCGGCCGCATGTACACCAAACGTGCCGCTTTCATGACCGGTGACCCCTGGCAGTTCGATCCGGACTTTTTCGGTATCTCCCCGCGTGAGGCCGCGGCCATGGATCCGCAGCAGCGGCTCATTCTGGAAGTCGCGTGGGGGGCACTCGACGACGCGGGTATCGCGGGCACCATCGCGGGTGCGCCCATCGGCGTCTACATCGGCGCGTTCACCATGGATCAGCTGGCGGTCTCGATGGCAGGCGAGGCCCTGCCGTTCGTCGACATGCACACCGCCGTCGGCGCGTCCTACACGATGCTGTCCAATCGCATCGCCTACGCCCTGAACATGGTCGGCCCGGCGGTCACCGTGGATACCGCGTGCTCGTCGTCGCTGATCGCGGTGCACCTGGCCTGCCAGGCACTCGACAGCGGCGATTGCGAGGTCGCGATGGCCGGCGGTGTCACCATGCTGTTGCAGCCCGAACCGTTCGTGTCGATGTGCAAGGGCGGCTTCCTCGCCGCCGACGGCCGGTCCAAACCCTTCGACGCCTCGGCCGACGGCTACGGCCGCGGCGAGGGCTCGGGCATGGTCGTGCTGAAGAAGCTCGAGGCCGCCGAACGCGACGGCGACCGCATCTACGCCGTCATCAAGGCCACCGGCGCCAACCAGGACGGCCGCACCACCGCGATCACCGTGCCCAATGCCGATCTGCAGGAGGAACTGGCCAAGAAGGTCACCCGCCGTGCCGGCCTGGCACCGCACGAGATCACCTACGTGGAGGCGCACGGCACCGGCACGCCGGTCGGTGATCCGCTGGAACTCCAGGCGATCGGACGCGCCTACGGCAAGGTCGAGGGCCGGACCGCTCCGCTCGGCGTCGGCTCGGTGAAGGCGCAGCTCGGACACACCGAGGCGGCCTCGGGTGTCGCGAGCATCATCAAATCGGCGCTGGCGATCTCGCATCGCACGATCGCACCGCAGGGCTGGCTGGACCAGCCCAACCCCGATATCCCGTTCGACGAGCTGAATGTGAAGATCCAGCTGGAGGCCGAACCGGTCGGCGCCGAGATCGAGCGAATGACCGTGGCCGTCAACGGTTTCGGCTACGGCGGCACCAACGCGCACGCGATCTTGCAGGAATACCGCCCCGCCGCCACCACCGCCGAGCGGGAGCCCGAGCATTTCGGTGTGCTGCCGATCTCGGCGCGCAGCGAGCAGGCCGCCCGCGATCTGGCCAAGGGATTCGCCGAGCGCATCGCCGACGGCGCCGACCCGGGCCACCTCGCCGAGGCGGCGTGGACGCGGCGCCAGCACCACGCCTACCGCACCGCCCTGACCTTCGGTGACGACACCGAACTGGTGCGCGCACTGGTCGATTTCGCCTCCGGCGAGGGCCGCGGCGCCACGAAGGTGATTCCGCGCAAGACCGCCGAGCCGGTCTTCGTCTTCACCGGCATGGGTCCACAGTGGTGGGCCATGGGCCGGGAGTTGTTGCAGACTCCAGGAGCGTTCGCCGAGGAGGCGGCCCGGATCGACGCGGTCTTCCAGGAGATCTCCGGCTGGTCGATCATCGAGGAACTGCTGCGCCCGGAGGAGGAGTCGAAGGTCACCAGCACCGCGGTGGCCCAGCCGGCCAACTTCCTGGTGCAGGTGTCGCTGTTCGCGCTGCTGGCCGACCTCGGTGTGCGTCCGGCGGCAGTGGTCGGCCACAGTGTCGGCGAGGTGTCGGCGGCCTACGTCACCGGCATGTTGTCGCTGCACGACGCGCTGCTGGTGAGCTACCACCGGGCACGCCTGCAGGCGAGCACCGCGGGGACCGGCGGCATGTTGGCCGTCGGCTTGGGGCCCGCGGCCGCCGCCGAACTCATCGCCGGTGACGACCGTGTCGATATCGCCGCGATCAACAGCCCGAACGCCGTCACCCTCGCCGGTGCGGTCGAGCGCCTGGACGAGATCGCCGAACAGCTCACCGAGCAGGGCACGTTCGCCAAACGGCTGCATGTGGAGGTCCCCTACCACAGCTATCTGATGGAGCCGATCCTCGACGAGCTGCGTACGGTGCTGGCCGATCTGCGGCTGTCGGATCCGGTGCTGCCGCTGTATTCGACCGTGACCGGTGAGCCGGTCACCAGCGGGGAGTGGGACGCGCGGTACTGGTGCGCGAATGTCCGTCAGCCGGTGCGTTTCGCCGACGCCGTCACCGCGCTCGTGGGCGCGGGCAGCCGGGTGTTCCTTGAGGTCGGTCCGCATCCGGTGCTCGGCGCCAATATCCGCGAGATCCTGATCGGTGCGGGCGAGACCGGCACCAGCATCGCCACCCTCAGCCGCAAGCAGTCCGACTCCGAGAGCATCCGCCAGACCATCGGCGGCCTGTATACCGCGGGCGTGCTCGATATCGATGCGCTGTTCGCGGGCCGCCCGGCGACCCCGCACATCGATCTGCCGCGCTATCCCTGGCAGCGCACCCTGCTGCACAACGAGCTGCCCGGCCTCACTCAGCGCAAGTACGGCACCCCTGGCGGCTACCCGATGCTCGGCGATCCCGATCTGATGGATCCCGCGACCTGGACGGTCCAGTTGAGCCTGGCCGCGCTGCCGTGGCTGGACGACCATGTGGTGGGCGGCGCGCGCATCCTGCCCGGCGCGGCCTACCTCGACGCCGCGCTGAGTGCCGCAGCGCTGCGGCACGAGGCGGCGACGGTCGCCGTCGAAGACGTGCGTTTCGTGGCGCCGCTGATCATCGCCGACGGCGCGGCGCCGGTGGTCGAGTTCACGGTGGAGGAATCCACCCAGCGGTTCACCATCCGCTCGCGTGGTGCCGCCGAATCGGCCTGGACCATCAACGCGCTCGGGCGTCTGGTCGCGGGCACATTCGAACCGTCGAAGGTGGAACTACCCGACGCGGCCGGCATGCTCGAGATCGATCCCGCCGCCTTCTACGCCGGTCTCGCCGAACGCGGACTGGCCTACGGGCCTGCCTTCCAGCGCGCCACCTCGGTGCGGATCGCCGACTCCACCGTGCTGGCCACCCTGGACGGCAGCATCGCCCGCGACTCCGGCCATCTCGCGCACCCGTGCGTGGTGGACGCGGCCTTGCAGAGTGTGGCGGCGCTGCTGGCCGGAACCGCGAATTCGCAGGACGGCGCCATGGTTCCGGTGGGCGTCGACGGCGTACGCGCCTTCGCCAGGATCCCGGACCAGGTGATCGTGGTCGCCCGCCTCGACACCGACGGCGAACCCACCGCCGATATCGATCTGCTCGACGCCGAGCACAACCTGGTGATGCGCATCGCCGGGATGCGCTTCGGGTCGATCACACCGGGACGCAGTGCGCTGCAACGGATGACCGACTTCTTCTACGAAGACCGCTGGGAGATGCGCGATCCGGTGGATCGCAGCGGGCTGCCCGCGCCGGAAACCGCGTTCACCCTCGTCATCGAACTGGGTTCGCAGGTGAGCGAGCGGGCACGCCAGGTGGCGGGCACCGCGGTGCGTTCCGAGATCGTCACCGTCGGCGATCCGGCGCGCGCGGATCTGGAGAACGCGATGCTCGAGCGGGTACGCGCGGCGGCGGCCGTCGACGGGGTCGAGCGCGTGCACGTGGTGATCGTGGCCGGCTCGGAATACTCCGACATGGACAATCTGTGGACGCTGCGCAGGCTCGCGGTGATGCTCGAGGGCTTCCTCGAGGACTGGCTCGACCAGCGCAAGGCCGAGGTGTCGATCATCGGTGACGGGTCCATCCACCTCACCCTCGTCACCGAACACGCCTTCGCCCATCCGCAGGACGCGGTGCCGCCGAACCCGAGCCATGCCGCGCTGGCCGGTGCCCGCCGGGTGCTGCTGAACGAACAGCCGCGGCTGCGCTGGCGGCTGGTCGACGTCGACGCCGAGACCGGTGACGCGGAGTTGGCCGCCGAGCTCGCCATCGGCGGCGCCTTCACCTACGACCACTCCGATGAGGTCTTCCTGCGCAACGGCCTGCGCTGGGTGACGGTGGTCGAGGCCTCACTACCCGGCCGGCTCGAAGCCATGGACGAGGCGGTGCCGCTGGCGGACCCGGAGGCCAACTTCACCCTGGAATTGCCGAAATCGCGGGTGCTGTCCCGGTTGGGCTGGCGGCGCTGCGATCGGCGCGAGCCCGGGCCGAACGAGGTCGAGATCCGGATCCGGGCGGTCGGACTCAATTACAAGGACCCGCTGAAGGTGATCGGTGTGCTCACCGAGCGCGAACTGGCGGGCACCTTCTTCGGCACCACGCCGGGTATGGAAGGCATCGGCACCGTGGTCCGGGTCGGGTCGCAGGTGCAGCATGTGGCCGTGGGCGATCAGGTCAGCCTCGGATCCAAGGGCATGATCAGCCGCTTCCACACCACCGACGCCGATCTGGTGCGCAGACTGGCCCCGGATGTGAATCCGGCGCACTGCACCAACGCGACCGCCTTCGCCACCGCCGAGCATTCGCTGCTGGAGCTGGCGCGGGTGCAGCCGGGGGAGACGGTGCTGGTGCACGGCGCCGCCGGCGGTGTCGGTGCGGCCGCGGTGCAGATCGCCAAGGCGCACGGCGCGCGGGTGATCGGCACGGCGAGCACCGATGAGCGGCGCGCCTACGTGCTGTCGCAGGGCGCCGACCATGTGCTGAACTCGCGGGCGCTGAACTTCGTCGACGATGTGCTCGGCCTGACCGATGGTCGCGGCGCCGATGTGATCATCTCCTCGGCACCCGGTGAGATCCTGCGCCAGAACTTCAAGGCCATCGCGGAATTCGGGCGCATCGTCGAGGTCGGCAAGGCCGACATCTACACCGGCGGCATGCTCGACCTGCGCCATTTCGACAAGAACGTCTCCTACCACTCGATGGACCTGGACCGGATGCTGGCGCTGCGCCGCCACGCCACCGTCGAACTGGTGCAGCGCAGCTACACCACCATCGCGGCCGGCACCTATCGGCCGCTGCCGTACGAGTCCTACGGGACGGCCGAGGTGGCCAAGGCGTTCGAGGAGGTCGCGCGGTCGAGCAAGATCGGCCGAGTGGCGCTGAACCTGGAAGACGAGGCGCCGCTGGTGCGTCCGCAGATCCCCGAGGTCGTCATCGACCCGGCGGGCCAGTACCTGATCACCGGTGGTTTCGGTGCCTTCGGCCTGGCCATGGGACGGTGGCTGGTGGGTAAGGGCGCCACCCGGTTGACGCTGCTCGGGCGCAGTGGTGCCACCACCGAGGCGGCCAGGCAGCAGCTGGCGATCTGGCAGGACAAGGGCGTGCAGGTCAGCACCGAACGCGTCGACGTCACCGACCCGGAGGCCATCGCCGCCGTCATCGCGCGGGCGCACACCCCTGAGCACCCGCTGCGCGGGGTCTTCCACACCGCCGGTGTGGTGGACGACAAGCGCATCTCGGTGATGGATCGTGACAGCCTCGCCTCGGTGTTCCGGCCCAAGGTCGACGGCGTGCGCGCGCTGCTGCACGGGCTCACCGCCGCGGGCGCCGAACTGGATCTGTTCATCCTCTTCTCCTCCGGCAGCGCGATCTTCGGTGGCGTGGGCCAATATGCCTACACCGCGGCGAATCTCAGCCTGCAGGCCGTGGCGGATGTGGTGGTGCGCAAGGGCGGCAAGGCGCTGGCCGTGGGCTGGGGGCACATGTCCGGTGGCGGTATGGCCGCCGCGGACGAGAATCTGGCGCGCTACCTGCGCAATACCGGCTTCGACTCCATCGACATGGACGAGGGCACCGAGTATCTGGAAGAAGCGCTCACACTGGGCCTGCACCACTACGGTGCGATCTTCCCGATCGACTGGGGCAAGGTCGACGCCACCGCGCCGTTCTTCGGGATGACCGGCCGGGTGGAGGCTCAGATCGCCGCCGCGGCCAAGGACGATTCGGCCGCCGCGCAGCTGGCCGCCGCGCTGCGCGAGCTCGACGAGGGCAAACGCAACGAGGTGGTCGCGCACATGCTCGCCGAACAGCTCGCCTCGGTGATGGGTGTGGCAGCCGAATCCATCGACCTGACGGTGCCGGTGCCCGAACTCGGTCTCGACTCGCTGATGGCGGTGGAGTTCGGCGCGCTGATCACCAAATCGCTCGGCGTCGACATGGCCTCGCTGCAGATGGGCCGCACCTTCACCCTGGAACAGGCCGGCGCGAAGGTGGCCGCGTACCTGGTCGAGGGCAGCCCGACGGCGCCGGCCGCGATCACCGCGCCGGCGCAGGCAGAGCTGAAGGCGGAGGTGAACGCATGACCGAGTCGGCCCGCGAGCTGGCCCGAAAACTGCTGTCCGGCACCGGGTCCGCACCAGGCTCCGCGTCCGGTCCGGTCGCCGCGCGTCCCGCCCCGGCCCCGGCCCGGCCCGCCGCGACGGGTGGCGGGGCCGCCCCGCGAAAGCGCCGCGGCCCCGGCCGGCAGTTCGCCGATCATCCCGAGGTGGCGGCCATGGTGGCGCGCCGGGCGGCCATCGCCGGACTCTACGAGCAGACCGGCATGCCCAACCCGCTGTTCCTGCCGCGCACCGGCGCCAACGACGCCACCATGCGTGTCGGCGACCGGGAGCTGGTGAACTTCAGCGCCTACAACTACTTGGGGCTGGCGAACCATCCCCGGGTGGTCGCCGGCGCCAAGGCTGCGCTGGACCGCTACGGCGCCTCGGCGTCGGCCAGCCGCATCCTGGCCGGTGAGATCGCGCTCTACGGCGAACTCGAACAGCGGCTGGCGGACTGGTACGGCGTCGGCGACGCCATGATCACCACCAGCGGCTACCTCACCAATGCCGGTGTGCTCGGGTTCCTGATGGGCGACGGTGACGTCGCGGTCTGTGACGCCCTGATCCACGGCAGTGTCATCTCCGGCACCCAGTGGGCCGGCTGCCGCCGGATCACCTTCCGCCACAACGACCCCGAAGCGCTGCGGTCGGTGCTGCGGATGTCGCGCTCCGGGTTCGACCGGGCGCTGGTGGTGGTGGAAGGCCACTACAGCATGGACGGCACCGTCGGCCGGGTGAACGAGATGGCCGATATCGCACGCGAATACGACTGCGCGGTCATGGTGGACGAGGCGCATTCACTCGGTGTGTTCGGCGCGCGCGGACGCGGCATCCGGGAGCATCACTCGATGGCCGGTGCGGATGTCGACATCTGGATGGGCACGCTGTCCAAGGCGCTGGGCAGCGTCGGTGGCTTCATCGCGGGCGACGCCGACCTCATCGGTGCGATGAAAGCCGCCGCACCCGGGGTCGCGATGCTCACCGGCGGTCCGGCGCCCTCGGCGGTCGGCGCCGCCCTCGCGGCCCTCGACGTGCTCGACGACGAGCCGGAGCGGCTGACCAGGCTGTGGTCGAATGCGAAGCGGTTCACCGCATTACTGACCGAACGCGGCATCGATCTGGGCGATTCGCAGGGGACGCCGATCTGTCCGGTGATCGTGCCCGGCGAGATCCGCTCCGGGTTCGTCGCCTCCTCGCTGTTGCAGCGCGGGGTGTACGCGGGCAATATCTCCGCGCCCGCGGTCCCGGCGGGGCAGGAGCGGCTGCGCTTTTTCGTCACCTCCGAACACACCGACGAGCAGCTCGCCGGCACCGCGGATCTGCTGGCCGAGGCGATCGCCGCGGCCGAGCACGTGCCGGATCCCACAGCACCGAGCGAGAGGACGGCCCGATGACCGAGCGGATCGAGTTGGGGTGGTCGCGGCCGGGCAGTCCGCGACTGCGTAACCCCTTGCCGTGGCGGTTCAGCCCGCCCAATGCCGAGATCGTGGTGCCGGTGCTGCACCACCTCACCATTCTCGGTCCATGGACCATGCTGGTGAACAACATTCATTTGCTGGCCATCGCGCATCCGATCCTGCCCATCGCCGACTGGGAACTGATCGCGCTGCGCGGCAGCTGGAACTGCGGCGGCCGGTTCGAATGGCAGAACCACGTCCTGACCGCCAAAGTGCTGCGCAAGGACGCCGATTACCTGGTCGCGATCAAGGACGGTCCGTCGGCGCCGCTGTGGAACGACCGGCAGGCCGCCATCCTCACCGCCGTCGACGAACTGCACGAGGATCAGCTCATCACCGAGGCGACCAAAGAGCGGTTGCTGCGCCACCTGTCGCCGCGCCAGTACCGCGAGTTGTACTCGGTGGGCGCGATGTACGAGGTGCTGGCCATGGTCAACAACTTCTGCCCGTCCGGGGAGTTGTTCGATCTCGAACCGCGCGCCGCCCGCCGCTCGCCCGCCCGGCCGCGCCGCCCGCGCAAAGATCGCCCGCTGGCCCCGGCGCCCGCCGAGATCGCCACCGCCACCCCGCCGTCGCGCCCGCACATCTGGGTGCCGCACGATCCGGAGATCACCGCGGAGTTCGCGCTGAACCATCCGTGGACGGCGGCGATCGTTCGCCGCATCGACGGTGTGGCCGCACGGCGGATGAAGCTCGCGGCCGCCGAACGGGAACTGGCCGTCCAGCGCATGCTGTGGCGCGTAGGCCCGATCGGTGAATGGTCTATGCGCTCGGCCGCTCACCCGGAAACAGCGGCCCTCGTCGCGGCGGGGCCGGACGGCCCGGATGCGAGCCCGGCCCAGTCCGCGCTCATGCGCGCGGTCGACGAACTGGACACCGAGTACTTCATCAGCGATGACACCTGGGCGCGGTTGCGTCGCCATTTCTCGGTGAAGCAGCTGCTCGAGCTCGTGCCGCTGGTGGGCAACTACCGGGTGTACGCCGCGATCATGAACAACCGCGGCTGACCCGCCCACCGGTCCGGAATACCGTTTCGACCTCGTCGAGCGGTATAAATGCTGCATGGGAGACCAGCTCACCGAAGCCGATGGGGCCGACGCGCCGTCGATGGCGCGTACCTCTCTGCTGCGTGAGCTGCCTGCCACCCAGCGCGGTCTGCGCACGCGTGCGGCGCTGGTCGCGGCGGCGCGGGAGGTGTTCGAACGCAATGGCTACCTCGAAACCCGGCTGATCGATATCACCCAGGCCGCCAACTGCTCCTCGGGCACCTTCTACACCTATTTCGCGAGCAAGGAAGAGATCTTCGCGGCGGTGCTCGAGGTGGCGCAGGAGGACATGATGCACCCCGGCATGCCGCACGTGCCGGAGGACGACGACCCCGCCGCCATCGTCGAGGCGAGCAACCGCGCCTATTTCGAGGCCTACCAGCGCAATGCCAAGCTGATGGCACTACTGGAACAGGTCGCGAACATCGATTCCGAGTTCGCCGAATTGCGGCAGCGTCGCGCCGACGCGTTCATCCAGCGCAATGCCCGCAGCATCGCCGATCTGCAACGACGCGGGCTGGCCGACGCCGATCTCGACCCGCTGCTCGCCTCACGGGCGCTGTCGGGCATGGTCAGCAGGCTGGCGTTCGGCCATTTCGTCACCATGGCCGAGCAGGGCACCGACGCGTCGATCGATGAGCTGACCTTCACCGCGACGCGGCTGTGGGTCAACGCCCTGCGCCTTCCCGCCAAGCAGTAGGACCGAGCAGTAAGGTCAGGCCTCGGCCGGGCCGGCGATGCGGGCCAATTTGTCCGACAGGCGCCCCAGATAGGACACGACATCGGCCTCCGGCTTGTCGGGCAGGCCGTACAGCACATCGGTCACACCGGATTCGGCCCATTCGGCCAGTCGCCCGGCATCCGGTTTGATATCGAGGGCCACCACGCGCGGCTGCCCCGTGCGGCCGGAATCGGTCCAGATCTTGTGCAGCAGGGCGAGCCGGTCGGAGATATCGGTTTCGCCGGGCGTGGTGATCCAGCCGTCGGCCGACTGCGCGATCCAGCGGAAGGTGCGTTCGGTGCCCGCCGCGCCGATGAGCACCGGCACCGAGCCGCGCACCGGTTTCGGCCAGGCCCAGCTCGCGCCGAAATCCACGTAGTCGCCGTGGTATTCGGCCTCCTCCTGCGACCACAGCGCGCGCATCGCCGCCAAGTATTCGCGCAGTACGGTGCGCCGCTTGTTCGGCGGGACGTGGTGATCGGTGAGTTCGTCGGTGTTCCAGCCGAATCCGGCGCCGAGGACCACGCGGCCGCCGGACAGGTGATCGAGGGACGCGATCGTCTTGGCCAGGGTGATCGGATCGTGCTCGACCGGCAGCGCCACGGCCGTGGACAGTTCGATCCGCTCGGTGACCGCCGCGGCCATCGCCAGGGCAACCCACGGGTCGAGGGTGCGCATATAGCGGTCGTCGGGCAGGGATTCATCGCCCGTTTGTGGGTGGGCGGCCTCGCGCTTGACCGGGATGTGGGTGTGTTCGGGCACGTAGAACGAGTGGAATCCGGTGTCCTCGGCAGCCTTGGCCGCGGCGGCCGGTGTGATGCCGCGATCGCTGGTGAACAACACGATGCCGAAACGCAAGGCCTCGCCGAGGGAACCAGAGCCGGTCATATGTGCACTCCTTCGGGTCCGCCGAGGGGCGTCGGCGCGGGGGCTCCGTCACCGGCGGGGCGCGGAGTCGACGTCCAGGTGCTCCTAAGTGTCTGGACAGGTGTTCGGAATACTAGCCAACGCCGGGGACTCCAGCAAGAACGTGTTTCAGTTTTGCGGCGCGGCGGCGCTAGGCGGGCCTGCATTCGATCGCGAGGTGCCCCTGTGGTGTCGGCCGCACGCCTGCCACCGTCAACCCCGCCGTGCCCGCGAGTGCGGTGTAGGCCTCGATGCTGCGTTCGCGGCCGCCGGAGATCAGCAGCATGCGCAGGTTCATCTCGGCGAACGACGCCGGATCGCCGGCGGAGTCGTAGCCTTCGACGATCACCACGCGCCCGTCGGGGCCTGCCGCCTCGGCGCACCGGCGCAGGATGGCGGCGGCCTGCTCATCGTCCCAATCGTGGATCACCCGGCACAGCACATAGACGTCGCCGCCGGTGGGTAGCGGGTCGAAGAAGCTCTGCGCCGCGAAGTCGCAGCGATCGTCCAGCCCGCGGGCGGCGAGGTGCTGCCTGCCACGTTCGATGGTCTCGGGCAGATCGACCAGGGTGCCACGGGCCTCGGGGTGCGCCTCGAGCACCCGGGCCAGCAGGGTTCCGGTGCCGCCGCCGACGTCGACGATATGCCGGGCGCCGGACCAGTCGTAGTCCGCGGCCTCCCCGGCGACGCGGTCGACCCCGGTCTGCATCGCGGCGTCGAATGCGGCGCTCATCGCTGGATCGTTGTCCAGGTACTCCCAGAACGGTGCCCCGAAGACCTGCTCCCATGCGGGTTTTCCGGTGCGCACCGTGTGCAGCAGCCGGGTGAACACCAGGTCCATCTGCCCGAAGAAGCCGTCGAGGTCGAGGTAGTCGCGCATCCGCGCCGGATGATCCGAACGCAGGAGCGCGGCGATCTCGTTGTCGCCGAAGGTTCCCGGGCTCGGCTCGGTGAACACGCCGTGGCAGACCAGATGCCGCAGCAGCCTGCCGAGGGCGTCGGCGTCGGTGTTCGAGCGCTGCGCGAGCTCCTCGACCGGTTGCGGACCCGCCGCGACGAAGTCGGCCAGTCGCAGCGTCGCGGCGACCCGCAATGCCATCGGGGTCACCAGATCCATCAGCGGCCCGAGTGCCGTCCACGCGTCAGGGACGGATGTGTCGCCGGTGGTTGCCATGAGCCCTCCCGCGGTCGTCGATCCGAGCCTTCGAGGTCTGCCGTGTCGGCCGGCCACCAGTGTGGCAACGGGGTTGCGGGGAGGCAACCACCCGGCCGACCGCCGCCCCCTCACGCCGGCAGATCGACAGCGACGGCGGCGTACGGCGTCGTCGCCGTCGCCGGGGTGGTGAAACGCGCGTTCGGCAGGTACAGCCGGTTTCCGAAAGCCGCGACGGTCGTCGGCACATCCCAGCGCCCATCGGTGAGCCGTCGCTGGACTCGGCCGGTGGTCCCGGCAGGGTCGAGCGCGATGACGGCAACCGTGTTCAGCCGGTTCTGCACGACGAACACGGTGTTCCCGTGCCGGAGCAATCCGTCGCCGCCGGGCAGTGTGTGCGCGCCCAGGTCGATCCGGCGCGTGGCTCCCGAGGCCGGATCGACCCGGAAAAGGTGCCCGGTCGCCGACTGCACGATGATCAGCGCCGAACCATCGGGCGTACGCACGATGCCGTTGGCATTGATGGCCCCGTCCAGGTAGCCGATGTCACCGGTCAGCGGGAGCCGCAGCACCGAATTTTCGCTGGGCAGCGCACCGTCGGAGCCGATCGGCAAGTGGTGCAGCACCGGCGCCCGGGAATCGGTGAACCACGCACCGGTCGGCGTCAGCACGACATCGTTGACGAAGCTTCCGGGTGCTGTGCCGAGCCGGTAGGTCGCGAGCACCGCACCGGTGTCGGCATCCACCACCCGGGCCGTGCCCGCGGTGCCGCCGGCGACGAACAGCCGGCCCCACGCGTCGAGGGCCAGGCCGAGCGCGGGTGTCCCCGGCCCAGGACTGACGATCGTGCCACGCCCGGTCGTCAGATCGACGCGAAAGAGGGAACCGTCGGCGCGCGAGCCGAAATAGCCCACCGGCAGCGCACCGATCGCGATCCCTTCGGGTAAGAAGCCGGCGGGCAGGGCGATCGTGGTGGGAAATATCCCGGGCAGCGCCGGCGCCGGAACGGGCAGCAGCGCCGTCGCGATCAGCCAGGCCGACAGCAGTGCCGGGTAATAGACCCTGTTCATGTTCCTCCGTCGATGGTCCGCGCTCGGGCGACATCGCCAAAGGAGCGCGCCCACGAGGACGTACCTCGCACGCCGGGCATGCCGTCGCCGGACGAGGCGCGACGATCTAGTAGCCGACAGTGAAATGCTGGGCACCGCACCGGGTTTCGAGTTCATCGACCACCGCGACCGCGAAGTCCTCGGCCGAGATCCGGGACGCGCCGTCGGCCGCGACGAGCAGGTCGGTGCCGCCACGGCGGTATCGCCCCGTGCGGACACCTGGTTCGAGCAGCGCCGGCGGGCTCAGATAGGTCCAGTCCGCCGGGTGCGCGCGGCAGGCCTCCAGCTGTGCGACGCTGGCGGCGGCGATGGGGCGGATGTGGGCCGGGACGTAGCCGGTGTCGTCGAGCACGAGCCGGTCCGGATGTCCGGGGACACGCAGCGGCGCGGCACCGCCGACGACGAGGATGCGGGTGCCCGCCCGGCCGGCGGCGTCGAGCAACGCGGTCGTCGTCGCCGCAACGGTGTCTTCGTGGCCGGGTGCGGGACGGGTCGCCGCGACGACGGCGTCGGCGCCTGCGAAGAAGCCGCTCATCCGGTCCGGATCCCGCGCCTCGCCCGCGACGGTCACCACGCCGGCGGGCAGGGCGGCCCGCCGCGGGGTACGGAAGACGGCGACGACGTCGTGGCCGCGGCGCGCGGCTTCGCCGACGACCCGGGAACCGACCATGCCCGCGGCTCCGACAACAGTGAACTTCATCGAGGTGTCCCTTTCCGAGGTGAAACATCATGAACAGGTGCGGGCAGCTGGCCCGCGACGATGGCGGCCAGCGCGAGTGCGAAACCGGTGAGCTGGATCGGCCCGAGGGTCTGGCCGAGCAGGAGCGCCCCGAGGATCGCCGCCACCAGCGGCGACAACAGCACCAGCACCGCCACCGATGCGACCGGCAGGGTGGCGATGCCGCGGAACCACACGACATAGGCGAACAGTCCGCCCACCAAGCCCATCCAGAGGTAGCCGAGGCTCGCGTCCGCATCGATCGCGGGCGGCGCACCCTCCAGCAGGAAGGTGAGCGGTAGCAGGAACAGCCCGCCGGCGGTGAGCAGCCAACCGGCGAAGGTGGTCGGGCCGGCCTCGGCTGGGCGTCCCCACCGTTTGGTCAGCGTCAGGGCCAGTGCCATCGACGCGGCACTCCCCACCCCGGCCACCACGCCGACGCCGTCGAGGCCCGCGTCCGGGCCGATCACCACCAGGCCGACGCCGAGCACGCCGATCAACCCCCACCCCAGCCGCCAGGCCGATAGGCGCTCGCGCAGCACCGGAACGGCCAGCACCGCGACGGCCAGCGGCTGCGCCGCCGCCAACGTCGCCGCGACCCCGCCCGGGAGATGTTCGGCCGACAGAAACAGCAGCGGGAACGGCATACCGATGTAGAGCACGCCGAGCACAGTCGCCTTCCACCACCACGCGCCGCGCGGCAGCATCCTGGTGAACGCCAGCGCGATCAGACCTGCCGGCAAGGCGCGCAGCAGCCCAGCGAACACCGGGTGGCCCGGCGGAAGCAGTTCGGTGGTGACGACGTAGGTGGTGCCCCAGGTGATCGGCGTGAGCGCCGTCAATGCGGTGAGCGGCAGATTCCCGTATCCGGACCCGGCGGCGGGTCCGGCGGAAACCAGTTCCGCTGCTGAACTTTTCATGCTCACCATCTCACCCGGATCCGAACGATGAATCCAACACATGTTTGTCACCGCAACGATCGTGATTCACGATTGATGGATGGAGTTGCAACAGATGCGGTACGTGCTGGCCGTCGCCGAGACGAACAGCTTCACCCGTGCCGCCGAACGCTGCCTGGTCGTGCAATCCGCCCTCAGCCACCAGATCGCCCGCCTGGAACGCGAACTCGGCGCGCGGCTGTTCGACCGCACCAGCCGCCGGGTGCGGCTGACCCCGGCCGGTGCGGCGTTCCTGCCCGCCGCCCGGCAGTGCCTGGACGCCGCTGAACGCGCCGCCGCCGAGGTGGCCGCGGCGGTCGGAGAGATCCGCGGCCGCCTGGCCGTCGGATTGATCCCCTCGGTTGCCGCGGTGGATGTGCCCGCGGCGTTACGCGAATTCCGCGGCCGTTACCCGCACGTGCGGATCAATCTGCGGGTGGGCGCCAGCGAGGGCCTCGCCGAACGGGTCGAGCAGGGGGCGCTCGACGTGGCGTTTCTCGGGCTGCCGCCCACGTCGCGTCCCCGTGGTGTGGCCGCGCACGAACTGGCTCGCGACCGGCTCGTGGCCGTCGTCGCACCCGAACATCCGCTGGCCGGCGCGGATTCGGTCGACTTGCGCGGGCTGTCGGCGGAGACGTTCGTCGATCTGCCGCCGGGCACCGCCGGTCGGGCCCAATCCGATCTCGCCTTCGCCGCCGCGGGCCTGGACCGTGACGTCGCCTTCGAGGTCACCTCCGCCGAATACATCGCCCGCCTGGTGAGCCAGGACCTGTGCATCGCCATGCTGCCCGCGCTGTGGGTGCCGCAGCTGACCGGTGTGGTCACCATCGAGATCACCGATGCGCCGACCCGCGTGGAGTACGTCATCTGGAGCCGGACCACTCGCACACCGGCTGCGGGCGCCTTCCTCGACATCCTCGGCATCCCCGCCGAGCCTGCCGTCATCGACGGCTCGGCCCCGCGAAAAATGGGATGACTTGACCTCGAGCGTGGTTTAGCTTGTTTGCTGTTCTCCGAGCCCGAAACGGCTCGGCGACGCCGACGAGGGGCGCCGCCGACGCCCGATCGGCGCGCGAGCGATGAATCGATCCGATGGATTCCGTCTGATCTGGTGTGGCGCCGCGCGAGGTCGACGATGACCTGCCATCGGCCACACGTCACCGAGCTCACGATTACCGGAGGTACCCCGATGCCCGACGCACACACCGAACGCCGGACAGGAGGGCAGCGGACTCCGGCGGTGATCCGGCTGCTGGTGCTCGCGACGTTCGTGGTGATCCTGAACGAGACCATCATGATCAACGCGATCCCGCGGTTGATGACCGATCTCGAGATCACCGAACGCTCCGCGCAGTGGGTCTCCACCGCTTTCATGCTCACCATGGCCGCCGTCATCCCGGTGACCGGCTGGTTCCTGCAACGGGTCACCACCCGGCGCGCCTACGCGATCGCCATGGGAGTGTTCCTCGCGGGTACGGCCCTGTCGGCGGTCGCCCCGAACTTCCCGGTGCTGCTGATCGGCCGCGTCATCCAGGCCGGTGGCACCGCGGTGATGATGCCGCTGCTGATGACCACCCTGATGACGGTGGTGCCCGAACGTGACCGCGGCCGCGTGATGGGCAATGTCACCCTGGCCATTTCGGTCGCACCCGCCATGGGCCCGGTGCTGTCGGGGCTGGTGTTGCAGGTCGGTTCCTGGCGCTGGTTGTTCGTGCTGGTGCTGCCCATCGCGGGCCTGGTCACCTGGCAGGGGCTGCGGCGCCTGGAGAATGTGGGTGAGCCGGAGGCCGGTGCGATCGATTGGTCCAGCGTGGTGTTCGCCGCGCTCGGCTTCGGCAGCCTGGTGTACGGGCTGAGCCGCTTCGAGACCGGCAGCGTCACCACCCCGGCGCTCATCGTGGCCGCGGGGATCGCGCTGATCGGTGTGTTCGCCTGGCGGCAGCTGCGGCTGCAGCGCACCGGAACCCCGCTACTGGATCTGCGCATCCTGCTGTCGGGCACCTACAGCAAGGCGCTGATCTTCATGTCGATCGCGTTCCTGGCCATGCTCGGCTCGATGATCCTGCTGCCGCTGTATCTGCAGAACCTGCGGGGGCTGAGCCCGCTGAGCACCGGCCTGCTGGTGATGCCCGGCGGCATGGCGATGGGCCTGCTCGGTCCGACCATCGGCCGGCTGTTCGACCGCTTCGGCGGACGGGTGCTGGTGGTTCCCGCGGCCATCGGGGTCACGGTGTCGCTGGCCGGATTCACCCAGATCTCGATGAGCACGCCGTACTGGCAGCTGCTCGGCCTGCACATCCTGTTGATGGTGTCGCTGGCCGCGGCGTTCACCCCGGTCTTCACCCTCGGCCTCGGCGCGCTGCCGCAGCATCTGTACTCGCACGGCAGTTCCATGCTCGGCACCCTGCAGCAGGTGGCCGCGGCGCTCGGCACCGCGCTGGTGGTGACCGTGATGTCCACTCGCAGCACCTCGCTGATCGACCAGGGCGTCGACGCGACGACCGCTCACCTGGACGGCATGAAGCTGGCGTTCGGTGTCTCCGCCGCGCTGGCGGCGATCGTGATCGTGGTGGCGGTACTGCTGCCCAATCGTGCGAGTGCGCCGGAGGAGCCCGCCGAACCCGGTGCGCCGCAGGCGCCCGACACTCCGGAACTGGAGCTGGTGAAGGGCTGATCCACCGGTTCGCAGCCGCACCACCGCGAGCCCTCTCGGGCTGGACAACCCGGTCCGAGAGGGCTCGCCGCATGAGGACCTCACGACACCCGATCGCTCGCAACCCCCGGGCAGCGGTCGGCCGCGCCCCGTGCGAACGAGCGCCGGATTCCACGAACACCGCCCGCACCCCGCGTTAAAGTAGAACACGTTCTTATTCTGGCGACGGAACGGATGCTGCGATGGGGTTTCTTCGTCCCAACCTCCCGGTGGTCGATTACGACGAATGGAGCAAGGGCACGAGGTCGGAGAAGATCCGGCCGATGGCCAGGCACTGGGCGGAGGTCGGTTTCGGTACACCGGTGGCGCTGCATCTGTTCTACGTCGTCAAGATCGCGCTCTACATCCTCGCCGCGTGGTTGATCGTGCTGAGCACCAGCGGGATCGACGGCTTCACCGAGGTCGGTACGTGGTGGACCGAACCGATCGTGTTCCAGAAGGTCGTCCTGTTCACCATGCTGTTCGAGGTGGTCGGGCTCGGCTGCGGCTTCGGACCGCTCAACAACCGATTCTTCCCGCCCATGGGGTCGATCCTGTATTGGCTGCGGCCCGGCACCATTCGCCTGCCGCCCTGGCCTGGCCGGGTGCCGCTCACGGCGGGCACCGCACGCACTCCGGTCGATGCGCTGCTCTACGCGGCGCTGCTGGTGCTGCTGGTGGCCGCGCTGTGCTCCGACGGCACCGGGCCGATCCCGGAACTCGACAGCGCCGTCGGTGTGCTGCCGACCTGGCAGATCGTGGCGATCCTCGCCGTGCTCGGCGTACTCGGGCTGCGGGACAAGGTCATCTTCCTCGCCGCGCGCGGCGAGGTGTACGGATCGTTCACGGTGGTGTTCCTGTTCGGTGGCGTGGACATGATCGTCGCGGCGAAGATCGTCTTCGTCGTCATCTGGATCGGCGCGGCGATCTCCAAGCTGAACAAGCACTTCCCGTTCGTGGTGTCGACCATGATGTCCAACAATCCGGTGCTGCGGCCCAAGGCCGTCAAACGGATGTTCTTCGAACGGTTTCCCGACGACCTGCGCCCCGGCCGCCCCTCGCGGGTCCTGGCGCACGGCGGCACGGCCGTGGAACTATGTGTGCCGCTGGTGCTGTTCTTCAGCCACGGCGGCCCGCTCACGACCGTGGCCGCCATCGTGATGATCTGCTTCCACCTGACGATCCTGGTGGCCATCCCGATGGGTGTGCCGCTGGAGTGGAACGTCTTCATGATCTTCGGAATACTCACCCTGTTCGTCGGCCACGCCGATCTCGGTCTGGCGCAAGTGGATTCCCCGGCGTTGATGGCAGCCGTGTTCGTCGTGCTCATGGGCATCGTGATCCTCGGCAACCTGTTCCCGGCCAAGATCTCGTTCCTGCCGGGGATGCGGTATTACGCCGGGAACTGGGACACCACCCTGTGGTGCATCAAGCCCTCGGCCGAGGCGAAGATCCGCTCCGGCATCATCGCGGTCGCGGCCATGCCCGCCGCTCAGCTCGAGCGGTACTACGGCAGCAAGGAGGCCGCCCAGATCCCGCTGTATCTGGGGTACGCGTTCCGCTCGTTCAACACGCACGGCCGGGCCTTGTTCACCCTGGCCCATCGTGCGATGGCCGGCCACGACGAAGCCGAGTACACGATCACCGACGGTGAACGCATCTGCTCCACCGCACTCGGCTGGAACTTCGGCGACGGTCACCTGCACAACGAACAGCTGATCGAGGCCCTGCATCAGCGCTGCGGATTCGAGCCGGGCGAAGTGCGGGTGGTGCTGCTCGACGCCCAGCCCATCCACACCCAGACCCAGCGCTACCGCCTCGTCGACGCCGCCACCGGCGAATTCGAGCGCGGCACAGTGCGAGTGGTCGACATGGTGACCAGGCAGCCGTGGGATGACCAGCTGCCCGTGTACCCGGACGCCGTCGAGGAGACGAGCCGGTCCACGCAGTAATCGCGACCCCGATGCCGGCTGATCAGGAAGTCAGGACCGTCGTCGAGTCGAGCAGGTACTGCGACAGCCCGCTCTCGAGGCAACGCCCGGCCGCCGGGGCCCGGATCCGCTCGGCCTCATCGACATCCCCGGTCGCGCTGAGTACAGCGCTCAGCAGTAACGTCGCCCCCAGCGCGGCCAGCGGACGGCGGCCGGGATCGATAGCGGCGGCGAGCGCGCGTGCCCGCGCGGCGGCTTCGTCACCGCGATCTCGCAGCAGCAGCAACCGGATCGCCGAATCCTCGTCCAATTCGGCTGTGACAGTGGCTATTCCGTCGCCACAGTCGAGCGATCGGGGCCGCAGCAACTGGCGGGCCGACGTCTCCGGGACGCCGAAACCCAGCCGGATGCGCTCAGTGCGTAGCCGGGCCGCCAGACGCGCCAGTCCCAGCAGTTCGGCCTGCCGCATCCCCTCCGCGAGCCGCAAGACCGCGGCATCGAGGTCACCGTGCGCGGCTTCGACCCGGGCAGCGGTGGCATAGGTCGCGATCATCACATCGACCAGACCGCCGCCCTCGGCGGCCAATTCGCGGAAGTCGGGCAGCAAGCGCAGGGCGCCGTCGAGGTCGCCGCTGTAGTAGCGCAGTTCGCTGAGCAGCGCGCCGGCGATCCTGGCCGCATGTGAGCGCGGGCCCATCGTCTCGACCGCCAACTCGAAGGCCGCATCGAACGACGCGAACGCGGCGGGTATATCGAGTTGCTCGCGCGCGGCGATCGCGGTGGCGCAGCGGCCGTACACTCGCACGAACGGGCCGGTCGCTTCGTGATACGGCCTCACCCAGAGCTGGCGCCGCCGGGCCGCGTCGAACTCGAAACGGTAGATCGAGGCGAAGGAGTCGATATTGCCCGCGACTCCGGTGACTCGCGGCGGGAAATCATCGGGCCGCGACAGCGCATCGGCGAGCAAGGCGTCGATCTTGTCGAGACGGTCGTTGAAAATCTCGGCGACACTGTCGATCACGGCGGCTTCCGCGCGCAGGTCGGCGATCTCGGACTCGCTCGCCGACGTCTGATCCAGGGCGGCGGTGAACCGTGCGAGCGAGACCGCGGCCGGCGTGCTCGGGCGCCGTAGCACCAGATTCACCCAGGCGATCCACAGCTGAATGCGCGGCCGGGACGCGATCGCGGACGCCGGGAGCTTGCCGAGAATGCCGAGCAACGTGGTCATCTTGGCGTGTTCGAGCAGATCGGTGGCGCCCTGTTCGACGAGCTCGACCGCATGCCAGGGGTCCCCGGCGGCGAGCGCATGATCGACCGCCTCGTTCAGTAGATCGTGGCGGGCGAACCACGCCGCGGCGCGCAGGTGCAGCGCGTCGATGTCGTGCGGTGGGCGATCGCGCGCGAGACGCCGACGCAGGTATCCGGCGAAGAGCTGGTGATATCGATACCACTGGCGATCCGGTCCCACCCGTTCCAGGAACAGGCCGCGGTGCTCGATATCGGCCAGGGTCGCCGCCGCGCCCTCGGAACCGGTGAGCGCGGTGGCCAGGCCACCGCACAGCCGGTCACAGATGGCGGTGGTGGTGAGGAATTCGACGGTGGCCTCGTCGAGCCCGTCGAGGACGTTCTCGGCGAGATAATCGCCGATGTCGGCATGCTCGGTCAGCGCGGTGAGCAGCTGGGCGGGGTCGTCTCCGGCGCGCAACGACAGCACCGCCAACTGCAGCGCGACCGCCCACCCGTCGGTGGTGTCGGTCAGCGCCTCGATATCGAGCGCCGGTCGCAGGCAGCCCGCCTCGGCCAGCAGGGCCCGTACTTCATCGGCATCGAAACGCAAAGCGTCGGTATCGATCTCGACCAGCTCCCCGCTCAATCGCAGCCGGCTCAGCGGCAGGTCGGCGGTGGAGGTGCTGGTGAGCACCAGCGGCAGATGATGGCAGCCGTGCTCGAGCAGGAAACGCAGCGCGGCGACCGTTTCCGGCGCGGTGACCCGCTGCCAGTCGTCGAGCACCAGCGTCAGCTGATCGTCGGCGCCGTGCGACCGGTTGATCAGCGCGGTCAGGACGTGGCGGGTGGGATCGTCGGGATGCTGTTCGAGCAGCTGTGCCAATTCGGCGGCCAGCGCCGGCCGTGGCAGGCGAATCGCCTCGACGAGATGTTCGAGAAACCAGACCGGGTTGTCGTCGTCGCTGTCGACGGTCAGCCAGGCCACCGCGCCGCCCGCCTCACAGACTTCGTCGCGCCAGCGCGCGGCCAGGGTGGTCTTGCCGAATCCGCTGGGCGCGTGGATCAGCGTCACCCGCTTGCCTGCGCCCGAGCGGAGCCGGTCCAGCAGCCGCTTCCTGATGATGGGCGAACGCGCCGAGGTCGGCGGCCGGTATTTCGTGGCCGGGGTCGGGGGAGCGGTGCTGCGTCCGCGCGGGTGTGTCGTATGCGAGGCGGTGGCGATCCGGGGTGTGGTGGCCGGCGGCAGCGGCAGCTCGTCGACGGGCAGGTCGTGTCGGCGTTGGATGCCGCGCAGGTGTTCACCGAGCGCGGCGGCGGATTCGAATCGCTCGGCCGGTCGACGGGCCATGGCCTGCTCGATCGCTGCGGACACGTCCTCGGGAATGCCCTGGTGGCGTAGGTCGGGCACCGGCTGCGCGGCCACCCGAAGGAAATGCGCCAGCACCTGTTCGCCTTCGCGCCGCTCATAGGCCACATGGCCGGTCAACGCGCAGAACAGCGTGGCGCCGAGGCCGTAGATGTCGGAGGCGACGGTGGGCGCCTCGCCTTCCAGGATCTCCGGCGCGGTGAAGGCCGGTGAGCCGGTGATGATCCCGGCCGCGGTCTGGAAGTCGCCGGCCGGGCGGGCGATACCGAAATCCGACAGCTGTGGCTCGCCGTAATCGGTGAGCAGGATATTGCCCGGCTTCACATCACGGTGCAGGGTGCCGACTCGATGAGCGGCCTCGAGCGCACCGGCGATCTTGACGCCGACGGCCAAGACCTCGGTCCAGTCGAGCGGCCCGGAATCGCGGATGCGCCGTTCCAGCGAGCCGTGCCCGTGATAGGGCATCACGAGGTAGGGGTGGCCGCCGGTGGTGGTGCCGACCTGGAAGACGTCGACGATGTGCGGATGCCCCGACAGTTGCCCCATCGCGCGTTGTTCGCGCAGGAATCGTTGCAGATTCTCGGCGGCCAGATCCGAGGTGAGGACCTTGACCGCGACGACCCGGTTCAACTCGGATTGGGTGCACCGGTACACCACGCCGAAGCCGCCCCGCCCGATCTCTTCGGCCTGCTCGAGGCCTTCGGTATTCAGTTCCGCGATGATCCCGGCAGCTCGGTTGCGCTGGGTCGGCGGCAGGTCGGCCATCGTCGGCCTCGATTCTTCGCGAACCAGGGACGTCCCCGCGTGCGGGGCCTGACTCGAGAATAACCCGCCGATCAGGCGCTGAGGCGGATCAGCGGCTGGGCTCGGCGGGGCGGTCGCTCCTGTTGCCTGCGTCTGCCGTGCGGTTCACGCCGACGGAGCCCACATGTTCGACAGCAGCCGATGGCTGGGTGTGTCGGCCAGCGATTGCGAGGATTCGTAGATGCGGACGTATCCGGTGGCGGTGATGCGCCAGACCCCGTCGGGATCGCGGCGATACCGGTCGGAGTAGTAGCCGGAGCCGCGGATGAGCACACCGTAGTCGGTGGCGATGACGGTGTCTTCGAACAACCAGCTGCCGGTGGCGTCCTCGCCGTCGACGCTGATCTCCGGGTGGTTGGCGACATGCGTGGTGACGATGCCCGGGCCCATATTGTCGCGCAGGAATCCGACGACGGCCTCCCGCCCGTTCAGCACCAGCGGCTCACCCAGCGCATGGGTGCCGTAGCGGCCCTCGACATCGTGGGCGAGGGTGTCGCCGAACTCGTCCCACAGCTTCAGATCGAGCGTGCGGAAGTACTTGTACTTGAGCGTGCGAATGGCTTCGACTGCCACCAGGTCCATCGCTCGAGCCTGACACGGCACACGCGGCAAAACAAGAACATGTTACAAATTCGGGGTGACGAATTCGGGCGCGCGGTGCGCGGCCGGTTCCGCTCAGGTGAAGGCCTGCTCCAGTCCCTCGAACCACGCCGAATCCTCCACCAGGCGGCTGCTGCGCCAGCCGTCGGCGGTCCGGACGAGATCGTGGTTGTACCAGCCGCCGCAGAAGAACTGTTTACCGGTCGAGACGATCATCGGGTTGAAGAACATCGCCCGCACCCGAGCCTGATCGCCGTCGAGCGTGACGTCGATATTGGAGACGAAATGCTGGGTGCGGGAGAACAATTCGAGCGCCACCGACAGTTGCGACACCACGGTGTCCAGATCGCCGCTCGGCCCGCCCGCGGTGGTGTAGTCGATGTGGGCATCCGGGGTGAACACCGTGCGGTAGAGCTGCCAGTCCTTGGTGTCGACGGCATGCGCGTAGCGGGTGAGCAGGTCGCCGATGGCGATCCGATCCGCGATCGTCTGTAGATCCATCCCTCGATATAAGCGCACGAGGGCACCCCGGGGGAGCCGAATCCGTCGGTTGCCCCGTCGGCCCGGGTATCTGCCGGCGATGGCTCAGGCGCCGGCCAAGCCGGCTAGGCGGCGCAGAACTCGTTGCCTTCCGGATCGAGCATGATCCACCAGTGCCCGGCAGGCCCGCGGTCGAACTCCTGAACCCGGGTGGCACCGAGGCCTTCGAGCCGCTGCACGAGCTCCTCGAGGCTCGCTGGTGCGCTGTGCACGTCGATGTGCAGGCGGTTCTTCACGGTCTTGGCCTCAGGGACGTCCTGGAACAGCAGCCGTCTGCCCTGGCCGACGCCGCTGACCGGGTCGAACGGATCGTCGGGGTGCCGGATCGCGGCGTAACCACGGAAGGTCTTGCGGCCGTGATGCTCGCGCACCGCGGCTTCCGGGAGCTGGCCGGCGGCCAGCAGCCGGTCGACGAGGTCGCTGGGATCCTCGACCTCGTATTCGAGCGCCGCGGCCCAGAAATCGGCCAGCGTGGCCGCATCGCGGCTATCGATGACGAGCTTCCAATTCAATGCCATGGGCATGTCCTATCATCGGCCACCGTCAGCCTCGGCCTGCCTCGATCCGGCACCGACGACGTCATTCGTCGATGACCTGCGTACCCGCCAGCCTGTCGTGCCAGCCCTGCTTGCTCGGGCTCGAACTGATCGTGACCGCGATCGCGATCGCGGCGATGAACCACAGGATCGGGCCGACCCAGGGAATCAGGTTCAGCAGCATGTAGGCATTGCGCAGCGCGGAATCCTTGACGCTCGGCTTCGGTGCGCCCCCGGACCCGTTGACGTGCAGTCCGAGAATCTTCTTGCCCGGCGTCGACCCGCTCGCCACCTCGAAGACGAGGAAGTACAGGAAGCCGAAACCGGCGCCGGGCAGGATGGATACCCAGTCGGGGGTGTCCCATGCCATGTTCAGTAGCCAGAAGAAGATCGCGCCGATGATCGCGGCGAGGATCCAGTCGATGAAACGGGCTGCGGCGCGTTTGCCGAGTCCGCCGGGAGTGACCCCGGCAGCCGAACCGAGCCGAGGATCGTATCCACCTGCACTCACCATGGTTACTCCTTCTGAAAAGTAGTTCCACTTGTCCGGAGTGTGTCGCACCGCCCGTCGGGTGGCCGCTCCAACGATCTCACAATCTCGGGCGGCAGCGGCGAATTAGCTGAAATGTGGCTAGAGTAGATGTGAGCCGCGGCGCGGTGCAGGGGGCGGAGACCGGTCGGCACCCCCTACGGCACGGCCCGGCGTTGCGCGAATCCCTGTGAACTCCTGCCCTGCTGTGGGATTCGCGCTCACGCATGGCGTTCGGTGGTCAGGTCGGTACTGGATTTCGAGGAAAGGACAACGATGCAGATGCGCTCACAGTCGGCTGTGCTGGAATTCGTCGACGAAGTGACGGTCCGGTACGGCTCGCTCGACACGTACTTCACCCGCATGCGGGCCGAACTCGATGACGAGCCAACGGTCGTCCTGCCCGCCCTCACCGACACACCGACCGCGCCGACGGCGTGGGCGGCAGTGCCGCGCGAGGAACCGGTTGCGAATACCGACGGATGCGGACGAGTACGCGGCTGCGGGCATGCCGAAGATGAGCCGGCGCAGGAGCCGGTTGCCAAGGGCCGCAAGGGTACTGCCACCGTCTGGGGTCGCCTATGGGGGCGGAGTTAGCCCACCCACCTATCCACGACGGGATCGGCGACGAATGTCGTAGCAGGTTCGCACCGCCGAGGTGCGACGTCAACGCTGGTACTTCGTGGAGGGTATGACATGTTCGGCTCGCGCGGCATCGCTCGAATCGCCGCCATCATCGCGATAACGATCGGTGTCCTCGCGGGGGCCGGGTTCGCCCCGGCCGCCGCGGAATACGGGGGAGTCCTCGCCATCGAGGACGTCACCTTCGTGCACTCGCCCGATGCCGCCGATGACAGCGGCGGAACCCTCGAAGTCACCGTCACCTACAGCTGCGCCGACGGCGAAGCCGACAGCCTGCACGTGTACGCCTATCAGGGCACACAGTCGCCGAGCGACGCCCCCGCAGGCGCACCGCACGGACCCGGCTACGACTACGACATCATCTGCGACTCGGTATCCCGCCGCAAAACCGTCGCGATCGACCCGCCGTGGCACGGAACCGGCTCGGATACCCGTCATTTCACCAACGGCGCGCAAGGCCGGGTCACCGCGGAACTGCGCCGCGGAACCACCACCACCCGGCACGCCACCGGCTGCTTCGAATGGAAGGACCCGACCGCGCGCAGATGAGCCTTGCATGCCGGTGTCGCGACCCGATCGCCCGGCGGTGCGCAGATCGAAAGGGGGCTGCGGCCGCCGACGCTGCCGCGCGCGGATCACGGTGATGTCGCGTCCTCGGGCGGGTAGGTGAGCCGCGTTCCCTCGGCCCGCGCGAAGGAGGTGAGCGTATGGCGGCGCCGACTGGTCGCCGACATGATCTCGACGACGGGCACATTCCGCACGGTGAGCGCGTCGGCGACCAGCGAACGATGGCACCGCCAGGGCACGGCCTCGGCGCACATGATCGCGGTGCGTTCTTCCCGGGCCAGACGCATGAGTTCGCTGAGCGCGTCCTCGAATTCGGTGGTCTGCATGTAGTCGGCGTATCCACGGAAACTCGTGTTCCGCCATCCGGTGTTCGGCGAATCCTTCCTGGAATGGCGCAGCCCGCCGAGCCCTGCCAGATGTGTGTAGCCGATACCGGCGTCGTGCAGGCTCACCGCCAAATCGTCGCTGTTGAACTGCGGATTGTGCCGGGAACGCGGAATCGTGCGAATGTCGGCGAGACGGCGAATGCCATAGCCGCGCAACAGTGCCACGAAATCCTCGATCGACATCGTGGAATGCCCGACGGTGTAGACCGCGCCGTCGGGTAGCTCGCGCTCCGCACCCACGGCTAGCGCGCCGCGGCGACGAGTTCGGCGCAGCGCTCACCGACCAGCATCACCGTGATGTTGGGGTTGACTGTCGTGTGCGCGGGGAAAACCGACGCGTCCGCGACCCGCAAACCGTCCACGCCCTTGACCCGCAGCTGCGGATCCAGCGGGCTCAATGGGTCGTCCTCGGCGCCCATCCGCACCGTCCCCGCCGGGTGATAGACCGTGTTGTGCGTCCGGCGGATGTAGTCGGCGAGTTCGGCATCGGAGCTGGTGCCGGGGCCCGGATACAGCTCGCGCGCCACCCATGACGCCAGCGGCGCGGTCGCCGCGATCTCGCGGGCCTTGCGCAATCCGGCGATCATCACGCGCATGTCATGACCCTCGGCGTCGGTGAAATAGCGCGGATCCACCCGCGGCTTGTCGCGGAAATCGCGGGAGCGCAGCCGCACCGTACCCCTCGACCGGGCATGGGTGACGTTGGGAGTGAGGCAGAAGGTGTTCTCGGCGGTGGGGTAGCCCTGGCGCACGGTGTGCATATCGAACGGCACGCTGCCGTAATGCATCATCAGGTCCGGCCGGTCGAGCCCGTCGACGGTCGTGGTGAAGATGCCGGCCTCCCACCACTGGGTCGAGCTGGTCACCATCGGGCGTGTCGTCTCGAAGCCGATCACGCCCTCCGGGTGATCCTGGAGATGGGCGCCCACACCGGGGGAGTCGACCAGCACCTCGATGCCGTTGGCCCGCAGATGATCCGCCGGCCCGATGCCGGAGAGCATCAGCAGTTTCGGCGAGTCGATCGCACCGGCGGAGACGATGATCTCGCGGCCGGCCGTCACCCGGGTCGTGCGGCCGAAGGCATTGTCGGTGATCTCGACCGCCACGGCCCGGCCACCGTCGAGCACGATGGCCTTGGCCCACGCGCCGGTCCGGACGGTCAGATTCGGCCGGTCGAGGACCGGGTGCAGATAACTGACCGAGGACGAGGCGCGAGTGCCGTCGGCTCGGCGATTGATCTGAAAGAAGTTGGCGCCGTTGATCACCGTGGTTCCGGTATTGAACTCCGCACGCGGAATACCGAGGGCCTCGCAGGCGTCCAGGAGCGCGACCCCGCACGGATCATTCGGCGGCACGGTCATGATGTGCACCGGCCCGCCGCGCCCGTGATGGTCGCCGGGTGCGTCGTTGGTCTCGATCCGGCTGTAGAGCCGATACACCGAATCCGCGCCCCAGCCGGTGCAGCCGTGCTCACGTTCCCACGAATCGAGGTCCTCGCGCGGTGCCCAGAACGCGATACAGCTGTTGTGCGAGGAGCATCCGCCGAGCACCTTCGCCCGGGCATGGCGCATGAACGAATTGCCGTTCTCCTGCGGCTCGATCGGATAGTCCCAGTCGTAGCCCGATTCGAGCAGCTCCATCCAGCGGTCCAGCCGCAGAATCGCCTCGTCGCCGACGTCGCTCGGCCCCGCCTCGAGCAGGCACACCGTCACCGCCGGGTCCTCGGACAGCCGTGCCGCGACAGCCGCACCGGCCGACCCGCCTCCGACGACCACGTAATCGTATTCGCTCACGACTGCTCCTTCCGGTCGGCGAACCAGCCGGTGACGCCCGGCCGGAGATTCTCGTAGACGTGCTTGGCCTCGCGATACTCGTGCAGGCCGGACGGCCCGAGCTCACGCCCGATCCCGGAGCGGCCGTAGCCGCCCCATTCCGCCTGCGGCAGATACGGCCCGAAATCGTTGACCCACACGGTTCCGTGCCGCAATCGACCGGCGATGCGGCGGGCCCGCGCGGCATCGGCGGACCATACGGCGCCGGCCAGTCCGTAGTCGGTGTCGTTGGCGATGGCGACGGCTTCGTCCTCGGTCGTGAACGTCTCGACGGTCACCGTCGGCCCGAATCCCTCATCGTGCACGCACGCCATCGCGCGGGTGGCGCGGTCGATGACGGTCGGCAGATAGAAATAGCCGTCGTCGAGGTTGCCCGCGCCGCGGTCGCCGGTGGCGAAGGCGCCGCCGGTGCGGATCACGGCGCCGTCGGCGCGGGCCTGCTCGACATAGCCGTGCACCTTCTCGCGGTGTGCGGCCGAGATCAGCGGCCCGGTCTCGGTGTCGGGGTGGAAGGGCAGGCCGAGCCGGATCTGCTCGGCGCGGCGCACCAGCTCGTCGACGAACCGGTCGTGCGCGCGTTCCTCGATCACCAGCCGCGCACCGGCCGAACACACCTGGCCGGAATGCAGGAACGCGGCGTTGAGCGCGTTGTCGACGGCGGCGGCGAGCCGCTCATCGGTGTCGCAGGCATCGGCGAACACCACATTCGGGTTCTTGCCGCCGAGCTCCAGGGCCACCTTCTTGACCGTGGCGGCGGCTTCGCGGGCGATGATCCTGCCGGTGGCCAGACCGCCGGTGAACGAGACCAGGTCGACATCGGGATGCGAGGACAGCGGCGCACCCGCGGTCGCACCCGCCCCGAGCACCAGATTCGCCACGCCCGGCGGCACGCCGAGCTCGTGCAGCACCGTCATCAACAGAATCGAGGTATGCGGTGTCAGTTCAGCGGGTTTCAGAACGAAGGTGTTTCCCGCGGCCAGGGCGGGTGCGACCTTCCACGCCACTTGCAGCAGCGGGTAATTCCACGGTGTGATCAGCCCGCACACCCCGACCGGCTCGTAGACGATGCGGGAATCGACATCCGGTGAGCCCGCGTCGACCACGCGGCCGGCGTCTTCGCCGGCGAGTTTGCCGAAATACCGGAAACAGTGGGCGATATCGGACATGTCGATATCGGATTCGTAGGGCCGCTTACCGGTGTCCAGAGTCTCCGCGCGGACGAATTCCTCGCGCCTGGCATCGATGGCGTCGGCGACCTTCAGCAGCAGATCGCCGCGCTCGTCGGCCGAGGTCCGGCGCCAGGGGCCGTCGTCGAAGGCGCGCCGGGCCGCGGCTATGGCGGCCTCGGTGTCGGCGGCGTCCGCTTCGGCGACCACGCCGACGAGGGAATTATCCGCCGGACAACGGATCTCGCGAGTATCGCCGGACCTGGCAGCGGTCCAGGCGCCGTCGATATAGAGGGTCTCACTCATGCGGTGGTTCTCCCTTCCGGATCGCTGTCGGTGTCGACGTCGCCGGGATCCGGCTCGTGATGATCGGTCGCCGAGCGCCGCAGATGCAGGTAGCCGAGATGACGTTCGTACTGGTCGAGAATGTCGCCGATGATCTGCTCGCGGGTGTAGCCGTTGAGCGAATAGCCCTGCGACCCCTCCGCCAGATAGACCTCGCAGCGGAAATACCGGTCCTGCGAGCGCTGGGCGAGAACGGCGTAGGTCGGGGTCGGGGCCGAAACCGGCCACACGCAGTATTCGAAGCGGGGCTCATTGGCTTGGTCGACGAGCAGCCGCGTGGTCGGCATGCCCTCGTTGCGCGCGGACTCATCGATGGTCGCCGCCACACCGGCCCTGGTGAACTCGGCGCCGACCTCGCGCACCGCGGGTAGCACCGAGGTGGTCATGAACCGGCGCGTGGCCGCAGGCCCTGGATAGCTGATGGTGGCCAGCAGCCGGCGGCGCCAACTGCCGTGTTCGGCCGGCCCGCGCCCCGCCGCGATGGCGTGCGGCAGTGCGGTGCGGAAGCTGTCGAGTTTGTAGGACTCGTTGCGTACCGAGCGCAGCAACGCGATGCCGATCAGCGCGAGCACGAATGAGAACGGCAGCCCCATGATGATGGTCGCGTTCTGCAGCGTGCTGATGGAGCCACCCGCGCCGGCGAACAGCATCGACAGCGTGAGCAAACCGATCGCCACCGACCAGAAGATGCGGGTGCCCTTGGCGCAGTCGGCCATCGGATTCGGCAGCCGCGAGGTGAAATTGCCCATCACGAGAGCACCCGAATCGGCGCTGGTGGTGTAGAACAACAGGCCGGTGATGGTCGCGATGCCGAGCAGCAAGGGTGCGCCCGGGTACTGCTCGAGCAGCGAATAGAAGCCGACTTCGGCCTGCGCGGCCGTCGTCTCGGCGAATTCGGCGTCCTTGCGAGCGAGGTCGAGCGCGCTGTTTCCGAAGATCGAGATCCACATCAGGATGAAGCTGAACGGCACCACCAGCACGCCGAAAACGAATTGGCGCAGGGTGCGCCCGCGCGAGATGCGCGCCAGGAACAGTCCGACGAACGGCGCCCACGCCACCCACCAGGCCCAGAAGAACAACGTCCAGGCATCCAGCCAAGCGGTCGGCTGGTTCGGCGTCTCCGGATTGCGTTCCCAGGCGAAGGTGTCGAGGGTGCGATCGGGGAAGGTCGAGACGTAATCGCCGGCGTTCTGGGCGAGGGCATTGAGCAGGAAATCCGAGCGCCCCGCCACCAGGATGTAGATCAGCAGCGCGATCGCCATGATGACGTTGAGTTCCGACAGCCGCCGGATACCGCGATCGACACCGGTGGTCGCCGATATGGTCGCCACGATCACCGACAGCACGATCAGGCCGATCTGGGCGGCCTTGCCCTGGTCGATGCCGAACATTTCGTGCAAGCCGTAGTTGAGTTGCACGATCCCGATCCCGAGCGAGGTCGCGATGCCGAAAATGGTGCCGAGGACGGCGGCCACATCGATGGCGTCGCCCCAGCGGCCGTGCACCCGCTTACCGACGATGGGGTAGAGGGCGGCGCGGATGGTCAGCGGCAGATTGTGCCGGAATGCGAAGTAGGCGAGCGCCGCGCCCATCAGCGCGTACATCGCCCAGCCGCTGAGGCCGTAATGGAAAATCGTCCAGGTCGTCGCCGCCCGGGCGGCCTCGTTGGTCTGGGCGGGGCCGGTGGGCGGGTAGAGGTAGTTGTAGACCGGTTCGGCGACCGAGAAGAACATCAGGTCGATGCCGATACCGGCGGCGAACAGCATGGCGGTCCAGGTGAACAGGCTGTACTCCGGGCGTGATTCCTCCGGCCCCAGCCGGTAGCGGCCGTACCGGCTGACACCGAGAAACACGACGAGACCGACGATGCCGGTCGCCAGGAGGAAATACCACCAGCCGAACCAGGTGGAGATGAACGTCTTGACCTCGCCGACGACGGTTTCCGCACTTTCCGGGGCGGCCAGTGCCCAGATCGCGAACACGAGCACGATGCCGGCCGCGGCGAGGAACACCGGCTTGTTGACCGACCCGCGCCCGGCCGCCGGATGCGCGGGATGGGCGGAATGGAAGGTGGCGGCGTCGGCGGCATCCGATGTCGCGGTAACGGAGGGTTCGCGGTCGGTGTTGTCGCTGTCCGGTGGATCGCTGACGCCACTCATGTGACGCACGCTAGTCGCGTCGGTGCGAGGCCGGAGGCATCATCGGCCTCGTGTCCGTGATCGGTCCCGACCCGCGTCGGGCCGCCTCCCGGCCGCTGATCCGGGAGAGGTGTGCGCGTCAACGACTGTGACCGGGCCTCGGCAGGCCCGGCCCGGTAGTCGATGCGGCTTCCGGGACGGCTACCCCGGAATCACCTGATGTCGATGGTCCCGTCGAACATCAGTGGGGTCGGGCCCGGTTCGCAGCCGCGGAAGCTGCTGGTCGGCATCGGCACGCCGTAGCCGATCCGGTTCGGCTCACCGGCCTGGCCCTTCATGACCGTGATCTGGATGGCCATCGAATCCGGCGGGAACAGCATCACCGGTTCCATGGTGGTGATCGGGTAGACCAGCGAGACGGTGTTGTCGCGGACCGTCAGGCAGGTCACCGGTCCGGTGACGCGGATCGGCAGGTTCATATTGCCGAGCTTGGCGGTGGCCACATAGGTGCCGGTTGTGGGATTACCCGGTGAACTCTGTGCGTCGACGTGCAGCACGTTCATGCCGAGGACCTGCATATTGCCGTCGATCGTGACGCTGGTCGGCTGTGCGGCAGCCTGTCCTGAACCGGCGATGACCGCTGCGGTCGCGATCGCCGCCGCCGCGCCGAGCCGGGTGAGCTGATGTGCCATGAGTGTGCCTCCTCGGGTCGTTGTCCCCGTTGCGCGGATACCCGGGATGATCGCGTTCACGCCGGAGAGATCGATCCCGATTAGTGCTGGGATGATGGGATATTTCGCCCCGACGTCCGGTTCGTCCAGGGTCAGGGGGCGGGCACCATGTCGTGCAGGATGTCGGTCAGCGATGTCGGCGTGATGCCGAATGTCTGCTCGGTGAAGGTGGAGTCGACCACGAACGGCTGGTCGAGCTGGTACTGCACTTCGCGGAGCTCCCGGACGATCGGGGAGGTCAGACCGCCCACGCGCAGCATCCACCCGGGCATGCGGCGCAATGTCGGCGCGGGTGCGCCGGCGACCCGGGCGAGCCGCTCGGCCAGCTGCCGGGGTGAGACGGGTGGACTGGTGGGTACGTGCCAGGCCCGGCCCCAGGCGCGTTCGTCCTGGGCGAGGGCGATGAGCGTGCGGGCCGCGTCGCCGGTACCGGTCCAGCTGTGCGGCGCATCCGGATCCCCTGGCAACAGCGCCGTCTTCCCGGATAAGACCTTGGGCGCCACCATGACGGCGAAGGTGGACCGGCCGCCGCGGCCGAGGAAATCACTGGCCCGCACTTCGGTGACCCGCACCCGCCCTGCCTCGTAGGCCGCCATCGCCTCCTGCCAGGCCTGCGCGCGCACCCGGCCCTTGACCGAATTCGGCGCCATCGGCGTCTCCTCGGTCATCGCCGCCGCGGGTGCTCCGTACCCGTACAGGTTGCCGAGCATCACGTATCCGGCACCGGTCGCCTCCGCGGTTCGCAGCAGGGAGCCGAACAGCGGCAACAGCTGCGTGCGCCAGCGGTGATACGGCGGCGCGGCGCAGTTGAACAGCGTCTGCGCTCCGGTGGTCAGCTCGATCAGCCGGGCGGTGTCGCCGGCATCGGCGGCGACACACTGGATATGCCGATCGCGCGGCCCGCTCCCGCTACGCGTGATCAACCGGACCTCGTGCCCGGCATCGGCCAGCAGTTGTGCGGTGAGGGTGCCGACGCCGCCGGCGCCGACCACAACAGACAGTGTCATGGGCTTCTTTCGATCGAGTGATATTCGGGGCCGGACACAAGACACCGCCCGAGCCCGGAACGTGACACCACTGCGACGAAACAGCCCAGCGAAATGTGAGGCGTGACGGCCGGCGTCGCCGGATCAGGCGACGTCGACGGTGCTGCGCACGCGGTGGGCGCGAATCAGCAGGGCCGCGCGCAGATAGCACAGGCCGGTGACATCGTTCGGGTCGAATCCGGTGATCTGGCCGATGCGTTTCAACCGGTAGTCCACGGTGTTGGTGTGCACGTAGAGTTTGCGGGCCGAGCGGGAGCGCTGCATATTCGTGGCCATGTGGACCTCGAGCGTGGTGAGCAATTCCGGGTGCGCCTCGAGGGAATCCAGGACCGAGCTCAGGTAGTCGCGGGCCGGGCCCGGCCGGGTCAATTGGTATTCGAAGGCCAGCTCGTGTGGGCGATACACCTTGCTCTCGCCGCCGAGCAGGTGCACGATATCGACCAATTCGTGGACCTGCTCGGCGATGCCGGGGATCTGCGCGGGTGCCGCCGTCGTCGCGACCGCCCGGATCGGGACCTGGCCTGCGGCGGAGAGGTTGTCGATCAGTTGGTCGAGGTCGTCGTCGGTGAACTCGGTGGCGGGCAGCAGTAGGGTGCCGCCGTCGACGCTGAGCAGCGACAGCACCTTGCCCGCGCACCGGTTGGCCAGTTCGGCCTGCACCCGGCGCAGCTTCCGGCGCGCCACGATCTTCTCGTCGAGCGCCGAGACCTGCTCCTCGGGATGTGGTGGAAGCTCCAGCGCCACAACGTGATAGCGCTCGGCCACCTCGATGCCGCACTCGCGGGCCATGGTGGAGGTGCTCTGCCCGCCGAGCAGCGCCGAGGTCAAGGTGTGCACCGCGGTGTGGTGTTCGCCGACCACCGAACGCAGTTCGCGCACATAGGCCACCGATACGGCCGAGTTGATCATGTCCTGGGCGTCCATCAATCGCCTGGCCACTCCGACCGCGGTGTCGAAATCGTGGATGGTGCCATTTTCCAGGATCAAGTCGAAACCGAGCTTGAAGCCCTCATGGATGGCGTGATGGATGGTGTCGATCGGGATGCCCTCGCGCGCCCAGTCGGCGGCGGCGTCCTGTACCCGTTGGGTGCGGCCGCGGAGATCGCGGCCGTCCAGCATGCTGTTGGTCAATTCCAGGCAGACCCGCGTCACCGTGGTGATATCGCCGTCGAGCGCTTCACCGGGCAGGGTGGCACACGGAACGACATTTTCGATGAAATGGCCGACCATCTGACGGGAAATGGTCCGTACATCCTTCAGGGGAGTGGATACCGGCCGACCGGACGAAGTGAGAAATGGTTCGGCTGAGGCTGCGACAGACATGGTAATTCCTTCCCACCCAGGGCCGCTGGGCAGGGACTCACGCTACCGCGAGAACCCGTTGCCATGTCGTGACCTTCGATTGTGACAAGGTGGAACGGATATCGGAAACGTTTATAGATTCCAACAATCGAGACCGCGGCCGCGGACCCGGGCACCGGGGGGGGGGGGGGGGGGGAAAAAAAAAACAAAAAAAAACAAAAAGAGGGGGGGAGGAAAAGAAAAAAACCCC
>NZ_JBYHFL010000001.1:0-419929 GCF_058222935.1 Nocardia sp. JCM 38205 | reverse complement strand
GAGGAGTAGAAATGTGGGGAGATTCAAAAAGTCGAGACCACGTCTGAGGACCCGGGCACCGCGGCGGTGGCGACGGGACACGCCACCGCCGCGGCGACCGAAGCGGGTTGCTACAGGCAGAAGCTCAGCTCCAGCGGCCCGAGGTGAATCGGTGCGCACACCTCCACCGATCCCGCGACGGGGGCGGCGGTCTCGGCGGAGGCGGGGGCGGCGCCGATCGCTGCCGCGGTGAGAACCAGGCCGGCGACGGCGAGCGGACGAATAATTCTGGAGTTCATAAACATTCCTCGGTTGTGCTCTGCGATGGAGCCCCGGGTTCGGGACCGGCCTCATCAGAACACAAGGCGCGCACGATATGTCGCTCGCAGTGCAGTTCTTGATTCTTCAGCTGATATCCGCGCGCGTGTCGTAGAAATCCACAATTCCGGCCCGGCGGCTCGCAGGCATAATTCGCCGGGGAAAACCGGCCGGGGCGGCGCGAACGTTTGTTCGGGGTATTTCCCGGGTACGGCGGTCATACAGTGAAAGGAAGCCTGCCGCGTCCAGGGCGGCGAGCGTGAGGAGGTCCGCCATGAGCGCGAAACGAGGCCGCGCGCTGCTGCCGTCCGAAGTCAGCGACGACCGATCCATCTTCGATCGCTTCGCCAGCCGCGCCGCGGCGACGGTGTCCAAGGCCTGGTTCTTCGCCTTCTGCGTGCTGATCGTGCTGGTGTGGGCGCCGAGCATCCTGGTGCTGCGCAATATCGACACCTGGCAGCTGGTGATCAACACCGCGACGACGATCATCACGTTCCTGCTGGTCGCCCTGCTACAGAACACCCAGACGCGCTCGGACGAGGCGGTGCAGCACAAGCTCAATGCGATCGCCGACGCGCTCGGCGACCTGATGGACGAACTCGGCCCGGAATACCCCGGCCTGCGCAGGCATCGCGAAGACCTCACCGACGCCGTCGGTTTGGAGCGTCACGAGTCCAGCTGACCCGGCGTGCGTTCAGGCCGGGTAGGGCTCGGCGCGTAGCAGTCGCGCCAGATGGGCGGCGTTGCGGGCCAGCGTCGCGTTCGTGCCGGCGACGGCCTTGGGGACGGAATCGAGATCCAGGTAGTCGACGCCGCTCATCGCCTCACCGTTCCAATAGGTGCCGCCCTGACCGGGAAGGCTGAACTCGATGTCGTCGAGCGCCTGGAACAGATCGGCGATGATCTTGTGCGCACCGTCCTCGTTGCCGACCACCGCCGCCGTGGCGACCTTGCCGAACATGGCCGGGCGACCGCGGTCGTCGGTGTTGGACAGTTCGGCGTCGAGCCGCTCGAGCATCCGCTGCGCCACCGAGGACATGTGGCCGAGCCAGGTCGGGGTGGAGACCAGCAGGATATCGGCGGCCAGGATCTTCTCCCGGATCTGCGGCCACTGATCGCCCTCGCCCTCGTCGGCGGTGATCCCTGGCAGCACGTCGTAGTCGACCACCCGCACGATCTCACCGCGCACCTCGTGCTGGGCGAACTCGGCCAGCACCTGCCGGGCCAGTCGATCGCTGCTGGACTCGGCAGGCGACTTCTTCAACGTGCACACCAGCGCGACCGCGCTCAGCTCGTCCATGACTGCTCCTCCTGATCCGGCCACCGTCGCAGGTGACGTTTTGCCAGGGCGGTACCCGCTGCGCCGAGGCTCACACAGCCGCCCGGCCGGTGCCGGGTTTGCCGGCCGGGAACCGGGTAGACCGATCGTGACTGGTCGATCTCAACCCCAACAGGAGGCAGTAACGATGTCGGTCCCCATCAAGAGCACCCTCGACGCCGAAGCGCAGCGCATCACCGGTGACGCACTGCGGGCGAGCGTGGTCGATCTCATCGATCTGTCGCTGATCGCCAAACAAGCGCACTGGAATGTGGTCGGCCCGAATTTCCGTCCCTTGCACCTGGCCCTGGACGAACTGGTGACCGCGGCGCGCGGATTCACCGATGCGGTGGCCGAGCGGGCCACCGCGATCGGCGTCAGCCCCGACGGACGGGCGCAGACGGTGGCCAAGGAGGCCGCCGGACTCGGCTTCCCGGACGGCTGGCAACAGGACACCGACGTCATCACCGCGATCGTGGACAACCTCGGCACCGTCATCGGACGATTCCGGGAACGCATCGACGCCACCGAGAAGCCCGACCCGGTGACCCAGGATCTGTTCATCGAGATCGCCGCACGGCTCGAGCAATTGCACTGGATGTGGCAGGCCCAGCTGGCCACCGCCTGACCGGGAGCGCAGCACCGAGACGAGGAGGAGACACGATGGCCGAGCAGGTCGGTGACGTTCTGTTGCGCCGCCTCGGGGAATGGGGTGTGCGCCAGGTCTTCGGTTACCCCGGCGACGGAATCAACGGTCTGCTCGCCGCATGGGCGGGCAGCGACGACTATCCGCAGTTCGTGCAGGCCCGGCACGAGGAGATGGCCGCCTTCGAAGCGGTCGGATTCGCCAAATTCTCCGGGTCGGTCGGGGTGTGCGCGGCGACCGGGGGCCCGGGCGCGATCCACCTGCTCAACGGCCTCTACGACGCCAAACTCGACCATGTGCCGGTGGTAGCGATCGTCGGCCAGACCGAGCGCAGCGCGCTGGGCGGTTCACATCAGCAGGAGGTCGATCTGCCCACGGCGTTCAAGGACGTGTGCAGCGCCTACTCGCAGCTGTGTGTGGTGCCGCAGCAATTGCCCAACGTGCTCGACCGCGCCTTCCGCGTCGCGCTCGCCGAGCGGGCGCCGACGGCGGTGATCGTTCCCGCCGATGTGTTCTCGCTCGACTACACCGCGCCGGCGCACGAGATGAAGAACGTCCCGTCGAGTCTCGGTCTGAGCCAGGGCACCATCACACCCGATCCGGAGGCACTGCGCCGCGCGGCCGAGATCCTCGACGCGGGGGAGCGGGTCGCGATCCTGGTCGGCCAGGGTGCGCGCGGCTGCGTCGAGGAACTGACCCGGCTGGCCGATCTGCTCGGCGCGGGCGTGGCCAAGGCGCTGCTGGGTAAAGATGTGCTGCCCGATACCGAACCCTGGGTGACCGGATCGCTCGGCCTGCTCGGCACCACGGCCAGTCATTACCTGATGTCGGAGGCCGACACCCTGCTGACCATCGGGTCGAACTTCCCCTACAGCGAATACCTGCCCGAGTACGGGCAGGTGCACGGCATCCAGATCGACCGGTCCGGCGCCTGGATCGGCATGCGTTACCCCTATGAGGTCAGCATTGTCGCGGATGCGAAAGCCGCACTGCGCGAATTGATTCCGATGGTGAAACGCAAGCGTGACCGCAGCTGGCGCAAGCGCGTCGAGCACGAAGTGGCGCAGTGGTGGCGGGCCGCCGACGAGGTGGCGATGCTGGACGCCGATCCGATCAATCCGATGCGCATCTTTTCCGAGCTGTCACCGCAACTGCCCAAGAATGCCGTGGTCACAGCGGATTCGGGGACCTCGGCCGACTGGTACGCGCGTCACCTGCGTTTCCACGGCGATATGCGTGGGTCGCTGTCGGGCACGCTGGCCAGCATGGGGTGCGCGGTGCCGTACGCCATCGGCGCCAAATGGGCGTACCCGGAGCGACCCGCCATCGCGCTCGTCGGCGACGGGGCCATGCAGATGAACGGCCTGGCCGAACTCATCACCATCGCCCGCTACTGGCGGCAATGGCAGGACCCGCGCCTGATCATCGCGGTCCTGCACAACAACGACCTCAACCAGGTGACCTGGGAGCTGCGCGGAATGCACGGCGCGCCGAAATTCCCGGATTCGCAGACCCTGCCCGATGTCGACTACGCCGCGTTCGCGCGCAGTCTAGGGCTCGGCGCCGAATCCATCGACGATCCGGCGGCGCTGGCCGGCGCGTGGTCGCGGGCGTTGTCGAGCGCGCGCCCGGTGGTGCTGGATATCGCGTGTGATCCGAATGTGGCGCCGATACCACCCAACACCACCTTCGAGCAGTTCTCCTCGCTGGCCAAGGCACTGCTGCACGGCGATGAAGACGCGGGCCCGGTGCTGGCGCAGTCGGTCAAGCAGAAGACGCGCCGCTTCTTCGCCAGGCACCGCAGCGGTTAGCGGGCGCGATCAGCGCACGCGCGCCTACTTCTTGCCGACCGCGATATCGGCGAGCCGGGCCAGCGCCTCCTTGTTGCGTGGTATGAGCAACGCCCCTTCGATCGGTCCGGGCACCCAGCGGCTCGGACCGCGAACGGCCTTCTCCGCCATCCGGATCTCGGTGCGGCCCGGGCCGATCTCGACCAGGTCGAGCCTGATCCAGGCCGCGCCGACCGGCCACAGTCCCGCGTCCAACTCCAGGCTGTGCGGTGGGTCGACGGCCCGCACCGTGGTGGTGTCGTCGATGGTGAACGGCCATGGGCCGACCCGGTGATGGATCCGTGCACCCACTTGCGGCCAGTTGCTGTCGACCTCGCGGATGTGGGAGGCGCCGACCACCCAGCTCGCAAACGACCAGCCGTCGGCGAGCACCGCGAAGATCTGCTGCGGTGACGCGGCTACCTCGGTCCGGACCTCGACCATGATGTCCTGCCTTCCTCGGGTGCGGATGGTTCAGGGGCGGAAGACGGCGCGCACGCACTCCTGTTTGCTGTTCTTGAACAGGTCGTAGCCGCGCACCGCCTCGTTCAGTGGCAGATCGTGGGTGATGAGGTAGGACGGATCCAGATCGCCCTGCTCGATGTAGTCGAACATGCGCGGCATATAGGCTTGCCCGCGCTGCTGGGCGGAACGAATGGTGAGGCCCTTGTTGGTGATCACGCCCATCGGGAACTTGTCGGTGAGACCGTAGACGCCGAGCACCGACACCACGCCGGCCTTGCGGCAGGCCACGATCGCCTGGCGCAGCGAGGTCGCGCGATCCGTCTCGAGCCGCAGCAATTGCTTGGCCTTGTCGTAGAGCTGCTGCAACCCGGTTCCGTGCCCTTCCATGCCGACGGCGTCGATACAGGCGTCGGGTCCTCGGCCGCCGGTGGTTTCGCGCAGCGCCTCGGCCACACTGTCCACGGTCGTGTAATCGATCGTCTCCGCGCCGGCGCGGCTGCGGGCCAGCTCCAGCCGGTTCGGGAACCGGTCGATGACGATCACCCGTTCGGCGCCGAGCAGGCGCGCGGTGTGCGCGGCCATCAGACCGACGCCGCCGCTGCCCCAGACCGCGACCGTGTCGCCGGGGGAGATATCGCAGAAGTCGGCGCCCATCAAGCCCGTCGGCACCGCGTCGGAACAGAACAGTGCCTGCTCATCGGTGACGCCATCGGGGATGGTGAAGCAGTTGACATCGCCGAACGGCACCCGGATGTACTCCGCGTGCGAACCCTGGTAGCCGCCGAAAGGATGGGTGTAGCCATAGATTCCGCCGGAGGGGTAGCCGAGCAACGGTTGTTGTAGCGCGGCGTTCGGGTTGGTGGTGTCGCATGCCGAGTACAGGCCGTTGCCGCAGTACCAGCACGCCCCACAGCCGATGAACGACGGTACGACCACCCGGTCACCGGCCTTCGCCGACGTCACCTCTGGCCCGGTCTCGACGACCTCGCCCATGAATTCGTGCCCGATGACGTCGCCTGCGCGCATCCCCGGCAGATAGCCGTCGATGAAGTGCAGATCCGAGCCGCAGGTGGTACTCAACCGCACCCGCACGATCACATCGTGTGGATTGACCAGGACCGGATCGGGCACGGTCTCGACGGCGAGATCGTTGACGCCGTTCCAGCACAGTGCACGCATCATGCCTCCTGCTCGGTGCGTCGGCCGCTGGGATTGTGTTCGAGGGTGGGCATTTCGCCTGTCTGCAGCAGCGCACGGGCGCGATAGAGCGCGGTGAACGCCGCCGCGCCGGTGAGCAGGCCCGGTGCCGGGCTCGTCGTCCGGACGGTGACCTCGGTGCCGAGGTCGTGTGGTGCGTCGGCGAAACGCAATCGGATCTTTTCGTCGTGTTCGCCGGTGAAGCGCAGTTCGTCAGCATCGTCGACGACGTCCGTCTCCCACCGCAGAGCGTCATCGCCGAGCTGTTCGAAGGTCCACTCCAGGCGGTCCGGCCCCGCCTCCCGCACCTGGGCGATCCCCTGCAGGACGGCCGACAGGTTGTCCGGATCGCGCCAGAACCGCCGCACCTCATCGCGCGGTCGCGCCATGGTCATCGTCTGGGTGCTCACCCCGCCACCGGAGGCCCCCACGACTTTCCCGACCAGGTCGACCACCTGGTGCTTGGCCTTGTCGATGTAGTCCACGAGCACTCCCTCCGAACGGCGACCGGCGGCCGGAGCAGCCGCATTCCTTCACCGCATACCCCGTGCTCGGCAAACAATGTCGGGGCCGGCCAGGTGTGAAATCGGGGAGGCGGGCTATGCCGGAGAGGGGAGGGACCTATGAGATTGCGGCGGAGCAGGCCTTACGGACCGGGCATCAGGCGGATCGCCCGTGGGCGCGGATTTTCCTATGTGGGCGACTCGGGTGAGCCGGTCGCCGACGCCGACACCCTGGAGCGCATTCGCGGGCTGGTGATCCCGCCGGCGTGGCGCAAAGTGTGGATCTGCCCGCACCCGAACGGTCATATCCAAGCTGTCGGCGTGGACGTGGCGGGCCGCAGGCAGTACCTCTACCACGAACGCTGGCGCCGTGAACGCGACGAGGAGAAGTTCGATCGGGTCCTCGACCTGGCCCGCCGGCTACCCGAGCTGCGCGCGCAGTTGGAAGCGGATCTGGGTGTGCGTGGCCTGCCACGTCGCCGCGTCGAAGCGCTGGCGATCAGCCTGGTGGATCGCGGCGTATTCCGGGTCGGCGGTGAGGAATACGCCGAGGAGAACGGGACACGCGGCGTGGCCACCCTGCTGCGCGATCAGGTGCGCGTCGCCGGGGACGAGATGGTGTTCGACTACATCGCCAAGGGCGGGATCCGGCGGCGGGTACGGGTGCGCGGGCCCGCCCTGGCGAGGGCCGTTCGCGCGCTGCGACGCCGGCGGACCGGCACGCGGCGGCTGTTGGTGTACCGCGACGACGCGGGATGTCACGAACTGCACGCGGAGGAGATCAACGCTCGCTTCAAAGAGCTGACCAGCCCCGAATGCAGTGTGAAGGACCTGCGGACTTGGCAGGGCACCGTGCTGGCCGCGGCTGGATTCGGATCGGCGCGGCGCCCGGAGTCCCAGCGCGGCAGGCGACGGGTCGAGCGGGAGATCTTCCAACAGGTCGCCGACGCACTGGGCAATACGCCCGCCGTGGCGCGCGACTCCTACATCGACCCACGTGTGGTCGAGGCCTTCGAGAACGGTGCGACGATCCATGCCGCGCTGCGACGGGCGAACCGGGCCGATGCGGATGAAGAACAGACCGCGATCATCGAGCGGGCCGTCATCCGGTTGTTGCGTAAGGCCGCAGGCTGAATCGCGCCGTGGCCGCAACGCCAGTTGCCCAGCGCCGCCGGCGAATTCGGCCGACGGCCAACGGTCACGGGTCAGGACCGGGGTGCCTGCGGAGGTGAGTCCGACAGCTCGGGGCGAGCTCCCGGCCGGGGTCGTCGTCGGCGGTGGTTGGGTGTCGCGCCATTCCTCGGCGCGGCTGGACCGATTCCCGCGCAGGGTGCCCTGCATCAGCGGGGCGAATTACGCGCGCCGGCTCAGGGTTCCTCTCCGCGCCCGCGGCGGCTGCCGATATAGGCGCGTTCCCTGAACTTGGTGACGAGCCCGGGCACCAGCGTGACCTCGGCCGGATGGTTGAGCATCGGGTCGAAGAAGTCGGTGCGGTAGTCCTCGGGTTCGGCCTGGTGCAGGGTCAGTTCCCCGGCGGTGCGGCGCGGGGTCCCGATGCCCTGGACGGTGATCTCGAAACCGAGGGTGTGCTCACGCAGATGCTCTGCCATGGCATCCAGCGAAGCGGTCGCGGGCTGGTTCGCGTCCGGTTCGGCATGCACCCAGGTCAGGCTGGATGCACCGAACCGGTACGGCAGCAGGGAGCCGTAGCGGGCGCTGACCCAGCCGCGGGCCGGAGTGATCGCCAGCCGGCCGAGCCCGCCGCGGCCGGTGGTGGCCAGCACGAAATCCCACGGATGGTCGTCGCGATCGAGCACCCGGAAGGCCAGCCCGAGCATGTCCGGTAGCCCCGCGGGGGTGCCGATTCCCTTCGACATCCGCGCGATCACTGCCCGCTCGCCGGGTCCGAAGAGCGAGACGTATTCGTCCTCGGCATGCAATCGCCCGGACAGCCGCACGCCACGGGGGTGGAACACCCGCCCGTGCCGTACCCGGGCGCCTGCCTCGAAAGCCTTTGTCACGGTGGCGGAAACCAGATCGGCCATCACATATCCTTCGCTGCTGTCATCGGTCTAGTCGGTTGTGGCCGCATCGGATGGTTCGGACAACTCCGCACCTGCGCCGTGCCGCACGGCGCGGCCGGCGTGGGCTTCGGCGCGAATTCGTTCGACCATGTGCGGGTAGTGCACTTCGAACGCGGGTCGTTCGGTGCGGATGCGCGGCAGTTCGTAGAAGTTGTGCCGAGGCGGCGGGCAGGTCGTCGCCCATTCCAGCGAATTGCCCGCACCCCATGGATCGTCGACGGTGACCACTTCGCCGTACCGGTAGCTGCTGAACACATTCCACACGAACGTCACCATCGAGGCTCCCAGCACGAAGGACCCGATGGTGGAGACCGTGTTGAGCGCGGTGAACCCATCGCCGGGCAGATAGTCGGCGTAGCGGCGCGGCATGCCCTCGTTGCCCAGCCAGTGCTGCACCAGAAAGGTGAGGTGGAAGCCGAGGAACGTGGTCCAGAAATGCAGCCTGCCCAGCCGTTCGTCCATGAACCGGCCGGTCATCTTCGGGAACCAGAAATAGATCCCGGCGAAGGTCGCGAAGACGATGGTGCCGAACAGCACGTAGTGGAAATGCGCTACCACGAAATACGAATCGGTGACGTGGAAGTCCAGCGGCGGGCTGGCCAGGATGACACCCGACAGACCGCCGAGCAAGAAGGTGACGATGAAACCGATCGAGAACAGCATCGGGGTCTCGAAGGTCAGCTGCCCGCGCCACATGGTGCCGATCCAGTTGAAGAACTTCACCCCCGTCGGCACCGCGATCAGGAAGGTCATCAGCGAGAAGAACGGCAGCATCACCGCGCCGGTGGCATACATGTGGTGTGCCCATACCGCCATCGACAGCGCCGCGATGGCGATGGTGGCGAAGACCAGGGCGGTGTAGCCGAAGATCGGTTTGCGGCTGAACACCGGGATGACCTCGCTGATGATGCCGAAGAACGGCAGCGCGACGATATAGACCTCGGGATGGCCGAAGAACCAGAACAGGTGCTGCCAGAGAATGGTGCCGCCGGTGGCCGGGTCGTAGATGTGGCCGCCGAGATGCCGGTCATAGGCCAGCGCCATCAGCGCCGCGGTGAGGATCGGGAACGCCAGCAGCACCAGGATGCTGGTGACCAGGATGTTCCAGGTGAAGATCGGCATACGGAACATCGTCATCCCCGGCGCGCGCAGACAGACCACGGTGGTGATCATGTTGACCGCGCCGAGAATGGTGCCGAGACCCGACACCGCCAACCCCATGATCCACAGGTCTCCGCCGACGCCCGGCGAATGCAGTTCATTACTCAACGGCGTGTAACCGGTCCAGCCGAAATCCGCCGCGCCGCCCGGCGTGAGGAATCCGGCCGTCGCCATCGTCGCCCCGAACAGATACAGCCAATAGCTGAGCGCGTTCAACCGCGGAAAAGCCACATCGGGTGCGCCGATCTGCAACGGCAGGATCGCATTGGCGAACCCGAAAACCACTGGGGTGGCATAGAACAGCAGCATGATCGTGCCGTGCATGGTGAACAGCTGGTTGTACTGCTCGGGCGAGAGGAATTGCAATCCCGGCCGCGCCAGCTCCCCGCGCATCAGCAAGGCCAGCAGGCCGCCGATGAGGAAGAACGCGGTCGCCGACGCCAGGTACAGGATGCCGAGCACCTTCGGATCGGTGGTGGTGATGATTCTGTAGAGCGCCGACCCCTTCGGCCCGCTGCGGGCCGGATACGGTCGCGTCGCGGTGAGCTCACCCACCGCGCCCGAGGATGTCGCCGTCATCCCACCTCCCACATCGATGCCGAGAATGCGCCCATGTCCTCGCCCTACCCGCATCGCGGCGGCTGAACCACAGGAGCGGCCACCGAATATCGCGGCGCACTGATCGGCACCGCTTGTTTTATCGGCTCCGCGCGTGGAATGGCGAGATCGAGTGCCGCATCGACAGGAGGACGCGCATGAGTGGGACCGACTACCCCGACGGGCCCGGCCTCGCGGCCGATGTGACGCGCGGGGATGCGACCGTGGTCGTGCTCGGCGACGCCATGCTCGATGTGTGGAAGTGGGGCAGGTGCGAGCGGTTGTGCCGCGAGGCCCCGGTGCCGGTGGTCGATATCGAACGCAGCTCGTCCATGGCCGGTGGCGCCGGCAATACCGCCGCCAATCTCGCGGCACTGGGCGCCGACACCCGCTTGCTCGCCCTGACCGGCGACGATCCGCCGGCCGCCGCGCTCGCCGAGGTGCTGGCCCGCCGCGGCGTCGACACCGGCCGGATCTATCGCGCGCCCGATCGGACGACACCGGTGAAGACGCGCATCGTGGCCGATGAGCAGATCCTGGTGCGCTTCGACGAGACGAGCACCGGTATCGCCAGGCCCGATGAGATCGCCGAGTTGCTCGCTCGCCTCGACGATGCCCTGATCGGGGCCGACGCACTGATCGTCTGCGACTACGGCGGCCCACTCGGCGACAGCTTGCGCGCGGGCCTGCTCGAGCGCCGTGAACGCCTGCCGCTGCTGATCGCCGACACCCACCATCCCGGACGCTGGCGTGCGCTGCACGCCGATCTCCTCACCCCGAACGCCGGCGAGGCGGCCGAGGTTCTCGGCCTCGCGGCCACCGCAGGGGCCGATCCCGACCAGCGCGCCGAGCTGTTCGACCGCCACCGTGACGCGTTGTTCGAGGCGACGGGCACCCGCACTGTTGTGGTGACCTTGGACCGCGACGGCAGTGTGCTGCTCGACGGCGACCGCCCGGCGCACCGCACCTGGGCGCATCCGGTGCGCGAAAGCCAATCCGCGGGCGGCGGGGACACCTTCGTCGCCGCGTTGACGCTCGCGGTGCTGGCCGGGATGCCGCTCACCGGTGCGGTGGAGGTGGCGCAGGCCGCCGCCGACGTCGTCGTGCACCGGCCGGGCACCTCGGTGTGCACGCGGGAGCAGTTGCGGGCGCGCATCGACCGCAGTGGTGGTGCGGTGCTGGAGCCGAGGCACTTGATCGAGGCCGTGCGCGGGCATCGAGCCGCCGGGGAGCGCATCGTGTTCACCAACGGCTGCTTCGATGTGGTGCATGCCGGGCACATCGCCTACCTGAACGAGGCCAAGCGGCTCGGTGATGTGCTGGTGGTCGCGGTCAATTCCGACGAGAGCGTGCGCAGGCTGAAGGGCCCCGACCGTCCGGTCAATCCCGACCATGATCGGTGCGCGGTGCTGGCCGCCCTGAGCTGCGTCGATCATGTGACCGTCTTCGACGAGGACACCCCGGAGCGGCTGTTGCGGGCGACCGAACCCGATCTGTACGTCAAGGGTGGCGACTACCGGCCGGAGATGCTGCCCGAGGCGCCCGTCGTCGCCGAGTACGGCGGCGAGGTGCGCGTGCTCGGCTATCTGGCCGATCATTCGACCTCGGCGATGATCGAACGCATCCGGGACCGATCGGCGACGGGAGGTGGGTGATGAGCCCAGACCTCGAGGTCCGCTACGGGTGATCGCTCGCTGCGGGCCTGTTGCCCGGCGGTGCGATCCATCCGGAAAACCACCGACCACGGTCACCGATCGGGCGGGCGCAGGCCTACGAGGTGGTGCCTCCGTCGTTGTGGCCGCAGCGCGCTATCCGGGCAGCCGGCCGGGACTCTCGGCAGCGAGCAGGTCGAGCAGCTCGGCGTCCACATCCTCGACCGACACCGACGTGACCAGCGATTCGTCATGCGGGCAGCGCGCGCGGAACTCGTCGGTGATGTCGCGCCCGCATACTGGGCAATCGTCGCGCCAGGAGATCAGCACGCGGTCCTCGGTGCGGCTGAGCGGGCCCGCGTTGACGACATTGCCGATCCAGAACACGCCCACCGTCGGCGTGCCGAGGGCGCGGGCCAGATGACGCGGGCCGCTGTCGTTGCCGACCAGCACACGGCTGCGGGCCAGCACACCACACAGGGTGGTCATATCGGCCCCGTCGAGTAAGTGAATGGTGGCGCCACCGCGGATCCCGGACGCATTCGCGTGCGCCGTGTCCGCGATGGCGGCGAGCAGGGGACGTTCCTCGCTCGTGCCGATCAACACGACGTCCCAGCCGCGGCCCAGACAGCGGGCGCAGATCTCGGCGAACCTGGACGCGGGCCATCGCCGCCGCGGGTCCCGCGCACCGGGATGTATCGCCACCGTCGAGCCGGTCGTGCCGGTCGAGACGCGGTCCGCGGCGGCCAGATCGGCTGCGGTGAGGGGCAGTTCGGCTTCCAGCAGCACCGGCGGAGCGCCCGCCGCCCCGACCACTTCGAGCGCCCGCAGGGTCTCGTTGTGGTAGTAGCGGAACGGGACGGTGCGGTCCAGCGCGGGTGCGTCGGCGGCTCGTGAGCCGACCGACCACCGTGGATTGAGCTGCTGGATAACGGTATTGGACCAACCGCCGCCGCCGTGCAGCTGCACGCCCAGATCCACCGGTGTGCGCAGCGCACGACGCAGGCAGTCACGCAGGCCGTCGTCCCCGGGGCCGGCCACGCCGACAGCCGATTCCGGCAGGACGACGACCTCGCCGATCGGGGTCGGCCGCCCGTTCAACAGCTGCGCGTGCAGGGCGGAACCGAGCAGCACGATGTCGGCCTCCGGATAGGCGGCGGCCAGGGCATGCACGGCGGGTATGGCGAACAACAGATCGCCGAGGCCGCCGCCGCGCAGCACCGCGATCCGCCGCACTCCGGGCCAGCGCGGCCGCAACGGGCCGACGGCGAGCCGGTGCACCGCTGTGTCCGACAGCGCCGGTTCGGCCATGCCCACCCTCCTGTCGACGAAACCGATTGCCCCGCATCAGCGTGTCGCATACCCGGAGGACCGCACCCGAAACCGGTGCGCTGCCGCGGCGGCCGAGGGCACCGGTCCGCGGATTGCCGCGCGGAATACCGGGTACGCGCCGCTTAGGGCCCAACGGAGGTTGCTACGGGCGCCGGTAACGCAGCGAGCAGGAAAGGGGACCGCCCCGTGAAGATCGCCATGGTTTCCGAACACGCCAGCCCCCTCGCCGCGCTCGGCGGTGTCGATGCCGGTGGGCAGAACGTGCACGTCGGCGCGCTGGCATCGGCCTTCGCTCGCGACGGGCACGAGGTCAGCGTCTTCACCCGGCGAGACGATCCACGCATCGACACCGAGGTCGTCACCGGCGACGGCTATCGCGTGATCCACGTGCCCGCCGGTCCGCGCACACCCATTCCCAAGGACGCGATATTGCCGCACCTGGGAGACTTCGCCGACTTCCTGCACGAATCCTGGAGCAGCGACAGCCCCGATGTGGTGCACGCCCACTTCTGGATGTCGGGCCTGGCCACCGAACTCGCCGCGCGGCGCCTGCACCTTCCGGTTGTCCTGACCTTTCACGCCCTCGGCACGGTCAAACGCCGTTACCAGGGCCGCGCCGACACCAGTCCACGCTCGCGGATCAAATTCGAGCGCCTCATCGCGGTGAGCGCCGACCACATCGTGGCGACCTGCTCGGACGAGGTGCGTGAACTGGCGCGCATGGGTGTGCCGGACGCGCGCACCTCGGTCGTGCCGTGCGGGGTCGATCTCTCGATGTTCGATCGCCACGGCCCCATCGCGCCGAAGGGGCGCCGCAGGCGGCTGCTGTCGATCGGGCGGATGGTGCCGCGCAAAGGATTCGACACCGCCATCAAGGCCCTGCCGGAGCTGCCGGACACCGAGCTGCTGATCGCCGGCGGTGCCGACGACAGCGCGCGGGCCGAGGCCGCCCGCCTGCGCCGGATCGCCACCGAGCACGGGGTGGCCGACCGGGTCCAGCTGCTCGGTCAGCTCGCCCATGCCGAGATGCCCGCCCTGCTGCGTTCGGCCGATGTGGTGGTGTGCACGCCCTGGTACGAACCGTTCGGCATCGTCCCGCTGGAGGCGATGGCCTGCGCGAAGCCGGTCGTCGCCAGTGCCGTCGGCGGTTTGCTCGACACCGTCGACGACGGCGTCACTGGTGCGCTGGTGCCGCCCTCGGAACCGAAACCGCTGGCCCGTGCGCTGCGGTCACTGCTCGCCGACAGCGCCCAGCGTCGTCGCTGGGGCGCGGCGGGCCATCGGAAGGTGTGCGGGCGCTACTCCTGGGACCAGATCGCCGCCGACACCCTCACCGCCTACGAGAAGGCGACGAGCGCGCAGGCAGCCGCGCTCGGAGCAGCCAGCTGACAGAGCCATCCGACCGACGTCTGAAGGGATACAGCGTGAACGCATCTGCGAACACCCCGCTCGGCAACGTCCTGATCACCGGCGGCGCATCCGGTCTCGGAGCCGCCGTCGTCGACGCGGTACAGGCCGAGGGCCGCACCGCTCTGGTCATCGACCGCGACAAACCGGAGGCCGAGGTGGCCTGGGAGTACGCGGACCTGGCGTACTCCGACGACACGCGGCGCGCGGTGGAGCAACTCATCGTCACGGTCGATGGACGGCTGGACGCGGTGTTCACCGCGGCCGGCATCGACGCCTGCGGCGCACTCGACGAGGTGGCCACCGAGGACTGGGAGCGGGTGATCCGGGTGAACCTGCTGGGCACGGCGGCCGTCATCCGTGCCGCGCTACCCGCCTTGCGGGCGAGCCACGGCACCGTGGTGACCTGCGCGTCTACCCTCGGAGTGAGGGCACTGCCCGATGCCACGGCCTACTGCGCGTCGAAATTCGGGGTGGTCGGGTTCACCAGGGCGCTGGCCGCCGAGACCGCCGGCGACGTCGGCGTGACCCTGCTGATCCCGGGCGGTATGGACACCGCGTTCTTCGACGACCGTCCCGCCCAGTACGCGCCGCCGCCGGATGCGCGGCTCAACAAGCCGGCAGATGTCGCGGCCACCGCGATCTTCGCGATGACCCGGCCACCGGGCTGCGAGATCCGGGAAATGGTGGTCTGCCCGTCGACGGAAAGCTCGTGGCCATGATGAACAGCGCATCCAGATCGCTGAACGTCCTGGTGTGGCATGTGCACGGCTCCTGGATGACCTCGTTCGTGCACGGCGGCCAGCAGTACCTGATCCCCACCGACACCGAACGCGGGGCGTGGGCGCTGGGCCGCTGCGGACGCGACTGGCCGGAGTCGGCCCGCGAGGTCGCGCCCGCCGACCTGCTCGACGAACAGATCGACGTGGTGGTGTTGCAGCGCCCGGAGGAACTGGATCTGGTGCGGCAGTGGTTGCACGCCGAGCCTGGTGCCGATCTGCCCGCGGTCTACGTCGAGCACAACACTCCGCGCGGACATGCCTGCCGCACCCGGCATCCGCTGGCCGACCGCGACGACATCGCCCTGGTCCACGTCACCGACTTCAACCGGCTGATGTGGGACAACGGGCGGGCGCCGGCCACGGTGATCCCGCACGGCGTCATCGACCCCGGCCACCTCTACACCGGCGAACTGGACCGCGCGGCCACCATCATCAACGAACCGGTGCGGCGCGGCCGGGTGACCGGCACCGACCTGCTCGCGCCGCTGTCGCAGGCCGCACCTTTCGACGTCTACGGCATCGACACCCTCGACCTGCACCGGGCCCTCGGCCTGCCGGCGGAACGGGTGCGCGGCGCGGGCGACCACGATCAGCGACGGCTGCACCGCGAACTCGCGCGTCGTCGCGTATTCGTGCACACTCCGCGCTGGACCTCGCTCGGCCTGTCGGTGATCGAGGCGATGTATCTGGGCATGCCGATCGTCGCGCTCGGCACCACCGAGGCGTCGGCGTCGATCCCGGCCGAGGCGGGCGTGGTCTCCAACGATCTCGACGTGCTCGACGAAGCGATCCGCATGTTCGTGCGCGAACGCTGCTTCGCCGAATTGGCGGGCAAGGCCGCCAGGCAGTGGGCGCAGGCCAATTTCGCGATCGACCGGTTCACCGGACATTGGGACCGGTTCCTGCGCGAGGTGGTGGGGTGAGCGGCCATGTGCTCGTCGCCCGGCTCGACAGCGCCGGCGACGTGCTGGTGACCGGGCCCGCGGTGCGGGCGGTGGCGGCGCGAGCCGACGAACTCACCTTCCTGGCCGGCCCGCGGGGGCGCGCGGCGGCCGAACTGTTGCCCGGCGTCGACAATGTGGTCGAATTCGCCGCCGGTTGGGTCGATTTCGATCAGCCGCCGGTCACCGCCGCCGTCATCGATGACCTGGTCGCCACCCTCGCCGCCCGCCGGATCGATGAGGCGCTGATCTTCACCTCCTTCCACCAGTCCCCGCTGCCGCTGGCCCTGGTGTTGCGGATGGCCGCCGTGCCGCGGATCTGCGCGATCAGCACCGACTACCCGGGTTCTCTGCTGGATGTACGGCATGCGGTGGACGACGATGTGCCGGAACCTGTCCGGGCGTTGTCGCTGGCCGAGGCCGCCGGGTATCCCTCGTCGGATTCCGCGCTCGCCGTGCGAACCGATCTGCCGGATGCGCGGGCGCTGACCGGGGAGCCGGGATACGTGGTGGTGCATCCGGGCGCGGCGGTAGCGGCGCGCCGGATGTCGGCGGGGCGAAACCGCGCGATGGTGGCCGCCCTGATCCGGGCCGGCTATCGGGTGCTGGTCACCGGTGGACCGGACGAAACCGAGCTCACCGCAGCGGTATCCGGTGATGACGCACTCGACCTCGGTGGCGCGACCGACCTGCCCATGCTCGCCGCGGTTCTGCGGGCGGCCCGGGTGGTGGTCGCACCCAATACCGCGGCCGCCCACCTCGCCGCTGCCGTCGGCACGCCGGTGGTGTCGTTGTTCGCGCCCGTCGTGCCGGCGCGGCGCTGGGCTCCGCACCACGTGCCGTGCATCGTGCTCGGTGACCAGTCGGCGCCCTGCGCGGGCTCACGCGCGCGGGACTGTCCCGTGCCCGGGCACCCGTGCCTGGAGCACATCAGCGATGACGCGGTGGTCGCGGCGGTGGACACACTCGCCGTCGCCTCCTCGTCCCGGTTGCCGACCGTCCGGCCGGCACAACAGCGCGGGCGGATCGACGCGTTGCGCTGACCGAGCGACGAGCCCGCGACGCTGTTTCAAGAGCAGGAGGCAGGGCATGCCTCGAGCAACGGTGTCGAGGGCCGGCACCCGGATCGGATCAGGAGGGCAGATGGACGGCGTCTCGGAACCCTCCCGCACCGCCGATTCGGATCCGCGTCCGGCGGCGGTGCTCTTCGATCGCGACGACACTCTGATCCGCGATACCGGATACCTCGCCGACCCCGATCTGGTCCGGCCGATGCCGGATGCGCGCAGGCAGCTGCGCCGGTTGCGCCGCGCGGGTCTGCGCATCGGCATCGTGTCCAATCAGTCCGGCGTGGCGTCCGGCCGGATCAGCCCGGCCCAACTCGCCGCGGTGAACGCGCGCGTGGAGGACCTGCTCGGCCCGTTCGACACCTGGCAGATCTGCCTGCACGGTCCCGCCGACGGCTGCCGGTGCCGCAAACCCGAGCCAGGGTTGATCCTCGGCGCCGCGGCGGAACTCGGCGTGGACCCGTCCCGATGCGTCGTGATCGGCGATATCGGATCCGACATCGAAGCCGCGTTGGCGGCGGGTGCCAGGGCCGTGCTGGTTCCGACACCCCGCACCCGCGCGACCGAAACCGACCGCGCCCGGCGACTGGCGGCGGTGGCTCCCGACCTCACTCGGGCGATCACCCTCGCGCTCGGTGCACCGGGGACCGGGAAGGAGCAGACGTGAGTAGCGCCGAGCGCCCGGCTGACGGCCGACCGGAAAACCTCGATCCGCGCAGTCGCGTGCGGACCGCCGAGCTGGAAGACCATTTCGACGCGCTCGGACGCGCGCTGCACCAGAACCTGCGCCCGGCGGCCGAACACGTCCTGGCCTGGGGTGTGCGGCTGGCCGGCATCTATGCCTCCGGCGGACGCTTGTTCGCCTGCGGCAATGGCGGCAGCGCCGCCGAGGCACAGCATCTGACCGCCGAACTCACCGGCCGCTTCCGCGCCGAACGCCGGCCGCTGTCGGCGATCTCGCTGCATGCGGAGACCTCGAGCCTGACCGCGATCTGCAACGACTACGGCCCCGACGAGATGTTCGCCCGGCAGCTGTTCGCCCACGGCCGCCCCGGCGATGTGCTGCTCACCCTGTCGACCAGCGGTTCCAGCGCCAATGTGGTGGCAGCGGCCAAGGCGGGCAAGGAGATCGGCATGGCGACCTGGGCGATGACGGGGCCCTCGCCCAATCCGCTGGCCGCCCTCTGCGACGATGCCATCCCGGTCGACGCCGATTCGGTGTCGGTCGTGCAGGAGATGCACCTGGTGCTGGTGCATTCGCTGTGCGCCGCACTGGAATCAGCGATGGGGGTCGACAGTTGAGCAGCACCGCACCGTTGGTGATCGTCGGCGACGTGCTGCTCGATATCGATATCGAAGGCCGCGCCGATCGCCGCAGCCCCGACGCGCCCGTGCCCGTCGTCGACGTCACCAGCCGCTCCTATCGCCCCGGCGGTGCGGGGCTGGCGGCGACGCTGGCCGCCCGATACGCCGACGAGGTGGTGCTGGTGGCCGGATTCGCCGATGACGAGCCCGGACACCGGCTGCATTCGCTGCTGGCCCGCCGGGTGCGGGTGGCGGCGTTGCCGTTCTACGGCAGCACGGTGTGCAAGCAACGCGTGCGGGCCACCGGTCCCTGGGCGGGTGGCGCGAGCGAATCCGTGCTCGCCCCGATCACCCGGCTGGACTTCGGGCACGGCCGCACCGTGGCGGGTCCGGTGAGCGAGGACGCCCGGTGGGCGTTGGCGAACGCGGGCGCGGTGCTGGTGGCCGACTACGGGCGCGGGGTGACCGCACATCCGCAGATCCGGGCGCTGCTCGAACAGCGCCCGCGACGGACACCACTGGTGTGGGATCCCCATCCGAAAGGGCCGACCCCCGTGCGCGGGGCGGACCTGGTGACGCCCAACCGCCCCGAGGCCGAGCACTTCCTGCCGGACTCGGCCGATGTCGGTGCTCGTGCCCGTGCGCTCGCGCGGCGCTGGTCGGCGCGGGCGGTCACCGTCACACTCGGCGCCGACGGGGCGGTGCTGTCCTGCGCCGGACGATCCGATGTCGTGCGCATCCCGGTTCCGGCGACAGGACCGATATCGGTGCGCGACACCTGTGGTGCCGGCGACCGCTTCGCGGTGGCCGCCACGATCGCTATGGGTGACGGCGCCGACGCCGAGGACGCCGTCCGCGCGGCCGTCGCTGCCGCCTCGGCCTTCGTCGCCGACGGCGCGGCTGCCGCCTTCGCGGAGGACGCGCCCCAGATCCCCGCACCCGAACTCGCCGCGAGCGACCCGAGCTGGTGAGCGTCGTCCTGGTTCTGCGTGCACTCGGTCTCGGCGATCTGCTGACCGCGGTACCCGCCCTGCGCGCCCTGCGCCGCGCCCGCCCCGGCGATCGGCTGGTGCTGGCCGCTCCGCGGTGGCTGCGCCCGATCGTCGAACTGACCGGCACGGTCGACGCGCTGCATCCGGTGTCGGGCCTCGGCGCACTGCGCTGGGCCGGGCCGTCTCCGGCCACCGCGGTGAACCTGCACGGGCGTGGACCCGCCAGCATCGCCGACCTCGCGGCCATCGCGCCCGAGCGCCTGATCACCTTCGGGCACCGCGATTTTCCCCAGTTCCCCGGTCCGGACTGGCCGGAGGACACCCACGAGGTCACCCGCTGGTGCGGCCTGCTCGACTGGGCCGGGATTCCCGCGGACCCGACCCGGCTGTCGGTCGCGGCGCCACCTGCCACCGCAGCCGATCCGGCGCGAGTCCTCATCCACCCGGGCGGCAGCTCGGCCGCGCGCCGCTGGCCCGCCGAACGATTCGCCCGCGTCGCCGCGCACCTGCACGGCCGCGGATACCGGGTGCTCATCACCGGCGATGCGCGCGAGCGCACCCTGGCCGCACAGGTGGCCGCCGAAGCCGGTGCGGGCACGGTGGTGGCGGGCCGACTGGCCCTGGACGAGACCGCCGCCCTGGTCGCCGGTGCGCGCCTGGTCGTCTGCGCCGATACCGGCCTCGCGCATCTGGCCACTGCGTTCGGCACGCCGTCGGTCGTCATCTTCGGGCCGAACCCGCCGCGCTGGTGGGGACCACCGCCACGGTCCCGGCACCGGGCGCTGTGGGCGGGCCGGATCGGCGATCCGCATGCGAGCACACCCGATCCCGGACTGCTCATGATCGGCACGGACGACGTCATCGAGGCCGTCGACGACCAACTCGCGCTCGCCTGGTCACCGCGCGCCCGCACCGACGCGATGAGCACGGTGAGCGACCGTGCCTTCTGACGGCGCCGAGCGTGCCGCGGTGACCGTCGGCATGGTCGCCGACCCGGATCTGCCTGCCCGCCTGGCCCACCAACTCGGCGAGCGCCTACCGGACCTGCTCGCCCGGCACGATCGCGGCATCGACTGGAAGGTCGAGGTCTTCTACGACCCGTTCGAGGCGATGCACCCCGACGACGAACACCTCATCGACAAGGCCGCCCAGCACGTCGGCCATACCGACTGGGATCTGGCGCTGTGCCTGACCGATCTGCCGTTGCGCACCGACGACGGCATCGTGCTGGCGAGCTTGGACCGAGCGCACCATGTCGCGCTGATCTCCCTGCCCGCGCTCGGCGGCTGGCGCTTGCGTAACCGGCTGCAAAAGCTGGCCGTGCGGTTGATCGACGGGTTACGACCGGCCGGGGTCCGGCGCGAACTGCGGATGCCGCGCCCGTTCCACCGCGCCCGCGTCGAGACCCCCGCCCCCTCGACGGCGCGCATCGTCTCGCCTCGGCGCATCGGATTACCGCGGCTGCTGGCAGGCATGGTGCGAGCCAACCGGCCGTGGCAGCTGTTCCTCGGGCTGTCGTCGGCGCTGGCGGGATCGCTGGCAGGCACCGCGTTCGGTGTGTTGTATTCCAGCATCTGGCAATTGGCCACCGCGCTCGGGCCGTTCCGGCTGGCGGGTGTGGTGGTCACGGCGATCGCCGCGCTCACCGTCTGGACCATCGCCGGGCACGGCCTCTGGGAGCGCGCCGATGCCGCGGGCATGGCACACGGACCCGATCTCGCACTGCGCAATGCCGGCACCGTGGCCACCGTCGCGGTCGGCACGGTCGTGTTCTTCGCGACGCTGTTCCTGCTCACCTGCGCCGCGGTCGGGCTGATCATCCCGCCGGCCTACCTGGGCAGCGTGCTCGGTCGCGCGGTCGATGTCGGCGATTACCTGACCATCGCGGCCATGGCGAGCGCGCTCGGCACGGTGGCGGGCGCGGTCGGTTCCGGCCTGGAAGACGACATCACCGTCCGGCGCGCCACCTACGGATACCGCGAGCGGGAACGACGCGACCGCGTCGCCCGCGACCGGGACAGCTGAATCGGCCCGGCGGCGTGGTGTGGGCGCCGGGCACGCGGGTATGCCGGTAGGACCGGCCGACACGAGGAGGACCGATGCGGCTAGTCGTGATGGGGGCGACGGGGAACGTGGGCACCGCGGTGATCGACGCGTTGTCGGGCACACCGGAGGTGACCTCCATCGTCGGTGCGGCGCGGCGGCGCCCGGCCGAGGACCGGGTCGGGGTGGAGTGGGTCGCCGCCGACGTACGCCACGACGACCTCACCGCGCTGTTCCGCGGTGCCGATGTCGTGGTGCACCTGGCTTGGCTGTTCCAGCCGACCCACCGGCCCCTTGACACCTGGCGGGCCAACGTCGGCGGCACCTCACGAGTGCTGGAGGCGGTGGCGGCCGCGCGGGTGCCTGCCCTGATCTACGCCTCCTCGGTCGGCGCGTATTCGCCGTGCACAGACGACCGCCCGGTGTCGGAGTCCTGGCCCACCGAAGGCTGGCCCGGCGCGTCCTACATGATCGAAAAGGCATATGTGGAACGGCTGCTCGACACCTTCGAGCGTCAGCAGCCCGACTGCCGAGTGGTGCGGATGCGCCCGGCCTTCACCTTCCAGTACGCCTCCGCCAGCGAGCAGCGCAGGCTGTTCCTCGGGCCGCTGATGCCCAATCCGCTGCTGCGGCCCGGGCTGCTGCCGGTGCTGCCGTATCCGCGCGAGCTGCGCTTCCAGGCCGTGCACAGCGTCGATGTGGGACTGGCCTATGCGCTGGCCGTGGTCTCCGAGGCGCGCGGCCCGTTCAATATCGCGGCCGAACCGGTGCTCGCCCGCGCCGAACTCGCCCGCATCCTGCGCACCCGCACGGTCGAAGTGCCGCCCCGGCTGGTGCGCACCGCGCTCGCGGCGGCCTGGCATCTGCGGCTGGCGCCGGCCACCCCGGGATTGTTCGACGCGATGATGCACCTGCCCGTCATGGACACCACCCGCGCCCGCGTCGAGCTGGGCTGGACGCCGCGGATCAGCTCCTCGGACGCCCTCACCCAGTTCCTGGACGGATTCCGCGCCGGCGCCGGGGGCCGGACGCCGCCGCTGGCGCCGGATGCCGGCGGGGCCTGGCGCTACCGCGAGTTCACCTCCGGTGTCGGTGGACACGACCCGGTCGACCGCGCGCTCGCCCAGCACGGACGATGACGACCGCACGGCTGTGTCGCCTGGGCGTTGGCGGGTAGCCGATCAGCATGGCAACTATCGCTCCCTTACCGAAGGAACGCATCGGCGCACCGCTGCGCGCCGTGGTCACCGGCTCCGATTCCGGCATCGGACGTGCCATCGCCGTCGCCCTCGCCGGTGGCGGGGTGGATGTGGGCATCACCTATCACGCGGACGAGCAGGGCGCCGCGCGCACCGCCGAGCTGGTCACCGAGCGCGGCGCGCGGCCCGCCGTCCGCCACCTCGATCTCGACGATCTGCCGACCAGTACCGCCGTCATCGACGAATTCGCCGCCGAACTGGGCGGGCTGGACGTGTTGGTGAACTGCGCCGGAACGGGCTCGGCCACACTGGCCATGGAGATGGACTTCGACACCTGGCGGCACGTGCTGTCGGTGGATCTGGACGGTGCGTTCCTGTGCTCCCAGCGCGCCGCCGCGCACATGATCGAGGCCGGTCGCGGCGGACGGATCATCAACATCACCAGCGTGCACGAGCACGCGCCGAAGGTCGGTGCCGCGCCGTACTGCGCCGCCAAGGCCGGACTGGGCGCGCTCACCAAGGTGCTCGCGCTGGAACTCGCCGAATACGACATCACCGTCAACTCGGTGGCGCCGGGGGAGATCTCGACTCCGATGACCGGCCAGGAAGACGCCGATCCACGTGCGCAACCGCGCCCCGGACTGCCACTGGGCCGCCCCGGCCACGCCGACGAAGTCGCCTCCGTGGTGGCCTTCCTCGCCACCCCCGCCGCCGGATACGTCACCGGCGCCTCCTACATCGTCGACGGCGGCATGCTGCTGATGGGCCCGCAGTCCAGCCAGCTCGTCCCCGACGAGAAGTGGCGTCGCCCCTAGCCGGGTTGACCTTGACCCTGCGTCAGGGTTGCAGCCTTGGCGCATGACGCACAACAGCACCCACGCCGCTCGGCTCGTCCCGCCGATCGGCGCATTCCAGGACATCGATGGACGGCGACTGTTCATCCACCGAGCGGGCAGTGGGGGACCGGCGGTGGTGTTCCTGCCCGGCGCGAGCGCGGTGGGGCTGGACTACTTCGGTGTCCAGCAGGAGATTTCGCGACTCACCACGGCCGTGAGCTACGACCGTGGCGGAACCGGCTACAGCGATCGGCTCCCGCTGCCGCGCACGGCTGCCGCCGTTGCCGTCGAGCTGCGCGATCTGCTGCGCGCGCAGCACATCGCCGGCCCCTACGTACTCGCCGCGCATTCCCTCGGCGGGTTCTACGCGCACCGATTCGCCCAGCTCTATCCGCGCGAGGTGGCCGGACTGGTCTGGCTGGATGCCCTGCACCACGACTGGGACGCGTACATGCCGGCATCAGCGAGCCTGGCCGCCGCCGAACACGCGGGCCCCGGCCTCGCTGAACTCGAGCAGATGCGCCCGATGCTGCGCGACATCCACTCCGAACTGCTCGCGGCCTACCCCGAACACCTGCGGCAACCGCTGGTGCGGGCCAAGCTGACCACCGAGTGGCTTCGGGCCGGCCTCGCCGAACGCAGCGGATTGGCCGAACTCGCCGCCGAGCTGCGCGGCGGGCCCGGGCTGCCGGATGTCCCCACGATCGCGCTCAGCGTCGTCGGCACCGATCCGGCCGAGCGGGGCCGGATCCCGGCCTCGACGGTGCAGCAGCTGCACGATGGCAGACGACGCATGGATGCCGCGCGGGCGGCTGCGGCCTCGCAGGGCGAACAGCGCATTCTGGACGACACCGTGCACCACCGGCTGTGTTTCGACCGCCCCGACGCCGTCGTCCGGGCGGTCGCCGATGTCATCGACCGGGCCACCCGCCCCTAGACTCGGCGCGATCACCCGCGACGACGATTCGGAGGAGGACGGTGCTCACGATCGGGCAGCTCGCCGCGACCGCCGGCGTGACCGTGCGCACCGTCCGCCACTACCACCACGTCGGACTGCTGCCCGAACCCGAACGCGACGCCTCCGGCTACCGCCGCTACAGCCCGCAGACAGCGGTCGATCTCATCCGGATCAGGACCCTCGCCGAGGCCGGCGTGCCGCTGGCCCGGATCGACGCGTTGCTACACGCCCGGCCGGCCGAATTCGCCGCCGCCGTCGCCGATATCGACGCCGACCTGCAGCGCAGAATCGACCAGCTGGCCGGCTACCGCCGCAGCATCGCCGCACTCGACAGCGGTGAGCGGCTCGTCCTCCCGGCCGAGGTGGTCGACATCCTGGACCGCATGCGCCGCCTCGGCGTCAGCGAGCGACGTGTCCGCGCCGAACGTGACGCGTGGATTCTGATGCAGGCGCTGGAGCCGGGCGCCATGGCGCAGCGGATCCGGGAGAAGAACAGCGCCTTCGACGATCCGGAGACCGTCCGGCTGTATCTGGCCTGTGATCGCGCGGCGGACTGGGATCCGCGCGATCCGCGGCTGGACAGGCTCATCGACGAGCTCGACGCGTGGAAGACCCGGCACGAAGCAGACGGCGGCGGCTCCGGACATGTGGCGCTGGTCTTTTCCCGGATCTCGGAGGAAACCCCGGCGTGGCAGCGCATCGTCGAGGTGCTCACCTGCCGCGCCGAGCGGCACCGCACCGCCCGGTCGGGCAGTGGAGGCGGTGCGGCTCTCAGTTCGCCTACCAGTACCGATGCCGCTGCCCGTCGGTGTCGGCGATCCAGATGATCGCGTCCGCGCCCGTCAGGTCCGCCGGGGTGAACGGGATGTGGCCGGGCATCATCGGCTCGCCTGACCGGATCGTCGCGGGCAGGGCGGCGCGCAGCGGGCCGGCCGGGAACAGGGCGCGCCCGCTGGTGGCCTCCGCCAGCACACCGGCCAGGGTGCCCGGCTCGCTGTGCGGGTTCGCGTCGGCGGCCACGAAGGCATAGCGCTCACCGAGGGCGAGGGCGACGAGCGCGCCGGCGTTGGCCCACCGCACCTGGTTCTCGCCGACCGCCATGCTGGGCGGCGCGTACTGCAGGTGCACATTGTGGGCGAAGACCAGGGTGGCACCGCGGTGTTGTTCGCGGGCCCTGATGTCGAGCAGGTTGTCGGCCATCAGCTCCGCGCGCACCGCGAGCATGTGCGCGATGCGGTCGGGGCCGGTCTCGGCCATGGCGGCATGGAAGCGCAGCTGGCCGAGGACGGTGCGGGCGGAGGCGACGGCGTCGGCGTAGCCGTCCGGGTCCGCCGGGTGCAGGGCAGGCGCGGCGCGCCGCAGGGCACCGGCCAGATCGTCGGCCAGGATACGCAGGGCGCGAGCGCGTTCGGAGTCTCCGATGGAGGCGGCCGGGTCGTACATGGCGGCCTGGTTCGTCCACTCGGCGTCGTCGCCGAGTAGCGTTTCCAGCTCATCCGCCGACCGCGGGCGCAGGGGCTCGGGCAGGTACGCGACGGTCGCGCGCAGGGCAGGTCCGGGGCTCGCGATCTCGACCTGGTCGCCCGGAAAGTCGAAGCCGTAGCAGCGGACCCGATCGTGCGGCGGGCGGCCCGCGTTGTGCATGCGGAGCCATTCGACGAGTTCCCGATTGCCCGGTACGGCGCCGAAGTGATGGCTGAACCCGGTGGCGAGCACGGTGTCGAGATCGGTGCCCGCGCCGTGGACGTAGTCGTCGACCAGCGTGGCGGCGGTCATGTCGATCTCGAGCGCGATCGACCGGAAACCCCGGTCCACCAGTTGGGCGAGGAGTTTATTGCGCAGCACCGGGAAGGCCGCGATCCCGTGCGTCGGCTCGCCGAGCCCGAGCAGGGCCGTCGGCTCGGCACGCGCGGCGAGCAGTTCGTCGATGGCCCGGCCCAGGCTCGCCGAATCGCCGAGTTCGCGCCCGAGCGCGCGCAGCGAGGTGTCAGTGGACATGGATACCCCTTTCAGAAGAACCTGCCCTCGACGCTATCGTTGAAGAATCGGGTGAGACTTTCTCGAACCCCACCAGGCATTTACTGCTGAAACCCTCAAACGGAGGTCCGCGCTGCGTCCCATCGACCTCGCCCGGGAACACCGGTTGTCCGCCCAGGCGATCCGCAACTACGAGGACGCGGGCATCCTCCCGCCGAGCGCGCGCAGCGACACCGGCTACCGGCGCTACACCTCCCTGCACGCGCAGGCGCTGCGCACCTTCCTCGCCTTACGTGCCGGACACGGCCATGAACCGGCCGCGGAAATCATGCGCGCCGTCAACCGCGGCGACACCGAATCCGCCTACCGCCGGCTCGACGCCACCCATCTGGCCCTGCTCACCGAACGCGACACCCGCCTCGATGTCGCCGCCGGCCTCGGCGCACTGTCCACCACGCCACCGCCGATCCCCGGACCTCCGCTGACCGTCGGCGAACTCGCCCGCCGCATCGGTGTGCACCAAGCCACCCTGCGCGCCTGGGAATCCGCGGGCATCCTGCGCCCGCAGCGCAACCGGGCGACCGGCTACCGCGAATACGGCCCCGACAGTGTGCGCGACGCCGATATCGCTCGTCAGCTGCGCCGCGGCGGCTACCCGCTGCACAAGATCGTGCAGTTCCTCGACTCCGTCCACGAGGCCGGCGGCCCGGAAGCTCTGCACGAGTTCCTGGCGGCCTGGCAACATCGCCTCGACACCCGCAGCCGCCACTTACTCAGCGGTGCAGCACAATTGGATGCCTACCTCACCCTGCTCGATCGCCGATAGCCGGTCCGCGCCCAGGGCTGCACAGTCTCGTCGCATGCCGAGCGCACTGCGCCCGCCGCCCTGGCCCGAGCCATCCTGCACGGCGACGCATGAGCACTCCGGTGCTTCCAGGGCCGCCGTGCCCGACGGCTGCGGCTCGGGTGTGACCTCAACTGCTCGCCGGAACGCCGACCTGCTGCGGTGTCTTGTCATTGCGCAGCCCGCGCCAGCTGGGGTGGCGTAGGCCCTCGCCGGTGTATTCGCGGTATTCGATATCGCCGACCAGGACCGGGTCCACCCAGTGGGCGGCGCCGACGGCGGAGCGGGGCGGCGGTTGGGGGAAGGGCGGATCGGTGCGGGCGAGGGTATCGAGACGGGCGCGCAGGGAGCGGCGGACGGCGGCGGTGAAGCCGGTACCGACGTTGCCGAGGTAGACGAGGCGGCCGTCCGGGTCGTTGGCGCCGAGGATCAACGATCCGAAGGTGGATGCCATGGCGCCGTTGCCGGTGGTCCAGCCCGCCACGATCGCCTCGGTGGTCTTGCGCAGGGGCGTTTTGATCCAGGCGGGGGAGCGGCGGCCGGGCTGATAGGTGGAATCGATGCGTTTGGACACGATGCCTTCGAGATGGTTCTCCCGGGCCACGGCGATGAGCTTGTCGGCGTCGACGTCGAGCCAGTGCGGCGGAGTGCGCACCGGCGCGTCGGTGAACTCCAGCTCCTGCAAACGCTCGCGCCGTCGCAGGTACGGCAGGCCGGTCAGCGAGTCGGGGCCGGCACCGAGGATGTCGAACAGATGCAGCTGCACCGGCACCGCGGCGATCAATTGGTTGGTCGGCCGCACGACATGCATCCGCCGCTGCAACAATGCGAACGACGGCGCGCCCGTGGCGCTCTGGGCGATGATCTCGCCGTCGAGTACCAGCTCACGCCCGCCCGCCAGATCGCCGAGCACGCCGGCCAACTCCGGATACGACCCGGTGACATCGCGCTGATTGCGGCTGTAGAGCCGGCATTCACCGCCCCCGCAGACCACGATCGCCCGCACCCCGTCCCACTTCATCTCGACCGCCCACTCGGCATCATCGGGCGGCCGTCCTGAGACGGCAAGCATCGGCGCCGGAACCGCGACCACCGCCCCAGCGTATCCGCAGCAAACCTCCGCGTCCGCCGATTCGCTCGGGGCACGGTCGGGCGGCGTGTTCACACCAGGTCGCGGGGGATGCGCCGGTGCCAGTTCTGCGAATACACCCGCTGGTCGACCACCCGCGGGTCGACGGTGGACAGGTCGATCTCGTAGGCGTCGAGCCGGGCGTCGATGACGAACTCCTCGGCGGTGCAGCGCAGCACGGTGCGGGTGACGATCTCGGTGCGCCAGCTGCCGCGCTCGAGACGGCGCACGGTGCGGGTCTCGCCGCGTACGGAGGTGACATCGTTGCCACGGAAGCTGAACCATTCGGTGGTGGCACGCCGGACCCGGGTTCCGGTCTCGTCCAAACGGATGATGCCCTGGTCGTTCTCCACTTCGAGCGTGGAGACGCCGCTGGCCAGGTCGCGTTCCACCTTCCAGTGGTGCTTGCCCGGCTGCAACCGAGTGCTGGCGTCCGGTGGCGCCGCTTCCGGGGCGCCGAAGGAACGCGGCTCGGTGTCCCCGCGCCGGGCCGGACGATGCGGCAGCATGAGCGAGCTGCGCCCCGCCACCAGGGTGAGCATGACGGGCTCCGGCGACGGCCAGGCCAGCGGCCAGTACGACGAGGAGATCGACAGCCGGATCCGGTGACCGGGCGGGAACGAGTGGGCGATGCCGTTGAGCGGCACCCGGACCCGGTAGTGGCGGCCCGGCTCCAGCGGCCGCGGATCGGCGCTGCCGTCGCGATGGGTGAGGTTGAGCAGCCCGTAGGTCACCCGGGTCGCCTCGCCATTGGGCGCCACATCCGACAGCCGCGCGGCGACCATCGCGTTCGGACGGTCCGCCGACACCTCCAGCTCCAGGCTCGGCAGCCCCAGCACCTCGAAGGTGTCCTCCAATGCCTCGGTCTCGAAGACCAGCGACCCGCCGTCCTCCTCGCGCTGGTCCGACGGGAGATCCGGGGTCGCGGCATAGGACGCCCATTTGCCTGCGAACATGCCGACACTCAATGGCGACTGCACGTGCAGCAGGCGGGCGTCGATCTCGGCCGGCGCCTCGGCCAAGGTGTAGCGCCCGAGCACGTAGTGCCGCGGCTCGATTCCCGCGGAGGGCCACCGCGGTTCACCGACCCAGCGGCCGGGCCGGTCCTCGTAGGACGGCTGCGGTGACACGCTGTCCTGCATCCACGCCCGCAGCATCGGCTCGTCCATGATCCCGGTGTCGACGCCTTTGAGCCAGTGATCCCACCAGCGCACCAGCTCCTGGAGGAACCCGATCGCCGGGCCGGGCACCCCCAGATGCGGGTACTTGTGCCCCCACGGTCCGATGATGCCGAGACGGGGCACCTCGAGATGTTCGAGCAGCCGGAAGATGGCATTGGTGTATCCGTCGGCCCAGCCGCCGACCACCAGCACCGGGCAGCGCACCGCGCCGTAGTCCTCGTTCACCGACGCCCGTTTCCAGTAGTCGTCGCGGTGTTGATGGCGCAGCCACTGCTCGATCCACAGCCCACTGCCCGCCAGCCGTTCGTGCCACATCTCGCGCCAGCGATCACCGACGATGTCCGGATCCGGTGGCAGGCTGTTGAAGGCGAACATCACCGTCGCTTCGGACAAATTGTCCGAGAGCAGGCAGCCACCCATGTAGTGCATGTTGTCGACATAGAGGTCCTCGGTCGCCGACGCGCTCATCACCGCCTTCAACGCGGGCGGGCGCTGAGCGGCCACCTGCAAACTGTTGAAACCGCCCCAGGAAATGCCCATCATGCCGACATTGCCGTCGCACCACGGCTGCGCGGCCAGCCATTCGATGACGTCGCAGGCATCCTGGTGTTCGGTGGGCAGGTACTCATCGGTGAGCACACCGTCGGAGTCGCCGCTGCCGCGCAGGTCGACCCGCACGCTGACATACCCGTGCCCGGCCAGATAGGGATGGTTCAACGCATCTCTGGCTCGGGTGAGGTCGCGTTTGCGATACGGGATGTACTCGAACACCGCAGGTAGTGGCGTGTCGGCGACCGGTCGCCACACGCGAGCCGCGAGCCGGGCCCCGTCGCGCATCGGGATGAAGATGTTCTCGATCTCGCGCACCCGGTAGGGCAACGATTCGACCGTATGCACTCAGTCGACCTCCTGGAATTCGAACCGAAGGGCCTCGAGACAGTCCTGATACCGCTGTTCGAGCTCGGCGTGATCGTTCGCGCCGATGTAGAGGGTGGCGAGCCGGTACCGATAGGCATCCTGATTCGGCAGCTCCGACAAGCGGTCGCCGACATTCACGTCGATGTGCACCACCGTCGCCGGGAACCGCCGGCGCAGCGCCGCGATCTCGCTCTCGGCCGGCACCCTCGTGACCACACCGTCGTCGTACCGGGGGATCAGGCATTGGGCGGCGACGGCGAAATCACCCTGCCGGGAAGGCATCCGCGGCCTGCGCCCGAGCGCGACGTCGATGGCGACCGAATGATTCGAGGTGCCATCGACTTTGACGAACAGATCGCTGTGCGACTGCGAGATCCGGGTATTGATCTCGATCAGCCACAGCTGTGCGGTCTCCGGCTCCCACATGAACTCGGAGTTGAAGCAGCCGTTGTCGAAACCGATGTGGCGCAGGTACCGCTCGGTGACGTCGATCATCTGCTGTTGGACCTCGACCGGCACCGTGCGTGCCGGGTAGTCCAGGTGCACGAAACTGTGGCCCGCTTCGTCCTTGCGCATGTCGAACACCCCGTGCACGTGGTACTCGCCCTGGAACATCGATCCTTCCGGCGCCGCCTGGATCCCGCTGACGACCTGTTCGGCCAGGCAGGTGCGACCGCCGACGGCCCGGGCCTCCTCGGGGACGCGCACCCGCCCGAGTACCTGGTCGAAGGGATCGGCGATGCGCGCGATGGCGTCCCTGATCTCGGCGGTCGCGTCGGCGAACTGCTGTGCGTCGGCGATCTCGAACCCCAGCTGTGAGGAATGCGCCTTGATCGGCTTCACCCAGAACGGGAACGCCAGGTCGATCGTGTCCAGCGCGTACGCATCGAAGGGGTCGAAGGCGGCGAACCCGGGGACGCATTCGGGCACCGACGCCCGTTGCAGCAGCCGGCTCCACAACTTGTGTTCGCAGCCGATCACACTGTCCAGGCTCGGCGAGGGCAGGTGATACTCGGCGGCCAGGATCGGCACGAGCACGCTGGTCGGGAAGTCCCAATGCGCGATGATCGCGTCGATCGGGCCGTCGAACGCGGCGAGCTCGTCGCGTGCGCGCCGGAGCAGCTCGTCGAAGTCGAACTCCTCGGCCGAGACCAACGCGTCGTAATCGAGCAATCCGTGCACGCGCAAGCCACCGGGCACCTCGACCGTCTCCAGGTCGGCGCGCTGCCCGCGCGTCAGACCCGGGACGAAGACATTCACCACGTTCGTCCTCCAGATGCGGCTACCGCGATGACGGCGTCGGGCCGGGCAGCGACAGCCGCTCTCACGCCACAGCTCGACGGGCTCTTGGACACCGGCTACCCCGTACCGGGCGCGGCACGCACCCGGTACGATTCCGGGCCGCTGCGCACCCCTCGTTGAGACCGGCCATCGGGGGTTCCATCAGCCCACGGCCGCCGCGGTGCAGGTCAACAATGTGCACCTGGTGCGCGGCATGCTCGGCAGGCCCGGCTGCGGGGTGTTGCAGATGAACGGCCAGCCCACCGCCGAGAACACCCGCGAATGCGGCGCCGACGGCGACCTGCCGGGGTTCCGCAACCAACCCGGCGGTCTCGCTGCCGGAGCTGGGACGTATCCGCGAGATCCTGTCGCAGGAGCGGCTGTTTCTGGTAGTGCAGGATATTATCCGGACCGAAACCGCCGAACTGGCCGATGTGGTGCTGCCCGCGGCGGCGTGGGGTGAGAAGACCGGCACCTTCGACGGGCAGCCGCTACCGGCCTGGCACGATCCGGAATCGGCGTTCGAGGCATGGCAGCGGTGCTCGGCCGGCCGGCCCTGCGATTACACCGGCATCAGTTACCGAATGCTGCGCGGTGGTGATCGCCGGAGCGGGTGCCGCCGACCTCGGCATCTCCGAGGGGGATCTGCTCGAGCTGACCTCGCCGCGCGGCACGATCCGGGCGCACGCTCGGGTATCGAGGATTCGGCGGGGTGTGTTGTTCGTACCGTTCCACTACGGCTACTGGGATGCCGAGGGGCACGGTCATGATCGTGCCGCCAACGAAATGACCGTCACCGATTGGGATCCGGTGTCAAACAACCCCTGTTCAAGACTTCGGTGGCAGCGGTCCGCCGCCTCGCCCGCGGCAGCGAACCGGCCCGCGCACCGACCAATACATCCTCGGCGCCGCTGGACCAGTCCGTGCCGCCCACCCGCGGGGGAGCGCAGGCGATGGCGGACTCCGATGTCACCGCTACGAGGAGCTCCCGATGACATTGGCGATGCTGCTCGACGAACTCCATCGCGGTGAGCACACGCTCGAGCACGACCGCACCGCGCTCTCGGCCCGTCACCACGCCGAGCACGAGATCTGCTACATCGCAGGCGATCTCGCCGCCTGGTCGCGCGAACATCGGAAGCGGATCGAGCGAGTGGGCCCGCACCATGGTGCCGGCGCGCACCACGCGGTGAGCCTGCGATCGGTCACCGCACCACTACAGCGACGGGTGAGTGATCTGCTGGAACTGGCACAGGATTGCCATCCGCAGACCCTGCGTCAGCTGCGCTGGGCGAACGCCATGCTGAAAGTGCTGTCCCCGCAGATCCTCGCCGGCTGACCACCGTGGCCATCGAGTTATGACGAATAAGCGGTGCCGACCACACGATGTCGTAGACTGGTCGGTATTCAAAGGTTTGCCTTCAGAATGCAGGGTGGCCTGATCAGGGCGCGCAAGCGCACGGACCTGATTCGGGAGCATGATGGCACCACATTCCGAGTTCGAGACCACCCCGTTGCCGCGCCGGGAACTCTCCGCGCTGTGCGGGCACCCCGATCCGAAGGACCGGCTGGTGTGCTGCCGGCGCAGCCGCGGCCGCTCGGTCGTGCTGTCGGTGCGCGGCGAGGCCGACGCCTTCACGCTCCCGCTATGGCGGCAGGCAGTCGCCGAGGCCGCCGAGGATGCGCGTGCCAAAGGTGGCGGGTTGATCGTCGACACCACCAGACTGAATTTCCTGTCCTGGCGCACCTTGGCCACGCTGGCCGAGGACGCTGAGCGCTTCGGACGCGACGGCGTACCGGTGTGCCTGGTCAGTACCAGTTCCACGGTCTTCCGGCTCGCCGCCGCCGACCCGCGGGTCGGGCGGCTACCCATCCACTCCACCGTGGTGAGCGCGCTGACCCGGCTCGAGCTGGGCCGGCGCGGTTCACCGCCGCCGCGCGGAACCCGCCATCAGCAGACGCGCATCGCTCTCGTCGACCCGCCGCCGAGCGGGGACGGCTACAGCTCGACGAATGGGCATGGCTGACCGGGCGCACGCCACTTCGATGCCACGCCGGCGGCCCGGGCCTGCGACGTGGGCACACAGCTGCTCAGAATGACCTCGCGGACGATCACGCGGAATCTTCGTCCGGCTGCCCGTCGGAGCCGCCGTGATCGACGCCTGCCGTGCCGTCGCCTCCCAGTCGCCGGTGCACGGTGAGCAGCATGTGGTCGAATCGGATGCGCTGCTGCGCGGGCGCCTCGCCCTGCGTGGGAAGTGCCGCGACGAGTAGTTCGGCGAAATCGCGCAGTTTGATGTTGGTTTCCTGGGATCGCCACCGCAGCACCCGGAAGGCTTCGTCGGCACTGAGACCGTAGATGAGCATCAGAGCGCCCTTGGCCTGTTCGATGACGGATCGGGCGTGGATGATGTCGGGCACCGTCTCGTCGAGGATTTCCTTGCGCTGGACGTCGAAGGATCCGGTGACGTCCACGCAGTATCCGGTGGCGCCGACGACGACGCCGTCCTCGACCAGCGGCTCGCCCACCACGATGACATGATGCTGCTGCCCGGCGGTGTCCACGATGCGGTGCCTGCTGGAGAACGGTTCACCGGTCTCGATGGCCTGCGCGATGCACCGCGCGACGCCCTCGCGGTCGTCGGGATGTTTGTGTGACAACAGCAGCTCGGTGGTCGGCTCCACCTCGCCGGGTTCGTATCCGTACAACCGGGCGGCCTCATCCGACCACGCCCAGTGCTCGTCGGTGAACCAGAGCCGCAGGATCCCCATCCGCTGCGGCTCTCCCGCCACTGCCTCCAGCGGATGGACAGTGGTGCCCGGTTCACTCTCGCCGCGCATGCTCGGCACCCGCCCGATTATCGTCTAACCAGCGGAAATATGCCAGGAGCCGGATCGCGGAGGCGGGGTGGCCGGCGGGTCCGTGCGGGCTCGACAACCACACCAGGAAACAGTTCTGAATCCCATGGTGAAATCACGCGCGACCGGTCGCCGGTACTGCTTCAATTAGCTATCCGGCGAGGGCGATCGCCGGGAGCGGAGGGTGGACGATGGATCCGCAGGCGATTCGAACGGCTCTCTATGGCGGCGATCCGGCCGGGACCGATCACGGGAGACCATGGCCCGGGATCGCCCCGATATTCGCCGTGGCCGCCGCATCGGTGCTGATCTGCGCGGGATGCGGTACGACGCCTCCCACTGCTCGTACCCCACCGCCTCCCGTCGGTGCGACGACGTCGAACGAGGCGGCCATCGCGACCACGCCGAGCGGTGCCGGACCCGACAACACGACCGGTGGCCAGGTGCCGCCACGCGGCCCGGGAACCGGTGGGCCGCCGCCGGTTCCGGGGAAGCCGGATCGTGGTGGGGGCGGCGGTGGGCCGGTCGCGCCGATCCGGATCGCGAACCCGGTGCAGCGTCAGGGGACCCCCATCGACCCACTGCTCGCGGAGGTGCGTGCCGCTGTCGCCAGCGTGTGCGACGGGTGCGTGGTGACGAAGGGCATCAACCCGGATTCCGAACGCACACAATGCGTGTACGACGGATTCAGCGGCGCGCAACACGAACCGTGGGATGATGAGAGCGATCCGATCGGGGGCTATCTGCTCATCACGCCCGGTGTGCCACTGGTGTTGCTGACCGGCCCGGTTTCCTGCGATCCCACGGATCCCGGTGGGACGGGCGGTTCCGGTGAGGGCGGCACCGGTGGTCCCGGTGAGGGCGGGACGGGCGGTTCCGGTGAAGGTGGGACCGGTGGTCCCGGTGAGGGCGGGACGGGCGGTTCCGGTGAGGGTGGAACGGGCGGTACCGGTGAGGGCGGGACCGGTGGTTCCGGTGAGGGTGGAACGGGCGGTACCGGTGAGGGCGGAGCCGGTGGCTCTGGAGCAGGCGTGACCGAGACTCCCGAGACCGGTGATGGCGCAGCAGCCCCCTGAACCAGCTCCCGGCAGCGCGGAGCCGCGCAGCGACGAGCCGTCATCGTCCCCGTTCCAGGGATTCGGCAAGGTAGCCGCGACGCTCGGCCAATTCGTCGCGCCGACGACACTGCTCACCGCACTGTTGTTCTACTTCGGCTGGAACCACGTCTACTGGTACTTCCGGCATTTCGGCGTCGAGTCGGCCAGCCTGCATCCGAGCATCACCGACTACCTGATGCGCAGCGTCGATGCCCTGTTCGTCCCGCTGATCGTGGCCGGGGTGATCGGGATGGCTTTGACCTGGGGGTATCTGGCGTTGCCGGAATCGGTGCGCGGTGCGCCACGTAGTCGGTGGCAGTTGCGGGTGGTGACAGCGATCGCGGTGCTGGTGCTGGCATTCGGGTTGAGCCGGCTGTTCTTCGTGTTCCCGTTGAACAACATGCTCGGTGCGGCACCGCTGTCGGTCATCGCCGGGGTCGGCTTGCTCTGGTACGTCGTCCTGCAACGCAGGCAACTGTTGCGTGAGCGCGACCCGCAGGCGCCGCCGCGCTCGGAGGCCGCGGCGGTGATCGAGTGGACGATCCTGTTCGTCGTCGTCGGAATCAGCCTGTTCTGGGTCGCGACCGACTACTCCGCGGCGGTCGGCAACTCCCGAGCCCAGCTGTCGACCGCGGAAATCCCGTACAGCCCAGGCGTTGTCGTCTACAGCGAGAAGGATCTACACCTGTCCAGCGTCGACGTGCGCAAGGTCGCCTGCGACCCCGCCGACAATTCCGGTTACCGATTCCGCTACGACGGTCTGGTCATGCTCTCCCATATCGGCGACCAATATGTCCTGCTCCCACGCAACTGGCCCACCCACCGCGGCGCCGCCATCGTTCTGCCGGCCTCCGCACCCGGCGCGGTGCGATTCGAGTTCCGCCTGTCCGACAACCCCGCAGGCGACCGCTGCTGACACTCGCGACCGCGCGCTGAATGCGGGGCGCAGTAGGGGAAACCGGCTCGCGCTACCGGCCGACGGAATCGCGGTCGTTCAAGGCCGTGAGGACCTCATGGGCCGCGCGGGTGCCCGATTCGATGGCGCCGTCGAGGTAGCCGGCGTGCCCGTCCGCGGTTTCCGTTCCCGCCCAATGGATATCGCCGACCGGTGTGGCCGGGAAGGGTGGGAATCCGTCGGTGGTCCCTGGTTCGGGAAGGGCGACGTACCCGCCACCCGCGTACTGGTCACGGTGCCAGGACTTCTCGTGCCAGTCGACCGGTTCGGTGACCTCGGGGCCGATGTGCGGGATCAGTGGGCCGAGGATGGTGGTGCGGCGGTCCGCCGGATCGAGGTGGTCGAGATCGCGGGCGCGGGGGCCGGCGGCGAGGACACACAGGTGGCCTGGTCCACCGGGTGGGCTGGTGTCGAAGACGGCACTGCCGGGGTTGTCGAGCTGGATGAATTCACCGCCGTGACGGCTTCGCCAGAACGGGCGCTCATAGACCGCGATCGCCTTGTAGACCGAACCCATGTAGGTGTTCTGCGTGAGCGCGATTCGGCTCGGCGGCAGCGCGGGGGTGAAGGTGATGTGCCGTTGCATGGGGGCGGGCACGGTGACGATCACCTTCGCGGCGCGGATCTCGTCGTCCGGCGTGCGGACGGTGATGCCGCGGTCGCTGCGTTCGATCGAGGTGACCGGCTGCCCGCATCGCACACGCACACCGAGTTCGGCGGCCAGACCGTCGACGAGCGCGCCCACGCCTTCGGTCAGCAGGAATTCCTGCGCGCCGCCCGCGGTGGACATGATGGTGCGCAGACCGCCCTGGGCTCGGATCATCTTCGTCATCGCCTGAACCGAGATCCGGTCGAGGTCGGCCGTCCACGAGACCTCCGCGATCACTTCCAACAGCCGGCGTGCTGTGCGGCCGGGCACCCGCCGCAACCATTGCTCGACGGTCGAGTCGTTGCACCGCGCTGGTGCGCCGATCCGCGCCAGCAGTTCGACTCCGGCCAGCACCAGCCCGGCCGTGAGCATCGACGGACCTACCGGAGACAACCGGCGTGCGCCGGTCACCACGGCGGGAAGGGGCCCGGTGTGCATCGGGAACGGCGTGAGGCCGAATTCGGCCGCCACCGCGGTGATCCGATGATGATCGTGGCCGATCCATTGACCACCGAGATCCACCCGCGAATCCAGCATCGTGGTCGCACTCATCGCTCGCCCGCCGATCCGGTCGGCCGCCTCGAGCACGATCACGTCGGTACCGCGCTGATGCAGTATGCGCGCCGCCGTCAACCCGGCCAGGCCCGCACCGACCACCACCACGGTCCGCTCGCGCGATGCCTGCACCGAGTTGTCATCCATGACGTAGCCCTTCTCCGCGGGTTCGGATTGCTGTGCACGGTCCCGGCGGTTGCCGCGAGACGGCTCGCCCGGAGGGGCGGCGAGCTGAACTAAGTCGGTCAACCGTACGACATTTACGGTAGACGTCGATCCCGGGACCCGCAAGGGCCGAGGCGGGCCGGTACCAGGGACGAGCACCGTGCCGGGTGGGCTACCGGGACACGGGGCGCGGATCGGCGAAGCCGACGATCATCTCCACCGCCCGTTCGAGGTCGCGACGAGAGCGCGCGAGATCCGGATCGGTCACGTGCTGCATGATCAGCCCGTCCACCACCGCGAACGTGAGCCGGCCGAGAGTGCCGAAATCGACGGCACAGCGTTCGCCCGACGCTCGCGCGGCCGTTTCGCAGAATTCGGCGACCAGAGTCGCGTAGCGCTCGCAGAGCAGCCGGGCCAGGCCGCCGGGGCCCTCGCTGCGCACCGAATACATGGCCAGCTCGTATTGCATGACCTGGAGTCCCGGTTCCCCCTCGACGAGGGTGTCCCAGAAGTTGGTGACGCCGTGCCGGATCGCATGTTCCACGCCCTGATCGAGCTCCAGGCCGGCCCGCGCGGCGGCCATGGCGTCATCGACGACCGTGGTGATGACCGCACGCAGCATTTTGTCCTTGGTGGGGAACACGTAGTGCAATGTGCCCAAGGGAATGCCGGCCTCGACCGCGACCGCGCGCGTCGTGATGCCGCCCACCCCGACCTCGCCGAGCACCCGGATCGCCGCCGCGACGATCTGCCCCTCACGCTCGGTTGCTTTGACGTAGGCCATCGGCGTCCTCCTCATCGGGCCGATCGAGTTCCGCGCCGCCGTAGTGTGGTCGCGCCGGAAGTCGGTCGTTCGACCGACAGTAGGGTAGCCGAGATAGTGGACGGCCGCCGCGTACGGGTTCAGCTCTGGTTCGCCGCCGCGTAGTGTTCGGCGATCTCATCGCTGGTGGTGAGCCAGACGCCGTGGTGGCCGGCGATGTATTCCAGGGCCTGGTCGAGATATTTGGCGCGGTAGGGCTGGCCGGTGACGAACGGGTGCAGGGCCAGCGCCATGACCCGCCCGCTCTGCGCGGAATCGGCGTAGAGCTGGTCGAAGTGGTCGGTCACGATCTGCACGAAGTCCGGGCCGGTGAAGCTCTTCATCGTGAACAGGCCGAGATCGTTGAGCTCGACGGAGTAGGGCACACTCAGCAGTCCGGGCACGTTCAGCCGGAACGGCTGGTCGTCGGCGGTCCAGTCGAGCAGGTAGGTGAGGCCGAGTTCGGCCAGGATCTCTGGGGTGTCGAAGGTTTCGCTGAGTGCGGGGCCGAGCCAACCGCGCGGGCGTTGGCCGGTCGCCTTCTCGATGGTGGCGATCACGTCGGTCAGGTAGGCGCGTTCGTCCTCGACGGCCGACTGTACCGTGGCATTGTCGCGGCCGTGCGCCAGCCACGCCCAGTCGCGCTGCTGGCCGGCCGCGATGATCTGCGGATACTTCTCGCACACCGCCGAATTGACGAGCGCGCTGGCGCGGATGCCGTGCCGGTCGAGGATCTCGGCGATCCGCCAGATACCCACCCGCGGCCCGTAATCGCGCCAGCCGTAGTTCAGTGGGTCGGGCACCAGACCGGCGGTGGCCTCGTTCAGGCTGGTGGCGGGTGCGTCCACCGGGAAATGCTCGATATTCAGACCGACGTAGAACGCGATGCGGGCACCACCGGGCCACTGAATCGGTTCCCGATCGACGATCGGGCTGTAGTCGTAGAGCGCGTTGTCCATACGGGTCCTTCCGGTTGCGTGCCGCCCGCCGCGGGCACCGCCGCGAACGGTATGCGTTACGGCCCGCGTGCGCGACGGGGACAGGCGACGGATAGGGGACCGCACGCGACACGAGCTTGTGCTCGCGACCAACCGGCCTCCGGCCGAGCAGTGATTTGCCCAGACGTAGCCGAGAGGTATGTGCCCGCGCGGGTGCCGTGCGTACCGTGGGAATTGCCCTGGTCGGAAACGATGTGAACGGCAAGCCCATTCGCGACCACTTGCTTGCCGCGCCCCCTGCGATGGACCGTCGATCGGCCACGGCGCGCTCCCGCGCGGGATCCGCAGCCCGCGCGGGAGCACCGGCTCGCCCGGGTGTTCACAGCCAGGCCGCATCCCACGGATCGCGCCACGTGGATTCGGGCACCTCGAACACCGCGGCCTCGCCACGGTCGGCGAGCACGTGCAGCAGCGACGCCGCCGGAACGGTCAGTCCCGCGATATGCCCTGGCAGCGTGAACACCATCCGCGCGCGGGCCCGCCGGCACTCGTGCACCAGATCGAGGAACGCTCCCGGCACGAGCGAGGCGATATCGGCGCGCTCGTGAAAGATGGCGGCCATATCGAATCCCATCCGCCGGGCAATGGCGATCAAGCGTTGATCACAGCGGGGAAGTTCGACGTCGACGAGCAGTTCGTCGCGCAGATAGCCGTAGGCCAGGGGAGACAACGCTGTCATGGTCCGTTCACCACCTTCGCTGGCCCGGATCAGCACGACAGATGTCGCGCTGCGCCGAGGCCGACCCCGATCGTCGCGGGTCTGTGATGAATGTAGGGCGTCCGGCCGCCGGTCAGCAGGGCCGTCGGCAGATGTTGTGACCGCTCCCAGCAGCGCGCCGCCCGCATTGTCGCCGGACGTGATCGGCGGAATTCCCCGGTGGTGTGCCAGGGCATGGATGCGTAGCCGGGTTCGAACGGGGTATGCGATATCCACATCAGCTATCGATGATTGGAGGCGTCATGACCGACGTCGACGGCAATGTTTCGACCGGCCAGGGCAGCCGGTTGCGGATTCCGCGCAGCCGCGGGGCCGTGGGTGGGCTGGTGGTGCTGCTGCTGGGCATCTGGGGCGCGCTCATCCCGTTCATCGGCCCGTACTTCGACTTCACCTACACACCCGACGATCCGTGGGTGTGGACGGCGGCACGGGGCTGGCTGCAGGTGCTGCCCGGTGTGGCGGCGATTGTCGGCGGCCTGCTCATGTTGATGAGCAGGAACCGCGTGGTGGCCAGCTTCGGTGGCTGGCTGTCGGTGGCGGCGGGGGTGTGGTTCGTGATCGGGCCGGTGCTGGCCGATCTGCTCCGGCTCGGTGATATCGGCGAGCCGGTCGCGACGTCGGACCTGAAGCGCGCGCTGCTGCAACTGACCTTCTTCTACGGTCTCGGTGCGCTCATCCTGTTCTTCGCCGCGACCTCACTGGGACGGCTGTCGGTGCGTAGCGCACGCGATATCGCCTTCGCCCGGCGTGAGGTGGCTGCCGACGCCGGTGCTCGTCGGATGGTCGATGAACCGGTGGTACCCGCCGACGCGCCCGAGGCGGGCACCCGCAAGCGGTGGCGCAAGCCTCATCTGCGGCACCGCCCCGTGTAGCACCCGTCGCTGACCCGGTTGTGCGCTGTTCTTTTGGCGCACAACCGGGTCAGCGCAGCCGGACACAGTGCCGGTCGAGCCCGTCAGCCGGCGCGCCCGGACTCGCACCAGTGCGACGACCGGACGAGGAGCGCGGTGAGCCGGGCGGTGCGGATCGGCAGCCCGCGCAGCCCGTCCTCACTGAGGCCGAGCACGGCGGCGAGCAGGGTGGTCCGGGGCGGCAGGGTCCGCATTGCGCGGCGCCCGCGCGAGATCGGCCACCGCGAACATCGACAGGTCCTCGGCAGTATCGCCCACCGCGGGGGCCACTTCAGTCGACGGCGGAGTCCGTGGAAGATTGTTCGATCAACTGACGGCGCAGTAGCTTTCCGGTGGCGTTGCGCGGCAATTCGGCGATGACGTCGACTTCACGCGGGACCTTGTGCCGGGCGAGATGGGCCTTCACGTAATCCTTGATCTCCTGCGGGTCGAGTGCCGCGCCGCCCGCGGGGACGACGAAGGCGCGCAGGCGTTGACCGAAGTCGCGATCGGCGACGCCGATGACCGCGGCCTCGGCGATATCGGAACGTTCGGTGAGTAGGTTCTCGACCTCCGACGGGTAGACGTTCTCGCCGCCGGAAATGATCATCTCGTCGTCGCGGCCGTCGATGAACAGCCGTCCGTCGGCGTCGAAATGCCCCACGTCGCCCGAGGAGAGCAGGCCGTCGACGATTTCCTTGTTCCGGCCGTCGGTGTAGCCGCTGAAGCTCAGCCCGCTGGAGACGAAGATGGTGCCGATCTCGCCCGGCCTGGTGACCCTGTCGCGGTTCTCGTCGTAGATCGCGACGCGACAGCCCACCGGCGGGTAGCCGACGGTCCCCGGCGCCACCCGCATATCGTGCGGGGTGGCGACGGCGGCGACCGCCACTTCGGTCGAGGCGTAGAGGTTGTAGAGCACGTCTCCGAACGCCTCGGCCGCGCGCCGGCTCAGGTCCGGCGAGACCGCGGACCCGGCTGCGAAGATCACCCGCAGCGCGGAGGTGTCGTACCGGGCGAGGACGTCGGGGCCGCGGTCGAGGATCCGCTGCAGCATCGTCGGCACCAGCACCAAGGTGGCGGCATGGTGCTCGGCGACGGTGCGCAAGGTGCGTTCCGGATCGAACTTGCGCTGCTGGAAGACCACCGTATTGCCCAGCGCCCAGCCCAGCGTGAACTGCGACAGGCCGGTGCCGTGGAAGATCGGCGCGGCCATCACCATGGTGTTGTCGCGTGGCAGCGGCACCCGGTCCAGGAACTGTGCCGACTGCAGCGGCGACACCTTGTCGCGGGGAGCGCCTTTCGGTGTCCCGGTGGTGCCGCTGGTCAGGATGACCATGCCGCCGGGGCGCTTCGGTCTGCGCGGAGGTTCGGTGGCGCTCGCGGCGATGAGCGAGTCGATGGTGGCCACGCTGCCGTCGGCGGAATCGACCCAGGACAGATACCGACCCACATCGTCCGGCACCGCGGCGAGCGCACCGGAGAATTCCTCGTCGTGCACGATCGCCCGGATACGCTCGCGCCGCACCACCTCGGCCAGCTGCGGTGCGGCGAAGCCGGTGTTCAACAGTACGATTCGGGCTCCGAGTTTGCCCGCGGCGAGCAGGGTGAGCACCATGCCGCGATGGTCGCGGCACAGTGCCGCGACCACGTCGCCGGGACCGATCCCCTCGGCGCCGAGTCCACGGGCGAGCGCGTTCGACAAGGTGTCCAGCTCACCGAAGGTGAGCGGGCCGCGCTCGTCGATGATCGCGGTCCGGCCGGGATGACGGTGCAGGCCGTGGCCGAGAACGGTGACGAACGGGCCGAAGACCGCCGCATCGCGCAGCGTCCGGATGATCTCGGCCGGGCGGCGGGGATCGATCATGCCGCGCCTGGTGAGGACCGCCAGCGCCGATGCCGCATCGCTGACGGTGCCCAGGGCCGCGTTCGGTGTGCTTCGGTGTGCCATCGCCGGTCTCCAGTCGAATGCGTCGGGCTCGTATCTCCACGTTTACTTGGAGAATACGCATTAACTTACTGGCTCGGGCAAGCTTGCCGCGTTTTCTGTGCCGACTCGACCGAGCGGTGCGGGCGTCGCGCCGGAGTGACTGTTGAGGACCTCGGCGTGGTTGGTAGTCCGGCGTCGGCTCGGTCGGGTGGCCGGGTGCACCGAGCGCTGTCGGATGCGTCGGTCCCGCCGGGTCGCGAGTTCGGCCGAGCTTCGAGAATCCGCATTAAGTTAACGAGGGTGTGGCGCAGGTGATAGAACTCTTCCAGCGAGACGAAGGGGACACTCATGGAGCCGACGGCACAGCAGCGCGCGGCGCTCGCTCTGATCTGCGATACCTTCGCACCGGGCGACGGGCAGGACCTACCGTCCGCGAGCGAACTCGGCGCGATCGACACCGTCCTGCGGATGCTCGAACGCAACCCGCGCGACGCCGAGAAGAAGCAGCTGATGACGCTGCTGACGCTGTGGGATTCCCGGTTGTTCGGTGTGCTCACCGGCAGTGGCCCGCGGCGGTTTTCGGCCCTCATACCGCGGCAGCGCGAGCAGGCGCTGCTGCGGCTCGGCGACTCCCGATTCGCGGCGAAACGGACGCTGTTCCAGGCCCTGAAATCGGCGGCGCTGCTCTCCTACAACGTGACTCCCGGTGCCACCGGGGAGAACCCGCTGTGGAAGCAGATGGGCTACCCGGCGCCACCCGGCCCCCACCCGGCCGCCACCGGCCCCGCGCTCGAGCCGCTGCGTCCCACCGAGCCGACGACCCTCGACTGTGACGTGGTCGTTGTCGGTTCCGGCGCGGGCGGCGGCACGGCTGCCGCGGTCCTGGCCGGGGCCGGCCTCGATGTCGTGGTACTCGAACGCGGCGAGTACTACGACGACCGGGACTTCGGCAGCGGCGAAATGGACGGCCTGCTGCGGTTGTACGCTCCCGGCCCGCAGGCCACCAGCGAAGGCCAGCTCACCCTCGCCCAGGGCAGCTGCCTGGGCGGCGGCACCGTCGTCAACTGGAGCACCGCCCTGCCCACCCCCGATGATGTGCGCGCGGAATGGGCGGATCTCGGCGTCCCCCAATTCACCACCACCGAATACGACGACGCCCTGGCCGCGGTGCAGCAGCGGCTCGGCGTGAACCGCGACCGCTCTCCGCTGTCGGCCCGCGACGCCGTCCTCGAACGCGGTGCCACCGCCCTCGGCTGGGACATCGACACCCTGCCGCGCAATGTCTCCGACGCCTGCGACGCCGGTGCCGACTGCGGCAGCTGCGGCTACGGCTGCAGGCTCGGCGCCAAGCAATCGGTCACCAAGACCTGGCTCCAGGATGCCGCCAGCCGCGGCGCCCGCGTGGTCGTCGATGCGAACGTGCGTCGGATCGAGGTGAAAAACGGGCGAGCCGAGGGTGTTACGGCGCAGACCGGCAGCGGCGTCGCGATCGAGGTGCGAGCCCGTGCGGTGGTGGTCGCGGCCGGCGCGATCCAGACCCCGGCGCTGCTGCGGCGATCCGGCCTGCGCGACGACACCATCGGCCGATACCTGCGGCTGCATCCGGCCGCTGCCGTGTACGGGGTCTTCGACGAGCAGATCCGGCCGTGGGAGGGCGGATTGCAGGCCAGGATCTGCCGGCACCACCACAACCTGGACGGACGCGGCTACGGCGTCATCTACGAAACCGGGCCGGTGCAGCCGGGGCTCGCGGTCGGGTTCATGAACTGGCGTGGCGCCGAGGCGCACCGGGCGAGGATGCTCGAGCTCGCCAACACCGGCGTCGTCGGCGTCATCACCCGCGACCGCGACCACGGTAGCGTCAGCGTCGACCGCAGCGGCGAAGCGGTGGTCTCGTATCGGCTGTCGGATTACGACCGCGCTCACCTGCGCACCGGAATCGGCGGTGCGGCACAGATTCTCGAAGCGGCGGGCGCGCGGCGCATCTTCTCCGGGCATCAGGCCGGTGTCGAGTACGAGCCGGGGGTGCGCGGTTCGCACGCCGAGTTCGTCGCCGCCGGTGACGCGGCGGGCTACGGTCCCGGCCAGTGCGCGATGGCGGCATTGCACATCATGGGCTCGGCCCGGATGGGTGGTTCCCGCGCGCTCTCGGCCACCGATCCGGACGGCGCGACCTGGGAGGTGCCGAATATCGTCGTCGCCGATGCCTCCTGCTTCCCGACCTCCTCGGGGGTCAATCCGATGGTGACCATCGAGGCCATCGCCCACATGAACGCCACCCGCCTGGCCGCTCGACTGCGCTGAACACATCTGTCGCCCGGGCGAGTCCCTGCCCCGCGGCAGGAGCGCGAAAGTGGCTGCGGTGGTGAGCTATCCGCCGGCTACCGCCGGAATGATCATCACTTCGCTGCCGGACTTCAAGGGGGTATCGATGCCATCGAGGGTGCGGCACTCGTCGCCGTCGACGTAGAAATTCACGTACCGGCGCAACCGCCCGCTCTCATCGCGCAGCCGCCGCTCCAGCGCGGGGAACCGCTCGCGCACATCGTCGAGCAGGGTACGCAGCGACGCCGCGTCGACCTCGAGTTCCCGCTCGCCACCCGCGTACGGACGCAGCACCGATGGCAGCCGGACGGTCGCCATACCGCTATCCGATCACCGCGGCGCGCACGCACAGCACGTCGGGCAGTTTGTCGGCCACGAGCTGCCAGTGGTCGCCCTCGTCGGGGCTGCAATAGACCTCGCCGTTGCGGGTGCCGATATAGATGCCGGTCGGGTCGGCGTCGTCGGCGCACATGGCGTCACGCATGACCGCCGCCCAGAACGGCACCTGCGGCAGGCCGTCGGTCTGCGCGGACCAGGTGTCGCCGCCGTCCTCGCTGCGGTAGACCGCGCAGCGCGCGTCCGGCGGGAAACGGAACCGTTCCATCTCCGCGTCCAGCGGGAAGGTGTAGATCACGCCGGCCCGGCGCGGATGCGCGACGATCGGGAAACCGAAATTGGACGGCGGCAGCCCGGCGTCGATGCGCTGCCAGCTGATGCCGTCGTCGACGCTGCGGAACACGCCGCCGTGATTCTGTAGATACAGCGTGCTCGGGGTTTCGGCGTCGCGAGCGACCTTGTGCACGCATTGGCCCCATTCCGGCACCTCGTCCGGCATGAAGTCGGCGGCCACACCCTTGTTCGTCGGTGTCCACGACGCGCCGCCGTCATCGCTCTGGTAGACGCCGCCGGTGGAGATGGCGACGGCGAGCCGCCGGGTATCGGATGGATGCGCGAGCACCGTATGCAGTGCGAGTCCGCCGCCGCCGGGCTGCCACTGCGGCCGATGCGGATGCTCCCACAAGCCCCGGACCAGCTCGAATGTCCGTCCGCCGTCGGTGGATCGGAACAACGCCGCCGGTTCCACTCCCGCGTACACCACGTCCGGTTCCGCGGCGGTGGCCGGTGCGATCTGCCACACCCCTTCCAGTGCTGCTCCGGTGTCCTCCGGGAACGCCAGCGGTGCGTCGTCCGGCTCGGTCCAGGTCTCGCCGAGATCGTCGCTCGACACCATGGTCGGCCCGAAATGGCTGTTCAGCACGCCGGTGATCAGGCGCGGGCGCCGGCCACGGGTGTCGATGGCCAGCGCCTTCACGTCGGCGACCGGGAACTGCGGGGTGCTCACCTCCCAGCTCGACCGGCCGTCGGTACTGCGCGCCAGGAACAGGCCCTTGCGCGTTCCGATTCCGAGCATCACGTCCATAGCCGACCTCCGAGGGTCACCGCCACGCCGACGGGTGTGAGCGTACTCCCCGGGCGCGCCGGAACCAGTCCGAAACGGATCGAGGCGACACCCGCGACCGCACCGGCGCGTCCGACGTGACATTTCCGCGATGGTTTCGTAATCTAGCCGTGATCTGTTCCCGAGAGTAGGCGGTGGTCGAGTTTCATGCCCGGTCAACATCGCAAACCGGCCGCAACCCGAAAACTCGCGCCCCTGGCCGTCTGCGGCGTCGCGGCCACGGTTATCGGCATCGTGTCGGTGGAGATGGGATCGACGCAGGCCGCGCAGCCCGCGCCCGTCGCCGATGCCCGGCCGGAGCCCGCCAGGAATCCGGCACCGGCGGCCGCGCCCGCCCAGCCTGCCCCCGCTCCGGTCCACCAGGTGGCCGCCGCCGATCCGGCCCTGATGGCCAAGTCGGCGAGCCAGCACACACCGTGCCCATCGGTGCTCGCCGGCGCACTACCGCACGTGGCGCAAGTGGGCAATCTGATCGGTAAGACCTTCGCCGTCGCCGATATCGGCGGAGCGATCGGCCGAGGTAACGACGACCATGGCGCCGGCCTGGCGCTGGACTTCATGACCTCCGATCGAGCACACGGTGACGCAATCGCGAACTTCGTGCTCGCGAACAAGGAGCGCTTCGGCGTCACCTACGTGATCTGGCAGCAACGCTACAACGACGGCAGCGGCTGGTCGTTCATGGAAGACCGCGGCAGCGCCACCGCCAATCACTACGACCACGTGCACGTGTCCTTCGCACCCTCCGCGAATGTGAACCTGATCTGCTGATCCCGCGGGCTGCGGGAACGCCTGTTACTGCTCGGCGGACCGGGGTAGTCCCGGTAACGGTGCAGCGTCGCGCCGACCCATACCGGATATTCCGAAAGGGACGAGACCCGCATGAGCAACACCGCAACTCTTCTGGCGCAGCTTCGCGCTGTCCTCGACTTGACCAACACCGAAATCCAGATCGCCGAAACCCGGCTCGCGCAGGCCCGCACCGAGGCGGTGCATCGCGAACTGTCCGAGAACGCCGACAATGCCCGCGCCCGCGCCGAGGCCATCGAGGCCGCGGTGCGCGAACTCGGTGGTGTGCCACCGCTGATCGGCCCGTTCCTCGGCCGCGCGGGCGCCGCGATCAAGGCGATGGTCGAACAGGCTCAGCCGTTCGAGGAAGCGCTGCTCGGTGATCTGACCCTCGAACACCAGCTGCTCGACCGGGCCCGCTACATCAAGGCCCTCGCCACCGCCGACAAACTCCCCGACATCGTGTCCCTGGCCGACCGGCTGATCACCGCCCATTCGGCGACCGTCGACTGGCTCACCACCGTGCTGGCCGAGGACGCTCTCGGCGGCCCCGCCGCGCTGCGCCGCACCCCGCTCCAGGCGGCCGCGGGCACCGCGGTCAAACTGGTCAACCTGCCGGTCACCTGGTCGGCCCGCAGCCTGGACCGCGTGGTGGACACCGTCCGCGCGACTCCGCCCGCGCTCGGCGATCTGCTCGCGCAGGGCGCGCACGCCGGTGACGTCGCCGTCAAGACGCTCACCGCCTCGCGGGACGCGGCGCTGGAAACCGCCGAGCGGGTGGTCCGGCGTGAAGGTGCCGAGTCGGCCGCCGATGCCGTGCACTCACTGCGTGCCGTCACCGGAACCCTCGAACCGGAGGAGCTACCGATCGCGGACTACGACGAGCTGAACGTCGGCGAGGCGGTGGCCGCGATCAAGGAGCTGACCGATCCGGCCGATGTGCGCGCGGTCGTGGCCTATGAGGAGGCGAACAAGAACCGCCAGGGTGTGGTCTCGGCCGCCCAGACCCGGCTGGCCGGGATCGCGCAGGAGGTCACCGGCATCACCTGAGTGGCGGCGTTCCGGAAGAACACCGCCCGATCAGGTGTTTTCCTTCACAGACGGTGAGGTCGAACCGAGGCGATCGGCGCGATGTTCGGGTTGTACGACTCCGGTTACATTCTGGCCCGGCTGATCTTCGAGCGACTGCTCGGGCTGGTGTACCTGGTCGCCTTCCTATCGACGCTGGCCCAGTTCCGGGCGCTGTGCGGTGACCATGGATTGCTTCCGGCGCGCCGGTATCTGCGGGCGGCGGGCTTCCGGCGCGCGCCCAGCCTGTTCCAGCTGCACTACTCCGATCGGATGGCGGTGGCGCTGGCCGGGCTGGGCGTCGCGTTGTCCGCGGCCGTGGTGGCCGGTGTGCTCGATGTCGTCGCGCTGCCGGTGGCCATGGCGATCTGGGCGACCCTGTGGGTGCTGTACCTGTCCTTCGTGCACGCCGGGCGGGTGTTCTACGGCTTCGTGTGGGAGATGCTGCTGCTGGAAGTCGGGTTCCTGGCGATCTTCCTGGGAAACGCCGGCACCGCGCCGCCGATCCTGGTGGTGTTGCTGCTGCGCTGGGTGCTGGTGCGGCTCGAGGTCGGCGCGGGCCTGATCAAGATCCGCAATGATCCGGCCTGGCGTAACCGCACCGCCCTGTACTACCACCACGAGACCCAGCCGCTGCCGAACCGGTTCAGCTGGTACTTCCACCATCTGCCCAAGCCGATGCATCGCCTGGAAGTGGTGGGAAACCATGTCGCGCAGCTGATCGTGCCGTTCGGGCTGCTGTGCCCGCAGCCGATCGCGTCGGTGTCGGCGGTGATCATCATCGTGACCCAGCTGTGGCTGATGGTCAGCGGCAATTTCGCGTGGCTGAATCTGCTGACGATCACCCTGGCCACCCTCGCCCTCGATGGCCGGTTGCTGAACGCGATCCTGCCGGTCGAGCCGGCCCCGGCCGCGGATGGGCCGGTCTGGTTCACCGTCCTCGTGACGGTGGTCGCCGTGGTGATGGTGGCCGCGAGCTGGGCGCCCGTGCGCAATATGGCCTCGCGCGACCAGGTGATGAATGCCGCGTTCAACCGCTTCTACCTCGGCAACACCTACGGCCTGTTCGGCCACATCACCCGCACCCGGTTCGAGATCGTGATCGAAGGCACCGATGACGACCCCGACGCCGATCCCACCTGGAAGCCCTACGAGTTCAAAGGCAAACCCGGCACCCCGACCCGGCGCCCGCGCCAGGTGGCGCCGTATCACCTGCGGCTGGATTGGATGATGTGGTTCGCGGCGATGTCGAACCGCTACGCCGAAACCTGGTTCCTGAACCTGATGGTCCACCTGCTGCACGGCGATCCGGCGACGCTGCGGCTCCTCGGCGCCAATCCGTTCCCGCGGCGACCGCCGAAGTACGTGCGCGCCCTGCTGTACGTCTACCGGTTCACTTCCTTCGCGGAACGGCGCCGCACCGGGGCATGGTGGTCGCGCGAGCTGATCGACGAGTACATGCCGCCGGCCGCCCTGCTCAGCACCCGCCAGGGCGCAGCGGACGCGCGCGCCTCCGCCGAGGGCGAGCAGGAGTCCGGCCGGACCGCCGGAAGCCGCGACTCCAGTCGTGACAAGCGGCCGCGCCCGCCCCGCCGCTGATCGGCATCGCCGCTAATGGCCGGTCGACGCCCCGGTATCGACGACCAGCGCGACCAGCATCGCCGTGGCGGCCAGCAGGCTGAGCCCGATCAGGATCACCGGTGCGGTACCGAGGGCAGCGAGGACGGTGAGGCAGGCGAGAAAGGTGAGGATGTAGTGGTGCGCGTGCTGTGGTGCCATCGGATTCCTTCCGGCCGGGATCGGTGCGGACGGTGCGGTGACCGCGTGTACGGGCGAACCTGCACAGCTTCGGGACCGCTGCGGGTGTGCGTGGTGGTGAAAACGACGGGCTGTCCGGCGGACAGGGTCTTGTAGCCGGTGGTCTCGATCGCGGAGAAATCGACGAAGACCGCCTCGGTGCCGTCATCGGGGGAGAGGAACCCGAATCCCTTCTCCGCGTTGAACCAGGCCACAGTGCCGTGCCGCCACAGATAACCTATGCCATCCGACATAGATTTCTTATAGCACTCGGGTCAGCGGAGTTTCAAGTCGGTGCGGCGCCCGCGACATCCGACATGTGCTGCGGCAGGGGCGTTATCGTTGCGGCGGGGCCGGACGCTGCGAGCGGGCAGGAGGCGTGATGTCGCACGAAGAGGTCGACGAGGCGTTCGATGCGCTCATCGCCGCCGCGGACAGTCCGATGTGGGTGGTCACCACCGTCGCCGACGGTCGAAGGGCCGGCTGTCTGGTCGGCTTCGCCGGCCAGGTCGGCATCACGCCGCGCCGGTTTCTGGTGGCGGTGTCGAAGAACAATCACACCTACCGGATCGCCCGCCGCGCGGGATATCTCGCCGTGCATCTGCTCACCGGCGACCAGTTCGATCTGGCGCGTCTGTTCGGGTCGACGACGGGAGATTCCACCGACAAGTTCGCGCGGTGCGCGTGGTCCGGCGGCCCGCACGGCTTGCCGATCCTCGACGGGGCGGCCGGCTGGTTCGCCGGGCGGGTCATCGCCCGTAGTGATTTCGGCGATCATGTCGGTCATCTGCTCGAGCCGATGACCGCGACGGCGCCGCCGCCCACCGCGACCTCGTCGGCGCTGCACCTTCGGGCAGTGGCCGATCTGACGCCGGGCCATGAAGCCTGACGACGTGTCGCGACGAGCGGCGGCGCGTTCGAGAACCGTTGCCGGCTAGGCGGGTTCGGTCGCCGAGGTGTCCGCCTTCGCCGGTGCCGTCTCCTGCTCGGCCCGGATCTCGGCGCCCGATTCCGCTTGCGGCACCGTGAAAGTGGCCGCGACGGCAGCAACGGCGATCACGAAACAGCCGATCGTGTACCAGAGATTGCCGATCGGGTCGCCGTCGGCCGTCACGCCGTCCACGGCGCCGAAGAAGTCGGGCAACGCCGACGCCCACAGCAACGCCATCACAGCCAGATACACCAGGGCGTACCCCTGCACGAATCGATTGCGGTACCCGTATGCCCGCGTGGTGCCCGCGCGCAACGCCGCCCACTGCCGGTAGATGAGCACCGCCGCCACCACCGAGAGCACGACGAGCTCTGCGGCGTAGACGAATCCGCGCACGGAGTCGCTGCCGATCCCGATGATCGTGGCGGGCAGCGGCAGGACGAACGTGCCGACCGAGGCCAGCAGGCCGATCACCACGGTGCGCCACACCAGTTGTGGTCCGGTGAACGTCGTGCCCGCGTCGACGTGGCGGCCCACGAAGTACTGCACACACAGGGCCAGCGACATCGGCCACAGCGCGGCGAACACCACCACGCTCGGCAGCGGCACCGCATCGAAGAACGGCTGGTTGATGGGGTTGTCCAGCGACCACTCCCACCAGCGCAGCTGCGGACCGATGTGGTCGAAGATCTCGTAGAACGCGTGATGCACGAAACCGACGCACGCCGCACCGAGCAGCACGCCGTGGCGGCGGAAGATCCCGAGCATCCGCACGATTTCGAAGGCCACCGTCGCCATGAACGGATAGATCGCGATGATGTAGAGCGGCAGCCTGCCCCAGAGGAATTCCACGGTGAACAGGTTGTGCGCGAACATCGTGTCCACATGCTCGTCGATGCCGAACGCGCCGGGGAAATACAGTGGCGGTTCGATCACGAACAGGTAGGCGGTGGCGCCGAACCAGAGCACCAGGTTGGTCGGGTCACCGTGTTTGCGCAGCCGCATGATCGCGTAGATCAGTGCGAGGACCGAGCCGAGGACGATGGTGACCTCGAGCGCGAGCAGCGTCCAGTTCCCCAGCCCGGCCGGATTGCGGAACTCGACCAGCCCGCCGGTCTCCGCGCAGGAAAAGCCCATGCGCTCGGCGAGATCGGCGAAGGTCGGGGTACACAGATCGCTCATGAGTTCACCGCCGAGGCGACGGAGGTGTTCTGGTCCGCGGTGTACCAGCGGGTGCAGTCGTAGCCGGCGTCATAGCGGGCGAACCACCGGTCGGCCAGTTCGGGCAGGTTCTCGTGGGTCGGGTCGTGCTTGGGCATCTGGCTGCGGAACACACCGGCCAGTGCGGTGAGCTGTTCCTTGCGTGGCAGTCCGTCGAACGCGCGCGGCATCGGGCCCTTGGTCAGGTAGGGGGCGAAGGCGGTCAGCACCTTCTGCTTGGCGCGGTGGCGGGCGAACATCGCCATGGCATCGACCTGGCGGTCGGCGAGCGGCACATGCTGATTGAAGCCCATGCAGGCGATCCGGATCACCTTCATCACGTGCGCGAAGATCGACGGCGCCATCCGCATCCGGTAGAGCTCGTCGCCGACCACGGCGTTGAACAGGATCAGCGCGGAACTGCGGTGCTCGACCTCCTCGACGAAGTGCCAGATGAACAGCGAGGCCACCCGGTCGTCACCGGGGCGGAACAGGGTGTCCTCGTTGTCGAGCATCAGCTTGAACACCGGCGTGAAGGTGGCCTCCAGGTCGGCGGTGTAGGCGAGCCGGTAGTTCTGTGAGGTGGCCTCGGTGAGCAGATCGAACTCGCCGATCACCGCGTCGAGGGTGTTCTGCAGCCCGGGATATTTCTTGATCAGCGCCTTGACGTGCTGACGGTGCGCGGTCGAGTGATGGCCTTCCTGGCGCATGAAGGCGGTGGCTTCCGCGGCCACCTCCGGGTCGGTGAATACCGGCTTGAGCTGCATGATCAGCTTCACGATCATCTTCTCGAAGCCGACGGCCAGGAACGAGACCGCGTTCGACATGCTCGACCAGGCCGGGTTCTGCGGGTTCCACAGGAACGGGACATCCGCGTCCTCGAATCCGAAATCCATCTTTCGGGGCTGCACATTCGTCACAGGGAGTACCTCGCGTCGGGGATGGGGCGGTCGCTGCGCGGAGCAGCGCTCTGCACGTAACCATACAACCAAGCATCCGCTTGTATGATTACTTTGTGAAGATCGCCGGACCCGGACACGGCGGTGGTAATGTCCGCTCGGTGGCGCGCAGACGCGGATGGGGCGGGAGTCCGCCGAAAGACGACGAGGAAGCGCACCGGCGCATCGTCGCCACCGCGGTGGAGTTGATCGGCCGCACCGGTGCGGCGGTCAGCATCGCCGATGTCGCCGACGCCCTCGGAGTCATCCGCCAGACCGTCTACCGCTATTTCCCCAGCGCCGAATCGCTGCTGACGGCAGCCGCCGTCGCCTCGGTCGACGGATTCCTCGACCGGCTGGCCGCCCACGTCGCCGGCCTGGACGATCCGGCCGAGGCGATGACCGAAGCCGCTCTGTTCACCCTGGCCGACGTGCGCCGCACCCCGCACCTGGCCATCGTGCTGACGAGCTCGTACTCGACCATCGACCCCGACAGCATGACCTCGGTACAGGCCAAGTCGTTCGGTATGACGATGATCCACCGCTTCGACGTCGACTGGGCCCGCCACGGCTACGACGAACCCGCCCTGCAAGAACTGGTCGAATTCGTCCTCCGCACCATGCACTCGTTCCTGGTGTCCCCGGGCAACCCGCCGCGCACCGAGCACGAATTGCGCGCCTACCTGCGGCGCTGGATGGGTTCGGCCATCGCCGCCCAGCGCGACATCGTGACGCGGGCCGCCCAGCCCGGCTGACCCGGCGGCCTCAGCCGCGTACCGGCAAGCCCGGCCGGGGGAGCCGGCGGAGCGGTGCCGCCGACGTGTGCGAGTTGGAAACCGGTCTCACTCAGGTGGTGGGTTGCCGCAGCCGGCCGCCGAACTCAGGTTCAGGGCGATGTCGACGATCAGGTCTTCCTGCCCGCCCACCAGGCCGCGTCGTCCGGCTTCGGTGAGCAGGGCGCGCACTTCGACGCCATGGATGGCCGACGCGCGTTCGGCGTGCCGCAGGAAGCTGGAGTAGACCCCGGCGTAGCCCAGGGTGAGCGTCTCGCGGTCGACCTGGACGGGCCGGTCGATCAGCGGGCGGATCAGGTCGTCCGCTGCGTCGGTGAGCGCGTTCAGATCGGCGCCGTGCTTCCAGCCGGTGAGGTCGGCGACGGCGACGAACGCCTCGAGCGGGGTATTGCCTGCGCCCGCACCGAGTCCGGCGAGTGAGGCATCGACGCGGGCGACGCCCTCCTCGACGGCGACGACACTGTTGGCCACCGCCAGTGACAGGTTCTGATGCGCGTGCACCCCGATCTCGGTGGCCGGATCGAGCACGTCGCGGTAGGCGCGCACCCGCCGGCGGATACCGTCCATGGTGAGGTGGCCACCGGAATCGGTGACGTAAACACACTGCGCCCCATAGGATTCCATCAGCGCTGCCTGCTCGGCCAGCCCGGCCGGAGTGTTCATATGGCTCATCATCAGGAACCCGGAGACGTCCATGCCGAGGTCACGGGCGTGGCCGATGTGCTGGGCGGAGATATCGGCTTCGGTGCAGTGGGTGGCCACCCGTACCGAGCGCACGCCGAGGTCATAGGCGCGCCGCAGATCGGCGACGGTGCCGACGCCGGGTAACAGCAGGGTGGTCAACCGGGCAGAGGTCAGCACGCCTGCGGCGGCTTCCAGCCATTCCCAGTCGGTATGGCTGCCGGGACCGTAGGTGAGGCTGGCGCCGGCCAGCCCGTCGCCGTGGGCGACCTCCACCGCGTCCACCCCGGCGGCGTCGAGTGCGGCGGCGATGGTGGCGACGCGCTCGGGCGTGATGCGGTGCCGCAGCGCGTGCATGCCGTCGCGCAGCGTGACGTCCTGGAGAAAGACGGTGGTCATCGGGTCGGCTCCGGTGCGGCGGTGAGCTGCTCGGCCACGCGCAGGGCGGCCGAGGTCATGATGTCGAGGTTGCCCGCATACGCGGGTAGATAGTGGGCGGCGCCTTCGACTTCCAGGAACACCGACACCTGATGGGTCACCGGGTCGGCGCCGACGAGCGTGCGCACATCCGAGCCGACCTCGCTGATCTGGATGTCCTGCACGAGCCGGTAGCCGGGCACATAGGCCGCGACGGCATCGGTCATCTCCCGCACCGATTCCCGAATCCGTTGCGGTGCACCACCATCGGTGTCGTTGATCAGCGCGAGCACGGTGTCGCGCATGATCAGCGGCGGGTCGGCCGGATTGAGCACGATGATCGCCCGGCCGCGCCGCGCACCACCGACCGCCGCGATGGCGGCGCTGGTGGTCTCGGTGAACTCATCGATGTTGGCGCGGGTGCCAGGGCCCGCGGATTTCGAGGCGATACTGGCGACGATCTCCGCGTAGGGCACCTCGGTGACGCGGCTGATGGCGGCCACGATCGGGATGGTGGCCTGCCCGCCGCAGGTCACCATATTGACGTCGGCGGCGTCGAGGTGGGCGGCCAGGTTCACCGGCGGGACCACGAACGGTCCGAGTGCGGCGGGGGTCAGGTCGATCAACCGTTTACCGTACGGGGCCAATGCGGCGGCATTGACGTGATGGGCGCGAGCGGAAGTGGCGTCGAAGACGATCTCGATGTCGTCGAACCCTGGCATGGCGATCAACCCCTGCACCCCGTCGGCGGTGGCCGGTACGCCGAGGCGCACGGCGCGGGCGAGCCCATCGGATTCGGGGTCGATTCCGACCATGGCACCCATCTCGAGCCGCTGCGACAGACGCAGCACCTTGATCATCAGATCGGTGCCGATATTGCCGGACCCGATCACGGCGACCTTCGTACGACTCATGCGTTCTCCCAGGTGAATTCGACGGAGCTGACGACCTCGGCGCCGCGGCCGATCTCCGCGCGGACCAGGGTGCCCGGACACAGTGCCGCCATCGGTCCCAGCGCACCGGATAACACGATGTCCCCGGCTCGCAGCGGATCACCGAACTCACGGGCGGCGCGCGCCAGCCAGGCCAGCGCCACGAGCGGATCCCCGAGACAGTCCGCACCGGTTCCTTCGGAGACCAGCGTGCCGTCCACGCTCATCCGCATGGCGATCTCGCGCGGTTCGAACTCGCTCAGCGTCAGGGCGGGCTGCCCGAGGGTGAACCAGCCGCTCGATGCGTTGTCTGCGACCGTGTCACCGAAACTGATGTCCCAGTGCGCGATGCGGCTGTCGACGATCTCGAGTGCCGCCACCGCATGGTCGATCGCCTCGCGCACGCTGTGCGCATCCAGATCGTCGCGGTCGAGATCGGCGGCGAGCACGAAGGCGAGCTCGGCTTCCACTTTCGGTTGCAGCAGCGGAGGCCGTAGTGCGGCCGGGGTCTGCGGAACCTGCATATCGGCGAAGAGCACGCCGAAATCGGGCTGGTCCACGCCGAGCTGCTGTTGTACGGCGGGGGAGGTCAGCCCGATCTTGCGCCCCACCACCCGAGCCCCGGCCGCGCGCCTGCGCCGCACTCCGAGGGTTTGCACCGTGTAAGCCGCCGCCACGTCATCGCTGCCGATCAGGTCGCGCACCGGCGATGTGGGCACTCCCGTCCTGGTGGCAGCGTGCAGGCGTTCGGCGGCGGCCAGGACGGTGGGGCCGACGGGGTATCGGGCCACGGTCGAACTCATCGGTTCTCCTCTGCGCGGATGGACGCGGCGGGCTCCCGGTCGGAAATAGTGGCGGACAGGTGCAGTTGCCGTCGCAGCGCCGCGACGAGCTCACCGGTCCGTTCCGGTGTGGCGGCGCCGAAGACGAACCGGTCCGGGCGCATCAGCACCACTCCGCCCGGTCGCAGCTTCGCGGTGCCGAACCAGCGCATCAGCGCGCCGGTGTGGTCTTCGAGGTCGACCACGTCGTCGCGACCGTCGCCCGGCTTGCCCCGCGGACGTCCGCCGAGCGGGTACACCGAGACGAACCGCGTGTCGAGCGCGCGCAGCACGTCCAGGTCGGTGGCGGTGAAGGCGCCGCGCGGATCGGTGCCGTAACCGAGCACGGCGAATCCGAGGCCGAGATGGTCGTCGAGGCGGCTGTGACGTCCGTCGTAGCTGCGGACCTGCGGCTGCGGCGACAACCCGCCCTCGATGCCGCGCAGCCCCCGGCGCGGCAGGCCGAGGTAGGCGCCGCGACGGAAACGTGGTGCAGGCTTGAACTTGGCCTGGCGGATCCAGCCGCCGAGACCGGGCATCCGCACCGTGGTCGCGAGAAGCGCGTCGCGCACCGCGGCGAGTCTCCGATTACGCAGGGAAACCACGTTCTTGTTCACTACCGACAGGTCGATCATCGCCTTCGCATGCGGCCGGCGTTCGCTTTCGTAGCTGTCCAGAATCGCCGGATCGGCCCCGAAACGCAGGATCGCGGCGAGTTTCCAGGACAGGTTGTCCGCATCGCGCACACCGGAATTCATGCCCTGGCCGATGAACTGCGGAGTCATGTGCGCGGCGTCGCCCGCGATCAGGATCCGGTCCGCGCGCCAGCGGTCGGCGACCACGGCGTTGAAGGTGTAGACGAGCTTGCGCAGCACCTCGACCTCGTCGGGATCGACGTAGCGGGCGATGTGGCGGCGCACTGTCTGCGGGTCCTCCATCTCCTGCCCGGTCTGATCCGCCCGCAGCATGAACTCGAAGCGGTGGTGGCGGTCCGGCTGTGGGCAGGACACGATCGGCAGTTCCGGATCGCACACGAAGTCGAAGTACGGCAGGTGCCGGAACGCGTCGACGCCGTCGCGTGCCCTCAGGTCGACCACCAGCCAGCGTTCCGGGAAGCTGGTGCCGGACATGTCGATTCCGAGCTGGGTGCGCACCACCGAGCGACCGCCATCGCAGCCGACCAGGAACTTCGCCCGCACTCGCTCGGTGCTGCCCGGTTCGAGTTCGGCCGGATGCCGGCCGTACCCGGTGCCGAGGCATTCGGCGTGCTCGACGACCACACCGGCGCGGTCCTGCTCGAAGCCGGTGACCGCACGGCCGCGGCGCACCGTGACGTGCGGATACCGCTCGAGTGCGCGCTCGAGGCTGTTCTCCAGATAGGGCTGGTAGAGAAAGTTGGTGACCGGCCAGCTCAACGGCCGTTCGATCTGGTTGAACTGGGCCAGGACCCGTCCATCTCCGCGTACCCATTGCACGGTGGAATCGAGGTTCATCTCGGCGTGGATCTCGTCGGCGACGCCTGCGGTCTGGAAGATCCGCAGGCATTCGTCGTCGGTGTAGACCGCGCGCGCGAGCCCGTAGTACTCCGGCTCGCGTTCGAGGACCAGGACATCGATGCCATGGCGACCGAGCAGATTGGCCAGCGTCAGGCCGGTGGGACCGAGGCCGACGATCACCACCTCGTGATCGAATTCGTTCATCTGGCTGTACTTCCGGTGAGTTCGGGAACAGTGATCTCCGGTGTGCGCAGGCGTGCGGCCGCGGTGCGCAGCTGGGCAAGCCGCTCCAGCGGACCTGCCGAGACGGTGTGATGGCCCCAGGTGCTGATGCCCTGGTAGGTCGTGGCCTGCCAGGCGGCGTCGAGTTCGGGCGTGACTACCACCGGGTTCCAGCCGACCTCGAGCTCGAATCCCGAGGGCGTGACGCAATAGAACGACAGCTCACGATCATTGGTGTGCTGCCCGACCGACCACGCCATCCGGAAACCCAGATCGGTGACCCGGCCGTAGGCGGCGAGCATGTCGTCCAGCGTCGCGGACTGGATATTGACATGCTGCACCCGCGTGCGGATCGGATCGATCGTGATACCCCGGATATTCGCGACCGCGATCGAGTGATGCCGTTCGTTGACCCGCAGAAACCGAATCCGCATCCGCAGCCCGGAGATGTTCTCGTCGATGAAATCCGAGAGCTTGCAGTCGAACAGCGTGCGGTAGTAGGAGTGCATCGCCTCCGGCTCCCGCGACACGATCGCCACATGCCCCATCCCGGCCTCCCCGGTCACCCAGCCGGAGCTGAGCATCCGCAACGGTTCGGCCGTGGTGACGGCGGTGGTGAAGATCTCGGTCGCGATGCCCTTCGGGCCGGGAAACCGCCACAATCGCTCCACCCCGCGCAGCGCCGCCTCCAAGCCGGTGCCCTCCCGGATCGGCACGCCGCGATCGGCGAGCCGCGCCAGAATGCGGTCGAAGGTCTCGTGGTCGTCGACCTGCCAGCCGATCGCCGTCACGTCCTCGTCGGTGCCCTGCCGGATCAGGAAGCGGCACGCGCGGTCGTCGAGCCGGAACCGCAGCGTGTCGCCGTCGAGCCGGTCGACGTGCAGGCCGATGGCCGATCTGCCGAATCGGTCCCACTCGGTGAGCCTCTGTGACCGCACCTCGAGGTAGCCGAGATGCACCGCGCCGAATACCGAGCCGGGATGCGGGAAGGCGGTCATCGTGATTCCCCGAGGAAGGCCGCGGCCAGCTCATTGAACAGATCGGCGCGCTCCCACTGCACCCAGTGCCCCGTGCGCGCTGCCATGTACACGTCGCAGTTGGGCATGCGTTCGGCCAGCATGCGCGCGCCGGCCGGCCGATTCACCTGGTCGGCCTCGCCCCACACCACCAGGGTCGGGTGGTTCACTGTGGCGAGCCGGGCGTCCCGGGTGAAGTCCATCCGCCACAGCGTGCGCAACGCGGTGGGTCCAGACGGGCGGCGCAGCGGCGGGTTCGCGACCACCTCGGGATCGATGCTGTCCCGGTAGCGCCGGTCGATCATGTCGTCGGTGATCGCGCTCGCGTCGTAGACCAGGTATTCCCGCAGGAACGTGGCCAGCTTCTCCCGGCTCGGGCCCGCACCGCCGTAGTAGGCGAGCAGCGTTTGCAGGCCCTTGGTCGGCAGCGCGCGCGTGGTGCCCACCCCGCCCGGACCCATGAGAATCAGCCGATCCACCTTCTCCGGCCGGTCCATGGCCAGTCGCAGCGCCGCCGCGCCACCGTAGGAATTGCCGACCAGATGGGCGCTCGGAACGTCGAGGACGTCGAGCAATCCGCCGACCGCCGCCGCGAGATCGCCGAACGGATCGGACTGATCGATGCGTTTGGTGGAGCGCCCGTAGCCCGGCATGTCCGCCACGATCACCCGGAACCGGCCGGCCAGCGACGCCACATTGCGTGCGTAGTTCGACATCCCGGAGGCGCCGGGGCCGCCGCCGTGCAGCAGCACCACGACCGGGCCGGAGCCGGATTCGGTGTAGTAGATGTCGCGGTCGCCGACCCGGGCCGTTCGCCCGGCTTCGACGCCGATATCAGGTTTCGTCACCCGAGACCTCCAGACCATTGATGATGAAATCATCAGGCACGATGGAATCCCTTGTCAAGGTGTTCTGATGATTTCATCAACAACTGGTGATCGCTACTGACGAAACCCTCAGATATGGTTCGACGGGATGAGATGCAGGGAGAGGTGAGAATGACTGGCGAATCGACCGTGCGCACCCGCACCGACCGCCGCCGCGAGCGCACTCGCAACGCGCTGCTGGCCGCGGCCCGCACATTCCTGTCCGAGGGGCGCTCGGCGGTCAGCATTCAGGAGATCACCGACGCCGCCGACGTCGGCTTCGGCTCCTTCTACAACCACTTCGACTCCAAGGAGCAGCTGTTCGACGAGGCGGTGCGCTCCGCGCTCCAGGCCTACAGCGAGCTGCGCGACGGCATCGTCGCCCGCTACGACGATCCGGCCGAAGTGTTCGCCGTGAGCTTCCGGATGACCGGCCGGCTCCAGCGCCGCATCCCGGAGATGGTGCGCGTGGTGCTCAACAGCGGCATGGGTGTGATGATGCGTGATGAGGGGCTGGCCCCGCGCGCCCGCCGCGATATCGCCGCGGCCCAGGAGGCCGGCCGTTTCGAACCGATGGATCCGGACCTGGCCGTGATGGCAGCCGGGGGCGCGATGCTGGGGTTGCTGCAACTGCTCGACGCCGACCCGTCCGCCGACGCCGACGCGCTCTCCGACGAGATGACCTACCGGATGCTTCGCATGTTCGGCATGAACAAACGGACCGCCCAACGCCTCAGCTCCGGCCCGCTACCCGAGATTCCGGAACTCTGACCACGCCCGGCCGTGAGCTGCCCGTCCCGGGATCGAACGCGCAGCCGGGGCCTGCCGGCGCGCTGCCTAGACTGCGGTGAACGATATCGAGCTCGATCGACAAGGAGAACCCGCCGATGACATCTCCCACCGCGCGCGCACAGATCGGGGTCACCGGCCTCGCGGTCATGGGCAGCAATATCGCCCGGAACTTCGCGCGGCACGGCTACACCGTCGCCCTGCACAATCGCAGTATCGCCAAGGTCGACGCCCTGCTGGCCGAGCACGGCGGTGATGGTGATTTCGTGCGCACGGAGTCGATCGAGGAGCTGATCGCGGCGCTGGAGAAGCCGCGCCGGGTGCTGATCATGGTGAAGGCCGGTGAGGCCACCGACGCCGTCATCGAGGAACTGGCCGCGGCCATGGAGCCCGGCGACATCATCATCGACGGCGGCAATGCCCTCTACACCGACACCATCCGGCGCGAGGCGTCGCTGCGCGAGCGCGGGCTCAACTTCGTCGGCGCGGGCATTTCCGGTGGTGAGGAAGGCGCGCTCAACGGGCCGTCGATCATGCCGGGTGGGCCCGCCGAGTCCTACGAATCGCTCGGGCCGCTGCTGGAATCGGTGGCCGCGAAGGTCGACGGCGTCCCGTGCTGCACCCACATCGGCCCGGACGGTTCAGGGCATTTCGTGAAGATGGTGCACAACGGCATCGAGTACGCCGATATGCAGCTCATCGGCGAGGCGTACCACTTGTTCCGCGAGGCGCTCGGCTTCGATGCCAAGCAGATCGCCGATGTGTTCACCCAGTGGAACTCCGGTGATCTGGAGAGCTACCTGGTGGAGATCACCGCCGAGGTGCTGAACCAGGTGGACGCCAAGACGGGGAAGCCGCTGGTCGACGTCATCGTGGACGCCGCCGAGCAGAAGGGCACCGGCCGCTGGACGGTGAAGTCCGCCCTCGATCTGGGCATTCCCGTCACCGGTATCGCGGAGGCCGTCTTCGCCCGCGCGCTGTCCGGTTCGCGTGCCCAGCGTGCCGCCGCCAAGGGCCTGGCCTCGGGCACGCTCGCCGACAAGCCCACCGATGTGGAGACCTTCACCGAGGACATCCGCCGCGCGCTCTACGCCTCCAAGGTCGTCGCCTACGCACAGGGTTTCGATCAGATCGCGGCGGGCAGCGCCGAGTACGGCTGGGGTCTGAAGCCGGGCGATCTGGCCACCATCTGGCGCGGCGGCTGCATTATCCGGGCCCGGTTCCTGAACCGGATCAAGGAGGCCTACGACGAGAACCCGAACTTGGAGAGCCTGATCCTGGCCCCCTACTTCCGTGAGGCCATCGAGACCGCGATCGACAGCTGGCGCCGAGTGGTCGCCACCGCGACCCTGCTCGGCATCCCGGTGCCGGCGTTCGCATCGTCGCTGTCCTACTACGACGCCCTGCGCGCCGAACGCCTGCCCGCCGCCCTCACCCAGGGCCAGCGCGATTTCTTCGGTGCGCACACCTATGAGCGCATCGATGCCGAGGGCAAGTTCCACACGCTGTGGAGCGGGGATCGCAGCGAGATCCAGACCAGCTGAGGGCGGGGAGGCCGGAGCGGCGGCACGTCCGCTCCGTCCTCCTGTCCGGCTCAGACGCGTTCGATGCGCGCCAATGTCCTTGCGCTGCCGTCGACTTCGAGTTGGACGTGCAGTCCGTCGCGGCTCTGCCAGGAGCGGATCTGCACCTCGTCGCCGGCCATGACGGGCCCGGCGTGTTCGAGGATCACCCGGTACGGCGGGGCCGGGGCGTCGGGGTATCGGGCGAGGGCCTCTTCGACCGCCTCCCAGTGCACCGCGTTGTTGACGTGGCCGTAGCGATCCACATCGGTCACCCGCAGCGGGAACGGCCGCACCTCGCCGTCCGCGCCGGTGTGTTCGGCGAGCGCGGGCCGCCAGCGCAGCCGGTGCTGATCGGTGGCGGCGAGCATCGGCGCCATGAAGCGGTCGGTCATCCGGGCCGGGCGCCCGGCCTCGATATCGACGTGGATGAGGAACATCTCGGTCTCGATCAGGCCGCCGTTCTCGCTGCGGACCTGGATCCGCATATTGCACCACCGGTTCGACAGCGCCGAGGGCCAGCGCCGCAGATGCACCCGGTCACCGAATTCGATGGGTGCCAGCACATCGATGACGGTGCGGCGCACGATCCAGCCCGGATGCAGATCGCCGTCGTCGACCACCTGGAGGTGGTCGTAGCCGATGTCCTGGAGGTACCGCGCGACCGCGTCGAGCCGTAGCCGCTCCTCGCCGTCGGTGTCGCCGAGGCGTACCGGCCAATGCTCGTGGAAGGCCCGGTTCTCGTCCGGGCACGGTGTCAGGGGGAACGCGATCTGGGCCAGCCGGTCGGCAGTGGCAGTGCTCATGCGGCTCCTTTCGCAGGTCGCGGGCCAGCGTAGCGCCGGCGACCCTTGCGTGCACGCGCGGCGAGGGGGACCGTGTTGGTGTGGTCGCTGATGTCGAGCGAGGCCGAACCGCATTCCGCGCCGCCGCGTGGGACGAGGCGTACGCGGTGCTGGGCCGGGCGGCCGACACCGGCGAGCTCGACGCCGCGGATCAGGAGATCCTCGCCGAATGCGCCCACCTGCTCGGGCACACCGAGCAGAGCGTCGACCTGCGCGGTGGGCTGTACGCGCAGTACGTGCATGATGGCGCGCACCGCGAGGCCGCACTGTGTGCCTATCGCATCCACCTCGTGCTGAGTCTGCACGGCGATATCGCCGCGGCCATGGGGTGGCTGGCCCGCGCGCAGCGCCTGCTCGCCGCCGAACCCGAATGCGCGGCGCACGGCTATGTGTGCCTGGCCGAGGCCGAGGCGAATTACTTCGCCGGCAATCTCGACCTCTCGCTGGAACTCGGGCGCCGCGTCACCGCGCTCGGCGAACGTTACGGCGATCGCGATCTGGTCGATTACGGTCTGCACCAGCAGGGACGGGCCCGGGCTGCCCTCGGCGATATCGCGTCCGCTGTGGCTCTGCTCGATGAAGCGATGCTCGCCGTGGTCTCGGGTGAGGTGCGCAGTCCGCTGCTCAGTGCGGGCATCTATTGCAGCTCGATCAGTGTCTGCGAGGCGATCTCCGATATCGCCAGGGCGCAGGCGTGGACGTCGGCGTTCGAGCAGTGGGCGGGTTCGCGTCTGGTCGGCACGCCGATGTCGGGATCGTGCCGGATGCACCGAGCGGTGATCCTGTGGCTGCACGGGTCGTGGATCGAGGCCGAACGCGAGGCCCGGCTGGCCTGCCGGGAGCAGAACGGCACCGTCGCGATGGACGCGGGCCGCGCCTGGTACCAGGTTGGTGAGATCCGGCGACTTGTCGGCGATCTCGCGGGCGCCGAAGAGGCGTTCGCGCACGCCGGCCGATACGGCAGCGAAGTCCAGCCCGGGATGGCCTTGCTGCGCGCCGCGCAGGGACGCTCCGACGCCGCGGCGGCGGGGCTGGCGAGAGCCTTGGCCGAACGGCCCGCCGATCGCCTCGCCCGCGCGAAACTGTTGCCTGCCCTGGCCGAACTATCGCTGGCCGCGGGGGAGTACGCGCAGGCGCAGCAGGTGGTGGCCGAGCTGGAGGCGCTGGCCGATCTCGGTCCGGCGGTGCGGGCCTGCGCCGCCTACGCGCGCGGCGCGCTGCACCTGGCCGAAGACGATCCGGCCGCGGCGCTCCCGGCGCTACGGACCGCGGCGCGGATCTGGTCGGACCTCGATATGCCCTAATTCGGGGTGGATCGTCAATGGGCCGACGACCCCGACGCTGCCCCAGCGGGTGCCGAAATTGGAGCCGGCCAATCGGCCGTCCACGACGGCGGCGAAGGCGGCGCTCGGATCGACTGTCCACCGGGTGCGCACCAGGTCGGCGCTCTGGGCGAACGTCATCGGATCGGGGAGTCCGATGAAGGTGCCGAAGGCAAGGCGGAAGATCGAATCCGCTTCCGCCAGGTCTGATTCCCTCAGTGTCCGGTAGGCGGTCCCCGAGGCGTACCGGTTCGTTGTCGCAGTGCTCATATCCGAACGGTAGGGCCGGGGCCGGGGCTGCCGCATCGGGTGAACGGCCCATTCGGCCGGTGCTCGGCAATGAGGTGAAGTACCCACAGTCGTCCGGTGGACGGCGATCCCGATCTTCGGGAGGCGATGCGTGGTGAAACGCGAGGCCGGGGGAGTATGGAAGGGGAACGGGGTGTCCGCGCGTCGACGGCGCGCCGGAGACGGTGGAACGATCGGTCGAGGAGGCCGGGCATGCGCGGAATCAATCATGTCGTGCTGTACGTGTCGGATCTGGAGCGCAGTCTCGCCTTCTACGAGGGCGTCCTCGGTTTCGAACGGCTGCCCACCGGATTCCCGGGCGGCGCGTTCCTCCGGCACGCCGGTTCGGCCAACGATCACGACCTCGGTCTGTTCCAGGCGCGCAACGCCGCGGCCGCACCGCCCGGTTCGGTCGGGCTGTACCACGTGGCGTGGGAGGTCGACACCTTGGCCGAGCTCGCCGCCATGCGGACGAAGCTGGCCGGGGCGCGTGCGCTCACCGGTTCCGGCGATCATGGTTCGACCAAGGCGCTCTATGGCCGCGACCCGGACGGCATCGAGTTCGAGGTGTGCTGGTTGGTGCCCGATGCACGGGTCGAGGAGGCGTTGCGTCCCGGTACCTCGTTGACGGGGCCGCTGGATATCGACGCCGAGATCGAGCGTTACGGCGCGGATACCGAGGGTGGTCCGCGCACCGATCCGTCTGTGTGGGCCCGGATCGCGGAACGTGATGCCGCGCAACGGGGTTCGTGAACAGCCCCGGGCCGGCAGAATGCGCCGAGGCCGGGCGACGCAGCGGTGCGGCCGCCGTCAGAACAGCCGCAGATTCCCGAGGTAGATCTTGTCGCCGACCGCTACCGCGGTCTGCTCACTGGTGATTTCCCAGACCTGCCCTTCGCTGTCCCACACCTGAAGTCTGTTGCCCGCGCTGGACGATTCGGTGACGATGGCGACTCGGCTGCCGTCGGTGCCGAGCAGCGTGCCGTCGTCGGACATGGCGCCGGTGATCACATACTCACCGGTGTAGGCGTCCACCACCCGGCTCGACCCGTAGGTCGCCAGCAGCGTTCCGACTCCGCGCAGCGGCAGATGTTCGGGCCGATCGTCGCCACTGTAGGACTGCTGCTCCCAGAGCACGATCCCATTGCGCGGACTGATGCCGGCGTAGGTGGTCGTGGTGCCATTGGTCTTGATGGCCATCGGCACCGAGGTCTCCACCGGGCCCCGCTGGGTGTAGTACGGGTGTTGGCTCGGGCGCCAGCCCGCGGGCAGGTCGGCGGTTTTGGTGCCGTTGCGGTCGTAGATCCCGCGTGCATCGCCGTCGCCGAGGACGAAGCCGTCGATGAAGACGTTCCACGTGTCGTCGAACTGTTCGGCGCTCTCGCGTCGCAGGATCTCCGCACCGTCGTCGAGGCGGATCACCCGGAACTCCCACTTCGACAACGGGTTCGACGGATCGGGCGCGGAGGTGACCATGGCCAGCCGGGCCAGTCCGAACACGTCGATGGCATGGCGTGGCTGCCCGGACGGTGTGGTCGCGGCGATATCGGTGCCACTCAGCGGCGCGAGCTCGCGGCCGTCCAGCCCGACGACACGCAGCAGCGGTGACAGTGGGTCGTCGGGGCGGTCGACGAAGACGAACCGGTCACCGGCGGCGGTGAGGCTGTACACGTCGCCGGTGGCGGGCACGGTCGCGATGATCCGGCTCGCCGCGATATCGACCACCAGGACGGTGTCCGTGGGGCCGGACAGGTCGCAGGCCACGGCCGCGTGGTTCGGGCTCACGACACAGCCGACCAGGTGAGATTCGGTGTCGTCCAGGAGGATGGGCGCGGTGCCGTCGACGAGCCTGCCGGTCTTCGCGTCGACGATGTCGAGGTAATCGACCCAGTCCGCCTCCGGCGATCGGACTGTGCGGGTGAACAGCACGATCTCGGAATCGCCGCCGACCGCCGACACCCTCAGCGTGCTCGAGCCCGGCGGCCCGGGAATCTCCTGCAGTGTCCACACCGGTTCATCCGGGCGCTTGTCGAGTGCCGGCAGGATCGGTGTCACCGGGCGCCGGGGCAGCTGCGCGGCTTCCTCGGCGCCGGCATCGTGCAGATACCCCCGAATGCCCACGACAGCGCCGATGGTCGCGATGACCGCGACGACCAGCCCGGCGATCACCAGCGGAATCCGGTGCGGTCGCGCCGATCGTGACCCCGCACCGACCGAGCCGGGCGGTCGGTGCGGCACGGCAGGAGTGGGCCCGGCGGCCGGTGGCCGGGCAGGTGCGGCCGGGGCGAACGCACCACCGGCCGGGTTGGCCACCGTCGGCGCGTAACGGTCGCTCGCCGCGCCGGGGATGGCATGCTGCGGCGCAGACCCTGCCAGCGCCTGTCCGAGGGCGGCCGCGAACTCCCGGCTGGTCGCGAAACGATGCTCAGGACTCTTCGCCATCGCCCGCGCGATCACCGCATCGACCTGCGGCGCGAGGTCGGGCCGCCGCTCACGCACGCTCGGTACCGGCTGTTGCGCGTGCGCCATGATCACCGCGACCGGGCTGGTCCCGGTGAACGGCTGCGTACCGGTGAGCAGATGGAAGGCGGTGGCGGCCAGCGCGTACTGGTCCGATCGTGGTCCGACCGGCAGGCCCTGCATCTGTTCGGGCGAGGCGTAGGCGATGGTGCCGATCGTCATTCCGGTTCCGGTGAGGTCGGAACTCTCCGGACCCATGCGAGCGATACCGAAATCGGTGAGCAGGTAGTGGCCGGTCCTGGCGAGCAGGATGTTCGCGGGCTTGACATCCCGGTGGACGAGTCCGCGCGCACCCGCGTAGTCGAGTGCGTCGGCGACCTCCGCGATCGCCCGCGCCACCTCGGTGGCCGGCAGCCCGCCCGGCGCGGTCGCCAGCAGCGCCGAGACGTCGACGCCGTCGATCAGCGCGAGTGAGATCCACAATCGCCCGTCGAACTCCCCGCGGTCGTGCACGCTCACGATGCCGGGATGCGAGAGCGAGGCGGCCAGGTCGGCCTCCCGCTCGAATCGCCGCCGATACTGTTCGTCCCGGGTGAACTGCGCCGCGAGCACCTTGATCGCATCCGACCGCGGCAACCGCGGATGCCTGGCGACATACACCTCGCCCATGCCGCCCACCCCGAGTAAGCGTTCGATGGTGTATCCCGCGAACACCGACCCCGGCTCCAAAGCCCCCACCGCTGGTTACCTCCGCTATGCGATCCGTGAAACGATCACACCGTATACCGGGGGAGTCGTCGGCTGCCGCGCTTGCCGCATATCCCGGTGCGCGTCAGTGCGTGTCCGGCCGGGGAATTCGCACACCCGCGGCGCGAAGCTTGGCTTCCACCAGCGCGAGCGCCCGTGCGGTGGCCGATCCTTGTTCCTCGCCGTGGTGGGCGATCAGCTGGTATCGGGTCGCGGCCTCGGTGCCTGCTTGCAGGCCGGTCACGATGTTGAGATGGGCGGGGTTGGCCAAGTAGTGCTCGGCCATCGCGGTGGCGAGCTCGTCGATGCGGGGGTCGTCGGGTTCCCAGTCCGCGGCGTGGGCGGCGCGTTGGATCAGCGCGACGTAGCCGGGATCGTCGAGCGCCTGTTCGACATCGGTGAGGTACGCCTCGAAGCCTCCGGGGACCAACGCCTTGGCCAGTACCCAGCCCTCCCGGGTGGCGGCCACCTCGCCGGCCGGAAAGGCCAGGTCGGACATGCGTTCCAGCAGCGCGACGGCGCGGTCGCCCAGTAGCGCCCGGTCGCCGTCGGCGAAGCGGCGCAGCGTGGCGCGCCGCGCGATCAACTCCTCGATCCGTGCGGTGAGCTTCGCCTCCACGTCGGCGAGCGCGGCGGCGAAGGATGGCGCGTCGGCGGCGAGCATGGGCCCGATGTCGGCCAGCGGCACCCCGGCCGCGGCCAGCGTCCGCACCCGCACCAGCCGTAACAACTCGGCCGATCCGTATCGCCGGAATCCGGAGCTGTCGCGTTGCGGCTCGGCGACCAAGCCGAGCTTGTGATAGTGGCGCACCGTCTTCACGGTGACGCCGACGAAGGCCGCCGCCTGCCCGATCGTGACTCCGTTTCGCATGGTCTCAGCCTCCCGCATCAGGTGAGGCCGAGCGCGAAGGCGGCCGTGCCGGACGTCGCGACGAGCGAGGTGACGCCGACGTGCATCCCGATCGACAGCCGAATGTCCTTGTGCCGCCATGCCAGCCAGTACCCGGGGAAAGTGAAGATCACCCGCGAGAGGAACACCCACGGTGACCAGAAGTGGTACATCGCGAACAACACCGTGTTGCACACCGGCGCCCAACCGCCGAGATGGGCGATACGGGGCAGCAGGAAACCGCGGAAGTACAACTCCTCGATGAGCGGCAGGGCGATTCCGGTGAGCGGCAGGCAGATCGCCATCGTGGTGAGCAGCGTCGAGTACGAATAGCCGTCCAGGTCGAGGTAGGTGTTGTTACCGCTGCCACCGGTATTCGCGTACGGCAGCCAGGTGAACAAGCGCTTGCAGGCGTTGTTCAGCGGTGCCAGCGCCAGCCCGAGCACCATCATCCAGGCGATGAGTGCGATGACCATCGGCACCAGTTTCGCGCGCGGGACGGGTCTGCCCGTGTACTGCAGCACGCCGCGCAATGAGACGCGGCCGTTGCGCCGGCGGCCCAGCCACAGCAACCCGGCCAGGACCGGAATCAGGACCAGGCACAACGCGATCGCCCATCCCAGAAATGCCGGAAAACCGATGGCCGCGACGAACGGTTCCGCGACCAGCAGATAGAGGGCGACGATCAGGACGCCGGGGGCGAGATGCAAAGTCACCGACAGCGGCAGGCAGTGGCGGTCGCCCAGTAGCCGCTCGACCAGCCCGCCCGCCCGTGTGTCTGCCGAGGTGTGCATGACGAGAACTCCTCCATGTAGGTGGCCGCACCGAGCCGGATGAGCTCGGTGCCGCCAGGGCCGGCTACTCAGTGGACGCGGCGCTGGCGGCCACCGAACACCGCCGCGAGCAGCCGCTGCTGTGCGTTCTGGAACGGCACCGCGATGGACATGGCGGAATCGTCGACACAGGTCAGGGCCGCGGTCATGGTCGTGGCGCCGTCGGGGGTGCTGTACATCAGCGTCGCGTAGCCCGCGTGGGCGCCGTTGTGGGTGATCACGATGCCGCCGTCGTCGCCAAGATCCCGGATGAACACCCCGAGGCCGTAGTCCATGGCGGGGATGCCGGTCGGGTGCGGCGTGCACAGCTCCGCCAGCAGGTCGGCCGGCAGCAGTTCGCCGCGCAGCAGCGCGGAGAGGAAGGTGTGCAGATCCCGGGTGGTCGAGATCATGTCGCCGCCGCACGGGTTCCAGGAGGGGTTGTGACGAGTGACGTCGACGATTCGCTCCCCGCCGTCGCCGGTGCATCGGTAGTAGGCGTGGGCGTGCGGCTCGGGAATGTCCGGTGAGGTCTCCGGCGCCACGGTGCCCGAGAGCCCGAGCGGGTCCAGGATCCGCTGCCGCATCTCCTCGGCGAAGGACCGGCCGGTGACCTTCTCGATGAGCAGTCGCGCCAGCACATAGTTGGTGTTGGAGTAGCTCCAGCCTGCCCCGGGCGCGAACCGCGTCGGCTTGGACAGTGCCAGCTCCACCAGTTCCTGCGGCCGATAGGTCTTGAATCGGTCGGCCACCCACTCCTCGCCCGAGGGGGTGCCCGGTGCGGGGATTCCGAGCACCACCGTCCCGTCGTCGTAGAGTTCGCCGGTGAAGTTGAATATCCCGCTGGTGTGCTGCAACAGCATCCGCACGGTGATCCGCTCGTCGAGCGCGAACTCGGGCAGGTAGTGCACCGCGGGGCTGTCGAGCCCGATCGTGCCCTCGGCCACCAGGTGCAGGACCAGGGCCGCGGTGAAGGTTTTGGTGTTGCTGGCGATCCGGACGTGCCCGTCGACCGGCGGCTTCGCGGTCCCGCCGAGTTCGGCGGTCCCCGCACTGCCTGCCCATTCGCCGCGTTCGTCGTTCACCCGCACCGAGACGCCGACGAACCCGGAATCGACGATCTCCGCCATCGCCGTCCGAAGCTCCGGGCGGTCCTGCGCGGCAACGGTATTCGGCTCGATGGCCGCACTGTGCGCCCGGGTGGGGTCGAGGGCGGTGGCGGCGTTGTGGTTGTTCGGCATGGTGGTGTGCTCCTGTACTTCGCTGTGTCCCGGTCGGCTTCGTGCCGTGGCGAGGAGCGTCCACCCTGACCCGAGGTCAATGGCAACGGTGATGTGGACCACACCTAGCCGAGGGCGTTCAGGTCTATCAGGGTGGCGAGGATGGTGGCGCCGTGGTCGGTGCCTTCGGCGCCGGAGAGGATGCGATCGAGGAGGGGAGCGTTGGCGAGCATGCCCGCGCCGTAATGGCCGGTGCTGCGGGCGCTGGACAAGACGGCGTAGATGATCGCGGCGTACACCTGGGACCGGGGGATGGTGAGGCCGGGGATGGTGTCGAGGCGGGCATCGACGGCGTCGATCACTTCACGGAGTACGGCGATTTCGATCTCGCGCAATCGGTCCACGGCTAGTATCCGAACTTCATGCGATTCGACGGGGCCATCCGATTGTGTTGCACCAGTAACGTTTTCGCTTGAGATTTGATGGCGCACACGGTGATCGGGCAGTCGATGTGCTCCTGCATCACCCGGTGGGCGAGCTCGACGGACATGCTGAGAACGGCGTTGTGGCGAAAAGGGGGAAGGGCGTTCATAATCGGGAGCACCTCCGGTCTCGTCATCGGTTGGTGTGTGCCCCGAGAGCCGGGCTCCGATTGGGGCGGACCCGCACCGGCGCTCTGGAGCTGAGCTCAGTAGACACGCCGCGCAATGGCTTTGGAATGTCCATCATCGGGTTTCTTACGTCGAGACACCCAATTTCTGCGGTGGGCCGGCCACGACCATGTGTTCCACGGCGGGGCGTTCCATAATTCGAACAATCCGATAGCGAGGCTAACGAGATGGCAGCGGGGTCGACACTCCCACAACGGGCGGCCGGGCGGGAACTGCGCAGGTTGCGGATGCGGGCGGGCAAGAGTCAGACGGCGGCGGGCAAGGCGATCGAGGTGTCGCCGCAGACCATCGGGAGGATGGAGGACGGGCTACCGACGAAGTTGTCGCGGGTGTACGTCAACGCGCTGTGCGATGAGTACGGGGCGAGCGCGGCGGAGCGCGAGCGGTTGCTGACGCTGGCGGCGGAGGTCGAGGAAGCGAAGAAGGCCGGGAACGGGTGGTGGAGGAGCTATCCGGTCGCCCCGACGTTCGATCACTATCTCGGGCTCGAGGATGCGGCGCAGAAAATCACGACCTTTCAGCTGACCCTCCTGCCCGGTCTGCTGCAAATCAGCGAGTATCGCCGGGACATGATCTGGGTTGCCCACCCACATATGCCGACCGATGAGGTCGAGCGCAGGATCGAGCTCGCAGCCAGACGTCAGGCCAAGCTCGACGAGGACGGTTTCGAGATGGAAGTGATTCTCTCGGAAGCGGTTCTCCGGCACCAGGTCGGTGGCCGACCCATCATGGCAAGGCAGCTGCGGCATCTGATCGATGCGTCTTGCCGACCCGATATATCAATTCGGGTGATACCTCTGCGAGCCGATGGGCACATCGGACTGCAAGTCGGATCGTTCGTGCTGTTCGACTTCCCACCGCTGCCATCGTCCCGAATGATCGAGCCGCCGGTGGTTTTCGTCGAGGTGTACGCCGGGCACCTTTATCTGGAGCGGGAGGCGGAAACCAGGCGGTATCAGGGCGCACTGGACAGGCTTCGACCTGTAGCGTTGAACGAAGAAGACACCAGGTCTCTGATCCTGGAGATACTGAAGGAGTTCGAGGCGTGAGCGTTGATCTAACCCGTGCCCGCTGGTTCAAGAGCAGCCGGTCTGCGGATGCGGATGCCTGCGTGGAGATCGCCCACCTCGATGGCGGCATGGTCGGCGTCCGTGACTCCAAGAACCCGGCCGGCCCCGCCCTGGTGTTCACCCCGGCCGAATGGGACGCCTTCCTGAGCGGTGCTGCCCGGGGCGAGTTCGACCGCCCCTGATCCGCTGTTCGGGTCGAGGCCCCGATCCGCGGTGAGTCCTGGCGAGGCGCGGGCCCATCCGTTCATGCCTCCGCACGAACGGCCGCCGGGCGGAGGTGGGCGAGTGGTGGCGCGCGGTTCGCGGCGGGAGGCCGGGACCATGTGGGGCAGCTGTTGGCCCCTCCCGGTGTGATCCCGACCATGCTCGTCCCGCATTTCCGGCCTGCGACCTGGCAACCCCGTCCCGGTACCGGGTACCCCGATTCGCGCAACCTGCTGGTCGGCTGACAGGATCACCGGCGCAGTGCGGTCGAGGTGGGTGCATTCGCCACGTGGAATCGATGATCTACCCCCTCGATCGAGGGACACGTGGTTGGAAAGGAACACCGGGATTGACGACGGACGCGCGGGCTGAGCTGGAGGCTTTTCTGCTCGGAGACCGGTTCGCCTGTCTGGCGGGGCGCTCCGCCTGGCGGCAGGGCGGCATCACCCACCGCCACTACGAGGTGATGGGCGGCGCGGAATCGGCGCGGTTGATGGCCTCGGATCTGGCCGAATTCGTCGGCTCGGCGGAGTGGAGCGCACGCAAGTTCACCAGCTTCATCGCCACCTTCGAGCAGCCTCGGGGCGTGGACGAACTGCGTTTCGAAGAGCTGCTGTGGCAGCACCTGCAGCTGCTGCACGAGGCCGACGCCGACACGTACGCCTGGGCACCCGGCTACTCCTCGGACCCGCAGTCCGGCGAGTTCGGCTACAGCGTGGCGGGGCACCCGTTCTTCGTGATCGGCCTGCACGAAACCCACCGCCGCTACGGCCGCCGCCCACCGTTCCCGATGCTGGCGTTCAACTCCCACGAGCAGTTCGGCCGGATCAAGGCCGCGGGCATGTGGGATCGCCTCGCCGAGAAGATCCGCAAACAGGACATCGCGTTGCAGGGCGACATCAACCCGAACCTGCTCGAATACGAGAAGCTCTCCGAAGCCCGCCGCTACTCCGGCCGCCCCAAACCCGCCGACTGGCAGTGCCCGTTCAGCGCCCGCCCCGCCGCCCACGACCGCGAACTGGCCGGCGCCCAGGGCTGACCCGAGCCGGTCGCGCGGCCGACGTCACTATCGGCGAGCGGCAAGAGCGTCCAGCTTGACGTCTCGCCGGTCCGCCGGTGCCTGCGGGATTCGCGGGCGCCGAGGGCCTGGCGATCAGCGCTGCGACGATCTGCCCGGCGGTATCGACGTGCCCGGCGACACTGGGTGATCGAGTCGGTGCTCATTCGGATCGCGCCGGACACCCACGGCTGGTCCGTTGCGTGCGGGCGTCGTGACTCTGGGTCGTGGTGTCGAGGCCGACGGAGATGGCGTCGAGCTCGGCGGCTGCGGCGCCCATGGTGTGGCGTCGAATTCGGCGCCGTGGTCGACTGCCGAGCTCGCTACGCCCGATACGTGAGGCGCCATTCTTCCGCGAACGACGGCCGAGCGGTTCTGGCATCGCCATGACGGACGCCCTGCTGACCAGGGCCGCGCCTTCGTTGCGCGCGTCGGTCGCCGCGGAATGCTGGGAGATTCCGCTGCCCGGTAGGCCCGGACGTGCGTCGACGGCATTCCGGCGGTGTGACCGCGCGCGCCTGATCCGCTCGCGCGGGCTGCTGATCGTAGCGCTCGCGATCCACCAACACCTGCCATAAGTGAATCAAAAGTCTTCACTAAAAACCATGACAAGACCTACATCACCATGGTTATGTTAATGGTGATTCTGGCACTGAATGGTCCAGTGGTTGTCTGTCGGTGACCGCAGGGCGCGCAAGGATGGGTGATCGTATGCGGATGTCTGCTCCGGTGGCCGTCGCGGCGGTCATCGCGGCCGGGGTGGCCGTGCCGAGTTCGGCCGCCGGTGGTGAACGGCCCGTGCCCGCAGGGGAGGTACCGGCGACGGTGGCGGATCGCCGGCCGGAGGACGAGGCCCAGGCACGCATGGTCGGGCTGCTGCCGGTGTCGGCGCCGCCGCCGAGGATGCTGCGGTCGGTGGAGCCGGTGGGCGGTGTGCAGGCGGTACAGCGCTACGAGGTGGCGTTGCCGGTCGCTGGTGGCGCTCTCGGGATCCCGGAGGTGGTGCTCGCCGCCTACCGCAATGCCGAACTCGCGCTCGCCTCATCCACTCCGGGGTGCGGCCTCTCGTGGCATCTGCTGGCCGGCATCGGGCGTATCGAGTCGGGCCATGCCGCCGGTGGGCGGGTGGACGATGCCGGTACGACGGTGCAACCGATCTTCGGCCCCGCCCTCGACGGGACCCTTCCGGGCAACGAGGTGATCCCCGCGGCGGATGGCGGCTACGTCCGCGCTATCGGCCCGATGCAGTTCCTGCCCGGAACATGGGGCAAGTACGCCGCCGACGGCAACGGCGACGGCGCGGCCGACCCGCACAATATTTTCGACGCCACCGTGACCGCCGGGCGCTATCTCTGCTCCGGCGGCCTCGACCTGCGTGATCCGGTGCAGGAAACGCGAGCGGTGCTGCGCTACAACAACTCCCGCGCCTACGCGACCGATGTGCTGAGCTGGTCGGCGGCCTATCGCGACGGAGGCGCGCCTGCTCGGGCGGTCGATGTGACGCCCCTGCCGGTGCCACCGCCGGATTCCGGCGACGCACCGCCGGCAGTCCAGGCGGCGGCCGTCCCGGGGCCGCTCACGCTGGAGCCGATGACGTCGGTGTCGGTCCCGCATCGGCCGACTCCGCCGTTGCTCACCGTCCCCGGCCTACCGCCCATCGACTGCGGCCTGCTCTGCGCCGGGGGCCCCGAGCACACCGGCCCCTCCACCGAGTCGCCGGGATCCGATCCGGCGCCCGCCGCACCACCGGTCGAGGATGCCGAGCCCGGACTGCCCGGCCCCTCCGTATCGCCCGAGCCGCGCGAAACCCCTGAGTCGCTCGGAACTCCTCAACCGCCCGCAGCTCCTGAGCCGCTGGAACCGCCCGAGCCGCCGCAGGTGCATCGAGTACCGAGCATCACGTTGCCGTTCGGCATCGTGGTACCGCTTCCGGCGCCGCCGACGTAGGCGAGGCGAGCATGTCGTTGAGGATTCAGCCCACACCGAGCGCCATGGCGCCGGGCGCGCCGCCGCGAGCGGTCGCGATTTCCGCGGCGCGGGAAGTGCTCGACTATTTCGGCAAGTGTCCGGCGTGCGGATATCCCGCGAACGCGATCGCGCGCACGGTCACCTACAGCGATGGTTCGGTGCGCGAGCTGGCCACCGGCACCTGCGGGTTGCCCTGCGGATGGTCGGGTCCGGTCGAGCTCACCACGATGACCGGACCGAGGCGTCGATGAGCCGAACAAGCCCTCGGCGCCGCTGCCGCGCTGGGTTTCCGGATGAGTGTCACGGGAGGGGATCAACCGATGTTCGCAGGTAGGAATGCGTCGTTGCTGCATCGCTATCTGGGCGACCGCAGATTCGTGCTCGCACTCCCGCGAGCGATTTCCTTGCAGGTCCTGCAACCGGCGATCGCCGCGGCCCTGGTGGAGCATGCGCCGGAACGGTTGTGGGAGCACAAGCGACGCACCGTCTCCAGCATGGTGCACATCGCCTATTCGCAGCGTGATCTGCGCCTGGTGATCCGTTTCGGGCACGAGCACGTGAAGGGTGTCGATGATCTGGGCGAGCGCTTCCACGCGTTGAACCCGGAGCTGTTCTTCTTCCAGCACGCCACTTACGTCGACACGCTCGTCACCGCGATCTCGACCTTCATCCGCCCGCTGTCGGCCGAGGACCGGGAGGAGCTGTACGCGGATTGCCGTGACTGGTATCGCCGCTACGGCATCTCGGCGCGCAGCCAGCCCGCCACCTGGCCTGCCTTCCTCGATTACTTCACCGACGCCTGCGATACTCAGCTGCGCCCGAGTGCCCACTCCGCACTCCTGGAATCGCAAGTGCTGCGCCCGGATTCATGGCTACCCGGCACCCTCCCCGGTTTCGCGGTGCGCTCGCTGCTCCACGACCGCGCAGCCGAACTGTTGGACGCGCGTCCCAGCACCGCCGACACCGTCGCCTTCCGCACCTACGCCACCGCTGTCCGCGCCGGAATGCTGCTGGCCCCGCGCTCGGTCAAATACCTGCCGGCCGCCCGGCTCGCGGCCAAGAACGATCAGACCTACATGGACACGACCGCCACCGCCGGCGCATCGTGAAGCACCGCGCCGGACAGCGCTTTCATGGCGAGTGCCTCGACAGGGCGGAACACATCGGCCTGCCGATCATTGCGGGTCGATTCCTCAGCCGGTGAACCCGGTCGCGGCCAACGCCTCGGCGAGGGGCTCGGTGACTCCGTGAATCCGCCGAGCCCGGAGGCGAACAGTTCGGTCTCGACCGAGTCGCGGCAGCAGTTTTTCGGAAGCGCCGGACGAATTCGCGGGTCAGGCTTGGCACCGACTTCGATACCGAGGAGAACCATGTCGAGACAATCCTGGGGCCGGCTGTTACTGATCGCGGCCGCGGTGGTGAATCTGCTTCCGGCCGTTGCCGTCCTGTCCGTGGACCGCGCGGGTGCCGCATACGGGCTGGAGTCGGTCGACGGCGATCTGCGGCTGTTGCTGCGCCACCGCGGTCTGCTCTTCGCGATCCTTGGCGCGGGCTTGCTGGTGGCGGTGTTCCGTCCGCGCCTGCGCGCCGCCGCCCTCACCGCGAACGCGGTGAGCATGGCCGGTTTCCTCGCGCTGATCCCGCTCGAACAGCCCGTGGGGTCTGCGCTGATGCGCGTGGCGAAGGTGGACGCGGTGGGCCTGCTCTTGCTTGCCGGTGCGGCGACGGCGTTCTCCAAGCGCGATGCGGGGAGCCTCGGATGAGGGCGATCGTCCTGGTGCTCGCGGCCGTATTCTTCGGCGGGATGGGGCTTTACGCGTGCGCGGCACCCGCGATGCTGGCTCGGCCGTTCGGCCTGTCGGTGCAATCCCCGGTGAGCCGATCTGAGATTCGGGCGGTATACGGCGGCTTCGGGCTCGCCATGGCGCTCGTACTCGGCTGGTCGGCGTCGGGAACGGGTGCGATGCACAGCGGCGCCGCCGTCGCGGTGGGTATGGCACTCGCCGGGATGGCGGTCGGGCGCGTCGTCTCGCGTGCGTGCGACGCGCCCACCGCGTTCTATCCGATCTGGTTCTACTGCCTGGTCGAAACGGTAGGGGCCGGGCTGATCCTCGCCGTCGCGTGAGCGGGCTCGGACCGGCGAGGACGGCGTCGTGCGTGCAGCGCACAGCCTTCAGCTATATTGAAGCTCGGCCGATTGTGCGCTACTCTCGCCGGCATGACGGAAACTACTACTGATCGTAGTAATGGTGTCGGCCCCGGCGGCTTCTCCCGACGCGTCCTGTTCGGTACCGCGCTCACCGCGGCCGGTGCCGCGACCGCCGGCGCGGTAGCAGGCCGAGCTACCGCGCCGCAGCGCAGCGCCTCCGTGATCGAGGCCTTTCATGGTGCTCATCAAGCCGGTATCGCCACCCCGGTCCAATCCCACGCGCTGTTCCTCGCGTGCGACCTCGCGAGACCCGACCTCGGGGCACTGCGTGAGCTGCTCTCCGCATGGACCACCGTCGCCGCGGCAGTGACCGCGGGGGAGCAGATGCCCGAATCCGCCGATGCTCTCCCGGGGGCGAGCGCTGAGACCGATGTCGCCGCCGGGCTCGCGCCCGCTCGGCTGACGGTGACGTTCGGGTTGGGCCCGAGCGTGTTCGACGACAGATTCGGGCTGGCCGCTCGCCGACCGAAATACCTGCACCCGCTTCCCGAATTCGCCGGCGATGCGCTGAATCCGGCGTGGTCGGGTGGCGACCTGCTGGTGCAGATCTGCGCCGATGACGCCCAGCTGGTCAGCCACACCTTCCGGGCCTTGCGCGCCCGCATGCCCGGCCTTGCCCGCATGCGGTGGACCCAGCACGGTTTCCTGAGCCGCCCGGGCGGCGACGGCACCCCACGCAACTTCTTCGGATTCAAGGACGGAACCGCCAACCCCCGCAACGGAACCGTCGACTTCGATCGCGCGGTGTGGGTGGACGCCCCGGACGAGCCGGACTGGTTTCAGGGCGGAACGTATCTGGTGTTCCGCAAGATTCGGATGAAGACCGCCGAATGGGATCAGCTTCCGGTGTTCCAGCAGGATCAGATCATCGGCAGGCGCCGCGGCGACGGTGCCCCGCTGGGTGCGCATTCGGAGTTCGATCCAGTCGACCTGCGTGCCCGGGACGCCAGGGGAGAGCTCGCCATCCCGGACGACGCGCACGTGCGCCTGGTGCACGGCATCCCCATGTTGCGCCGCGGCTACAACTACGACTACGGAGTCCTGATCGCCAACGCGGGCGGTGCACCCGACCCCGAGCCCGCCCGCCCGCACACCCACGCGCCCGGCACCCCCGAACACACCCACGGCGGCCACAGCCAGCTCGACGTCGGCCTGCTCTTCGCCGCGTATCAGAACAACCCGCCCGAGCAATTCATCAGAGCCCAGCAGGCCATGACCACCGACCGTCTGAACCCGCTGATCCAACACACCGGCAGCGGATTCTTCGCCATGCCACCGGGCGTTCGACCGGGCGAGACGATCGGCGCCGGGCTGTTCGGTTGACCGGCGGGGCGGTTGCGGGAGCGCCGCTGCCGCGGACCGATCACTCCCTCGCCGACAACACCACGCCACCGTCATCGACCGCGGCGGCGAGTTCGCCGAGCAGACCGAGCGAGCGGGTCAGCTGGATGGAACCGTTCTTCTCCAGCGCACGGCTGAGCGCGCAAGCGATAAGTTAATGTGTATTCTGTCACTGAAACGAGTTCTAACAGGCAATATAGCCGTCTATGTTAGGTTCAGAACTCTCATAGCAATAGCAGGATTGGGGATGCGTCGGCACTACGAGGGGTCGGTTTCGGTGGTGGCTTCGACACCGTGGAGAGCGCCGTGGGCACGGCGGGTTTCGCGGCGTTGATCTGCTCGAACAGCCGATGGGGGCTGCCCCGTTGCGCACGCGTTCGGGCTGCTGGTCTTGCTCGCCCGGGGGGCGGTGGTGCTCGTTCTGGAAGCAAGATCAGGAGGGCCGCGGGGAGAGCCGTTGCGCGGCTGTATCTTTCGGCGGGAAGAGGCGTCAGGCGCGATAGGGGGCGGCAACCTCCGCTGTGCCGGCTGCGATCAGTCGACGATGAGCACGAGGGTTTCGGCGACGCAGGCCGGCTTGCTCGCTCCGCCGTCCACCACGTACTTCGTCCTGACCAGGGCGCCCGCGGGGGATTCGGTGACGTCGGTGAGGGTGACCGTTGCGCGCAGCGTTGACCCAGCGGGCACCGGCGCCGGAAACCGGACCTTGTCCACCCCGTAGTTGATTCGCGCCGAGCCGAATTCGAACGAGACCAGTGATCGGCTGAAGTGCGGCAGCAGCGACAGGGCGAGGTAGCCGTGGGCGATAGTGCTGCCGTAGGGGCCGGTGGCCGCGCGTTCGGGGTCGACATGAATCCACTGCAGGTCGCCGGTGGCCTCGGCGAATGTGGTGATCCGCTGTTGATCGATCACGAGCGGCTCGCTGGGGCCGATCGGGTCACCGAGCGCGGCGCGGACATCGTCGAGTGAGGTGAAGACCGTGGTCACGGCGAACTCCTGTCTATCGGGCGATGCGATCGACGGTAGCCCGCCGGGGATGCGGACGCCTGTCGCGACGGCGCGGGAATGTCCGGCCGGTAGGCGGCGATGACGTCCGCGAGTGGCCCGGATCAGTCCGGCCGGTGGCAGAAAACTCGCTCCAGGAGAACGCGCAGCTGATCGCGCTCCTGGTCGCTGAGCCGGTCCAGCCCTTCTCGGGTGGTGCGCATCTTGGCGCGGATCGCGTCGGTGACGCGCTCGCCCTCGGGGGTGATGACCAGGGTGGTGACGCGCCGGTCGACCGCGCTCGGCTCGCGGCGCACCAGACCGCGCTTCTCCAGACGGTTGATGATTCCCGTCACGTTGGACGCGTCGCAGGCCAAAGTGTCGGCCAGGGCGCGCATCGCGACCGGCCCCCGGCGCAGCACCGTCAACGTTTTGCCTTGGCTCGCAGTGAGGTTCTCGCTCGCGGCCGCGACGGTGAAGTCCCCGTAATAGGCGCCGAGCGACACCGACAGCAACTCCATGAGCCGGGCCGTCTCGACGTGGGGTGCTTGCGTCATGTCACCACCCTATCCGCAGAAACTTGACTATCTCAAATAGTTACCTCTAGCGTGGCCATTGCTTGAAGTGCTCAACCATTGATGTTGTCAAGTAATAGGAGTATTCAGTGACCACCACCGCGTCCGCGGCTTCCCGCACCGCCGAGGTCTTGTCACGGCCCGTCCAGCTCAACGGCCTGACCGTCCCCAACCGCATCGCGATGGCGCCGATGACGCGCATGTTCTCGCCCGACGGTATCCCCGGTGACGATGTGCGGTCCTACTACGCCCGCCGCGCCGCCGCCGGCGTGGGCCTGATCGTCACCGAAGGGACCTATGTCGGCCACGAGTCGGCAGGCAACCATGACCGGGTGCCGCGCTTCCATGGCGAGGAACAGTTGGCCGGGTGGGCGAAGGTCGCCGAGGACGTGCACGCGGCCGGCGGCACCATCGTGCCGCAGCTCTGGCACATCGGCATGGTCCGCAACCAGGGCGAACAGCCCTACCCCGAGGCTCCGGCCGTCGGCCCCTCCGGCATCCGGGTCGACGGCACCGAGAGCGCGGGCAAGGCGATGACACAGTCCGATCTCGACGATGTCATCGGCGCCTTCGCCGAGGCCGCTGCGGCCGCCGAGCGCATCGGCTTCGACGGCGTCGAATTGCACGGTGCGCACGGCTATCTCATCGACCAGTTCCTGTGGGAACGAACCAACCGCCGCACCGATGGCTACGGCGGTGACGCGGTGGCCCGCACGAAGTTCGCCGCCGAGATCGTGGCCGCGGTGCGAGCGGTCGTCTCGCCGGAATTCCCGGTGATCCTGCGCTACTCGCAGTGGAAGCAGGAGGCCTACGACGCGCGGCTGGCCGAGACCCCGCAGGCGCTCGAGGCGATTCTCGCGCCGCTGGTCGCGGCCGGTGTGGACGCCTTCCATGCCTCCACTCGCCGCTACTGGCTGCCGGAGTTCGACGGTTCGGACCTGAACCTGGCGGGCTGGACCAAGAAGCTCACCGGCAAGCCGGCCATCACCGTCGGCTCGGTCGGTCTCGACGGCGATTTCCTGCACGCGTTCCGGGGCCGGGGGGCCGAGCTCGGCAACCTCGACAACCTGCTCGATCGCATGGAGCGCGACGAATTCGACCTCGTCGCCGTCGGCCGCGCGCTGCTGCAGGATCCGGAGTGGGCGTCGAAGGTGCTCGACGGCCGCTTCGACGAGCTGAAGCCATATGAGGCGACGGCACTGAAAACGCTGAGCTGAGCGAATTACGCTGTGCGATAAGAGGTCTGGTTGTCGGCCGCCGGAGCTGCGCCCTTCGCGCGTTGGGGGTCGGCTCCGGGTGCGGCCCGTCAGTAGTCGAGCGCGTGTGCGGGCTGACAGACCTGCAGTGGCGACGGTAGATATCGCGCTACGGCATCCAGTAGCGGTGTGACGTCGCCGCGAGCGGCCGCATCGCACAGCACGGGCACCGCGTCGCCGACGTGGGTGAGGCGGCGGACATGGTCGTGCACCCTCTCCGGTGGCATATCCGGCCTACCGGTGTCGGCGGACGCGGCGTCGGAATGCATGATCGCCGCCCGCAACCGGCGATACCACGGCTCGGCGAAACTCCACTGCCGTCCGTAGTAGGCGGCGGCCACCGGCTCCATCGCCCACATCGAAATCAGCTGTACGACGCCGTCGAAGAGCGTGCCGAGTCCGTGCGGAACGTGCAGCACCAGCGGCACCGCGCCGTGGGTGCCCGCGATGGTGCCGACGCAGCGATCGAAATCGGCGCCGGGCCGATCGAGGCCGGTCACCAGGCACAGTCGCGCGACCTGGTGATCGTCGGCGACGCGCAGCGCTGCCTCGAGCCGCGGGGAGTCGGCAGTGGCGTTCATGACGGCCAGCATGCCGTCGGCCAGGCGGATGGATCGTTCGAGCAGGGGGATCGGTGCGTGAGTCGACAGTTCGTCCAGTCGTATCGTGTGCCCGGTCGGCCACGCGGCCGATACGGGCCCGGCCCCGGTGGAGGCGCGACGCAGACGGTGGACGACGCCCCTCGTATCCTCCGGGTCGCCGACGACCGTGACATTGCGAATCGACTGCGGGTCAATGAGTTCGGTGCCCATCGCGTGGTGATCTCCAGATCGACTCCAGGAGGCGATCGCCTTCCCGATCCGGCCTCACCGTACCTGCCGCACCGAATCCGTGAAGCGGAATTCCGACCCAAAATAGAACGTGTTCCTATAACGTCGGGTTCGTGCAGAAAGAACAACGCCCCGCCGTGGCCGACTGGTTCACCGCGGACGACGGCACGGTGCGCCTGAAGGGAAGCCGCTGCACGACCTGCGGCACGCCATACTTCCCGCGCAACATCCTGGCCTGCCGGAACCCGCAGTGCGCCGGTCCGAAGGACGGCTCCGAGCTCACGGAGTATCTGTTCTCCACTCGTGGCCGGATCTGGTCGTATGCCGACGCCAGGTACAAACCGCCGGCGCCGTACGTCTCGCCCGATCCATTCGAGCCCTATGTCGTGGCGGCGGTGGAACTCGAGGTCGAGCAGATGGTGATTCTCGGCCAGGTCGTGCGCGGTCTCACCGTCGACGATCTGGCCGTCGGCATGCCCGTCGAGCTGACCCTCGGCGTGCTGTACGAGGACGAGGACGCCGAGCACACGGTGTGGATGTGGAGGCCGGTCGATGCCTGAATCGAATGACCGCGATATCGCCGTCCTCGGTGCGGGCATGCACCAGTGGGGCAAATGGGGGCGCAACTTCGTCGAATACGGGCTGGTAGCGGCGCGTGCGGCGCTCGCGGATGCCGGGGTGGATCACCGCGACGTCGGCTACATCGCCGGTGCCGACACGATCCGCAACGGCTACCCCGGGTTCGTGGCGGGCGCCACCTTCGCGCAGGCGCTCGGCTGGTCGGGTGCGCGGATTTCGAGCAGCTACGCCGCCTGCGCCTCCGGGGCCCAGGCCATCGCCAACGCGCGCGCCCAGATCCTGGCCGGACTGTGCGACGTCGCCCTGGTGGTCGGCGCGGACGCCGCCCCCAAGGGCTTCTTCCAGCCCGTCGGCGGTGAACGCCGCGACGATCCGGACTGGCTGCGCTTCCACCTGCTCGGCGCGACCAATCCCATCTATTTCGCGTTGTACGCCCGCCGCCGGATGGCGCTGCACGGCGCCACGCTCGACGATTTCGCCGCGGTCAAGGTGAAGAACGCCCGGCACGGGCTGAACAACCCGTATGCCCGGTACCGCAAGGAGGTCTCGGCCGAGGAGGTCGCGGCTTCGGCCATCGTCTCGGATCCGCTGCGCCTGCTCGACATCTGCGCGACCAGTGACGGTGGCGCCGCGCTGGTGCTGACGTCGATGGAGTACGCGCGCCGCCACGGGGCCACCGATCCCGTGCGCATCCGGGCCCTGTCCACGGTCACCCCGACCTTCCCTAAAACCGTGCTCGATCTTCCCGATTTCGCGACCGACTCCGCCGTGGCCGTCGAACCGCCGCCGCGCGAATTCCGCTCCGCTGTCGCGCACGCCGCCTACGAGGAAGCCGGTCTCGGCCCCGACGAGCTGTCCCTCGCGGAGGTGTACGACCTCTCGACCGCACTCGAACTGGACTGGTACGAGGACATCGGCCTCTGCGACAAGGGTGGCGCCGAGGACCTGTTACGCAGCGGCGCGACCACGCTGGGCGGTCGCGTTCCGGTGAACCCGAGCGGTGGCCTCGCCTGCTTCGGCGAGGCGATCCCCGCCCAGGCCATCGCTCAGGTCTGCGAACTCACCTGGCAGTTGCGCGGACAGGCCGACGGCAGGCAAGTGGAGAACGCCCGCGCGGGAATCGCGGTGAATCAGGGCCTGTTCGGCCACGGTTCGGCGATCATCGCGACCCGCTGAAACCGCGGCGATCCCGCCCCGGTACCGCACGGAGAACGCTCGACGACTCTCGACAACGCCCGACAGCGGAGCCCGGCCGTCTCGCCGGAGCTCCGCTGTCGGTCTGTGCCGGTGCTATGTCTGGCAGTTACCCACCGGAGTGGCCGGCGCGGCCGGCGTCTGCGATGCCAGCATGGCCGCGATCAGATTCAACAACACGTCCATACACTTCTCCTTGTCTCAATTGTCCGCCGGGGTGACGCTATTCGGCCGGCGGTGTACCCATGTGGGCACGTTATTTCTGATCGAGCTCGACGAGTTTGCAGACACAGAGCGTCACGGTATGCGCGAGGATGCCGCCGAAGTATCGTGTGCAGAACTCGGCGTACCCGACGGGGTCGCATTGGTGCGCGTGCCAGGCCGAGTCGACTTCGAGATCATCGGGCAGGTAGTTGCCCTTCATCCCACTCGCGCGGTATCGCTCGAGTGATTTCCGGTAGCGCGAGACCCGGTCATCGATCTGGGCCTCGGTCAGCGCGGTCGAGCCGGGCCAGAACAGATGCCCCCACCGCAGGTTCTCCCGGATATGGGAGTCATCGAAATCGGCTGGGGGGACCGGTGTTTGCGTTTCGGTCAGAATGGTGCCGGTGGTCATAGCCTGGTTCCTCGATTCGATCAGAACTCACCATGTCGGCCAACAGGTCTCCAGCAGCGCCGGAGCTCCTCGATCTTCGAGGCATCGGTGTGGTGCGTCAAACATCACATGATTCACCTTTGGGAATGTTGGTTGGCTAAATAGCTTGTGCAACAACTTTGTTCGTCTGGACGTCACAGTCCGGGAGGGAACTCGTAGCTACTCGGGACGGCGGGCGTCATCCATCGCGTGCCGACGACGAGTGCGACTTGATCGTGGTGTACGAAGCGGTAGGCGGCCGGGTCGCCCTCGTACCGGGTGCCGTTGACATAGAGCTGAACGGTCTCCAGTGGAGTCAGCTGGATGGGGCCGACCCGGTCGGACGTCAACGGCTGGCCCCACTCGGTGAAGAACTGTCCGAGGGTGAAGGGGATGTCTTCGCCGGACTCGATGTGCACGATGCCGGAGGTGTCATGAGTGTGCAACGGAGACCCCATCTTCCGGGCTTCGTCGATGCCGACCGACGCCGGGACGGTGACGTGCTGTCCGTACACGATGACATCGAGGTGCACGTGGTAGTGATACGTCGTCATGACCGTGTGTGAGAGTGTGAGCCCGGCGGCATGGACCGCGGCTTCGACGTCGGTGGGTAGCGGCCAGGCGGGCTGGAGCAGCGCGGATCCCGACGGAATCGGTTGAGCGGCAGCGAGTCCGGTGCCGGACACGGTGAGGGCGACGGCGGTGACTAGTGATGATGCGATTCGCATCTGTCGACAATTACGCACGAGCACCCACCGGCCCGCACGTGCGCTTCCCATGATCGGGAAACGGCCTGGCTATTGCGCATCGGTATGCTCTCTCGACATCCGGAACGATACTGCCGACCGCGACGCGGTGGACATGGGATTGTCTCGGCGACAACTACTTTCGCTGGCTCTGGCGACGGCGATGGCCGGATTCCAGGGGACTCGGAGGTGGGATTTCTGGTAACCAGAATTGGCACTCTCCCAGTTATACTCGCCGCCGTGCCGTAGTCGGAGGGCTGCTTATGGGAGCATCATGCGAGGACAATGGGCAGTCGAATTCTTCGACGGCGGATTCCGTGAAACCTTCTCCACGCTCGGGATCTACGACGATACCGACGCGGAGGTCGATGCGATCGTCGCCCTGCTCGATCTTCCCCGCGGAGCTCGAATACTCGATATTCCCTGCGGATTCGGCCGGCATGCCGGTCCGCTCGGCCGCCGGGGCTACCAGGTCGTCGGGGTGGACAATTCACCGAGTCAACTCGACGATGCCCGGCGTGGATACCCCGACTGCACGTTCGTTCTGGCGGACATGCGGACGCCGCCGGCCGGGCCCTACGATGCCGTACTGAACCTCTGGACCAGCTTCGGCCTACTCGACACCCGTGACGACGACCGCGCCGCGCTGGCTGCGTGGGCCGACGTGCTGGCGCCGGGCGGCAGACTCGTCATGGATATCGATGTGCTCGAAAGCTTCGAGCATCGGGTGCGTAGCGGCGACGAACCGATCAGCCATCAGCTCATCCGACGACACGACCTGCTCGGCCGAGCTCGATTCGATTGGGCCGAACAGGAACTCGCCTTGCACTGGGCCCGCCCAGGATGGTCGCGACGGTGTCGGCTCCGCATGTACTCGAGGCGGCAACTCGAAACGGCGCTGCGCGACGTCGGCTTCCTCGACATCACATTCGCGGGCGATCTGTACGGCGGCCCGGTCGATCCGGACAGGCGAACCGTGATCGTCGCAACCAAGTAACCGGATCCGACGTGCCGAGCCGCCGCGGCCCGCTCCACGTCCGTCCGGCCCCGCCCGAAACGAGCGGGGCCCGACGGTGTGGCGCTACTCGGACTGCCCGCTGGGGAACGACCCCACCAGTCCACCGTCGACGACGAGATCCTGGCCGGTGATGTAGGAGGCGTCGTCGGAGGCGAGGAATGCCACGGCGGCGGCGACTTCCGCGGCGTGGCCGACGGTGCCCAGCGGTACCTGGGCCGCGTTGCGCGCGTCGGCGTCCGGGTCGGTGTTGGCGTCGCGGTACATCTCGGTGTCGATATAGCCGGGGCTGACCGAGTTGACGCGGATACCTCGTGGCGCGAGGTCGGAGCCGAGGGTGCGGGCCAGATTGTGCACCGCGGCCTTGGTCGCCGAGTACACCGAGGCGACCGGCAGACCGCGGTGCAACGTCCATGAGGCATTGAGGACGATCGCGCTGCCCTCCCGCAACAGGGGCAGTGCCTTCTGGACCGTGAAGAACACGCCCTTGAAGTTGACGTCGACCGAGCGGTCGAAGTCGTGTTCGGTCAGCTCGGCGCTGGGTTTGAAGATGCCGGTGCCGGCGTTGGCGAAGACCGCGTCGAGCCGGCCGCGCCAGGTCTGGATGGCGCGCATCAGGGCATCCAGGTCGTCGAGGTCGGAGACGTCGGCGCGCACGGTCAGCACTCGGGGGCCGGCATCGAGGTCGGCGGCGGCCCGCTGCAACCGGGCGTCGTCGCGTCCGGTGATGACGACGTAGGCGCCTTCATCGAGCAGGCGGCGGGCCGTTGCCAGGCCCATGCCGGAGGTGCCGCCGGTGATCAGGACAGTGCGGTTGGTGAATCGTTGCATGCGAATGAGCCTGCCGCCGGGGCGCGGCTTGCAGCAGTGCGCGCTGAACATGGGTCTGACACCACCACCTTCGGGACCGGGGCAACGCCCTCACCTACGGCTGCTTCCGCGTGCTGGTGGACCCGGACCGCCGCGGCTCTTGCAAATTCTCGTCGAGCGCTTCAAACTCGTAATACACCGGGCGTGACTCGTGCGGTCATCGTCGTCCGCCCCGCGAAGGGAGAGCTCTCATCATGTCCACCCATATCGTCACCAACCAGGTCCCGCCTCTGGTCGACTTCGACGCCGCCGATCAGCCGGTGGTGCTGGAGGCGCTGCGGCGTGGCGGCGCCGAGCACGCGCTGGCCGAACTGCACGAGGTGGGCAGGCTGGCCGGCAGCGCGCACGCCCAGGAACTGGGTGACCTCGCCGAAGAACACCAGCCGGTGCTGAACACCCACGACCGGTACGGCCATCGCATCGACGAGGTTCGCTACGACCCCGCCTACCACGAACTCATGCGGCACGCGGTCGGCTTCGGACTGCACGGCACGCCATGGGCCGACACCCGGCCGGCTCCGCACCTGGTGCGGGCGGCGAAGTTGAGCGTCTGGGGCCAGGTCGACGCCGGGCACGGCTGCCCGATCTCGATGACCTACGCCGTCGTCCCGGCGTTGCGCGCGAACCCGGAGCTGGCCGCGCGATACGAGCCCCTGCTGACCTCCCGCGTCTACGACCCGGTCCTGGCACCGCCCACGGAGAAGGCAGGGCTGCTCGCCGGCATGTCGATGACGGAGAAGCAGGGCGGCTCCGACGTCCGCGCGAACACCACCTCCGCCGTGCCGCAGCCGGACGGGACGTACCGCATCACCGGGCACAAATGGTTCACCTCGGCGCCCATGTGCGATTTCTTCCTGGTGCTCGCTCAGGCGCCGGGAGGCCTGTCGTGCTTCTTCGTTCCGCGGGTGCTGCCCGACGGCACCCGCAACACCTTCCGGCTCCAGCGGCTGAAGAACAAGCTGGGCAACCACTCCAATGCCAGCAGCGAGGTCGAATACGACGACACCGTCGGCTGGCTGGTCGGTGACGAGGGCCGCGGCGTACCGACCATCATCGAAATGGTCAACCTGACCAGGCTCGACTGCACCCTCGGCTCCGCCACCGCCATGCGGGCCGGCGCGGTCGCGGCCATCCACCACGCGATGCACCGGCGGGCCTTCGGCGCGAGCCTCGTCGACCAGCCGCTGATGCGGAATGTGCTGGCGGATCTGGTGATCGAGGCCGAAGGCGCGAGCACGGTCGCGCTCTGGCTGGCCGAGCTGACCGACCGCGCGGTGACCGGCGACGAGCAGGCCGACCTGCTGCGCCGGATCAGCCTGGCGGTCAGCAAGTACTACGTGTGCAAGCGCGGGCCGATTCACGCCGCCGAGGCGCTGGAATGCCTGGGCGGCAACGGCTATGTCGAGGACTCGCGCATGCCGCGGCTCTACCGCGAGGCGCCGCTGATGTCGGTGTGGGAGGGCTCGGGCAACGTCGCCGCATTGGACACGCTGCGCGCCATGGCCAAACAGCCCGCGGCGCTCGGCGCCTTCCTCGACGAGGTGAAACTCGCGGCCGGCGCCGACGCCGAGCTCGACGGGGCGATCGCTCGGCTGGAGTCGCAGTTCACCGATTTCGACACCGCGCAGCATCGCGCCCGCCGCATCGTCGGCGACATGGCACTCGTGCTGCAGGGCTCACTGCTGGTCCGGTTCGGTCATCCCGCTGTCGCGGAGGGATTCACCCGGACCCGGCTCGGCCGCGACCGCGGCGACGTCTTCGGCACGCTGCCGGTGGGGCTGGACACCGGCGCGATCATCGATCGGCTGACCCCGAAGCTCGGCTGAATCGACCGGCACGAGAGGAGTAAGCACGATGACCGCGACGAACCCGATCGCCGGCCCCCGCAACCGTGCCGGCGAACCCGCCGACTACGCCCGCCTGCTGCACGAACTGGCCGATGCCTCGGTGCACCGGCATTTCGACCCCTACCGTGATGTCGCCTGGGATGCGCCGGAGGTGCAGGTCGTACCCGACGACCCGCGCTGGATCCTGCCGAAGTTCGACCCGCTCGGCGGCCATCCCTGGTACCGCGCCCAGCCGAGGGAACGGCAGATCGCCATCGGCATGTACCGCCAGGCGAACACCGCGCGGGTGGGCCTGCAATTCGAGCAGCTGCTGATCGCGGGCTTCATGGTCTACCTCGGGCAATTGCCCAACGGGTCGGCCGAATTCCGCTACGCCACCCATGAGGTGATCGAGGAGTGCAACCACACCCTGATGTTTCAGGAGGCGGTGAACCGGTCCGAGATCGACGCGCCCGGATTCGGGAAGCTGTTCCACGCGGTCTCGCCCCTGGTGGCGCTGTTCCCGCGGATCTCGTCGTCCTTCTTCTTCATGTGTGTTCTCGCCGGTGAGGAACCGATCGACCACATCCAGAAACAGTATCTACGCGAGCAGGACGGCTATCACCCGATGGTGCGCGCCGTCATGCGGATCCATGTGGCAGAGGAAGCCAGGCATATCTCCTTCGCGCACGAATTCCTGCGCAGGCATGTGCCGAGGGCGTCGGCGCCCGCGCGGCTCGCGCTGTCGCTGGTGTTTCCGGTCGCGCTGCGGGTGGCCTGCGATCTGATCGCAGTGCCGCCGCGGGATTTCTGGCGCGAGTTCGACATCCCCGATCACGTCCGGCGCGAAGTGTTCTGGGGATCGCCGCGATCGCGCGCGACCCTGCGCGGCTATTTCGGCGATGTGCGGATGCTGGCCGAGGAGATCGGCATGATGAACCCGGTATCCCGCAGGCTGTGGCAGGCGCTGGGCATCGACGGCCGGGTCTCGCGGCACCGCAGCGAGCCGGACCGCACGCCCGGTCCACGCTGAATCAGGCTGTCTGCTGCGGGTTCTCGCCGATGTGGTCGGCGGCGAAGGCATAGAACTCGGCGCGGAACTCGGCGTAGCGGGCGCGGATCGCCGCGCCCGGCCAGTCGGCGGGCAGGAGTTCCACCGGCAGGACCGGGTCGTCGAGAATGTGGCGGACGGTCGCGGCCGCCACTTCGAACCGGGCGGTGATCGTATCCGCCGCGGCGAAGGCCGCGAGCAGCTCGCCGGCGCGGGCGGCCCAGCGTTCGGGACGGAAGAGGCGGCGAGCCAGCTCAGGGGAGGGTTCCTCGGGATCGCCGTGGAAGATGACCAGGCGTTCCCGCGCTGCGGCGGGCATGGTGAGCCCGATGTTGTCGGGTCGGCACCACACACCTTCGCGGAGCTCGCCGAGGCGGGCCTGACGCAAGGCGTCCCGGAACGCGGCCCGATCGGTGGAATCGGCGGCTCCGACGGTGACCACCCCGAGAACCCATCGGCCGTCCCAGGGTCTGGGATCGGGGGAGACGGCGGCGTCCTGGCGGCGTTGACGTTCGGCCAGGCGCTCGGAGAGTCGGTAGGTGGCATCGCTGCGTTCCAGGTCGCCCGCCGCCACCATGCGGGTGAGCGCCGCGCGCACCGCCGACTCTTGGAGGCCGAGACCGGTGCCCACCCGCACGATCCATCCGACCGGCGCCTCGGCCGGATGCGCGCCGAGCAGGACGCTCAGGATCGCCGAGCGCGCGGTGAGAGCGCGGACGGGCGTGCTGGCGGTGGGCATTCGCCGATCGTATCCGCTCGGCCGACGCTCGACCGGCCTCACCCGGCGGGGGTGGCCGCGATGGCGAACAGCGCGTCGACGTGCGCGGCGATCGCCTCGGGTGAATCGAGTTCGCGATTGGGGCTCGGCATGGTGGCCAGCGACAGGCTCACCCGCACCCCCCACTCGAGCACCAGCTCGATCGGCACCGGCGAATCCGCGGTCGCGGGATGGATGGCGTGCAGCAGCGGCGCGGCCAGCCCGGTGCCCTCGGCCAGAACCGGAGCCAGATCGATGGTCAGACTGCGGGCCAGTTCCTCGGGAGCGGCCTCGAGCATGGCACGGAACAGATCGTTGCCCCGGAAATAGGACACCGTGAACACCACCAGCTCACGAAAGTGCTCCCGCAACGGCAAGCGGCGGGCGAAGGCGGGTTGCAAGGCGACCAGGTAGTCCATCGCCTCGGAACGCATGAGCGCACGTTTGATCGCGGCCTGATCGCCCAGATACTTGTACACCGTCGGGCGCGAGACCCCGGCGCGTTCGGCGATGAGGGTGTGCATGCGCTCGGCGCTCGGCTGCTCGATGTAGCAGAGCCTGGCCGCGGCGAGGATGCGGGTGCGGAACTCCTCTGCGGTCGTCACGGCCCTCTTCGCTCGCTACCGGTGGGTCGGCCACCGTTCCTGCCTGCTGTCGTCGAGCAGTGTAACGGGGGCGAATGCGCGGTCAGGAACGCTGACCGCGCACCTGGGCCCCGGCAGGCAGGAAACGGCCGGGGCCCCAGGACCGACCCAGTCCCTCGGCGAACTCGCCGTCGCGATAGACGACGCGCCCGTTGACGATGGTGGCGGTCACTGCCCCGTTGTCCCGGTTGACCATCCGGCGGATGCCGCCGTACTCGGGCATCTCCTGTTGGCCGAGCTCGTGCACGTTGTGGTCCAGCCGCTCGGGGTCGATCACGGCGATGTCGGCGCGGTCGCCCGCACGCAGGTGCCCGGCGTCGATGCCGAACCAGTCGGCGAGTTCGGCGGTGAGCCGGTGCACGGCGCGCTCCACGCTCAGGAACGGTGTGCGCACGGTCTGCGCGGACCGAACGCGTTCGAGCAGACGCAGGTGATAGTTGTAGAAGGCCATGTTGCGCAGATGTGCGCCCGCATCGCCGAATCCCATGTGGACGCCGCTGCTGGCGGCCAGCTTGTCCAGGTATTTCGGGCGGTCGTTGGCGATGGTGGTGCGCCAGCGGATCTGCCTGCCGTATTCGACGACCAGGTCGAGGAAGGCGTCGACCGGATGGATGCCACGTTCGCGGCCGATCTCGCCGAAGCTCTTGGCGATCAGGGATTCGTCGGGGCATTCGACGATGACGGCGTCGAAGAGGTTGCGGTGCCAGATCTTCGGTGAGAATTTGTTCTCGTAGTCGCGCCGGAACCAGCGCCGGTACTCCTCCGATTGCAACAGTTCGTTACGTTCGATCTGATCCTTGATATCGAGAGCGGCCGCGCCGGAACCGAATTCCTCGAACACGACCAGGTCGATCCCGTCGGCGTACACGGTGAACGGCACCGGCAGATGCTGCCACCGGAAATCGCCCTTCAACAGCTTGTTGAGCACCGGAGCGCTGTAGAGCATGAAGTAGATCAGCGGCGGGTAGGCCTTGGAATCGGCGGCGGCGAGCAGCGAGACCTTCAGTTTGCCCTTCTTGAACCGGCTGCCCGCGGCCAGGAAGAACTTGCCGATATTGGGCGTGAGCGAGATGCGCGGGGTGCTCTGCAGAATCCGGCCGCGGCGGCGCAGCACCTTGTTCAGCGCGCGGAACTCCTTGCCGCGCACGAAGGTCGAGGGCAGCGACCGCGAGCGGTAGAGATCGCCGTCGAGCTTGTCGATCCAGTTGGTGGTCGCGGACAGGCCGAGGAATCCGGCGTCGAGGGCTTCCTCGAGCAGGGCGGTCATCCGCTCGAGTTCGGCGGCGGTGGGGCGGACCTTCTCGTCGACGGCGCGGTCCATGCCCATGACGTGCACGCGCATATCGGATTGACCGAGGAAGGCGGCGATATTGAGGCCGAGATCGAGTTCGTCGATGGCCTTGGCGTATTCGGCCGGGGTGGACCAGGTGCGGTTCTCGTCGAGCACGCGGATGACGGCCTCGCGTGGCACCGCCTCGACCCGGCTGAAGATGTCGGCGCATTCGATGTTGCTCGCCAGGATGGTGGTCAGCGAACAGTTGCCGATGATCGCGGTGGTGACGCCGTGGCGGATCGATTCGGTGAGCGCGGGGGAGACCAGCATCTCGGCGTCGTAGTGGGTGTGGATGTCGACGAAGCCGGGCACGACCCATTTGCCGCGCGCCTCGATCACGGTGTCCACGCCGGTGGTGTCGAGGGTGGCCGTGCTGATCTCGGCGACGACACCGTCGCGCACGCCCACGTCGGCGATCTGCGGCGGGCGACCGGAACCGTCGAACACGATGCCGTTCCGGATTACCAGGTCGAATGCGGTCATGGGGCGGGCTCCTCGCGGGTTGTGTGTTACCGTCCGTCGCGGACATTTACAATTGTGGCATATTTGGAAACGAAGGTCGATTCCCGGCCTGTCGTCATCGGAGCGGAGGAGCGGTGTCCGAACCCGTTGAACTGCGGTTTTCCCTCGATACCGCCGAGCTGGCGGCGCTCGCCTGGGGCGACCCCGGCGATCCAGTGGCCCTGCTGGTGCACGGCTTCCCGGACTCGGCGTGGACCTGGTCCGAGCTCGGACCCGCCTTGGCCGCGGCCGGCTGGTACGTCGTCGCGCCCTTCACCCGTGGCTACGCGCCCAGCTCGCTCGCCTACGACGACGACTACTCGATCGGCTCGCTGGTCGGCGACATCATCGCCCTGCACCGTGCCCTCGGCGCCGACGAGCGCGCCGTGCTCATCGGCCACGACTGGGGTGGGGCGATCGTGAGCGCGACCTCGAGCAGTCATCCGGAACTGTTCGCCCGCACCGTTGTCATCGGGATTCCGCCGCTGGCGGTCATCGCGGACCTGCTCGATCCCCGCAACATCCGCCGCAACGCTGCGGTGATCGTGCGTCAGTTGCCGCGCAGCTGGTACATGAGCGTGGTCTCGACGCCGTTCTCGGAGTACCTCGGTGGCCCGCTGATCCGGCTGCTCTGGCGTCTGTGGGCGCCGGGCGTCGACCTGTCGGCGACCCGCGAGCTCGGCCTGCGGGCTCTCGGCACCCGGCCGCGCCGCCGAGCGGCGTTCAGCTACTACCGAGCGGTCTGGAACCCGCTGTATCGCCGCACGCGTGGTTTCGAGACCGAGCAGCGCGCCGCGTTCACCCCGATGCGGCACCGCACCCTGCTCATCCAGGGCCGCGACGACACCTGCGGGTTGGCGCGCACCAGCGCCCGAGCTCTCGATCATCTGCCCGGCGGAAGCGTCCGCGAGGTCGTTCCGGACGCCGGTCATTTCGCTCATCTGGAACAACCCGAGGCAGTGGCCGCACTCGTCCTCGGTTATCTCGGCAAAGGAGCCGACGCATGAAGAAGCTGCGTTTCCGTAAGTCCAAGCCCGTGATGGACGCCCACGAATTCGGTCCGCTGCGGCTGAGCGCGCGCAACGTCTCCTTCGATCTGAGCCGGACTCCGCTGCACTGGATCCCGGATTACCCGGTCGCCTCGCACATGGTCAGCACCTACCATCTGCTGTTCCCCGAGGTCGAACGCTTCTTCATCGATGCGTTCACCGAAGCTCTGCCGCACATCACCGATCCGACCCTGCGGTCGGATGTGCTCGGTTTCATCGGCCAGGAGACCATGCACGCCAACACCCACGACGAGTCGCTGGCCGACTTCTTCTCCCGCAACGGTATCGATCCCGAGCCGCCGCTGGAACAGGCCCGCTTCCTGCTGCGCCGCCTGCTCGGGCCCCGCGAGTTCACCTCCCACAAGCAGGCCCGCCAGTACCTGAACAACCGTCTCGCGATCACCGCCGCGCTGGAGAACTTCACCGCCTTCCTCGGCCACTTCGTGCTGAACTGCTCGTGGCCGGAGAAGGGCGCCGACCCGAACATGACGGCGCTGTTCACCTGGCACGGCGCCGAGGAGATGGAGCACCGCATGGTCGCCCACGAGGTCGCCGAATACTTCGACCCGCGCTACGTCCGCCGCCTGCGCATGACCCTGGTGACGCTGCCGCTGACCATCTGGATCTCTGCGCGTTTCGTCTGGTACCTGGTGAGTAACGACCCGACCCTGCAGCGCACCCGCCTGCAGACCCTCCGCGACATCCTGCGCGCCTGCAGGGAGGGTGTGCTGCCCTCGGTCGGGACCGTCCTGAAGTCGATGGTCGACTACCTGCGCCCCGGCTACACCCCCGACGGCACCGGCTCGATGGCTCAGGCCCTCGGCTACCTGGCCACGGTCGAGGCCCGCGGAAAGGCGGCCTGACGTCATGGGTTTCCGCACCGCCGACTTCCCGTCGAGTCTGCACCGCCCCGGCCGGCCGGACCGCCTGATGCGGTTCCTGTCGGTGGGATTGAACGGTTTGATATTCGCCGAGAAGTTCGCCCATCTGCCGCCGGTGCCGAGCGTGGACCACGTCGACTTCCACGAGGTCACCGTGATCGGCCGGGAGATCGTCGCCCTGGACGAGAACGTGGTCGCACTGACCTTCGCAGGCACCGAACCGCTCGGCCGGTGGTCGGCCGGTGCGCACCTGGACGTGAAGCTACCCTCGGGCGCGGTGCGCCAGTACTCGCTGTGCGGGGACGCCGGCGATCATTCGACCTACCGCATCGCCGTGCGCCTGGTACCCGACGGTCGCGGCGGATCCGCGGAGGTGCACAGCCTCGCCGTCGGGGACCGGATCGAGGTCAGCAAGCCGCGCAACGCCTTCCCGCTCGCCCTCGGCGGCTACAACCAGGCCCATCCCGCGGTTCGTTTCATCGCGGGCGGTATCGGCATCACGCCGATCCTGCCGATGCTGGCCGCCGCCGACAAGCTCGGTGTCGAGTGGACGATGATCTACGCGGGGCGTAGCCGCGAATCCCTGGCGTTCCTCGACGAACTCGCCCCCTACGGCGACCGGATCACCCTCCACGTCGATGACGAGCAGGGCCTGGCCGGCGCCGAGGAACTGTTGGGTCCCTTGGTCCCCGGTGCCGCCGTCTACACGTGCGGACCCGCTCCCATGCTGGATTCGCTCAGCGCCGCGCTCGCCGAGCACCCGACGGTCGAATTCCACTTCGAGCGCTTCAGCGAAGCGCCCGTGGTCGACGGCAAGCCCTTCGAGTTGCGACTTGCCCGCACCGGCGAGCGGATCACCGTCGACGCCGACACCACGGCCTTGACCGCGCTGCTGGAGAAGCGGCCCGACGCCACCTATTCGTGCAGGCAGGGTTTCTGCCGCTCGTGTGCGGTGCGGGTCCTCGACGGTGCTCCCGAGCACCGTTCGGCCGCGTTGAGCAAGGCCGAGGAGGAAGAGGGCTACTTCCTGCCGTGCGTCTCCCGCGCCGAAGGCACGCTCACCCTCGATCTCTGATCGGCCCGCGCTTCCACCGCAGCTCGGTGCCCCGGCCCCGAAAGGAGCCGGGGCACCGGTGTTTTCAGGAGTCCGTCGACAGTGCCAGGGTGCGCAGCGAGGCGACGACTTCGCGGTACATCCAGGATTTCATCGCGCCGAGCGCCGGGCCGCGAGTGCTCGCCCGCGCGGCCGCGATCTCGATCGCGTGCGGCAGGACCTGCTCGGCGGGGAGCGCGGCGTCCACCAGACCGGCGGCCAGCGCGTCGTCACCGCCGTAGCGGCGGCCGGTCAGGATGGCCTCATGCGCCGCGGCCCCCGGCAGGCGCGCGGTGAGCAGATCGGCCATCCCGCCCGGGATGACCAGCCCGCCCGGCATCCCGAAGCCGAGGCTGATCTCGGGGAGGCAGAAGAAGCCGCGGTCCGCGCGCATCACTCGGGCGTCGTGCGCCGCGGCGAGAATGGCGCCCGCGGCGAAGCAATGGCCGTTGAGCGCGGCCACCGTCGGCACCGGCAGGGTCAGCAGGCGGGCGAACAGCCGTTGGCCGGCCAGCAAATACTCCCCGGCGCCTTCCGTGGCGAAGCGCTCGGGCTCGAACCCGTTGGAGTAGAACTTGCCGGTGCCGGTGGTGACGAGGGCGGCGTCGCCGGAGCTCTGCTCCACCTCGTCGAGGCAGGCGCCGACCGCGGCCATCCAGTCCGGGCTGAAACGGTTCTCGGTATCGGCGACTCCGGGTTCGCCGAGGTCGAGGATGAATACCGAGGCGTCACGGGTGAGGTAGGGCATGGCTCTCCTGTGCTGGTGGGTGGGGATCAGCGGGCCGGATCGACGAAGATGTCGAAGGCCAGGTCACTGCTGGGGCCGTATTCCGACAGGTCGGTGATGCCGTTCTCGGCGAGCACGTCGACGTCGAGGAAGGTCTCACCGGTGGTGGCCGCGGCACGGCCGGCCAGTACCAGCATCGCGGCGTCGGCCACGATCTCGGGCTTGCGCGCGGTGGCCACCGCCTCCTCGCCGCCCAGCAGGTTGCGCACCGCGGCGGTGGCGATCAGGGTCTGCGGCCACAGGCAGTTGGCGGCGATGCCCTCCTTGCGGAACTCCGAAGCGAAACCGAGGGTCAGCAGGGTCATGCCGTACTTGGCCAGCATGTACGGCGGATGCTCGCCGAGCCACTTCTCGGACAGGTTCAGCGGCGGCGACAGCGACAGGATGTGCGGGTTGTCGGACTTGCGCAGGTGCGGCACCGCGGTGCGGGTCAGCAAGAATGTGCCGCGCAGCTGGATCTGCTGCATGAGCTCGAACTTCTTCAGCGACAGCTGCTCGCTGCCGGACAGGTCGATGGCGCTGGCGTTGTTGACGACGATGTCGATGCCGCCGAAGCGGTCCACGGTGGCGTCGACGGCCTCGCGGACCCGTTCCTCGTCGCGGACGTCGCCGACCACGGCGAGGGCCTGCCCGCCGGCCTCCTCGATCTCGGCGGCGGCGGTGTGCACGGTGCCCGGCAGCTTGGGATGCGGCACATCGGTTTTGGCGAGCAGCGCGATATTGGCGCCCTGGCGCGCGGCGGCGATGGCGATCGCCAGTCCGATGCCGCGGCTGCCGCCGGACATCAGCAGGGTGCGTCCCTTCAGGGGATTGTTCACGGGTCTTCCTTCGCTGTTCGGAGGCGATCGGCGGGGTGCGGTGTAGATTTGCTTCTGCATGGTTAACCGGCGTTGATCCCACAGTTGTGGTATTTGATCTGCGATTATGCGGATCACCATCCACGATGGATAACCATGCAGAAGTGCATGGTATCCGAACGGGTCGCGTCACGCTGCTTCGGTGCCCGGGTGGTCGCGCCATCTGCGCGACGCGCTCTCTACAGTCGAGGGATGACGATGACGCCGAGGCAGCCGCAGCAGGAACGTGGTTTCACGACGCGTCGGCGCATCCTGGAGGCGGCCGCGGCGGTACTGGCCGAGCGCGGCTGGTCGGCGACCTCGGTGAGTGATGTCACCAAGCGCGCGGGCGTCACCCGCGGCGCGGTGCAGCACCATTTCACCGATCGCGAGGGCATGCTCGCCGCCGCGATCGCGCACCTGCTCGACATCCGCATCGAGGAATTCCAAGCCGCGGCCGCCGACCTCCCGGCCGGCGCGGGCCGCACCCAGGCGGTGGTGCGCATGCTCGTCGAATATCACCAGGGCGAAGCCTTCGCGGCCACACTGCAACTGTGTGTGGCCGCCGCGGCGGACCCACTGCTGCGCCCGCGGGTGGCCGCGATGGAGGCGGAGATGGGCGCCAAGATCTTCTGGACCGCGGTGGACCTGCTCGGCCTGGACGGACGTGACCGCACGGTCCGCGCCACCATCCAGGCCTTCCTCGACAGCGCCCGCGGCCTCGGCCTCGCCGGGTTCATCGGCGACGACACCGTCCGCCGGGAAGCGGTCACCGCGCGCTGGGCCGAGATGATCGATCAGCTCCTGTTCTGACCGCTACCGAGCGCTGGGGGTGTGCACGTCTCACCGCAACGGTAGGTCCGGGGTGCCGCGTGGTGGGCCGGACACCCTTGCCCGCTATCGGACTGCTGCCCCCAGCAGGGCGGCCAGCCGCTGCTCGGTCTCGGTGCCGGCCGACGGCGTGTGCAGCAGCAGCCGGTGGTCGGGCAGGTCGGGCAGCAGCAGGGTGGTGTAGTCGAAGACGAGTTCGCCGACCTCCGGGTGGGTGAGCACCTTCGTCCCCGTTGTGGTGTCGCGAACGTCGTGCTCAGCCCAGATCTCGGCGAATTCGGCGCTCACCGAACACATGTCGTTCGCGAGCCGGCCGAACTCCGGGTCGTCCGGATAGCGTGCGGCGTCGGCGCGGAACTGGGCGACGATGGCGCGGGCGGAATCGTGCCAGTGGCACAGCGATGATCGGTAGCGGGTGCTGGTGAAGAAGGTGACCAGGCAATTGTGGTCTTCTTCGCGGTATCCGAAGACCAGCTCGGCCGCGCGGTTGACCGCCACCAGGTTCCAATGCCGGTCCAGCAGGTAGGCCGGGCGCGGCAGCCAGGAGTCGATGAGGCGGCCGAGGCCCTCGGGCACCGGACGGCCCGCAGGGCCCGGCCGCGGCGGGTTGAGCCCGGCCAGTAGGTAGAGATGTTCCCGCTCGGTCGCGTCCAGGCGCAACACCCGTGCGATCGCATCCAGGACCTCGCCGGACACATTGATGTCACGCCCCTGCTCGAGCCAGGTGTACCAGGAGACCCCGACTCCGGCCATGATCGCGACTTCCTCGCGGCGCAATCCGGGGGTACGCCGGCCGCGGGTATCACCGACCGCCAAACCGGCCTCCGTGGGCGTCACCCGGGCTCGCCGGGACCGCAGGAACTCCTTCATCTCGGCACTGCGACGAGCCCGAGCCTCGGCGGGCAGCTTGGTCGATCTCATGCCGACGATCGTATGCACCGCCCGGTCCGTGCTGTCGACCGTCCGGTGTGCCGCCAACCGTCCTTTCTCGCCCCGGACGACTCCCGGGTCATCATCTGGAGCAAGTAGGGGACCGGGAAGCCCGCAAACAGGCCGGAAATATCGTTGACGGCGCGGACGGGCTCGGCGCCGGGCATCCCGTCTGTGGGACTGGCCGAGGCGCTGACTACCAGACGCGAGGCCCCTCACCGCGCCCGCTGATCGCGGAACCAGTCGTCGATGAGACCGGAAGCGCCTTCCGGCGTGGGATCGTTCTTGATCATGGCGCTGATGCGCTGGGCTTGTGCGGTTGTGGGCAAGAACCCGACCAAGAGCGCAGGAAGAAGGAGTCGGCGGGCCACGAGTTCCTGCGCCGATGTCACGTGAGGTCTGCGGATTACCGAAACGTTGACGCGGATCGCGTGTTCGTTGCCCGGTGGGACGCCCGGCCGGTCGGATTCTCGTGCGGCGTAACGGAAACCATGCGCGAGGTTGCAGGGGGAGCAGTCGATCGGACCGCGGCTGAGGCGGCCACCGCAGTCGCCGCAGACGATCCGGTCGAGCGCGCCATCGACGATTCGCCAGTCGTGCTGGTCGGGTTCGGCGGCTATCAAGCGGGCAACGTCCAGTTCAGTGTCATCTCGCCACTGATCGACGAAGCCCTGCCACTCCTCCTCGACCAGGGCGTCGACGAGGAACCGACATCGACGGCAATCGGGTGCGCCACTGTACTCATAACCGCCACATTCGACGCATCGCATCAGGGCGGCACCGACCTCCGGTCTCACCCACATCATTGTCGTGCCGACTCCGCGATCAGCGCCAGCGAATTGCTCGCGCCACACACTGGTTGCTCCAGCCGGGCATCTCGAGCGCTGACAACGCATTCACCAGGGCGGATGAGACGATCCGCAAGCCGGTCCGGGGGCCGCTGTTCGCATCGACGCTTGCCGAGAGAACGCGCGGGTATGTGTCTCCCATGGCGGTCATGCTGAAACGGGCGGTAACCACCCCGCTGCTGTACTTCTTCATCCTGGGCGACGTCCTCGGTGCCGGGGTGTACGTGCTGGTCGGCACTATCGCACGCGAGTCGGGTGGGGCGGTGTGGCTTCCGCTGCTGATCGCGCTCGGGCTGGCGACGCTCACCGCCGGTTCGTATGCCGAGATGGCCACGAAGTATCCGCGGGCAGGCGGCTCGGCACACTATGTCACCAGAGCGTTCGGTCCCGCGGCGGGATCGTTCATCGGCTTCTGCATGCTGGCCGCGGGGATTGTCTCGGTGGCGGCGTTGGCCCGAGGCTTCGCCGGTGACTATCTGCGGGCACTGGTGTCGCTGCCGACGTTGCTCGTGGTGGTGATCTTCCTGGTCGCGCTGGCCGCGCTCAATATCCGTGGGATCAAGGAATCCCTCGGCGCCAACGTCGTCGCCACCGCGATCGAGCTGTCCGGGCTACTGCTGATCATCGGCCTCGGTGTGTGGGTGATGCTGCGCGGTGACGCCGACCCGGCCCGGCTCGCGCAGGTGGGCACCCCCGGCCACGGAGCGGCCGCGGCGGTACTGGCCGGAGCGGTGCTGGCCTTCTACTCGTTCGTCGGGTTCGAGACCTCGGTGAACCTGGCCGAGGAGGTCAAGGATCCGCGGCGTTCGTATCCCATGGCGTTGTTCGGCGCGCTGCTCACCGCCGGCGTGGTGTACGCGCTGATCGGTGTGGTCGCCAGTGCGTGTGTGCCCACCGAGCAGTTGGCGGGCTCCAGTGGACCGCTGCTCGAGGTCGTCCGAGTCGCGGGGTGGGTGCCGGACTGGTTGTTCAGTGTCGTCGCACTGGTGGCGGTGGCCAACGGTGCGTTGCTCACCGGCATCATGTCGTCGCGGTTGGCGTACGGCATGGCAGGTGACGGACTCCTGCCGCCGGTCCTGGCTCGGATCTCCCCGCGTACACGCACGCCGTGGGTGGCGATCGCGGCGACGTCGTCGGTGTCGCTGGTGTTGGCGCTGACCGGTGAAATCGATTCATTGGCAGCGACATTGGTGCTGTTGCTGCTGTTCGTCTTCGCCGCCGTCAACGCGGCGGTGCCGGCACTGCGCCGGGACGCGGGCGAGCCCGGGCATTTCCGCATCCCCACCGCCGTTCCCTGGCTCGGCTCGGCCTCGTGCCTGTTCCTGTTCACCCGAATCGAGGGCGAGGTCTGGGCGCGCGGTCTGCTGCTGCTCGCGCTCGGTGCGGCACTGGCCGTCGCGAACGCTATCCGCGCTCGCCGGCACGGCGCGATGCAGCCGAGTCGCGTCGCGGGCGGCGAGTGATCAGCCGGGCCAGTCGATCAATACAGCAGTGGCCCAAGGGATTTCGCACACCTGTCGGCGGCATCGACGTGGGCTTGGATCACCTGGGCGCGGGCCGACGTCCCCGCCAGGCACAGGGCGCCGCGCACCACCCCCTCCGCGTCCCTGATCGGCAGCGCGGCGCAGCTCAGTGCGGGCTCCAGTTCGTCGATCTGGGTGGCGACGCCGTCGCGGCGCACCGCCTCCAGCTGGGCGCGCAGGGCAGCGTGGTCGGTGACCGTGGCGGGTGTGAGGCGGGGGAGCCGGGAGGGGAGCGCGTCGAGGGCCTCGGGGTCGTGCGCGAGCAGCACCTTGCCGGCTGCCGAGGCGTGCGGATACCGGACGAGTTCTCGCTCGGCCCGCACCGGATGATCCGGGTCGGCATCGATGACGTGCACGGCGCCTGCCCGGAACCCCATCACGTGCACCCCGAAGCGCACCGACGAGCGCAACTCCTCGATCGCCGAACGGGCGGCGAACGGCATGATCGGGCGCGCGGCCGCGGTGATCAATCCGTCCAGCCGCGCGCCGAGCCCGAAGCCGCGCAGATCGGAGGTGCGCACCAGATACTCCTCGGCGACCAGGGCGTTGAGCAGCCGGTAGGCCGTGGCCGCGGGCATGTGCAGCGCCGCGGCGATCTCCTTGGCCGTCACGCCGAGTCCGAGAGTGGCGACCACCTCGAGGATGCGCAGCGAATTGGAGACGGTACTCGGGTGACGCCGGGAGGGATCGCGCAGCGGACTCATCGGAACGTGGCCGCCCGTGCGAGGTCGGAGCGCTGGGTCTCGTCGTAGATGCCGACCGCGGCCAGCCGCGCGGGCCGGACGACGGCCAGATAGCCGGTGTAGAGCACCGCGGCCGCCATGATGAGCCCGTAGACCAGGATCACCCGGTTGCCGTCGCGCACCGTCGAGATCGCCGCATTGCCGGCGAGGAACACCAGCAGCGTCGCGGTGAGCCCACCGAGCACCCACAATCGCGCACTGTTCTCCCCGATGCGCCGCAACAGCACCGGCGCCGAGAGGCAGACCGCGAAATAGCTCCCCAGATATCCGCACGCACTCAGGGTGAGGAAGGCGCGCAGGCCGTCCTCCGGCGTCGCACCCAGGGCCAGCACTACCACCGGCACCACCGCGACCACCGCGAGCGCGGCCAACGCGGCGTGCGAGGGCGTGCGGAACCGCGGATGCACGTGACCGAACGTGCGCGGCGCGACCCCCTCCCGGCCCATGCAGAACAGCACCCGCACCAGCGCGTTCATCGAGGCCAGCGTGCAGGCGAAAAAGGAGGCGGCGATGCCGAGATCCAGGAACGCGGCCAGTGTGCGGGAGCCATCGGCGATGAGCAGTTCGACCAACGGTGTGGAGCTGCCCGAGGCAGGCGCCTGCCGCAGCGCGATGGCCAGGATCGGCACCGCGGTCAGATAGATCGCCGCCGACAGAGCGGGCGTCCACGCCACCGCGCGCGGGATCGACCGAAACGGTTGCTGCGCTTCGCCGCTGAGCGTCGTGGAGCTCTCGAACCCGACGAACGCGCTCACCGCCACCACCACACCGACCGCGAGCAGTTGGAGATCACCGTCGAAGGTGAACGCCGAACGCACCGGTTCGCCCGTGTGCTGCCGCGTCAGCAACACCAACAGCACCGCGGCGACGATCACGATCGACACGCACTCCACTCCCAGCGTCGTCCACGCCGACATCCGGATGCCACGAATGAGGACCAGCCCGACGGCCAGCGCCGCCACCACCGCGACCGCCCCCACGGTCACGGCGGGCGTCCCGCGCGCCGGCCCCACACTCGCCGCCACGTGCGCGAGGTAGGCGCCCACCGCGATCAGGCCCGCGATGGACACCGCCCCGTAACCGACGATCGCCGACCACCCGGTCGGCACCGCGGCTTTCGGCCCGAGCCCCCGGGCGACGTAGGTGTAGAGCCCGCCCACCGACGCCATGCGCTGCGCCATCGGCCGAATGCAGGCCGCGACCAGGACGGCGAGCACCGCCGCGCACACGAACGCGATCAGCGCGCCACCGCCGCCCGCCGTCGCGAGCACCAGCGCGGGCGTGACCCCCGCGGTGCCTGCCGGCGCCACCGCCGCCACCGATTGGGCCAGTACGGGCGCGAACGGCAATCGCCGCCGGTCCAGTCCGCGCACCGGCGACTTCTCGGCGATCAGGTGCCGACCCTGCCCCTCGGGCATCGCGCTCCGTCCTGTCTGCACGACGCCGCGGGCCGGCGCCGTAACGACGATTATCACAAGCGCGCAGGATGAATGTTTCCGCCGTGTTACGCGGGGTGGGAATTTCCGGCGCACGATTTCTCACAACAGATTCGACAAACGTAGGCAGCGCGTCATATCCGCTCAGTACGTTGTGCCGACACGAGCATTTCCGGGTTGTGCCCGCGATTGCTCGCAACCGAATATCCGATGTCCGTATGGAGCCGCAGATGTCTGTTCTCGACGCCGACAAATCCCGGGATCAGGGGAGTGAATCGCACGAGGAATCCAGCGATTACCTGGCCAGACGCCAGCTGAAGCGCGGCAGCGCCGGCTGGCTGCTGCTGGCCGGGCTCGGTGTGAGTTATGTGATCTCCGGCGACTATTCCGGCTGGAACTTCGGCCTGGAACAGGGCGGTTTCGGTGGGCTGGCGATCGCCGCGGTGATCATCGCCGCCATGTATCTGGCGATGGTGCTCGGAATGGCCGAGATGAGTTCGGCGCTGCCCGCCGCGGGCGGTGGATATACCTTCGCCCGGCGCGCGCTCGGTCCGTGGGGTGGATTCGCCACCGGCACGGCCATTCTCATCGAATACGCCATCGCGCCCGCCGCGATCGCCACCTTCATCGGCGCCTACGTGGAATCGCTCGGACTGTTCGGCATCCAGGACGGCTGGTGGGTGTATCTGGCTGTCTACGCGGTGTTCATCGGCATCCACCTCAGCGGTGTGGGCGAGGCGCTGAAGGTGATGTTCGTGATCACCGCCGTCGCACTGGTCGGGCTGATCGTGTTCGTCGTCGCCGCGATCGGGCACTTCGATGTGGCCAACCTGACCGACATTCCGGTCAGCGACGCCGCGGGCGCCTCCAGCGTGCTGCCGCACGGCTACCTCGGCATCTGGGCGGCGATCCCGTTCGCGATCTGGTTCTTCCTCGCGGTGGAGGGGGTTCCGCTGGCGGCCGAGGAGACGAAGAATCCCGAGCGCAATGTTCCGCGCGGTATCGTCGCGGCGATGGGTGTGCTGCTGGTGACGTGCGCCCTCGTGCTGGTGCTCACCACCGGCGCGGGTGGAGCCGAGGCCATGCAGTCCTCGGGCAACCCGCTGGTGGAGGCGCTCGGCGACAGCGGCGCGGCCACGGTCGTGAACTACATCGGTCTGGCCGGCCTGATCGCCAGCTTCTTCTCCATCATCTACGCCTACTCCCGCCAGCTGTTCGCGCTCTCGCGGGCGGGTTATCTGCCGAAGTCGTTGTCGGTCACCAACTCTCGCAAGGCGCCGGTACTCGCGCTGATCGTGCCCGGCGCGATCGGGTTCGGGCTCACCTTCACCGGTCAGGGCGCGATGCTGCTGAATATGGCGGTGTTCGGCGCCGCGCTCAGCTATGTGTTGATGATGACCAGCCACATCGTGCTGCGCCGCCGCGAGCCGGGGATGCCGCGGCCCTACCGCACCCCGGGTGGCATCGCCACCACCGGTTTCGCGCTGGTTGTCGCCGCGTTCGCGGTCGTGGCCACCTTCCTGGTCGATACCAAGGCCGCGCTGTGCTGCCTGGCGGTGTTCGCCGCCTTCCTGGCCTACTTCGGCCTCTACAGCCGCCACCGGCTGGTCGCGAACTCGCCCGATGAGGAGTTCGCCGTGCTGGCCCGCGCCGAGGAGGAACTCGAATGACCTATCACCAGAGCGTGTCCGGCCGGAATTTCAGTTTCGGCTCGCTGGTGGAGGTGCTGGCCAAGGCCACCCCGCTGCGCTCGGGCGACCAGCTCGCCGGCTGCGCGGCCGAGTCCGACGCCGAGCGCGCCGCCGCCTGCTGGGTGCTGGCCGACCTGCCGCTGACCATCTTCCTCGACGAGCAGGTGGTGCCCTACGAAACCGACGACGTGACCCGGCTGATCGTCGACGGCCACGACCGGACGGCCTTCGCCCCGATCGCGCACCTCACCGTCGGCGGCTTCCGGGATTGGCTGCTGGCCACCGCGGCCACGCCCGATGCCGCGGCGACCCTGTCCGGGGTCGCCGCGGGCCTGACCCCGGAAATGGTGGCGGCGGTCTCGAAGATCATGCGCAATCAGGACCTGATCGCGGTGGCCAAGGCGATCACCGTGACCTCGGCGTTCCGCACCACGATCGGTCTGCCCGGCCGGATTGCCACGCGCCTGCAACCGAACCATCCCACCGACGATCCGCGCGGCATCGCCGCCGCCACCCTCGACGGGCTGCTGATGGGCTGCGGCGACGCCGTCATCGGCATCAACCCGGCCACCGATTCACCGAGGGCGACAGCGGATCTGCTGTATCTGCTCGACGACGTGCGCACCCGCTTCGACATCCCGATGCAGTCCTGTGTGCTCTCCCACGTGACCACGACGATGGAACTCATCGACAAGAACGTCCCCGTCGACCTGGTGTTCCAGTCCATCGCGGGCACCGAGGGCGCCAACGCGAGCTTCGGCGTCACGCTGCCGCTGCTGGCCGAGGCGAACGACGCGGCCCGTGCGCTGGGGCGGGGGACGGCCGGGAACAACGTGATGTATCTGGAGACCGGTCAGGGCTCGGCGCTGTCGGCGGGAGCCCACCTGGGCACCGGCGGGCGACCGGTGGATCAGCAGACGCTGGAGGCGCGGGCCTACGCGGTGGCGCGGGCCCTGGACCCGCTGCTGGTGAACACCGTCGTCGGCTTCATCGGACCCGAATACCTCTACGACGGCAAGCAGATCATCCGTGCCGGGCTCGAGGATCATTTCTGCGGCAAATTGCTCGGACTGCCGATGGGCGTGGACGTCTGCTACACCAACCACGCCGAGGCCGACCAGGACGATATGGACACCTTGCTCACCCTGCTCGGCGTGGCGGGAGCGGCGTTCGTGATCGCGGTGCCCGGCGCCGACGACGTCATGCTCGGCTATCAGAGCCTGTCTTTTCACGACGCGCTGTATGTGCGTCAGGTGCTGGGGCTGCGGGCCGCACCCGAGTTCGAGGCCTGGCTGCACGGGCTCGGTATGGCCGACGAATCGGGCCGGATCCTGCCGGTGGACGCCGCCGCGTCACCGCTGCTCGCCCTGACCGCTCGCTGACCAGGAGGATTGCCCGTGGAGATCGACAACGCCGCCGATTCCCCGCCCGACGTGTGGGCGCCGTTGCGCCGCACCACCCAGGCCAGGATCGGGCTCGGCCGCGCCGGCAGCGCGCTGCCCACCCAGCGGGTGATGGAGTTTCGTGCCGCGCACGCCGCCGCCCGTGATGCGGTGCATCTGCCGTTCGATGCCGAGGTGCTCGGCGAGCGGATCGCGGGTCTGGGGCTCGGCGCGCCGGCGGTGGTGCGCAGCAAGGCCGGCGACCGCGGTGAGTACCTGCGCCGCCCCGATCTCGGCCGCGCCCCGGCCGACCTGTCACCGCTGTCGCAGACCGGTGCCGACATCGGCTTCGTGCTGGCCGACGGGTTGTCGCCGCGCGCACTCGACGACCACGGCCCCGGCCTGCTCGCGGCGCTGGCCGAGGAACTGCGCCCGCACTACAGCCTCGCCCCGCCGGTGCTCGCCGTGCAGGCCCGGGTCGCGCTGGGCGACCATATCGGCGCCGCGCTCGGCGTGCGCACGCTGATCATGCTCATCGGTGAACGCCCCGGCCTCTCGGTCGCCGACAGTCTCGGCATCTATCTCACCCACCTGCCCCGGCCCGGCCGCACCGACGCCGACCGCAACTGCGTCTCCAATATCCACCCGCCCGAAGGCCTCGGCTACCGCCGCGCGGCGGCCATCACCGCGGGCCTGGTCGCGGGCGCCCGCGCGCTCGGCCGCTCCGGCGTCGCCCTCAAAGACACCTCGGACGACGCGCTAGCGGGTACCGAATCCGTGGCGCTGGAGTGAGGTGAGCAGCAGGTTGCTGTCGTTCGCGGCGGTCCACTCGCGTTCGGCGGCCCGGATCACGGGGTCGAGCTTCTGATGCAGCTCCGCGCCGCGTTTGGTGAGGTGCAGGCGTACCCGCCGCCGGTCCGCGGCGTCGACCTCCCGGAACAGCAGCGCCCTCGACACCAGGCGATCGGTGACCCGGGAGAGCGTGGGCGCGGAGGTCAGGGTGCGGTGGCGCAGTTCGGTCATCGTGAGTTCGGGCTCGGTGGCCAGCGTGGCGATGACCAGCCAGTCGTCGATACCGAGTCCGGTGTCGGAGAGGTGCCCTTCGACGGCGGCGGTCAGTTCGCGGGTGGTGGTGAGGAGCAGCGTCGTCAGCGAAGGCTCGCTGTCGGTCGTTGCGACGTGGTGCTCCATCGAATCCTCTCGAACCGTTGCGGCCGGGTCGATCGACCTGAATACTTTCACTTGAAATGATATCAGCCTCGATCGGGACAGCACGCCTGTCGGTCTGCGGGAGAAGTCGATGACCGGCGGACCGGTGCTCGGGCGCGCCCGCGCCGATGTCTGGCGGCTGGCCCTGGTGATTCCGCTGCAAGGGCCGGCGGGGTTGTTCGGCGCTTCCTGCGAGGCGGTCGGCGAACTGCTCGCCCATGATCTGAATGCCGGCGGTGGGGTCCTCGGCCGCGAAGTGGAGCTCGGGATCGTCGACGGTGGTGCGGCGCCGGAGCGGGTGGCCGCGGAGGTCGCCCGGCTGGCCGATGCCGGCCATATCGACGCGGTGAGCGGATGGCACATTTCGTCGGTGCGCAATGCGCTGGCTCCGGTACTGGCCGGGCGGATCCCCTATGCGTACTGCTCGCTGTACGAGGGCGGGGAGACCCGGCCCGGTGTGTATTGCTGCGGCGAGACGCCGCGTCAGCAGATCGCGCCGGCGCTGCGATGGCTGCGTGACCATACCGGCACCCGGAAGTGGTTCGTGGTGGGCGACGATTACGTGTGGCCGCAGCAATCGCTGAGTGCGGTGCGGCACTTCGCGAGTGAGCTCGGGCTGGATCTCGTCGGGGGCGCGTTCGTGAAGCTCGGGGGCGGCAATATGCGCACGGTGGTCGAGCGGGTCGCGCGTTCGGGCTGTGAGTCGGTGCTCATGCTGCTGGTCGGCCAGGACGCCGTGCAGTTCAATCGAGCGTTCGCGCGGCGGGGCCTGCAGGACTCGATCTTGCGATTCAGCCCGCTGATGGACGAGAACATGCTGCTGGCCAGCGGCGCGGACGCGACTCGCGGGCTCGTGGTGGCCTCGGGCTATTTTCGTTCGCTGACCGACGGCAATGCGATGGAGCTGGTGCGCGGATACACCGGATTGCACGGCGCGGTCGCTCCCGCTATCGGCGCGGCAGCCGAATCCTGTTATGAGGGAGGGCAATTGCTGGCGGCGATGGCTCGGCGATCGGGCCGGTTCGACGATCCCGACCCCGTCCCCCACGGCCTCGCCTTCGAGGGGCCGCGGGGGACGGTCGAGTTCCACGGGAACGAGGCCCGTCAGCGGATCCACCTGGCCGTGGCGAACGGTTTCGATTTCGACATCGTGACCTGCCTCTGATCGGCGTGCCGGGAGTATCCGGAGCGGGGCACGCCGATCAGCGCAGCGTCAGTCGATCTCGTCCATGCGATAGACCACAACCCGGCCGTCGCGAACGGCCGCCGACAACGTCAGTGGTTCGCCAGGGGTTCGATACCGCACGATCGTGTCGGCGACCGGCGCGGCGACCCGGCTCCGGATCCGCCGCCGCATGGCGCGAGCACCGAACGCGGGGTCGAATCCCTCCACGGCCAGCAGATCGATGACCGAATCCGCACAGGTGAGCTGTACGCCCCGGCGGCGGAGCCGGGCGGCGAGCCGATCGGTCTCCAGTCGCGCGATGCGCCGTGCGGTGTCGGCGGTGATGGAGTTCAGTACGACGATTTCGTCGATCCGGTTGAAGAATTCCGGATCCAGGAACCGTTGCACCGCCTCGAGTGTGAGCTCTCGATGCCGCGCGCCGTCATCGGTGCGGCCCCGCGGCATCGACGGCCGCCACCGGCGGGCCCGCCGGTGCACCCATTGAGCGGAGCCGAGATTGGAGGTCATGAAGACATAGCAGTTGCGGAAGGAGATGCGTTCCTTACCGTTGGCCAAACGCAGTTCTCCGGTGTCGAGGACATGCAGCAATGCCCGCAGCACGGTGACGTCGGCCTTCTCGATCTCGTCGAACAACACGATTCCCGGCCGATAGGTTGTGCCCTCGACGGTGTCCCGGTCGAACACCGTCAGCGACTCCTTGCTGCCGGCGTACCCGGGCGGCGCGCCGCTGAAGGACGCGGCGTAATGCTCTTGCGCGAACGCGTTCATATCCACTCGGCACACATCGTCCGGGCCGCTGCGCAACTCGGCGGCCAGCCGGCGGACGAGTTCGGTTTTGCCGACTCCGGTGGGTCCTGCGAGCAGCACGCTGGCCAGGGGGCCGTGCGGGTCCGTGGCGCCGACGTGCGCGAGGGTGACCGCGCGCACGACGGCGTCGACGGCGTCGGCTTGTCCGAGGACGGACTCGTTCAGACGTGCTGCCAGCGCCTGCCGATCGAATCCGGTGGCCGAATCGGTGCGCGCCGGTGCGGCGGGTGACCGGTTCTGGTCGTGGAGCATGTCGGTCAGGTACGGCACGGGTCCTCCTACGCTTCGGTGGTCTGCTCGACGGGTAGCGCGCCGACCCGGCACTCGGCGACGCCGACGGTGTCGCGGGTCATCTCCTCCACCTGTTGCTGGGCCTTGACCGCGTCGGTCACCCACAACTTGTAGAACTCGAAGGGGCAGTCGGCCACGCCGCGATCGCCGTCGCCGGCGGCATGCACGCCGGAGTAGCCGCGGTGCAGCAGTTTGAACAAATGGTTCTGGGATTGGTCGTTCGCGCGCGCGTCGCGAATCGCCGCCACCGACAGCTGGGCGTACTGGATTCCGTACTCTTCCTCACCCGTTTCGCCGAGGGTGCGGCCATCGAACCCGATGATGGCCGAATGCCCGAAGTAGGAGTAGACGCCGTCGAATCCGGCGGCATTCGCCACGGCGACATAGCAATTGTTGGCCCAGGCCATGGCTTTGGCCATGAGTACCTGCTGATCTTTGGCCGGATACATGTAGCCCTGGCAGCGCACGATCAGCTCCGCACCTTTCATCGCGCAGTCGCGCCAGATCTCCGGGTAATTGCCGTCATCGCAGATGATCAGCGATACCTTCAGGCCTTTGGGTCCCTCGGTGACGTAGGTGGTGTCACCCGGATACCACCCCTCGATCGGGCACCAGGGCAGGATCTTCCGGTATTTCTGCACGATCTCGCCCCGGTCGTTGATCAGGACCAGCGTGTTGTAGGGCGGCTTGTTCGGGTGGTCCTCGTGCTGTTCGCCGGTGATCGAGAAGACGCCCCAGACGCCGGCCTGCCGGCACGCGGCCGAGAAGATCTCGGTTTCCGCACCGGGAACCGTGGCCGCGGTCGCATACATTTCCTGCTCGTCGTACATGATGCCCTGGGTCGAGTACTCCGGGAAGATCACCAGATCCATCCCCGGCAGACCCGTTTTCATGCCGATCAGCATCTCGGCGATCTTGTGCGCGTTGGCGATGACCTCTGCTTTCGTGTGCAAGCGCGGCATCTTGTAATTGACCACCGCCACGCCGACGGTATCGGGACTGGACGAGATATCACCGTGTCGCATTCGATTTCTCCTTTTATCGGGCCCATGGCGGGCGGTTGGCGCTGTTCAGGACGCCGCGGGAACATTTGTGGTCGCGAGGTGGTAGCGGCCGGCGAGCAACCAGGCGCCGCCGAGAGCCGCGAGGAGCCCGGCGGCCCAGATCGCCGCCATGCCCGCGGTGGGGTGGTAGGTGCCGGTCAGCGCCAACAGGGCGGGGACGGTGCAGGTCGGCTGGCTCAGTAGGACGGCGGCCCAGCCGGTGAAGCGCGTGAGCCCGACCCTGCCGAGGCCGAGGACGAGAAAGAACAAGCCCCACAGCAGCGACCATGCGAGCCAGATGACGCCGAAGACCGGGTCCTCCGTGCGTGCGAAGCAGATCCAGGCATACACCAGGGCGGTCGCGGCGACGAAGGCGGAGAACCAGCCGATTCCTTGTGCCTCACCTCCGGCGAGGGTGCTGACTCCGACGTAGAGATAGGTGAAACCGAACAGATACACCCCGGACGCGGCCAGGATCGCCGCCTTATCGCCGCCCGCCTGGGCCAGTGCGACGGTCGGCAGGACGCATTGCAACGCCCCGACGAACAGATTGAGCAGGGCGGCCGAGCGCGGCGGGACGACCCCGAGCAGCATGAGCCCGTTGACCAGGAGAACGGCTCCGACATAGAGCAGACCGACGTCGGCCATGACCACCACCAATGTTTTCATGTGAAATGATTTCAGATGAAAATACGTGTGGTGGGTCACAGAGTCAAGGGCCCGGATCGTGCGAGTGCCGTGTCGACGAGGCACCGGAGCCACGGCGATCGGCGGGATGAATTCGACCCGGCGCCCGCATCGGCTTCCGCCTACCGCCGATCTCGTCGTAGCTGATGACGAGCCGCCGGATGTGACCGCCGCTGAGAACGCCCGGGCTTCCGGAGAAGCCGAGTGCGGAACTCGCGCCTACCGGAGGTACGGGTAGTCCTGTACCCAGTGGAATCCGCGGCTGCGCAGTGTGAAGGTGTTCGGATCGACGCGTTCGAGGGTGATCGCGACCGTGCGGTCCTTCAGGGTGCCCCGGAGGATCAGCCGGTCCGGGTCGGGTTGTTCGGCTGACACTGTGGCGAACGGCGGGCCGGGTTCGGCGTGGCGGTTCGATGGGATGGTGGTGAGTTCCAGTCGGCCGTCGGGGCGGAAGTGGGCGTGTGCCGGTACCAGATCACCGTTCATCCGCTGATACGTCGCTTCCTCGGGCCCGTCGAAAACCACTCGCTGCCAACGGTTCTCGTCGGTGATGAGCGGAGCCACCGGCTGCCCGTCGAGGCGGAAGTCCCGCACGTCCCATATCCCGTACAGCGGGGATCTGGGGCTTCCGGCGCCGTACTGGTCTTGCCAGACGCGCCAGTTGTCCTGGATGCCGCTCAGCGTGACCCAGACGGCGAGGGCCACCTGGAGCCAGGTCGCGATGCGGTTCCTGCGGGCATCGGTGAACAGCGCGGGCGACGTCAGCGGCGCGCAGGCACGGTGCCGCACGAACACGTCGAACAAACGACGCAGATGTGGAGCGAGCAGAACCAGGCTGATCATCAGCAGGTGGGCCGACAGCAGCTTCTCCGGAACATCGAAGGCCATATTCAGCAACAGGATCTGCGCTGTGCCCGCCAGGCTCACGATCGCGCCGAGGATCGCGGTCCGCGGCACGAACAGCAGCAGCCCGGCGACCACTTCGACCGCACCGAGTGCCATCTCGTAGGCAGGCGCGCTACCGACCTGTAACCACAACACCGACATGGGACTGAACTCGCCGTACGGCTGCAACAGCTGAGCGAGACCGGGTCCGGGCATCTGGTTGGGGATCAGCTTGGCGAGCCCGAACGACAGCATCTGCCCGGCCAGGCACAGCCTGAGAAATAGCGTGAACCACGCCAGCAGCCGGGGATAGGAGCTGCGGCGGTCGACGAGCGTCCACACCGCGGTGACCACCGCCGAGACGATCAGCAGGCAGAACACCAGCACCCAGATCGCCGTCTGGTCGCCCGCTCCCGAGTCCCGGTGCAGTAGCGCGTCGACTCCGAAGATCGTCTCGCCCACCCATCCGGTGACGGGGTCGGTCATGGCCGTGGTCCACAGCCCGGCGTGGCCCTGGACCCAGCGGCCGAAGGCACCGAGCAGTGCGGCAGGAATATAGGGGATGAGCAGACAGAACAAACCGAAGTAGAGGACGCAGAATCGGAACGCGATACGCGTCGCCGGATGCCAGGCCGCTCCTCGGGCGCCGGCGGCCGTGGCTTCCCGCGTGCCGGTCACCGGCCCATCCTCGGGTCTTCGGTGGGGTCGGAGTACTGGGCCGGGCAGCCGTCGTCGACGGCAGCGGGACGCAGTTCGAAGTGCCAGGGCTCGTTGCGATAGATCTGGCACAGCCCGTACTCGGCGCCGTGCGCCGACAGCCAGGCCGTGGCTTCGGTGGGCCCGATGTCGACCGCGTCGCCCGATACATGGGCCGACGTTTCCGCGGTGGCCACCCATCGCGCGGCTTCGGCCGGCGAACCGTACTTCGCGACCGCCGCACGCAACAGCTGGTCCTGGTATTCCGGGGACCGCCGGCCGCTGGTGACGACCAACTCGACGCCGTCGGCCGCGGCGTCGGCCGAGGCGCGCCGTAGCGCGTCGAGCAGCGCGGGGTCGAGGTCGGACACGGACGGAATCCCGTCGTCGAACGTGGCGGCACCCGGCGGGCCCTGGCGTTCGCCGCGAAGGGCCTCGATGGCTGCCGCGGTCGAAGCCGACAGCTGTGCCGGCGACTGATGGACGAGGGCACCGGCCAGCGCCGCACCGGCGAGGACGCAGGCGGCGATGACGCCGGATCGGCTACGGTGAGGCGCGGTTCGTGCTGGTTCGCTGTGATTCATACGGTCAGTGAAGACAGCCTGGTGTTGCCGGCACGTATGCGATTTCGGATACGCCGACGATATGCCCGGACTGAGAAGATCGAGGGCCTATGCGTGTACTGATCGTCGAGGACGAACCCTATCTGGCCGAAGCCATCCGCGATGGGCTGCGCTTGGAAGCGATCGCCGCCGATATCGCCGGTGACGGCGGGACGGCTCTGGAGTTGCTCAGCGTCAACGCCTACGACATCGCCGTTCTCGACCGTGACATTCCCGGGCCCTCCGGCGACGAGGTCGCGCGGCGCATCGTCGCCTCCGGCAGCGGTCTTCCCATCCTGATGCTCACCGCCGCCGACCGGCTCGACGACAAGGCGAGCGGGTTCGGCCTCGGCGCCGATGATTACCTCACCAAGCCGTTCGACCTGCGCGAGCTCGTGCTCCGCCTGCGAGCCCTCGACCGCAGGCGAGCACACAACCGGCCGCCGGTGCGCGAGATCGCGGGGTTGCGGCTGGATCCGTTCCGGCGCGAGGTCTACCGCGACGGCCGCTACGTGGCGCTGACCCGCAAGCAGTTCGCGGTGCTCGAGGTGCTCGTCGCCGCCGAGGGTGGTGTGGTCAGCGCCGAAGAGCTGCTGGAACGGGCCTGGGACGAGAACGCCGACCCGTTCACCAACGCCGTGCGGATCACCGTGTCGGCGCTGCGGAAACGTCTCGGCGAACCCTGGATCATCGCGACCGTCGCCGGCGCCGGGTATCGCATCGACGCGCCATCGAACCATGAGGGCGACACCGGTGGATAGAGCTCCTGGATTGAGCACCCGCCTCAAGCTCACGCTCAGCTACGCGGGCTTCCTCATGCTCGCCGGTGTCCTCCTGCTGGCAGCTGTGCTGGTGTTCTACCTGTACCTCCTACCCGCCGGCTGGATCAACGCCAGTGGCAATTTCTGGATCGACCGCTCGCTGCTCCTGCGGGCCTTCGCTCCGTTCATGGGCCTTGTGCTGGCCTTCCTTCTCGTTTTCGGTCTGCTGGGTGGGTGGCTGCTCGCGGGTCGCATGCTCGCCCCGCTGACGCCCATCGCGGCCGCCACTCGGCTGGCCGCGCATGGCTCACTTTCCCACCGCATCCGATTGCCGGGCCGCCGCGACGAGTTCCGCGAACTCGCCGACGCCTTCGACACCATGCTCGCGCGTCTGGAAGCGCATGTCGTCGAGCAGCAGAGATTCGCGGCGAACGCCTCCCATGAACTGCGCACACCGCTGGCGATCACGCAGACCCTGCTGGACGTCGCCCGCACCGATCGCGACGCCGACCTGGGTGAACTCGTCGACCGCCTCCACGCGGTGAACGCCAGGGCGATCGACCTCACCGAAGCGTTGCTCGTGCTCAGCCGGGCCGACCGACGATCGTTCACCCGGGAGCCGGTGGACCTGTCCCTGCTCGCCGAAGAAGCCGTGGAAACGCTTCTCCCGCTGGCCGAGCGCCACGGCGTCGTCCTCGAGACCGCCGGCGAGATGGCGCCGACCATCGGCTCGTCCGCTCTCCTGCAGCAGTTGACGACCAACCTCGTGCACAACGCGATCGTCCACAATCTGCCCGAGGGCGGCACGGTCTGGATCACGACCGGCGCCCACTCCGCAGGTGTGCTGCTCACCGTCGAGAACACCGGCGAGATGCTCACCCCGCAGGTGGTCGCCACCCTCGTCGAGCCGTTCCAGCGTGGCACCGAGCGCATCCGCACCCACCACGCGGGCGTCGGCCTCGGCCTCGCCATCGTCGACAGCATCGTTCGCGCACACGGCGGGGCACTCACGCTCACCCCGCGCACCGCCGGTGGACTCCAGGTGACGGTGCGACTATCCCAGCCGTCCTAGGGCTGTTGCCCATCGCGCTCAGCGCTGAGCGACACCCGGACAACATCCTCCCGGCAGATGGGAGGAAGGGTCGGCGCGCGACCGGAACCGGGTTTCGATGCCACCCATGATTGCCAGATCCTTGACCGCGACGGCGGTAGCGGCACTACTGACCTTGGTGTACCCGGCACACGCGACGGCCGCCGACGGAGTGCGGCTGCTCGGCGAGCAGCTGCTACCCACGGGGCTCGAGTATGCGGGCACGACGGTCGGCGGGCTCTCCGGTATCGACCGGGATCCGAAGACCGGCTCGTTCGTACTGCTGTCGGATGATCGGTCCGCGATCGATCCGGCCCGGTTCTACACCGCCGAGATCGAGGTGACCGAAGCCGGGCTCGGACCGATCCGGCTCACCGGGCAGCACAGCCTGCGGCGTGCCGACGGCCGCACCTATCCGTCGGCTGCCGAATGGGCTGCGCAACCGTGTACCGAATCGCGTGCGGTGTGCGATCGGCTCGCTCCGGTCGATCCGGAAGACATCCGGATCGACCCACACGGCGCGCACGTGTGGTGGAGTCAGGAGGGCGACCGTAATCCACCGCGTCTGCTCACCGATCCCTCGATCCGGCGAGCGACACCGGACGGCGCCGCTGACGGCGAACTCGAACTGCCCGCGAACTACCACATCGACGACAACGGCAAGGGCCCGCGCGCCAACCAGGGCATCGAAGGCTTCACCTTCAGTGCCGGCGGCAGCCGCATCGCGAGCATCCTCGAGGGTCCGCTGGCCCAGGACGGTCCGGAGGCCACACCCGATCACGGCGCGCTGGTGCGACTGACCGTGCAGGACCGGCAGGGAGGAGTCCGTCAGCAAGTCGCCTATCCCGTGGAGCCGATGGCCGGGCCCGGCCCGGGGATCAACAGTGTGTCCGCGATCCTGACCTCGGGCAGCGAGGACCCGCACCGCTATCTCGTACTGGAACGCGGAGTCAGCGCGGCGGGCGTCACGATCCGGATATTCGAGGCCGATCTGCGCGGCGCGACCGATACCGCTCAGATCGACTCGCTCACAGCCGGATCGGATCTTCGGCCGGCCCGCAAGAAGCTCGTAGCCGATCTCGGCACGCTCGGCCTCGCCCGCCTCGGCATCGTGGAAGGCATGACCTGGGGCCCGAAACTGCCCTCCGGTGAGCGCACGCTGATCCTGGTCGCCGACGACAACTTCGGCGCCACCCCGGGCGCCGACACACCCACGCAGTTCATCGCCCTCGCCGTGCGCTGACCCGGCCGGCGAGGCCCGCGAATCCGTGCCGAGCCGGCGGCTCGGACATGCCGCGGGGCGTTACGGTCGGCATGGTGGCGGGCGACGTGGTCCGGCATAGTGGGCCTATGAAGTACGTGCTGCTGATCTGTGACGACGAGTCGGTGTCGCCGTCGATGGCGGAGATCGCGGCGGATCCGGCGCACCAGGCGTACTCGGCGGAGCTGGATCGGCGGGGCGCCAGGCGCGGCGGTGCGCGATTGCGTCCGGCGCGGGACGCGACGACGGTCCGGGTTCGCAATGGGGAGACACTGATCTCCGATGGCCCGTTCGCGGAGACGAAGGACTTCATCGGCGGTATCGACATCATCGAGTGTGCGGATCTGGACGAGGCGCTCGCCCTCGCGGCCAAGCATCCCTACGCGAGCTGGGGTTGTATCGAGGTCCGCCCCGTGTGGGAATGACCGCGCCCGAGGCGGTTCGTGCCGCCGTCGCGGCGGCATACCGGAACGAGTGGGGCCAGGTGGTCGCCACGATGATCGGGTTGACCGGAGACTGGGATCTGGCCGAGGACTGCGCGCAGGACGCGTTCGCCGCCGCACTGGCGACGTGGGCCCGCGACGGCATTCCCGCTCGTCCGGGTGCGTGGCTCACGACAACGGCGCGGCACCGGGCGACCGATCGGTTGCGGCGGGAGACCGCCGGCGCGGCGAAGCTGCGGCAGCTCGCGGTGCTGGCGCGTGATCCGATCGAGCCGTGGTCTGAGGAGATCCCGGACGAGCGGCTGCGGCTGATCTTCACCTGCTGCCACCCGGCGCTGCCGTTCCCCGCCCGGGTGGCCCTCACGCTACGTACGTTGGCGGGACTGAGCACCGACGAGATCGCCAAGGCGCTGCTCACCACCGAACCGGCGATGGCGCAGCGCCTGGTGCGCGCCAAGCGCAAGATCGCCGAGGCCGGCATCCCGTACCGGGTGCCGCCGGCCGAGCTCCTGCCGCACCGGCTGCCTGCCGTCCTCGCGGTGCTCTATCTGATCTTCAATGCCGGGTACGACGAAGCCGACGGGCGCCGGGCGCTGGCGGCCGAAGGGATCCACCTCGGCCGGGTACTCGCTCGCCTGATGCCAGCGGAACCCGAGGCGCGCGGGCTGTTGGCCTTGATGTTGCTGCTCGAGGCCAGGCGCGCGCGGCGCACCGACGACGGCGTGCTGGTCACGCTGGAAGACCAGGACCGGTCCCGCTGGGATGGCGCGCTGATCGCCGAAGGAGTCGCGACGCTCGAGGCAGCGCTGACGATGCGGCGTCCAGGTCCGTATCAAGTGCAGGCCGCGATCGCCGCCTGCCACGCCACCGCTCCCGACGCGGCGGCTACCGATTGGCCACAGATCGCTGCCCTCTATGCCGAGCTCGCCCGGCTGGCGCCGTCTCCGGTGGTCGAGCTCAACCGCGCCGTGGCGGTCGCCATGGCCGAAGGGATCGGCGCCGGGCTCGGCCTGGTCGATCGGCTCGCGGAGTCGGGCGAGCTCGATGGCTACTATCTGCTGCCCGCGACCCGGGCCGACCTGCTCCGCAGAGACGGCCGCCGCGCCGAGGCGCTCAGGTCCTACCACGACGCGCTGCGCCTGGCGCCGACCGAGGCCGAACGCAACTATCTGACGCGGCGAATTTCCGAACTCTGACCAGGGCGAAGGTCGTCGCGGTCGATCGTGCCGAAAATTCTTCCCGGCCGATGTCGATCGCCGGCCGCCTCGTTCGTCGGTGGGGCGAACCCACCGAACAGAGAGGCAAGAACAATGTCGAACACCGAGCACCTGACCGCCACCGTGACCGTCGACCGGACGCCGGCCGAGCTCTTCGATGCCATCACCGACGTCCGCGGCTGGTGGAACGAGAACCTCATCGGCGACAGCGCCGCCGTCGGCGACGAATTCATCTTCACCGACGACGCCGAGTACGCCGGTGAGACCGCCACAGCCGGGGGAGGCATCCGATTCGCCCGCTTCCAGGTCACCGAGGCCGTCCCCGGCCGCCGGATGGTCTGGCACGTCGTGGACGCATACCTCAACTTCATCGACGACCACGAGGAGTGGACCGACACCAAGGTCATCTTCGACATCGCGGCAACCACCGACGGCACGACGCTGCATTTCACCCATCAGGGCCTCACCGCAGCGGAATCCGAATGCTTCGATGCCTGCTCGCGCGGCTGGACCTTCTACATCACCAAGAGCCTGCCGCAACTGCTCACCACCGGCGCAGGCGACCCCATCCGCCGATACCGACTCGCTGAGAGCTGACGAGGACACCGGACCACGGCGGTCATCGCTCACCCCACGAGACCGCCGCTGGTTCGCGTCATAGCCGCGCCGTACCTGGACGGTTGTCCGTCTGCGGGAACCAGAGATCGACCACGGGCCACACCCGACCCGCGATCACCCAGCCGATGCCCGGCCGGGCACAGCGCCTCGGCATTTTGCAAACGAGCCGGGTCTCGACGCGATCGCTCGGTTTGTCGGCGCCCCCGGCAAGGCCGGACCTCGGCCGGCCGGTGTGCCACCTGGCAAATCGGCCGGGTCATGACCGGCGGTCATGGCGTGTTGAATTCACTCGCGATATCGCGGGCGGTGACCTTGGCGAGCTCGACGAAGAAGGGGACCCGCTCGGGAATCATGAGGCTGGTGGCTCCGCGCAGGCCGAGCGCGAAGCGGCAGCCGCCGTTCGGATCCGGAATGGGCAGGCCGATGGTGCGGAACCCGGGATCGAGTTCTTCGTCGTTGTAGGCGTAGCCGCGGGTGCGGGTCAGCTCCAGTTCGGCGCGCAGTTCGGCGGGCCCGCTCACCGAGCGCTCGGTGCCCTGCTCGTAGGGGAGGGCGCTCAGGTCCTCGTTCTCGTCGGCGGACCAGGCCAGCAGCGCTTTGCCCAGGGCGCTCGCGTGCAGCGGCAGGCGCAGACCCTGTAGCCGGTGTCCTTCGGATTCACGCCATCGGCTGGTGCCGAGCAACACGGCGTGGATGCCGTGGCGGGTGGCGATGGAGGCACTGGCGCCGGTGGTGGCGGCGAGTTGTTCGAGCAGCGGTTCGGCCAGATATATGCGGTGTTGCCGGTAGGCGATCTGCCCGTACTCGGCCAGCGCCCGGCCGATGCGATAGCGGCTCGAGACGGGGTCCTTCTCGAGGAACCCCGCGTGCACGAGCGCGGTGAGCAGGCGATGGGTCGTGCTGACCGGAATTCCTTGGGCGCGAGCGACTTCGGAGACGCCGCGGGTCTCGCCGCCGCGGAAGCAGTCCAGGACCGACAGCGCACGGGTGACGGTCTGCACACCGGAGGGTTCCACGGACCGACGGTAACACGGCCGGCTGGTCAGCAGCAGTCCACCTTTCCGCTATATGGAAAGAAGTGGTGCGTCTTTACGCCCGCTGATAGGTACCGGGTCGGTGAATCTGGGGGTAATCGGGCTATTCCGGGCTACGCACGCCCGTCAGCGATTGTCAACCTTTCCGATCTCCGGCAAGGATTACCTGTCGGCCGGGGGGTGGTCTCCCTACTCTCGAGGGCATTCGCTCGATCACGTCCCCGAACAGGAGTCACCCACGATGTCCCGCAGGCGCGCCTTCTTGCGTATCGCATTCGCGATCGCCCCCGTCGTCGCACTCGTCGCCGCCTGTGGCTCCGAGTCCGGTCCGGCATCCGATCCCGGCACCTTTGTCCTGAAGGTGACCGACCCCGGCAACTCCGGTCCACTCGCCGTCGGCAAGCGCGACGGTCTTTTCGACCAGGCACTCGCCCCGCTCGGCGCGCGGATCGAATGGGTCGGCACGACACCGGGTTTCAGCTCCAACCTCAAACTGTTCAACACCGGCGAACTGGATGTCTCCGGCGCCGCGTTCAGCCCGGTGGTCGGCGCACTGTCCAAGGATGTCGGGGTGCGCATCATCGCCGCGCAGGACCCCGCGGGCAAGGACCAGAGCGGCATCATCGCCACCCCGGAATCGGGCATCCGCACGGTGCGGGATCTGGTCGGCAAACGCGTCGCGGTGAACCCGGCGGGTAAGGGGGAGTACATCCTGCTGCGGGCTCTGGCACAAGCGGGCGTGCCCGCCGATCAGGTGACCCGGGTTCCGTTGCAGCAGAAGGAGGCCGCCTCCGCCTTCGCGACCGGCAAGGTGGATGCCTGGGCGTCGTTCCTGGTGCCCTATCAGGAAGCCAAGGCCAACGGCGGGGTGGAGATCGCCACCGAGGCCAGGATCGGGTCCCGCGACAACACGGTAGTGGTGTTCCGGACGGAGGTGCTCGACGAGCGCCCCGACATCGCCGCCAAGTACCTCGAGGTGCTACAGCAGCTCAGCGAACGGCAGCGGGCCAACCCTGCGGAGTTCGAGAACGTCTTCGAGCAGACCGGACCGCGTGCGTTGTCGGGCCAACGGCTGGCCGACGCGCTCCGGGTCGGCGCCGAGGCCACCGTGCCACATCTGCCCGATCAGGACGACGCCGACGCGCTCGCCGACGTTGTGGAGGTTTTCGCCGCCAACGGCGTGATCAGCCGCACGATCACCGCGGCGGATATCTTCTACGATCTGCGTTCCAAGTTGAACCGGGATCAGCTGGCGGCCGTGCGAGCGGGGAACTGACATGGCCGTGCTCACCCCACCACTGCCCACAGCGGCGCAGGCGACCCCGCTGACCGCGCCGCGTGCCCGCACCGCCAAGCCCAGGCCCGCGTGGGTGTCGGTGCCGCTGCGCTTCCTGTTGCCCGCGGTGTTCGTCGCCGCCTGGTGGATCGGCTCGGCCACGGGCGCGATCTCCGAGCGGGTCATCGCCGGACCGCCCGCGGTGTGGACGGCGTTCACCGAACTGCTCGGCAACGGCCAGCTGATCGATTTCGCCACCGCCTCGTTCGTGCGGGCCGCGCTCGGCGTCGGGATCGGCGTCTCGGCCGGGCTGCTGCTCGGGCTGGTGTCGGGGTTGTCCGCGCTGGGCGAGGAACTGGTCGACTCCACCATGCAGATATTGCGGGCCGTGCCGTTCCTGGCACTGGTGCCGCTGTTCATCGCCTGGTTCGGCATCGACGAGCTGTACAAGATCCTGCTCATCGCGGTGGCGACCGTGGCGCCGATGTATGCCTATACCTACCTCGGTGTGCGCAACGTCGACCGGAAGATGGTCGAGGCCGCCCGCGGCTTCGGGCTCTCCGGTCCGCGGCTGGTGCGCGAAGTGGTGCTGCCGTCCGCGTTGCCCGGTGTGCTCATGGCCCTGCGAGTCTGCTTGTCCATCAGCATCACCGGTTTGATCGCCGCCGAGCAGGTGGGTACCCGCGAGGGCGTCGGCTATCTGGTCACCCTCGCTCAGGAGTACAACCGCACCGACTACATGGTGCTGTGCGTGGTGCTCTACGCGCTGCTGGGTCTGGTCTTCGACGGCCTGGTCCGGCTGCTCGAGCGGTTCGCCATGCCGTGGCGCAAGCAGGTGGCGATCCGATGAGCGAGGACCTGGGCAACCAGCCCGTCGCGGTGTCACTCACCGGGCTGCGGAAGTCCTTCGGCGACAAGACCGTGCTGGACGGGATCGACCTGACCATCCGGCGCGGCGAGTTCGTGGTGCTGCTCGGACCCAGCGGCACCGGAAAGACCACACTGCTGCGATTGCTGACCGGGCTCGAGACCCCTGACGCGGGCGAGATACTCGTGCCGGGCCGGCGGACCACGGTCTACCAGGAGCCGCGGCTCATCCCGTCCAAGCGGGTGCTGGCCAACGTGCTGGTCGGGTTGCGCCGCAACCGGATCACCCGCGAGGCGGGGCTGGCCGCGCTGGCCGAGGTCCAGCTGGACGGCAAGGCGAACCAGTGGCCCGCCACCCTGTCCGGCGGTGAAGCCCAGCGCGCTGCGCTGGCCCGAGCGCTGGTCCGCGATCCCGAACTACTGCTGCTCGACGAGCCGTTCGCCGCCCTCGACGCGCTGACCCGGCTGCGGATGCAGGACCTGGTCGGCGACCTGGTCGCCCGGCACCGGCCCGCCGTGCTGATGGTCACCCACGATGTCGACGAGGCGGTGCGGCTGGCCGACCGGGTGATCGTGCTCGATCGCGGCCGCTTCGCCGTCGACACCAGCATCGGCCTGCCGCGCCCGCGGCAGCGCACCGACCCCGCCATCCTGCGCTACCACACCGATTTCCTCGCCCATCTCGGCGTCGGCGACCCCGACCGCCCTCTCCTCAGGAGCGCCCCATGACCGACACTCTCTGGTACACCCGCTGCCAGGTCCCCACCGCCAGCGGTCTGGCGCACAGTCTCGGCTGGCTCGGCGAGACCGCGTCGGCCGCGGGCCTCGACTTCGGCGTATTGCAGGACGCCGGGCCGGAACTGGCCGGCCACCACTTTCTGCACGAGCTGCCGAGCCTGATCCGCGAGGGTGGCAATGTGCCCGCATTGGCTGCCCGCGCGCAGGGTTCACCCACCCGACTGGTCGGGCTCACCTGGATCGACGAGGCGCAGGCCATCCTGGTCGGCCCCGACTCGGCGGTCGCGGGCCCCGCCGACCTGCCCGGCATCCGGATCGGTGTCCCCGCGTGGGCCGCCGACCAGGCGCGGAGTTTCCCACGGGCGATGGCGCTGCACGGCTTCGCCAACGCCCTGCGGCTGAGCGGGCACACCTTGGCCGATGTGACCGTGGTCGAGCTCGCCGTCGATCGGGATCCCCAGGTGCGCAACGGCATTGCGCGCGACCGGTCCACCACCTGGGGAGTGGCCGAGCTGCTCGACGGCCGGGTCGACGCGATCTACGTGAAGGGTGCGCGCGCCAAGGACGTGGCCGCCGAACACGGGCTGCGGGTAGCGGTGGATCTGGACGCCACCACCGACACCCGGTTGCGCGTCAACAACGGCACACCGCGCCCGATCACGGTGCACGCCGAGCTGCTCGACCGCCGGCCCGAGGTCGTCGTCGGATTCCTTGCGCAGAGCCTGCGCGCGGCGGACTGGGCCGCCGACAACCCCGACCGTGTCCGCGACGTACTCCAACGGGAGACCTTCGCCGGGCCCGAGGGCGTACTCGCCGCCTATGGCGCCGGGCTCCGGCATGGCCTGCACCCCTCGTTGTCGCAGGACCGGCTCGAACTCCTCGGGGTGCAGAAGCAGTTCCTCTACTCCCACGGATTCCTGGCCGAGGACTTCGATCTGGATTCCTGGGTGGCGGCCGAACCACTGGCACGGGCGCGCGAGCTCGTCGAGGCCGAGAAGGCGGCGGCATGACCGAATTCCTCTGGCGCCTGCCTACTCGCGGCGACGGCAGGCGCGCCCGGCCCGAGCTACGGCACCGAGGCGGTTTCGGCGCGCAGCGGCCGCCGAGTCCCGCCACCGATCCGTGCCCCGGCCGCTACGGACCCTTCGATGATCTGGCCCAGATCATCGACGCCGCCGAACTCGCAGGCCTCGACGGTGTGCTCGCACCCTACGACCCGTTCGGCGAGGAGTCCTGGATCGTCGCCGGCGGTGCGCTGCGCGGCACCCGTCACGCCACCGTGGTGGTCGAATTCGACCCCGCCTTCGGCACACCGGTATACGCCGCGAAGATGTCGGCCACCCTGCAACGGATCTCGCGCGGCAGACTCGCCTGGCGGCTGGTCGTCGACACCGACGACGACGCGGCGGCCGCCCGCGGCGACACCGTGGCCGGGGCCGACCGCTATGCCCGCGCGGCCGAGTTCCTGACCGTGGCCCGTGGTGTGTGGAACGCCGACCCGGTGCCGGGCGCCGGCTTCGAGGGGACGGGCTTCGCCTTCGAGGGCCGCTTCTACGACGTGGTCGACGGCGGCTTCCGCGGCATCCTGTCCGGCCTGCCGTTCCCGCTGGTCCACCTGACCGGCGATTCGGCTGCGGCACTGGATCTCTCGGCTCGTCACGGTGACGTGCACGTGTTCACCGAATCTCCGGAAGGTGCCACCGCGGCGGTCGGCGCCCTGCGCGAGCGCGCCGCCGCGGCGGGCCGCACGGTCCGGGCAGCGGTGGAGGTACCGGTGGTGGCCAGGCAGACCGAGCAGGAAGCGTGGGCACGAGTCCGCAGACAGTGGCACGAGCTGGGGCACGACGCCGGTGCGGCGCACACGCTCGATCTCGGCGACGGGCGCTGGGCCGGCTTCACCGATCTCGGCTACCCGCAGCCGATCGGCCTGGTCGGTAGCTATGAGCAGGTGGCCGCGCGGTTGCGCGAGTACACGGCGGCGGGCATCGACACGGTCGTGCTCAGCGGCCATCCGCACATCGAAGAAGTACATCGCGCGGGCGAGCACCTGCTGCACCTGGCCGATCCGGCCGGGCGCACGCTCACCGCCGCCGAGGAGGTTCCGGCGTGACCATCGACATCTACTGGCGCATCGGGATGGAGGGCGACCACGCCTCCCTGCGCACCCCGCGCCGCTACAACCGCGGCCACGCCAACGGTTATCGCCCCGGCAATATCGCCCCGGCGATTCGAGGGGGCAGGCTGGACGACTACGGCTACATCGACCATATGGCCGCCGTCGCACGCGCCTCCGAATCGGCGGGCTTTCTCGGTGGGCTGCTGCCGTCCTTCCCGGTGACCGACGATCCATGGGCGGTCTCGGCGGCGCTGGCCCGCGAAACCACCACCTACCGCTTCATGGTCGCCTTCCAACCCGGGTTTCTGCATCCGGTGCAGGCGGCGCGGATGTCGGCGAGTCTGCAGCGGGCCACCGGTGGCCGGCTGGTCTACAACATCATCAGCGGCGGCGGGGGACCGGCGCAGCTGTGGTGGGGCGATAAGGTCGCCCACGACGATCGCTACGGGCGCACCAGCGAATTCCTCGACGTGCTGCGCGGAGTCTGGGACGGCGAGCCCTACGACCATGACGGCCGGTTCTTCACCACCCACGGCGCCGCGCTGCCGCCCGGCCTGGCCGGGCAACCGTTCCCCGAGGTGTACTTCTCCGGCTCTTCCGGCGCCGCCGTCGCCGCCGCCGGGCGGCACGCCGACTACTACCTGTCCTGGCTGGAACCGTTCGACGATCTGCGCGCGAAATTCGACGGCGTGCGCGCGCATGCCGAAAATCTGGGCAGGACACCGAAATTCGCGGTCCGCATCGACATCGTCGCCAGGCACACCGAGGAAGCCGCCTGGGCCGAGATCGAACAAGGCTGGGCCTTCGTCGACCGCGGCGCCGCCGAACGCGCGGCCCGCGGCGACTCGGTCGGTGCGGCCCGCATCAAGGGCTGGGTGCCCGAGACCATCACCGGCTACCGCGATCTCGAGGTGTCGCCGAATGTGTGGTGCGGGTTCAGCCTGATCCGCGGCGGACCGGCCTTCGGGCTGGTCGGCAGCTACGAACAGGTCGCCGAACGGCTCGACCACCTCATCGCGCTCGGCGTCGACGCGTTCATCCTCGCGGGTAACCCGCATCTCGAGGAGGCCTACCGCGTCGGCGAAGAGGTGCTGCCGCTGCTCGGTCGCTCCCGGCTCACCGCCCGAGCCCAATCCACCGCGCTCACCACAGTCCGATAAGAGGAGAACACCGTGACCACCACCGAGACCCGGCTACCTGCCGCCGTCGCCGAATTCGCCGCCGCCGCAACCCGCGACGCCGAGCGGGCACTGCGGGTGTTCCGCGACACCGGCACCGTCACCGGCAACGGCACCGTCAACTTCGTCGAACGGGTACCAGGCGAGGAGATCGCCATCGCACTCAACGCCCCGGGCCCCTGGGCCGAGGACCAGACCGTGCGCCCGATCGTGGCCGCCTTCGACGGCACGGTGCTCGACGGCGCCGGCCCGGCCGGTTTCGTCACCGGCTACGCCGAGGTGTTCCGCCGTCACCCGGAGATCACCTCGATCGTCCACGTGCACAGCCCTTGGCTTGGCGGCTGGGCCCAGACCCACCGAACGCTGCCGATCCGCTACGCCGCCGCCCAGCGGCTCACGCTCTCCCGGGAAATCCCGCCGCATATCGATCGCAGCATCGGCGCGGGGGAGTTCATCCTGCGACGGCTGGCCGAGGACCCCGACCTCGTCGCCATCTTCGAGGCCAACGGCGGCGCCAACGTCATCGGCCGGGCCGGCCTGCTCGAGCTGGCGAAGTTCGTCGTCCTGCTGGAAGAAGGCGCACAGTATCAAGCCATCGCCGAAACCCTCGGCGGCTCGGTCGAATTCGACCCCTCCAACCTCGCCGTGCAGTGGGGCCGCACCGGCCTGGCCGACGAGGCCCGCCGCCGCGGCCTCCTCTGAGCCCACAGGAGCACTCCCATGACCATTCGCATCGGCTACTTCCCGCACAACAACTCCCTGTTCGTCCTGCGTCACCGCGGCATCCTCGAGCGCCGCCTGCCCGACGTGGAATGGGTCGATCTGCGTGACCTGCCCGCAGGCCAGCGCGTCGACCCACGATCCGGCCTGCCGACCCTGCATTCGGACTGGCTGTTCACCGAGGGCGGCTACGACGTGATCGGCACCGGCTTCACACCGCCCATCACCGGCCTCGCCCACGGCCGCGACCTGGTGTACCTCGGCATCTCCGGGCCGCGGGTGGAAAACGGCAGGCTGGTCACCACCGCCGCCAGCGGCATCCGCACCCCGGCGGATCTGCGTGGCAAACGAGTCGGCATCGCGCACGGTTCCTGGCAGACCACGCTGTTGCTGTTCGCGCTCGACCAGGCCGGGTTGCGCTGGTCGGACATCACCCCGGTCGACACCGACGTCCACGACGGCGGCGCCGCGCTGCTCGACGGCTCGCTCGACGCGTGGGTGGGCGCTTACCCGGGCCTTGCCGCGGTGGAAGCAACCACCGATCTGCACACCCTGGTGGCAACCGAACCGCTGTTCAGTCATCCCTCACTGTGGTTCACCCGCCGCGACTTCGCCGAGTCGAACCGCGTGGCGATCGCCGAAATCCTTGCCGCACTAGAGGAATCCGACACGTGGATCACCGAGAATCCCCGTGCGGCCGCCCAGTACTTCGTCGACGACGCACGCGCCAAAGGCGCCGGCGCGGACCTCGACGCCTGGGAGGCAGCGCTCCGCGGCCGCCCCTTCGGCGTCCACCCGGTGGACGAGGCCTTCCTGGACGAGCAGCAGCGCGCGGCAGACCTACTGGCCGCCAACGGCCTGCTGCCGCGCACAGTGCGCGTGCGTGACGCGGTTCTACCGTGGGTCGGCGAGGTGGCGACAGCCGTCTGACCTGCACCGCGCCGCTCGGCTGGGGTAACGCCGACCGGCCATTATCGGTCGGATCCGGCTCAGCTCAGGGGCATGGATGGTCGACGGCCTGTCCGCGCGCTGCCGCTCGTTGAGCACGTCCGTTGGCGTCGCTCGATGAGGGATCACACAGCCGGTTCTGCCCGGACCGTTTCGTACATTTGCTCGATCGCCCGCGAACAGTCATTGCGGTCGTAGCCGAGCAGCTCGGTCTCGGTCGGGTCCGGCTGGTAGCTGATCACATTCCCGCGGCCTTGGACAATGAATCCGTCGGGCAGGAGTGGATGCTCGTCATCGCGCTCAACGATCACCCGGCCACCGCCCGCGGCGTCGACGAGCATCTGGAAGTACTCCCGGAAGGTGAGGTTCTCATCGCCGATCAGATAAGCCCTTCCCGGTTCGGCATGTTGTAACGCACCCCGAATCGCCTGGGCGAGCGATCGAGCGGACATGTAGTTCGTGCCACCGGGTGGTGCGAAATCAGGGATCTGTGGTTCGGTGCCTGCCGCCCAGGAGAACAGCTTGCGATAGCGCTTGGCGGAGCGGCCGCTGATGGCGCCGAGGATGTTCGGAGGGTTGAGCGTCGAGACGTTGAAGGAATCATCAGCGAGTGCCCTTGCGCCCTCGTCGGCGGCTCGGCGGGCCGCGACGTAGGGCAGCGCGTCGGCAAGGTCGGGCCGCACATGATGGTAGTAGCTGCCGATCTGGACGAAACGGTGCACGCCGGCCGCTTTGGCCAGCGCCGCGAATCGCGGGACACCCTCGGATTGCGTCTTCTGCCAGAACTGTGATTCGTCGGCTCCGCGACCCATATGGCGGAAGTCCTGGCCGGCGGCGAAAACGATGGCGTCGAACGCCGCGAGCTGGGTCGCGGTGAAGGTCTGCTCGGTGTAATCGCCGATGAGCACGGGGAAATCGTGGACAGGGGAACGGCTGTCCAGCCGATTGCGTGCCGCCACCGTGACCTCATTGCCGTGCTCGCGCAGATGTAGAGCTGCGTGCGCGCCGATCATGCCGGTGCCGCCGACGATCAGAATCTTCATGAAAACCCTTTCAGGAGTCGAGATCACCCAGTGCGAGAACCGGTCGCCGCTCCGTCCATCCCAGGTGCAGGACCCGGCGCGCGATCAACCAGCGTCCGTCGACGCGCCGATAGCGGTCTCGGTAGCGCAGATGCCACACGACATCGACGGCATTGCCGGGGCTTGCCGGTGAGATGGTGCGCGATGCACGCGACGTCGCCGGTCGCCGTGTCGGGTGCCGCGGCCATGTCGAAAACGTTGCCCACGATGGCATGCAGGGTGGCGTGGGTGCGTTCGAGCGTGCGGCAGGTCTCGATGATCGCGGCGCGGCCGCGCGCTTCATGCGTCGGGCGCATGGTGCGCGGTGGATCCGGCACGGCGAGCACCGCGTCTTCGGTGAACAAGTGGGCGAGCTCGCCCAGTTCCCTGCGGTCGGCACAACTCGCGTACCGGTGGACGAGATCGGACAGCTCGGCACGGTCCTCAGCGGTGATCACGGCGGGCCTCCTCGGTCACGGGTCGCGGGGACGGTTCGTCCAGCCACCCGAGGCACGCGGTACCCACCCGCCGCTGCCAGGCGTGCCGCCGTCGACGAGCGGCCGGCGATACCGCGATAGGCGTGCCGATCCCGCCGGCACCACCGGTGACCACTGCGCGCCGGCCGTTCAGCAACCGACCGGGAGTCGCGATCGCTGGATGGGGCATACGCCCATCTCACTGACCCCCCGAGTTCGGCGCGAGCCCTGCTCCCGGTGGGCGGGAAGTGCGTGCCGGGCGCGCATTCCGCTGAGCGGGCCTCAGCCTTGCCCATTGTGCGCCTGCGTTGGAGCCTTGCCGAGCGTCCGCGTGGCCGCGGCAGTATCGAGATCGGCGCTCAGCACAATCGCTTCCTTCGGCACCCTCGCGACCGGCTATATCGCTCGTCCGCTCGGCGGGGAGACATTCGGGCATTTCGGTGACCGGCTCGGCCGCAGATCGATGCTGATGATCACCATGGTCATGATGGGCCTGTCCAGCGCGGCGATCGGCCTGCTACCGACGTATCACGCGATCGGTGTTGCTGCGCCAATCGTGCTGGTGCTGCTGCGGATCGTGCAGGGAATCGCGGTGGGAGGGGAGTGGGGTGGCGCGGCGCTCATGGTCGTCGAGCACGCCGACGCGGGCAACCGCGGGCGCTGGGCCGGAATCATGCAACTGGGCACACCTTTCGGGTTCCTGCTGTCCACCGCGGCCGTGACCATCGTGACCCCCAACTGTCGAACCCTCTGTGGGCGATGGGCGCCGCACGCCCGAGTCGTTCGCCGCGCGCCAGACCGAATCGATCCGGAATCGGCTCGGCGGCTACCAGCGGATGCCCTCGACGGTGTCGAGTGGTGTTGGTTGTGTGGTGGTTTCGGTAGTGGAGTCGCTGGTTCGGATCGTTTCGGGGAAGGTGAGTTGTGTGCGTTTCTCGATCTCGGTGACGGTGACTTGGTAGGTGCGGAATTCGTCGAGGTCGAGTGCTTCGAGTTGGTCGAGGTTCTGGGTGAGAAGGAACGCGCGGCTGTGTAGTCGGCCGTTGGTGATGTAGGTGATGATTTTGAAGAACTCGCGGGGGATACGGAAGCCGCGGTAGCTGCGGTCGTCGTCGTGGAAGATCGGGCCGGCGATGATGGTGACGCGGAGGTTGTCGAGGTCGACATCGGCGAAGACGGCGTCTTCGAGTTGCCCCCAGATGCCGTTGCGGCCCGACTGGTTGAAGTCGTCCATGTGTGGGGTGATGTTGGTGTAGTAGAACGAGTCGCGGTTGGCTTGTTCGGCCTCGGGGCGCGGACCCCACAGTAGGTCGGCGCGGCGGGCGATGTGCCCGCGATCGATGCGGTTGTCGCGGTAGAGCTCGTTGCCGGCTTGATATTCGGCCGGGATCCGAGGATCGAGGGTGAAATCGATTCCGTTGCGGCCGAGACGTTTGACGTCACTGCCATCGATATTCCAGGCGACCCAGCGGGCGAACCGCCGCGACTTGCTCAACGCCAGCGAGAAATGGGTGTAGGTGAGAACCGGTGAGCCGTCGAGGGTGACGGTGTCGTCGACGAGGGCGGGATCGAGTTCGGGTAGGTCGACGCGGGTGCCGAGGAAGTCCACATCGAAGCCGGTGGCAGCGACGGTTTGCGTCGCCGACGGTGGTGTGAGGGTGATTCCGAGCTTCTCGAACACCGAGCGTGGCAGGCAGGCCAGAGCGTGCTCGTCCGGGCTGGAGTCGGTTTCGCCGCCGAAGTGCAGACCGACCATCACGGTGGTGGGCGCGGTGCCGGTGGTGGCCATCCACACCGCGCCGGAGTCGCCGCCGCGACTGATCTCCCCATCGGCGGCCGGATGCGCCGGGTCGGGCCCGATCTCGAAGCAGCCGATCCGGTGCTCGCCGGCATCGCCGTAGCCGATCTTGACGATGACGTCGACGCGCCGCACCACACCATGGGTGATGGCGGTGGTGCGCCCGCTCTTGACCACCGTGTCTCCGAGTTCGGGATCGCCGATGTCGGTCGGCGTGAGATCGAGTCCGAGGATCGCGGTCTCGAACCGGCGATCCTCGATGGTGGCGACCGCGCAATCGCCGGCGATCCCGAGGTGCGAGCGCCGCAGCACACCGAGCCGGTTGCGGTCGGTGCGGTTGTCGTCGTGCGGGCCGGGCCGGACGACGATGTCACCGATCGCTGCGCCGGGTCCGTGCAGGACGTGCCAATTACTCAACACCAGCGGTGTGCCGTCGGCGGCGTCGTAGCCGATGCACCCGAGGGTGCCCGCGGTCCCGTTGATATTGGCGACACTGATACCGGGCACGACTGGATCCCTGCGCACCTTGGTCTGCGGCGGCTCGGCCTCGGCCACGATGCGGAACGACGGCTCGTACCGGCGTTCGAGCACATCGGTGGGCACCGCGACACCATCGACGTCGATCGTTTCCGGAATCATGCTCGTGCCCAACGCTTCCAACTGCTCGGGGCCCACCTTCTTGCCGACGGTGAACTGCACCGACAACACATCCGTCGCCGCGCCATCGGTGATCTTGTAGCCGATGCCGATGGACGTGATATTGGGATCGTCGAGGTAGCCCGCACCTCGGGCACGGATGAAACAACGCAACGCCGCCGGCAGGTCGTCGCCGGAGCTGGGGGAGGCGGCGAGCTTCGCGGACATCGGGACGGCTCCTTCTTCGCGCTACGCGGGTCGATCCGGCACTGGACGCACCCACTACCGGATACACCGACGCGCTGACGCCGAATCGTGGTCGCGGTAACGGTTCCGGGAACTATCGCCGAACCTGCAACGCCGCCTCGCCGGTCCTCGCCGCGCATCTCGACAGGACTGCCACGTCCGGCCTGGCCCGAACCGGTAGGCGTGGCGTGCGGCAGGAGCGGGCGATCCACCCACCGGCCCGACGACGGAGACAGGGCTGCCCGAAGGACGTGGATCACTACGCTGGCCGAGTGGAATTCACAACGGACGTCGAGCGTGGCGCGTGGCTGCTGGCGCGCGCCGGCGAGCACGGGGTCGGCAGTGTCGCCGGGATCGGCTTCGAGGCATACGCGCGGATCCTGCACCCGGTGGAGGCGGTCCGCCGCGACGCCGAGGTCACCGACGAGTGGGGCGGATCCGCGGTCGTCGAGGAGGCGATGTGGCCGTGGGCCGAGGTCGCGGCGCGCAATGGCAGAGTGATGCATCCGCTGGTGCAGTGGCGTCACCTCACCGACGGTGAGAATCAGGCCGCGATGACGTTCGACGACGGCTGGGAGGTCGGCCAGTCCGACGAGGGCTGGTTCGATCCGCGCTTGCTGGCCGCGCTCACCGATCACCTTCGCGCGACCACCGAGACGCCGGACCAGGTGACGGCCGCAGTGTGGCATGGATTCGGCGAGCTGAACACATCAACGGGTGTGGTGTGCATCGCGTCCACCGATGGCGATCCGAACACTCTTGCCCGGGAGCGAGCGCGCATCGAGGCCGAACTGGCAGCCTCGGTCTCGCCGCAGGTCAGACGAGCGTTCGACGCCGGACCGTTCCTGCCGTGGCCCGGGCGCGACTACATGCTGTTCGACACCGGTCTCACCGAACTCGCCGACCCCGACTGGGTGGATGCCGCCGGCCTCGGATGGACGACCGACTTCCCCGGCGTGACGCCCCAGCTGCTCTGGCCCGCCGATCAGGCATGGGTCGTGGCCAGCGAAATCGACTTCGACTCCACGATCGTCGCCGGCTCACGCACCCTGGTCGACGCGGTGCTGGCCGACGATCGTTTCGAGACCTTCGAGGTCACCGAGGAATCCGACCTGAGCTGGGACGGCGACACGATCAACCCCGCGCCGAAAGGCTCGGGTTCGGCTTGACGACAGCAAAGGCGTGGACCGACAGGCACGTAGATCTACTTGCCGACGTCCTCGCTCGCGCGCCGTGCGCCCGTCGGCTGTTGCGTGCGGGCCGGCAACGAGGAAGGCGCGCAATCGTTTTCCGACTTCGGGATCATCGATGCCGATCACGGCCGCATCGTGTGATTCGTGATGGCTCGACTGGAGGTTCTCTACTTCGCTACCCGAGGCGCCCATCAGCGCTTCGAGTGTGGCGTGCAGAGCTTCGGTGACGACATCGATCGCACCGGTGGCCAGACGGGGTAGCGCGTTGAATGCGGCCTGCCCTCCGGATGCGCCCCTGAACACCCACACGCCGGGCGTCCTGACACCGTCCCGGCGATGGCTGCTAGTAGCCTGTCGGGAGTTGAAGGGTTCCTGCACCTCAGCGCAGAACGATGAGCCATGCGCACGCGCGAGGGCTCCGGGCTGCGATGGGGAGCGAGGCCGGGCGAAGCGCGAAGGGCGAGGGAGACAATGGTCGAAGCCGCGAAGGAGCTTGCTGATCTCGTCGATCGCCGTGGCTTGACGGTCGCTGTCGCCGAGTCGTTGACGGCGGGCAATCTCGCCGCGGCCCTCGGTGCCGCGCCGGATTCGGCGGCGTGGTTCCGCGGCGGGGTCGTGGCCTACTCCAGCGAGGTCAAGCGGCGAGTGCTGGATGTTCCGGAGGTGCCGGTGGTATCCGAGACCGCGGCGCGGGCGATGGCCGAGGGCGTGCGATCACTGATGGATGCCGATATCGCGGTCGCGACCACGGGGGTCGGTGGCCCCGGTCCAGAAGACGGGGAGCCCGCCGGGTCGGTGTGGTTCTGCGTGGTCTCGCGCACCGAGTCCCGAGCGAGTCATCGGCAATACGACGGAGACCCGGCAGCGGTTCTCGACCAGTCGGTGCAGTACGCGATCGAGTTACTGCTGTCGCTCGCGAAGGCGGATGTGTGACCACTCAACCGTTCCGCCCGCTGGGGCTTTGCGGGCTGCTTCGTTCCTAGCCGATGCGCATACCGCGACGGCTCGGGTGCGACCACCCGGCAGCCGCGCTCTGCCGGGACACGGATACCGCTGCGGGCGATTGCGACGATGCCATCGGCGTCAGGGCTTGAACCAGCGCACCCTGGATCACCGACCTGTCCGGGCAGATCGCTGACCTATGGAAGTGGTGCGCCGATTCAGGCCGAACCGAGGGCGAAGAGGGCGCAGGCGGCGAGCAGGATGAGTGTGATGATCCAGACCGCGCGGGTGGTGTAGGTGTGACGCATGCGTGTCTCCGGGATCAGACGAAGGTGAAGCGTTCGGTGTGAACGCGGTCGGCGGGGACATCGGCGGCGGCGAGTGCGTCCTCGATCGCGGTGACCATGGGCGCCGGGCCGCAGATGAAGTATTGGTGGTGCCGGTACCGGGCGGGTAGGTGTCGCTGCAGCAGCGCCCGGTCGATGAAGCCGCTCTCGCCGTCCCAGTCCGGCGGCGGGTTCTGGGGCACGAGAACGGTGGTGAGGTCGAGGAGCGAGGTCAAGCCGGCGATCTCCTCGTCGAAGGTTTGTTCGTCGAGGTTTCGGACCGCGTACAACAGCAGGAACGGGCGCCGATCTCCGCGGTCGGCCATGGTGCGCAGGATCGACATCGCGGGAGTGATGCCGACGCCGCCCGCGATGAGGACGAAGCCGGGGCCTTCGTGGCGATCGGGGGTGAACACGCCGTGCGGTCCGTCGAGGAAGGCCCTGGTGCCGGGGGTGATGTCGCCGACGGTGGCGGTGAAATCGCCGAGTGCTTTGATGGTGATCGCGATCTGGCCGGTGTCCTCCGCACTGGAGGAGAACGAGAACGGGTGGGCGGTCACCTTCGCCACACGCCACGGCCTGCGCAGCCGTCGCAGCGGCGCGAGGACGCGCACCCATACGAGCAGCCCCACCAGCGCCACCGTCATCACGATCCACAGCCACACCTTCCACGTCGCGTCGAGGTAGTAGCCGACGAGCAGCATGTGCGCCAGTGCCAGCGCCACCACCGCGACCGAGAGACCACCGTGGATCAGCTGCCACACCTCGTAGCGAATGCGCAGCCGCTGCCGCCACACCGAGGTCGCGATCACGATCAGCAGCAGCACCGTCGATGCGATCGCGCAGCGCGCCCGCCACGGCGCCTCGGCGAGGTTCAACAGAGCCACGATGTCGACGCCGCCCGCCTGTAGCAGGACTGGATGAGCGAGAATGAAAGCCAGTGCCACATAAGAGATCTGGCGATGGAACTGCACGAGCGCGTCCTCGCCGAAGGGCGCTGCCACAGCACGAAAGCGTGCGACGAGTGCGAACTGTGCCCCCAGCATGGACATGCCGACGAACCCCAGCGCGACCGAGAACTCCACCCAGAACCCCCGGCCGCCTCCCACTGGACCGACAACGGCGAACGCCAGTGGCACCACCGCGACCGCGACGTACAGGACGATCCATCCGATACCTCGAAGCACCACCGACACACGTACCTCCCGGACGCAAGGGGGTGTCCGGCCGCACTCGGCCGGCGCCGACGTTCACGCTATCGGCGAGCGCGGCGATCACGGCTACCATGCGCGGTGTCGCTGGTCGAGAGTGGCGATGACGGTGTCCGGATGTGTTCTCGAGCGGCGCCGCCCGCTCTGGGCCTCGGCTGATCTGTCGAGTGAGCGGTTGGGCGACGGCCGAATGAACGGCGCGGTCAGTCGTCGGCCGATGCGAGATTCGCGACGAGACCGTCGACGACGTCGCTGACGGCCTTGCGGACGTCGTAGCGCGCCACCGCGGCCGTCCATTGCGGCAGGACACCGACCGCGGCGGGGAAATCGTCGAGTAGGTCGGTGGCGGCGGACTCGGTCCAGTGCGGAGGCGCTTGGCCGCGGCGGGTCGCGGCGGCGCGGTCGTCGGCTGCCCGGCGGGCGGCGAGTTCACCGAGGGTGAAGCGCCAGAGCACCGAATACAGGTAGACCGCTTGCTCATCGGTGGCGCCGAGCGTCCTTGCGCAGCCGACGAACTCGTCGAGGATCCACATCGCCGCCCGGCCGTAGGTCTCGCCGGTGACGAGAATGTCGACCACCCAGGGCAATTCGTGCAGGGTCTCGATGAGGTAGAGGACGATCGCCACCAGCCGGCCCCGGGGGTCCGTGGGGAGGTCCGGGCGCTGCAGGTCGTCGGCGCGGGCATCGAGAACGGCGAAGAACAGGGCGCTCTTGGTGGGAAAGTGATGGTAGATCGCCGCCGTGCTGACGCCGAGTCGCGCGGCGAGGCGCCGCATGCTGAACGCGTCGGCACCGTCGGTGGCGAGCATGTCGCCGGTGGCGGCGACGACCGCCTCGCGTTCCAGGCGGACCGGTCGGCCGCGGCGGCGGGGCGTGGAGATCGGCATGGCGCTCTATTCTTCCGATGGCGCTCTCGACAGGAGAGCCGGGGTGTGGTCCCATGATAAAAACACGCGTCGGGAAAATCGCCGTAGGCTCTGATCGCCGCCTTCTCGGGCGGCCTCCGACTGTGTTAAGGTCGAGCTCTTGTTAATGATAATCGTTTTCATTGACCGGCGGTCGAGCCGGGAGCTGTACGCGGGGAATCGACGGGAGCCGTGACATGACTGGGACCGGAGCGACGCTCCAGGCGGACGAGGTGGAGCAGGAGCCGCAGCTGGCCGGGGACGCACCCGAGGTGACTCCCGGCAGCGCGCTCTTCCAGGTGACCGAACCGGTCCGCGGACGGCTCGGGGCCGCGCTCGCGGTCGCCGCGCTCGGGGGCGCGGCGGGAGTCGCCGGGTTCGTCTGCCTGGCACTCGCGTTGCGAGAACTCCTTGCCGCCGATCCCGCGAGCGGCACGGTCGTGCTGTGCCTCGTGCTCGCCGCCGCCGGGTTCGTCGCCCGATTCGCGTTGCGTGCCTGGTCTTTCCTGCTCTCGCACCTGGCCTCGTTCGATCTCGAGCAGCGCCTGCGCCGCGATCTCGCCACACATCTGGCCCGGATTCCGCTGGGGGAGGCGCAGCGGCTGGGCTCGGGCGCGGCGAAAAAGGTTGTCCAGGACGATGTGCGCGGGCTGCACATGGCGGTGGCCGACGCGGTGCCGCTCGCCGGGTTCACCATCGCGCAGCCGGTCGCGGCGCTGATCGCCCTGGGGTTCGTGGACTGGCGGCTGCTGCTGGCGGTCGCGTTGTTCCTGCCGGTGGTGTTCGTCGGGATGCAGTTGAGCTTGCGCGATTACGTCGAGACCCGGCGTCGCTACGACGAGGCCAACGAGGCGATCAACGCGGCGACGGTGGAATTCGTGCAGGGGATGCCCGTGGTGCGGACCTTCGACGACGGCACCGTCTCCTTCCGCCGGTTCGTGGACCGGGTTCGGCAGTTCAATGTCGCTACCACCAACTGGCAGAACAACAATCGCGGCGCGATGATCTTCGCCAACCTGACCGTCGCGCCGCTGCCGACCATCGTCATCGTGACCGCGGTGGGCATCTGGTTGTCCTCTGCCGGGTCCATGTCGCCCGCCACGCTGATCGCGGCCATCCTCATCGGCACCCTGCCGGTGGAGTCGGTGGTGCCGTTGATGAATCTGTCGAATTTGATCAACGACTCCAAGGCCGGCGCGGCGCGGATCGTCGACGTGCTCGAGATTTCGCCGTTGCCGGAGCCCGAGCGCCCGCAGCGCCCGGTCGACGGGTCGATCGAATTCCGGTCCGTCCGGTTCGGCTACGCGGGCGCGGACCGGGCCGCCCTGGACGGTGTCGATCTGACAGTGCCGAGCGGGACCGTGTGCGCGCTGGTGGGGCCGTCGGGGTCCGGGAAATCGACGGTCGCGCGGCTGATTCCGCGGTTCTGGGACGTGGACTCCGGGCAGGTGCTGGTCGGCGGTGTCGACGTGCGGCAGATCCCGTCCGAGGCCCTGCTCGGGCACCTGGCGATGGTCTTTCAGGACCCGTTCCTGCTGTCGGACACCGTGGCCGCGAACATCCGGCTGGGCCGGCCGTCGGCCACCGACGCCGAGGTCGAGGCGGCGGCGCGGGCCGCGCGGGCACACGATTTCATCGTCACGGAACTGCCGCAGGGCTATGAGACCCCGGTCGGCGAGCGCGGCGCCCGGCTTTCCGGCGGCCAACGGCAGCGGATCACCATCGCGCGGGCGCTTCTGATGGACGCACCGATCGTGATCCTCGACGAGGCGACGTCGTTCGCCGATCCGGAGAACGAGGCGGCCATCCAGGACGCCATCGCCGAACTCACCCGCGGCCGCACCGTGCTCGTGGTCGCGCACCGGCTGTCCACGATCGTCGACGCCGACCAGATCGTGGTGCTCGAATCCGGCCGGGTCGCCGAAACCGGCACGCACAGCGAACTCGTCGCGGCCGGTGGCACCTACGCCCGGCTCTGGGAGCACCACCAGCGCGCCCGTGGCTGGGGCCTCGGCGCGGGCACCACCGAGGAGATCACGCACCGATGAGAAGAATCCTGCGGCTCATGCTGCTCGCCGCCGGTGACTACCGAGACGAGTTCCGCCGCACCCTGTGGTTCGCGCTGCTCGCGTCGATCCTGCAGGCTGCCGCCTACGCCACCCTCGTTCCGATCCTCTACGAACTGAGCCGACCCGAGGTCGACACCACCGCCGCATGGCGCTGGTTCGCGGTGCTCGTGGTGTGCTGGGTGCTCCAGGCGGCCTGCCACTACGGGCAGCTCCGGTTCGAGTTCGGCCGCTGGGCCGACGTGCTCGCGGGCACCCGGCTGCGGCTGGGTGAGCGACTGCGGACCATGGCGCAGGCCGACCTCGAACGCCGCGCCGCAGGCGATCTCACCACGGTGATGGGCAGCAATGTCGCCAACGCGACGATGGGATCGTCCGGGATGGCGCTGCTGTTCATCCAGATGGTGACAGTGCCCGTCATCATCGGCGTGATCATCTTCGCCGTCGACTGGCGCCTCGGTCTGGTGCTCGCGGTGTCGTTGCCGTTCGCGGTGTTCTTCGTCCGCCGCATCCAGCAGATCACCGGCGTGGGTGCCCGCCGGACCGACGCGGCCGATGCCGCGGCGGCGAACCGGGTGGTCGAGTACGTGCAGGGACTGCCGGTGCTGCGGGCGACCGGGCAGGTGGGCAGCTCGTCGCAGCGGCTGGTCGAGACTCTGCGCGAGCAGAACGAAGCCATGTCGGCGATGCAGAAGCGGTTGACCTGGCCCGGCCTGTTGGCTTCCAGCGTCGTTCAACTCTGCCTGGTGGCGATGGTGGCCGTCGGCGCGGCCCTGGTGCTGGACCTGCGGCTGTCGGCGGCGCTGCTGATCGCCGTGGTCGCCGCCGCCGTGCGCTTCGCCGAACCGCTGTCGACCATGGCGAACCTGTCGGCGATCTTCGAGGTCATCGATTCGGCGCTGGAGCGCGTCGGCGACGTGCTCGATACGCCCGTGCTGCCGGTCGGTGCCCCGGAGGCGCGGATCACCGCGCACGACCTGGAATTCGCCGACGTGCACTTCGGGTACGGCGACGGCGGCGCGGTATTGCGCGGGGTGTCCTTCACCGCGCCGGCGCGCTCGCTCACCGCGTTGGTCGGCCCGTCCGGCTCAGGGAAGACGACGGTGACCCGGTTGCTGACCCGCTACGCCGACCCCGACGCGGGTAGCGTCCGGATCGGCGGCACCGACCTGCGCGACCTCGACCCGGCAGAGATCTACCGCAATATCGCGGTGGTGTTCCAGGACGTGTATCTGTTCGACGACACGATCCGGGCCAACATCGCGATGGCCGCACCGGACGCCACGCAGGAGCAGATCGAGGCCGCCGCCAGGGCCGCCAATGTGCACACCTTCGTCGAACGGCTCCCGCACGGCTACGAGACCCGCGTCGGCGAGATCGGCGGCGCGCTCTCCGGCGGTGAGCGCCAGCGCATTTCGATCGCGCGCGCGATCCTCAAAGACGCGCCCATCGTGGTGCTGGACGAGCCGACCGCAGCGCTGGACACCGAGAGCGAGGTGTACGTCCAGGAAGCCATCGACGCATTGGTCGCGGCGAAGACCGTCGTCGTGATCGCGCACCGGCTGTCCACCGTGGTGGCGGCGGATCAGATCCTGGTGCTGGAGGACGGTGTGGTCTCCGAGCGCGGCACCCACGCCGAACTGCTGGCACAGCAGGGGCGCTACAGCGCGATGTGGGCGGCGCAGACCAGGGCTCGGCACTGGAAGGTCACCGCCGCGGTGTGACGAGAGGGCGGCTTGCGCCCGACGTGGGTGGCCCAGACCAGGGCGCACGGGAGGCCCACCGCCACGGTGCCCACGAAAGCGATTGCGGCACTGCGTGTCGACCCGAATGCCGAACTGGTCTGCACAGGAAATCGCCCTCGGGCCGGATCACCGGGCTCCGAGGGCGTGCCGGACGGCAGCGCGACCTCCCCTCGCGGGCGAAGCGTTCACTCGAATTGGTTCACGCGGGGATCGGCCGCGGGGGAGAGGTGCTCGGCTGCCCGGCGCGGTCCGCGACGAGATAGGGAGCGATGCAGGAGAGCTTTTCGCAGGTCTCCTCGTGTTCGCGCTCCGGTGTCGAGCCGGTGACGATGCCGGCTCCGGCGCGCAACCAAGCGCGACCGTCCCGTTGATACACAGCACGCAAAACCAGTGCGGCGTCCAGGACTCCGGTGTGGTCGGCACGCAGGACGGTGCCACTGTAGAGGCCGCGAGTGCCGGGCTCGAGTTGGTCGATCGCGGCGCACGCCGGGGCCTTGGGGATGCCGGAGGCGGTGATCGCCGGGAACACGGCGGCCAGGGCGTCCCATCCGTCGCGATCGGGCGGCAACAGCGTCTCGACCCGGGACGCGAGATGCTGAACGCTGCCGCGTTCCTTGACGGCCAGGAACTCACCGACCCGGGTGGCGGTGCCGACACCGGCCAGTTCGTCGAACGCCAGCCGGACCGAGATCGCGTGCTCGTACACCTCTTTCGGGTCGGCGAGCAGTTCTTCCCGGAGCGCGCGGTCGCGTACGGGGTCGCCGGTCCTGGCTCGGGTGCCCGCGAGGGGCTGGGTCGTGGCGAGCCCGGCGCCGTCGGCCTCGAGTACGGTTTCCGGGCTGACGCCCGCCGCCTGCCAGCCGCCGAGATCGAGCAGGAACGAGCGCGCGGGAGTATTCGCGCGCCGGACCGCCGCATAGGTGGCGGGCATATCCACCGCGAACGGCAGGTCCACGCGGCGGGACATGATCACCTTGTGGAACTCGCCGCCGTCGATGCGCTCCTGTGCCGCGCCCACCCTGGCCAGGTACGCGACGTCGACTCGGCCCACCGGCATCGGCGTGAGTCCGGCCGCGACACCGGAGGGATCGGGTAGGTCGAGGTCGAACGTGGTGCCGTAGCTCCTGATCTGGACCTCGGTGGCGGTGATCTCCAGTTCCACCCCGGGCACCATGATGTGCGCGAGGACGTCGCCCGGCGTCGCGGTGCGGGGATCCCAGAGTTCGAAGCAGGCCCAGCCGTAGGCCTTCCATCCGGGGATCGACGCCCGGTCGAGTGCGGCGCGGATATGCGGCCACGGCGTGCCCGACCAGGATGCGGTGTGGTCGCCGCCGAGGGTGCTGTGCAGCCGATCCGGCCCGACGCTGATCGCGCCGACCGGGTTGCCCGCCAGGTACCAGCGGCCGGGCTGTTCGTAGACGACGTAGTCGGTGAGCTGCCCGGAGGCCGCGATCGCGGTCGTCAGGGCGAGCGGGTCGGCGGTGTGCGGGCGCACGCTGTGTACATAGCCGTCGGCGTCGAGCGTGGTGTGCCGGTTCATCGTGCTCACTGTTCGATTCGGGGATGGGGATGCGCGGCCGGTGCCGCAGCGGCACCGGCCGGCGCGATCACGCGAAGGATTCGCTGATCCACTTCGGCGCGTCGGCGCGGGTCCAGCGCATGAACTCCATCGCCGTGTCCTGGCCGATGTCGATGTACCTGTGTTCCGGATTGCCGTGCGGCAGGTACTCGGGGAAGAAACGTTCCTGGTTGATCCGCTCGATGATCGCGGTCGCGGCCGCCTCGGAGGTCAGCTCGCCGCGTTCGACGGCTGCACAGGTCGCCCGCGTCGACGCCAGCAGTTCGCGGATGTTGCGCGCCAGCGGGGAATCGGCGCGCTCGAGGGTGCGGAACACGGCGTCGTCGCGACTCGAGTAGTACCGGGACAGCGCGTGTTCCAGGGCGGCGTCGGCGTAGAAGCTGTAGGTGTGCCAGACCCGGAACACGGCGTCCCACAGCGCGTAATCGCGGAAGCCGACGTAGGAGCAGTACGCGAAATCGTCGTGCACGTCGAACATCCGCTGCTGCACCGCGTCCAGACCGAGGAACCGCCCGCGGGACCAGTCACCCGTGCGTGCCGCTTCGATGAGCCGCCAGGCCAGCGCGTTCACCGTCTGGAAGGAGTTGGCGAGGCCGCGGGAGAACAGCGCGTCGATCGCCCCCGCGGATTGTGCGGTGAGGCAGAAGCGGTCGCCGACAGTCTCGGTCGCGGAATATTGCAGCCGGCCGGTGCTCACCCACGGCCGCACCGCGCGCGCGTTGGCGAACTGTTTCGCCACCGCGGGGAAGCGGTCGAGGAAGGCCTGGAACTCTTCCTCAGGGGCCGGGCGGTCGTCGTCGACGGCGTCTCCGGTGAGGGTGAGCCCGACGCTGCACAGCGGGTTGGTCGAGGCGTCGTTGTTGTCGAACGGGATCACCCAGAGCCAGCCGCCGTCGAAGATGTGGTGCAGGGTGCCGTTGTGCCAGCGGGTCGGCGGATCGTAGGGCACGGGCGCGACGTCGTCGAACGGCTCGACGCCGATCATGTGGGTGAACAGCGAGCGGGAGCGGGTGCGTGCCCGGGTGGGCAGTTCCCGGAGCCCGAAACGCTCGGCCAGCACGGAACGGAATCCGGTGGCGTCGACCAGATAGTTCGCTGTGAACGTCTCACCGGAGGCCGAGCGCAGCGTCGCACCGCCGTCGGGATCGACGTCGATGTCGTCGATCCGGGTGTTCATCCGCGCGGTGACGCCGTAGCGGACGGCGAGGTGGTAGACGTGCGCGTCGATGTCCTGGCGGAACCAGTGCGACTCGGCACGGCGGTACCCGGAGGCCAGCACGACCTGGTTGGCCTTGCGCGGATCGGACGGGCGGTCCTGCTCGTGGTACACGAAGCCGAAATTCTGCTTCTGCCCGCAGGTCTTGACGACCTTCTCCGCGGTGTCCTGGAAAGTGGACAGCGCGGCGAGCTCGGGGACGTCGTAGCGCTCGGCCAGCACGCGCACGGTTGTGCTCGCATGCGGAATGGTCGATTCGCCCACTACGAAGCGCGGATGCACGCCCGCGTCGATGAGCAGGACGGCCAGGCCGTGCCTGGCCAGGATCGTGGCGAGCGTGCTGCCCGCGATCCCGGCACCGAGAACGGCGACGTCGTATCGGGGTGCGGTGGGCGATATCATGGTCGAACTCCTTGTGCTGATGGTGCTTTCGGTGCTCAGTCGGGTGGGCGGACCGGGAGCGCGCGCAGGCCGCGCAGGCCCATGCCCGGGCGCCAGCGGGGCTCGGCCGGGTCGGTCGCCGGACGCAGGCCGGGCCAGCGCCCGGCCAGGGTGGTGAGCGCGACCGCGACCTCGGTGCGGGCCAGCGCCGCACCCAAGCAGTTGTGGATGCCGCCGCTGAAACCCAGGTGCGGGCGCGGCGCGCGGTGGATGTCGAAGCGATGCGGATCGGGAACGTGGGCGGGGTCGCGGTTGGCGGCGGCGGTGCACACCAGCACCCGGTCACCGCGTTCGACGCGTTGCCCGCCGAGCCGCAACGGCGCCAGCGCGAGGCGCATGGTCGCCGATTCCACCGGACCCCAGTAGCGCATCGTCTCCTCCACGGCCGGCGCGGCCAGCGACGGATCCGCACACAGGGCGGCCCATTGGTCCGGGTGGGCGAGCAGCGACAGCACGGCGCTGGCGATCAGGCTCGCCGACGTCTCGAATCCCGCGGCGACCAGCAGACCGACCATGGCCTGCAGTTCGGGGTCGGAGAGCGCGTCCCGGCCGGACGCGGGGTGGGCGAGCCTGCTGACCAGATCGTCGCCGGGTGTGCGGCGTTTGCGGACGACGAGTTCGCGGGTATACGCGTCGAGCTGCTCGCGCAGCGCGGGGTCCGGTCCGGACAGCGGGGTGGCGGCGGTGGCGGCGCGGACCGCGAGATCGTGCAGACCGGGGTGCCATTCCGCGGGAAAACCGAGGATGTCGCCGAGTACGGTCAGCGACAGCGGATAGGCGTAGGTGTGCAGCAGGTCCACGGTGCCGTCGCCGTCACGGGCGGCCCGGTCCGCCTCGTCCAGCAGGCGCTCGGCGTGACGGATCACAGAAGGGCGCAACGCGGTGACCGACCGCGACGTGAATGCCTGCTGTGCGGCTCGGCGCAATCGGGTGTGCTGCGGCGGGTCGGACAGCAGCATCGAGTCGGGCGGATCGGTGATGCCCGCCCGGGCCCGGGCGGTGCGCTGCGCCGGGGTGAGCAGCGCACGGGGATTGTTGGCCAGCCCGGGCGCACGCAGCGCGGCCTCGGCGACGGCGTATCCGGTGATCATCCAGAATCCGCGACCGGGTTGTTCGGGCAGTTCGGCGAAGACGATCGGTGCGTGCGCACGCAACTCGTCGTAGACGGTATGGGCGCGGGCGTGGAAATCGTCGGCGAGCAGGTCGACCACGATCGGCCGGGGTGTCTCGGGCATCGGTGAGGTATCCGTTCAGACCGGCATGGCCTCGATCAGCGAGTACGAGGTGGGAATGACCGTGGGGTGCACCGCGACGACCGCGAAACCCGCTCGGCTGCACAGGGTCTCGTACTCGGTGCGGGTGCGCTCCTGGCCGCCCATGTTGACGAGCATGCTGATGTCGGTGAGATAGGGGGCCGGGTCGGCGGTGTCGACCAGGTCGGGTAGCACCGATTCCACGATCAGCAACCTGCCGTCGGCGGGGGTGACCTCGCGGCAGCGGCCGAGAATCGTGGCGCAGCGCTCGTCGTCCCAGTCGTGCAGGATGTTCTTCAGCACGTACAGGTCGCCGCCTTCGGGTACCGCGGCGAAGAAATCGCCCGCCTCGATTCGGCAGCGGTCGGCGACACCGGCCGCGGCCAGCGTAGCGCCGGCCTCGGCGACGCCGCTCGGCGAGTCGAAGACGACGCCGCCCACCGCGGGCGCGCCCCGAAGGATCTGCGAGATCAAGGTGCCGTCGCCGCCGCCGACATCGATCACCGTGCCGTGCCGGGTGAAGTCGTAGCTCACCGGAACCAGTTGTGCGATGGGCAGGCTCACCTGCCGCATGGTCGCGTTGAACCGTTCCGACAGATCCGGGCGGGTGGCGAGGAAGCCGAAGAAGTCGGTGCCGTAGAGCCCCTCGAACGTCGGACGGCCGGTGCGCACCGCCTCCTCGGTCAGCTTCCAGGAGTCCAGCAGAGCCGGGTCGGTGAACAGCAGCACCGCCGCGGCCTGGGAGTCGGGGCGGTCGGTGCGCAGCGGCATTCCCGCCTCGCCCAGTCGGAACCGGCCCGGGCCCGTCTCGACGACGATCTCCAATGCCGCCAATGCCCGGAGCAGCCGGGCCAGCGCGCCGGGGTCGGCCCCGGTGCGGGCGGCCAGTTCCCGATGATCGAGTTCGTCGTCGCCGAGGTGATCGGCCAGCCCGAGACGGGCGGCGGTGCCGACCACCTGGGAGCAGATCGTTCCGAACATCATGTTCATGAGTCGCTGGTGAGCTGCCATGCCTGCTTCCTGTACCGCGCCGAAGATGTTGTCCACCTGCGGGTTTCGTGTCCCCGAACGGTCCATCTCGCTTGACCGAATTGTTCGGGCGTCGTAGATTCTAACGTAACTGAAAATGATTGTCGTTTCGAATTAGGATCGTGATGCAGCATAAGCTCGGTGTGTTCCCCGCCCCCACTCGCTCGACGGCCGGGAGCGAGGAAGCCGGCGGCCTGCGCCGCGTTGTCGCCGAGCTGACCGGGCTGGCCACCGACGAACTCGCCGACGACGCGAATCTGCTGGAGCTGGGCCTGGACTCGGTGACCGTCATGCGGATCTCCGGGCAGCTGCGCCGTGCGGGCACGCGGGTGGAGTTCCGCGATCTCGTGCGCGAACCCACGCTGCGGGCCTGGTCGGAGCTGGTACGTGCGCGGCAACCCGGCGCCGCCCCGCCCGTCGCGGAACCTGCCGCGGTCGATCTCACCGAGCCCTTTCCACTGGCAGTGATGCAGCACGCCTTCTGGATCGGCCGCGAGGGAACGCACGAGCTCGGCGGGGTCGCCGCGCACTTCTACTGCGAGTTCGACCATGCGGGAGGGCTCGACGCGCAGCGGCTCGAGGACGCTGTGCGCGCCCTGCTGGTCCGGCACCCGATGCTGCGGGTGGCTGTCGACCCCACCGGTATGCAACGGGTGGTCGACCCTCACCCGGCGGGATTGGTGGTCGAGGACCTGCGGACGTTGCCGGAGCGGGAGCGCGCTGCGCGTCTTGCCGATATCCGGGACAGCCTTTCGCACCGGGCCATGGACGTGGCGGCAGGCGAAGTCATCGACGTGCGGGTCTCACTGCTGCCCGGCGGCGTGAGCCGTGTGCATCTCGACCTGGACATGATCGCGGGTGACGCACTGAGTTTGCGGAACCTGCTCGCGGACCTGGCCACCGCCTACGAGCACGGCCCGCAAGCGCTGCCCCCGTTGAGATACCACTACGGCCGGTACCTCGCCGACCGTGCGATCGCCCGGGCTACCGCGCGGGAGCAGGCACGGCGGTGGTGGCAGACGCAGCTGCCGGAATTGCCTGCCGCGCCGCAGCTTCCGCTGCTCACCGCGGAGGCGGGCGGCGGGCCGCGGGTCGACCGGCGGCACCACTGGCTCGCCCCGGAGCGCGCGGATCTGTTGCGGGAGCGGGCGCAGCGGGCCGGGCTCACCACCGCTGGTGTGCTCGCGACCGTCTTCGCGGAGACCATCGGCGCCTGGAGTAGCGCCGACCGGTTCCTGCTGAACCTGCCGGTCTTCGATCGGGAGCCGATGCACGACGACGTGGACCGACTGGTCGGCGATTTCTCCAGTTCGGTACTGCTCGATGTGGATCTGACCGATCCGATGACGGTCACCGAGCGGGCCGGCGCGATCACCCGCCGACTGCGCGAGGTGCTGGGGTACACCGCCTACACCGGTGTCGAGGTGCTGCGCGACCTCGGCCGCAGCGGCGACCGCGTCTACGCACCGGTGGTCTACACCAGTGCGCTGAGCCTCGGCGAGTTGTACGCGCCCGAGGTACGGGCCTGTGTGGGTGAGCCGGTCTGGACGATCTCGCAGGGCCCGCAGGTGTGGCTGGACGCGCAGGTGACCGAGTTCGACGGCGGCATCCTGCTCAACTGGGACGCCCGGGTATCGCTGTTCCCGCCCGGTCTGCTGGACGCCATGTTCGATGCCTACACCCGATTCGTCGAGCTGCTCCTGGACGACGAGAACGCGTGGCACCGGCCCGCTCCGTGGCCGGCGACCCCGCGCGAATCCCTCCCGGTCACACGGGAACCCGGCGTACCGCTGCATCAGCGGTTCTTCGCCTTGGCCGCCGCTGAGCCGCAGCGGCCCGGGCTGCTCGCCGACGACGCGACGGTCTCCTACGGCGCGCTCTCCGAACGGGCCCGGCGGGTGGCGGCACTACTGCGGTCCAAGGGGATCGGACGCGGTGACAGCGTCGGTATCACCCTGCCCAAGGGGATCGAGCAGATCGTCGCCGTCCTCGGTGTGCTGGCAGCGGGCGCGACCTATGTGCCGTCCGGTATCGACCTGCCGCCTGCCCGGCGCGAACGGGTCTACCGCACCGCGGGCACGCGGCTGGTTCTCACCGATCGCGCGACCGTGGCCGCGGGATGGCCGGAGGACATCGAGGCGGTCCTCCTGGAGCAGGCCCGCATGGTGGCCCCGGCGGAGCGGATCGCGGAGGTGGACGCCGAGGACACGATGTATGTCATCTTCACCTCGGGCTCGACGGGGACCCCGAAGGGCGTCGAGGTGCCGCATCGGGCGGTCGCGGCCACCGTCGACGCGGTCAACGCCCGGTTCGGGATCGGCGCGGACGACCGCACGATCGCGTTGTCGGCATTGGATTTCGACCTCTCCGCGTACGACATGTTCGCCTTCCTGGCGTTCGGCGGCTCGGTGGTCGTGGTGGACGAGGCGAGTCGGCGGGACGCCGTCGCCTGGGCCGAGCTGATCCGGCGCTGGGACGTCACCGTGATCAGCGCGGTTCCGGCGCTCCTGGACATGCTGCTGACCGCGGCCGCGGGATCCGGGCTCGGTACCGCGCTGCGGGTGGTCATGCTCGGCGGCGACCGGGTGACGGTGGACCTGCCCGATCGGCTGCGCGCGCTGGTGCCCGGTTGCCGGTTCGCCGGGCTCGGCGGAATGACCGAGGCCGCCATCCACGCCACCGTGTGCGACGTCGATGCGGTCGATCCCGACTGGTCGTGCGTGCCGTACGGGCAGCCGCTGCCGCACGTCGGCTGCCGCGTGGTCGATGGTCGCGGCCGGGACTGTCCGGATTGGGCGCCCGGCGAACTGTGGGTCACCGGTTCGGGGCTGGCACAGGGTTATCGCGGTGATCCCGAGCGCACCGCGGAGAAGTTCGTCGAGCGCGCCGGGGTGCGCTGGTACCGGACCGGTGACCTGGTGCGGTACCGGCCGGATGGCCTGCTGGAATTCCTCGGCCGCACCGACCACCAGGTGAAGATCCGTGGCCACCGCATCGAGCTGGGGGAGATCGAAGCGATCCTGGCCGACCACCCGGCAGTCACCGCGGCGGTCGCCACGGTGCTCGAGCACCCCGCGCGCTCGCTCGGGGCACTGGTCGTCGCCGATGACGAACTCACCGACGACGCGCTGCGGGACTGGCTCGGCGCTCGGGTGCCCGGCTACATGGTGCCGCGGCGGTTCGCCCGCGACGGGGAACTCCCGGTCACCCGCAACGGAAAGATCGACCGTGCGGCGGTCCACGCCGCCCTTGCCGCCGCGGCGAGCCGGGACTCGGTCGAGGGCGGCGCGCCACGCGAGGGCATGGAACAGACCGTCGCCGCCGCATGGGCGGCGGTGCTCGACGTCGCCGGCATCCGGCGCGATGACGACTTCTTCGCGCTCGGCGGTGACAGCCTGCTCGCGACCCGGCTGGTCCGCCGGCTGCACGCCGAGGGCGTGGCGGGTGCCACCCTGGCGCACCTGTTCGCCACCCCGACCCTCGCCGGATTCGCCGCCACCCTTACTCGGGCACCGGCGCACCGGCCCGTGGAGATCGTGGCCGACCCCGAACGCAGGCACCACCCCTTCCCACTCACCGATATCCAGGTCGCCTACTGGCTCGGCCGTTCCGGCGAGTTCGACCTCGGCGGTATCGGCGCCCATCTCTACCTCGAATACGACTGGCCCGACGTCGATCCGGCTCGCCTGGCCGCGGCCTGGAACCGCGTGGTCGACAGGCATCCGATGCTGCGTGCGGTGATCGAGGCGGACGGCACCCAGCGGGTACTCGAATCGGTGCCCGCCTACCGCATTCCGGTGATCGACGGGGACGTCACCGCCGTCAGGGAGGCGGTCTCGCGCACTCTGCTCGACGCCGCGAGCTGGCCTCTCTTCGACATCCGTGTGGTGCGCGACGGCACCAGTGTCACCGTCTGCGCCGCGTTCGACACGCTGGTCGCCGACGGGTTGAGCGTGCTGGTGCTGCTGTCGGAGTGGACGCGGCTCTATGCGGAACCCGACCTCGAACTGCCGGTACCCGAGCTCGAGTTCCGCGACTATGTGCTCGGCTGTGCGCCATCGGAAGCAGAAATCAGCGCAGCGCTGCGGTATTGGCGGGAGCGTTTGCCGGAATTGCCACCGGGCCCGCAACTGCCGATGCGGGTGCTGCCCGCCATGATCGGGCGTCCCCGGTTCACCCGTCGGGAGGTCCGGCTCGACCGGGAGGTCTGGACGCGGCTCGCGGCGCACGCGCGAAGCCTGGGTGTGACACCGAGCGTGGTGTTGCTGGCGGGCTACACCTGGATTCTCGGGCAGTGGAGTGCCGAACGTGAACTGTCGGTGACGCTCACGCGTTTCGACCGCAAGGACGTGCACCCCGACATCATGCGAGTCGTCGGTGATTTCAGCTCACTACTGCTGGTCGCGGACCGCCCCGGCCCAGCGGAGAGCTGGGCGGCACGTCTCCGGCGCCTGCAACAACAACTGTGGAGCGATCTCGACCACCAGCAGGTGTCGGCGGTGCGGGTACTGCGCGAACTGGGACGGGAGAGCGAACTCGCCGCCGAGCCGGTACCGGTGGTGTTCACCTCGATGCTCGGTGTGGACGACGACCTGGCGCGGTCGGTGCGCTGGCCCGATGTCATGCGCACGCAGACACCGCAGGTGTGGCTGGACCATCAGGTGATCGAGCTGCCGGACGGGCTCGTGCTGAGCTGGGATTCGGTGGACGAGTTGTTCCCCGAGGGCCTGGTCGACGACATGTTCGACGCCTACCACCGGCTGCTACTCGAATTGGCGGACCTGGAGTGGGAGAGCCCGCTCGAACTGGTGCTGCCGCCCGGCCAGCGCGCCGTGCGCGATCGGGTCAACGACACGGCCGCAGCTGTTCCGGCCGGTCGGCTGCTGCACACGGCGATGTTCGAAGTAGCCGCCGCCGACCCCGACCGGATCGCGCTCGTGGACGGCCGGGCCACCGTCTCCTTCGGCGAACTCGCCGACGAGAGCCGCCGCATCGCGGCGTTGCTCGCGCATCGCGGTGTGCGGCCGGGTGACGCTGTCGCGGTGTGTGCGGCCAGGGGCTTCGCGCTGGTGGCTGCCCTGTACGGGGTGCTCGCCGCTGGTGCTGCGTATGTGCCGATCGCGGTGGATCAGCCGGTGCAGCGCCGGGCCGCGATCCTGGCCCAGGCCGGGGTGGCGGCGGTGCTGACCGACGACGCCGGGCGCTTCACCGATTCGGTTGGTGCGCAGGACGTGGCGGCCGCTGTGGTTGCGGACACCGCGCGTTTCGGTGTGCGCAGCGCGGGTGTGGCCGGCTCGCAAGCCGTGAACGCGGGGGTGATCAGCACCGACCAGGCGGTCTCGGTCCCGGTGGTGGACATTGCGGATGCTGGCGCGTGTGAGCCTGTGCCGTTGTATGGGGGTGGTGGGAGTGATGTGGCTTATGTGATTTTCACGTCGGGTTCGACTGGTGTTCCGAAGGGTGTGGAGGTCGAGCATCGGCAGGTGGTGAATACGCTTGCCGATCTGGAGGATCGGTACGGTCTCGGCGCGCATGATTGTGTTCTTGCGGTTGCGGCTGTGGATTTCGATTTGTCGGTGTTCGACGTGTTCGGTGTCCTCGGGGCCGGTGGGCGTGCGGTGATCGTGGCCGATGAGGATCGCCGTGATCCGGATCGCTGGTTGGGGTTGGTGCGTGAGCACGAGGTGACCGTGTGGAACACGGTGCCGGCGATGTTGGACATGCTGCTCACCGTCGCCGAATCCGGGTCGGGGCCGGCGTCGTCGTTGCGGCTGGCGCTGGTGTCCGGCGACTGGGTGGGGCTCGATTTGCTCGATCGGCTCTCGTCGCTGTCCCAGCGATGTCGGCTGGTGGCGCTCGGCGGGGCGACGGAGGCGGCGATCTGGTCGAACGTCTTCGAGGTCGATTCGGTCGATCCGGCGTGGACGTCGATTCCGTACGGAACTCCGTTGCGCAATCAGTGTTTCCGGGTGGTCGATGGGAACGGTGATGATCGCCCGGATTGGGTGCCGGGGGAGTTGCTGATCGGTGGTGCGGGTGTGGCGCGGGGTTATCGTGGCCGGCCCGATCTGACGGCTGCGGCGTTCTTCGAGGACGCCGAGGGTACCCGGTGGTATCGGACGGGGGATCTGGGGCGGTATCGCTCGGATGGGTTGCTGGAGTTCCTGGGCCGTGCTGATCGTCAGGTCAAGATTCGTGGGCATCGGATCGAGCTCGGTGAGATTGAGCAGGCGATTGCTGCCCATCCGGAGGTGCGGCGATCCTTCGTCCTCGCGATCGGCGAACGTACGCACGCACGTTTGGTGGCGTTCGTCGAACCAACTGTGCCGCAGTCTCTTTCGGGATTTCTCGCGGAGCGGATTCCCACGGGCTGGCTGCCGGAGCTGATCGCGTTGCCAGATCCGCCGCTGACCGGCAACGGCAAGATCGACCACGCCGCACTGAGCCGGATGGCGGCCGACGTCTCCACCACGTCCGACGCCGGGCACGACGAGGCCCTCCGACCAGGCCTGGAGGCCCGGATCGGCCAGATCTGGTGCGACGTGCTCGGCGGCGACATCCCGCACCGCACCACCAACTTCTTCGCCGCCGGTGGAGATTCGCTGTCGGCCACCCGGCTCGTCGGCCGCCTCGCCCGCGAACTCGGCATCACTGTGCGGTTGCGCGAGTTCTTCCTCGCCCCGACCGTCTCCGCACTCGCCCGCTCCGGCACCGGCGAAGCTCAGTCGAGGAACACCCGCACGCCATCCGCCGACCCGGCGCACCGCTTCGACTCGTTCCCGCTCACCGACATTCAGGTCGCGTACTGGTTGGGCCGCTCGGCCGACTTCGACCTCGGTGGGATCGGCGCGCAACTGTACTTCGAGTACGACTGGCCCGGCCTCGACCCCGAACGCTTGGAACAGGCGTGGAACCGGGTCATCCTGCGCCACCCCATGTTGCGGGCGGTCATCGACGCCGACGGCCGGCAGCGGATCCTGCCCGACGCGTCCGTCCACCGGATCCCGGTCGTCACGCCCGGCGACGTCGAAGCGGCCGGAGGTGACTTCGACACGGCCGCGGCCGCGCTGCGCGAGGACATGACCGGCGGTGCTCTCGACGCCGCGGCGGGACCGCTCTTCGACATCCGAGTGCTGCGCGAGGGCGATCGGGCGCGCGTGTGTGTCGTCTTCGACAGCCTGGTCGTCGACGGACTCAGTGCGCTGGTGGTGATCGCCGACTGGACCCAGTGGTACCGCGATCCAGCATTCGAACCCGAGCCCCTGGCGCTCGGATTCCGGGACTATGTCCTCGGGTCCGCGCCGACGGAGGCGGAAGTCGCTGCGGGGCTGGCGTATTGGCGGGAGCGGTTACCGGACTTGCCGCCGGGTCCGCAGCTGCCCGTGCGGTTGTCGCCTGCGATGATCGAGCGTCCACGGTTCACTCGCCGGGAAGTGCAGCTCGCACCGGAGGTCTGGGCGCGGATCGTGGGGCGGGCGCGGGATCTCGGCGTGACACCGAGCGTGGTGTTGCTGGCGTGCTACACGTGGATTCTCGGGCAGTGGAGTGCCGAACGTGAACTGTCGGTGACGCTGACGCGTTTCGACCGCAAGGACGCGCACCCCGACATCATGCGCATCGTCGGTGATTTCAGCTCCCTGCTGCTCGTCGCCGACCGCCCGGCCGCAGGCGAGAGTTGGGCGCAGCGAGCGCGGCGATTGCAGGAACAACTGTGGAGCGACCTCGACCACCAACAGGTGTCGGCGATCCGTGTCCTGCGCGAACTCGCCCGCGACAGCGCGACACCGGCCGAACCGGTACCGGTGGTGTTCACCTCCATGCTCGGCGTGGACGACGAGCTGGCGCGCTCGGTGCGCTGGCCCGACTTCACGCGCACCCAGACACCGCAGGTGTGGCTGGATCACCAGGTGATCGAGCTGCCGGACGGGCTCGTGCTGAGCTGGGATTCGGTGGACGAGTTGTTCCCCGAGGGCTTGGTCGACGACATGTTCGACGCCTACCACCGCCTGCTGCTGCGATTGGGCGAACTCGACTGGGAGCGACCGCTGAAACCGGTGCTGCCCGAACGGCAGCGCGCGATCCGTGACCGCGTCAACGACACCCGGCCACCGGCCGCCGTTCCGGCGGATCGGCTGCTGCACACGGCCATGTTCGAGGTCGCCGCCACCGATCCCGCCAGAACGGCGCTCATCGACGGCGAGGTGGCCGTGTCGTTCGGTGCGCTCGCCGAGCACAGCCGCCGCATCGCCGCCCTGCTCGCCGAGCATGGAGTCCGGCCGGGCGACGCCGTGGCAGTGTGCGCGGCAAAGGGTTCCGCGCTGGTGGCCGCTCTGTACGGGGTGCTCGCCGCTGGGGCTGCGTATGTGCCGATCGCGGTGGATCAGCCGGTGCAGCGGCGGGCCGCGATCCTGGCCCAGGCCGGGGTGGCGGCGGTGCTGACCGACGACACCCGCCGCTTCACTGCTTCGGGGCCTCGTGGCGCGCAGGGCGTGGTGGCCCCAGACGGCGCTGAGGCGCCAGGAGTGGGCGCGGGCAGCGCGAATCCCACTGACCTGGCGCCCCTTGGTGCGCCGGACGCGGCGGCCGCAACTGCTCGGTCCGCGGAGCTTGCGGGCTCGGTGGTTGTCAGCGGGGAGGCCGCGGGTTCGGGGGTGATCAGCACTGACCGGGCTGTTCCGGTCCCGGTGCTGAATATCGCGGATGCTGGCGCGTGTGAGCCTGTGCCGTTGTATGGGGGTGGTGGGAGTGATGTGGCTTATGTGATTTTCACGTCGGGTTCGACTGGTGTTCCGAAGGGCGTGGAGGTCGAGCATCGGCAGGTGGTGAATACGCTTGCCGATCTGGAGGATCGGTACGGTCTCGGCGCGCATGATTGTGTTCTTGCGGTTGCGGCTGTGGATTTCGATTTGTCGGTGTTCGACGTGTTCGGTGTCCTCGGGGCCGGTGGGCGCGCGGTGATCGTGGCCGACGAGGACCGCCGCGATCCGGACCGCTGGTTGGGGTTGGTGCGTGAGCACGAGGTGACCGTGTGGAACACGGTGCCGGCGATGTTGGACATGCTGCTCACCGTCGCCGACACCGAGGCCACCGCACTGCCATCACTACGTCTCGCCCTGCTGTCGGGCGACTGGATCGGCCTCGACCTTCCCGCCCGCCTCGCGGCCCGGGCACCGCACTGCCGATTCGTCGCTCTGGGCGGAGCTACCGAGGCGGCGATCTGGTCGAACGTCTTCGAGGTCGATTCGGTCGATCCGGCGTGGACGTCGATTCCGTACGGAACTCCGTTGCGCAATCAGTGTTTCCGGGCGGTCGATGGGAACGGTGATGATCGCCCGGATTGGGTGCCGGGGGAGTTGCTGATCGGTGGTGCGGGTGTGGCGCGGGGTTATCGTGGCCGGCCCGATCTGACGGCTGCGGCGTTCTTCGAGGACGCCGAGGGTACCCGGTGGTATCGGACGGGGGATCTGGGGCGGTATCGCTCGGATGGGTTGCTGGAGTTCCTGGGCCGTGCTGATCGTCAGGTCAAGATTCGTGGGCATCGGATCGAGCTCGGTGAGATTGAGCAGGCGATTGCTGCCCATCCGGAGGTGCGGCGATCCTTCGTCCTCGCGATCGGCCAACGCGCGCACGCACGTTTGGTGGCGTTCGTCGAACCAGCTGTGCCGCAGTCTCTTTCGGGATTTTTCGCGGAGCGGATTCCCACGGGCTGGCTGCCGGAGTTGATCGCGTTGCCAGATCCGCCGCTGACCGGGAACGGCAAGATCGACCACGCCGCATTGGTCCTCCGTACCGACAACGGTTCGATTACGACAACTCCGGAGATGGGCGAGCCGGTCCGCGACGGGCTGGAGACCCGGATCGCCGGCATCTGGACCGACATCCTCGGCACGCCTCCGGCCGATCGGCACACGAGCTTCCTGGGCGCGGGCGGCGACTCGCTGTCGGCCACCCGGCTCGTCGGCCGCCTCGCCCGCGAACTCGGCCTACCGGTGACCCTCCGCGATTTCTTCCTCGCACCCACCATCGCCGGCCTTGCCGGCAACCACTCGCACAACGCGCTCGATATCGAAGAAGGTGCTCTGTGAACATCCCCGACCTGGTAACGGACCTGCGACAGCGCGGCGTCCACCTGTGGGCAGACGATGACCAACTGCGATTCCGCGCCCCGCAGGGGGTGCTGACCGCCGGTGACCGGGAGCACCTGGTAGCGCACAAACCCGCCGTACTCGCCTACCTCGCCGAGGATCAGGCGACGCTCACCGTCACCGCCGATCCGGCCGCCGCGCACGAACCGTTCCCGCTCACCCCGGTGCAGCAGGCCTACCTCGTCGGCCGCGACCCCACCTATCCGTTCGGCGGCGTCGCCTGCGCGAGCTATCTCGAAATCCACTACGACGCTGTGGAACCGGACCGCGTGGAGCGGGCGTGGAACGCGCTCGTGCGCCGTCACGACATGCTGCGCGCCACCGTGCACCCCGACGGCTACCAGCAGGTCGCCGCGACGGTCCCGCACTACCCGATCCCGGTGACCGACATCCGGGGCGACGCTGCCGGCGTCGACGACGTGCTCGACCGTCAGCGCGACGAACTGCTCGGCCCCGCAGCCGCCCCCGGCACCTGGCCACTGTTCGCGGCCCGGCTCACCCGCACCGACACCGGGTGTGTCCTGCACCTGCTGGTGGAACTGCTGGTGGTCGATGCCGCAAGCATGCGGCTGCTGCTGGCCGAGCTGGACGAACTCGTGCACGCCGACGGCGCCGACGCAGCGGTCCGGCCCGCCCCCGCGATCGGTTTCCGCGACTACGTCCTCGGCGTCCAGAAGCTGCGCAACGGTGCCCGCTACCAGCGCGACCGCGACTACTGGCAGGCGCGGATCGACACCCTGCCCGCCGCCCCGGACCTGCCGACCCGGACCGACGACGACGCCGAGACCGACCCCGGCTTCGACCGGTTGCACCACCACCTCCCGGCCGCCGTACTGACCGGGCTGACCCGCGCGGCGGCACCGCACGGGCTCACCCCGTCCGGCGCCGTGCTCGCCGCCTACGCCGACATCATCGGCCGCTGGAGCCGCAAGCGAAAGTTCACGCTCAACCTGCCGATTTTCAACCGGCTTCCGGCGCACCCCGACATCGGCGCGGTACTCGGCGACTTCACCTCGGTCGAACTGCTCGGCATCGATCTCGACGCCCAGGACAGCTTCGCCGGCCGGGCGCGCGCCATCACCGCACAGCTGTTCGCCGATCTGGACCACCGGTCCTTCGACGGCGTGGAGGTGCTGAGCGAACTCACTCGTCGCGCGGGCAGTCCGGTGCTCATGCCGGTGGTCTTCACCAGTACCCTCGGCTCCGACGACGCGGGTGCCCTGCGCGGCCGCATCCGGCGCGGCATCACCCGCACCCCCCAGGTCTGGCTGGACTGCCAGGTCACACCCTACGACGACGGCCTGATGATCGCCTGGGACGTGCGGCGCGGCGTACTGGCCGGCGACACCGCCGCCGACGCCTTCGCGGCGTTCCTCGACCTGCTCACCCGACTCGCCGAGGATCCCGGCACCTGGACCGAGCCGTACCCGGTCGCGCTGCCACCCGCGCAACGCGCCCGCCGTGACGCCTACAACGACACCGCCGCCGAGCACGCGCCGCGTCTGCTGCACGAACGGATCCTGGCGCGGGCAGACGCCGACCCGGACGCCCCAGCGGTGATCCACCGGGACACCGTCCTCGACTTCGCCGAACTGCGCCGACGTGTCGCCGCCACCGCCGCCGCGCTGCGGAAGGCCGGGGTGCGGCCCGGCGACCAGGTGGCGGTCCTGATGGACAAGGGGCCGGAACAGGTCATCGCTGTGCTCGCCACCTCGGTGCTCGGCGCGGCGTACGTGCCGATCGCGATCACCCAGCCCATGGCGCGGCGGGAACGGATCATCGACCGCGCCGGGGCCGCCGTGGTGCTCACCCAGTCCTGGCTGCGCGACGCAGGCGAGGTCCCCGCGGCCGCAGCGCCGCTCGCTGTGGACCTGCTGGCCGGTGTGGACACCGTGCCCGAGGTGGCGGGCGATCCCGACGCGCCCGCCTACGTCATCTTCACCTCCGGCTCCACGGGCGAACCGAAAGGCGTTGTCGTCAGTCATCGAGCCGCCGCGAACACCCTCGATGACATCGAGGAACGCTTCGCCGTGTCACCAGCCGACCGGGTCCTCGGCGTGGCGAGTCTCGCCTTCGACCTGTCGGTGTGGGACATCTTCGGCGTGCTCGCCGCGGGCGGCGCCGTCGTGCTGCCCGAACAGGACCGGGTGAGCGACCGGTCGCACTGGCTGGAGCTGGTGCAGCGGCACGCGGTAACGCTGTGGAACAGCGTGCCCGGCCAACTGCAGATGCTGCTCGACGTGCTGGAGAGCACCCCGGGAGCCCGCGCCGAGTCGCTGCGCTTGGTCCTGCTCTCCGGCGACTGGATCCCCGTTGACCTGCCCGGCCGGATGCACGCACATTGCCCTGAGGTCGACGTCATCGGTCTCGGCGGCGCCACGGAAGCCGCCATATGGTCGCTGCACCACCCGATCCGGGACATCGATCCCCGATGGCGCAGCATTCCCTACGGCACCCCGTTGCGGAACCAGACCATGCACGTGCTCGACGACGCACTGCAGGACTGCCCCGAGCACGTGACCGGCGAGATCTTCATCGGCGGCAGCGGATTGGCCGAGGGATACCTGGGCGACGACGAGCTGACCGCGCGACGGTTCCTCCGCCATCCGCGCACCGGCGCCCGGCTCTACCGCACCGGAGATCTCGGCCGGTTCCACCCCGACGGGCGGCTGGAGTTCCTCGGCCGCGAGGACACCCAGGTCAAGATCCGTGGTCACCGGGTCGAACTGGGCGAGATCGAATCCGCGCTACGCCGCCACCCCGCCGTCGCCGACGCCGCGGTGCTCGTGGACGGACGAGGCCCGGCAGCGCGGCTGGTCGGCTTCGCCGAGATCGCCACCGACGGCGAGCAGGGACTCGGCGACCAGGCCGCGGCCGACGTCCTCGCTGCCGCCGAGAACGCCACCGCGGCGGCCCACCGCGACATCGACGGCGCAGCGTTCGTCGCGTTGATGAACGCCGTCGACGAGATGGCCATGCTCTCCATCGCCGCCGAACTGCGCGCGAAGGGACTGTTCGCCGATCGCGAGCACTCCCACGACATCACCGAGATCGCCACGGCCACCGGCGTTTCCGACCGCCAGCACGGCCTGCTGCAACGGTGGCTCGCCGCGCTCACGGACGGCGGCGCGGTGGAACACGATCCGCACACCGGCCGCTACCGCGACCTGATCGCGGCCGGGCCGCGCGCGGTCGAGGAGGCATGGCAGCGGATCGATGAACTGGAGGCGATCGTCGGATACGGCAGCGAAACCCTCTCCTACATCCGGGCCTGCAGCTCCCGCCTCGACGACCTGCTGCGCGGCGAGCTCGACGTGCGCGAACTGCTCTTCCCCGCCGGAAAGGCGGGTGCGGCGCACGCGGTGTACCGCACCAACCTGGTGGCGCGCAGCTCGCACCGCGTCGTCATCGACACCGTGCGCGAGATCGCCGCGCGGCTGCCGCACCGCTTGCGGGTGCTCGAGGTCGGCGCCGGTATCGCCGGCACCAGCACCGACCTGATTCCCGCGCTGGCCGAGTTCGAGCCGGACTACCTGTTCACCGATCTGTCGGAGTACTTCCTCGGAGAGGCCCGCGCGAAGTTCGCGCAGTACCCATGGATGCGTTATGGGCGTTTCGACATCAACGCCGACGCGCTCGAGCAGGGGCTGCGCCCCAACTCCGCCGATGTCATCCTGTGCGCGAACGTGCTGCACAACTCGGTGAACGCCGACGAGGTGCTCGCACGGCTGCGGGACCTGCTCGCCCCGGGCGGCTGGCTGGTGTTCCTGGAACCCACCCGCCGACACAACTACGCGCTGCTGGTGTCGATGGAATTCGAATTCTTCAGTGAGCTCACCGCGTTCACCGACGTCCGGGCGGGCACCGGACAGGCGTTCTTCACCCGCGACCAGTGGCTGCGCCAGCTCGACGCGGCCGGGGCCGAGCATGTGCGGGTGCTGCCCGCCGAGGACGCCCCCCTCGCCGCGTCCGGTCAGGGTGTCTTCCTCGCCAGGTTCAAGGGGCAGCGCCGCACCGTCACCGAACAGCAGCTGCTCGAGCACGTCGCGACCCTGGTTCCCGAGCACATGGTGCCCGGCGAACTGAACCTGCTCGATGCGCTACCGCGCTCGGCGAACGGGAAGCTGGACCGAGCGGCACTGGTCGCCCGCGTCACCGCCGCCCCGGCCGCGACGGCGGACCCGTCCTACACTCCGCCCGCCGACGAGATCGAGGAGCGGATCGCGCAGTTGTGGCAGGAGATGCTCGGCGTCCCGAAGGTCGGCCGCGACCAGAACTTCTACACCCTCGGCGGCGATTCGCTGCTGCTGTCGCAGATGGTCGGCAAGCTGCGCGATCGGGTGCCCGAGGTCGCCGATATCGAATGGCAGGAACTGCTGCGCGATGTCCTGCGCAACCCCACGGTCGCCGCGCTCGCCGCCCGCCGCCGCGGTCAGCACCCCGTGGCGCCGACGCACGAGCGGACCGCGGTGCGCTCCCTGGGCGGTGAGCCCGGGCACCCGAGCGGTACCTGGGTGCTCGTGCACGGGGGGACCGGCACGCTGTCGCCCTACGACGCGCTGCTACCGCATCTGCGTGCCGCGCATCCCGGGCCGCTGCTCGGGCTCGAGGTCACCGACCCGGCGAAATACCTGAACCTGCCCGCCGACACGGTGATCGGCAGACAGGCCGCCGACTACGCGACCGAATTGCTCACCCACGACCGGCGTTTCCGGATCATCGGCTACTCGGTCGGCGGCCTGCTCGCCGCCGAGATCGCCCGCACCCTCACCGAGGCGGGCGCGACGGTCGACGAACTCACCGTGATCGGCTCCTACCAGCCGCCCGCCGTCCACGACGAGTTGCTGACCGAGTACGTCTTCGCCCAGTCCATCGGCATCGACCCGGCCACGGTCGGCTTCCCCGCCGACGACGCGGCGGTCGCGGCCGCGCTGCGGTGGATCCTGGACCGCACCCCGGACCGGGTTCCCGCCGGTGCGCTCGCCGGGCTGAACGGTGACCCGGCGCTGCCCGCGGCGGAATTCCGGAAGCTGGCGTCCGTCCCGCGCGCCGAGCGCCTCACCGCGCTGCACGCCGCGGCGGAGGCGGGCACCGGGCCCTACCGGGCGAACGGGACCCCGTTCGCGCAGTTCCGCGCACAGTTCGAGATCTTCGCGCACAACCTGCGCGCGATGGGCGCGCACCGGGCCGAGCCGTATTTCGGCGCGGTGCGGGTGCTGAGCAACAGCGGCACCGCGACGCTGCTCGGCACACGGGAAGAGGTGGAACGGTTCTGGTCCCGGGTGGGGCTCGGCGAGCTGGTCATCGAGGAGATTCCGGGCGACCACCTGACCAGCATGTCGGCCGCCAACGCGGCCGCGCTCGCCGCCCGGATCACCACGCCGCTTCCGTCCGCGGGCACCGCGTCGTGACCGGTTCCGTGGGGCACCCACCCATCGACGGCGAGTCCACGCCGCTCGTCACCACCCGACGGCGCCCGGCCCCGACCGACCAACCACACGGACCGGTCGCGGTGCTGGGCGGCACCGGTGTGGTGGGCCGGGCGGCGGTGCGGATGCTCATCCGGCTCGGCGTCGACACGGTCCGGGTCGGTGCCCGCCGAGTGGATTCGGCCCGGCGACACCGTGATTCACCTGGCGTCGACTGGCGGCCGGTGGATGCGGACGACCCGGATTCGCTGGCCGGCTTCTGCGCGGGCACACGGCTGGTGCTCAATTGCGCGGGCCCTTCCTACCTGCTGGCGGATCGGGTGGCGCGGGTGGCGCTGGCGGCCGGCAGCGACTACGTGGACGTCTCCGGCGACGGTCCGGCGTACCGGTTGCTGGAGGGTTCGCCGCTGCTGGACGGCGAACGGACGGCGGTGCTCTCCGCGGGCATGCTGCCCGGGCTGGCCAACGTCGTGCCCCGGATGCTGGCCGCCGACCTGACCGACGCCCGGCTGGTCGTCTACGCGGGGGGTATCGAGCCCTTCGCACCGGCCTCGGCGGGCGATCTGGCCTTGTCGCTGGACAGCTCCGATGGCACCGACGGCGCCGGTCACTGGTACGGCGAAACACTCGCCGCCTGGATAGCTGGTCGGCGCGCCCGCCATGCCCTGCCGGCCCGCGAGGACGTCGAGGTCGCCGGGTTCCCCGGCCGGGTCACCACCATGCCGTTCCTCACCGCCGACGCCGAACGGCTGGCCCGCTCGACCGGCCTGGCCGAATTGCACTGGCACAACGTCTTCGTGGGCAACGCGCTGCGGCTGACCTTGAGCAGGCTGCGCGGCCGCGTCTCGACCACCCCCGCGGCCCTGGCCGCGGTCGTCGCCGAGATCACCGCAGCCGCGGAACTCGACCTGACCGGACTCGATCCCTTCTACCTGATGGCGTTCACGCTGCACCGGGTACACCGCACCGATACCGCGGTGCTGCGCACCCACAGCAGCTTCGAGCTCACCGCGGCCACGGCAGCGCACACGGTGCGGGCCGTGCTGTCCGGCGCGGTCGCCCCCGGCCTGCACTACGCCGACGACGTGCTCGACCCCCGGGGACTGCTCGACGCGGTGACCGCCCTCGGCGCGCTGCCGGTCTTCCACACCCACCGTCATGCCCACGACGAGCCGATGGAGGCAGGCTGCCTGTGAACGATGCGACACCGAGAATCGTCGTGTGCGGCACCGCATTCGGGCGGGTCTATCTGCGCGCGGTCCACGACGACCCGGAGGTCGAGCTCGCCGGCGTCGTCTCCCGGGGCAGCGCGGCGTCGGCGGGGTACGCGAAATACTATGGGGTGCCGCACTTCACCAGCGTCGACGAACTACCGGACGATATCGACATCGCCTGCGTCGCGGTGCGCGCCGGCGCCGCGGGCGGTGACGGCGCCGAGCTGGCGCAGCGCCTGCTGAGCCGTGGCATCCACGTGCTACAGGAGCACCTGCTGCATCCCGACGAACTCACCGCCTGCCTGCGGACCGCCCGCGAACACGGTGTGCGCTACCGGCTCAACGCGTTCTATCCGCACCTGCCGCCGGTGCGGTTGTTCCTTGCGGCAGCCGCGATCCTGCGCGAGCGGGGGCGGCCGCTGCACGTGGACGCGGCGGCGGGCAGCCAGGTGGTGTATTCGCTGCTCGACATCATCGGCCGCGCCGTCGGTGGACTCCGGCCGTGGACGATCGCCGACCCGGCGCCCCTCCCGGCCGACATCGCCGCACTCGCCGGTACCCGCCCGCCCTACACCCCGGTGCGCGCGGTCATCGGCGGTGTCCCGGTGTCGCTGCGGGTGCAGAACCAGATCCACCCCGGCGACCCGGACAACCACGCGCTACTGCTGCACCGCCTGGCGATCGCGTTCGAGGGCGGCGTCCTGTCCCTCGCCGACACCCACGGCCCGGTGCTGTGGAGCCCGCGCCTGCACACCGGCCGCGACGCGACCGGGCGGCTGATCATGGGCGGGCCCGGTACCGAACGGCTCGACGTGCCCAGCACCGAGATCCTGGGACCGGCCGAGACGCCGACCTTCCGGGCCGTCTTCGACGAGGTGTGGCCCGGCAGCGTCCGATTCGCGCTGGGGGAGTTGCGTGCCGATATCGCCGATCCGGGCCGGTCCACGGCCGCCGCCCAGTGGGCCGTGACGGTCACCGCCCTGTGGCAGCGGCTCACCACCGCACTCGGCCCGCCGGAGCTGATCCGGCCGCCCGACCCGGTGCCGGTGCCGCTGCCGGAGCTTCTCGCCGAGAACCGCAGCCACGCCGGTGATTCCGCATGACGACGACCGGATCACCGCGCGAACTGGCCGATCTGCACGACTTTTCGGCCGACCCGTTCACCACGATGGACCGGCTCTACCGGGAGAACGGAGCCATCTCCGAACTCGGTGCGGGGCCGATGCGTTTCCGCCTCGCCCTCGGCCCCGAGGCGAGCGCCTTCATCCTCGCCAACAGCGACCTGTTCAGCTGGGAAGCGGCGTTCACCGCGCTGGCCCCGCTCACCGGACCGTCCGCACTCCTGGTCAACGACGGCGACCGGCACCGCAGACTGCGCCGACTGGTCACCCCGGCCCTGACCGCGCGCCGGGTGAGCGGCCACCTCGAAACCGTCACTCGGCACCTCGAGGCCGCGATGGCGGACTGGGCGCCCGGCGACCTCGTCGACATCCACCCGCCGCTGCGCCGGGCCACCCGCGCGGCAACACTGGAGAGCCTGTTCGGCGCGGCCGCCGTCGATCGATCCGAGGGGCTCGACGACTGGCTGCACGACATCCACCGTGCCATCGACACCGATGTCGTCGGCGGCAGCATGGACCGTGGGTCCGGCTCACGGGTCTGGCGACGGGCGCTGCTGGCCAGGTCCTCGGTGCACCGCTGGGTGGTGGCCGAGATCCGGCGGCGCGGCGACAGTGACACACCGGGCGACGATGTGCTCGGCGTGCTGCTGCGCGGGGTGGAGGGCTCCCGGCTCACTGACGACGAGATCACCGACCAGCTGGTCAGCCTCCTCGAAGCAGGCGCGGAGACCACCGCTGCGCAACTGACCTGGCTGCTCTACTGCACACTGCGCGACCGCGAGCTCTGGGCACGGGCCACCGCCGGGCTCGACCCCGCCGAACTCGACCGCCTCGTCTCGGAGGCGATGCGGCTGTATCCCGCGACGGCGGTCATCTCCCGGAAGGTCGCTACCGGATTCACCCTCGCCGGAACCGATTTCGTGCCGGGCGACCTGCTGATCTTCAGCCCGTTCCACACCCACCGGCTGGCCGGGGTCTGGCCGGAACCGGAACGGTTCGACCCCGGCAGGTGGGACCCCGGGTCCGCGCGATACCGCCGTCCGGCGCCGCACGAGTTCCTGCCGTTCGGGGTCGGACCGCACCGCTGCATCGGCGCCAACTTCGCCACCATGGCGATCAAGGCCGCCTTCACCGCCGTCGCGGCACGTATCGACGCGGAGCTGGTGACAACCGAGGCCCGTCCCGCAGGGCTGATCGGTATGTACCCCGCGGACGGAATCACCGTGCGCATCACGGCGAGGCGATGAGCGGGCACCCGCGCTCGGGTGCCCGCTCCGGGTCAGCGTCGAACGCGCAGCACTCCCGCCTGCTCGGTGAGCTGCTCGCCGGCCAGTCCGGTTTCCTCGGCCAGATCCTCGATACCGAAGGTGTGCCACTCGCTGACATTGCGGACCGTCCGCGCCGGCGCCGCGTCTCCGGTGACGTGCCATGTCGAGGTCATCCGGATGAGATCGCCGCCGATCGGCTCGGCTTCGATGGTGCCCGCATAGGTCAGATCCCCGATCTGCTCGCGGCCCAACGGCATCGACGGCAGGACGGTGGGCCGCGCGACCGGCAGCAGTTCGACCAGTACCGGCGCGCCCGGAGCCAGGCGGGGCAGCACCCGATCCCACAGCGCTCGGCGGTCCTCGGCGCCGATGTGGCCGAGCACCCCGAACAGGATCAGCGCCGCGATCGACTCGGGCAGCCGCACCGATTCCGCGGGTTCCGGGACGATGGTGACCCGGCGGCGCAGGTCCTCGTCGGCGAGCACGTCGTGGGTCAGCACCGCGCGCATCGCCGGAGAGGGTTCGCTCGCCAGGATTTTCGCGGTCGGCAGCACCTCGGCCACCACCCGGCAGGTTCGTCCCGTCCCCGCTCCGATGTCGACCACCGTGCCCGCGTCCGGATCGACCTCCGCGAGGATCTTGCGCAGCGCCGCTTCGCCTTCCGCGTGCGCGCGGGGAACGAGGTCGTAGAACTCGGCCACGGGGGAGTAGTAGTCGTCCATGCGCATCTCCTGTTTCGTTGTCGCGCAATCTCACTAATGAAAAAGATTATCATTAGCATCTAGATACCCGGTGCCGCTCCATGACCACGACGACGTCTGATTCGTGGCTGCCACGGAGCACGCCCACGCAAGCCAGGGCGAGGCTATGCTGACCTAGAAAAAATACGCGTTCGTAAAATCGAATCACGTGGTGGAGAGTCGGATGTCGCAAGTCAACAAACCGGCCGCCGTCTTGGCGACCGTGGTGATCGTGCAGTTCATGGTGTCGCTGGATCTGTCGGTGGTGAACGTCGCGTTGCCTGCCATCCAGGCCGAGTTCGACATCCCCGCCACCATGCTGCAGTGGGTGGTCAACGCCTACGCGGTGGTCTTCGGCGGTTTCCTGCTGCTCGGCGGGCGGCTCGGCGACGTGATCGGCCGCCGCCGCACGATGATCGCCGGGCTTGCGTTGTTCGGTGTGGCCAGCCTCGCCGGTGGTCTGGCCACCCATGAATCGGTGCTCATCGGTGCGCGTGCGGTGCAAGGTCTGGGCGCTGCCGCGCTCTCGCCGCTGTCGCTGGCGCTGATCACCGTGACGTTCGAGGAGGGGCACGCTCGAACCAAGGCCGTGGGCCTGTGGGCGGCGGCGACCATGCTCGGCGGCGCCCTCGGCGTCGTCGCCAGCGGTCTGCTCACCGATTTCGCCGACTGGCGGTGGGTCCTGTTGATCAACGTCCCGATCGTGCTCGCCGCGCTGGGCACCGCCGTGCGGGGCATCGGCGGCGCGGTGGAGCAGCAGCGGCCCCGGCTCGACGTCATCGGCGCCGTACTGGTCACCGCGGCCATGCTGCTGCTGATCTTCGGCGTTGTTCGCACCGACGAACACGGCTGGGCATCGGCGGTCACGCTCGGCACGCTCGGCGCCGGGGCGCTGCTGCTGGCCGCGTTCGTCGTGGTGGAACTGCGGGTTCGCGAACCGCTCATGCGTCTCGGTCTGCTCGCGCACGGCAGTGTGGCGGGCGCGAACATCTTCGGCTTCATGATCACCGCGGGTCAGCTGACCGCGTTCTACTTCGTCTCGCTGCACATGCAGTCGGTGCTGCGGTATTCGCCGGCCGTCGCGGGTGTCTGCTTCGTTCCGTTCGCGCTCGGCGCCGTGGTCGGCATGCGCCTCGTCGCGCCGATCGTGGGCCGGTTCGGCTACCGAGCGGCCCTGGTGACGGGCGGCCTGCTCGGCGCGGTCGGCATCGCCTGGTTCGGTGCGGGTGGACCGGGCGGTAGCTTCCTCACCGACATCCTCGGCCCGTCGATCGTGGCCAGCGTCGGCATCGGTATCAGCTTCGTGGTCATGGGAACCATCGCGATGCGCGGTGTGTCCGCCGAGGAGGCCGGCATGGCCTCCGGCCTGCTGAACAGCTCCCGCCAACTCGGCGGCGCGCTCGGCCTGGCGGTGCTCACCACGGTGGCCGCCACCGTCGCGGGTGACGACCGCTCGCCCGCCGGGCTGAGCGACGGCTACTCCGTCGCGTTCCTGCTCGGTGGCCTGCTGATCGCCATCGGAACGGTGATCGCGGGCCTGCTCGTCCCACGGACGGCCGCCGAGCCGAAGGAGAATGCCGTCGCGGTACAGGAGGTCCGGTCATGACCGGCGACACGGAGTATTCGCCGTCCGCGCAGTAGCTGCACCTGCTCTCCGCGCCGGCCTGGCCCGTGCCTGCCGAGTGGCTCGCCCCGCTGTCGGTGCGGCGGGCAGCGGCGCGGACGAGGGCGCTGTGGTGAAGTTCGGTGCGGGCACGGCACGGGCTCGGCGCGGAGGTGCTGCTGTGACACTTCGCTGCCGCCCCGATCGTGGTGGCCGAGCCTTCGGCGCACCTGCGCGGTGCTGCCGGCCCGGCTGCCCGGCGGCGATCGGGTAGGGGTATGCCCGGGCGGGCTGGAAGACGTTGCGCAGCCGGATGTTCGAACCTCGCCGCTGTCGGGTTTCCCACCGGTGACTCACATCGCGCTGATGAATATGGTTATCATTACCGATAATGGCCGGAGGGTTTCCGGCCCGCACCGCGACGGCGTAGCCGAGGTCATTGCCTGATCATCCGTCGCTCGATCGTCCCGGAGCCGGCGCGAGGCAGCCGCATTGCGATCATGCCGGTCCACGGGGGAAGGAACGAAGGATGACCGCGCAGACGGTGGGGCACCTGGTGCTCGGCCTCGCCATCATCGTCGTGCTCGCGCGGCTCTTCGGTCGCTTGGCGCGATGGATCGGGCAGCCACCGGTGGTCGGTGAGATCGTGGCGGGAATCCTGCTGGGACCCACCCTGCTCGGCGGTGCGCTGACCGATGCCGTGTTCCCCGCCGACATCCGCCCGTCCCTGCAGGCGCTGGCGACCGTCGGCGTGGTGCTGTTCATGTTCCTCGTCGGGCTCGAGCTGGACGGCTCGCTACTGCGCGGGCGCGGGCGCACTGCTTCGGGCGTCGCCGTCGCTTCGATCGTGCTGCCGTTCGGGCTCGGGGCCGTGCTGGCGCTGCACCTGCTGAACCGGCATCACACCGAAAACCGCCTCGCATTCGTGCTTTTCCTCGGCGCGGCGATGTCGGTCACCGCGTTCCCGGTGCTGGCACGCATCCTCACCGACCGTGGGATGCTGCACACCGGGGTCGGTGCGCTGGCCGTGGCCGTCGCGGCAGTCGACGACGTCGTGGCCTGGTCGCTGCTGGCCGTGGTGGCGATGGTGGCGGGCGGCGACACGGAGCCGTGGCGGATCGCGCTCATCGTGCCGTTCGTCGCAGTGTTGTTCGGTGTGCTGCGGCCGCTGCTGGCGCGGTGGGGCGCGTGGGCGGACGGGCGTGAGCGCGCCGAGCGGCCGATGCGCACCATCCTGGCGAGGGCGGGTGCCACGGCGGTGCTGGCCCTCGGCCTCGCGCTGTGCGCTTCGGCGACCGAGTGGATGGGCCTGCATCTGATATTCGGCGCCTTCCTGTTCGGTGTCGTGATGCCGCGCGAGGCCGGACGCCGGCTCCGCTCGTGCGCGCTGCCGCTGATCGAGCGGGTGTCCGCCCTGCTGTTGCCGGTGTTCTTCGCCATCGCCGGCCTCGCCGTCGACCTCTCGACACCGACCGGCGTCGCCCTCACCGATCTGCTGCTCATCCTGTTGGTCGCCATCGGGGGCAAGGGAATCGGTGCCTATCTCGGCGCCCGGGCGCACCGGGTGCCACCGCGCGATGCGAGCACACTCGCGATCCTCCTCAACACCAGAGGGCTGACCGAGCTGATCGCCCTGACTCTCGGCTTGAAGCTCGGCGTCATCGGCTCCGAGCTGTACTCGCTGATGGTGGTGATGGCACTGGTGACGACGGCGATGGCGGGCGTACTGCTGCCGCGGGTCCACCCGGCACGACAGCTGCCGGAACCTGCCCGCGGCCACCCCGACCTGAAGGAAGCCGCCGGGCGGTGAGCGTCATCGTGTTGGCGCGGTGCACGATGCCGAGGCGATCAGGCGCGGTAGCCGTCGGTGCCGGCCCGGGACATGACGATCGTCGGGACCACGGCACGGGCGGACAACCGCAGCAGGGAGTCGACCATCTCGACCACGTCGTCGACCGCGAGCATGTGCTCGGGTGGAATGCGGTCGTGGATCCAGGCGCTCATCTCGGTGTCGACGTAGCCGGGGGCGATCGCCGTGGCGGTGACGCCATTGCCCGATTCTTCGGTGTTGAGGGTGGTGAGCAGCGAAATGAGGGCTGCTTTGGCGGCGCCGTAGACTGACAGGCCCGCCTCGGCGTACACCCCGGTGATCGAGGCGAGGGCGATCACCTTCGCGCCACGGGCCGGGTGGGCGGCGGCGCTCGCGCGCAGCAGCGGCAGGGCGCCTTGGACGAGTTGCAGTGGGGCGCGGACGTTCACGGCGAAGGTCTTGTCGTAGCGACGCATCGAGGACTCGGCCAGCGAGCCACCGGTGCCGACTCCGGCGTTGAGGATCAGCGCCGACATGGTGGCGAACCGGTCCGTGTGCGCATCGAGCACGCGAGCGATCCCGTCCTCGTCGGACATGTCCGCGGCGACGGTGACGACCTCGGGTGCGCCCGCGGCGCGCAGCTGCGCGGCCACCGAGTCGAGGCGGTCGGCGTCGCGGGCGGTGATGGTGAGGGAAAAGCCTTGCTGGGCCAGCCGGTTCGCGATGCCGAGGCCGATTCCGCGGGACGCACCGCTGATCAGCGCGGTGGTGGAACTGCTCACGTTCGTGCTCCCTTCAGTGCACGCAGGCCGGCGGCCATGAATTCCGGCGTCGCGTCGGCCGCGCGTTCGGCGGCCGCGCCGGAATCGGAGCCGAGGCGGGCGCGGTGGGTGATGCCCTCGCCGATGATGCCGAGTTTGAAGTTGGCCAGGGCGAGGTAGAAACCCCAGTCGTCGAGGTCGTGGCCGGAGGCTGTGGCATAGGCCTGGGCGAGCGCGTCGGGCGTGGGTAGCCGGTCGCTGGTCCAGGCCGCCGCGGAGCCGAGGACCAGGTCGAAGGCCGGTGATCGGTAGACACACATCAGCGCGACATCGGTGAGGGGGTCACCGATCGTGGACAGCTCCCAATCGACCACCGCGCGCACCCGTGCCGGGTCGTCGGTGTCGAGGATGGTGTTGTCGATACGGAAGTCGCCGTGCACGATCGCGGCCGTCGACCGGGTCGGCACCGCGTCCGTGAGGGCGGCGTGCAAGGTCGCCACGTCGGGCAGTTCGCGGGTCTTCACCCGATCCCATTGCGACGCCCACAGTTTCACCTGGCGGGTGAGGAAGCCGTCCGGGCGGCCGAACTCGGCGAGGCCGACGGCGGCGGGTTCGACGGCATGCAGATCGGCGAGCACCCGGACCAGTGCGTCCGCGCTCGCGTCGACCTGCTGATCGGTGAACGCGGCGAGGTCGTCGTGATCGCGGACCACCGTTCCGTCGACGAATTCGACAACGGTCATCGGCGCGCCGAGCGTCGCACCGGCGGCGTCGAATGCAATCGTCGCGGCCACGGGCACCGCCGTGCCCTGCAACACACTGGTGACGGTGTACTCGCGCGCCATGTCATGCGCCGACGGGGTGAGCCCGGCGACGGGCGGGCGGCGCACCACCCAGCGCGACACGTCATCGGCGGCGGTGAACGTCAGATTCGATCGGCCACCACTGATCAGCTCGACGCGGAGTTCGCCCCGCACCTCCACTCCCTGCTCGCGGAGAAAGCGGGCCAGCGCGGCGACATCCATACCGGGCAGCGTCATGCCGACTCCCGCCCGGCCCGCCTGGCGGCGCGCACCGCGCGCTTGGCGATGGCCCACCGGTGCACTTCGGAGGGCCCGTCGTAGATCCGAAACGGGCGCACCTCGCGCGCGAGGCGCGCCAACGGCAGGTCGGCGGCCACGCCGAGACCGCCGCACATCTGCATGCTGCGATCGACGATGCGGAAGATCGCCTCGGCGGCGAAGGTTTTCGCGATCGAGGTCGCGTCGCCGGCGGGTTCGCCACGGTCGAGTTCCCAGCAGGCGCGGGTCAGCAGGGCGCGGGTGGCGGCGATGTCGATTTCGTTGTCGGCGATCATCTGCTGGACCATGCCGAGATCGCCGAGGCGCGAGCCGAAGCCGTGTCGTTCGGCGACGTGGGCCACGGCCACATCATGGCCGCGGCGTGCGGCACCGAGCCAACGCATCACGTGTGTCATGCGGGCGGGGCCGAGCCGGACCTGGGCGTAGTCGAAGCCCCGGTCCACCTCCCCGAGTACCGCCGAATCCGGGACGAGGAGATCGTCGAAGAACACCTCGCAGTGACCGCCGATCATCGATTTGTCGAGCGTGTCGAGATGACGACCGACGCGCAGACCGGCGGTGTCGGCGGGGGCGAGGAACATCGTCGCGCCGCCGCGGTCGCCGGGCTCACCGGAGGTGCGGGCCATGATGATGAAGAAGTCGGCTCCGTCGGCACCTGTGATGAACCACTTGTGCCCAGTGATCCGCCAGCCGCCCGCGGCACGGACCGCTCGGGTGGTCAGCGCGGACGGGTCCGATCCCGCGCCCGGTGCCGGTTCGGTCATCGCGAACGCCGAACGCACCTCACCACGGGCGAGCGGGGCGAGAAAACGCTGCTTCTGGTCGGGATCGGCGATGTGGGCGAGCATATGCACGTTGCCCTCGTCCGGCGCGGCGATATTGAGCGCCGTCGGGCCGAACAACGAGTAGCCGGCCTCTTCGAACACCGGGGCGCGGTCGCACATGCCGAGCCCGTGGCCGCCGTATTCGACCGGCGCGTGCGGGGCGAAAATACCCGCATCCCGGGCGGCCCGCTGCAATTCGAGACGCAACCGCTCACCACCACCCGCGGCGATGTCACCGTCGTGCGCATCCTCGACCGGCAGCACGCGCTCACGGATGAACGCGCGGGTGCGGTCGGCCAGATCACGCACCTCGGGCGGAGGGGACAGATCGATCGCCACGGCTCAACTCCTCGACATCACGGGCCGAACGTTCGTTCGGCGGTGGGGCTGCCACGAGGGTGGCACAGTCGGATCTTTCCTGTCAAAGACGGATTTTCGTCGGCCGTTGCTGTTCAGCTATCCTGAACACATGCCGGATTTGGGTGTCAATCAGCAAGAGATCGGGGCGCGGGTACGTCAGGCGCGGACCGCGGCGGGCTTGTCGCTGCGCGACACCGCACGGCGCATCGGTGTCAGCCCGGCGACACTGAGCGCGATCGAGAACGGCAAGACCGGCGCATCGGTCGCCCGCCTGATGGCTCTTGCCACCGAGCTCGGTACGACGGCTTCCTGGCTGATCGTCGGCGGGCCGACGAGCCGAACCAGCGAGTCCTGCCGATACCGGTCCGATGCGGTTGCCGGCATCGACGTCGAGGCCGACCAGGACGCCGGCGACAGCATGTTCAGCTCGTGGCGCGAGTTCCCCCCGCTGGCCATCGATCCTGTGCTCGCCGCCGCGATCGACTCGTTCGTCGACACCGGCTACCACGGGGCCACCATGCGCTCGATCGCGGACCGCGCGGGCATGAGCGTGCCCGGCGTCTACCACCACTACCGGGACAAGCAGGATCTACTGGTCCGCGCCCTCGACCTGACCATGGATGAACTGCATCGACGGGTCCGCGCCGCCCGTCGTGACGCCACCACCGGTCTCGAACGGCTGACGCGCGTCGTCGAATCCCTGGCGCTGTTCCATACCCACCGCCGCGAACTCGCCTTCATCGGCGCCAGCGAGATGCGCAGCCTGAACCCTGTCGATCGGCAGCGGATCACCGCCTCCCGCAACGAGCTTCAATACCTTCTCGACGCCGATATCGGTGCCGCACTCGCCGAGGCGAACCTGCCCGCGGAGGATGCTCGGGTGGCGGGCAGGGCGATCGCGACGATGTGTACCGCGTTGCCGCAGTGGTTTCGGCTCGACGGCCCGGCCGCCCCGGAACAGATCGCCGCCGAGTACGCGGACTTCGCGCTTCGCATGCTGCGCCTCCGGTAGGCGATGGCGCGGAACGTGCTACGGGTTCGTGCCGACAGAGCGCACTTCGCCTCGGCCCTGGCGCACTCTTTCGGGCCGTATTCGACAATCTGGCCGCCGAGGCCGCCAAGCCGTGTGCCCTCGGATGCGATCGGGCATCATGGCCGGCATGCACGACTGGCCCGCACCCGACTCCGGTGAGATCCCGACGCCGGAGTCGGTCGCCGCGTGGGTAGCGCTCGATACTCTCCCGTCCGAACGAATCCCACTCTGGGCAGCGCATTGGCTGACGCAGGGCTACGACGGTGAAACGCTGCGGGTGTTGGCCGGGTTGAGTGGCGCGGATCCTCACGAGGTCCGCGACATTCTGCCCGCGGCGCTGACCTACTGCGGCGCAGCCATCCCGGACTCGAACGCAGCCGCGGCCCACGTCGCGTTTACCACACTCGCCCGCATGCACGCCGACAACCGAGCAACCGAGAGATGGGTACTCGCCAAGGTGTGCGAGATCGTCGCCCGGTCCGACTATGCCGACAGCGTCATCGCACTTCCGCTCGGCCGAATAGTCCATCTCGAAGACGAGTGGGTAGGGGGCTGGGGCCGAACGGAACAGCAACTCGAGCGTGCGATACAGAACGCATGCAGAACTCAACTCGCCACGAGTCACGCAGCACACGACCACTGATCCAGCCGCGCCCTCGAGCGGCTCGTGGGCGGTTCGGAGAAGCCTACGCGCGCTCCCCGCTGCTCCGCCTCGACCACAACAACTGCCGTGCCTGGACGACATCGCCGCCGGCGACAGGCAGCGGCCAGATCAAAATTCGCTGGCGAGACGACGGCATGATCGGTTCACTGAACCAGTGATCCCACTCGATACCCGGCCGCTGTTTCCGCTGGAACGGCAGATGTTGCTGGAGCTGCTGCGGTCGCTGGACGCGGCCGACTGGGCGAAGCCGACCATCTGCCCCGGCTGGACGGTTCATGACGTGACGGCGCACATCCTCAACGACTATCTGCGGCGGATCTCCGGCGGTCGCGATGGTCACGCGGGCGCCATCTTCGAGGACGACGAAACCTTGCCTGCCTATCTGGCACGGGTCAACGATGAGTTCGTTCGCGCGATGCGTCAATGTAGCCCGCAGCTGATGATCGACCTGCTGGACCATCTGGGCCCGCAGCTGGATCGTCTGTGGGCGGCAACCGATCTCGAGGGACCCGCCGCCCTCGACGTCTCCTGGGCAGGTTCAGGTGACAGCCCGGCCTGGCTCGACATCGCACGTGAACACACCGAATTCTGGGTCCATCAGCAGCAGATCCGGGACGCGGTATCCCGCCCGGGTGCGGACGAGGTATCGATGATGCATCCGGTGCTCGTCACGTTCCTGCACGCACTGCCGACCGCCCTGCGGGAACGCACTCGCCAGTCCGGAACCGCAGTACGATTCGAGATCACCGGTCCGGCAGGGGGCTGCTGGACGGCCGTGTCCGACGGCGCGAACTGGAAACTCACTGTTACGCCGAGCACAGCGCCCGCCGCGTCCGTGCGAATGAATCAGGACACGGTCTGGCGGCTGGCCACCCGCGGGATCACAGTCGACGACGCACGACGACGTGCCGATCTCGACGGCGACCCCGAACTGACCGACGCGGCAACGACATTGCTGGCCGTCGTCGCCTGAATCGAAGTCTCGGCACCGACAGTCTGCCGCCCGCGTCGCGCCTCGGCGGTGCCGCACGATATCCGCATATGTCGCTTATCGCGCGGTTGTCTCGGCCTCGAGCCGATGTAGGCCGTGCTCGGGCGCTCGTTGCCGTGCGAAGGTGCTGCGGTACTGGCGTGGGGTGACCCCGGCCAGCCGGCGGAAGTGAGTGCGGAAGGTGCTGGGGCTGGTGAATCCCACCTGGACGGCGATGCGATCGATGGGATGGTCGGTGGTTTCGAGGAGTCCTTGCGCATGGCGCACACGGACTCCCGCCACCCATTCCATCGGGCTTTGCCGGGTGACGGCGCGGAAGTGCCGGTTCAGCGTCCGCACACTGGTGTGCGCGGCGGCTGCGATAGCGGTCAGCGACAAACTGTTGTCGTGGGCGTTCTCCTCGATCCACGTCAGCACCTCGTCGAGGGATGACGCGAGCCCTGCCGGGCGGTTGCGGACGATGAACTGCGCTTGTCCCCCGGCGCGGTGCAAGGGGGCGACGGCTACGCGCGAGGTATCCGCGGCCACCGCGGCGCCGTGGTCTCGTCGGACGATATGCAGGCAGAGGTCGAGCCCGGCCGCTGCGCCGGCCGAGGTGAGGATGTCACCGGTGTCGACAAACAGCACCTGCGGGTCCACCTCGACCGCCGGGTAGCGTTCGGCCAGCAGGTCGGCGGCCGCCCAGTGTGTGGTCGCGCGACGTCCGTCGAGTAACCCCGCTTCGGCCAGCGTCAGAGCGCCGACGCAGATCGAGGCGATTCGGGTTCCGGCCCGCGCCGCTGCCCGCAGGGCGTCGAGGACCGGCGGCGGTGTGGCCACCGAGATGTCGTTGCGGCCCGGAACGATGATGGTGTCTGCTCGATCGAGCACGTCGAGGCCCGAATCGGCCGCGATGCGGAACGAGCCCGCGGTGACGGTTGCCCGGTCGCTACATACGACTACCCGGTAGGCCGGGCGGCCGTTCCGCAGGCGGGCGCGGCCGAAAACCTCGACCGGTGTGGCGAGATCGAACGCGATCACATCAGGGACGGCGATGACCGCGACAGTGTGCATTGGCAGGAGTCTGCCAGGGGCGACTGTACCGCCCGTGCGCCGCGTTCGAGGTGGCCAGATCCAGTCGGAATGTGGCACTGCTGCCACTGGTCGCGGATAACCGGCGAAACCAGAATTGCGGTTGATGAATCACGAATCCGATGAGGCCGCAGGGCCCCCTATCGCTCAGATCGTGCTCTTCGACGGTTTCGACCCACTCGATGTGATCGCGCCGTTCGAGGTGCTCGCCGCGGGAAGTGACGTGCTCGGAGGAGCTTTCGATGTCGAACTCGTCTGCGCGGACGGGCCCGGCCCGGTCGTGTCCGGCACCCGTGGACTCACGCTGACCGCGACGTCGGCCCTCGACCCCCGCCGTCGCGGCTACTTCATCGTGCCGGGCGCATCCGGCCCGGTCGATGGCGACCCGGACGCAGGCGATGAAACGATCCCGGTGCTGTTGGCCAGGTTCGCCGACAGCGCGGCTATCCCACTGATCGGCCAGGCACTGGCCGATCCGCATATGCAGGTCTGGACCGTGTGCGGTGGCTCGCTCGGGCTGGCGATGGCAGGTCTGCTGGAGGGCCGCCACGCCACCACCCACCATCTGGGTATCGACGTGCTCGAAGCCACCGGAGTCACTCCAGTGCGCGCGCGGGTGGTCGACGATGGCGACCTGGTGTCCGGTGGCGGGGTTACCTCCGGTCTGGACGTGGCACTGTATTTACTCGATCGCGAGTTCGGTCCCTCGGTCGCCCGAGCGGTCGAAGACCTCTTCGAATACGAGCGCCGAGGCACCATCTGGCAGGTACACCGGGAACTGCCCGCATTCAGATGAACGAGCACCCCACCCATCGACCGTAAACGATTGTGAGCCCCATGAGCAGCCTGCCCGGAACCTGGGACCTCGACCTGAAAACCCCTGTGGGAACACTGCACGTTCGATACCACTTCGCAGCGACCGCAGGCGGTTACGCAGGGACCGCTTCCAGTTCGAAGGAAACAGTGCCGCTGTCCGATATCCGCACCACCGCGACAGCCAACGGCCACCGCGTCACCTGGTCGCAGCGAGTGACCAAGCCGATGCGACTCAACCTGGACTTCGACGTCGTCATCACAGGCGCCACCATGTCGGGTCATTCCCGAGCAGGCCGGCTACCACGCTCGACGGTCACCGGGCGCCGGATAGATCCGTAACTGGACCGATCACCTCGGTCACAGAGCTGATCGCCGCACGCGACGACGGTGTGAACCGGCTTGTGAACGAGGCATCACCGTGTGGCAGAGAGCTTCCTGGGCAGCTGCGCCCGCCGACACACTTACCAGGGCACGCAGGAGGATGACTGCGGCACCGCTGGTCCTCGTTTCGGTGCCTGTTGGTGTGCCCGTACAGCGCGCGTCGGCTGGGATCAGGTGAGCGTCGCGTGCTCGCGGACGGTTTGAGCGAACGCGCGAATCAGTGGCGTTTCCTCCGAGGTCTGCCATGCGAAGGCCCATCGAACAGGCGGGGCGTCGAGCACCGGTACGTACACGAGGTTGGGCCACGCGTAGAAGCGGGCAGCCTCGGCTGGAACCGCGAGGGCGGCTTGGCCGGAGGCGACCGCCTTGACCTGGTCGTCCCAGCTCGAGACCTCCGGACCGCGTGGGACCGGGCGACCGGAAGGGGTCCGGAATGGCTGAAACGCGGCTTCCATCGACGCGGGGACCGGCGAGGTCGGGTTGACGAAGGTGAGATCGCCATAGTCCTCCAACCGGACCGATGTTCGGTCGGCGTAAGGGTGGGTTGCGGCCAGCATCAGCAGGATCGCCGAGGTGTGGGTGGCAGGTCCGACGGTGAGGTCCGGTTCGTGGACGGGCAACCACAGATGCGCCATGTCGATCTCGCCCGAGCGGAGCAGGGTGAACGGAGAAACCGGGTTGATATCGCGGTGGTCGATGAGTACGTCCGGGAAGCGGGACCGGAACAGCTCGACAAGCTTGTCGACCATCCAGGCCTGCGGTCCCATGGTGCCCAGTGTCAGGGTCGCGCCGGAGTTCCTTGCGGTCGCCGACGCTGTCTCGATGCCGCGCATGATCGTCCGGTATCCGGCGTGGAGCTCCCGATAGAGCTGCTGCCCGGCGGGAGTGAGGCGGACCTTGCGCGTGGTGCGTTCGAACAGCGCTGTACCGATGCGCCGCTCCTGCTGCTTGATGGCCTGACTCACCCGAGCCGGGCTGACGTGCAGCCGTTCGGCTGCGCGGCCGAAGTGCAGCTCTTGCGCCAACGTCAGAAAGATCTCGATATCCCGTAACTCCACCGGTCCTCCACATTGTGAAGCTGCAGGTTAACAGTCTCGTCAGCGAACTCCTCTTTTTCGAAGCACGCACGCCAACGACACTGACCACTAGCGCAATCTGCGCGAGCATCGCAAAGGATGGAATAGATTTCGATGAGCAACGCCTACCACATCGTCGCTGTCGTCGCCGGACTGTGGATCGGTTTCTCGGGGTTCTCGCTGTTCACGCAACGGCAGTTCGTCATCGAGCCACTCGAGCAATATGGAGTCCCGCGGTCATGGTGGCCCTGGCTGGCCCTGGCCAAATCCGCAGGCGCCCTCGGACTGATTCTGGGACTGTTCATTCCCGCGATCGGTGTCGTTGCCGCGGTGGGCCTGATCCTGTACTTCCTCGGAGCAGCGGCTACCACGGTGCGGGCGCACTCCTACAAGACCACGGTGTTTCCACTGCTGTACCTCGCACCGGCTGCGGCGACGCTGGCGCTTCAGCTGGCCGAGTAGATGCCGGATGCTAGTTCGCCACCGCCGGCGGCGGGTCGCCCACAGGCGCCCACCTCGCCGAGGGAAGACTTCCGGCCGCAGACAGCGACTGCGAACCGGGCTGACCGGTCCTGGCGGTTCGAAGCCCGCCGGCCCCCTTCCGAACACGATGTGCTCGACCCTATCGGGCGCTCATGGCGTCAGCTCCCGGGTCGAAGGGGCCCACCAGGGTTCGGCAGAGCCATGGCCAGTAGCACCAGTACCCCTGCCAGTGGCAGAACCCAGAGCAGGGTGGACGGGATTGCATCTGCCCGATCAGCAGAACGCCCACCACCGTGCCGACCAGCAGGGTCGAGCCGATCACATCGAGCCGGCCCGGTGCTCAGGACGCGGCAGCCGAAGCACTAGCGCAACGAGAACCGCTGCGAGCGCGCCCAGCGGCACGTTGATGTAGACGATCCAGCACCAACCGACGGTGTCGGTGATCAAGCCGCCCAGCAGCGGGCCGCCGACGGCGGCGATGGCGAAGATGGCGCCCACCGCGCCTTGTACTCGCCCGCGGAGCTCGACCGGGAACAGTTCCGCGAGGGCGATCGTCGGGACGGCGAACAACGCGCCGGCACCGATATCGGGCAGGGCGATGCTGACGATCGTCTGGTCGAGCACCGAGAGCAGCATGCCGATCGCCAGGCCCGCCGTCGCCAGCGCGACATTGCTCGGGTTGGGCGAGCCGAGCGCCGACGGTCACCGTTGTGGTGGTCGACATGTCAATTCCTCTCGGCAGCAGGGTGTTTCGGCAGCCCCAAGCCCTGGCGGAGCGATTCTTGATCGTTCGTACTGGCCGGGCACCGTTGAGTTTGTTGCTCAGCTGGGTGAGCAGGGTTCGGGTCGGACCGGCGGCGAGGGTGCGCAGGTCGGCGACGAGCTGGGTCAGGTCGCCGGCGGTCTCGATCGGACGCGCCCGTCTCGCTCAGACCGAAGTCGACCTCGATCAGACCGGTGAGCACCGAGTCGAGTGCGAGCCGTTCCCGCGCGACTGAGGTCGCGCCGTCGCCGCTTTGCCCGAGCAGGGTGCGGATCTTCGTCTCCGGCACGTAGGCCATGCGTCGTCGCCCGCTGCGGCGAAGGGCTGGATCTGTCCGTTGAGCCAGCGCGACAGCGCGGTGACCGCGGCCGCGTCGGCGCGGTAGGCCTCGACCAGCCGATAGTAGCGGGCGGTGTGTGCAATTCGCACCGCGATCCTCGCCAATCTGCCACGTCTCACCATGGTGACCCGATGAAGGGATGGCGATAGTGGAGGAAGAGATAGTGCACCGGCAACGGTCCCGATTACGTGATCTCAGCGCGGCTTCTACCGCACCGTCATACCCACGATTCGAGGGAGATCGAAGAGCATGAGAACCGACGCCACCAGGTACAGCAATTTCACCGGCTGGATCGATCGCCCGGACGATGTGCGACCCGCCTTGGACGGTGACCTCACCTGCGACATCGCCGTCGTCGGCGGCGGCATGGGCGGCATGGCCACCGCCCTGCGCCTCGCCGAGCGCGGCCAGGACGTCGTCCTGCTGGAGGCCGAGTTCTGCGGTTACGGCTCGGCCTCACGCAACGGCGGTCAGATCGCCGGGGCGCCGGGTGGGGACCTGCGAATGCTCGGCCTGTTCTCCAGCAGCAAGCTGTCGGTGATGGCCAAGCTGGCGGAGCACGCGGGCCACTACGTGGAAGATCTCATGAAGACCCACGACATCGACTGCGACTATGTGCCGAACGGTCTGGTGTGGGGTGCGGTCTCTCCCATCATGATGCTCCGCGTCCGCACACAGGCGGCGATTCTGCGCGCCGTCGGCGGGAAGGGGACCGTCGGCAACCGTGAACAGCTCGGCCTGCCGACCGGCTTCGTGGGCGGCATGCGAGAGAGCATCGGCGGCATGCTGAACCCGGGCAAACTCGCCCGCGGTGTACGGCGCGCCGTGCTCGACTCGCCGGTCAGGCTCTACGAGCGGACCCCGGTGAGCGATGTGCGCAGGACGGGCGGCATCGTCGAACTCGCCACCCCGAACGGCACGGTGCGGGCGAACAAGGTGGTGCTGGCGACCAGCGCCTACGCCGGCGAATGGGATATCACGCCCAAGAATCTCTCGGTGCCGCTGTACGTCATCGAGATCGAGACCGAACCCATCGCGCCCGAGCGGCTCGCCGAGCTGGAGTGGACCAGCCGGTCGGGCATCATCACCCAGCATCAGGTCATGACCCACTACCGGCTCACCGAGCGCAACACCATCGTCTGTGGGGTCCGCAGGCCGGAGCGCGGCGCGGGCTACCCGCTGCCGGATCGGGTTCCGTCCCCGAGCCTCGTGAAGGACATGGCGGCCGACCTGGCCGTCCGGTTCCCGACGCTGGCCGACGTATCCATCGCGCAGGCCTGGGGCGGTTGGATCGGCATCAGCGCGGACTGGCTGTCGGTCGCGGGCCAGGTGGGCAACAACGTCTACTACTCGATGGCCTGTAATGGCCACGGCCTCTGTCAGGTTCCGTATGTGGGCAAGATGCTGGCCGACTACATCGTCGACGACGAGATGCCGGAGGATCTCGCAGGCATCTGGTCGGACGTCTCGAAGTACCCGGCATCGATGGACGTGGTCATGAACCCGTTGGTGCTGCGGCTCGTCTGGAGCGTGGACCGGATGAACGATTTCTTCAGCGGCAGCAAGGCGCTGGCGCGGCGGCAGCTGCGTCGCCGAGGACGTGCGAAGCGCTGAGGTGAGGTCGCCTCCGCTGGCTCAGGCAGCTGGAGCGGGGGCGACCCTGCCGTCGCCAGCGGGCGCCGGTCAGCCCGTGCCGCGGATCCGCAGGACCGTCAACGCCGTCGCGACTTCGGTCGGCCGGTCGGCGAAGGGTCGGGGGAGGAGTTCGTCGACGCGGGCGAGCCGCCGGTCGATCGTGTTGCGGTGGGTGAACAGCCGATCCGCGGTACTCGACCGGTTGAGGCCTTCCTCGACGTAGGTGAGTACGGTCTGATGCAGGACCGGGCTCGCGGCCTCGAAGTCGCCGAGGACATCGGTGACGAACTGATCGAGCTGGCTGACATCGGCCGACATCAGGTCGATCATCTGGACGTCCTCGTAACGGATCACGGCCAGGTTCGAGCGGAGCCGTGACAGAAGGCGTTGCGCCGCCGCGGCATCCAGGTGAGTTCGCCGGAATCCGTTGATACCCGATGCCGCGCGGCCGAGCGCCACGCGAGCACGGGGGTGCCGACTGAGCATCTCCTCGAGATCCGCGGCGGGCGGCACTGTTTTCGCCGGAATCCACAGCCACTGCGCAGCGGTCCCGGCCACCACGGTGAGTCGGCTCGCCGCGCCGCAGGCCCGCATCAACTGCTCGCTCACGGCTTCCAGCGCGTGCGCGTCGCGCTCCGAATCCGTCCACACCACAGCGCCGATGTGCGAGCCGGTCAGCGCGTATCCCAGCTGGGCCTCGGCCCGTGCCGGCGCGATGTCGGCACCCTGCAGCAGCAGTTCGACGGTGGCGTAGCGCTGCAGTTGCGCGCCGCCGGCGAACTCTTCGCGGACATCGTCGACCTGCTGTGCGAGTGCCGCGATGGCGTCGTCGACGGCGGTGGTCAGCGAGCAGGCCGAGACCGCGACGAGCGACTCGAGCTCGTCGAGATCGCGGGCTACCCTGAAGCATTCGGCGAGCCACCACCGCCACACGACGTACTGTCCGGCCCGCCACGAGGTGACCTCGTCGGTGGTGAGGCCGCGGAGAACGACGTTGCGCGCGTAGGTACGCGTCTCCTCGCTGTCCGGTGGCGGGACCCGCGCGCCGGGTGCGGCGATGTTCGACGTGAGCCACTTCTTGAGGGCGAAGACGCCGACGCGGTCGCTGGACTCGGCCAGCACGGGGTCCTGTGCGATCGCCAGGTAACGGGGGTCCCGGAGCGTCGCCTCCTCCATGTCGGCCAGGATCTCGGTGTGCCTGGTGAGCATGGTCTCGGCGACGTCGCGGAAGAGTTCGCGCACCCGGTCGGAGGGCTCGGGCCACAGCTCGTCGGATGTCACGGTCATTCCATCAACCTCCATCGCTCGCCGTGACAACGAGTATGCGCCGCCGCCCCGGCGATCGGGCGGCGCGCGCGGACCGCACGAGTCAGTCGAGACCCAGGTACTCGCCGAGCTCGCGGTAATCGACCTGCCAGAGGCCGGGCGACCCCAGTGGGTACTGGGACCGGAAGCCGAGGATGCGCTGCACGCGCTCGGGCAGGGTCTTCACGATGTCCCGGTCCACGAGGAAGGGATACGCCTCCTCGCCGACCAGGTAGCCGGGGTTGAAGGCGAACGCGAGCCCGCGGCGGTACTGGTCGGTCGTGATATTGGCACCGCCGCCGTGGGCGGTCTTGCCACTGAAGAACAGTGCGTCGCCGGCCTTCATCGTGGCCGGGACGGTCTGATCCGGGGTGCCGCGGTCCTGGAAGTCCGGCCAGTGATTGCTGCCGGGGATGACGCGGGTGGCGCCGTTCTCCTCGGTGAAGTCGGTCAGTGCGATGAGGAAGTTGACGGTCACCTCCGGGCCGGCGGGACCCATCCCGACGAACGGGAACCAGTTCTCCAGGTCGCGGTGGAGCATCTGGGCGCGGTTGCCGGGGCCGATCTCGATGACCTGGGCGGTGGTCATCCAGAACGTGCCGGACTCCTCGAGGAAGGTCGCCTCGCACAATGCGTGCACCAGGTCGTGGTCGATCACCTCCTCCCGGAACACCTGGCTGTGCGTGACGAGGTTGGTCAGGCGTTTGGTGTTGGCGCCGTGGAACTCGTTGACGATCTCCAGCTCGTGCTTCCCGCCGGGGGTGAGCGCGGCCAGGGGTTCCTCGATCTGGGCGTTGAACCGCGCGACCTGGTCGGCGGTGAGCAGGCCCTCGATGATGACGCCGCCGTCGCGATCGACGATCTCTCGGATCTCGGTGATGCCGGTCGTGTTGCCGACTCGCTGGAGAGTCGCATCGACTGATGTCATGGTGTGTTCCCTTCTCCTGGTGAGGATGTGAGCGGATCAGTTCGTCTTGGTCATCACGTGCTTGATGCGGGTGTACTCCTCGAGTGCGTAGATCGACATGTCCTTGCCGTATCCGGACTGTTTGAACCCGCCGTGGGGCATCTCCGAGAGGACGGGCATGTGGTCGTTCACCCAGACGCAGCCGAAGTCGAGATCGCGAGCCGCGCGTGCCGCGTGGCTGAGGTTCTGCGTCCAGATCGACGACGCCAGGCCGAACTCCACGTCGTTGGCCCACTCGAAGGCCTGGTCGATATCGTCGGCCCGCTGCACGGTGACGACGGGTCCGAACTGCTCGGTCTGCACGAGCACGTCTGCCTGGCTCGGGTTCGCCACCACCGTGGGCTCGAGGAAGAAGCCGTTGCCGGGCAGTGCCTTGCCGCCGGTCAGTATGGTGCCGTCGGTCTTGGCGAGGACGTCGAGGATGGACTGCCGGTGCGCGGCCGAGATGAGCGGACCCATGTCGATGTCGTCGCCGGCCTGGGGATCGCCGACCCGGATCGCCTGGACCGCGGGCACCAGCGCCTCGAGCAGCCGGTCGTAGATCCCAGGGGTGGCGATCACCCGGCACGCCGCGGTGCAGTCCTGGCCGCTGTTGGCGAAACCCGCGGTGGCGATGCCCGCGACGACCGCGTCGAGATCGGCATCGTCGAGGACGATGACCGGCGCCTTGCCGCCCAGCTCGAGGTGCGTCTGCGCGACGTGGGCCGCGGCCACTTCGGCGATGTGCCGCCCGGTGCTGGTGTCGCCGGTCAGCGAGACCAGGCCGATGCGGCGATCGGCGACCAGGTGGTCGCCGATGTCGGCCGCCGACCCCGACAGCACGTTGAACGCACCGGCCGGGAAGACGTCCTGCGCGAGCGCGGCGATATAGAGGGCGGTCAGCGGGGTCTGGCGGGACGGCTTGAGGATGCTGCAGTTCCCCGCCGCCAGGGCCGGACCGATCTTCCAGGTCGCCATGAGCAGCGGGTAGTTCCAGGGGGCGATGCCCGCGACGACGCCGATCGGCTCGCGCCGGATGTAGGACTCGTAGCCGCGCAGGTACTCACCGCCGGCGCGGCCCTCCATCGTCCGCGCCGCACCCGCGAAGAATCGCAGGTTGTCCACCGCGAAGGGCACCTCGTCGCGGGCGACCGGGAGCGGTTTGCCGACGTTGCGCGACTCCAGCACCGCGATGTGCTCGGCGTGTTCCTCGATCTTGGCCGCCAGGGTCAGCAGCATCTCCGCCCGCTCGCCCGGGGTGGTGCGCCGGAACGAGCGGAATGCCTGCGTGGCCGCGGTCACGGCCGCGTCGATGTCCTCCTTTCCGCTGGCGGGAACCCGGGCAAGGACCTCGCCGGTCGCGGGTTCCAGGACATCGAGCAGCCGTCCGGATTCGGCGGCGACGAGTTCGCCGTTGATGAGGTTGTTCGCGCTGTAGGCACTGGGGTCGAGCATGGTGATCTCCTGTTGTCGGATGCGGTGGGGTGAGGTGGCCGGTGGAACTCAGTCCGGCGGGTCAGCGATCAGCTGTTGTTCGAGCTGGAATTTCTGGATCTTTCCCGTGGCGGTCTTGGGGAGCGTCGCGAACTCGATCCGGTCGGGGACCTTGAACTTCGCCAGGCGATCGAGCAGGTGGGCGCGCAGCTCGCCGCTGCTGAGCTCCGCGCCCGGGCGGAGGGAGACGAACGCCGCGGGGCGCTCGCCCCAGTGCTCGTGGGGAACACCGACCACCGCGGCCTCGAGGACCGCGGGATGCTCGAGGATCGCGCGCTCGATCTCGATGGAGCTGATGTTCTCCCCGCCGGAGATGATGAGGTCCTTCGCGCGATCGCGGATCTCGATATATCCGTCGGAATGCCGGACGGCGAGATCTCCGGTCCGGAACCATCCGTCGGATACCGCCGCCGCGGTGGCCGCCGGGTCACGGTAGTACTCGGCGGTGACGTTGTTCCCCCGCAGCACGATCTCGCCGATCGTCGTCGCGTCGGCGGGTACGTCACCGCCGGCCTCGTCCACCACGCGGACACCGCCGGTGATGATGTTGCCGACGCCCTGGCGTGCGTTGAGCCGATCGCGTTCGGCCTCCGGCGCCGCGTCCCACGCGCGGTCCCACTCGTTGATCACTGCGGGCCCGTAGGTCTCGGTCATGCCGTACAGGTGCGTGACGTCCAGGCCGCAGCTGCGGGCCCGCGCCAGCAGTGCGGGTGCGGGTGGGGCGCCGCCGGTGGCGACCCATACTCTGCGGGGCGAGATCGTCGTCGGCGGGGCCGAGGTGATGGTCGAGATGACGGTCGGCGCAGCGCACAGGTGAGTGACCCCGGCATCGCCGATCGCCGCCCAGATCGCGTCCGCTTCGACCTTGGGCAGGCAGATGTGGGTCGCTCCCGCTGCGGTCACCGCCCACGTGAAGCACCACCCGTTGCAGTGGAACATGGGCAGCGTCCACAGGTAGACCGAGTTGAGGTCCATGCCCGAGTGGAAGGCCATCGCCACGGACTGCAGGTAGGCGCCGCGGTGGGTGTACACCACGCCCTTGGGCTTCCCGGTGGTCCCGGAGGTGTAGTTGATGGCGATCGGTGCGAGCTCATCGTGCGACGAGATGTCCACCGGCGCACCGGAGGACACGATCGCTTCGTATTCCGCACCACCGGCGATCACCGTCATCGGACCCGGGGTCAGCGCGACGGCCTCGAGCGCGAGCGGGGTCAACGGATCGGTCGCGATCAGGACCCGCGCCCCACTGTGGTCGAGGATGAAGGCGATCTCCGTCGCGCTGAGCCGGGCGTTCAGCGGCACCAGGACGCCCGCGGCATAGGGGACCCCGTAGTGGGCTTCGAGCATTTCGAGACTGTTGTGCGAGAGCACCGCGACGCGATCGCCCGGATGGACGCCGCGGCCGACGAGAGCGCCGGCGAGCCTGCGACAGCGTTCGTGCAGCTCGCGGTAGGTGAGCGTGCGCGGGCCGTCGACGACAGCGGTCCGCTCGCCGTGGACCGATGCTGCGCGGTCGAGGAAACGCACCGGAGTCAGCGCGGAGAACGCGTGTGTCACAGCGATCCCGCCTCGGCCAGGTGGGTGCCCTTCGACGCGATCCGGGCGACCGGGAGGTCGCCCATGGAGAGCAATCCGGGGGGAGCGTCGACGACCGCGGTCGCGACGTTCGCCGCTGCCGCGATCGTGCTCACGAACGATTCGAACCCGACGGGTGAGGACAGCTCGATCAGCTGGTCGGAACCCTCGATGCGGTAGTCGTCGCCCGTCCGCACCGGGTCGCTGCCGTCGAAGAAGCCGAACATGATCTCGAGGTCGATCACCGTTCGACCGCCCAGCGTGCCGCGCGCGGCGTGGGTGACGGCGGCGATCTCACCCGGCTCGATGACCACGTGGTCGCCGGTCCGGACGGTCTCGCTGATGATCGCGGGGGAGACCCGGTCGACGACGATCGCGTCGAGCGACCAGCCGAGCCCGGCGGCGAGTGCGCTGATGGCCTGCTCGAAGCCGTAGTGGCCGACCACCGCTCCGCGGGCCCGCGCACCGTCGAACCGCGCCGGCGTGAGCCCGAGGCCGAACTTCGACAGGATCGCGCCGTAGCGCGACATGTTCGTCCGGCGGCGGATGACGACCCGCTCGACACGCTGGGTCAGTGTCGTCAGCAGCAGCGGGAGTGTGTCCATCAGGACGCCGGGGTTCGCGCCCGTCCCGACAACGGTGACGCCGTTGGCCTTCGCGGTCTCATCCAAGCGGCGTGCGATATCGGGATGGCTGGACCACGGGTAGGACAATTCCTCGCAGATGCTCATCACGTTGTAGGACCGTTCGAGCAACGGCACGAGAGTGTCCACGACCAGGCTCAGGTCCGAGGTCGTTGCCACGATGGCCAGATCGGCCGCGGGCAGGCGGGAGGGTTCGTCGATGACGGTGACCCCGCTCGCGCCGAGGCCGGCGAGGGTTCCGAGGTCGGTGCCGACGACGGCGGGATTCCGGTCGGCCGCGCCGACGATCCGCACGTCGGTGCGCCGCAGCAGGGATTCGGCCATGGCTAGCCCGGTGGCGCCGAGGCCGACCACGACGATTGTGTGAGTCAAAGGTCTTGTCCTTCAGGGAGAATGGTTGCCGGCGTCGGCGAGGGGCTATTCCTGGGTTCCCGCAGTCGGTCGGAGTCGCCCGACGACGGGTCCGAGGGCGAGGGAGCCGAGGAGCGCGACGATGATGGCGACGGAGACGCTCTGCTCGGCCCCCGCGAGGAGATCGAGATTGAGCAGCATCGCCGCCAGGATCACGAGCAGTCCGCCGAGGCCGAGCACAGGTGCGACCAGGGTCCGGAAGACCGAGGTGTCGTGGGACTCGCGGCGGAAGAAGGCCAGCACGGCCGAACACGTCAGCACCAGCAGGATCACGTATCCGACCGAGCCGAGCCCTGAGGTCCAGGTGTAGAGCTGACTCATCGGATCGAGGCCGATCGCGACGGCGAGGGCCACGACCACGACCACCGCCGCCGTCACGGCGAGCGAACCCCGGTGCGGTGAATTGTGTTCCGGGTGAACCGCTGCCAGGCGGCGCGGGAGCAGGTCACGCGACGACAGCGACAGGGTGTATCGGGACAGGATGTTGTGCCAGGTCAGAGCCGCGGCGAAAGTGCTGGTGATGAACAGGGGCACGATCAGGTCCGCGCCGACCCGGCCGAGGTACTGCAGCGCGACCGACGACAGCAGCCCCTCGGGATCGGCGGTGGCGGCCGCGACGACCTGACTGTCCCCGATTCCGCTGATCACCGCCCACGAGGTGACCGCGTAGAAAAGGCCGACGACGGTCACGGAGACGACGGTCGCCCGGCGCACGGTGCGCACGGGGTCCTTCGCCTCGTCGCGGAACACGGCGGCGGCCTCGATGCCGATGAAGCTGAGGACGGCGAAGATCAGGGCCACGCCGGGCGCGCCGCTGAAGGCGTCCGAGAGGGAGACGACGCCGTCGGACAGTCCCTCCGGGCCGCCGCCGCGCAGGAGGATCGCGGCGTTCAGCACGACGACGAGGCCGACCTCCGCGGCCAGCAGGACGCCGAGCACCTTCCCCGACACCTCGACGTTGCGGTGCCCGAGGAAGGCGATGATCGCCAGCCCGGCCGCGGCCCACACCCACCACGGCATCGAGGGTCCGCCGTACGTGGTCACCATGGCGTCGGTGCCGATCCCGAGCAGCACGTACAGGCCGATGTAGATGCACGTGTAGGACAGCATGGCCAGGTAGCCGGTGCCGATCCCGGCCATCCGGCCGAGCCCCGCGTGCACGTAGGAGTAGAAGGCTCCCGCGGATCGGACGAAGGGCGTCATGGTGGTGAATCCGATGACGAAGAGCAGGAGCACGGCGAGCGTCGCGAGGTACGCGGTCGGCAGGCCTGCACCGTTGCCCAGCGCGAGCCCGAGCGCCATCGGCCCGCCGACGACGCAGAGCGGGGCCGCGCCCGCGATGATGATGAGCGAGATCGAGACAACGCCGAGCTTGCCGTGCAGGCGGGCCGGATGCTCGGACACAGCGCTCTCGTTGGTGCTGATGGTCATGTCTTCCTTCATGCGATGATTCGCCGCGCTGCCGGGGTCAGGGGATCAGCAGCTGGCGCAGCTGGGCACCGCTGGCGAGATCCGCCAGCGCCTGCGCCGCCTCGTCGAGCGGCCTGCGGGCGGTGATCAGCTCGTCGAGGAGCAGTTCGCCGGTCATGTACAGGTCGACGAGCTTCGGGATGTCGAACTGCGGCCGGATGCTGCCGTAGTTGGAACCGAGGATCCGCGCGTCCATCTCGGCGAGCGCGAGCGGTTCGAAGGAGGCCGTGGCGCCCGCGGCCGGCAGTCCGACGACGACGGCGGCACCGCCGAGGGCGAGTGCGCGGATGGCGGCCTCGGTGGTGGTCACATGCCCGATCGCGTCGAAGGCGAAGTCCACCCCGTCGGGCATCAGGTCGCGCAACGCGTCGACCGCGTCCGCACCGTCGAGGCCGATCGCGTCGGTGGCGCCGAAGGTCTTCGCGAGCGCGGCTCGTTCGGGGGAGCGATCGACGGCGATGATCCGCTCCGCACCCTGCAGGCGGGCGCCCTGAACGATGTTGAGTCCGACTCCGCCGCAGCCGATCACCGCGACGGTGGATCCGGCCGTCACCTTGGCCGTGTTGACGACAGCGCCGACGCCGGTGGCGGCGGCGCACCCCACCAGCGCGATGGATTCCAGCGGTGCGTCGTCGCGGACCTTGATCGCGCCGGTCGCGGGGACGACGACCTCCTCGGCCCACGAAGACACTCCGAGGTAATGGTTGACGCGCTGCCCACCGCGGCTGAGCCGGCTGGTGCCGTCGAGCAGGCTGCCGGTGGTGTTGATGACCGTCGCGACCTGATGGCACCGGGTCTCCCGCCCGGCGCGGCATTCGCGACATTCACCGCAGTACGGGTTCCACGACAGCACGACGTGGTCGCCCACTGCCAGATGCGTGACATCTGGGCCGACCTCGGTGATCACACCCGAGCCCTCGTGACCCGGCACCAGGGGCGCGGGGACCGGCCACTCACCTCGGACGAGGTGCAGTTCCGAGTGACACACGCCCGCCGCCGCGATCTCGACGCGGACCTCGTTGCGCAAGGGCGCTGCGAGGTCGATGTCGGTGATCTCGACGGGGGTGTCCTCGTCGGTGAACAATGCGGCGCGCATGACTCGACTCCTTTTGCGGGGCACGGTGATTGGTTGGAACGCGCACAATCCGTTCCGTCATGGGCCGGCGGCTCAACTGCTGAAGCGGTGTGGCGTGGATCTCACTGTGACGGCTCGGTACGCGGATCGGCCACAGCATGTCTCAACCACTTGTGCGGCGATGCGGTGCGAATTGCACTCCTCGCACCAGTCCTCGTCCGCCGCGGGCCGGGAGGGGTGAGATTTCCACCACCGGGCCCCACAAGACGCTGAGATTCGTTGTGGTGTGCGCCACACGGAGACCGGCAATCTGAATACCTCACGACGCGCTCGGCACAGGAAGGTAGCGAGGGGATGAGCAATACAGCACCCGGCCCGGAGTACTTCGACGTCGTCATCATCGGCGGAGGAATCTCGGGTATCGGCGCCGCGACGTACATCACTCGGGAGTTCCCGAACAAGAAGGTGGTGCTCCTCGAGGGGCGAGATTCCATCGGCGGCACGTGGGATCTGTTCAAGTACCCCGGCATTCGCTCCGATTCGGACCTGCACACCTTCGCGTACGAGTTCAAGAGCTGGAAGGACGAGAACGCGATAGCCGACGCCCCGCTGATCCTCGACTACCTCGCGGAAACCGTCGACGAGTACGGCCTCGCCGATCGCATCCGCTACCGGCACAAGGTGGTCTCGGCCGCATGGTCGAGCGATGACGCCGAGTGGCTGCTCAACGTCGACGTGACAGAGACCGACGGCACCGTGCGCCGGGATGTCGTCAAGGCTGGCTGGGTGTTCGGCGCCACCGGCTACTACGACTACGAGAAGGGCTTCACCCCGGAGTTCCCTGGCCGTGAAGACTTCACCGGCGACATCATCCACCCGCAGCACTGGCCCGAGGGCTACGACTACTCCGGTAAGAAGGTCGTGGTGATCGGCAGCGGCGCCACCGCGATCACGCTGATCCCGTCCATGCTCAAGGGCGACGGCGCGGCCGCGCACGTCACGATGCTGCAGCGCACGCCGACCTACATCCTGACGCTGCCGCGGGTGGACTCCCTGAGTCTGAAGCTCACCCGCCTGCTCGGCGAGCGCGGCGGCTACCTGGCGACCCGGTGGAAGAACATCCTCACCGACTGGACCGTTGTCCAGCTGCTGACTCGGTTCCCGAACGCCTCCCGCCGCTTCATCCGCAGCGTCAACGTCAAGGAGCTGCCCGCAGGCTTCGACGTCGACAAGCACTTCAACCCGCCGTACAACCCGTGGGAGCAGCGCCTCTGTCTCGCGCCCGACGGCGACTTCTTCCAGGCCATCCGCGACGGCGGCGCCTCGGTGGTGACCGACCGCATTCGCCGATTCACCGCCAACGGTATCGAACTCGAGTCCGGCGAGCACTTGGACGCCGACGTCATCATCACCGCGACCGGGCTGAACCTGCGCCTCTTCGGCGGCATCGACCTCACCGTGGACGGGCGCCCCGTCGACCTGCCCAACACCGTGGTGTACCGCGGCATGATGCTCTCCGGCGTGCCGAACTGGATGAACGCGATCGGCTACACCAAGTCGTCCTGGACGCTCAAGATCGGACTGCTCGGCAAGAGCATCATCGAGTTGCTGCGCCACATGGACACCCACGGCTACGACACCGCCGTCCCGCACGCACCCGCAGGCGTCGGCACCCGCTCCATGCTCGATCTCAACTCGGGCTACATGCAGCGCGCCAAGAACGATCTGCCGCGCCAGGGCGACGCCATGCCCTGGAAGACGGAGAACGTCTTTCTCGATGACCGGAAGATGTATCGCGGCTCCGTGATCGATCAGAACCTCCGGTTCAGCTCCCGCCTCGAGCGCGAGCTCAGCGGCCGAACCGTCGTGGAAGCAGCACGGTCATGACCGTGACCGCGCAGGCTGCCGCGCCCGCACAGGCGCCCGCCGCGCTGAGCGTCGCCGAGCGGCTGCAGCGCACCGCGTTCACCGCGCTCGGCAGCATCCCCGGCGGTCTGCTCCGCCGGATCGCGCCGCGGGTGGTCAACGCCGACGGCGACGTGATGGCGCCCGAGATCGCGCTACTGCTGAAGGCCACCGCAAGCGCACCGGACTTCAGCGACGGCACTCCGGAACAGGCGCGAGCGATGGTCGCGAACGACTCGCGGGTGTTCGCCGACAAGGCACCAGCGGGCGTGCGGGTCGAGCCCGAGATCGTGCTGCCGACCGGCCTGCGCGCGACCATGTATCGGCCGGCGGCGCCCTCGAATGCCCTGGTCCTGTTCCTGCACGGCGGAGGTTTCGTCCTGAGCAGCAGGCAGGACTACGACGTGCCCGTCCGCTTGATCGCCGACGGTGCGGGCGTCAACGTGCTCTCGGTCGAGTACGGCTTGGCGCCGGAATCGCCGTTCCCCGGGCCCGTCGACGACGCGGTCACCGCCTGGCGGTTCGCCGTCGAGCACTGCGCCCAGTGGGGGGTCAACCCCGCGCGGATCGTGCTGCTCGGCGACAGCGCAGGCGGCAACCTGTGCGCCGTGTTGGCCAACATCGTGGCGGGCGAACAGGTCCGGCCCTTCCTGCAGGTGCTCATGTACCCGGTCGTGGACGCGGTGGGAAACTACGCCTCGCGCAAGGAGTTCGCCGACAACGCGGCACTGTCGGCCAAGCAGATCGACTGGCTGACGGACCTGTACCTGCCGGACCGGACATACGCACTCGACCCGCGGGTTTCACCGATCCTCGCCGACGACCTGTCCGGCACGCCGCCGACGCTGATCACCGTGGCCGGTTTCGATCCCCTCCGGGACGAGGCGCTCGCCTACGCCGCGCGACTCGAGGAGGCAGGCATCCCGGTTCGTGTCTTCCGGGAGAGCGGCCTGGTGCACGGCTATGTCTCGATGACGCGCATCAGCCCCACGGCCCGCGCTGCGCTCGATCGGGTCACCGACGCTGTCCGTACCGCACTCGAGGAGTCCTGATGAGCACCACCCGCATGATTCTCGTCCTGCTCGCCGACCTCGCGATGGTCGGGGCCGGGTTCTACTACGGCATCAGGTTGCTCCGCGGCTTCCGCAACTTCCTCCTCGGTCTCGAATGGGTCGTGATGGCGGTGTCCGGCGTGAACGTGCTGTACCTCGCCGCGATCAACGTGGATCACGAGAGCCTCAGCTACCACGCCATGGTCTTCTTCGACGCCTTCTCCCGCTCGTTCGGTATGACGGTGATCCTCGTCGTCGGCCTGATGGCGGTGACGCACCGATACCGCCCGAGCTGGGTGGTGGAGGCCCTCGCCATCGTGGCCGGTATCGCGGTGGGCCTCAACCGTGCCCTCGAGCCCCGGCCGGTGGAACCGAGCTGGGCGATCTTCTACCTCGTGATGAACCTCGCCGCCGCGCTGTTCGTGTTCGTCTACCTGGTGCCGAAGCTGTGGCGCGGGGGCGATCGCGGTAACGCGACCTGGGTGGCGGTGGGCGCCGCGCTCGGCGCCTACGTGGCCATCATCTACGACTACTTCCCGATCCCCGGCGACGACGCGGAGCACACGCTGTTCTACATCATCTCACTGACGATCTGGGCACTGATGATCGTGACCTTCTCGCGCGGCTACCTCGCCCTCGAACGGCTCAACGCGCACGCGGACGCGCGCACGTCGGCTCTGGAAGCGGCATCGCCCTCCGCTCGGTGATCAAGAACTGAAATCCTCGAGCCTGCCCGGCTTTTGAAGAAAGGCGCTGGTCGTCCATGGCCCTGGAATCGTCACGGACCGCATTCGAACGAGCCCGCCGCAGCGTCGGCGGCGGCGTGGGGTCCGGCCTGCGCGCCGCGATGCGTCCCCATCCGCTCTTCGTGCGAGAAGCACGGGGCGCGCACCTGTGGGACCTGGACGGCGACCGCTACGTCGACTACGTGATGGCCTGGGGCCCGCTCGTGCTCGGACACAGCGATCCGCGCATCCTGTCCGCGGTGTCCGAGGCCGCGACGAAGATGCAGGTCGTCGGCACGGGTCACGCCCTCGAATATCTCGCCGCGGAAGCGGTTCTCGATGCCGTACCGCATGGCGAGCGGCTGCTGTGGAGCAATACCGGAACCGAAGCGGTGCAGGTCGCGCTGCGGCTCGCCCGAGCCGCGACCGGGCGGCGTCGCGTCCTCAAGTTCGCCAAGAGCTACCACGGCTGGCACGACACCGTCTACGCCGGGATGTCCGAGGACGACAGCGACCGACCCGCGCGCCCGGGCAGCAAAGGCCAATCGCCCAGCGTTCTGGACGATCTGGTCGTGGCGCGCTTCAACGACGTCCACCTGGCCGAGCGTCTCCTGCGCGAGTCCAGCGAACGGGACATCGCGGCGGTGCTCATCGACCCGGTGATGAGCAACGCCGGTGTCGAGGCGCCCGCGCCGGAGTTCCTGTCCACGCTGCGAGATCTCTGTGACCGCCACGGCGTCGTCCTCGTTTTCGACGAGGTGATCGCCGGGTTCCGGATCGCACGTGGCGGCGCCGCCGAGAAATACGGTGTGCTCCCCGACCTGTCGGTCTTCGGAAAGGCGATGGCCGGCGGATTCACCCAGAGCGCCGTCGTCGGCCGAGCGGACCTGGTCGACCAGGTGACCAACGGCGTCACCCACGCCGGCACCTTCAACGCCAACCCCATCGCACTCGCAGCCGTCGAGGCGACGATGCGCGTACTGGCCGACCCCGATGTCTACGAGGAACTCGAGACGATCTCCGCCGAGTTCCACTCCGTCGTCGGCACTGTTCTCGGTTCGGTTCCCGGCAGCGGCAGCTTCAACCGCGTCGGCTCGCTCCTCCAATACGTGCCCGCGGGCGGGACCACCGGACTCCACGGCACCGGCGGGCTCTGGACAACGATCATGGAAGGGATGCTGCGGCAGGGTTTCCTGTTCATGCCTTCCGGCAAAATATTCCTCAGCACAGCGCACACCACCGCCGACGTCGAGGCAACGGCCGCGGCACTCCTCCAAGTCATTTCGCCTTCTTCCAGCCGAGACGGAACCGACCTCACCGTCGACTGAAAGCGCTGATTCGGCTGCGGAGCAGCGAGGGTCGGCTCAGACGATTCGCCTCGCGTTGGAGTTCCAATATCCTTGTTGGATATGCGACCCGAATCCTGTTGTCGTAGTTGGTCGTGAAACGTCGGGGCAGAGCAGCTTTCGGTATTTCCGTTCCCGGTGTCGATCTCGACCGGCCGGTGCCCCCGTGGGGTGTGTCCGTGCTGGGTTACGCGGCGCACGGGTCGCCTCGATCTGCTAAGAGGCGTATGTTCTCGCAACCGCGGGTTTGGTGACTGGCTGTCCGGCGACGACATGCTGGGCTCTCGCCGACCACTTGGACGCCGAGTATCCGGCTGTCCGGGGGCGGATTGCCCACTCGTCGATCGACCTCAGGGGGAGTGCACGGCTGACGTCGACAACGGCGGGGTCGTACACGACAGGCGGCGGGGGGTATCCGGCGACGATGAGCGAGGACAGCAGGTTTTCGGAAGCACGTTGCTGATCTGCCGGTAAGGATCGTCGGTGACTTCGACACCGAGGAGAACGATGCGACGACATTGCTGGGGCCGGCTCCTGCTGGTGTGTGCCGCGGTTGTGAACCAATCGCCGGCCACGGCTGTCTTCTCGATCGATCGTGCATGCGCTATGGACGAGCGCGGACCCGTCGATGATGATGTCAGGCTCCTCCTGCGCCACCGCGGACTGCTGTTCGCGATCCTGAGTTATGAAAACCGGGCAGTCTACGGCGGTTTCGGACTGGCGATGGCGATGGCCCTGATCTGGTCGGCCGTCGGCGACGGGGCGATGCACGGCGGTGCGACATTGACAGTGGGTACGGTGCTGGCCGGAATGGCGATCGGCGCGTCCGTCGTGTGCACGGCGGCGGAAGCAGGGCCGCGATCGTGACCACCACAGCAGGCGATGCCATCACACCGACGACCGCGACGGCGCGGCGCCGCGTGGTGTGGCTGTGGCCGGGCCAGGCTGCCTACTTCGGCCCGTCCTTCCACCTCGACACACATTCCGCCGCTGTCCATACTCTGGCATTCGGGATCGATGCCGCCTTCACCATCACAACGAGCCGGAGGCCGGCTCGGCGGCTTCGCAGCGTGTTGATACCAGCGCGGATGCCGCACCGGATCGAAGGCAGCGGGCGAATGCTGTTCTTCTACCTGGATGCGGACAGCGGCTGCATCGAGTTAGGCCCGGTTCTGGCGGTACGGGGCCGTGTGGGAACCCTGGGCCGAACGAGCTCTGCTGCGGGTGATTCGGGGAAGGCCCGTGTTGGTGGGGCGGTGGGATCGGCTGCATCGGTTCCATCCGTCGGCTGGGTATGGGGAATGGGTGCGCGCAGCAGACGGCTTGGGCGCTTCAGGTCTCGCTCGGTCGCGGGGGCTGCGTGATATCTGTCCAGCGTTGGCCGTCGAACCACCGCGTGGAACCGGCGGCGTCGACATACCAGCCCGGCGGCGGCGCGGTGGGCGAGACAGGCGCAGGGGGCATGACGACGACGGTGGGCTCACGCTTTTCTCCCAGGCGAAACAAGGCACGCAACACCAAGAAGACGAACAGTAGTCCCACGCCGATCATCAGGACGATGAGAGTGCCGACGGTGTTCCAGTCATTCTGTGCGCCGTACCAGACGACGAACACGATCAAGAACAGCGCCGACAAGCCTTCGGCTTGTCCCTTGCTCCACTTCGGTTTGCTGCCAGGCAGCGGGGGAGTGCCAGCAGGTTCATATGCCGGTGGGCCTGGGAGCGGCGCGCTGGCCGGCGGTGGCGGCGAATTCATTGAATGTCCCTGTTCGGGTGAAGGTTTAACGACTGAGATTACCGCGTGAAGGGCGTTGCTGGAAGCCTTGCGCTGAGTTTGCCGTTCCGGCGCCGACAGGGCCGCAGCCGATCCGCTCAGCGGTTGGCTCGTGCCGTGCCGGAGCCGACTGGGACCGCGTTTACCGCATCATCGCTGAGACGCCATCTTGCCGGGGCCCTTCCGCCAACACTGAACAGGTGGTTGCTCGTGCCGGGGGAACGACCATTGGTGGCAGGGCGCGTGTCCGTCATTCACCGGACAGACGGGGCGATTTCACCGGCGGATACTTCCGGCATGTTCATCCGTGCATATACCGCGTCGCTGGTGGCGGTCGTCGCCGCGCTGCTTGTTTCGTGTTCTGGCCTCGACTCGATTCGCGATGGGCTGGGCATCGGCGGACCTGGATGCGTCGACGCCGCGGGCGATAATTCGTCGGTCGAGGACCTGGCGGACGCGTTGATGCGCGCTTCCTTCACCGATCCCCGGACCGGGGAGCGGACCAGCCTCGAGGAGCAGGCGCGCGAGATGGTCGCTGACGGCGGTGGCGTGCTTGGGTTGTCATTGCCGATCGACACGTCGCCGGGAGGTATCCGCGCGAAGGTCATCGACAGTTTGTATACCGCGGTTCCGGACGGAGGTGATGCGCGATTCGCGGCCGCGGTGTGCGGCTATGACGCTTCGGTGCTCCGGAATCTGGGGTTGATGTGGGAAGACGCCGAGCTCGTCGCCGGCACACCGCATCTCCTGCGGGCCAGCGGGCGAATGGTGTGCGGCTCGATCGAGGGAGTGACCGCTGACGATTACCTCGCGGAAACTGATGAGCAGGCTGATGCGGCTCGGGCAGATCCACAGAAGTTTGTCGATGGGGAGGTCCGAAAGATCGAGACCGCGCTGGCAGGGATGAACGACGACGCGACCCTGTCGGAGGCAGCGCGCCAGCTTCGTTCCGACTTCGAGAACTCGATCCGCATGCTGCGAGAGCAGGATCCCCAGGCGATCGCCGACGGACTGCATATGTATCGGGAGTTTCAATGGCTCGCCGTGGAGCATGTGTGCCCGCGGACGAGCGTGCTCGGCTTCGGCCAGGCGTGCGGGACGGTTCCTTCGCCGCTGGGACATGCTCCGTTGACGGTCAGGACTCATTCCGGCCCGGTGACCTGCACCGAAGCGCTCGATGTCGTGCGCCGGCAAAATGCCGGGGGATACGCGGCCACCGCACCGTGGACCTGCGAATACAACTCCGACGAAGACACCAGCGATCAGGTGATGATGCACTGCTTCAACGGGCACGCCCGCATCGTGGTACCCCGCCGACCGGCCTGACACCGGGGTCGGCCGAAGGCCCCAGTACAACCGACGGTCACGCCGTTGCCGGTCGCGGACCGGCCGCGCATCACCGAGACGAGTGTTATGTCGGCGCGGTCATGGCGCGAAAGGCGGGCCCGACCGATGTTTCGGTGGATCCGCCGGTTCAGCCGAGGACATGCGGTCAGTAACGCGGTCCGGGGAAAGACCCGTCGATGTCAGGTATCACCACGAATTCCGGGCACGTCGACAACCCGTAAACGTTGGGTTTGCCGGGATGGTGTGCGGTGCCGTCGAGTATCAGGGTGTCGAGCACGCAGTTGCTGGAGCCGACGGCGCTCGGAGCCTTGGCCACGACTGTTGCGTTGCCGATCCGCCCGACGGGCAGTACCTGCCAGCCTTTGCTGACCACGGCGCTGTCGGACACCCTGATCACCGGCGAGTCCGAGGAGTTGCGAACGTAGAGGTGTCCGTCGTAGAGGGCCACGCTGTCGGTGCGCAACCCGGACGTGCGCTCGGCATCGATCACGAGCTTCTCTTGCCAGGTTGTGCGATCGAGCACCTTGAACATGGGTTTCCCGGCTACCGAATACTTCACCACTATCAACGTGGACATGGGGTCCGGGAGCAGGCCGCGCGCGTCGTGTAGCGCGGCCGGGGCGGCATCGGGAACTGTGCCGGTGACCTCGTCGAACCACAGCATTCCCTCCGGGCGTTCGAACCCGTATCCGGAGTCGGTGACGGTCGCAAGCGTGGTGCCGACGGGGTTTCCGGTCGGCGGCGGTTGGTACCGGAGTGCACCGTCGGCCGTGGTGACGACAGCTAATTCGCCGGGCAGAGGGCGCAATTGCCCGCGCGTGTGACCAGATAGGTCGTGTTCGTCGATGCCGCGACGGTGCCGGGCATCGACAAGGCATCGTGTAGATCGGTGCCTTGATATGCCCGGATCTCAGGAGATTTCCGACCTCGGAGGTCGAAGGAGACCGCGACGCCGGCTGCCGTTCCGTGCAGGCTGATATCGACCGGGCGCTCCCGCCCCGACCACACGGTCACCCTTGCTTCGGGTTCGTCCTCACCGAGGCGGTAGGAGATCAGTGTGAGCTGGTGCGCCTCGGGTTCGAGTCCTGACGACGGTTTGAGCGATGCCACGGCGAACGCGACTCGAACATTTTGGCCGTCGCCGAAAGTCGCGCAGATACCGCTGTTTCCGGGCTCTACCTTGTCGCCAGACAAGGTGGGTAGGGCGAATTCATGCGCGCGGCTTGCATCCTGTGGCAGTCGGACGACTGCGGCAGCAGGGGAGGACGCGGAGGTGGTGAACTGGTGGTCGCAATGCCACGCCATCACGCCACGCCGCATCGTCACGGGCACGAAGTCCGGATTCCCCACAGTCACAGTTGTGGCAGTCGCACGCGTTGGTGTCGCTGTGGATGAATGAGCGGCCACGGTTGGCGTGACCCCAGACGTCCCGGGCGACTCGCCGGTGCATGCCGCGACCGTGAGCAGAGCGATTGCTGTCGAGCCGATTCGGAGGCGGGCCGAGCTTCGCATGCTGTCCTCATATTGTTGGTTCCAGTTCTTGCCGGCTGGACGGTGCGTGGCCGCTGCCTTCGCGGAACGATGGATCCCCCCAACCGCGGGTCTGTCTGCCGTTCGACCGACATCGTTGCGTGGCAGGGTCGCCGGGGGACCGCGTGCTGAGTGATTACAGATAGGCCTGCGCCGTCAGCGGTGGCCTGGGTGGCGGGGGTCTAATGAGCGCGGTCCGGCCGGTGGCTCAACGCAGGGCGGCCGGATGGGTCTTGCTATCCGCTGTTCGCTAGCGCGATCAGCGTGATGATCATCGCGACGAAAAGCAGCCACAGGTAGCCGAGTACGAGGCCGGTCAATGCCAGACCTGCGCCTTGTTCGCCGCTGGTGCGGATTTGGGCGCGTGCAATATGGCCGATCGGTATGGCCGCGAAGGGGAATACGAAACCCAAAACGAGCGCGACGATGGCGAGCGAGTTCGTGCGAGGGTCATACGGTCGGGCAGCAGTAGTAGTGGTGGGTCGCGCGCTGGTCGATCGAGTGATGACGACACCGATTGCTCCGACGATGATCAGGAGTAGCGCGATCAGAAAGTTCCACGCGCCCAAGTCGTCGGGGCTGTACCCGAACACGACTATTCCGGAGCCGAAGTAGGACGTAGCCATCCATGCTGTTCCGAGCACGAGCGGAATCAAGAAGCAGAGCCATGCCGGGCTCGTGCGGTGATCATCTTGTCTGTATTCCGCTGGCGTGGGTGCGTTCATAGGTTGTGCTCTTTCCTCGGGAAATCGTCGTTCATCGACACACCCGGCACTCGACGCGGCGGACGAGACATCCGGATCACGACATGACCTTCGCGCAGTCGACATATAGCCATGGTCGGCGGCCGATCACCTCGGCGGTATCGGCCGAGTGGCCGACACCGACGGCCTATCGGTGCCGGCCGGAAGTGCCGTCGAATTGACGACGGCAAACGGTCTCGGGTGTGTTCGTTGCGTGCTGCCGCGAGTGTCTGTCTGTGCGGGGTCAGCAATGACGGAGTTCGCGGATTCGCTGGACACCCGGCGGCTGGTCTTCGACGATGAGGCGTGAGTCAAAGCAGGCCGCTCGACGCGCGGACAAAGGCCGCGACCGGGACGTGGCCGGCCCCGACGTATGCCGAGGTGACGCGCCAGGCTGCGATGGCGGGGTTGTTGCTGCGGCATGGGGTGTTCGTTGTCGTTGCGGTGCTGTATTGGGTGGCTCCGGGTTCGCCGCCGCCGGGGCTGGCGCTGACATCGCTGCTGGGGGGTTGGTCGGTGTTTCGGCTGGTCGCGCGGGGGTCCGGGTCGGGGTGGTCGGTGTTGGATCTGGTTGTGGTGTCGGCCTATTTGGTGTCGACGCCGTGGTTGGTGGTGGATTCGTCGTTCGTCTCCGATACCAGTGCGATGCTGGCGGTGGCCGGCACCGCGGTCATCTCCTTTACTGTCGCGGTGCCGCCGCGGTGGTCGGCGGTGGCGACGGTGGTGGTCGTGGCGGCGTGGGTGGTGGGGTGCGGGCTGGCGGGGATCGCGAATCCGTTCACGATCTTCAGCCTGGACTTTCTGGTCGTGGAGTGGGCGATGGCGGCGGCGTTGCGGTGGTCGCTGATGCGGTCGGCCCGGTTGGTCGACACCGCGCTGGCGGCGGTGTCGCAGGTGCGGGTGGGGCGGGAGGTCACCGAGGCGCGCCGGCGGGCCGAGCGAGCGCAGTGGGCGTCGATGCACGACACGGCGGCGTCGACGTTGTTGATGGTCGGGCAGGGGGCGGTCGGGGACCCGGAAACGTTGCGGGGCCAGACGCGGCGGGATATGGACGCGATCGGGGCTCTCGCAGTGCCGCGGGAGGCAGGGGTGGTTGATGTGGCCGCCGCGGTGCGAGCTGTCGGCGCGGGGTTGTCGACCGATTGTGTTGTCACCGGGTGTGATTCGCTGGACCTTGCCGGTGAGCTCGGTGTGGCTGTGGTGGCGGCGGTGGGGGAGTCGTTGGTCAACGTGGACCGGCATGCGCGAGCCCAGGGCGTCGTGGTCACGCTGTCAGCGGGGTGTATCGAGATCGTCGATGACGGGGTGGGATTCGACCCCGATGCACCTCGGGTGCGGCGACGTCACGGGGTGCGGAACTCGATTCAGCGGCGGCTCGCCGATGTCGGGGCGAGTGTCGAGATCGACACCGCGCCGGGCGCGGGCACGCGGATCGTGATGCGCTGGGACGAGGCGCCGGTCGAAGCCGATCCGGTTGCGCTGGAGCCGTCGAGCTCGGTCGCCGGGGTGCTGCAGCTGGCCCGGGGCTACGGCTACGGGTTGTTGGTGATCGCCGCGGTTGTTGTCCTCATGCAGTCGCCTCGGGCGGTGTTCGGGCCGGGGAGTGTCGTGCCGGAGCACGCCGCGGTGGTTGCGGTGATGGTGGCGATGTGCGCGGTGGCCGGGGTCGGATTGCGCAGGAGGATGTCGAACCGGGCGCGGCAGCTCGCTGCGCTGGTGGTGGTCGCGGCGGTGCCGGTGCAGGGCCTGCTGTTGCCGCAGGCACAGGTGTTCACCGCCGCGTACTGGGCGCTGGGTGCCGCGGGTTGGCCGGTCGCGGCGTTGACGGCGCGACTGCCGCTGCGGCAGTCGTTGTGCTGGTTGGCGGCGGTGTGGGTCGTGGGGTCGGCGGTGGTGCTGGCGAGTTCGCCGAGCCGCACCGACCTCGTCGAGCTCGGCTACAACCTGGCCTGTATGGCCATGGTGCAGGCGACCGCGCTGGGGTTCACCGCGCCGATGCGGCGCAGTGTCCGCGCCGCCGAGCGATTGCAGACCGAGCATGGCCGGCTGCTGGCCGCCGACGAGATCAGCCGTGCCCTGCAGTCCGATTTCCGGCACCGCTACCAACGCCTCGCCGAGACGGTCGTGCCACTGCTGCAGCGCCTGCAGGCCAACCCCGACACCGCCCGTGACCCCGCCATCCGAGCAGCGTGCCTGGTCGAATCAGCAAGGCTGCGCAGGCTTTTCGCGCAGGTCGATGTTCACGAGCACCCGCTGATGGCCGAGCTGACACCCGCGATCGAACTCGCCGAGAAGCGTGGTGTCACCGTCACCGCCGACTTCGCACCAGAGCTACCCGCGCTCTCGGATGAGGTCGCCGCCGCCCTGCTCGACCTACCCGCGCGCATGCTGGCGACCGCTCGCACCAAGGCCCGTATCGTCATCTCCACCGACGAGACGGGCCTGGCGGTCAGCATCATCAGCGATTGCGTTCATCCCGGATCCCCACCCCGCGAGGGGATCGGCGTCCACACGATCACCGTGCTCGGTGACATCACCTGGCTTCAGATCGACTACCCGATCGACCGTCCGGGCCCGTCGCGGAAACCGAGCTGACCATGGCCGGTCACGACGAGCCGAACGATCCGGTCGGTAGCGGAGTCCGGGTGCCGGTGCTCGGGGCCGGCCCTTGGCGCGGGACGGCGCCGGGCAACGGTTCGCCACCCACCGACACCATCCGTTTGCCCTGGTCGAAACCGCGGCATGCCCAGTCGAGGACGTAGTTGCCGGCCGGGACGTCGACGAAACTCACCGTCGCGGTGCTGCGCGCCGGCACCCGGGTCGCCGGTGTGCGGAACGAGACCGGACCGGCGGCGTATGCCTCACACGTGGTCACGTCGGCCTCGTTGTTGACGAAGGTGAAGGTGATCGTGTTCGGTCCGGTCGCCGCCTCCAGCGGCACGACCGCCTGCGCGGCGGGCGCCGCGGCCAGGGCAATACAGATCGATCCGGCGACCACCGCGCCCGCCCGGGCCGATAGTGCGCGTCCATGTGTATCCATACCGCAATCATCGCCACCACCCAGCCGCAGGCGGTATCCGCCGAACATCGGACACGAACACCCGGAGTCGACTGTGTTTTCCGATCGGTGGGTGTCTCCCGTTCGGCGGACAGTGCAACCGGCAGCATCCATCTAGGATCGGCATCTGCGGACAACGCGACCGCGCACCGATCGCGGACACCAGCCGAACCAGTTCAGGGAGCAGCGCCATGGAAGCGGACACCCACGCCGTGCCGGTCGCGTTGATCGACGACCACGCGATCATCCACGACGGAATCGCCGGCTGGTGCGCCGACGCCGAACCGCCCGTCACGATCCACGGCTACTACCTGCGCCTGGAAGAATTCCTGCACGACCGACCCGAGGTCGACGTCGTCATCCTCGACCTGCAACTCGACACCCGAGCCCCCGACCTCACCGGCGTGCGACAGCTGTCCGAACTCGGCTACCGAGTCATCGTGTTCTCCCAGCACACCGGCAGCGACCTCATCCTGGAATGCCTCGACCTCGGCGCAGTCACCTACCTGTCCAAAGCCGAAGGCCGCGAACACCTCATCGCCGCCATCCACGCCGCCCGCACCGACCACCCCTACCTCGCACCCACCATGGCCAAAGCCATGAGCGGCGACCGCACCTCCCACCGCCCCGCCCTCTCACCCCGCGAACGCGAAGTCCTCATCGCCTGGTTCCAAACCGAATCCCAAGCCCTGGTAGCCAAACGGCTCTACCTCGCCCCCGGAACCGTCAAAACACACCTCGAACGCATCCGCACCAAATACGCCGCCGCCGGCCGCACCGCGCCCACCAAAGCCGCCCTCGTCGCCCGAGCCATCCAAGACGGTCTCATCACCGCCGACGAACTCTGAACAACGGGGCAGACGCTATTCGACGCGATCGTTCGCACTGCTGCGATGGAGGTGATTCCCGGCGCGGTTCCCCCGGCCCGCGCCGGTATACCCGGCCGAAATCGTCGCCCCGGCGATGATCGATGACAATAGGAGAATCGACATTGTCCATGCGACGGTGATTCGACTTCGCCCTCCCGGGGGACCCGAGGCACGGTCGCCGCGGCGCTCTTCTGGCTTGATGACCGCTCGCTACGGTGACCAGTTCAGTGCGGGTGCTAGCCTGTCGCGGTGGCGAAACGGGTGCAGGTGACTTTGACCGATGACCTTTCCGGTGACGATATCGATCTCGATATTGTTGCCGAGCCGACGGTGAGCTTCGTACTCGACGGTGTCGAGTACGAAATCGATCTGGGGCAGAAGAATCAAGACAAGTTGCGCAAGGCGCTGGAACCGTTCATCGCAAATGCCCGGCGCGTCGGGGGACGGAAGCAGCGAGCGCACAAACCCACACGAACCGGCCGTTCGGGGCGCGCGGACGCGGCGGCGGCCCGCGCCTGGGCGTTGGAGAACGGAATGGACGTCCCTGCCCGCGGCCGGGTCTCGCAGTCGTTGATCGAAAAGTGGAGGGCTGCAACGGCATAGCGCGTCCCGCGACGCAACCATGGGCCGCGCCGGTCTTCGCTGCTCGAGCCGCTGACCACGGTGTGGTTTGGCCTAATAGCCTGGACAGAACTCCAAAGCGGCCGCCTGAACAGCATATTCGGCGTGATAGCGGCGCGACGATGGTGACTCGTTGATATTGCCCGCGCTATCGCCCGCACCGAGCGGCCCTCCGTCGGTGCGCGCGATGAATTCCCGGATCGCTCGGTCGGTGATCTCGGCCGGCCACTGCTCGAAGATCTCCGCCTCGGCGAACGGCTCGGAGCGTGTCGATTTGTCCTCGGAGATGCCGGAGCAGATCTCAGGAATGGTGGCAACAACGTGCTGGCCCGCCGCGGTCAACTCGTCATCGCTGGTGTCGTTGCAGTAGGCCGGCTGGTACATCGACAACACGTACACGTAGGCCACCCGGTCGCTTGCTGCCACCAACGGGCCGCCAGCGCTCTCGACCGAGTAGTCACCTCGTCGCAGGATCCGCGATCCCGACGCACATGCGGGTGCAGACTCGCCAACCAACGTCGACGCCGGATCGTTCGTAAAGTAACGCATCGAGGCCGTCGAAGACGGACCGTTCGAGCATCCTGTACCGGCGACCGCTACGGCCCGTGCGCACGAGGCAGCGATAGCTGGTATATATCGTCTGGTCAAGAACTTGCTCCTTACACTCGGCCCGGCGGCCGCGCGCGCATTGTGCATCGAGTTGTATTTCGTATGGTCGGCTGCCCGGTGTGGGTCTGCTGATTTCTGGCCGTGCGAGCGACTCCGCCATATCTGATGCGCTGATGATGGCATCGCTTGGTGTGCCCGGCATATCGGTCGAACGGTCGACAGCGTGCAAGACGACTAGCTTGACAACCTGCCATTACGGCGCGGTTGCGGGGATGGAGCTGCCAGCAACCAGGGCGTCACCAGTGACGTCTTCATCTCAGTAACATCTTGGCCCAGCTCGAGGTCGGTACCCTCCAGCCGTGCTCGCTCAAAGATGTTGTCGGGCATCGCGCCCAGCGGTCTCGGCCTGCATGTCACGGCCGGCCGCGGAGCGCCGAAGAAAGCAATTCCGGGAAGGGTGAGCGGTTCCGGTCGGGGCGCTCGGTCAGATGCTCGGCCGGGCGCTGCGATGCGAGCTCACCGCGGACGACGCCATCACGACCACCACCTTCTTGCGACGCGGCTCGGCAGTGCACCGACCACGGTGCCTCCAACGGCTGAACCGCAGGCGTAGGCAGGAGAAGACTGGGCTCGCCGTGCCCGGAGGAACTGCTTCATCACGGTACGAGACGATCTTGCGACTTGGCCGAAGGCTTGGGGCGCATGCAGTCGAGGATCGGATTCGCTCGGAGTCCGGCGTCTACGCCCGGCATCTTTGGTGCTCTTGCCGCGTGTCGGCTGCCGTTAATCGAACGAGTATCAGTCGAGGGCCGATAGGCGAGGGCGTGCGGGTGTTGAACGTTGCCCGACCTACATCAGCGAGACGTCCCACAGCTGTACCGTGCGTCCGACAGGAACTGCGAGGAGGCGACCGTCGGGACTGAAGGCAACTGAGCCGTTCAACCCACGGGCTCCCTCTGGCGCGGCTGTGAGGTTCAGCGACTTATGAACGGTGCGATGTCGGACGTCCCAAATATCAAGCCCATATCCATCGAAGGTGCCAGTCGCGAGGAGGTTGCCCTGTCGGGTGAACTTAACCGCCCCCCCTTTACCTTGGAGGCTCGTTATCAGACTGCGATCTCTGACATCCCATACCTGTACTTCATCGAACAGTGGGTTTCCCATGGGGTTGCTGAGTGGATCACTGAGACTGATCGCAATCGTCGAGCCGTCCGCCGATATGTCGAAATCGTCGACGTTTCGTGCGTGTCTATTCGGATTGCCTGCCGCGATATCGGTAAACTCGGAACCCGCCGACTTCTGTGGTATATCGACGAGTCCGACGATAGGCCGGGTTCCGGCCTCTCCGTAATCGCCGAAGCGGCCGGCGTGGGCGAGAACTCGGTTACCGGCAGAAAATTTGAGCTTGTTCGGCTGATAGGGCAGGTATGTCGAGTGGAGTAATTCGGGCGGGTCGATTTCCCATATGTCCAGATAATTCCGGTAGGAGCCGATGGACACGGCGAGTAGAACTCCGTCGTCGCTGACCGCGACGGTGGTGGACCCTTCCTTTTGCCTGCATTGAACCGAGGGTGTTGTGGAGATCGGCTTCGCCGTCCGTGATATTCCTATGCAGCGGTCATCTCGGAATGCGACGCCAGCGGGACCGACGGCGAACGCCCCGAACCGGCCCAGTTCCAGCGTTCCTGACTTCACCCGGGTTTCCTGGTCCAGGCTCCACGTTTGCACGTCGATCCCGGTGCCATTGACCGGCAATCGTGCCATCGTTAGTGTCGATCCGTCGTTGGAGAACGCGAGGTGTGCAGGTCTGAAGCCGTCGTCGTAGGGAAAGAGAATTGCTCGCAGCGGTTTGTCGTCGCGAGGCGACAAGGTCAGCCAGGAGCCTGTCGTTCTACCAGTCGCAGCGGACGGCGCGGGCTGTGCGGACTCATCGACCGCGTCGGTGTCGGTGATGTTAAGGCCGAGGATTCCGGCTCCAGTGACCGCCAGAGCCAGGGCAGTGCCCCCGAGGATCGCCCTACGCCGGGTGAGCATTGGCTCAGGATTCATTTCACCCACTTACCGTCGTGCACGGTATGGATCGGAAGGTTACTCGTCAGGGTGGCCGTTTGAAATGGGGACCAGGCGACCGAGCACCCGGTTCCAGCGCTGATGTACCTGGTCGAAATCTCCCATCCAGGCGGTGGTTGCGGATCGCCGTGCTGGCAGGCCGGCAACACCGGTAGCCCCGAACAGGTCGCCGCGGCATTGACCGAAACCGCTACCCGAATCGAACGGGAGCTGCACCGAGCCGGACCTGGCGTAGATCGCCGCAGACGCTGGTATCGCCTCCACGTCCGCTGGCCAGATGCCATTGTGCTCGATGGTGTCGAAGGTATAGCCGCCGTCCATGGTTATCGGCGCCTGAACAGTCGATTGCTGCGGCGACACCGTCGCTGCTTCTTCGTCCCCGACGGACGCGCCGACCTGCACTTGGATGCGGTCATCTGAGGAGAACTTGCCGATCAATGGCTGCGGCGCCTCCTTCGGGTCGCTGCCGATCTCTCGCCAGGCAACCAGCAACTCTTTTCGACATGGCCGACCCGCCGCGCCGCGCCGAAGGCTGCCTCGACAAGACCGGGTGGTGATCACCGGCCGTGCGAAACCAGTGCATTCGTCGGGGCCGAGGTGGCTAAATAGGTCGAGCCTGGGGCTATTCCGAGTGGGAATATTCTGATGCGCATGTGCTTTACCGGCGGCGAGCACCCTCCGAGGCTGCCGCCCGTTGTTCGGCGGTGCCGATGATATTGCGGACCATCCCGCCGAACACGACGTCGTGAAACGGCGTGATCGCTTTCCAGTAGAGATGTCCGGCCAGTCCGCGTGGCTGAAATACGGCGCGCTGCCGGTAGCGAGCTCCACCATCGGGTTCGGGCTCCACGCCGAGTTCGAGCCAGGCCGATCCGGGGACCTGCATTTCGGCGCGCAGACGCAGCAAGCGGGGGCGCTCGATGTGCTCGACGCGCCACCAGTCCAGGGCCTCGCCAGGGTGTAGACGATGCGGGTGCTTCCGGCCTCGGCGCAGTCCGACCCCGCCGCTGAGGCGATCGATCCAGCCGCGCAGCGACCACGCCAGTGGAAAGGAGTACCAGCCGTTCTCGCCGCCGATTGATTCGATGACCGCCCACAGGGTCTCCGGATCAGCAGTCGTGTGCTGTTCACGAAGATCCTCATACAGCGATCCGCCGGACCAGTCGGGATCGGTGGGCAGCGGATCCGACGGCGCGCGGGCGGTATCGGCGTCCGACCACCGGGTCGGGACGTCGGCGTTCCGGATCCGGGCGAGCGCGAGTTCGACGGCCCGTTCATAGGTGGTCGGTCCACCTTCGGGGGCCGGTATGTAGTCGGCGATGTCGTGGTCGTGGCAAATCACTTCGTGCACTAGGGATTCGATCAGGGGGACGGCCAGGGCACGCGGAACCGGAGTGACGATGTTGACCCATTGGGCCGAAAGCCATGGGGTGAGTACCGGGACGGGGAGCATGATGCGGCGAGGCAGTCCGGCGACGGCTGCGTACTGCCGCATCATCGTCAGATACGTCATGACGTCCGGCCCACCGATATCGAAACTCCGGCTGACGTCGACGGGTAGGTCAGCCGAGCGCACCAGGTAATGGAGCACATCGCGGACGGCGATGGGCTGGATCCGGTTGTGCACCCAGCGCGGGGTGACCATGGCGGGCAGGCGTTCGGACAGGTAGCGCAGCATCTCGAAGCTGGCCGAGCCGGATCCGATGATCACTGCGGCGCGCAGTTCGGCGGTGGGCACCCCTGATTCCCGCAGGATCGCACCGACCTCGGCGCGGGATGCCAGATGCCGGGATAGCGAGGTCTGGTCCGGGACGATGCCACCGAGGTAGACGATGCGCCCGACCCCGGCTGATCGCGCGGCCGCCGCAACCGTGCGCGCTGCGCGCTGATCGACATCGGCGAAATCGCGCCGCGTCAATGAATGGACCAGATAGTAGACGATCTGCTGGCCGGCGACCGCGGCATGCACATTCGCCTCGGCGGTGACGTCGCCGCGCATCACCTCGACCCGGTCCTGCCATGGGGCCCCGTTCAGTTTCGCTGGTGTTCTGGCCACGACGCGGACCTGGTGACCCGCTCGTAGCAGTTCGGGCACCAACCGGCCGCCGATGTATCCGGTGGCTCCGAAAACTACGCACCTCATATCCTTACCGTCTTCCTGTTCTGAGACATCACCTGAGGCGGAGTTGTCGCCACCGACCGTGGTCACCGAGGCCCGGTGCGCTGCGGCCAATACCCGTCACGGATGGACGAGTGGGCCGATCGACAACTACCACGCGGCTGCCCTGGTGGCGGTGGCGATTTCTGTGGCCGTGAGGCCTGTTGCCGCGAGATGGCTCTTGATCGTTCTGTTGCTGTGGGTGCGCCCGCGCCGTCGGCTCGATCTCCGTGGACGCCCGCGCGCAAATCTACGCGATGCATCGATTCTGCATCGTTATCCGGGGTAGTGTGAAGACCACGGGCGGAAGTTCCGGCGCGTCCGTGCGCAGCCCGACGCGGGAGCGACCGGCAATCGAGAACGAGGGAGATCGTCATGTTCCATCTCACAACCACACGTACGCTCGGACTGCTGGTGAGCGTGGGCGCGGCCTCGGCGTGGTCACTGGCCGCAGGGCCTACTGTCGGAGCTGCGCCACCAGCGTCGTGCCAAGCACCCGGTCAGGCGGTCGTCGTCGCAGGCGAGGCCGGCGCGTCGTGCTCGGCTGAAAGCGACGCGGGTGGTGCCGCCGCGGCATACGGCCTCGGTGGCGACGCCGCCGCGGACGCCGCGGCCACGAGCCTGTCGCTGGCCATCGCCGCGAACGGCGGAATCGCCGCGTCCACCTCCCAATTCCTGTCCGGCCCCGCCGCGATCGCCGTGGGTCCGGGCGCGCAGGTCTCGACCATGGGCGTGCGGCCGGGGTTGTCCATCGGTATCGCCGGTCCGGGAGCCACGGTGACCGTCACCGGAACCTCGACACCGACCTGCACCGGCGGCCTCGGCTTCGCCGGGGACTTCCAGACTTTGCAGGGCTGCGTCTCGATGAGGTGAGAGACGCGCCGAATCGAGGAATAGTCGCCGGGTCCGGGTCCGGCGTCTGCTTCTGGCCGGACCCGTATGGGCCAGCGCAGCCATACCAGCCGGCGCATGCTCGGTCCACGCGCTCGAAGACGCCACCCATCGCATCGTGCGCGCGGCGGTCCACGGCCGGCACTGCCTCAGGCCGCGGCCACGGGCCGCTCCCGCACCCCGACGAGAGGACGGCCCAATGAGAATATCCGACTCGGAAACGATGCAGTTTGTCGCACGCCATGACATTCAGCGGACAGGACGTTCACAACATCGCCCGCAGCCGCCATCCTCTGGCGGACCAGACGGCGCCCAGCGGGACCCATTCCAGACGTGGCACGAACAGGTAGAGAATGAGTTGCGTACCCAGATCGAGCAGTTCGTAGACGCCCGGTGTGGCGAGGAACTCGTGACCGCCGGGTTCGATGAACCGGGCCGGATAGTGTGCGATTTCGTTTCCGGCGGCAAATATTTGCGCCCGACCTTCATGTACCTCGGCTGGCTCTGCGGTGCAACGGAATCCACGCCCGCCCTCCGCGCTTCGGCGAGCCTGGAGTTGCTCCACGCGTTCGCGTTGCTACAGGACGACGTCATGGATGCCGCCGACAACCGCCGCGGCCGCCCGTGCGCGCACCGGAGCCTGACCGCCTGGCACGCCGAGCAGGGGTTGTCGGGGTCGTCGTCGCGTTTCGGTGATTCCGCAGCGGTCCTGCTCGCCGATCTGTGCCTGGTGTGGGGCGAACGAATGCTCCGCGAAAGCGGCATCGAAGGAACGGATTTGGCGCGCGTGTGGCCACGTTACGATGCGATGCGTACCGAGCTGGCCATCGGGCAACTGGCCGACCTGCTCAACGATGCACGACGGATTCCGGCACTCGGCGACGTGCTCGACATCGCGCGCCGCAAATCCGGCAACTACACCGTACGCAGACCCCTGGAGTTGGGTGCGGCGATGGCCGGATGCCCGCCTGCGGTGATGCAGGCGCTCGGCGAATATGGAGCCGTCGTCGGCGAGGCCTTCCAGATCCGTGACGATGTGCTCGGCGTCTTCGGGGACCCCGCAGTCACCGGAAAACCCACTGGGGCAGACCTGTACGAACGCAAGGCCACCACTGTCGTCGCGTTGGCAGAACACCTGACCGGCCCCTCAGGCCGGGCGCGGCTGCATGAACTGTGGGCAGGTCGCGAGGTCGACGAGAAGGCGGTCCAGGCAGCCCTGACCGTGATCGTCGACAGCGGCGCTGCGCAGCGGGCCGAGCAGATGATCACCGAACGGTTCCAGCTCGCACAAGAGATCCTCGACAACGGCGTTCTCGATCCTTCGGCCGCCACGTCATTACGGCGAATGGCCTTGTTGTGCACAGAGCGCGAGCACTGAGACGCCAGCTCCGAATCAACCCCATTCACGATCAAAGGATGCCGAGATGCGTACCGTTGCCGGAAAAACCGACCATGTCGTGGTGGTCGGTGCAGGCCTGGCCGGACTATCCGCCGCGCTGCATCTCGCCGGGCGCGGACGGACGGTCACGGTGGTCGAGCGTGACCCGGTACCCGGGGGCCGTGCCGGGCGGCGCGACGTCGACGGGTATCGGCTCGACACCGGCCCGTCGGTGCTCACCATGCCCGACATCGTGGGCGACACCCTCGCCGCGGTCGGCGAACAACTCGGCGACCGACTCGAACTGCAGCCGCTGGTGCCGGCCTATCGTGCGTGTTTCGCCGATGGCAGCATGCTGGACGTCCACCACGACGCCGAGGCGATGGAACAGGCGATTGCCGAATTCGCCGGCCCGGTCGAGGTCGCCGGATATCGCAGACTGCGGGCCTGGCTGAGCGAGATCTATCGCGTCGAGCTCGAACGGTTCATCGCTGCGAACTTCGATTCACCACTATCGCTGGTGACCCCGGCCTTGGCCCGTCTCGTCGCCCTCGGCGGATTCCGTCGCCTCGATGCGGTGATCGGCCAGTTCCTCACCGACCCGCGGCTACGACGAGTCTTCACCTTCCAATCCCTGTATGCCGGAGTCTCGCCGCAACGTGCGCTGGCGCTGTATGCGGTGATCGCCTACATGGACACCGTCGGTGGTGTGTACTTCCCGCGAGGCGGAATGCGGGCTCTGCCCGACGCCTTGGCAGCAGCTGCCCGCGATGCGGGCGTGGACCTCCGCTACAGCCACACGGTCACCGAACTGGAACAGCGCCACGGCCGCATCACCGCCATACACACCACCTGCGGACAGCGCATCACCTGCGACGCTGTCGTAATCGCCACCGAACTCGACACCGCATACGAGCTGCTGGACCGCCGGCCCAGGCGCCCGCTTCGCCTACGGCCGGCACCATCGGCGGTTGTGCTGCACGCCGGCATGCCGACCGGCGCGGCGACCGCCCACCACAGCATCCTGTTCGGTGAGGCATGGGCCGGCACCTTCGACGAGATCATCGACCGCGGCGAACTGATGAGCGATCCCTCACTGCTGATCACCCGGCCCACCTCCACCGACCCGGCACTCGCGCCGGCAGGCCGCGACTTGTACTACGTGCTCGCCCCGGTACCCAACCTCGACCTCGGGCCGCATCTGGGCTGGGATCACAGCGGGTACGGCTACGGTCGGAAACTGGCCGGAGTCGTCGACTCGCGGCTGGTGCCCGGCTTCGCCGAGCACGCCGACATCGTGCACCTGGCAACACCCGCCGACTGGGCTCGTCAGGGAATGCTGGCGGGAACACCGTTTTCGCTGGCCCACACCTTCAGCCAGACAGGGCCGTTCCGGCCAGCCAACCTCCCGCGCGGGGTTTCGAACGCGGTTCTGGCCGGGTGCGGCACCGTTCCGGGCGTCGGTGTCCCCACCGCACTGTTATCGGGCCGGTTGGCCGCAGACCGCATCACCGGGGCAGTCGCCCCGGGCACCGGCACCACCATCGCCTGGACAGGGGGCACACGTTCATGATCAGCGCCGAACTCGACGCCGCGGCTATCACCGACCCACGGCTACGCCGCGCCTACCGGCGCTGCCGCGCGCTGAACGCCACACACGGCCGCACCTTCTTTCTCGCCACGCGCCTGCTCACACCGGCACAGCGCCCGGCGATCCACGCCCTGTACGGGTTCGCGCGCTGGGCCGACGACATCGTCGACGAGCCGGACCCCACCGGCGAAACCCCGGAGATCCGCCTGGAAACCCTGTCCCGGCAGCTGTTCGACAGCCTGCGCTCCGGCGACCGCAGCGACCCGATCCTCGCTGCGGTGAGCGATACCGCCACCCGCTATGGGCTCGACCACGCGCTGTTTCGAGCCTTCCTGGACTCGATGCGCGCGGACCTGACGGTCACCGCCTATCCCGATCGCGCCGCGCTGGACCGCTACGTCTACGGCTCGGCGGAGGTGATCGGCCTGCAAGTGCTGCCCGTCCTCGGCACGATCGTGCCCGCCGACGACGCCGCACCGCACGCGGCCGCGCTCGGTAAAGCGTTCCAGCTCACCAACTTCTTGCGCGATATCGCCGAAGATCTCGACCGCGGCCGGGTGTATCTGCCCGCAGACGAACTGGCCGCTTTCGACGTGGACCGGGACCGGTTGCACTGGTGCCGCGACCACCGGCGCACCGATTCCAGGGTCCGGGCGGCGCTGGCCGCCCAGCACGCCATCACCCGGGACTGGTACCGCATCGCCCGGCCCGGTATCGCGCTGCTGCACCCGGTATCGCGGCCCTGTGTGGCCACCGCCGCCGTGCTCTACGGCGAAATCCTCGATCGCATCGAGGCCGATGATTTCGCGGTCTTCGCCCGCCGGGCGACCGTGAGCCGGGCGCGCCGTGCCCGCGTCGCCGGTCCGGCATTGGCGCGCGCCCTGTGGGCGCGCCGCACTGGCCGCGCCTCCACCCGTACCCCGGCACTGCCATGATCGGGTACCACCGCGGTGGCGGCGGTCGGAGGTCTGCGCTGCCCTGAGCGCGGTGCCATCGGATCGAAGACGGGGCGGGGCGAGCCGTTCACCGCGGCGATGGGTGGCGAATCCTTACATTCCTTTGTCATCGGCTTGAGGGTGCTTTGCGATCGTTGCCGCAGGATCGCCAGGAGCGTTCCGGGCCGATTCCGGGGCGGTGGATCGGAAAGGTGCCCCGGTATGGGTGGATTCAGGCGTTCGGCAGTGGTGGCGATGATCGCCGCTGTCGTTGCGGGCTCGGTGACGGGCTGTGGCGAAACGAATTCGGTTGCGGGGGAGCAGGGTCTGCCCTGGTGTCCGACGGTGGCCGGGCACGCGGTCGACTGCGGTGTCGTCGAACGCCCCCTGGTCGCGGAACAACCCGGCCTCGGCACCGTGGACGTGGGCTACGCCCTGGTGCGACGTGCGAAGGCCGACGAACCGGCCGCCGGGACCGTGCTGCCGAATCCGGGTGGGCCGGGTGTGCCGATGATCGCCCACGCTGCCGAGGCCGCGGCGCTGGCACAGGGTTTGCTCGACGATCACGACCTGCTGCTGATCGATGCGCGGGGCACCGGGGTGTCGAGCCCGCTGGACTGCGGCCTCGACGACGACGCCTTCGCCTTCGGCACCCGTGCACAGCAGCAGGCCGCGGTGCAGACCTGCGGGACGACGCTCGGCGCGCGCGCCGCCGGCTACACCTCGGCGGCCACGGCCGACGATTTCGACGCGGTGCGCGCACACCTCGGCATCGACACAGTGGTGCTCTACGGCATCTCCTACGGCACCTACCTGATGCCGGTGTATGCGCAGCGTCATCCGGATCGGGTGCGGTCGATGGTCCTCAGCGGCGCCTATCCGGCCGATTTCGATCGGTTCCAGCGACCCAACGCGGAGGCGGTGTCGCTGGCGCTGCACCGGATCTGCGAACGCAGCCGCGTCTGTGACGGCAGCACGGCGGTGGCCGATCTGACCGCGGTGGCCGCGCGGCTGCGCGAGACACCGATTCAGGTGCACGATCCGCAGCCGATGCGGTTGGACGAAGGCAAACTGGCCAACCTCGTGTTCGAGGCCGCCACCACCAACGCCGGGGCGCGGCCCGCGGAGATCGGTGCCCTCGGGCTGCTGCCCTCGGCACTGCACGCCGCGGCGCGCGGCGACGACGGCGAGCTGCGTGAATTCGTCCGCGTCGCACTGAGCGGGGCTGGGTATGAGAACGTCGACTCCTACCTGGCGGTTGCCTGCAACGACTACCCGACCCTGTGGTCGATGGATGCCCCGCCGGCCCGACGGGAGCAGCAGTACCGCGATGCCCTGGCCACGGTGGGACCGACGCTGGGTGGATTCAGTACATCCGGCTGGCTCAGCGGGCAACGCGACGGCGGCGACGTCTGCCTGCGCTGGCCCGGCCTCGCGGACCATCAGCGGCCCGACCGGATCCGCGATCTCCGCCCGCCGGTGCCGGTGCTGGTGATCTCCGGTGATCTGGATGCCATCACCCCGGATGCGAACGGCAAGCTGGCGGCCGCGGCGTTCCCGGATGCCACCTTCGTCTCGGTGCCCAATACCGGTCATGTGCCCGAGGTCGAACCCAGCGGTTGTGTGGCGGGCGTGATCACCGAGTTCGTCCGCACGGGCGCGGTGGGTTCTACCGACTGCATCGGCGCGGTCCCGCCGATCGCGGTGCGGCCGGTCACCGACTGAGGTCGCGGTGGTTGTGGCGTCCGGCATGCCGCAAACTGGACAGATGACCATATCGACGCAGGCGCGTGAGCACCTCGCGACCGTCTTGATCGCCGAGGACGACCCGAACGTTCGCTCCACCCTCGATCAGCTGCTGCGTTTCGAGGGCTATAGCGTCCTGCTCGCCCGCGACGGGCGGGAGGCGCTCGAGCTGCTGGATCGGGAAGGCCCGGATCTGGCCGTGGTGGATGTGGTGATGCCGCAGCTGGACGGCCTGTCGCTGTGCCGGCTGCTGCGGCGGCGCGGTAACCGGCTGCCCATCCTGGTGCTGACCGCGCGGCATCAGGTGGGCGACCGGGTCGCCGGACTGGACGCCGGCGCCGATGACTATCTGCCCAAACCCTTCGACACCGAGGAACTGCTGGCCAGGCTGCGCGCCCTGCTGCGGCGCAGCACCTTCGATCTGCCGGAGCAGGCGGCGGCGCTGGCGGTGGCCGACCTGACCCTCGATCCGGTCACCCGGCAGGCCCGCCGCGGTGGGCGACCGCTCGACCTCACCCGCACCGAATTCGACGTGCTGGAACTGCTCATGCGCAACCAGCGGGCGGTGCTGTCGAGAAGTCAGATCTACCAGCACATCTGGGGCTACGACTTCGACACCGAATCGCGGTCGCTGGATGTCTACATCGGGTATTGCGACGGAAAACCGAAGAGGGTGGCGAGCCGCGGCTCATCCACACCGTGCGCGCCGTCGGTTACACCATCCGGGAGCAGTGATGCTGCGGGCTCGTTTGACGCTGGTGGCGGTGACTGCGGCGGTGGCGGCGATCCTGGTCACTGTCGCCACCGCGTACCACAATGTGGCGCCGCTGGTGGGCGCGCAGGTCGAACGCGGCCTGTCCGATCGGGCCGACACGGTGCTCGCTCTCCTGGCCGTCTCGGCGCCGCTGCCGGTCCGCCCGGACATGACCGAACAGCTGTTGTTGCCCGACGGCACGGTGCAGCCGCTGACGCCGGGGCGCGCCGCGTTGCCGGTCAGCATGGCCGACCGTGCCGTCGCCGCGGCCGGGCACGGTGTCAACGCCAACAGCATCGTCGTCGACGGCGTGGGCTACGACGTGCTGACCAAGGCTCGCGCGCACGGCCAGGGCGCGGTGATGGTCGGCCAGAACATCGCCGAGGTCGATCGCATCGACAGCGAATTCCTCTGGCGCACAGCATTGATCACCGCCGCCGCGGTTGTTCTGGTGGCGGTGTCGAGCTGGCTGCTCATCGGCCGGATCCTGCGACCGATCCGCCGGCTCGCCGCCGCCACCGCCCGCATCTCCACCACCAGGGAACTGTCGGCCGTGCTGCCGGATCCGGGCCGCGGCGAGGTCGCCGAGCTGACCCGCAACTTCCACAGTATGCTCGCGGCGCTGCGCGTTTCGCGCGCCCAACAGCAGCAGCTGGTACAGGACGCGAGCCATGAACTGCGGACCCCGCTGACCTCGATCCGCGGCAGCGCCGAACTCCTACAGCGCGCCCGCGGCCGGTTGGCGCCCGAGGACGAAACTCAAGTGCTGGCAACGCTCGTCCAGGAAGCCAAAGCCCTCGACGCGCTCGTCGGCGAACTCGTCGACCTGTCCGCCGACCGCTACGCGACCGAAACGCCGACGCCGGTGGCGCTCGCCGATCTGGTGCAAGACTGCGTATCCCGGATCCGGCGCCGCACCGGACGCACCGTCACCGTGACCGCCGAGGCGCCAGCCACCGTGACGGCACGACCGAGAGCCCTGACCCGCGCCATCGACAATCTCCTCGACAACGCCACCAAATTCAGCCCCGCCGACACCACCGTCAGCGTGACCGTGCACGGCAGCCGAGTGGCCGTCCGCGATCACGGCCCCGGCATCGACCCCCGCGAGCGCCGCGCGATCTTCGCGCGCTTTTACCGCGCCGATCACACCAGGTCCACACCGGGCTCCGGGCTCGGGCTGGCCATCGTCCATGACGTCGTCACCGCACACGGCGGCGACGTCTTGGCCGCGAACCACACCGCTGGAGGGGCGGAGGTCGGATTCGTCCTTCCCCAAGCAAGACCTGACGGGAGCGAACCGCCGGAAAAGCGCTCCGTGGTCGAGCTGTAGGGACACGGCAACATCGACGGCTCGCGTTCACCGCGTGGACGACGATCTCAAATGATCGGCGGTGACCGCAGAAGTCTCCTCGGTGGCTGCCATCGCAGCTTCGCGGCTTGTCAACTGTATGGTGCGATGCGGGACAGGCCGGTCCGCCCGACTGCCGGTGATGCGGCCTCAATCGAGCCAGGATGCACGGCTATCGCGAGCCTGATCGTCCAGCATGGATCGAACCACAGCGCGATCCTGCGATTCCTTTTCTCCCCAACGACCCAGTGAGCTGCCATCGAGTGAGAAGAGAACCCCAACGCCCGATCGGTGCCGCGCGGTAACCAGGGTCAGTTCGTGGGCGGCATGAGTACCGCGTCGATCAGGTAGACCGTCGCGTTCTCGGTCTGCACGCCGCCGCAGATCACCGCGGCATCACCGACCTGAATATCCTCACCGGACCGGGTGACGGTGACCTCGGCTCCCTGAACGGTCTTATGGGTGCCCGCGACCTCGTCCGGCGAGAGCCGGCCCGGCACCGCGTGGTAGGTGAGCACCGTGGTCAGCAGTTGGGCGTCGGTCTTCAACGTCTCGATGGTGGCGGGATCGACCGCCGCGAAGGCCTCGTCGACCGGGGCGAAGATGGTGAACTCGCCGGAGTTGAGCGTGTCGACCAGGTTGACCTGCGGATTCAGTTGCCCGGATACGGCCGCGGTGAGCTGGGTCAGCAACGGATTGTTCGCCGCGGCCACGCCCACCGGTTCGGCGGCCATGCCCTGGACCGAGCCCGGTCCGCTCGGCACCTGCTCGGCGTAGGACGCGCAGCCCGGCCCCACCAATCCGGCGGCGGGATCGCCGGCGGGCATCGAGGTGCCCGGCGTCATGGTGGTTTGCATCGCCTCCGTCGTCGTCGCCGGCGATGAGGAGTCCGATTCGTCATCGGTGCATCCCGCGGCGGCCGTGACGGCGAAGGCGAGCAGAGCGGTAGCCAAGGCGGCTCTGGTAGTTCTCATGTCGTTCACCAACTTTCCTCGGGCGGCGGGGGTCCGTCGCAACTGCCGATGTTCTTCACATGCCCGCGCACTCCGCGATCGGTGCGGGATAGCGGGCGAGGTCGACGCCGTGGCGCCAGGGACGGTGGATCGCGGCGCCGGGCAGCTCGGGTATCCAGCGCCGGACGTGATCGCCGTCGGGATCGAAGCGGGCGGCCTGCCGTAGCGGATCGAGGGTGCGAATGCAGATAGGGCGACAGGTGGGAGGTGGCGTCGGCGTCGAGCGCGTCGCTGAGCCGGTCGCAGTCGCGCACAGCGCCAGAGACCGACTGGTGCAGCAGCTTTCGTCCGGTGGTTGCGCCGCCGACGTGCACTTGCGGGGAGCTGGGTTCTCGACAGAGTTCGGCAACGGCCGGTAGCTGGTCGGTGGGCACGGTTGGTGTCGTGAGATGGGTGGGTGCGGGAATGCGCGGCGGTGGTCGTCGATCCAATGCCGGAAATACGGGGTGAAGACCGCGAAATGATCGCCGCCACCGGAGGGGCGCAAGGCGGCCGGATCCACCGCGGTCACCGATTCGCCGAAACGGGTGATGATGTCGCGAATCCCGCCAGCAGGATCGCCATCCGATTCCGTCCGGCCGTGGTGAACGTCTGCATCCGCAACTCCTCGGCTTCTGTTCGGTTTCCATCAACGCTAGCACAAAACGATGCATGAACGACGCATGGAGCACATTGGCTCGCCGGGCTTAGTGGGCTGATCTCACTCGCCTGCCCGGGTGCATGGCCGCGATGGCACCGCGCGGTGCGCTCCGGGCCTCGCGCGTGCGGCTCTCGGGCGGCGAGCCGCACGCGTCGTCGGGGCAGAATGATCTGCATGCTCGCCGGCCCGCCTCCCGCTCCCGACTCGCCCGGTTATCCGGTGCGGGTGGTCGCCGAACGCCTCGGCATCCCGACGGCGACACTGCGCAGCTGGAACCAGCGGTACGGCATCGGGCCCGCCCGCGAGCCAGGGCGTCATCGTCTCTACAGCGAATCCGATATCGCCCTGCTGGAGCAGATGCTCGCGCTGATCCGCGCGGGCGCGAGCCCGTCGAGTGCGGCGGCCTCCATCGCGGGCAAACGCACCGCGCCGGAGCGCGGCGGCTGGGCCGCGTTGCTAGACGCGGCCTTCGAACTCGACACCCATGCCATGGCCGATCTGCTGGCCACACACCTGGAAACCTTCGGCGTCATCGACACCTGGGAACTGCTGTGCCGCCCCGCATTCGCCGAGATCGTGGCACGTCAGCTGGGCGGCGAGGGCTGCGTCGACGTCGAGCATCTGCTGTCGTGGTCGATCACCGCCGCATTGCACACCTACCTGCCGCCCTCCGTCGGCGCGCGGCGCCCGCAGTCGGCGGTGCTGGCCTGTACCAGCGGCGAAACCCATGTGCTGCCGCTGGAAGCGCTGCGCGCCGCGCTCGCCGAACGTGGTGTGCGGGTGCGGATGCTCGGCGCGAACGTTCCGACGGCGGCGCTCACCGATACGCTCGCCCGCACCGATCGCCCGCCCGCCGTCGTGCTGTGGTCCCAGCAGGAGTCGACCGCTTTGATCTCGGCGATTCGCGCCGCGGGCGCGACCGGTGCGCGGGTATTCGTCGGCGGTCCGGGCTGGGAGTCGGCGATTCTGCCGGAATCGGCCCAGAGCCTGTCCGGACTCGCCGACGCCGTGGACCGGATCCTCGCCGCGGACGCCTGAGCCGACCGCCCCCGGCCGTATCCGGGGAGAGCCCCGTCACTCCGCCGATGGAACGACGCGTAATCGAGGCGTGGCTAGCATCCCACCGACCAGGACAGCGACTCCTCGAGTGGTCACGCATGGCCGCGAGGACGCCTGCCAGGACGCGACGCGTGGCCCGGAGGTTGCCGGCGGAGAGTTCGGCCGTGGCTACCCTGGCGCAGGAGCGGCCAACTCGGGCCGCGCCGTTATTCGAGCTAACGGTCAGTGCGGGTCACCGGGGGCGGGTTCCAGTTGCCGTCGATGACGGCCTGGTCGGGCCAGTACAGGCGCAGCATGAGATTGAACTCACCTGAGGCAGGCGCGGGAAGCCAGTTGGATTCTCTTGGAGTACCGGGGGTTTCGCGCTGAATATGGATGTCCAGTGAACCATCGGAGTTGGCGCGCAGATGTTCCCCGCGCACGGCGTAGCGATTGATCGGGTTGTCGACGAAGAAGCCGCTGTCGTTGTACATCGTCAGGGACCAGAAACCCGTGACCGGTGGTTTCTGGTCGGCGGGAAAGTGCAGCACGTAGTTGTTGTCCGCGCTCAGCTGGGCGCCGGTGTCGTCGAGGCGGGTCGAGGGGTAGATGGCGTCCTGTGGCAGGTTCGCGCCGAGCCCGGCGTAGGCCACCACCGCCCGGTCGGCGTAGGCGGTGCCGTAGTCGCCGACGCCGGTACGGGAAACGGTCCAGCCGTTGACCGTCGTGTTACCCATATCCCTCTCGATCTGCGACAGCGCCGTCGGCCACGCTAGTTCCCAGCGCGTGCGCTCGGACTCGGGGAGGGAAGCGAGGTTGAGCGCAGTGTCGGGGCGCCAGCCTATCGAGGCCAGTTCCGCCAGCAGAACTTCGTCACCGGGGCGCGTCTGGGCGTGTGAGAGCGCCGCGTAATAGAGGTCCCAGTACTGCTGCGGGGTCAGGTCGTGAATGTATTCGGCCACCTGCACCCGCTGCCAGTCGGTGTGGATCTCGGTATTGGTCGGCGGGGTGTACGGGCTGCCGTAGGAGCCGAGTGGGACCGCGCTCATGCGGTCCTGGAGCGCGATGACGCCGGGCAGGTCCTCGGGCCCGTCGACTTGGATGCGACCGATCATCCAACCGGTGTCGGTGGGCAGGCGGTATTCGTGCACACCGGCGGGGAGGGTACCGGCGAAGTCCGGGCCGACGATGGCGAACTGATAGCCATGCTGGTCATCGAGCGTGCGCGGACCAGCGGAGGCGTCGACGTTCGACCACATGTCCATGATCGGGAACAGGTGATAACGCCCGCTCATGTCCGGCACGCTCACCACCAGCGGCTGGGTCGAGACATCGAAGAACATCGACGTGTACACGGTGTCGACGTTCGGGCGCACAACGTCGGTGAAGCCGGCGCCGGGCAGGAAATGCAGATGAGCCAGCTGGTTCATCGGCGCCGCTCCGATGCTGGGATCCGGCACTGGGTAGTTCGTCGCCTGACGCCGGCTCACTTCCACCGACACCAGCGGATAGGTGTAGACATACGCCTGCACCTCGAGATCACCGGCTGCCGAATCGATTGCGCGCGAAGACGCCGAGGACTCGGCCGTACGCGTGACGGCGGCCATCGCGGTCGCGGTAACCGAACCGATCGCGGCTGCGGCCCTGCCGCGCCGAGACTTCGAGCTGCTGACCACCGCATCCTCCTTGGTAGGAATGTCGCCGAGCACAGCAGAGCCGACCGTCGGTCTGTCAGCTTCCTACCCAGAGTAGCCAGCACCTGCGTCCTGGGGCGGAATACGCGGGCATTGCGCGAGTCTTTTTCGTCGCTGGCTGTGTTGTGGGTGGTGGTGCTGGTCGGTCCGCGCTGAGCGTCGCCGCGGAGCACTGTCGGAGCCGATCGTGCCCCGCTGGGCAGACGGTCAACGCATCGCTGGATCGGTCACCAATGCCGAGCTACCGGCGCCGGCGAGGGCGGCGTCCACGGCGTCCAGCAGCGGGTTTGCCGGGAGGATTTCGACGTTCATCCCGTCAACGCGTCTGTCGCAGTAGACCTGGATCCACACCTGCCCGGTCTCGTGCACCGGGTACACCTGGGACCGTGAGGTGTTGGCGGGTACGTCGAACCTGGGGTGTTGGATCCCGCCGTCGCGGAGATAGAGTGCGCAGTCCTCGGCGCCGGCGCCGTCGGCGTGGACGGTGATCTTGACCTTCTCCCGCCCGCCGACGGCGTCGAATCCAATCGCTGCGGCCCCGGCCGATGGGCCGGTGAGCAGCATCGGCGCGGCTGCGATGGCGACTGCGGTGGCGAGGGTTCCGAGCATTCTGGCGTTCATGATTTCTCCTGGGGAGTCCGAAATGTGCTGCAACCCAGTGTGTGGATTGACGCGTCGCTGGTCCTCCGTGCTGGCACGGGTTCCTGGCCGGGGTGGCACGTAAATGCCTGCGTGCATGCGGCGGGCTGCGAGTGCCGCTCGTGCTTCGCAAGTCTCTCGCTGCGCGGGCGGATCGAGACCGTCGCCGAGGTGCTGGTCGCACGGAGCGGGATACCCGGGCTCGCACGGAAGATTTCGGTGCCTGCACGGTGGAGCGTGGCTGCCAGGTGGGCAAGACTGGATGTCGACCGGGTGATGGTAGGACGGGCGATGAGTCGTCGGGCGCTGGTAGTGACGGTGGTTGCCACTGTGGCGGTTGGGGTCGCCGTCATTGTGGCGGTGGACTGGTCCGATCGGGCAGTCCACGATCCGGCGCGGGCTTTGCTGCTGGGGCCGCGAGAAGCGTTCGTGGCGGCGCAGGGCCCGAATCCGCCGGTGTTCGGGGTGGTCGAGCTCGGGTTGTTCCTGTGCGCCGGGTTGTCGTTCGTGGTGTCCGGGACTCTGGCATGGCGCACCCGGCCGGAGATGCTCACCGGACCGCTGATCGCGGTGGCCGGTGTGTTGTGGCTGCTGGGCGGAATCCGTCGCGCGAGTGACCCGGTGCTGTTCACGGCCGGGGTTCTGCTCACCAATCTGTATCTGCCGGTATTGATCCAGATGGTCCTCGGTTTCCCGTCCGGGCGGCTGCGTCGCCGCTGGAAGCGCTGGTTCGTGGGTGCCGCCTGGCTGCTCGCGACGGTCGGCGTCGCGGCCGAATGGTTGTTCTTCGATCCTCGGCTCGCCCCGAGTACCTACCCATCCACCTCGATCAACCTGCTGCTCATCCGCGATGTGCCGGCCCTGGCCGAGCCGATCCAGCTGGGCGCGGGCGCGCTCGCCCTTTTCATGGGTGCGGCGCTGCTCGGGGTGATCGGGTATCGCTGGTGGGCCGGTTCGGCGGCGTTTCGCGCGGGGTATACGCCACTGGCGGTCGCCTGTCTGCTGTCGGCGGCGGTCACCATCTGGCTGTTGCTCGGCGCCGCGCGGTTCCCGGGCTGGCAGGCCGGATGGGCCAATGACCTGCGGTATCCGACCACGGCGCTGCTGCCGATCGCCGTCGTCTGGGGTCTGGTCCGGTATCGGCTGGCCAAGGCCGCCATCAGTGACGCGATGGTCGAGATCGGTAACGCCCCGATCGAGGAGAGCTTCGTCGGCGCGCTGCGACGCGCCTTGCGCGACCCCACACTGGTGCTGTGGACCTTTGACTCCGAGCGCGGCACCTATGTGGACGAGCACGGGTCACCGCGCGCGCTGCCGCGCGGGAGCGGTCCGCGGGCGGCGACTGTGCTTGAACGTGACGGAGTTCCGGTCGGTGCGCTCGTCTACGACGAGACGTTGCGAGCCCAGCCGGAGCTGCTGGCCGCGGTGCGCGGAGCCACCGTGCTCGCGTTGGAACATGCCCGGCTACAACAGGAATTACGCGCGCAACTGGTCGAGGTGCGCCGGTCCCGGGAACGCATCGTCACCGCGGGCGACGCCCAGCGCCGGCGCCTCGAACGCGATCTGCACGACGGCGCGCAGCAGCGCCTGGTCGCCGCCGAACTGTTGCTGCGGCGCGCCCAGCGCGCCCCGGATGGTGAACGGTTGCGCGCACTGCTCTCCGACGGCGCCACCGAACTTGCGACGGCGCTGACCGAACTACGTGAGCTCGCCCGCGGGGTGTATCCGCCGGTGCTGGCCGAAAGTGGCATCGCCGCGGCGCTGCATTCACTGGCCGAGCGTGCCCCGTTGCCGGTCGAGATCCACGACGGCCTGCGGTCGCGGCCACCGGCCGGCGTCGAGCTCGCGGCCTATTTCATCGCCGCCGAAGCGGTGGCCAACAGCTGTAAGCATGCCGCGGCGCGGCTGATCGCCATCGAGTTGCGCTGCGACGGTGCCGCCCTGTCGCTGGTCATCGCCGACGACGGCGTCGGCGGTGCCGTCATCGCCCCTGGCGGCGGGCTCAGCGGCCTGAGCGATCGCACCGCCGCACTCGGCGGCACGCTCACTGTCGACAGCCCGGCAGGCGGGGGCACCCGGATCACCGCCGTCCTGCCCGTGGACCCCGACCCGACGTCCTGACTCCGGCCCGGCAGGCGGTTTCCCGACCTGCGCGAACGTAGTTCAATGGAGATGGGCCGCCGTGAAGGATGGTGGTTGGCGATGGAGACCGGGCAGTTGACGACCGGCAGCCTCTTCGCGGGATACCGGATCGAAGGGCTGCTCGGTACCGGCGGCATGGGGACGGTGTATCTCGCGGCGCATCCGCACCTGCCGCGCCAGGTCGCGTTGAAGGTCCTGCACACCGGCCCCGCAGTCGATGAGTCCCTGCGCGCGCGCTTCGAACTGGAAGCCGACCACGCCGCCCGGCTCGAGCATCCGAATATCGTGGCCGTCTACGACCGTGGGCACGTCGCGGACCGGTTGTGGATCGCCATGCAGTACGTGCCGGGCACGACCGCCGCCGAGTTGGTGCGCACCGGGCCGGTACGGCCGGGGCGGGCGCTGCACATCGTCAGCGAGATCGGGCGGGCACTCGACTACGCGCACCACCGCGGTGTGCTGCACCGCGATGTGAAGCCGGCGAATATCCTGCTCGGTCCGCCGCCGGGCCCGAACGAACCCGAACGCGTCCTGCTCGCCGACTTCGGCATCGCCAAAGCGCTGGACGACGCCACCGGGCTGACCCGCACCGGCATGTTCGTCGCGAGCCTGGAATACGCCGCGCCGGAACAGTTCGGCGACAGCGCCATCGATGATCGATGCGATATCTACGCGCTCGGGTGCACCTTCTACGCGCTGCTCATCGGCCGCCCGCCGTATTCCGGCCGCAGCCTCGCGCAACTGTGGCAGGCCCACAGTCGTGGCCCGATCCCCAGGCCCAGCCGGGGCCGGGACGGCATTCCCGCGCGCCTGGACCCCGTGGTGGCCCGAGCGCTCGCGAAAACACCCGGGGAGCGGTATCGGACCTGCCGAGCATTCGTGGCCGCTGCCGCCGAGGCACTCGGGATCGAACCGGCCGTCGTGCCCGACGCCGTGTCGACGGACGCCGATCCGACGCGATTCGACTCGCTGCGCGCCTCGCCCGAGCGGCGCGATACTCCGCTGCGGGTCGTGCTCGCTGACGATTCGGCCCTGCTGCGGGGCGGGGTCGTGCGGCTGTTGCGGGATGAGGGCATCGATGTGGTCGGCGAAGCCGGTGACGCGCCGACGCTGCTGCGCATGGTCGACGAGCATCGGCCAACGGTGGCGGTGGTCGACATCCGGATGCCGCCGACCCACACCACCGAAGGCATCGATGCGGCGATGGCCATCCGCAGCGATTTTCCCGGCACCGCCGTGCTGCTGTTGTCCCAGTACGTCGAGACCGAGCACGTGTCGAGCCTGATCGCGGCCGGCACCGCGGGACTGGGATACCTGCTCAAGGATCGGGTCTCCGACATCGACGAATTCGTCGGTGATCTGCGTCGGGTCGCCGACGGCGGGTGCGCCATCGACCCGAGCGTCATCAGCCGTATGGTGGCTCGCCCGCATCGGGAGCAGCGCCCGATCGACGGACTGTCCGAACGCGAACGGGAAGTGCTCGCACTGATGGCCGAAGGCCGATCGAACAAGGCGATCGGCGCGGCCCTGTTCCTCGGCGAACGCACCGTCGAGGCGCATGTGCGGGCGATCTTCGTCAAACTCGGGCTGCATCCCGAACCCGACGACCACCGGCGCGTGCTCGCGGTCCTCGAGCACCTGCGCTCGGCGAACGCGTGAACACCCGGCACGGTATGCCGGTGCGATACCGGGTGTTCAACGATCGATCAGGCCACGCTGCCGGTCAGGGGTGCGATCAGCCCCGGTAGCCCGACACACCATCCCGACACTGCTCCCGGGGCTGCCGCGGGCGGTGCCGTCACCAGCGGTGCCGGGACGCTGGTCGCGACAGTCCATCCGAACCCGGGGGCGGTGACCAGGCACGACCAGACCTCTCCCGCGGGTGCGCTGACAGTGCCGTCGAACGGCGCTAGCGGCGGCCCCGGAGTCACCGACGGCGCGGCCGCCGCCAGCGCCATACCGGACATCATCAATGGCGCAGCCAAAACCGTTGCCACTGCGACACGTTTCATGGTGGTTTTCATCGTGATCTCCTTTGTTTCCGGCGCCGATGCCGCCGGGCGAATGATCCAGCGAATGCTGGTCACGAAGAATTCTTTCCGGCTGGCCGATCAGCGGATACCGTGCTGCCACGGAGCGCGGTCCGTGCGGCCTCGGGTCGAGTACCTATGGGTCACCGCCGTCGCGGCGGGTCTATCGACCGGCGAAGGTCGAGAGGAGCATCTCGACACCGCTTTCGAACCGAGACCGCTCATCGCCTGATCGTTTCCAGTGTCTCCGCCCTGCCCTGTGACGACGCTGGACTGCTGGCGGCCGGAGGCATGATAGGGGCAGCGACTTCGGGGCCGAGCTGGGCAAATTCCGCAACCGGGTGGGCCGATCGCGTCGACTACCTCGACGTCCGCCTCGACCCCGCGCTCACGATGAACACGTGGAAACTATCCGCATTCGGCGCGGTTCCCGTGTGCGACGCCACATTCGTCCGACCCGACGGCCACGTTGCCCGGGTCAACCCGGTCGGCATCCCCATCGACCCCGACGCACCGACCGCCGCCCTCGACTGGTGGCCGGGCGTACCCACCGACCCGGCTACCGCCTGAACCCGAAGCCCCGAATCACATAGGGGACTGCGGTACCGCGCCGGATCGTCCAGGGCCGACCCCGGTGACGCAGGTCCTTCGACCAAGCCGAGGGACAACACCACGTCGCAGTGGATTCGCACGCCCGCGATGTGACTGGGCCCCGCGCTCACACGCGGCACTCGGTCGGGGCGGCGGTCAGTCGTGGCTGGTGAAGAAGTCCTCAACGGTGGCTACGGCGGCCGGGCGTGAATCGAAGTGCTCGAAATGCCCGGCGTCGGGCGGGATTGCCCAGCGCACCTCCGGATGTACTGGTGGTAGGGGAGTACGGCTGGTGATTTCCTTGGCCGGCCTCCGGATTCGGCTGCGCGGCAGCGGGGTGACAGGGGTGCCGAGGCGGATACGGGAGGTGAGCATGCACGCGCAGGCCAGCAGGATCCAGCGATCCGCGCTGCGAGTGCTCCATCGCCGCTCGCCGACCAGTGCGTCCCAAACCAGAACGGCGTCCCACCCGGCTTGCACGGCAGTGTGAGCGCAGCGGGCGAGCAAGCGGGACTCGGCGAAATCTCCGAAGTTGGGGATCGTGAATGCGAACCGGATCTCGCTGCCCGGCCGGACACCGGTCGCCGTGGTGTGGTCGTTACGGCGATCACTGTGTGCTGCCATCGAACGCTCCCTTCCCTGCGATGACCGGCCCGCCGTATTGCCGGACGTCATGGAGCGGGCGTCAGCGGTGAGCCGGAGGGAGGGTTCTTGCGGGTTCGGGTTGAGGCAGATCGGCGTCCCTTCGGGATCGAGAACGATCTGCCAGGGCGGCTGGCCTTCCCAGTTGGGGGCGCGGCCGGGCTGGAAGTCGGGCACGGTGGCTCCGAGCTGGACGGCGCGCTCGATGGCGCTGGTCAGGTCGTCGACGGAGAGGTGGAGATGGACGCGTTTTGGGGTGCGCGGGTGGCGGGCCAGCGCGGAGGCGTGTGGCCGGTGACGGCGCCGAAGCACAGTGTGGTGTGCCCGTCGCCGACCATCGCGTACTCCTCGCTGCACTCCTGGATGCGCCGGCGCAACAGCTCGGAGTAGAACTCGGCCAGCACCGGCGGCCGAGCGGCGTCGATAGCGATGCAGGTGAGGTGAATCATGTGGGGTCCCTTCTCGTCGGCTGGGGTTGGTTCGCGGCGGATCAGTGGTCGTCGGGGAGTGCTGCCATGGCTCGTTCGGCGAGTCGGCGTAGTAGTGGGGCGAGTTCGGGTGGGTCGAGCAGGGTGTAGGGAATGGGGAGGACGGCGAGTTGGGCGGCGAGGTATTCGGGGGTGTCGGGGTAGGTGGTGAGGAGACAGGTGTTGTCGTCGGCGGGTTCGAGGATGCCTTGGTGGGCGCTGAGCCGGTGTTGGGCGTGGGTGAGGGGCTCGTGCAGCAGGACGCGGGCTTGACGGACACCGGCCGTACGGCGCGGTGATCGAGTCAGCCAGGCGGCCGCGTTCATGCCGTCGGGCAGTTCGCGGGCGGGCACGCGGACGCCAGTGCGGTGCACGGTGGTGATGCGGTCGAGCCGGAAGGTTCGCCAGTCACCGCGGTCGTTGTCGAAAGCGATGAGATACCAGCGGGTTCCGGCGGCGACTAGCCGGTGTGGTTCGGCCAGTCGTTTGGTGGGCTCGGCACCGGGTTTATCCCCACAGGCGGCCAGCGCAGCGAACGCCAGAACGGATCGTGAGAGCTGGCGTGAGCGGCGACGATTTCCGCCGAGGCCTCGGGGCGCCGAAGGTCCGGTCGAGGTAGGTGGCGAACACCAAGGGCCTGCCGTGCGAGACCGGCGAGCCTGCTGGACATTTGCTCAACACTCGCTACAGTTCGGGTCTGCATCTTCCGCCGCCGTACCGGGTAAGCGGTGATGAAGGTGGTGGTGTGGGTGTTGAGGAGGTCGGGGTTGGTCGAGGGGGCGAGCTTCAGTGACCGTTTCACTGCGTTGCTCACCGCTTGGGAGCATCAAACCGGCCAGCATCTGGGTAACCAAGATATTGTCGAGCTGCTCGACGATGTGGGTTGCAAGCTATCGGCAACGTATGTTTCGCAGCTCAGAAACGGGCATCGGCAACATCCCTCTTCTCGGGTGGTGCAGACACTGGCCACGGTATTCGGCGTCACTGCCGCCTACTTCTATCACCCGGACCGGCCCGACGAGACTCGCTCGGACACGGCCATTTGCGCAGAGCTCGCCGACCAGCGACTACGCCAACTCCTCAGGATTGCCGTCGACCTGTCGCTACGCAGCCAGCAACTGTTGGTCGACATGGCCGACCGGCTGCGCCGCGCCGAAGGCTGTCTCGACAACACTGAATGGTGACCGAGTTACCCTGTCGGGCAGGGGCACTGGACCCTTCTGTCGATCTGACTGCGGTAGGTCCGCAGCGACGAACCGCGCGGCACACTCGGTTCCGGTCGAGCCGCCGCCCATTGGGGCAACCGCCGTGGGATTGGTCGAGCCCGTACCGAGAGCCAGATGCTCTAGCAGGGCAGTACCCGCGCGGATTCGCATGCTATGCGAGCTAACGACATTCGGACACTGCGGCCTCTGTTTCAGCTCTTGGCATGCAACGCGCAAGTACGGTGCCACAGTTCGAGCGAGCCACAGCGCATTCCCGTCGAATACGAGCGCCGAGGCACCGTCTGGCAGGCACGCGGACAACAGCCCGCATCGAGATGAACGAACACCCTGCACATCTAACCGAAAACGGTTGTGAGCCCCTATGACCTGCCGTCATGAGGATGTTTGCATCTGCGCCCAGTTCTGCGCCCGGACCCGAACCATGAATTGCGGCTGCCGGCCATCGTCGTCAACCTCAACGACCAGCTCCGCGAAGCCACCGAACGCGGCTGGCTCGGCGAAGTCGACGGCCTCCGGATAAGTCTGAACACTGCCGTCCAAAACTGCTGAGGCGGGAACCGGTTTCGGCTATTCCGAGACCTGAGCCGCGCCCGGCGCGGTGGCGTCACGGATGATGCGAAGGCTCGCGGTGAGGTCGGCGAGCTGCTTCGGGGTGAGCAGTTTGGTGAACCATCTGTCCACACCCTCGAGGTAGGCGGGCAGCACCTGGGCCACACGGGCGGCGCCGGCGGCGGTGAGGACGGCGTAGGAGCTGCGGCGGTCGTGCGGGTCTGGCTCACGCCGGACGAATTTGTTGCGCTCCAACCTGTCCACCAGCCGGGTGACGCCGCTGGTGGACAGGTTGGTCTGGGTGGCCAGATCGGTCATGCGCAGCTTGCGGCCCGGTGAGCGGCTCAGGCGCATCAGGGCGTTGAGATCGAGGCCGGAGAGTCCGTTGCTCTTCCAGGTGGCCTCGAGGCGGGCGACTAGCCCGTCGTGCGCCTCGTAGAGCAGGCCGACGGCGGTCAGTCGCGGATCGTCGAAGAGCTTTTCGGTGTCCACGTGAGCAGCCTAAACCAAGAAGTTTCCGCGCGGATAGTTGACACGAGGAATACATGCGCTCTAGGTTCTTGCCTACGCAATATTCCGCGCAGCAACTAAATGGAGGTTCTCGATGTCGACGCAACACTGGGTGGCCGGATTCCGTGCGCCGCTGGTGAATCCGGCCGAGCAGATCCGGCTCGCCGAGCCGCGTGCATTCGCCGGGCAGACCCTGCGACAGGTGGTGCGCCTGGCCGGCGGCGGGCAGCAGCTGCGGGTGCGGCTGACCAATCGCTACTCGGATCGGGAATTGGTCATCGGCGCGGCTGCCGTGGCGGAACGCAAGGCCGGCAACGAGATCGTCGCCGAGACTGCTGCCGAGGTCCGGTTCGCCGGCTCCGCACGGGTGCGGGTGCCCGCCTTCGGCGACGTGGTCAGCGATCCGATCGACCTGCCGGTGGCCGCCGGGACGCACCTGGCGCTGAGCCTGTATCTGCCCGAGCCCACCGGGCCCGCCGCCTTCGCCCATATGCCGGTGGATACCGCGTGGATCGTGCCGGGTGATCAGGTCACCGCGCAGGCGCTGTCGGACGCCGAGGAAAGCACCTCGCGGTTCTTCCTCACCGGGGTGGACGTACTCGCCGAAGGTGCGCCCCCGGTGCTGGTCGCCTTCGGAGATTCCTGGTTCGAGGGCGTCGGCTCCTCGCACGGCGAAAACCGGCGCTCGGTCGACCAGTTCAACGAGCGGTTACATCGCGGCTGGGCGGTGAACCAGGGCATCGGCGGAAATCGCCTGCTCACCGATCAGATCGGTGAGCGTGGCCTGACCAGGTTCGCGCGCGATGTCCTGTCGGTGCCGGGTGTCGCGGCGGTGTGGGCCAACTTCGGCATCAACGACCTGATCTTGGACGAACACACCGCGACCGCCGCGGACATGATCGCCGGCTACACCGAACTGGCCGAGCTGGCGCACGAGGCCGGATTGCCGATCTACATCAACACCATCGGCCCGTTCGGCGGCGCGATCTACCCCGGACTCAATATCGCCGATGGCATTCCGGTGCGACGGGAACTGAACGACTGGCTGCGCGGCACCGATGTCTTCGACGCCGTGTTCGATGTGGCCGCGGCGGTAGAGGACCCGGCCCGGCCGAATTTCATCCGCCCCGAATTCGACAACGACGGTATGCATCTCAACGATGCGGGGCATCGCGCCATCGCGGCCGCCTTCGATCTGTCGGTGCTGCCCGCCGGGTTCGGCAAATGATGGGCACCCCGGCGCGCTCGGCGATGCCGCGAATGCGCTTGTCACGCCTCCCGAGTTCGTGTGCGCCACGACGATCACGGACGTCGGCCGCATCGTCGCGTTCCGCGAACTTGCCGACGACTGCCACCTGCGCCGGTATATCGCCGAACGCAGCGGCGCGCTTGCCCGGCGTGTATTGCGCCGAGACCGAGATAGTCGCCCAGTGGATCGAGCGGGCGGACCGCTCGTCGCCTCCCGAGCCCGAGCACGGCTTGCTTTCGAGCGCGCTCGAAGCCCTAGCGTCGGAGTCATGACCGAGATGAGCGAGACGAAGACATGGATAATCACCGGCGCGAGTTCGGGTCTCGGCCTGGCGCTCGCCGAAACGGCACTCGCCGCCGGCGAGCAGGTGGTCGGGACCGCGCGCCGGATCGACCGCTTCGACGGGCTGCAGGCGCGATATGGGGAACGGCTGCTCGCCATCGAGCACGATGTGCGCGACACATCGGGAGCGGACGCGGTCGTGCGGCGGGCGCTGGGGGTGTTCGGGCGCGTCGATGTGCTGGTCAACAATGCCGGTGCCGGACAGGTCGGCGCGGCCGAAGAGATCACTGATGCCGCGTTACGGGCCATGCTCGAGCAGCATCTGTTCGGTCCGGCCGCCTATGTTCGTGCCGTGCTGCCCCACCTGCGGGAGCGTGGTTCGGGTGCGATCGTGCAGATGAGCAGCCAGGGCGGGCGGATGTCGTTTCCTGCCGTTGGCAGCTACTCGGCCGGCAAGTTCGCGCTCGAGGGCTGGTCGGAGGCGCTCGCGGGGGAGATCGCGCCGTTCGGCATCCGCGTTCTCATCGTCGAGCCCAGTCGCTTCCGCACCGCCTTCAACGCAGCGGACGTGCTCAACACGGCCCAGCAGAGCTCGGTCTACGAGGATGCGATCGGTGCTGTGCGCGCGAACATGGCCGAGGCCGACGGCATTCAGGAGGGCGACCCGGTACGCGCGGCCCAGGTGATCCGCGACATGCTCGACACCCCGGAGGCGCCGCTCCGGCTCCCGCTCGGTGCCGAGGCGGTTCGCAATCTCACCCGCGTGTACCGCGGCGCACTCGACGACGTCGAGAAATGGGCGTCGGTGAGCGAGTCGGCAGACTTCCCGGGCCTGCCGCCCGCGGTGCGCGCGTTCTGATCGCCGTACGTTGTCGGCCATGGCCACTGAAGCGCTGATCGAACGCATCCTCGCTGCCAGCGACGGGCCATCCTCGTCGCCGATCGCTGCGCTGCACGGGCTGCTCGACGATGCCACGATCGAGGCCTCGGCGAGGCCGACGAGTGTCGCCGAGGCGGCCAGGCTCGTCGGCCTGTCGGCGCACACCCTCCGGTACTACGAGCAGGAGGGACTCGTGCGGCCGGCTCGTAATGCCTCTGGGTACCGCGAGTACTCCGCGTTCGACCTGCGCCGCCTCGTCTTCCTCACCCGGATGCGCGTGTCGGGCATGACCATGACCGACCTCAAGCGCTACATCCTGCTCGTCGAGCAGGGCCCGAGTACCATCCCGGAACGCCGCCGCATCATGCTCGACCAGCAACACCGAATCAAGCGGCAGATCCGTGAGCTCGGCCTGGCGCTCGAGGTCACCGAGTACAAGATCTGCGCCTACGACGGCCACCCCGAAGGCTGACACCCGCCGACGCTCACTGCGGCCAACAGGAGGCGCCCGCCGAACCTCCCGACGGCTTCGAGCGCGACTTCCCCTCATTGAAAGCATCGACTGGCGGTCGAGCCTGCGCCGGCGGCGAACAAAGCCGACTGCAGGATCGCCCGTTGATCTCTCCTTAATTGGATAGACGAACTATCCAATTCGCGACGTAAGAAAGCAGTCATGAATACCTCGCTGATCTCGCCGTTCATGAGCATCGTGCTCGGGGCGACCATCCTCTCGGTCGTCACCATCGCCTTCGGCGGCACATTCCTACTGCGCGTCTTCACCGGCGCTCACGACACCAACGACCTGCAAAAATCCTTCTTCCGCGCCGGTCACGCCCACGCCGGGGTACTGGTCGTGCTCGGCCTGCTGCTCGCCGTCCTCGGTCATGCGACGGGCGCGAGCACCGGCTGGGCCGCCGGCGGAGCGATTGCCGTCCTGGTCGCCGCCATCCTGATGCCGCTCGGCTTCTTCCTCTCGGTGCTCGGGCGCGACCCGCAGCGGCCGAACCGGATGATCATCAGTGTCTGGCTGGGTGCGACGCTGCTGGTGGCCGGGCTGCTGGTATCGGGAATCGCGACGCTCGTCGCCGGGGTCGACCGGATCTGAGAGCCTTCGGCCGGGGCCGGCCTGTGCGGCGATCCGAGGCCGCTGACAAACACGCCGGTCAGCATGCATCGAAATGAATTGTCATTCAATATGTTTCGTTCGCTTAGCGTACTGTCGTCCGGGCTGGTGCATTCGAAGCAGGCCGCTCGTACCAGTTCGTCATGATTCGGAAATCGAGGCAAGCGAATGAACCACAAGCTGTGGCTGCTCGGGCGATCGATCGCGGTGGGCGGACATATCTTGGGGGAGAAGATCATTCGGCCCAAGACGAGAGGAAGAGGGGATAGGCGACAGTGCTGGCGATGAGCCTGTCTGTGGCGAGTGGGAGGTGGTCACCCTGCGGTTCGAAGCTGCCGACCGGCATGACCGCAATCCTGGGCTCGGTGCGGGCGATGTCGGTCGAGGTGTTGTGGTGACCAGCTCCACTCGGAGGGTTCCTCTCGCGAGGGATTCGCACCCTGCTCGGCCGGGCACAGTGCGCCGGGCTCCCGAGTGATACCCGGCCGGTCGACGCCTATCTCGCTGTCGTGGGTCGATGGCCCCGCAGAGTTCGCGACCCACGCCGCATCGTTGATGACCAGGCTCGGCGCCCGCAACTGCGTCGAGATCGCGATGTGGGCATACGAGCGACTAGAGATTCGTGCACACAAAGCCCAGCGGCTTGCGCTCGAAGGTGGTGTCGAGTCCGCACTCATAGCCAGTAGTGGGTTTCGGTATCAATCCAGTCATCGACGACGTCCTTATGGGCGTGGAAGCTGCCCGGTGGTGGCCGAAGCCTCCACGGGCGTGCGCTCTCCGATCACCGCTTTCTGGGTGGCGCGATTGGCATGTCGTATTGAACCACATTGCGCCCGCTCGGTGTGACGACGATCGACGCCATGTTGTGAGTGTCGAGCCAGTGGAAACGGCTTGCGGTTACATGAAGGGCGTTGTCGGGATTCGCGGGTTCGCGCCAGGAGCACTCCTTGTAGGCCGCCAAGACGTGGCCCACGCTGATATCAGAAATCTCTGCTACGTACTCCAGCCAGTATACGGCGACGACGTTCTTCTGATCGATCGTCGTGGGCTGCTTCTCCGCAACGAAATCGCGGAACGACAATTGTCCATCCGGTCGAAAGTCGATATTCCTTATGGGTTCTCGGCGACGCCCAGGCTTGCGATGCCGTCGACCTCCGGCCTTTTCGGGTTCGTCCTTCCTTTCGAAGCTTCCCGAGTCTGTCGATTGCGCGCCGTCGCCCGTTCCGATACCGGACGAATCGTCGGCCGGATGGTCGGGGGCGCTGGTATCGACTTGCGGATACGTGGATACGGACCCACCTGCTTCGACGGTCGGCGCCGGAGGCCTACTGGGCGAAGCCAAGCGTTCCACCAGTAAATCGAATGCCCTTACTTGGAGAATCTCTGAGTCGAATTCGCTTACGATTTTTGCGATAAGACGCATCCTCTCTGGTAGGTCATCCGGGTCGTTAGGATCCATGGCCGGTGGCATGCTGTCCATGCCGATCGCCTCCCGCTGGAGTTTCTGTCGTGAATGAGTAGGGGTGAGACGGTTGCCTACGGGACCGGATGTACGGCGGTTCCACCCTAGTGGGCGCCTTTCCCTGACTTCGACCTTACCGCTGTCAGTGAAGACTGCGGAGCACAATTCTGGTGCAGATCATGTCTTCCGGGGTCACCACGTGTTCTAATCGTTACTATTCTAGCGCTGCCCTAACTGCATGGAACCCAATGGTTTTCGGTATGTCATAATCTCATGCAGCCCCTGTAGCGACTACGCGACTCTCATTACGAGACCTCATCCACGACGCAGAAGCGGCTGATCGGCTGCTGACTCTCGTCTTGACAGCGAGCCGCTGACGAATGCGGGGTGCTGACAAGGGCCCGACCGCCGCGCATTGCGGACTTTCAGCTAGGGCAGCAACGCGAAATCGCCCCGCTACTCAGCGAGCCGGCGGCGCGACGGCCGGGGGTGGCCACGGATTTTGCGTACGACAACAGCAAATATCCCGATGCGGGGACGATAGCGTGCTCGGCATCTGACTGGTGGCACTGATCGACCAGATTCGTGCTGGTGGTCTCAGCTCAACCGGCGGCGTAACGGTCCAGCACGACGGCCGCGACATGGTTCTCCACGCCCGCGCCCCAGGCGTTGCCCTTCGTTTCGGTCAGGACGAGCGTGCCACCCCGTTCCGGGCGACCGTCTCTGCGGGATCGGCCCGGCGCGGCCTACGGGTGACCATCGTCCCTCACCAAGGAACCAAAAGCCCGTACGCTGCGAGTTCGACGAGGTCGACACTGGAGCCATGACTGACACCAACGCCCACGTGGCTTCCTCCGCGCCCGATCCGGCGACGGTTCAGCGGGCGCTGGACAGAGCCGGCCGCGCACCGTCGATCCATAACACGCAACCCTGGCGTTGGGAGTTCGACGGCGCCGAATTGCGGCTCTATCGAGACAACGACCGATTGCTCACTTCGGCAGATCCGACCGGACGTCAGCTGGTGATCAGTTGCGGCACGATGTTGCACCACCTGCGCACCGTACTGGCGGCGGACGGATGGCACACCGACATCGAACGCATCCCCGATATCGCTCGCCCGGATTTGCTGGCCCGACTGACGTTTCGCCCGTGGCCGGATCCTCCTGACGGTGTTCTGGCTCGTGCTTCAGCAATCGAGAGCCGGCGAACCGATAGGCTACCGCTGACAGCGCCTACGGGATGGGCCCAGGTGATGCGGGCCGCGCGCATGCTGACCAGCCCGCATGAAGTCGCTCTGGATGTTCTCGACGACTCTGCTCGAGCGATCCTGGCGAACGCGTCTCGGGAGGCCACTGCGAAGCGGCGTTACGACATGGATTACCAGGCCGAACTGCACTGGTGGGCCGGGCACTCACCGAGCCGGGAAGGAATTCCGAGCAGCGCACTCCCTTCTGGCGCCGAAGCCTTCCGCGTGCCGATCGCTCGCAAGTTCCCCTCCTCCCCGCACTCCGATCGACGCCGCGATGTCGAGGATCATGCGGCCCTGGTTGTCCTCAGTACCGTTGGAAACGGCGTGGTCGACTGGCTACGTGTGGGTGAGGCGCTGTCGGCGGTCCTGCTGGAATGCACCCGTGCCGGCCTTGCCACCTGCGCTTTGACACACATCACCGAGTTGGTGACCGCACGCAAGGCGCTCGAGAACCTCACGGCCGGCAGCGGTGTGCCGCAAGTGCTGGTCCGTGTCGGCTGCGCTCCACTCGAGCCCGCGCCTGCACCGCCGACCCCTCGGCGTGGTGTGGACGAGTTTCTGACGCTTGTGAACACGTCGGCGAAATAGGTCCTCACACCGCGCGAGACGTGGCTGATTCCCTTCGCATACACCTGATGGACTGAACGCCTACCGAGCGGTGCGGATCAGCGGTTGCGGCTCGCGGCCCGGGGGCGTCGCGATCGGTCGAGGAGTGTCCGCGAGGCACGGTCACCAGACTGGGCTGCCCGGCAGGGGGTGTGCGGTTGCGCGCGAAGCAACCACACCAGGAACGAACCGGTCACGCCCGCCATGGCGGCGGCCATGAGGAAGCCGCCGGCCAACCCGATCGCGAGGACGAGCCAGGTGGGCTGACCCGGCTGCCACAGCGGCGAGGTGACTGCGGTGAACACGGACAGTCCGACGATCCACGCCAGCGCGGTGGCGCCGATCCAGCCGCCTGCACCCACCAAATGGTCGCGGAGTACGAACCATTGGGCAACCCCAAGGCAGCACACGATGACCACGACTCCTGCGGCGAGCGCGGGTATCGCCGCCGCTGTGGGCCACCGCTGGAAACCCTCCGACATGATCATCGTCAGTGCGACAGTCCAAGCGATAGCAGCGCCGAAGGCCGTGGCGAGAATCCACCGGCGCTTGTCGAGGCGCGGAAGTGCCTCATGGAGTACGGAGGCCTGGAACCACCCCAATACCCCGCCTTCGATCGTGCCCGCCGCCACGAGCGTCGCCGCGGCGAGCGGTTCGTCGATCGGTCCCGCGACGACGGCGGTGACGGAAGGGAACAGGAAACCCAGCACTTCGCCGATGGTGACTGCGAGCAGCCAGCGGCGCCACAGTCTCGCACCCCGTCGGATACCCGGAGCCGTTCCTTGATCGCTTTCGGGGTCCAGTTTGATCAACACCAGCGGATCGGTGGGTAGCTCGCTCGAAGGAGAACGCCGGTAGATCGCTGCCGCGTACGCATAGGCACGTGAACCGGGCATCAGTACCCGACCGACGCCGCTGCGCCACCGGTGATCGACCCATAACGATAGTGGTGAATGCGTGGTGAAGTTCCGCCACCATGTCTTGTCGTCCGATCGACCTACCCGGACTACGATCTCGTTTCCGCGGCGGGCGTACCGCACCGGCAGGGAGAAGGCGCGCCCGGTGCGGTTGCCCGTGTAGCGCAGTTCGGTCATCCGGTGGAACAGCGCGCCGGTGATCGGGCAATGCAGGGCGCTCAGGACCGCGGAGCCACCCCACCCCGACGTTCGATATCCGCTGCGGAGATCTGCCATGGGATGGATTGTTTCCCGCCCGCTGGGGTGCGTACTAGAACCGAAAGGCATCATCGCGCGGGACGTAATTACGACCGCTGCCTTCTGCGGTAGTGACCTAGGAATCCAGTCAGTCGGGCGGTATGCCCCTAGCGCGCTGGGCTTCTCCGCAGGATCGTCGGAACTATAAGCACATCGGCAAACGCAGGAAGGTGTGGCAATGATGTACTGGCCCGATCACGGAATGACAGGCTGGGGATACGCGCTGATGATCGTCGTCATGGTATTGGCCTGGGCACTGGTGGCGGTGGCGATTATCGCTGCCCTTCGCGTCATCGCCTCCACGTCGCAACGGCCTGTACCACCACGTAGCTCGCCTGATCTGCCGGAGCAGCTGCTGGCAGAGCGATTCGCCCGTGGCGAGATCGACGACGAGGAGTTCCGTCGACGTTTGACGGCGTTGCGTTCGGGAACCGGGCGACCGTGAAGGTCGAGCAGCGGTTGCGCATCTCGGTTGTTGCCGCAGTGTCGCAGCACTCGCAGACGAGATCGAGTTCACCCGGGTAGGTGCGCCGGAGTGCGCCCATCTGCGGTGGGCGCCTCGGCCGCGGACTGCCAAGCGCGGCGTGCTGCGCTCATCGTGCGTGTGAGCGGCTGGTCGGTGTTCGCTATATACGCCTGCGGCCACGGCTCGGCCGACGCCGCCATGGAAGTCGCGATATCCGTGGTGGCGTCCGATGTCGAGTCGCCGCGGCCACGGATGCGATGGGCAGCCACCCGCGGTGGACAGCAACAGCGGATTTCGACCAGCTCCGCGGCGCTGTCGGCGGCCAGAGCGGTTGCGCGCTGTCGCTGCACGGCGTCGATCCAGCTGGCATCGAGGATGACCGATTCGCCGTTGTCCAGCAGCGGCTTGGCTCTGGCCAACAGCTCGGAGTAGACCCTGGCCTTGTTGCCGGCCGAGTATCTTCCCTGCCCGAATACGCCGGTGGGCCCTGCGATCGCTCCCGCGTCGGCCAGTTCCTTCCTGATGTCGTCGCTCGAGAGCACCGTGGCGCCGAACTCCCGCGAAAGCTGCTGGGCGACTGTGGACTTTCCGGTCCCCGGCAGACCGCCGACCAGTGCCAGGCGGATCGCCGATCGCGCGGTGCGTCCATCGGCGATGACAAGGTGTCGATGTGCCCGATCCAGCGCGGCGTCGTCACCTTGAGCCCATCGGATCAGGTCGACCTTTGCTCGCACCAGGGCGCGGTAAGCGATGTAGTGAGCGCATAGCGAGTTTGGTGCTGTGTCTCCCGTGACACGCCTGTATTCGGCGATGAATCGGTCGGAGACGTCGAGATGGCCGAGAAACTCCAGGTCCATCGCCAGGAAGGCGATGTCGTCGATGCGATCGAGGTATCGGAGTGTGTCATCGAAATCCAGGCAGTCGAGGATGCGGTAGCCATCCGGCATCACGAAGATGTCCTGAGCGAGTAGGTCACCGTGGCCGTCGATGATCTTGCCCTCCGTGATGCGCCGCTGGAACAGCGCCCTGCGGCCGTGTAGATAGCGGAGGGCGCGGGCCTCCAGCTTGTCCGGTATGGCCGGGTCGATGAGATCGGTCTGTTCCCGCAGTGTTCGCAGGACTGGCTGCCATCGTTCCCACACCGCCTCCGCGGTGCCGAACCGGTCTACTTCGGGGCCCCGCTTCGCCGCGGCGTGAAACCGTGCGAGGGTCCCGGCGAGTTCTGCGATGTCGGGCTCTCGGTGGCTCTCTAGTAGCGTCGCCAGCCGCCGGTCGTCGGGCATCCGGCGCATGACCAGGACGGGTTCGGTCGCCCCGTTCACGGGGTCGGAGAAATGCCCGATACCGAGATAGACGTCGGGTGCGATCCGGCGGTTCAGTTCCAGCTCCCGAGCACACGCCAGCTCGCGCGAGCGGGCGGTCCTGAAGTCGAGGAAGTCGGTCGCGAGGGGCTTTTTGACCTTGTACGCGCGGTCGCCGACCAACACGACGAGCCCGGTGTGAGTCTCACGCAACTCCGCACCGGCGGGGACCGATTCGTTCACAGCTGCTCGATCAGTGCCATGCCCGCCGTGGCGCCGCCATCGATGACGAACTCCGATCCGGTCGAGAACGTTGCTTCGGTCACGACGAAAGCGATCATCGCGGCGACCTCTTCGGGCTCACCGAACCGCGGCAGCGGCTGGCCGGCCGCGATTCGTTCGTCCATACCGGCGGTCATCGGCGTGTGGATCGGGCCTGGATGCACCGAGCACACACGGACTCCGGCGTTACCGAGTTCGATGGCGGCGGCCTTGGTGAGGCCTCGCAATCCCCATTTGCTGGCTACGTACCCGGCAACGCCGGAGTACCCGATCAGTCCGGCCGTCGAAGAGACATTGACGATCACGCCGCCACCGGCTGCGCGCAATCGTGGCGCCCCCAGATGCATTCCGAGCCAGGCGCCGGTCAAATTGACGTCCAGCACATGGCGAAACATCGCCGGCGACTCGGTTTCGACGCCGCCGAAGTCGACGATGCCGGCGTTGTTGATCAGCACGGCCAAGGGGCCAAAGGTTGCCTCGGCGTCGGCGAGGGCGCGTTCCCATTGAGCTTCGTCGGTGACGTCGAGTCTGCGGTACATCACCGAGGGACCGAGCGAGGCCGCTGTGGCTTCGCCTTCGCTGTCGAGGATGTCGGCGACCACGACCCCGGCCCCTGTCTTGGCCAGAGCATGAGCCGTGGCGGCGCCGATGCCGCGCGCCCCACCGGTGATGAGGATGCTACGGCCCGCCAGATCGAATCTCGCGGTATCGACCATTGTGATCAACTCCTTCATGGCGATGAGCTGCTTGTCTCGAGCGTCGCCCACCGGCGCGGCCGCCACGACGGCTAAACGTCACCGGTCGTCAGGGCCTTCGCCCTTTCAGAGTCCGCACCGATGGCAGCGCGCGGCTCGCTCGTTCCGGTGGCTGTCGACATAGTCGTCCCACCGATTCGAGGTTCACCCCGATGAGGTGTGCGAATCCGTTGACGCGATGCGGCGAGCGAGGCTCGCGAGTGCGTCGGATAGCCCGGTCCGTGCCTGGCGGGTGAGTGTGTCCAATGTGGTCGACGGCGTCAGCTGCGTCATCGAGGTGTGCGGGTCGGCGGCTTCGACGACGCTGCCGTTGCCGGCCGCTCGGACGACGACACTGTACGGAATCATCACGCCGACAGTCCGATCCGCATCGAGTGCCTGCGCGATGAAGGTGGGATTGCAGGCTCCGAGAACGACATAGTCCTCGATGTGGTGGCCGATCGTCGCATCGAGCACCGCGCTGACATCGATCTCGGTCAGCACACCGAATCCTCGAGATGCCAAGGCCTCGCGCAGCAACGGAACAGTGTCAGCGACGGATGTGGGCACCTCGATGCTGAGGTCGGCCGGGGCGACTGGTATCCGGATTTCGGTCAGCAGGTCTTTCGAGGCGACCGCCTCGTCTGGACCGACCAGATATACCTCGGTCGGCGGGCCGATGGGGCGAAATGGTGCACTACGCAGCCACCTGTCGAGGGCGCCGTAAGCGGCCGCGATGGATTGGTAATCGCCCCGGTGGAATGTGCGCGCGTGCAGGCCTGGTCGCGTGGTGCGTACTGTCAATCCTTCGAACGCGCCGTTCCGGCTGTTCGACACAGGTACAGCAAAGTCGACATCGGTCGTGGCGCCGGGGACGAAATCACCGTGGTAGGTCGTGGACGGTGGCCCGGCGGGCGTCATCCCGGTACGAGCGGCCAGATCGAAGAGTGCCTGCATACCTTGACCGATGTCGTCCCCGGCATGATCGGCTCGGATCTCGCGATGCAGCTGCAGAACGGTCTGGGGAGCGGATTCGTCTACGATCACTGTGTAGGGCATCAGAGGCCCTCCTGGGTCAGGAGTGCCCGACGGTCTGCTCGGCCACGGCGGCCGCGAGCTCTTCGGCCCACGTGCGTGCGCGAACGAGTTCACCGTCGATCAGTGGCCCCATCATGCCGTCGACCACGAAGTCGGCGGGCTCGCCCACGAGTTGGTACCCGAGTCTGCGGAGTCGCTTGGCGGCGCCGCGTGCAGATGAACCCGGTAGCCATGGTGGTTTCGCCACTTTGGTGCCGAACGCCGCGGCGCGGCTACCGGCCGGCACGGGCGGGAGATCGTCGAGCCATTCGCGAATCCCGATGTCGACGGTGACCCGCTTCTCGGTGCGTGTCGCGGCGTCGGCACGGGTATTGGGTCTGCTCAACCCGAACGCGTGAGTCGGCCCGCCGACGACGACAAGGTCGACCGGAGGCAGGGGCGCGATGTCCGCGGTAGCGACATCGAGGACCTCGACCGAGGCATGTTCGGCCAATCCGTCAGCGATAGCTCGAGCGACAGCCGCGGTATTGCCGTACATGGATTCGTAGACGACGCGTGCTCGCATGACGACCTCCTTCATCGTGGGGTCAGCGTTTCACCTATGACGGTATGACCGGCGGTACTGTCCTCGTCAGTGCCGAAGGGCACAGGGGCGAGGACCTTTGTCGACAGCACAGCGTGCGGTGACCGATCGGTGCCAGGTCGACGAACCCTGTTGTGGTCTTGCCGCCCACCGACCATCCGTGCTGCGACGAGAGGCAGGTCGTCGAACTCGTCAACAGCCAGGTACGCCGGCGCAACACGCGGGGAGTCAGCCGATCATAGAAACGCTGCAGGACCGGATCCGGCGTGGTTTCCTGGGACGGTGACCGTTTCCGTTACCGACCTCGGTAAGCAACGGGGGTCGAACCTAGCGCTCGCGACCTGGGTGTCTGCGATCAACTTCTGGGCCTGGAACATGATCGGCCCGCTCTCCACAACGTATGCCGGTGACCTGTCACTGAGCAGCACCGAGACATCGATGCTGGTTGCCACGCCGATTCTGGTCGGCTCGCTGGGCCGTATCGCGGTGGGCGCGCTCACCGACCGGTTCGGCGGCCGGATCATGTTCATCGCCATCTCGCTGGCCTCGATCATGCCGGTTCTTGCCGTCGGCGCTGCCGGGGCCGCGGATTCCTATCCTCTGCTGCTGACGTTCGGATTCTTCCTCGGCATCGCCGGCACGATCTTCGCGGTCGGCATCCCGTTCGCCAACAACTGGTACGAGCCCGCTCGGCGCGGCTTCGCGACCGGTGTCTTCGGTGCCGGAATGGTCGGCACGGCACTGTCGGCGTTCTTCACTCCGCGGTTCACCAACTGGTTCGGCCTGTTTCCCACCCACGTGATCGTGGCCGGAGCACTCGCGGTCACCGCGGTGGTCTGCATGGTGGTAATGCGCAACTCGCCGGAGTTCCATCCGAACACCGACCCGGTTGTGCCGAAACTCAAAGCCGCGCTGAAACTACGAGTGACGTGGGAGATGGCATTCCTCTACGCGATCGTATTCGGCGGCTTCGTCGCGTTCAGCAACTATCTGCCCACCTACATCAAGACGATCTACGGGTTCTCCGCCGTCGATGCCGGCGCGCGCACCGCCGCCTTCGCGCTCGCGGCGGTGATCGCGCGCCCGATCGGCGGGGCGCTCGCCGATCGGATCGCACCCAAGTACGTGGTGCTGGCCTCGCTGGCAGGCACTGCGGTGATGGCATCGATAGCGGTGTTCCAGCCACCCCCGGACGTGTGGTCGGCGACAGACTTCATCCTGCTGGCGATATTCCTCGGTATCGGGACCGGCGGCGTGTTCGCGTGGGTTGCTCGCCGCGCGCCGGCGAAATCGGTCGGATCCGTGACCGGTGTCGTCGCGGCTGCCGGCGGCCTGGGCGGCTACTTCCCTCCGCTGGTCATGGGTGCGACCTACGACCCCGTCGATAACGACTACACCGTGGGCCTGCTGTTGCTAGTCGTGACGGCGCTCATCGCCCTGGCCTACACGGCAATGAAACTGCATGCCCGGGAGCCTGTTCCAGCCGACGCGCGATAGCGGCTCCCGCCCGAAGGAGGATCCGTGACCACACAGCACACCGGCGGCCCGGTCGAAGAGTTGCTGCGCCGCAGCGGCCGGTTCTTCACGTCGGGGCAGATCTCCGATGACGGGCGCACCGTCACTCGGGAGGGCGGCCGCGAAGGCGATATCTTCTATCGTGAGCGCTGGAGCCACGACAAGGTGGTGCGCTCCACCCACGGGGTCAACTGCACCGGCTCGTGCTCGTGGAAGATCTACGTCAAAGACGACATCATCACCTGGGAAACCCAGGAAACCGATTACCCGTCGGTGGGCCCGGATCGTCCCGAGTACGAACCACGCGGCTGCCCCCGTGGAGCTGCGTTCTCCTGGTACACCTATTCACCGACCCGGGTGCGCTATCCGTATGCGCGTGGGCTGCTGATCGAGATGTACCGGGAGGCGAAGACCCGTCTCGGTGATCCAGTACTGGCCTGGGCAGACATCCAGAGCGATTCGGAGCGTCGTCGCCGATACCAACGCGCCCGCGGCAAGGGCGGGCTGATCAGGATCAGCTGGGCGGAAGCCACCGAGATCATCGCGGCGGCCCACGTGCACACCATCAAGCAGTACGGGCCCGACCGCATCGCAGGCTTTTCTCCCATCCCCGCGATGTCGATGGTGTCGTTCGCCGCAGGATCGCGGTTCATCGAGCTGATCGGCGGGGTGATGACCTCGTTCTACGATTGGTACGCCGATCTGCCGGTCGCTTCCCCGCAGGTCTTCGGCGACCAGACCGATGTCCCGGAATCCGGGGACTGGTGGGATGCGGCGTATCTGATGATGTGGGGCTCCAATGTGCCCGTCACCCGCACCCCGGACGCGCATTGGATGGCGGAGGTGCGCTACCGCGGCACCAAGGTGGTCAGCGTCAGCCCCGATTACGCCGACAACACGAAGTTCGCCGATGAATGGATGCCATGCGCCGCAGGCACCGACGGCGCCCTGGCTATGGCCATGGGACATGTCGTGCTCACCGAGTGCTTCGTCCGCCGGCGGGTCCCGTTCTTCGTCGACTATGTCCGGCAGTACACCGACCTGCCGTTTCTGATCAAACTCGAAGATCGCGACGGCAAACTCGTTCCCGGCAAGAACCTGACGGCCGCGGACCTCGGGTACGAGGTGGAGAACGCAGCATTCAAACCCGCTGTCATCGACGGAGCGACGGACTCGGTTGCCGTACCCCAGGGCTCCCTGGGGTTCCGGTACGGCGACACCGGCATCGGTAAGTGGAACCTCGACCTGGGCGATCTCGTGCCCGCGCTGACCGTGCAACAGCCGGGCGCTGATCCGGGGGAAACCGCGCTGATCCATCTGCCGAGCTTCGACACCGTGGACGGACACGGCGACAGCATCGCTCGCGGCGTCCCCGTGCGCCGGGTAGGGCCGCACCGCGTGTGCACCGTGTTCGACCTGATGCTCGCCCAATACGGCGTGTCGCGCCCCGGCCTACCGGGGCAGTGGCCGAGCGGCTATGACGATCCGTCCCAGCCGTACACTCCGGGCTGGCAGGAACCGATCACGGGAGTCTCTGCCGGGCAGGCCATCCGCATCGCCAAGGAGTTCGCCGCCAACGCCGAGGAATCCGGCGGCAGATCCATGATCATCATGGGTGCCGGCATCTGCCAGTGGTTCCACGGCGACGCCACCTACCGTGCGGTGCTCGCACTGCTGATCCTCACCGGCTCGATGGGCCGCAACGGCGGCGGCTGGGCCCATTACGTCGGCCAAGAGAAGTGCCGGCCGGTCACCGGCTGGGCAGCGATGGCGATGGGTACCGACTGGTCACGTCCACCGCGGCAAATGGCCGGCACCTCGTACTGGTATGTGCACACCAACCAGTGGCGATACGACGGCTACCGCGCCGATGCTCTGGCAAGCCCACTCGGTCGCGGCAGATTCCGGGACAAACACACGATGGACGTCCTCGCATCCGCCGTCGCGATGGGGTGGACACCGTTCTATCCGCAGTTCGGCCGCTCGAGCCTCGACATAGCCGACGAAGCGCGCGCCGCGGGAAAGGAGATCCCGCGCTACGTTGCCGAAGGGTTGGCCGACGGCAGCATCGAATTCGCCGTCACCGACCCGGACAACCCGAACAACTGGCCGCGGGTGTTGAGCGTGTGGCGGGCGAACCTGCTGGGGTCATCGAGCAAGGGTAATGAGTACTTTCTGCAGCATCTGCTCGGGACTTCCTCGAATTTGCAGGCCGACCCAGCAGATTCCGGGATGGTTGCGCGCGAGGTGAACACCTCGGGCGACATCCCCGAGGGCAAACTCGACCTGCTGATGTCCATCGACTTCCGGATGACCTCGACCACCTTGCTCTCCGACGTGGTGTTGCCCGCCGCGACCTGGTACGAAAAGGCCGACCTGTCGAGTACGGACATGCACCCGTACGTGCATGCCTTCACGCCCGCCATCGATCCGCCGTGGGAGACGCGCTCGGATTACGAGGCGTTCGGTGCGATCGCAAGAACCTTCAGCGCGATGGCGCGGACTCACCTGGGCACCCGCACCGATGTCGTCATGACCACGCTGCAGCACGACACACCCGCTGCCATGGCCTATCCGAATGGCACGGAACATGATTGGCGGTCCGGCGGTGAGGTGCCGGAACCGGGCAAGACGATGGGCCCCCTCGCGGTCGTCGAACGCGACTTCACCGCGGTCGCCGACAAGTGGGCCGCGCTCGGGCCACTCGTCGACACAGTGGGATTGAACACCAAAGGCGTGGTCACCAAACCGGTCCAGGAAGTCGACGAACTTGCCCGCAAGTTCGGGGTGATGAACTCCGGGCCGGCTGCCGGCCGACCCGCCATCAACACCGCCGAGCGTATGGCCGACACGATCCTCGCATTATCCGGAACCTCCAACGGTCGCCTCTCCGTCGAAGGATTCCGCGAACTCGAGAAACGGACCGGCCGCCGCCTCGTTCACCTCGCCGAAGGCAGCGAGGAACGCCGCATCACCTACGCGGATGCCCAATCCCGGCCGGTGCCGGTGATCACGAGCCCGGAATGGTCGGGCAGCGAGACCGGCGGGCGCCGCTACGCACCGTTCACGGTGAACATCGAGGAACTCAAGCCTTTCCACACTCTTACCGGCAGGATGCACTTCTACCTCGATCACGACTGGATCGAAGAGCTGGGCGAACAGTTGCCGACCTACCGGCCCCCGCTGGACATGGCGCGGCTGTTCGACGAACCGGTGATCGGGGCGGCGGGGCGTGACGGCATCGGCTTGACCGTCCGCTATGTGACGCCGCATTCGAAGTGGTCGATTCATTCCGAATACCAAGACAACCTGTTCATGCTGTCGCTGTCGCGAGGCGGCCCGACGATGTGGATGAGCGCACTCGACGCTGCGAAGATCTCGGTGCGCGATAACGACTGGGTCGAGGCAGTCAACCGCAACGGTGTCCTGGTCTGCCGCGCCACCGTCTCGCACCGCATGCCAGAGGGTGTGGTCTTCGTGTATCACGCTCAGGAGCGTGTCGTCGACGTGCCGCTGACGGAGACGACCGGTCGCCGAGGCGGCATCCACAACTCGTTGACCAGACTGCTCGTCAAACCCAGCCATCTGGCCGGTGGTTATGCGCAGATGGCCTGGGCGTTCAACTATCTCGGGCCGACCGGGAACCAGCGCGACGAGGTGACCGTCGTCCGTCGTCGGTCCCAGGAGGTGACCTACTGATGGAACACACAAGCGACTGCAGCCGACGCGATGTGAACCAGGGGACACTGTCATGAAGGTGATGGCGCAGCTGGCGATGGTGATGAACCTCGACAAGTGCATCGGATGCCACACCTGCTCGGTGACCTGCAAACAGGCCTGGACCAATCGTTCCGGCACCGAATACGTGTGGTTCAACAATGTCGAGACCAGACCCGGGCAAGGCTACCCACGCACCTACGAGGATCAGCAACGCTGGCGCGGGGGATGGGTCCGGGACAAGAAGGGACGGCTTCGGCTGCGTGATGGCGGTCGGCTCAGCAAACTCGCCCGCATCTTCTCCAACCCGAAAATGCCGGCGCTGTCGGATTACTACGAGCCGTGGACATACGACTACGACAACCTCATCTCGGCCCCGCTCGGTGACCAGATGCCTGTCGCTGCGCCCCGCAGTCTGATCAGCGGTAAGCCGGTGAAGGTCGAATGGTCCGCGAACTGGGACGATGACCTGGGCGGTTCACCGGAAATCCTGCCCGATGACCCGATCTTGAAGAAGGTGGGCGAGCAGGTTCGGCTCGAGCTCGAGCAGACCTTCATGTTCTATTTGCCCCGGATCTGCGAGCATTGCCTCAATCCGTCGTGTGTGTCCTCGTGCCCGTCCGGGGCCATGTACAAACGCACCGAAGACGGCATCGTGCTGGTGGACCAGGACCGCTGTCGCGGTTGGCGCATGTGTGTGTCCGGATGTCCCTACAAGAAGGTGTATTTCAACCACAAGACCGGCAAAGCCGAGAAATGCACCTTCTGCTACCCCCGCGTCGAGGTCGGCCTGCCGACGGTGTGCTCGGAAACCTGCGTGGGACGCCTGCGCTACATCGGCCTCGTGCTCTACGACGTCGACCGCGTCACCGCGGCAGCCTCGGTGGACGAGGACACCGATCTGTATGAGGCACAACGTGAAATCCTGCTCGATCCCCGTGATCCCGAGGTAATCGCCGGCGCGCGAACCGCAGGTATCTCCGACGAATGGATCGAAGCGGCCCAGCGATCGCCGGTCTACGCGCTCATCCACACCTACAAGGTGGCTCTGCCGCTACACCCGGAGTATCGGACCATGCCCATGGTCTGGTACGTCCCGCCCTTGTCTCCGGTCGTCGACGCGGTCAGCCGTGACGGTCACGACGGCGAAGACCTCGGAAACCTGTTCGGGGCTCTCGAAGCACTGCGTATACCGATTCGATACCTGGCCGAATTGTTCACCGCGGGTGATGTCAATGCCGTAGGGGATGTCCTGCGCCGGCTGGCCGCCATGCGGTCATATATGCGTGACATCAACCTCGGCCGCGAGACTCAGCCTCATATTCCGCAGTCGGTCGGCCTCACCGAGGAACAGATGTATGAGATGTACCGGCTGCTCGCACTCGCCAAGTACGAGCAGCGGTACGTGATACCGACGGTCTATGCGGCCGAAGCGCACCGGCTCGAAGAGACCGCCACCGAGTGCTCACTGTCGTATGAAGGAGGGCCCGGGATGTATGACTCCGGCCCGTTCGGAGAGGCCAGCGGCGGTCCGGTGCCTGTCGCGGTCGAAACCTTCCATGCACTGAAACAGCGACAGACCACGGAAGGTCTGGCTGCGAATCGAACGCGCCCATCGCGGGTGAACCTCCTCAACTGGGACGGCAAAGGCGTTCCGGAAGGGATGTTCCCAGGCCCGAGCGCGGTGGATGACGGAGGCGACCGATGAAGCCGCTGTTCGGTGGTCGCGCACGGACCCACCGCGCGCAGATGCAGCACCGACTGATCCGACAGGCGGCCTCCCTGCTGATTTCTTACCCCGACGAGCACCTCAGCGACCGTCTCGAGGTCGTTCAAGCGTTGCTTGATCACGTGATCGCAGAGCCGCGTCATCTGCTCGGGCAGACCTTGGATGCGTTGCGAGCCACCGACCTGCTGACGCTGCAGACCGAATACGTCGAAACCTTCGACCTGCGCCGACGAGCGACAATGTATTTGACCTACTGGACAGACGGCGACACGCGAAACCGCGGTGCGGCCATGCACGCGTTCCTGCAAACATACCGGGACGCCGGCGTACAGAGGCTGGGAAACGAAGCACCCGATCATTTGCCCGTTGTGCTCGAATTCGCAGCTACCGTCGACCCCGTGGCCGGTGAGCGTTTACTCACCGAGCACAGGATCCCGCTCGATGTCCTGCGGGCTGCCTTGACCGAACGTGGGTCACGCTATGCCCCTGCGATCGACGCGGTCTGCGCGACCCTGCCGCCGGTCACCGATCAGGAAGAACGCCGCGCGCAACGACTTGCCGCAGCCGGCCCGCCCGCAGAGGCGATCGGGCTGCAACCATTCACTCTGACAGTGCCACCACGTCGCACCGCGCCGGAACCGACCAGACATGAAGGAGCCGGATGGTATGGCCGCAGGTGAGATCTTCTGGGACGTCGTCCCCTATGTGACGCTCGCGATCGTGGCGGTGGGCACCTGGTGGCGCTACCGCTACGACAAGTTCGGCTGGACCACCCGCTCATCCCAGCTCTACGAGAACCGGCTGCTGCGCATCGCCAGCCCGATGTTCCACTTCGGTATCCTCGTCGTGATCATCGGGCACGTCATCGGCCTGATCATTCCGCAATCATGGACAGACGCCGTCGGTTTGAGTCAGCATGCCTACCATGTGCAGGCGATCGCTCTGGGTACGATCGCCGGAGTCGCCACGCTGGTCGGCATAGCGCTGCTGATCTATCGCAGGCGAACCCGCGGCCCGGTCTTCATGTCAACCACCGCCAACGACAAACTCATGTATGTGGTTCTGGTCGCGGCGCTCGTCGCGGGATTGGCCACCACGTTGATCGGGTCGGGTGTGGTGGGGGAGGAGCACAACTACCGAGAAACGGTCTCGCCATGGTTCCGGTCCATCTGGATCCTGCGGCCTCGCGGTGACCTGATGGTTCAGGCACCGCTGTCCTTTCAGCTCCACGCGGTGATCGCGCTGGTGTTGTTCGCGTTGTGGCCGTTCACTCGGCTCGTCCATGCGTTCAGCGCCCCGATCGGATACCTCTTCCGCCCGTACGTCGTCTACCGGAGTCGGGAGAAGGCAGCTCCCGGCCAGCTGGTGGGTTCTCAGCCGCGACGGCGTGGCTGGTGACCGTCGGGTCGGTTGTTCCGCTGGGACCGGTGTGACCGCCGCACCATCGCTGAGCGGGAGTGGCGGCGCGAACGGCATCTACGTGGGCACCACAGCCGGCCCAAGTTGTTTTGCCACAGGTGCGGCAGGTGACGGGGTAGCACATCAGCGATCGTCCTCGGTTGTGGTGAAGCTGGGAGGACCCTGATAGGGGCGGTGCAGTGACGCGAAGCCCGGGGTGGTCGCAGCAGCGACAACTGCGTCGAGCAGTTGGTGCGCTCGGTCGGCCGGAGGCCGCGCGGTGAGTACCGGGCCGGAGAAACCGTGACCGTCGACCGAGATGATCGGGCTACCGCCTCGTGCCCCGAGAGCGTCTTGGCTGGCCTGGTGAGCTTCGGCGACATCGGGGTCGTAGCGCGGATCGTCGAGAGCAGCAGCCAAGGCCGGATCGAGGCCGGCCGCGTCGAGCGCCGCGACAACGACCGCGTCGTCGTCGGTGCCGGCGCCACGGGGATGGAGCCGGGAGCCCAATGCCCGGTACAGCGGCGTGAACGCAGCCGAAGCCGCCGTAGCCGCGGCGAAAACCCGGCCCACACGACGTGACCGGGCGATCATCGGTGCGTGCCCGGCATCGACGGTGTGCCCTTCGTTCAGCACGGCCAAGCTCATCTGCGCCAGAGCGACGGCGTGCTGGTCACCGGCGGTATCGAGCAACCAGTTCGCGCTGACCCACGCAAATGGGCACACCGGATCGACGAACAGCGTGATATCGGACATCAGGGCTCCTTCGCATCGGCTTCGACACCGCGCTCGGTCCTTGCCTGCGCGCCGTGCACAGCCAACGATACCCCAGGGGGTATGCAGCGGGTGGTGCGAGGTGGAACCTGATCGGGCGGACGCTGATGTCAGCTGCGATGCCCAACGCGCCCCATCGGCGTAACGAGGGTCCGGGTGTGGCGATTGTCCCGCCGACAGGACGATCGGCCAGAACGCCGCGATCGGAGGTATCGGATCCAGGCGCGGCGATCGCATGCGGTCAGCGGGTCTGTTGCAGTGAGTCGATAGCGGCGCGCAGTCGGGTGGCGGCGTCGGCGGCGACGGGTGACAGCGCGGGTTCGTCGGTGACCTGCACCATCAGTTGTGGGTTCATTGCCTCGACGATGACCTCGTCGTCGTTGTCGCGAGAGCGGCGCACGACGACATTGCACGGGAGCAGCAGCCCGATCTGCCGGTCGATCTCGACCGCGCGGTGGGCCAGTGGCGGGTTGCAGGCTCCGAGGATGAGGTAGTCCTCCATATCGTGGCCGAGTTTGGCTTTCAGGGTTGCGCGCATGTCTATTTCGGTGAGGATCCCGAAGCCCTGTTCGGCGAGCGCGGTGCGCGTACGCGCCACGGCGTCGTCGAAGCTGGTGGTGACAGTCGCGGACAAACCGAGGCCGGTTTCGGTGGTCATGAGCAGACTTCCTTTCTTGGATATCGGATCTCGGGTGAGTGGATTCAGTCGACTCGGGCCGCGCAGGTCGCGGTGCCGGCCGGTAGGCCGAGCCGGGCCATGAGCAGGGTGGCCGGGCACCAGCCGACCGCACTGTAGAGAACCAGATTCGCCCCGACCATGACGGTGACCAACAGCCACCACGGCGACAGCGCTGCCGCGAGCGCGGTGCTGATCAAGATCAGGTTTCCGGCCAGTAACGGCACCATTCGCTCGATGGTCCATAGTTGTGTGCGCAGGGGGAGTGCCATTGCGTCGAGCTCCTTGTCGGTGATCGGTCCGGCCGGGGTCAAGCCAGTGCGAGGAAGAGTTTTTCCAGCTCTTCGACGGTCATCGGCTCACTGCCTTCGGCTGCTTTGCCGTCCAGGCATTCGCGCAGTCCGGTGGCGACGATCTTGAATCCGGCCCGGTCGAGGGCGCGTGAGACCGCTGCGAGCTGTGTGACCACGTCTTTGCAGTCGCGACCCTGCTCGATCATGGCGATGACGCCCGCGAGCTGGCCGTGGGCCCGGCGTAGCCGGTTGAGTACTGGTGCGATGCTGGTCTCGTCGCCGACCATCGTGTTTCTCCATTCTCTCGAATCTCTTCCACGATACCCCGCGGGGTATATCCAAGAGGTTCGCCGTCGGCGTCAGTGGTGGGCGAAGCTGATGTTCGGCAGCACGCGGGTCAGCCACGCCGGGCTCCACCACGCTGCTCTGCCGGTCAGCCGCAAGATGACCGGCAGCAATATCAGCCGCACCAGCAGCGCGTCGAGCAGTACCGCGACTCCGAGGATGATGCCCATCTCCTTCGGTGGCAGCGGGTCGGCCAGGGCGAAGGTGAAGAACACTGCCACCATCACCGCCGCGGCGGCGAAGATGACCCGCCCCGAATGGGCCAGCCCGTCCACATGCGCGGAGTGCGGCTCACCGGTGCGCTCGTAGTGTTCCTTCGCGGTGGCCAGGAGGAACACCGTGTAGTCCATGGCGATGGCGAAGATCATCGCGAAGAAGAACACCGGGCCCCAGCCGTCGAGGAAGCCTTGCGGGGAGAAACCGAGCAATCCTGCGCCGTGACCGTCTTGGAAGATCAGCTTGGCTACGCCGAAGGCCGCTGCGGTCGACAACAGGCTCACGATAGTGCCGATGGCTGCGATCGCCGGGGCTTGCAGCGCGATCAGTAGCAGCGCGAACCCCAGCACAAGGATGATCGACACCACGAGAGGCAGATAGTCGTCGAGTGTTTGTTGCAGGTCGAGGTTTTCCGCGGCTGCCCCTCCTACGAGAGCGCCGCCGGGAAGATCCGTGCGCAGCTGGTTCAGTATCGCCGCCATCTGTGGTGACGACGGATCGACTGACGGCATCGCCTGCATCATCACCAGGTCGCTGCCGTCGGCGGCGGGCAGGGGCGGGGTGATCATGGCAATGCCATCGGTGGCGCGTGCGGCATCCGCGGTGGCAGGTGCCTGCGCGGCGGGTGTGATGATCGACAGCATGCCCGGCGCGCCGTGGCCCATCTGCTGCTGGATGAGCTCATATCCTTGGCGCACAGGCGCTTCGGCGGGCACGACCTGAATCGAGGGCATCGCGGTCTTCAGCCCGAACACCGGAACGGCCAGGCCGATCAGAACGGCCAAGGCCGCGATTGCGAAGGGCCACGGGTGGTCGTGCAGGATCTGGCCCCAGCGTGCGAACAGCGGTGACCGGTGCTGCTGGCGGCGCGCAAACGGCACTGCCGCGGCATCGACCCTGCCGCCCAGTGCGCCCAAAACCGCCGGCAGCAGGGTCAGCGTCGCAGCCAGCACAAACAGCACGGCCAGCATGATGCCCACTGCCATGGTGCGAACCGCCGGCGCGGGAACGATCAGCACCGCTGAGAGACTCACCAGCACAGTCAGCCCGGACAGCAGCACCGCCTTGCCCGCGGTGTCCATGGTCTCGGCGACCGCGGCGCGGGAATTGCCCGCGCGGGTCAACGCGTCGCGAAAACGAGCCACCAGAAACAGCGCGTAGTCGATACCGAGTGCGAGAGCGAACATCATCGCGAAGTTCATCGCCCACACCGAAATCGGGGTGATCTGGTTCAACAGCACCAGTCCACCGGCCGAGGCCACCAGCCCGGCCAGGGTCAACAGCAACGGCAGCCCGGCCGCGACCAGCGAGCCGAACGCCAACACCATGATCGCCAACGTGACCGGCCAGGAGAACATCTCGGCCTTGATCATCGCGTCGTGATTGGCGGCATTGAAATCGCTCCACAGCGCGGAGGCGCCGGTCGGATACACCTCGATTCCGTCTCTGGACAGCGCGGTCAACGCATCCTTGTGCTCGTCCACGGCCTTCACCATGTCATCGGTGGAGGCGTTCGCGCCCGCGATCACGATGCCGGTGTGCTGGTCGGGACTGACCGTGAACCCCGGCTGCGGCGTGATCACCTGCCCGATCCGTTCATCGCCGGCGAATACCGCGCCGACCTCGTCGATCACCCGCGCCATCGCCGGATCGGTGACAGTCGAGGTGTCGGAGTGGACCACCACCTGTACTGCGGCAGAGGAGTTTCCGCCGAAGTGCTGCTGGGCGAGCTCGCGCACCTGCACCGATTCCGAGCCGTTGGCCTGCCACCCCGCCCCTGCCAGTGAGGTGAATACGCTCGGCGCGGCGGCACCCAGCGTGATCAGCGCCAGAAGCCACACCCCGACCACTGCCTTGGTGTGCGCGGCCATGAACGCGCCCCACCGGCCGAGCAATCCTGGACCTGTGTGCGGGCGCTGGGCAACGGCGGCCGTCCCAGCGGTTGTCGTCTCGACCATCTGACCCTCCTTCAATACCCCTGGGGGTATGTATCACTCTTGCCGACTATACCCCACGGGGTATTCGGGAGCGTGAACGTTTGCCGGGAGAGGGGTGCTTGCGATCATGAGGCAGCACCGATGTCGTCGAAGATGCCGCCGGTCGGGCGGCCCGCAATCCCTGAGAATCACGCCGGACCAGATCGCGCCGTCGGCTCGGCGAGCCCGCCGGAATCAGCTGGGAATGTTCGCTACCGCGGAGTACGAGTGGACGGGACCTGAGGCATCGGCACAGACCAGCGAAGGATCGTGCCGCCGGTCGGATTGGGCGCCACGCTGAAGGATCCGCCGGCCTGCTGGGTTCGCGCGGCCATATTCGCCAGACCGCTGCGCCGCTCGGGGTCTTCCGGGATACCGACGCCGTTGTCAGTGACCTCGAGCACGACGTCGTCACCTATCGTGAGTCTGATCGAGACCGCGCTGGCATGCGCATGCCGCACCACATTGCTGACAGCTTCCCGCAAAACGGCCTCGACATCATCGAACATCGCAGGACTCAGCACCGACACCGGGCCGGACAGCCTGATCGTCGTCCGGAGGTCTGCTTCGGCGGTCATCTCGGCAACGACGGCATGCAGCCGTTTACGCAGGACCGGTGTCTCGGCGGTCGAGCTCGAGTGCAGGTCGAAGATCGAGTGCCGGATATCTTGCACGATCGCCTGCACGTCGTTGATGGTGTCGACGAGGCGGGCCTTGACCTCAGGCGTACGCGCGCGTTGAACTGTCCCCTGCAAGGACAGGCCGACGGCGAACAGACGCTGGATGACATGGTCGTGGAGATCGCGTGCGATCCGATCGCGCTCGGATACCACATCGAGCTCGCGCATCCTGCGTTGGCTCTCTGCCAGCTGCAGCGCCAGCGCCGCCTGATCGGCGAAGGCGGTCATCATCTTCCGCCCGGTCGAATCGAGGACCACCGTGCCGGCTGGACGTACCGTGCTCAACACTCCGATGACGGACTGGCCTGCCCGCAACTGTGACGTTTCGGTCGAGCCCTCGGCGGTGAGCGACTCGATCGCCGAGGGGTCATCGACTGTTGGTGCCGGCCCCCCCGTCACGGGCCGAAACGCCAGCCCGGTCGGCGACCAGCGAACAGGGATCTTCCGGCCGACAAGGGCATCGGCGTCGGCACCGGCCGCCGCCGCGATCGTCAGCTCGGTGACCTCCTCGCTGGGCAGGTCGGGGTCCTCTGGCAAAGCCAGGTAGGCCGAGGCGGACTTGGTCAGCGCTAGAGCGCGCTCGGTGATCAGCTGGCGAACATCCGGCGGCGCTCCACCGGCGAGCACCGCGGTAGCGACATCTTGGGTAGCCTCCAGCCACTGCTGCCGCACCTGCGACTCCTCGTAGAGCCGCGCGTTGGCGATGGCGGTGCCCGCTGCGGCGGCGAGAGCCTGGACCACGACCTCGTCGTCCTCGGTGAACTCTTGGCCGTTGGCCTTCTCGGTCAGATAGAGGTTGCCGAAGATCTCGTCGCGGACCTGGACAGGAACGCCGAGGAAGGTCCGCATCGGCGGATGGTGCGGGGGAAAGCCCACCGACGACGGATGTTCGGACAGATTGGTGAGCCGGATCGGCTTGGGCTGCTCGAAGAGCAGGCCGAGCACCCCATGGCCCTCGGGTAGGTCACCGATGAGGACTCGGGTCCGGTCGTCGATGCCTTCATAGACGAATTCGGCGAGCTTCGTGGAGCTCTTGTCGGCCTCGCGGACGCCCAGAGCGCCGTAGTGAGCGTCCACGAGTTCGATTGCGGTATGAACGATCGCCCGCAACGTATTATCCAGATCCAGCCCGGTGGTAATGACCAGCATGGCCTCGATCAGGCGATCCATCTGGTCGCGGACGCCGATGAACTCGGAGATGCGGTCCTGCACCTGATCGAGCAGTTCCCGAAGGCGCGACTGAGCCAGCGTCTCGACTACCGGCGGTCTGCTGTCGCGGCCGCCGCCCGATGACGGTATGTGCACACCAGCATTCTGGCATTCGGAATTCGCCCGCGCCGGGTCATGCTCGGGGTGGGCACCGCTGTGGCCACTCAGGACAAATCCTTACGCGTCGGATCCAGTTTGGACGCCAACACCGCGGCCTGCGTACGGCGCTCGACACCGAGTTTGGTCAATAGCCGGGATACGTAGTTCTTCACTGTTTTCTCGGCCAGGAACATCCGTGCGGCGATCTGCCGGTTGGTCAGACCTTCTCCCAGCAAGGCCAAAAGCTTCCTTTCCTGCTCGGTCAGTCCGGCGAGCGGGCCTTTCTGCTCTTCGGCTTCGGTACGGATCTTCGCCATCAGAGCCGCGGCCGCACGGTTGTCGAGCAGCGACTTACCCGCGCCCACAGCGCGGACCGCATCGACGAGATCGGTGGTACCGATGTCTTTGACGACATACCCACTTGCTCCGGCGAGAATCGCGTCGAGCATGGCCTGCTCGTCGGTGAACGAGGTCAGGATGAGGCAACGCAGGCTGTCGTCGCGAGTCAGCAGCTCGCGGCACAACTCGATGCCGTTGCCGTCAGGCAATCTGACGTCGAGTACGACCACCTCCGGCCTGGTCGCGGGGATCCGGGCGAGGGCATGGGCGACCGTTCCTGCCTCGCCCACCACCTCGAGGTCCGGCTCTGCGCTGATCAGATCACCCACCCCGCGCCGCACGATCTCATGGTCATCGACAAGGAACACTCGAACCATCGGCCGACTCCTTTCACCGGTGGTTCCAGCATACGAACAGGCCGCAGGTGTCAGGCGGCCGATCGCCTTCCAGCTGCCGGTGGTCTCCATGGATGAGGACTTTGGTCCCTGTCCACCGAGGCGCGCGAGCTGCTGGACTCGACCACAACGGCTCGGGCGGGATCGGAGGTGCACGGGTGGATGTGCCGGAAACCCGGTCGCGCGCGTTGCCGGGCAGCGGAAAGTGCACGGCGCAGCGGCCTCCGGCGCTGTCGTTCGACAGCGGTCTGACCTCATCGCAAGCCGCGGCGCGGCTCGCACGCCACGGCCCCAACGCCGTTCCGCAGCCGCCGCCAACCCGGTTGTGGCAGCGCGTCGCGCGACAGCTGCGTGACCCGTTGATCGTGGTGTTGCTGGCGGCGACGGCACTGACCGCGGTCATCGGCGACTGGACCGACATGTCGGTCATATTGCTGGTCATCGTGGCGAACACGGTGGTGGGCGTCGGCCAAGAACTCCGCGCGGATCGTGCCATCACCGCACTCTCCGAGTTGACTGCCCCGTGTGCCCGTGTCATTCGCGATGGTGACCAGCGCGAAATCCCGGCTGCCGACGTTGTGCTCGGCGATCTGCTGGTACTGGCGGAGGGCGACATCGTGCCGGCGGACGCGAACGTGGTGGAAGCGGCGGCTATGACGGTCGACGAGTCCGCTTTGACCGGGGAATCGATCCCGGTCGACAAGAGAACGGGCGATCGGGTATCGGCGGGGACGATTGTGGTTCGCGGTCGGGGCCGGGCGGTGGTGACGTCGGTCGGGGCGCAGAGCGCGACCGGACGCATCGCCCACCTGATGGGCAAGGGCTCCGGACCGACGCCCTTGCAGAAGCGGCTGCTGGACGTCGGGCGGCTGCTCGCAGTGGTGACGATCGTCCTGTGCGTGATCGTCCTGATGCTGGGCCTGGTGCGGGGCGAGCCGGTGGAGCTGATGGTCGTGACAGCGATCAGCCTCGCCGTTGCTGCTGTCCCGGAATCACTACCGGCGGTGGTGACGCTGGCATTGGCCATGGGTGCCCGCCATATGGCGGCGCGACGTGCACTCATCCGCAGATTGCCCGCTGTGGAGACGTTGGGGTCGGTCACCGTCCTGGCTACCGACAAGACGGGGACGCTGACGGAGGGCCGCATGGTCGCTCGGAAGCTGTGGACCCCGCGCAGCGAAGCCGACATCAGCGGATCCGGATATGCGCCGGACGGCGCGATCACCGCAGGTGGAGAAGCGCTCGGCCGTTCCGGCCCCGATGATGTGACGGAACTGCTGTCGGCGGCCGCGCTGTGCAACGACGCCCGCCTACGGGCTCCAGACGCCGAGGGCCGCGGATGGACTGCCCTCGGCGATCCGACCGAGGCGGCGCTCCTGGCCGCGGCGGCCCGGCTGGGCCTCGACCGGACGGGCCTGGATGAGCAGTTCCCGCGCATCGCCGAGCGGCCATTCGACAGCGACCGCATGCGGATGTCGACGGTGCACCAGACCCCTGACGGCCACCACAAGGTGATATGCAAGGGCGCTCCGGAAGTCGTGCTGAGCCGTTCGGTTCTACTCGATGATCCGCAGGTACTGGACCGCGCCGCCGCCTGGGCGAATTGTTTGGCGGCGGACGGCTATCGAGTGCTTGCCGTGGCCGCGGCAGAGCGCAGCGAAGTCCCGGTGACGGATGACGACTTCGAAAGCGGACTGCGGTTACTGGGGCTGGTGGCGATAGTCGATCCGCCCCGCAGCGCCGCGGCCGCGACGATCCGCGCATGCCGGCGCGCCGGAATCCGCCCGATCGTGATCACCGGCGATCACCCCGGCACCGCCCACGCGATCGCGGCGGACCTCGGCATCATCGGAGCATCCGAACGCATCATCGATTGCCGGCAGATGTCGCACAACGATCTGACGACCGGGACGGTTTTCGCCCGGGCGACGCCCGGCCAGAAACTCGACATCATCGCAGCGCTGCGCGGCAATGGCGAGGTTGTGGCGATGAACGGCGATGGGGTCAACGACGGCCCTGCCTTGCGGCGTGCCGATATCGGCGTGGCCATGGGTGGGCGCGGCACCGAAGTTGCCAGGCAGGCCGCCGATGTCGTCCTCGCCGACGACGATCTGAACACAGTGGTGGTCGCGGTCGAAGAAGGCAGGCGGGTTTATGCGAACATCCGCCGCTTCCTCGTCTACGGACTCTCGGGCGGTGCCGCCGAGATCGCCGTCATGCTGGCAGGCCCGTTCTTCGGATTGGCTCTGCCGCTTCTACCGGCGCAGATCCTGTGGATCAACCTGCTCACTCACGGTCTTCCCGGTGTTGCCCTCGGGGGCGAGCCCGCCGACCCGAAAGCCATGGACCGCCCACCACGTCCACCCACCCAGAGCATTCTCGGCGCGGGTCTGTGGCAGCGGGTACCCAGGATCGCTTGTGTGCTGACCGCGGTCACCCTCGGCGTGGCGCTCTGGGGTTATCACACCGACCGCCCGTGGCAGAGCATGGCGTTCTTCGCTCTGGGCGCAGCGCAACTGGGTGCGGCCCTAGGTTCCCGGACCCGCCCAGGCTCCATGGCGAACCCGATGCTGCTGGTCGCGGTCGGCGCGGCCCTCACCCTGCAACTGGCCGGGCTGTATCTGCCGCCGTTGGGTGAACTGCTCGGTACCGAGCCGCTCGGCGCTTTCGAATTGCTGATCGTCAGCGCAGTGTCGACCCTCGGCTATGCCGCAGTACGGCTCGATCGCATCATCCACCCGAGCCGAGCGGCTCGAGCCGCTGTAGTGCCGTCGCCGCCGCTCGGCCGATGACCGACGTAAACGCCGGACTGGCTGTCCGGGAGGTCGGCGCGCGGGAATCGCGAAGGCGAAGGGGTCCGGTCCAGGTGCCGCGCCGGAGAAGCTTTCCGAACTCAGGCAACCAGCACCGCGGCACCGTCGAAGCGGCCGTGGGCGAGATCGGAGAGCGCTCGGTCGGCGTGGTCGAGTGGGTAGTGATGGGTCGACACCTGCAGGCGGTGCCGGCCGGCGAAGGCGAGGAACTCCCTGGCCTGGGCCCGGGTGTTCGAAGTGACACTGCGCAACTGGCGCTCGCGGAAAAGGTGGCGTTGGTAGTTCAAAGGCGGGACGTCGGACATGTGGATTCCGGCGAGGGCGAGGGTACCTCCGCTGTCCAACGCCTCGAGTGCGGGCGGCACCAGCTCGCCGGCGGGGGCGAACAGGATCGCCGAGTCCAGGGGTTCTGGAGGTGCGTCGGCCTGGCCCTGTACCGATGCGGCTCCGAGCGTCGTGGCGAGCTCACGAGCGGCCTCGCCCCGTGTCATCACATGTACGCGTGCGCCACTCGCGATCGCGACCTGGGCGGTCAGGTGGGCGCTTCCGCCGAAACCGTAGATGCCCAGAACACCGCCCGCCGGCAATTGCGCACGCAGCAGGGCGTGGTAGCCGATGATGCCCGCGCACAACAGTGGTGCCAGCTCCGCATCCGGGTAGCCAGCGGGTAGTGCGAGGGCGAAATCCGTGGGGACAGTAGCGTATTCGGCGTATCCGCCGTCGTCGTCCCACCCGGTGTAACGGGAATGGGGACACAGGTTCTCTGCGCCGCGCAGGCAGTACCGGCACGCGCCGCAGGTGTGTCGCAACCAGGGGATACCGACTCGGTCACCAACGGCGAAGCGGGAAGCACCGGAGGTCCGCACCACTTCGCCGACCACTTCGTGCCCAGGGATGACGCTGCGCCGGTGTACGTCGAGATCGCCTTCGACGACGTGCAGATCCGTGCGGCACACCCCGCACGCCAGTACCCGAACCAGGAGGTCCCCCGTGTGGGGAGCCGGGACGGGCGATTCGTGTCTGCGCAGCGGGCCGGAGTCGATCGGCGCCGGTTCGTCGACCCGCCACGTGTGCATGGTCTTCTGCGCCACCATGTCTGCCTCCTGGTATCGCGTGATAGCGCGGGCCCTACTGCCCTGACGAGTAGCTTCCGGGAGTGCACGCGGCGCTCCCACGGCTTGTCGGCTCGCGCGTGGTGTTTCGGTCACCTCCAGGTCGATCGGCTGCAATCCGGCTGCGGTCCGTGGCCGTCAACGGGCCGATGGCTCGGCCTCGCGAATCGACGACGGCGATGTCATCCAGATCGGCCCGGAATACGACGCGGGCACCGAGCCGGATATCGGAGACAGTTCCGACTGGGATCGTTGCGCGGAGCACGTCAGCGCTCATCGGCCCGGGCGAGGCGTGCGCCGAGCAGGACCTTGTGGGCTCGCTGCGCAGCCGACGCCATTCGCAAACCGTCGTCCGGTTCTATCGGCAGTTGCTCGAGTCCGGAATGAGCTTTGTGGACGGCCGGCGCGAAGGGATCGACAGGATAGGGCATCGGGTCCTCCTCGGGTGTCCATCGGGTGTCGAGCGAGGTGCTCTACCAAGAGTGAGTTGTTCTCAGGGCAGTCTCAAGGGTCCTAAGTGGGCGAGAGGCGGGTCGATGGTCCTTCGGCTGGAGTGCGACTTCCTCGACGACTCACACCGGGGTCCGAAGTCCTCAACGTAGTGGGAGGTTCCCCACCGGGAACGGCAGCATCTCGGGGTCCGGTGGCCATGCTGCTGGTCTGCTCGCAGTCATGGGCTCCGACGATCAGTCGTGTCGACCAATTGCGAGCTGGGCGAGCGCTGGAGGGCGACAATAACGTGGCAGAAGCATAGGACTTTCATCCTTGATTCCCGGCCCGAGGTCCGAAGGGTGGCGACGCCAAAGGCATCCTGTCCGTATCGGTGCCGATGGGTGAACCGAAGGAAAAGCCCAAGGTCGTCAAAGTGAAAGTGACCGATTAGATCGTCCAGTTGCGGCGGGCAGGGATATTGCGGCTGGCGGGCGTTGAAACGATGTGACAATGCGCGCCATGGCCGTGAGGATAGCCTGAGCTGCCTTTTCTTCCGGAGTGCGCAGTCATAGAGTGAGGTCGGCCGAAGTGTTCCCACCGAGATGGCGGAGGGTTGAACATGACGACGATGGAAATGCCGCACGTCACCGAATGCACGGTCAGCAACTGCTCCTATAACCACGACGGGTGCCACGCCTACGCGATCAATGTCGCCGGCCATAACGGCAGCGCCGACTGCGAGACCTTCATCCCGTTGACGATGAAAGGTGGACTGGACACGGTTACCAGCATGGTCGGGGCGTGTCAGCGCGCGGATTGCGTACACAATCGCGACCTCGAGTGCACCGCATCCGAGATCCGCGTCGGTCCGGGTGCCGGTGAGCATGCCGCGCGCTGCCTGACGTACCGTTCCCGCTGACTGTCAGGCCGATGGCTACTCAGCCGATGCCGGCTCACCGGGGGCGGCCGCGAACGAGGCGTTTCGGCTGATGCGCCGACTGCGGACCCGCCGGACCAGGGCTGCCATGCCGGCACGATCGAAAACGTCCGTTCCCGGTAACTGCACGGTGGCGGCTGCCGCAGCCACCCCGAATTCGCATGCGCGTAGTGGTTCCCTGCCCGAGGTAAGGTGATACGTGATGGCGGCCACCAAGCAGTCGCCCGCGCAGGCATCACTTCGGAAGGGATGCGGCAGGGGCGGCGCCGAGATCTCGTAGTGTGCACGGTGATCGGAGTGGACGGCGCCGAGCGCGCCCACTGTGGTCACGGCATGGTCGCAGGATCGGCCAGCGAGGAGCAGGTCGTTCACCGCGCGCGTCCGCGTGGCTCGTGATCTGCCGGCCCAGGAGCGCGGCACCCTGCTGGCGATCGAGGCGGATGAGGAAGCTGTGCTCGGTGAGGGCCGCCCGCAGTTGGTCGCCGGCGATATCGAGAATCACCTCGGTGCTCGAAGGGGCTTCCCGGACGAGTTGTGCGCTGAAGTCGTCGCGCAACTCCGATGTGGCACTGCCGGATACGACAAGGAAGCCGGCTTCTGCGGACGCTGTCCTTATCGAGTTGATGAGAAGTGACTCCTCGCTCGTAGTCAGCCGAGGTCCCGGCGGCACAACGTGATAGCTGCTGCCCGACGAGACATCGGCAATGACGAACGCTTCTCGTGTGTCGGAGTCGATTCCTATCCCCACGTGCCGAAGACCTTCGGCGTCGAGGAGCCGATCGAGGCGGCGACCGGTCTCTCGACCGGTGGTGTGGATCGCGGTCGCGCAGCCGCCGAGCCGGGCGATACATCGGGCGACGTTGATCCCGCCACCTCCTGCGCGCACAGAGTTCATGCGGGCGCGGTTCTTACCCTCGGCGGTGAGCGCGTCCACCTCCATCGACAGATCCACGGTCGGGTTGAGGGTGACAGTGACGATGTCGTTGCGCACCATGGATCTCAACCGGCTGTCTGGCGCAGCATGTGGTCGAGGACGAGGCGTTGTTCGGCGGCCGCGACTGTGCGACGGGCAGCGGGCGCGGCATCGGGCGTCACCGATATCGAGGTGATGCCGAGACGCACGAGATGCTCGGCGAACTCGGGACGGTTCGACGGTGCCTGACCGCACAGCGACGAGGTGATGCCCAGCCGCCGTGCCGTACCGACGATTGTCGAGATCGCTTCCAGCACAGCGGGGTCGGATTCGTCGAACAGTTCCGCGCACTGCTCGGAATCGCGATCGACGCCCAGCATCAATTGCGTGAGGTCGTTGCTTCCGATGGATACCCCGTCGATGCCGAGCCCTACGTATTCGGGCAGCCAGTGCACCACGGACGGCACTTCCGCCATCACCCACCGGTGCAGGCCGCGATGCTTGCCGAGTGGGCTCGCGTCGACCAGTTCCAGGCAGGCTTCCAGCTCCCATCGGGTGCGGACGAACGGAATCATCAGGTGCAGGTTGGTTGTGGCTTCGCGGACCCGGGCGATCGCGGCCAGCTCGAGGGCGAAGACCTCGGGGTCACGGATGTAGCGATAGCAGCCGCGGTAGCCGATCATCGGGTTCTGCTCGACCGGCTCGTACCGTGCGCCACCGTCGAGGGCGCGGAATTCGTTGCTACGTAGATCGGTGGCTCGGTAGATGACCGGTCGTGGATGGAACGCCGCGGTGATGCGATGCAGGGAATGCGACATCTGCTCGATGAACGTGGCTTGTTCACCGCGGGCGATGAGTTCGCGTGGGTGTCGCCCTCCGAGTGCCTGAGACAGCAGTGTTTCCGCTCGTAGCAGGCCGACGCCGTCCACATCGGTGCCGGCGACTCGCTCGGCGGCGTCGGGAAGCGCGAGGTTCACATAGATCTTGGTCGCGGTCGGGCTGCCTGCGGGGACCGCCTGGGCCGGGGCCGCAACAGCAGTCGCGGTCACGGGGGTCGCGGCGTGTCCGGCGCGGACTTCGCCCGCGGATCCGTCGACGGTGACCAGAGTGCCGTCGGCGAGGGTCTTGGTGGCGGTGCGGGTACCTACGACACAAGGCACGCCGAGTTCGCGGGCCACAATGGCGGCGTGGCAGGTCATGCCACCGCTGTCGGTGACGACCGCAGCGCTGCGTGCGATGGTGGGCAGCCAATCCGGGCTGGTCATCGGTGCGACGAGGACTTCACCGGCTTTCAGCGCATCACCTTGCTCGGGCGAGCTGAGGATTCGCACGGTGCCTTCGGCGGCACCCGGCGCCGCGGCGAGCCCGCGGACGATGACGGCAGAGTCGCTGCGCGGGGCGGGTGTGGCCGGGCTCGGGTCATCGGGAAGCATCGTGATCGGTCGAGCCTGCACGAGCCAGAGCGCCTCACCGTCGATGGCCCATTCGATGTCTTGCGGCGTGCCGCGGTAGTGGTCTTGCACGGCGGTGGCGAGCCGAGCGATGGCCACCGCCTGCTGCTCGGTGAGGACCGGTACAGCTGCTTGGGCGGCGTCGATGGCTACGTGCCTGTCGCCGTCGGGTCCGGCGACGATGGCGTAATCCTGTTTGCCGGTGCGGGTTTCGAGAAGGATCGGGCCGTGTGCGTCGAGGATGTAGGTGTCGGGCTCGACAGCTCCGGAAACGACTACCTCACCCTGGCCCCGTGCGGCGTCGATGACGATCCGGTCCCGGCGTCCGGTGGACGGGTCGGCGGTGAACGCCACACCGGCTCGGTCGGCCGCGACCATCCGCTGCACGACCACGGCCATCGCTGGTGTCTGGCGCATGCCGCGCCGGGCACGGTAGGTGACAACGCGCGGGGTGAACAGCGATGCCCAGCATTCGGTGACGGCGGCGATGAGTTCGTCGTCGCCGCGGATATTGGTGCGCGAGAGGTTCATTCCGGCGAACGACGATGTCGCGCTGTCCTCACCGACCGCGGAGGACCGTACGGCGACGGAGACTCGGTCGCCGAGGCTGTGATACGCGGCGAGGATGGCTTGGCGGGCGGCATCGTCGACGTCGGCGTGCTGTACGAGCTCGCGCATCCGGGTGCACAGCTGCTGCACGGTCTTACCGGTGGTATCGAGGGCCTGAGCGTGCAGCCGCTCCAGTTCCGTGCCGGTGTCGCCGGCCAGCACGAGGTGCTCGTAGCAGCTGCGCAGGATGACGAATCCCGGCGGTACGGGTAGTCGCGCCGCGACCAGCTCGCCCAGGTTGGCGCCCTTGCCCCCGGCCTGGTCGGCGTCGGTGAGGCGTAGCTCGGCGAAGGTGGCTACATAGTCGCCCATCTTCGGCTCCGATCATCGTTGATCCTGAAAGTGTGCAATGCGTCTACCGCTCTCAGCCTGTCTCGAGGCGGGAGCTACGGTCAGGGTCGTGATGCCTATGGGCAGGGGACCTTTGGCCTCTGTGCCGGACCAGCGCCTGGCCGACGCCGGTACCCCCAACTAGTCGGCTCTGACGCGTCTGGTGTCGTATGCCCACATCGCGACCTCGACGCGGTTACGGGCGCCGAGTTTGGTCATCAATGCGGCGACATGGGTCTTGACCGTGCTCAGGCCGACGAAGAGCTCGGTGGCGATCTCGGCGTTGGTCCGGCCCCGGGCCACCAGCGCGAGCACCTCCTCCTCGCGGCTGGTGAGCGGGTCGATGGGCTGGACCGGCGCCACCGGCGCCTGGCCGGCGAAGGTCGCCAGCAGCCGGCGGGTGATGTTGGGGGCGATCAGCGCGTCTCCGTTGGCCGCAGCGTGGATGGCCTGTACGAGCAGCTCCGGCCCGGCGTCTTTGAGCAGGAAGCCGCGGGCGCCGGCGCGTAGCGCGCCGAGGACGTACTCATCGAGGTCGAAGGTGGTGATCACGACGACCGCCATCGGGCTTCTTACATCGGGCCCGGCCAGGCGCCGCGTCACCTCGATGCCGTCGAGCCCGGGCATCCGGATGTCGACGAGGAGCACATCGGGAAGCAGTCGGGCCGCCAGGTCCAGCGCTGAGAACCCGTCTGCCGCTTCCCCCACGACCTCGAGGCCGGGTTGCGCGCCGAGGATCATCACCAGCCCGGTCCGGACCAGGTCCTGGTCGTCGGCTACGACGACACGGATGCTCATGCCAGCGCCTCCGCCGGCAGCACCGCCTCGACCACCCAGCCGCCCTCGGGCCCCGGCCCCGCGGACAGCGATCCGCCGAGGAGTTGGGCGCGTTCGGCCATGCCCAATAGGCCGAAACCGGGACCCGGGACCGGCCCCGGGTCAGTCCGCCCATCGTCGCTGACACGCAGCCTCACGGCGTCGCCCTCACGGCGTACCTCGATCCCGACGCGGGTCGCGCTCCGGGCATGCCGTAGGGCATTGGTCAGTGACTCCTGCGCGAGCCGGTAAAGCGCGATGTCCACGGGTCCCGGCAGCCGGGTCAATGAAGCGTCCAGCGAGATCTCGACAGTGGGCGTCGCGTCGGCACGTGCCAGGGCGGGCAGGTCCGCGACACCCGGCTGTACTGAGTAGGAGACGGGTCCCTGTTCACGCAGCACTCGAACCATTGATCTCATCTCTGCCAGGGTGTGCGACGCTTCGGCCTCTATCGCGGCCAGGACCTCGGCGGCCTTCTCGGGCTGAATGGCGGCGAGCACGCCACCGGCCTGCGCCTGTACCGCGATGGCCGATACGTGGTGGGCCACGATGTCGTGCAGTTCGCGCGCCAGTGCCGCTCTCTCCTGATTGCGGATCTCGCGCTGTTGGCGATACCAGAGGTCCGCGCGGTATCGGAACACGGTCGCGAGGGCGACGATCAACAGCACCAGGACGGTGCCGCCGAAAACGTCGGCCCAGCCCGCGGAGGAGGCGTACATCCCCAGCGCGACCACGACTGTCACGAACGCCGTCCCCAAGACCATCTCCCGTCCCGAGCCCCACCGCACGAGGGAGTAGAGCAGGATCAGGACGGCCAACAAGGAGTGAAGGCCGAGTTCCTCGGCGTGCGTTGCCAGCTGGAGGATCGAGAGCAGCCCGGCGACGCCCCACCCGGCGAGGGTGGCCATCAGGGGGCGGCTCCGTCGCCAGAGCAGCGCTGGAATCAGCGCGAGGGCGAACACCGCCACCAAGGGGCGCCAGGCCGTTCCCGGCGCAACGATGCTTTCGACCAGGGCCGCGGTCGCGAACACGCCCACCAGCAGCCAGTCGAGACGACCGATCGGCGGGGTGTCAGCAGGCCGCGGCTCATGCCAGATCGAGCGCCGGACAGTGACCACGGCTTCATCCTAGGGATCGACGCGCCGTGGCGTACCCGCCGAAAGTACGAGAGTGAGATCATGTCATCGGCCGGGTGAACTCCGGCCTGCGGGCCGACGCGCCCGCCGTGGGGATCAGCGATCGTGGACCTACCGATCCGCACCACAACGGAGCCCATGATGAGAACACCTCAACGCGCCACCACACTGGAAGACCCGCCGATCCCGGTGCGAGTCAAGCTCGCCGCAGCGTGGACGAGCTTCATGTTCCTGTACGCCTATGTGGACATTCTCAACTTCTTCACGCCCGGCGTCGTCGAGGACATCCTCGACGGCAGGGTCTTCGAGTTCGCTCTCTCCCAGGCCTTTTCGACCACGGCGCTGACCCTCATGGCCGTCCCGATCTTCATGGTCGTGCTGTCGATGACGCTGCCGGCCAGGGCGAACCGCATCGCGAACCTCATCGTGGCTGCGCTCTACCTTCCCGTCACGGCGTTCAACGCAGTGGGTGCGTCCTGGCTCTACTTCTACGGCCTCGGCATCGTCCTGGAAATGATCCTTCTCGCGCTCATCCTGCGGTACGCCTGGACCTGGCCCCGCACCGCACCTTCGGCGACCATGGCAGACCGTGAAACCGGTCGCAGCCAGCAGCACTGTGAACCCAGAAGCGGCCTTGGCCCGTCCTGAGCCGTGCGCCTCGGCGCCGCGGTGCGAAGCGTCCGGAGGGGCCGGACGCCGACCGCCACAGAGATCTCGCGCAGCGCGTCCTATGGCCACTACGTGTCATCGGCGTGCCGAGCCGGCTGATCGCGCACACCACAGCATTTCGCCGCCGAACCGAGGTGGCGAGGAACCGGCGGATTCCCCGCAGGCTCACCGGTCAGTGCGCTCGGCCGAGCACGTGCCCCAAGGCGGCCGCGAGTTCGGGATGACGGAAAGCATGCCCGGCACGACGCAGGCGTTGCGGTGTCACCCGTTGGCTCGCGAGCGCGAGTTCGTGCGCGCCGTCGCGGCCGAGCAGCAACTCGGGCCCGAACGCCGGAACCGGCAGCATGGTCGGTCGACGCATTGTTCGGCCCAAGATGCGTGCGAACTCGGCGTTGCGGACGGGCTCGGGTGCGACCGCGTTCACCGGTCCGCGAAGATCGCTGTCCCAGAGCGTGCGATGGTAGATATCGACGAGATCATCGATGCCGATCCAGGACAGCCACTGGTGCCCGTCGCCGATCCGTCCACCGAGCCCCGCGGCGAACAGCGGTCGCATCAGCCGCAGGGTGCCCCCTCGTGGGGACTGCACTATGCCGGTTCGGACCGACACGACGCGGGTCGCCGCGGTGGCGGCCGTCGCGGCCGCGTCCTCCCATGCACCGACCACATCGGCCAGAAAGCCCGTGCCCTGCGGAGCGTCTTCTGAGAGCAGGTCGTCCCCGCCGTCGCTGCCGTAGAAGCCGATCGCCGAGGCGCAGATGAACGCGGATACACCACTGCGGGCGCTGAGTTCGGCGAGTCTGCGGGTCGGGTCGACCCGGCTGTCGCGGATCCTGCGTTTGTGGTCCTCGGTGAAACGTCCGGCGATCGACTCGCCTGCCAGGTGGATCACCGCGTCCACCCCGGCCAGGAGCCCGTCGTCCGGTTGGTCAGGGTTCCACCGTCGCTGGTCCGGTCGTCTGGGTTCGCCGCGCACCAGGCGGATGACCTGGTGGCCGCCTGCGCTGAGAAACGCGGTCAGGGCCGAGCCGATCAGCCCGGACGAGCCGGTGACCGCGACCGTGGCAGCAGTGAAGCCGTGCGCCGCGGCTCGCTCGTGCGCGGCCAGATCATCGGCCAGCTGGCGGTAGCGATAGGCGAACATGGGGCGGAGCGCAGCGGCCGGAAGCCAAGTCTGCACCCGGTCCACCACTCGGGTGTGGGTGGGATCGATGTCGACGAATTCGTGGACGTGATGCCACGACAAGGCCGTAGCCAGCGGTGCTGACGCCGGTCCATCCCTGACGATATGGTCTGCGAACCGAAACGGTGGATCGTAGGCGTCGGCGTCGTGCTGGGCAATCCAGCGAAGACCTCCGGGCAGGCCGAGCACCGCGCGTCCATTCGCGAGCGATTCGGCCTCCTCGATCAACGACACCGGCTGCCAGGGGGGACTCAGGCGGGTGAACGCGCCCGGCCGCGAGAACCATGCGAAGACTTCGGATCGAGGGACTGCGACGACTGTCGAACTCTCGATGCTCATATGTCGAATCTACGCAGCCGTTCGTGGGCGGACGGGCATGTCGTCCCGGCGTGTGCTCAGCGGCCGAGGATGACGCGACGCGATCGGTCGAACTCGATCTCACACCAAACCGAGCGTCCGCGCGTATCGAAGTCCTCGCATGTCCAGAACTGACAACCCCGCGGGGGACAGCACGCATGCCTGAACGCACCGGCGTGCGCGAGATCGCGGTCGTCGGCAGCGGGATCGCCGGACTCACCGCTGCTTACGCTCTGAGCGATGTCGACCGGGTGACCCTGTACGAGAAGGACACCCGGCTCGGTGGCCACGCCCACACCCATGAGGTGGAGTACGCGCCGGGCCGGTTCGTTCACGTCGACTCCGGCTTCATCGTGCACAACGACCGCACCTACCCGACTCTCCTGCGGCTGTTCGACGAACTCGGCGTCGCGACCCGCAACACGGACATGTCCATGTCCGTACGGGCAGATCGCATCGGGCTCGAATACGCCGGGGCGAAGGGGATCGCGGGTTTGTTCCCGTCAATTCGGAATCTGGGTAAGCCCCGCTACCTGGCATTGCTGGCGGAGGTGCCGAGGTTCCACCGCGCCGCGTCCCGGTTGCTGCGGTCGGCCGACGACACGATGACGCTCGCCGACTTCGTGCGCGCGCATCGATTCAGCGACTACTTCCTCGACTACTTCCTCACCCCGCTGGTTGCGGCCGTCTGGTCCTGTGATCCCCGGGTAGCGGGTGAGTATCCGGCGCACTATCTGTTCCGGTTCCTCGACCACCACGGCATGCTCACCATCTACGGTTCGCCGACCTGGCGGACGGTGGTCGGCGGTTCGGCCTGCTACGTGCAGAAGATCGCCGCCCGGATCGCCGAGGTGCGGACCGGTGCCCCGGTGCACGCCATCGGCGAGGACGAGACCGGCGTGCTGGTCATCGATGACGCCGGCCCGCGTCGCTTCGACGCCGTGGTGATCGCGACGCATTCGGATCAGGCCCTGGCCATGCTCGCCGAACCGTCGGCGCACGCGCGCGCTGTGCTGACCGCGATGCCCTATTCGGTGAATCCGGCGCAGTTGCATACCGACGAGTCGATCCTGCCCACGGCGAAACGGGCGTGGGCGTCGTGGAACTACCGTGTGCCGGCACCTGATCGGGATGCCGACGGCGTGGTCGTCACCTACGACCTCACCCGGTTGATGGGTCTGGAACACGTCACCGATCGTCGCTTCCTGGTCACCCTCGGCGGACGGGAGCTGATCGATCCGGGCCGGGTGATCGCGGAGATGACCTACGAGCACCCCGTGTACACCCCGGAGTCGGTGGCCGCTCAGCTGCGCCTGCCGGACCTCGATACCGACCGAATCGCCTTCGCCGGCGCGTATCACGGCTGGGGATTCCACGAGGACGGGGCGAGCTCCGGCTTGCGTGCCGCTCGTCGCATCAGCCGCGGTCGGCTACCCGCCGATCCCGCCGCGATCGGGGTAGGCGCGTGATGACCCCATCGACCACCCCCGCGCTCTACCTCACCCGCATCCGGCACGCCCGTGCCGAGCCGGTGCGTCACGGGTTCGACTATCGCGGCTACAGCTGGTTCTTCGACATCGACGCCGCGCCGCAGCTGCCCTGGTGGTTACGGCCGCTCGGCGCTGTTCGCGCGCGCGATCACCTCGACGGCCCGGGCGCGACGCTGCGCGAACGCGTCGCCGATCTGCTGACCGCACATCACCTCGACGCGCCGGCCGGACCCATCACAGCACTGATGAGCGCACGGGTGCTCGGCTACGTGTTCGATCCGCTCACCGTGTTCTGGTGCCATGATGCCGACGGACGGCTGGATTGCGTGGTGGCCGAGGTGCACAACACCTACGGACAACGCCATGCCTACGTCGTGCATCCCGACTGCTACGGGTACGCCGAGGTGACCAAGCAGTTCTACGTCTCACCGTTCAACGCCGTCGACGGCCGATACCACCTGCGGATGCCCGAGCCGGATGGCACGCTCGCGATCGAGATCGCGCTGCGCCGACCCGGCCGGGCACCGTTCCACGCGTCGATGACCGGTCACCGGGTCCCGCTGACCTCCCACACCCTGCTGCGAGCCCAGTTGCGCGCACCGTTCGCATCGTGGCTCACCGCTGCCCGCATCCGCAGGCAGGGGATAGCGCTGTGGGCCAGGGGAGTTCCGGTGATTCCGCGACCCCGTGCCGAATCCGCCGATCACACAGCAAGGACGACATCGTGATCAACACCTGCCACGACGAGACGACCGGCCGTGGGCTCGTGCCCGCCCCGCCCGCCGGGTTGCGGGCGCGGATGCTGGCCAATGGCGCCGCCGTGCTGTTCGAGCGCGCACTCGCGCGTCTGCCGGTCCGGGTGGAGTTCCCGGACGGCACCCTTGGCGGTGTCGGATCGGCGACCGATCCCTTGCCGCGCATGATCATTCGGAACCGCGCGGCGTTCTTCTCCCGGCTCGGCAGCACCGGGCTGATCGGCTTCGGCGAGTCCTATACGGCAGGGGAGTGGACATCACCGGACCCCGCGGGTGTGCTGACGGTGTTCGCCGCCGAGCTACCACGGTTGATCCCGCCGTCGTTGCAGCGATTCCGGTCGATCCTGCTGCCGGCACCACCGCGGGCCGAGGACGGCACCGTCGACAACGCCAGATCGAATATCGAACGCCACTACGACCTGTCGAACGAGCTGTTCCGGATCTTTCTCGATGAGACGATGAGCTACTCGGCCGCGCTGTTCGATCCGGCCGAACTCGACTCCGGCCCGGTCCGCTGGGAGCGGCTGGCGGCCGCTCAGCATCGCAAGATCGACGCGATACTGGACGCGGCCGGCGTCGGCCCGGGAACCCGGCTGCTGGAAATCGGCACCGGCTGGGGCGAGCTGTGCGTGCGCGCCGCGGCGCGGGGTGCGACGGTGCATTCGGTCACCCTGTCCACCGAGCAACTGGAGTTCGCGCGCCGCCGCGTGACCGACGCCGGCTACGCGTCCGCGGTCACCATCGAGCTCTGCGATTACCGCGCGATCGGCGGAACCTATGACGCGATCGTGTCGGTGGAGATGATCGAAGCGGTCGGACACCGGTACTGGCAGACGTATTTCGACTGCCTGAATCGGCTGGTCGAACCCGGTGGGCGCATCGCACTCCAGGTGATCACGATGCCGCACGAGCGAATGCTCGCCAGTCGCCGCACCTACACCTGGATCCAGAAGTACATCTTTCCCGGCGGCTTCCTGCCGTCCACCGACGCCATCGAATCCACCGTCGCGGGCTGCCCGTCGCTGCGGGTGCTGTCGCGCACCGCGTTCGGAGCGCACTACGCCGAGACGCTGCGGCTGTGGCGCGAGCGATTCGACGAGCACGCCGGTGCGATCGAGGCGCTGGGATTCGATGCCACGTTCCGCCGGCTGTGGCAGTTCTACCTCGTCTATTCCGAGGCCGGATTCCGGTCCGGATATCTCGATGTCCAGCACTATGTGCTGGAACGGAACCAGGAGTCGCCGTGAGTGTCGCCGCCCGTCTGGAATCGGTCCTTCGGCCCGTGCTGCGCGGCCCGCTGCCGGTTCGTTTGATCGCGTGGGACGGCAGTTCCGCTGGGCCGAGTGACGCGCCGACCGTCATCCTGCGTAGCCCGCGCGCCCTGCGCCGGGTGCTGTGGCATCCAGGGGAGCTGGGCGCGGCACAGGGCTACGTCACCGGTGAGCTCGACATCGACGGCGAGCTCGGCGCCGCGCTGACCGCGGTATGGCACGCCGTCACACCGCGGGACCTGCCCGGCGTGCGGCCGCGCGATGTGGCACGGCTGGTCGCCGCGGCGGCTCGGCTCGGGGCGATCGGGTCACCGCTGCCGCCTCCGGACACGCAGGTGAGCTTGCGCGGCCGGCGCAACACCCGCCTGCGCGACCGTGCCGCGATCAGCCACCACTACGATGCCTCCAACGATTTCTACGCATTGCTGCTCGGCCCCGTCATGGCCTATTCCTGCGCCTACTACAGCGGCGGTGCGCCGGAGGGTCCCGCGCAGGCCGAGTCGGGCTTGGCCGAAGCCCAGCTGGACAAGCTCGACATGGTCTGCCGCAAACTCGACCTCGCACCGGGTATGCGGCTGCTCGACATCGGATGCGGCTGGGGTGCGCTGGCCCTGCACGCGGCCGAGCACTACGACGTGGACGTGGTCGGCCTGACCATCTCCCGGGAGCAACAGCGTCATCTCGAACGCGAGGTCGCCGCACGAGATCTCACCGGCCGGGTCGAGGTCCGCCTGCTGGACTATCGCGACCTGACCGACGGCGGATTCGACGCGGTCGCCTCGCTCGAGATGGGCGAGCACGTCGGGCGCCGCAACTACCCGCGCTACGCGCAGACCTTGCGCGACGCCGCCGCACCGGGGGCGCCGGTGCTGATCCAACAGATGTCACGGCACGGCCGCCATCCCGGTGGTGGCCCGTTCATCGAATCGTTCATCGCCCCGGACATGGCGATGCGGCCGATCGGCGACACCCTCGGCATGCTGGAAACAGCGGGCCTGGAGGTGCGCGATGTGCAGGCCATGCGTGAACACTACGTGTGGACCGCGTGGGCGTGGCTGCACCGGCTGGACCGGCATTGGCACGAGGTGGCGGCGTTGCTCGGCGAGCAAGGAGCACGCACCTGGCGGCTGTACCTCGCCGGCGGCGCGCTCGCCTTCGAGCACGGCCGGATGGGCGTCGACCAGATCGTCCTGCGGCGAACGTCGTCGGCCCGACCGCGTTCCCGCTCGGCGTCGAGGACGGTGTGGGTCCGATGAATCTGGTTGTCGTCGCAGTCTCGTCGCTGATCGTCCTCGCCGCGGCGCAGGCTGTCACGTATGTCATCGCACGGCGGCTCGGCCGCTACAACGTGGTCGATGTGACCTGGGGGCTCGGGTTCGTCCTGGTCGCGCTGGTCGCCGCCCTCGCCGGGGACGGTTCTGCGATTCGCGAGCTGGTGATGCTCGCGCTGGTCGGCGTCTGGGGCCTGCGATTGAGCTTGCACCTGTATCGCCGTACCGCGGGCAAGGGCGAAGACCCGCGCTACGCCGCCCTGCTCGACCGGCACGGACATCGGCCGGTTGTCGCCGTCCGGCGGATCTTCCTGCCGCAGGGGCTGGCGCAGTGGGTGATATCGCTGCCCATCCAGGTCTCCGCTACTTCGGACGCTACCGCCGGTGCGGGATGGCTGGTGTTCGGCCTCGGCGTGCTCGTGTGGACGGTGGGCCTCGCCTTCGAGGCCGTCGGCGACCATCAACTCGAAGCGTTCCGGGCCGATCCACGCAACCGCGGCACCGTGATGGATCGCGGACTGTGGGCATGGAGCAGGCATCCGAACTATTTCGGCGATTGCTGCGTCTGGTGGGGTATCTGGCTGGTGGCGGCGAGTTCCTGGCCCGGCGTGCTCACTGTGATCGCACCGATGGCGATGACCTACGTGCTGGTCTACGGCACCGGCGCCCGTCTGCTCGAACGGACCATGAGCCAACGACCCGGCTACCGCGACTACCAGTGCCGCACCGCCTATTTCTTCCCGATGCCGCCACGACGGCGCGGGACCGCTCGTTCCGACCAGGCCCGGTCGTCATGAAGTACCTGCTGACTTCGGACGGGCGTCGAGTAGCATCCTCACCGATCGACCAGGGAACCGGACATCCGAGTGGTTCCCCGGCCACGGAACGGCCCTCGGGCACCCACAACGTACGGAAACGGACATCGATGGCGGACGGACCTCGTTTCGGTCAGGACCCGGGCCCTGAGCCCGACCGATCCGCGACGTGTCCGGTGACCAGGCCCTCGGCCGAAAAGCAACTCATGCGTCGGCTGGAGGAGTATCTGCGCGGGATCGCCGCCGGGGACCGCGCGGCCTTCACCGAGCTCTACCGGTCAACCCACGATCGGGTGTTCGGGCTGGCGCTGCGCATCATTCGCCGCCCGGCCGCGGCCGAAGAGATCACCCAAGAGGTCTACCTCTATGTGTGGAACGCCGCCGACAAATACGACGAGCGGCTGGCCAGCCCGATCGGCTGGCTGATGATGATCACCCACCGCCGCGCCGTCGACCGTGTCCGGATCGAATCATCTTCGGCGACAAGGGATCTGACCTTCGGCCAGCGAAACCTCGGGCGTGAACACGATACGGTGGCCGAGGCCGTCGGCCAGCGTTACGAAGAGCGGGCGGTGATCGAATGCCTCGGAACGCTGACCGACCGGCAACGCGAGACGGTCGCACTGGCCTACTACGGCGGCCGGACGTACGCCGAAGTCGCGGACTACCTCGGCATTCCGTTGTCGACGGTGAAAACCCGTATCCGTGATGGGCTCAAACGGCTGCAGAGCTGCCTCGCAGGAGCGGTGGGCGATGTCTGACGATTCCCGGCGCAGCGAACTGCTCGACCTCGCCTACCCCTATGCGCTCGACGCTCTGTCCGACGCCGACCGGCGTGAAGCCGAGCGTCTGCTCGATGAGGCGGACGAGTCCACCGCAGGCGAATTCTGTGACACCGTGCGGGCTGTGCGCGAGACATTGGCGAGCATGACGGTAATCCACGCGGTACCGGCGCCGCCGAACGTCGAGGAGGCGTTGCTCCGCGCAATCGACGATCACTCCGCCGTGGTCGATGGGTTGTCCGAACGACGCGATCGGGCGCGGCGACTGCGGTGGCTGGTTGCGGCTGCGGCATTGGTTGTCGCGATCGCAGTCGGGGCTGGCATTGTTTCCTATCTAGGACGGCCGGACGATACGGGCCAGGTGACCGCACAACAAGTGATCGCCGAACCCGATACCCGCAATCGGGTTGTCCAGTCGGCCAACGGTGGAGCAATGTCGGTGTTCTCATCGCCGGGATTGGCTGCTGCCGCAGTATTGTTCGACGATATGCCGCCGCCTCCGCCGGGCAAGGTCTATCAGATGTGGTTGATACCCGCTGGGGGACAACCGTATTCGGTGGGCGTCATGGATAGTTTGCCGACTCCGGACGCGCCGCGGGTCGTCCGAACAGGTGATGCGGCTCAATTGGCGGTGTCGGTCGAACCGGAGGGCGGTTCTGTGCAGCCCACCACCGAACCGGTTGTCGCGGTGCCGCTGGGTTGATCGCTTCGAAGCTCCACGCCGTACGAGTTCCACCGAACGGCCATACATCGGCGTCGACGATCTCAACCGAGCGATAGACAGCCCTGCAGCGTCTGGAAATCTCCAGCGAAAGCGAGACCGCCGGTGCAAGTGGGTGTGCTGGTACCGGTCACGTTCACCGTGGCTCCCGGCCCTGCGATACCGATTGACAGTCCAGGTCGCATGCCGACAGTGTCCACCTGCGCGCCGGGGCCTACCGCGATGGCAGCGGGTCCCGACAGGAACTGCGACGACGATGTCGCGGTGCCGCCGTTCATGGCGATCGCCAGCGACAGGCTCGTCGTGGCCGCGTCCGCATCGGCGCTGCCCCCGAAGCCGTAAGCGGCGGCCGCACCGCCGGCCTCGCTTCGGGCCGTGCAGGACGCCCCATCTCCAGCGCTTTGAACGGCCGCTGCGCCTGGCGCCGGGCACGAGGCCACGGGCGCCGCATTCGCGGTCGCCGTACCGGCGAGGGCGCATAGCGACGCTGCGCCCGCGCTGACCAGCAGCCCGATCGAGCGGGTAGCCGAGAAACAGAACATGGCAAGCTCCTTGTTGTCGATGGGCGACAGTCGCGGCCGCTGTCTGTGGTGCGGTCGATCGGCCTGAACCTCGAACCTGTGACGTATCACACTACGCGAAAAACGATGCAAAAGCGATGCAGATTGGGCGACGCATCCGCCGCCAACCTGGTTCCGAGATCCGGTCAGGGCACAAAGCAGCAGGTGCAGGGACCTTCGGCTCTCGCTGAGCGACCGCGCCGGTGGCAACGATGGACCGATGATCCCCGACGCGGCGATTTCGGTATCCGGTCTGACCAAGTCGTTCGGCCGCACTAGAGCGCTCGACGACCTCGACCTGACAGTCCGCGTTGGAGAGGTCCATGGATTCCTCGGGCCGAATGGGTCGGGAAAGACGACGACCATCCGGATCCTGCTCGGCCTGGTGCGTGCTGATGCCGGGTGCGTTCGCCTGCTCGGCGGTGACCCGTGGAAGGACGCGGTCGCTCTGCACGCTCGACTCGCCTATGTTCCCGGCGAGGTGACCCTGTGGCCTGGGATCACCGGGGGCGAGATCATCGATCTGATGGGCAGATTGCGTGGTGGCCTCGACCGGCACCGTCGCGCAGAGCTGCTCGAGCGCTTCGATCTGGACCCGACCAAGAAGGCACGTGCCTACTCGAAAGGCAACCGGCAGAAAGTGGCGCTGGTCGCGGCGCTGGCCTCGGATGCCGAGCTGCTGCTGCTCGATGAGCCGACCGTCGGACTCGATCCATTGATGGAAGCGGAATTCCAGAGGTGCGTCCGCGAGCTCGTCGCGTACGGACGCACCGTCTTGTTGTCGAGTCACATTCTGGCCGAGGTCGAGGCGCTGTGCGATCGAGTGACCATTATCCGCAGCGGGCATGCCGTGGAAAGCGGAGCACTCGATGAGCTCCGCCATCTCACCCGCACCACAGTGACGGTCAGAACCGATCGTCCCGCCGTCGAGTTGGAAACGACGGCCGGGGTGCACAGCCTGGTGATGGACGGCTGCCATGCGCGCTTCGAGGCCGAGGCGGTGCATCTGGACACCGTGTTGCGGGTGCTGTCGGAGATCGGTGTGCGCAGCCTCACCAGTACCGCCCCGACGCTCGAAGACATCTTCTTGCGCTACTACGCGGAGGCCGACAGGCCCGCCGAGGTGACGTCGTGATCGTCGCGGCCGGCGCCCGACCCAGCAGCTTCGCGGGCACCGGCGCACTGCTGGCTTTCGCACTACGTCGAGAGCGTTTCGCCCTGCCGCTATGGTTGCTCGGACTGGGGGCGTTGATGACCATGCAGTCGGTGGGCAGCCAGCGCTTCTACGGCACTCCCGAAGAGCTGGCCCAACTGCGGGCCACCCTCGGAGCGAGTGCGGCCGCGCTCGCCACCGGTGGTCCTGCGCGGCTGCTCCACAGCGTCGGCGGCGAGGTGCTGTTCGAGATCTTTGCCTACCTGGCCATCGTCGCGGCCTTGATGAACATGTTCTTGATCGGCCGGCATACCCGTTCCGACGAAGAGACCGGGCGGGCGGAGCTGGTTCGATCGACCCGGGTCGGACGACGGGCGCCGATGGTGGCGGCCCTCGCGGCGGCTGCCACAGCCGACGTCGCGGCCGGGCTGGTTGTCTTCGCCGCCGCGGCGGCCAGCGGGCTGCCCATCCACGGGTCCATTCTGGCCGGGGTCGCTGTCGGCGGCATCGGTTTCACCTTCGCGGCGGCAACGTGCGTCGCGGCACAGATTTTCGAGAACCCCCGCAGTGTCTATGGGTCGATCACAACGGCCATTGCCGGAGCGTACGTACTGCGCGCCGTCGGTGATGCCGGCGACAGCGCGGTGGCCTGGGCGTCGCCCATCGGATGGGGGCAGCGCACCTACCCGTACGTCGACGACCGATGGTGGCCGGTGCTGTTGTTCGTCGTAGCATCCGCTGCACTGGTGGGCATCGCGTCGTTCCTGCTGGAACGCAGGGATTTCGGCGCGGGACTGCTCGGCTACGGCACCGGCCGCGCAGGCGCGTCGGTGTTGCTCGGTTCGCCGCTCGGCTTGGCATGGAGGTTGCAGCGGGCTGTGCTCGCAGCCTGGTGTGGCGGAGTCTTCGCGCTGGGCGTTGCGTACGGATCGTTCGCCGACAGCATCGAGCAGTACCTGGCAGATAATCCTGCCATCGCCGCGTACTTGCCGGGCGGCGTCGAGGATGCCGTCGACTCCTACCTCACGTTGACGATATCGATCACCTCATTGCTCGCCGCCGCCTACGGAGTCGCCGCCGTTCTGCGAGCTCGGACCGAGGAGGTCGCCGGCCGAGCCGACACCGTCTTGTCTGCCCCGATCGGGCGAGGTCGATGGTTGGCGAGCCATCTTGCCGTTGTGCTGCCCGGGACTGCCCTGGTGACGGTCGCCGGCGGATTCGGTGCGGGAGTGTCTTACGGAATAACCACCGGCGATCCGGCGCAACCGGGCAGGCTCGCTGTGACAGCACTGGTGTATCTACCCGCGGTGTGGGTGATCATCGCTGTCGCGGTGGCCGGCTTCGGATGGATTCCGAAAGGGGCGGCGGTGCTGGCATGGGCAGTGTTTGCCTACTGCGTCGTGGTGCTGCTCTTCAGCGCCGCCTTCGACTTGCCCGGCTGGTTCGGCGACGGCTCACCGTTCCGGCACACACCGCAGGCTCCGCTCGAAGAAGCCGCCATGGGTCCGTCAGCGGCGTTGCTATCGGTTGCGGGTCTCCTGCTCGCAGCGGGTTTCGCCGGCTTTCGGCGCCGTGACGTCACCGTCTGACGAACAACGATGCCGTCGGCACGGCACGCATCGACACACCAGGCGTCCACGTGTTTGTTCCTCGTGGGTCTGTTGGTACGCCCGGAGCGCGGCCGCCGCTGATCATCGTCGACGGCTTCGCGGTGATGGCTGCGTGCAGGGTGTTGCAGTACGCGCGGCAAGCGTGACCAACGCACCGGTGAGCACCGTTTCCAGGTGCTCACCGATACCGCACGATCAGAGCTTCTTGGATCAGGGCTTCTTGGTGGACAGATACGTCGAGACGATCACCATCGCCGCGAAGATCACGGCAATGAGGACAGCCGCTACCGACCAGCTCATGACAGGCTCCTTTCGTGAGTAAGGACAGTGGACGATCTTCTGCGAACGCTCGGTTCAGAACGAGGCGTGGTTTCACCGGCCGGGTGAGGTTCCCGGCCGAGCCGACTGCGCGACAAACCGGAAGCGGCGTCCGCGCATTGCGGCTCCAAGAAGCGCGACGGCCGACCCCAGCAACCCGAATGCCGGTTGGAGCCAGTGGACCTGGCCGATGATGATCGGCTGGACACACACCCAAGCGAGGAGCATTATCCCGCTGAGCATCGCCATGGCGGGAACTGTGGCGGGTCTGGCCACCGCCATCGCGCAGGTCGACGTCATCGGGATGCCGACGACGATCAACAGCAGTGTTCCAGCGAGGGCAGGGCTCTGGAGAGGTACCCGCTCGGTGACGTCTCGGCTGAGATCAGCACCGCCCCCGACGAGGCCGACGAATCCCGCGATGGCCCAGAAGGCGATGAACCCGGACACTGCGACCAGGGACCATCGCGCGATCTCGGAGGGCGGAGCTTCGATGTGATGGGTCATCAGTCCACGATCGCGCGCCGCGGCGATGGTCCACAGTGCCGGAAGTCGTCGCCACCAGGGTCGAAGGTGACCGGGTTACGTTTCCAGTGCCACTTCCCATACCTGGCCTGGCCCCATGTCGCGTTCGATGCCTTCGACATGGACGCGAATAGGGGCCGCAGCACTCGGATGGAGTCGGAGAGTTACTCGCGTGTGCGTGACGGTGATGGTGATCGGCTGCCCACGGTAGGACACGGTGAACTCTGCTTCGCTGAGCTCAGCAGGCAGCACTGGGTGCAATCGCAACATGTCGTGACGCGTCTCGATGCCGCTGTAGCAGCGCAGGATCATGTCGGCGGTCCCCGCCATGGCGCCGATATGAACGCCTTCGCGGGTGGTCCCGCGCTGGGTATCGGCGAGATCGGCCTCGAGCGCCTGGGTGAACAACCACCAGGACATGGCGCGGTCGGTGCGTGCGAGGACCCATGCGTGTGCCAGCCGGCTCAGTGTGGATCCGTGGCTGGTTCGGCTGATGTAGTAGTTGACGGTGCGGGGGATGAGATCGGGCGGGAGTGCGTACCCGAGGTGCTCGAACATCTCCCGTAGCTCTTCGGCGGAGAACAGGTAGAACAGCATCAGGACGTCGGCCTGTTTGGAGACCTTGTAGCGGTTGGTCGTGTCGCCCTCGGCCTGCAGGATGAGATCGAGGCGTTCGATGTGTCCGTATCTCGATCTGTATGCTTCCCAATCGAATTCGTCGAGGCCTTCGTAGCCGTCGAACTGGCTGATGATGCCGTCGTGGTGGAACGGCACGCGAATCCGGCGGCTGATCCGGTCCCACTGTGACGGCTCGTCGGGGCGCAGCCGGAGCCGATCCCACAGGGGGCCGCAATCGTGGCCCTCCAGGAGAATGATGATCTCGCGGGCTCGGCGTAGTGCCCACGATGCGAGCACATTGGTGTAGGCGTTGTTGCGGATGCCTTCACCAGGGCGGCCGGGGTATCCGTCGTGATACTCGTCGGGTCCCATGATGGCGCAGATGTCGAAACGGTCGTCTTCGGAGTTGTGGACAGCAAGATCGGCGAACAACCGCGCCACCTCGATGATGATCTCTGCACCACAGTCGACGAGGAATCGGCGATCGGCAGTCGTCTGGTAGTACTGCCAGACGCTGTAGGCGATGGCGAGACCGACATGGTACTGGCGCCGTGAGTTGTCGGGGATCCACTGCCCGTTTCGCACGTTGAGCAGCATGCTGGGGGTTTCCTCACGCCCGTCGCTGCCGCTCTGCCAGGGAAATAGGGCGCCTGCCAGCCCTGCCGCGCGAGCGTTGGCCCGGGCTCGGTCCAGTCGGCGATACCGGTATTGGAGGAATGAGCGGGTGACCTCTGGGCGGCGCAGAGTCAGCATCGGATAGACGAACAGCTCGTCCCAGAAGATGTGGCCTCGGTAGGCCTCACCGTGCAATCCGCGAGCAGGAAGGCCTGCGTCGATATCGGGGCAGGCCCGGATCGTGCTCTGCAGGACGTGGAAGACATGCAGGTTGAGTGCCAGCCGATGGTGCCGGCCGTCGACCAGCTGGATACCGAACCGATCCCATAGTTGTGCCCATGCCGCTACATGAGCTGCCAGTAACTTTGCCGGGCTCGGTGCCTGCTGAATTCGGAATGCTGCCTCCGATCCGGCCGCCGACAATGCCCGATCCCGGGAGGTCACCGCCGCCGCCGTCTTCTCGACGACAACGGGGACGCCCGCGCGCACGCCGATCGTGAATGAGTGACCTGGGCACCCATCATCCTCATGAACAACGGCCTCGATCTGATCGACGCCTACCACTCGTGTCCGGGTCGCGGTCGCGATCGTGACGGCAGATTGCGTGGTGGTCGCCTCATACACCAGGGTGTGAGCGTCGATCGCTCGGTAGCCACCGGGCCGCAGATGATCAGCGCTCAGTGCCCGGTCGGCGGCTACGTTGCGATTGGATACCCGTCCGTTGATCGCGGAAGTGATTGTGATTGTGCCGGACCAGTTCTCGGCCTCGATCGTCAGTTCGACAACGGCCAGATGCGGATCGGACATCGAATGAAACCGGCGCGTGGTCACCCGGGTCAACCTGCCGTCGTCGTCTCGGTATCGGTCGATGCAGGTCAAGACCCCCGCCCGCAGGTCCAGGTTCTGGTGGTGGGCGACCATGGCGGGTGTGCCGGGCAACAGCTCGGCTCCGTCGCTGCGTCGGATGGTGAGGTACGCCCAGTCGGGTGCGTTGACCAGATGCTCGGTTTCGACAAGGCGTCCGGCGATCTCAGATGTGCGGCGGTTGTATACGCCGGCGAAGTAGGTACCGGGGTAGTGGATGCTGTCGGCTCTGGTGCCGGGAAACGCGCCGCGTGAGGCCCAGTAGCCATTACCTGTGGTGCACAGGGCTTCTCGCGTTCCTTGTTCGGCGGGATCGAAGTCGTCGTAGATGAGGTTCCAGCCCCCGGGGCCGGCTCCGGCCGCGCCGGCGCCCCACCGATGTCGTGGCCGGTGCGGATAGCCGGCTTGCGGCACCAGCGGCAGGTCGGTGAGATCGGTGACGACGATGTCGGCGCCTGCGGCGTCCAGCTGCGCGCCGGTGCCGGTGTGGTCGACGCCCACGACCAGTCCGAATCCGCCGCTGGCCGCGGCCTGGACACCGGCCGTGGCATCTTCGAGGACGACCACCTCGGCAGGCAGGCAGTCGAGACGTCGCGCGGCCTCGAGGAACATCGCCGGATTCGGCTTTCCGGGCAAGGACAGACACAGGGCATCGGTTCCGTCGACGCGCACGGTGAACAAGCCGGTGATCCCCGCGGCGTCGAGGACGGCGGCGCTGTTGCGGCTGGCGGTCACCAGCGCCGTAGGTACGCCCGCGTCGCGCAGGCCTTCGAGCAGCCGCGCGGCATCGGGAAAGACCCGAACGCCCGAGCGGGCGAGTTCGTCGGCGAACAGCTGCTGTTTGCGTGCTGCCAGCCCGGCGACGGTGAGCTGATCCGGCCCGTCGTCCGGGCTGCCGGCGGGAAGGCTGATACCACGCGACGCCAGGAACGCGCGGACACCATCTTCGCGGCTTCGTCCGTCGACGAGCTCGCGGTAGTCCTTGATGGGGTCGAACTGCGGTCGGCCGTCGCCGCCGCTCAGTGCGGGTAGTACGTCGTTGAAGAGCACGGTCCACGCTGCGGCATGAACGGCGGCGGTGTCTGTGACGACTCCGTCCATGTCGAAAACAACCGCGGCATACCCGTTGGCGGTGCGAACGCGGGCAGTCGGTTGCTCGTCCAGGCGCATCATGAGCTGAACCCGCCTACCTTCGGTGGATCGGGGAATGATCCGGGCTGTGCACACCATCGATCGTGCCTGCGACCGACGAGCAAGAGAAGTGGCTTTGGTCCGTGAATAACACACAGATCGGCAGATGCGCCGACGACGGCGCGGTCGGACAATGCTGAAATGAGGGCGACGCGTCTGCTTCCCGGTCTGGAACAGCTCCAGCATTATCAGCGTGGCTGGCTGCGCACCGACGTCCTGGCCGGAATCACCGTCGCCGCCTATCTCGTGCCGCAAGTGATGGCCTATGCGACGGTGGCGGGACTGTCGCCGGTCGTGGGGCTGTGGGCTGTGATCGGGCCGCTGGCGGTCTATGCGCTGCTGGGCACCTCGCGGCAGCTGTCGGTGGGCCCAGAATCGACCACCGCGCTGATGACCGCTGTCGCGCTGGCACCGCTGGCCGCCGGGGACCCGAGCCGATACGCAGCGTTGGCGGCAGCTCTCGCGGTCGTGGTCGGCATCCTGTGCCTGGTGGGTGCGACCGCCAGGTTGGGCGTGCTCGCGGATTTGTTGTCCAAACCGGTGCTGGTCGGCTACCTGGCGGGGACCGCGGGCATCATGATCGTCGGCCAACTCGGCTCGGTGACCGGAGTACCGGTCGACGGCGAGACCATCCCCGCGCAGCTGCGGTCCTTCGGCGCGAATCTATCCGCACTGCAGTGGCCGACAACTGTGCTGGCAGCAGCTGTGCTGGTCGGCCTGCTGCTGATCGCACGATGGGCGCCGCGCGTGCCCGGCCCGCTACTCGCGGTTCTGCTGGCCTCGATGGTGGTCGTGGTGTTCTCGTTGTCGGACCACGGCATCGCGACGGTCGGATCGGTGCCGGCGGGTATCCCCGTTCCCGGCTTCGCGGGAGTCGCTGCCTCGGACCTGGCGCAGCTGATCCTTCCGGCAGTCGGCATCGCCGTCGTGGGGTTCTCCGACAATGCGCTCACTGCCCGCGCCTTCGCCGCTCGGCACGGCTGGCATATCCAGGCCAACACCGAGCTGGCGGCCTTGGGAGTCACCAACCTGGCCGCTGGCGCTCTGCACGGTTTCCCCGTGAGCTGCAGTGGTAGCCGCACAACGATCGCCGATTCGATGAATGCCAAGACCCAGGTGTATTCGATCACCACGCTGACGGCTGTGGTGGTGGTTCTGATCGGCGCCAGGGGAGTGTTGTCGGCATTTCCGACCGCTGCGCTCGGAGCGTTGGTGGTGTACGCCGCGATCCGACTGGTGGACGTTCCCGAGTTTCGGCGCATCGGCCGCTTCCGCCGCAGTGAACTGCTGTTGGCGCTGGCCACGCTGATCGCGGTCCTCGTCCTCGGTGTGCTCTATGGCGTCCTGATTGCCATCGGGTTGTCGATCTTCGACCTGCTCCGCAGGGTGGCGCGCGCCCATGACGCCATACTCGGATTCGTACCCGGCGTGCCGGGGATGCACGATATCGACGACTATCCGCAGGCCGAGCCCGTGCCAGGCCTGCTGATCTACCGCTACGACGCTCCGCTGTGCTTTGCGAACGCCGAGGATTTCCGGCGCCGCGCGCTCGAGGCCATCGACCAGCAGGCCACCCGTGCGGGGGCACCGGTGCGCTGGTTCGTGCTCAATGCCGAGGCCAACGTCGAGGTCGACCTGACGGCTATGGATGCCGTCGATGCGCTTTGTCGTGAATTGCGTTCGCGTGGAGTGTGTTTTGCGATGGCCCGGGTGAAGCAGGACCTACGAGACGACCTCGATGCAGCCGGGCTCACCGACTTGATCGGTGCGGAGCGGCTGTACCCCACTCTCCCGACCGCAGTGGCTGCGTACCGTGCCGAGCTGGGCAAAGACCCGCGGGAACCACTCATCAACGACGGGCAGCGTCGTGCGGCCGCACAGTCCGGCCGGACGGCCGGACAAAGCTCAGCGGGGCGAGGCGCCAGGGCCGGCGCTCGAGCGACCGGACCCGGACCCGGTATGGCCGGGCCTGCGGACGCCGGCGCCCCACCACAGCAGCCGCAGCGCGATGGCGAGGTATAGCGCGACCGCCAGGTAGACGAGTGGTCGGCCGTAATCGGTAGCCCACCCACGGATCTCGCCAGACGCACCGACCGCCGCCGCGAGCATGAGCACAGCGATGACCATCGTCGGCGCACCGAGTGGAGCCGCGGGATCCGGCGGTGTGCCGGCATCGGCGGCGGCCGCCGGTCTACCGCGGCGGTGGTGCGGAAGAGGAACAGTCACTTGTTGTCTCCGTGGTCTTGCTGCGTAGGGGGCGCGTGCGTTGCCGGCGCACACGGCTCACTGGTTCCCGAGGTCGCGGGCGATGATCAGCGGGCATTCGGCCGTGTGCAGCACTGCTTGGCTGACCGATCCGAGCGTCATCCCGGCGAACCCGCCGCGTCCGTGACTACCGAGGACGATCAGCTGGGCCGATTCCGCCGCGCGGAGTAGTGCGCGGGCGGGGCGGTCTTCCACCACCACCTGTTTGACACGCACGTCGGGGTACTTCTCCCGGTATCCGGCGATGCTCTCCGAGAGCAGCGCTTCGCCCTGGGTCTGCATATCGGGGCGAGGGTCGTATCGGTTGAATTCCGACCAGGCGTGCACGGCGATGACGCCGGCGCCGCGAGATGACGCCTCTTCGAACGCGATCGCAATAGCGCGGGCGCTGCACTCGGACCCGTCGACGCCGACGACGACCGGGCCGCGCCACTCGCGGGAATCGTCGGGGATGACGGCGACCGGACAGGTAGCGTGCCTGGCCAGCGCCGTGCTGACCGAGCCGAGCAGGGTGCGCCGGAAGGCACCAAGCCCTCGGCTCCCGACGACCAAGAGCCGGGCCGAACTGCCTCGGTCTCGTAACACCGGGATCGGATCCGCACCGACGACCACGGTGGTGACGTCGATCGAAGCGGTCGCCGCGGCGGCTTCGGTGGCGATGTCGGCCGCAGCGGCGAGTACCGTCTCACCATGCTTGCGGAGGCCGTCGTAGTCCAGCGGTGGCCCGGACAGGCCGGGCACGAAATCGACGGGCGTACCGATCGCGTAGATCAACTCCAGCCGCGCGTGGTGGCGCGCCGCGTACTCGGCCGCCCAGCGGACGGCGACGAGCGACTGCTCGGAACCGTCGGCGCCGACAACTACCGGTGGATTCGTGAGTACGGACATGCGCTGGCCTTTCTGTCCCGTGCGGCCCTTCCGCCGGATACTCGAAGGCTAGGCAGGAAATCCGGTGATCGCGCCGGTCCTTGGTCACCGCGATCGAGGACCAATGGCGACGCGTGCACCACCTCTCCGGGTTTCGGGTCTTTCCGTCCACAGCTGTCCGAAGTCACCGCAGGATGGGCCCTCATGCCCTTACCGGGTGAATCCCGCAGTGCCACGGTGGAGACAACACATCGGATGAAGGACGGACATCATGGACCGCGGATTGCCTGACGACAACACCGTTGAGGCGGTACTCGCGCTCGCCGGCCGCGCGCCGTCGGTGCACAACGTCCAGCCTTGGCGCTGGCGCATCGCCGATCGAAGTGTCCACCTGTATCTGGACGAGGCGCGGGCGCTTCCGACGACAGACCCCGACCAGCGCGATCTGATTCTCAGCTGCGGAGCTGCCCTGCACCATCTGTCGGTCGCTTTCGCAGCGATGGGCTGGGCAACGGTCGTCCACCGACTGCCGAACCCGGACGATCCGAACCACCTCGCAGCCGTGAGCTTGGTCGCTCACCGGGCGACCAGCCTCGAAATCGAGATGAGCGCAGCGATACATCGCCGGCGGACCGATCGTCGCCACTACACCTCCTGGCCGATCCCGCCCGGATACCACGGGTTGCTGTCCGAGCGGGCGTCGGCGTTGGGAGCGATCATGCGGCCCGTGCGGGACCGCGACCGTGACTTGCTGGTGGCGGCCGCGCGCACCGCGGCGCGCGTCCACGCCGCCGACCCCGAGTACCGGTTCGAGCTGGCCCTCTGGTCGGGCAGGCACGGCAGCCTGGATGGTGTACCGGCACGCAATGCCCCGATAGCGCGGTCGGGCGATGAGCTTCCTGCTCGCGCGTTCGCGGCGCCTGGACTTGCCGACCCCGCCGAAGAGCGCGATTACGCCGAGCTGCTGATGTTGGGTACCTCTGCCGACGACCGGGTGTCGCGTTTGCGCGCCGGCGAGGCCTTGAGCGCCGTGCTCCTCACCGCAACGAACATCGGGTTGGCCTCATGCGCGCTCACCGAACCGCTCGAGATCCCCGCCCAGCGTGCGAAGATTCGGTCGGACATGCTCGGCGGAACGTGCTATCCACAGGCGTTCATCCGAGTCGGCTGGGCGCCGACCAGCAATGAGCCGATTCCCGCGACGCCGCGCCGACCGGTCGCGGAACTGCTGTACCCGCGCGACGTCGATTGAACCGCCGATGAACAAAGCCCGCCGGCCGGAGGCGGGTGCCCCTGGCCTCGACCGGGTGAATGATCCTCGCTCCTCGCCCGCGTTTCTGACCTCGGCGGCCGCGCACGCACACCGGGATGTCCCGGTCGCCCACCCCGAACAGACTGTCGGGCGGGTGCTGAGCGGCCTACAAGGCAAACGGTTCGCGAGTGCGTCGGTGATCGCGGTCTGCGTTGGTACCCGGCTCGCCGGATTGATCACCATCGAAGAGCTGCTGGCCTCCGATCCGGATACTCGGGTGGATGCGGTGATGGACCCGGACCCACCCGTCGTCGCCGGCCACGAAGATCAAGAGCGTGCGGTCTGGAAAGCGTTGCACCACAACGAGGCGGGACTGGGAGTCGTCGATTCCGAAGGCCGATGGCTGGGCCTCATCCCGCCACAGCGGCTGCTCTCGGTACTGCTGCAAGAACACGACGAAGATGTGGCCCGCTTGTCGGGGTATTCGGCCTCGACCGCGGGCGCTCGGTCCGCGTCAACCGAGCGGGTCGGCCGCCGGCTGTGGCACCGGTTGCCGTGGCTGTTGTTCGGCCTGGTCGGCGCGATGCTGGCAGCCGGGGTCGTCGACGCTTTCCAGAATCAGCTACAGCGTGAAGTGCTGGTGGCCTTCTTCATACCGGGCGTGGTCTACCTGGCAGATGCTGTCGGTACCCAGACCGAGGCCTTGGTCATTCGCGGAATGTCGGTCGGTGTCGGTGTGCGCAGCATCGTGTGGCGCGAGACCGTCACCGGCGTGCTCATCGGCGCCCTGATCGCGGCCGCGGCCTACCCAGCAACCCTACTGTTCTGGGGCGAGCCTGCAGTGTCTCTCGCCGTCGCCCTGTCGTTGTTGGCCGCCTGCTCGGTAGCGGCGGCCGTGGCGATAGTGCTGCCCTGGCTGTTGTCGAAATTCGGAGTCGATCCGGCGTTCGGTTCCGGTCCTGTGGCCACAGTGGTGCAAGATGTCCTCTCGATTCTGGTCTATTTGTCGTTCAGCACGGCCATCGTGGGTTGACCACGTCCGCACCGGTCCCGGTTACCGGCGATGGACGACCATCACCGGGCAGTGCGCGCTCTGGACCAGGGCGTTGCTGGTCGAACCGAGAAGCAGTCCGGCGAAACCGCCACGACCACGACTGCCGGTGATCACGAGCTGGGCCGATTTCGACCATTCGACCAAGTGATGGCACGGTCCCGACATATAGAGCCTGCATCTCACGGTCACGTCCGGATATTTGTCTGCCCATCCGGCCAGCTGCTGGGCCACCAGGTCCTGTGCCGCGGATTCCGCCCGTCGATCGGAGATGCGGTCGGGCAGGCCGGCGAACCACCCGAATCGCAGATCACTCCAGCAATGGACGACGACGAGTTCGCAGCGACGTTCATTGGCCTCGAAGAAGGCCGCGGCCACCGCGGCGCGGCTGGATTCGCTGCCGTCGACACCGACGACCACCGGCCCCGTATGACGGGTCTGCTGTTCGGAGCCGGTGTCTCGGACGACCACGACTGCGCCGTGCGCATGCGCGCATACGGATAGCACCGTCGAGCCGAGGAGACCTCCGCCGCTGATTCCCCACGCGCCGATGGCGGTCAAGTGCGCAGTGGCGGACTGCTCGATGAGCACACGCGCGGGCGTACCGTCCACGGAAGCGGTGTCGATTCTCAGCCCTGAGTCGACGGACTCGGCCAAGCGCTGCGCGGCCGCCAGGCAATCGACGCTGTGCTCGCGCATGGCTTCGCGGACGGGCGAAACGATCAGGTCATACGGCTCGAGTACAGCCGTCGCCGCGGCCAGATCGACTGCGTGCACGATCCGCAGTCGACGGTCTCGCGCGGCCGCTGTTTCCGCCGCCCAGCGCACAGCGAGGTCGCCGGCTCCGGAACCGTCGACGCCGACCACGATCGGCCATCGCTCATCATCGAAATCCCGCGTGGGCATGGGAGGGTCCTTCCACGATTGCTTCGAACCATCAGGCTATGCAGCGCAGAGGCCGGTCCGCGCCGGGCGGAGGTCCTCTCCGGGCGGGTCATAAGCCCTCCTGATCTTCAGGTGGTGCCGGTAAGTCCCTACCTGAGGTGACTTCCTTCCCTGTCGCGCGACCGGCCCGCGGCGCGAAGCTCGATGCAGCACAACGGTTGACTGTCTCGAGGGAGGTCTGTCCATGGTCGACAAAGAAGGTGGCCAGACGCGCGCTCGGGTCCCGATGTGGTGGTGCGGACGACCGTGGAATCCCAACCCTCTGCTGCGCACATCGGATCGAGCCTTGTTTTCTCTTCGTGCTGTCGCGCTCGCCGCCATGTTGCTCGCCGTGCCGATAGCGTTGACGATCGGGACCCAGGTATATACCGATGATGTCGCTCGGATCCGGTCAGAGCATGCTGCCGCCACGTCGGTCGACGCCACTGTGCTCACCGAGCCGGAGTGGACCGAGGCGCACGACTTCGAAGCCCAGGTGCGCTGGGACAGAGGAGACCGGACCCTGACAGCAACCGTTCCGGTTCCGCGCGCCACCGACGTCGGTGACCGGGTCGCTGTCTGGATCGATGACGACGGCGCGCCGACCGATGCCCCGCGTAGCCCCGTTACCGCAGTATTCGCCGGCATAGGCTCAGCGGTACTCGTCATGACAGCGGCCTGCCTACTCGGATTGGGATTCATCCGCGTCGGGTCGACCGTGTCGGATCGCCGGCACGCTCGGCAATGGGACAGCGAGTGGGCGCTATTCGACAAACCCGTCACCGGCGACATGTCATAGCGCGTCGGTCCGGTCGGCGAACGATCTGAAGAAAGGGACCACATGTCTGTTCGAAATCCCGGCCCGTCCGGCGATCGACCGGTGCTCGCCGCAGTCGATGGATCGGATAGTTCCTACCAAGCCGCGGCGTGGGCGGCGACAGAAGCGCTGCTGCACGGCGTGCGCTTGCACCTGTTCACGTCAACAGGCCTGGCAATGGCGTCGGCGTTGCGGGAAGGCTACGAGCCCTCCGAGAGTGAGCAGCAATGGGTGCGCATCGACGGTGAGCGAATCGTGACCGAAGCGGCACGCGTGGCTCGTCGAGCAGTCGACGATCAACGATTGTCGGTGACGACGGAGGTGACCAACGATTTCGTCGTGCCGACTCTGTTGGAGCTTTCGAAGACCGCCCGGATTCTGGTCGTCGGTAGTCGTGGTCTGGGGGCGTTTCGCCGTGGATTGCTCGGCTCGGTCAGCACTGCCGTGACCAGGCACGCCCACTGCCCGGTCGCTGTGATCCACGATTTCGCCGCTATCGATGCCGTGTCGGCCGGCAAACCGATCCTCGTCGGAGTCGATGGCACCGAGAACAGTGTGCCCGCAGTCGAGTACGCGTTCGACGCAGCGGCTCGCCGCAACGTCGGGCTGGTCGCGCTGCACGCATGGAGCGACATCAGCTCGCTGGATCTACCCGTGCGAGACTGGGACTCGCTGCGCGAGTCCGAACGGGCGGTGCTGGCGGAACGACTCGCGGGTTTCGCCGAGAAGTACCCAGAGGTCGACGTGCGCAGGCTCGTCGTTCCGAACCGACCGACACACGCGCTGCATGACCAATCCGATTATGCCCAAATGGTGGTCGTCGGAAGTCATGGTCGCGGCGGGTTCGCCAGCATGGTGCTCGGTTCGACGAGCAGCGCACTGCTGCACACCGTCGCATGCCCCGTGGTCGTGGTTCGATCGCGCTGATGATCTGAGGGTCGCGATCGCCGGCGCTCGGCTATCGCGGCCACTCATCAGGCTGGGGGCTGAAAGGGACGGGAGGTACCGCGGTAGCGTTGGCGCGCGCAGGCCGTCGACGGCAGGCAGCGGTCCGCGCGAGGTGAGCCCGGTCCGGCGCGAGGTGAACCGACCGGGCACCGCCGCACCGGTTGTCGTCACGGCGTGGTAGTTGGATCGCTCACGGTCCGCGCAGTTCGGCCAGTACCGAGCTCGGCCGCGTGATCGCGCATCGTCCCGCTGAGCAGGTCGCCACGCAGCAGTTCACACAACTCGCGGGGAAGCTCGGCGAACATCCTGTCCAGCTGCCCTTCGGAGAACAGGCCGGAAAAGGCCTCGGTCGCCATGGCCGCCAGCGCGGCCGCTTCGTCGGTGGTGACCCCGGCCTCCTCGGCGAACTGGCCGAGGAACTCGTCGATGTCATGCGGCGCGCGGACGTGCGCTGGCCTCCAGCCCTCATACAGGATTCCGCGGAACACCTCCGGCAGTTGCGCTCCGAGCTGGGCGATGGTCGCCACGCCGAGGCGGTCGCGCACGCTGTGCAGCCACGCGCGGATCACCCGATGCGCGAACGCGCTGTCGAAGGTGCCCAAATCCTCCGTGACTGTCCGGAGCCATTCGTGGGCGGTGTGTATCGCGGGGGCGAGAGGATCGGCGTGGTCGTGCACGTGAAGGGTCCTATCGTCATGTAGCCGTTGGTGATCCGGGCTAGGGGTGCACAGTGTTGGTCGCCGTTCGTGCCAGTCCGAGGGCATGCGCGATCTGGTCGGACCATGTGCGGATCGCTCCCCAGTCGCGGAGGTCCCCGTACCGGGCGCCGCCCATCAACCGGTAGATGGTGCGCGCTTTCCATCCGACGCCGGCGCGCTCGTATCGTCCTGCGAAAGCCTGGTACTCCTGGGGACCGATCATGTCGCGGAGCTCGGCGATCTTCTTCGGCACGATTCGACCGAGCCGCCGTCCGACGGGTCCGCGCAACGCCGGGCCGAGCCCGACGCTGAACAGCCATACCCGGGCTGCCGACAGCTCCTCGCGGTGCGCGCGAATATAGCCGGAGGCTGCCGGCAGTAGATCCATATCGTGGATGGCGCTGCCGATGACGACCGCTTCGAAGCGCGACAGATCCGGCGCGTGCTCGATATCGTGCAGCGCTACCCGGGCGCCGCGGCCGGTCAGGTCGTCTGCGATGAACTCGGCGATGTCGCGGGTCGATCCCTGGTCCGTCGCGTAGAGGATGGCGATCTGGGGCGTGGTGTTGTCCATATCCCCAGACTTCTCCTCAGTGACTCCCGGTGGGAGAGCCATGATGCCCGAGCCGCCGGGACCAATGACCTTGTTCGGGAAGACCGGCCGGTGCCGTCGGCCGCCGATCTGATGCTTTGCGGGGGCTTTGATCCGACGGCGTGGTGGTCAGGTCTCGGTCGCCGTCGGCAGATGCTGGGCACACACCGCCTCGACGAACTCCCCGACGGTCTGTTCCGGCAGTTGGCGGGCAATGTCGGCTTCGGTGATGATGCCGACGAGTTTCCCTTGTTCTGTTACCGGTAGCCGGCGAATCTGGTGTTGCTCCATCAATGTCAGTGCCGCGCCGATGTCGATGGCGGCGTCGACGGTCAGGAGGTCGTCTCCCTGGGCGAGCTCGCCCGCTGTGGTGGTTTTCGGGTTCTCCCCGAGCGCAATGACCTTGATGATGATGTCGCGGTCTGTCACGATCCCGACGGGATGTCCCTCACCATCACAGATCGGCAGCGCACCGACATCGAGTTGACGCATCCGCTGCGCCGCGAGTTCCATCGTGTCGCGAACGGTAATGCAGGCCACGTCAGGATGCATGACAGCCTCGGTAGTGGTCATGGTAAGGCCTCCTGGGTCGGATCGGTGTGTTCGTCTCATACCATCTTTTGGTGATGTGCGGCGTCGCCACCAGGGCAAATGGTCCTCGAGTCCGGGGCACTTCCGATCGAATCGACGGACTGACCCGGCACGGCCCTCGTTGCACACACCTCGGTGAGTTCCTCGGCGACGCCGACGCCGGCCGTTCGCATGAGGGTGTTCTGCCGCCGTCGTGACACCCTGTACGGTGGGCCACGTGGCGTTATCGCTGTGCCGGAAGAGGTGAGGTGATGAGCAGCCCCGATCTGCCGACGGTCCGTTCGGTGGTGGCGCGTGCCGCGCGGGCACCGTCTCTGCACAACAGTCAGCCATGGCGTTGGCGCTGGGACGGGACCGATGCCGAGCTCTTCCTGGCTGCCGACCGTCTTCTTCCTGCAACCGATGCGTTCAATCGTCAAGGCATGCTCGCCTGCGGCGTCATGCTCGACCACGCCACCGTGGCATGGGCGGCGGCCGGCTGGGAGGTCCGGGTCTCCAAATTCCCAGAACCGATCGACAGGTCACATGTCGCGTCGCTGCGCCCGGTTCGCCGCCGTGTGGCGCTGGAGCCGGACCAATTGCTCGCGGCCGCGATAGACGCTCGGTACACCGACAGAATGGTGATGGCCGCCCCGGAAGGTTGGCCCGCGGTCGAAGTCGTCTTGGACCACCTCTGTCGGCGCCACTGCACCTCCCTGCTGGTCCTCGATGAAGGCCGAAGCCGCGAGTTGGCCGAGATCTCGCAGGTCGCAACCGGCCTTCGTCGCTACGACCCGCGATATCAGTCGGAGCTTGCCTGGTGGACCGCCGGATCCGAAGGAGAACCCGGCATACCGGTATCGACGCTGCCGACCGCGCAGCAGCGGCCGCGCGTGGCCAGCGGTCGGACGTTTCCTGCCGGGACTGCCGATTCGGGCAGCGACGTCGATGATCGGGCAACGGTGCTCATGTTGTCGAGCGTCGACGATTCTCCGGACGCGCTGGTCGACTGCGGGGCGGCGCTGTCGGCGGTATTACTCGAATGCACTGTGCAGGAGCTGTCCACCTGCACCCTGACGCACATGACGGAGCTCCCGGCCGCCCGGAGCATGCTCGTCGACCTCACCGGCGAAACTCATCCCCAGGTCTTGATCAGGGTCGGCCGGCCATTGGCGACCCCGCCACCTCGGACCTCACGACGGAGTATCGACGAGATCCTCGAGGTCGTCGGTCGGCCCTAGCCGTCCTCCCCGGACCGGCACCGGTCACGGCCTTGCCAGGCCCACTGCGGCAGTCCGCGACTTCGTCGCCTCCTGCGCCGCACCTTCGGGGACGATCAGCACCGCGCACCGGGTGTGCCGCAGCGCGGTGCGAAGTGAGTCCGTCAGGTGCGGCCAGTGCTGTCGTCGGCTGCGGCCTACGACAACCAGTTGTGCTGTGACACTGAACTTCTCGATCGCGGTTCGCGGATGACCGAGGTAGGTCACAGCCCGAACCGGAACGGCGGGGTGACGGTGACGTTGCTCCTCGATCACGCTATCGACACGGCGATTGGACCGTGCTGACGACGCCGGCGTGGCCGGCCGGGCGATGGCGACAGCCAACACCTCGCTGTGTCGATCGGCCGCCGCCTGGAATGCCGCCGTGATCGTGGACGGCGACCCGGCCAGCGCCGGATCTGTAACGACAAGAACCGGTCCCACCGCTGACGCTCCACTGTGGAGCGGTCTGATCACCGCAACCGGGCACTGCGACCCAGCGGCCGCATCGGTGGCTACCGACCCGAGCAATGCCCGCGTCGCCGCGCCTCGGCCGCGACTGCCGATCACCAGCTGGGCGGCCGTCTTCGACAGCTCGATCAGTTTCGCGGCGGGATCCCCCCGTAGCGTCAGCGCCGTGATCGCAGGTGCGGGCGTGCGCGAAGTCTGTGCCCATCGATCGATGATGGCTTGCCGAGCCGCTTCGACCAATTCAACGCCTTCGGGCGCGCAGGAATGCCGGCGTGCCACGTGCACCAGTAGTAACGGGACCTGCCGCGCTTCGGCCTCGACGGCGGCCCAGTGCGCCGCGCGGATCGCTGTCGAAGATCCATCGACTCCGACCACCACCGGTGAGTTCGTCACCGTGGCGGAGCCGTGGAGGAGTGCTGCGAGGGTGGTGTCGCTCATACCTACGAGCGTCGTCATGGAGAACAACAGCCGACAGAGCAGGCGGACCCGACCGGCAGGGACCTTCGGCACTCGCGCAATCAACACGGTGCGGTGCTGCCGCCATGGTGCACCGCAAGCACCTCGACCGGAGTAATTCGTCCTCGCCCGCTACGACTTCCGGCCCTACCCGCGTCAGTGATCCGCTGGTCATATGGAGCGGTTGAGGCGGCAGAGACCAGAAGCGGGCACGCGGGACATCGGCGATAAACCTGTCGGCCCGCACGACGGCTCGAATCACGCATCGCCGACCGGTCGGTCTTCGGACCGACCGCACCGGGCCTGGAAGGACAACAGAATGAGCGATTCGATCATCGCCGACGACGCGTCCCGTAGAGTCGTCGAGCTGGAGCGCGAGCACGCGTTGTCCCTGCTTGCGACGGCCCCGTTCGGCCGGGTGGTGTACACGCGCGACGCGCTGCCCGCGATCCGGCCGGTCAACCACATCGTCGACAGCGGCGTGGTCGTCGTTCGCACCCGGCTGACGTCTGAATTCTCGGCGGCAGTGCACAGTTTCCCGATCATGGTTGTCGCCTACCAAGCCGATGACATCGATGTGGTCGACCGCACCGGATGGTCGGTGGTGGTCACCGGAACCGCCCGGCCCGTGACCGACCGAGATCGCCTCGCCCGGTATCACGAGCTGCTTCAACCGTGGGTCGGTTTGTCCATGGACGATGTGATCGAAATCGAACCGACTCTGGTCAATGGGATCCAGCTCATCGGCCCAGAGGGCATCCGGTCCTCCCAAGTAGGGCCCGAAGTCCCTGGGGAAGATCGCGAACTCGATCGACACTGAACGTGGATGACCGCAACCGATCGGAAGGCACCCCACCATGGCCCCGCAACCAGCTCATGATCTGCATTCTCTGGCCTCCGCCGCAGTGGTGGTGGGAGTCGATGGCTCGGCCGCCAGTACTCGTGCGGTCGAATGGGCCGCTCGCACGGCCTCAGCGCGTGGGCGGCGTCTGGTTATCGCCCACGGGTACGACTTTCAGGCGACGAGCGCCATGCTCACCGCCTACGACGTCGTCGTGCCTCCGATCGCCGAGAACGTTCGCAGGAACGGCGAACAGGTCTTGGCTTCGGCGGGCCGGGTGGCTGCCGACATCGACCCGGACCTCGACATCGTCACCGAGCTGTCGGAAAGCAAGCCCGCGCGTCTGCTCATCGAGCTGTCGCAGGAGGCGCACCTGACCGTGCTCGGAGCCGGTACCAACGTCGGCACTCTCGCGCACCTGGGTTCGACCCTGCTGGCCGTGGCCAGCCACGGTCGGGGCCGGGTCGTTGTCGTCCGGGAGGCACACCCGCAGCACGGCGTGCGCGACAGCGGACCCGTCGTCGTCGGTGTGGACGGCAGCTCGGTGGGCGAGCCCGCCATCGAAGCGGCCTTCAGCGAGGCATCCGAACGCGGAACCGGGCTCGTCGCCATCCACGCCTGGAGCGACCTGTCCCTCGGGGTGTTCGCCGGAGCCTCGTATTTGGATCTCCCGACGTCCGACCTCGAAACCGGCGAACGGGCGTTGCTGGCCGAGCGACTGGCGGGCTGGCAGGAGAAGTATCCGAACGTGGATGTCGGTCGTGAGGTCCATCTTTCCGATCCGCGCAGCCATTTGATGGAGTGGTCGAAGTCGGCGCAACTGGTCGTCGTAGGCAGTCGCGGGCGCGGCGGATTCCGTGGTCTGCTTCTCGGTTCCACGAGTAACTACCTCGTGCAGCACGCGCACTGCCCGGTCATGGTCGTTCACCCGGACTGAGGCCACCGACCGGGCACCTACAGGTAGTCGCCCGGCTCGCCTTCGGGCGCTGCCCGGATGTGCCACCACACTGTGGGAATGGTGGTCGCAAGAACGGCGATTGTCGTCCCGGCGGCAACAGCTTCGACCGTCAGCTGCCCGTCGGTCAGCACGAGAGCGGCTCCCACCGTGACGACGAACACGGTTGCGGCCGCCATGAGGAACACAGCGAGGACAGCGAGCATCTTGATGGCTTTCGGCACCGACACCACCGCCTTCCGGGTTATCGGAACCGAGCATATCGCGCGACGGCCGACGAACGCCTTCTCACGGTCCCGTTATCGGCTTTCAGACGTGTTCGCGGCGGCTGCTTTCGCGAGATCATGCGGGCCGGCGACCGGTCGGCCCGTCGAGCGGGCGTGCCGCCGGCATTGGACGATCACACCCGAGAGTGAAGGGAGCCCGCGACCATGACGTCGATATGTGTCCTGCCGGGTAGTGCGGGCGAAGCACTGGCATCGGGGATAAGCGAGTTGCTCGGCGTCCCGGTCACCGAGTGTGTGGTCGGCCGCTATCCCGATGGCGAGTTGCGACCCAGAGTCGAGCAGGTGCGTGGTCGCGATGTGTTCGTTGTGCAATCGACGTCGCCACCCGTGGGGGAGCGCCTGATGGAGCTGTTACTGCTGCTCGATGCCTGCCGGCGTGCCGGTGCGGGCAGGCTGACGGCGGTTGTGCCGTATTTCGGCTACGCGCGCCACGATCGCCTGGAGCTGCCCGGTCAATCAGTGGGGGTCAAGGTGGCCGCCGACGCGATCGCCCAGGCCGGTGCCGACAGGATCGTGGTCGTGGACCCGCACACACCCGCCTTGGCTGCGGTATGCCCGGTACCGGTGGAGGTGGTGTCGGCGGTGCCGCTATTGGCCGAGCAGATCGCGCCGGCGTGGACCGAAGCCGTCGTGGTGGCGCCGGACCTCGCGGCGGCGGCGCTGGCCGAACGCTATGCCCAGACCATGCGGGAATCGGTTGCTCTGGTGCGCAAGTTCCGCGTGGACCAACACCGGGTCAGCGCCCGGGAGATACTCGGCGAGATCGCGGGGCATCGTGTGGTCGTCGTCGACGACATGATCTGCTCTGGCGCCACGATCGAAGCGACTGTCGCCCTGCTGCGGAACCACGCCACCGACATCGCCGTGGCGGCCACACACGGCCACTGGCCCCCGGTGCGAGCGATCGGCTACGACGGCTCGGCCTGCGACGCATCGTCGTCACCGACTCGGTTGTCCCCGCCGCGGCGGGAAGCCCGTTCGAAGTATGTCCGCTCGCGCCGGTGCTGGCGGAAACGATCGCGGCGTTGCACTGCGGTGAGCCGCTCCACAACCCGCGATTCGCGCGGTGAATCAGGGTCTACCGACCACTCGAGCGCGAGCTCGTCACTCTCGCTTGCCGGGCGGTCGGGGTCGGGGTTCTTTCCTGGACCAGGCTGATCAGGAAGTGTCGCCGGCGCGCATGCATAGGCGTCGGGGGAGGATGAGCGGACAGGCCGATGTGCACGACAGGAAGGTGAAGTGATGGGAACCGGCACCCCGGAGGTCAAGGAACTCGCTGTCAACGAATGCTGGGCGCTACTCCGCACCGAGCAGGTCGGCCGCCTCGCCGTATTGGTGGATGACCATCCGGATATTTTTCCCCTCAACTACGCGGTCGATCACGGCACTATCGTGTTCCGATCCGCGAGAGGGACGAAGCTGTCCGCCGCGTTGTCGGATGCGTGCGTCGCTCTGGAGGTCGACGGCTCCATCGCCGAGTCACACGAAGCCTGGAGCGTGGTGATCAAAGGGCGAGCCGAGGGAATCAAGGAGATCAGTGACCTGATGGACACGGTGGATCTGCCCCTGTTTCCGTGGCAGGGCGGGGAGAAGAACTTCTTCATCCGGGTCGTGCCCACCGTGGTGACCGGTCGCCGGTTTCCTGTTGCCGACCCCGAGGTCTGGCGAACTCCCTTCTCCGGTGTGCGACGGTCTCCGATGGAGTAGACGACTTTCGTGGTGAGGCTCGTTGGACAGTATTGCTTCAGCGCTGCGCCGCGCGGTCTTCGTTCAGATCGAGCACCGCACGGAAACCACTCACGAGGCACTCTGTCAGCGCGTCGGTATCCGGGACCGCGGCCGTGTCGACATTCACCCCGACGAAGCATGTGCCGGCATACGAGGTCATGGTCACATTGAGGGCGGTTCCGAGGGTCGGGCTGAAAGCGAACATCCGCTCGATCCGCGCCCCGGCGAGGTAAAGAGGTATCCGTGAGCCGGGTACATCGGAGGCGACGAAGTCGACATGCTCGAGCATCGCAGCGATCAATGCAATCGGCACCCGATTGAGGACCGCCGCCACAGCCGCGGAGTGCGGGACCGACCGCTCGGCCATCTGGTCGCGCACAACCGCGCCGACGTAGCGCATCAGACTCGACGCATCGTTTCCGTCTGCAGGCACTACGAAGCGCGACAGACTGATTCGGTTGCCGCCCAATGGGTCGTCGGCGCCGCGGAGGCTGATCGGCATCGTGACCCGCAGGCGCTGGATCGGCCGATCATGTTGTAGGTGATAGCGGCGCAAGCCGCAGAGAACAGCGGTCAGGAACGCGTCGTTCATGGTGCAGCCGTTGGCATGTGCGGCCCGGGCCAACGCGTCGACGGGGACTTGGAATGCGGCCAGCGTACGGGCGGGCCCTCGGTTGATCATCACCGGTGACAACGTGGACGTGATCGGTCGGACCAGACGGGCCAGCGACGTAGCGAGTTCCGCACTGGCGCGTGCGGACTCGAGTGGATGGGCGAGGGCCCGGAGAGCTGTGGCCACTGACCAGGAAGCGCCGCCTTGGATCGCCCCGAAGCCCGGCCATCGTGGAGCCGCAGATCCTCGGAACCCGGAATGTTCTTGCGCGGGAGGTGGGTAAGTCGAGCGGGGTCTGCCGGATGGTTCTATGTCGCAGAGCCCGGCCAGAATGCGCACACCGCCGACTCCATCGGTGAGGCAGTGATGGATCTTAAGGACCAGGGCGCAACCGTCGCTGTCGTCGGGGCCGGTCAGCAGGGTCGAACGCCATAGCGGGCGATCCGGGTCGAAGGGCTCCGTCGCGTAACGACGAGCGAACTCGAGAACACTGTTGAGATCAACCCGGGGAACCAGAGACGCCCGCTGCACATGCCGCGACAGATCAAACGCTGCGTCGGGCTCCCACCGGGGTGCTGTCAGCGGCAATATCGAGGGAACAAGCCGCGCACGCAGCTCCGGCACGGAACGGGTGCAGCAATCGATCGCCTCGACGAGCGCGTCCCAATCAGGTTCGGCGTCCAGCATCATGATCGACACGATGGTCGGCTTCAGAACCGGATTCCGCTGCAACCGCCATGTGAGGTAATCGGTCTGAGACAGTCGGGTCATTCGCGTGGGTATCCTTTCCTGCGGTACGGGACACCGAGGGCTGCACCGGTTGGTCCCGCCGGTCCGCCCACTACGCGGCGCGCTCCATCTCGACCGGGAGGAGCAGTCCGGACGGATCATCTGTACTGCACCGTATGCGCGTATGGGCGCCGATCCACAGTGCCGATCAGACGTGATGTCCGGGACCTTCGACTCCACCCGCACCGCTCCGGATGGGACCACCGGCCCCGCAGCCGATGACAATCGGCGCCTTGTGCGTTCGGCTCGTACTGGTGGACGCTCGATGCACGCGATCGAACCGAGTCGATCGCTGCGATCAACGGGACGGCACGCCATGACCGACCTACGGCCACTCGATACCGGCTTCATCGAGCTCGAAGACGCCGACTGGCATGTCAGCCTCGGTATCGGCGTGGTCGCAATCATGGACGGATCACCCCCACCGCGTGAGCACATCCTCGACGCGCTGCAGCGGCAACTGCGTGAGGTGCCGCGGCTTCGTCAGCGGGTGCACCGTGCGCCACTGGACGTCACCACGCCGACCTGGGAGCCCGACCCCGACTTCGACCTCGGACATCACATCCGCTGGGCAGCGCTACCCGCCCCGCGCGACGAGTCGGCGCTGTGGGAGTTGGTGGCCCTCGAACTGGAAGAGCGGCTCGACCGCGACCGCCCGCTGTGGCAATGCGTAGTCGTCGAAGAACTCCGCAGCAATCGATGGGCGTTGATCGTCAAAGCCCACCACAGCCTGCTCGATGGTGTCTCCGGCGTGGCTATGTTCGAACGTCTGTGTGAACCGGTCGCCGAGGATGGTTGCCCCGCCATGCACGAGAGGCCGCCGCGGCAACGCCCGGGGCTGGCTCTGTCCGGTCTGCTCCGGCTGCCGGTTGCGGTACCGTCAGCGATGTTGACGACCGTGCGGAGACTGGTGCCGGTGGGTGTCGCCGTGGTGAAGCCGGGGCCGGCCTCGTCGCTGAACGGTCCGATCGGGCATCAACGCCGATACACGGCGATTCGCCTGCCACTGCCGACCGTGGCTCGTATCGGTGCGAAGTACGAGGTCACCGTCAACGACGTCGTGCTGTCCGCGATCGCCGGCGGTTACCGCGATCTACTACTGGCACGCGGCGAGGAACCCACGGCAGACTTGCTGCGCATCCTGGTCCCGGTGTCCATGCGTAGCGAGCACGCCAAGTACGTCCTCGACAACCGGGTATCAGCGTTGTTGCCCTACCTTCCGATTCACGTCGGCGACCCTGTCGAGCGGTTGCGTCTGGTCCACGCGACGATGCGGGAACACAAGTCCAGCGGCGCCTCGAGCGCTGAACACGATGTGCTGGCGGTGGCGCGGTGGCTGCCGTTTGCTCCCGTGGCGTGGACCCTGCGCATTCTCGGCAAGCTGCCGCAGCGAAGCGTCGGCGCGGTCGCGACCAACGTTCCCGGGCCGCGGCACCCACTCAACCTGCTCGGGCGCCGGGTGCTCGAACTTCTTCCAGCTGTTCCGATCGCTCTGCGATTGCGCACGGCGGTAGCGATTCTCAGCTATCACGATCAGCTGGCCATCGGCATCACCGGAGACTACGACACCACCAGCGACATCGACGTTCTCGCACTCGGTATTCAACGTGCGATCGACCAGCTCGCTTCTCGCGTCGGTGACGACCGATCAGGTGACTGATTCGGCCTGCGATGGATGGACTTCGGGTCGCGGAGAACAGCATCGAACTCCTTGGTATCGCTGAAGTGCATGCGCCCACCGCAGGCTATGCTCGCGCGCTCGGTCACGTTGTCCGGCAGCAGAATCGATCGGAACCGATCGTGGGCGTCTCGAACCTGTGCAGGCGGCTTCCTCGCTGTCGCGCGCCGGGGTATCGGCTCGGACGGCTGACCCATATCGACCGCCGCCGTGCCGATAACATTCGCGCACAGCAGATGCCGACATCGACGGACCGCCCCGGCATCGGCTTCTTCATGATGCCGAGCTCACCGCGCTTGGGGTCGCGGATGCCGGCCGCTACGGATACGGATACGGATACGGATACGGAAGATCCTGTTCTCACCCAGGATGGCACCGAATCGGGATCAGCGGGCCGGTGTGGTTGCCACATGGTGGATGCGGAGGTCGGCGGGGGCTCGCCCGGTGAGGTGGTGGCGGGTGGCGCTGGTGAGCAGCCCGGCGTCGGGGCTGTGGGCTAACACGAGCTGGTCGGCGTGATGGATTCGGCACAGTCGCAGCAGCGTGGTGGCGATGCGGTGATGCCGTGGCCGCCAGCCGCGTCGGTAGGTGCAGCACAGGGTGTGGTCCTCGACGCCTCGGGTGAGCACGCCGTGGTGGTCGATTCGGGTCAGCAGTGGCGCGAGGGCGGCGGTATGGGCGCGGGCGCGTTGGGTGTTCTGCCAGGCCACCAGGCGGGCGTTGAGGGTGAGCCGGGCCGGTGGGTGCAGGACCGCCACGACCAGCCGGTCGCCCGGGCGAAGTCGCGCGGCCGCGGCTGGCAGGGTGCGTACCGGCGCCGGGTCGGTGGCATCGATCACGAGTAGGAGTGTGGCGGGTGCCTGTGCGGGTGCCCGGGTCGGGCGGGGGCGGTAGGGGGTGGTGGTCATCGTGTACTCCCGGTGGCGTTGACCAGCGGCGCGCTGGTGAGGGCGACCTCGCGGACCCCGGGCACGGTGCGGGCCAGGGCGGTGGCGATGCGGCGTTCGGAAGCATCAGCGAAGTCCCCGGCGACGGTCACGGTGCCCTCGGCCGCGGTCGCGCGCCAGCGACGGCGGCCGGTGTAGTCGTCGAGCAGCGATTGGGCGTCGGCGGCGATCGTTTCGTCGGGGCGCAGCATCAACCGCAGCGCGTCACCACGGCTGAACATGCCTTGGACCCGGCCGTGCTCGTCGAGCACCGGCAGCGAGCGGACCCCGTGGGCCAGCAGCATCGCGATCACCTCCGACAGCTCCTGGTCGACGGTCGCGGCCAGCGCCGGGGTGCTCATCACCGCTGCGACCGTGGCCCCGCCCTCGGGTTCGCCGGCGCGCAGGATGTCGCCGCTGGCCAGCACCCCGGCCAGGCGCTAGTCGCGGTGCAGCACCGGCAGCGCCGCGAACCCGCGCTGGGCCAGCGTCACCGCCGCCACCCGTACCGGGGTGTCGGCATAGACCGTCACCACCGGACGGCACATCACCTCGTGGACACGCATCTGGGAGACCTCCTTGCGACGACGATCGCCGGCGAAACCACCGACACAAGAACCATAACTAGCGAAAAGTATTTCGGCAATCTTGGCAGGCGAATTGCTTTTAGCGTAGTCTGAATCAGGAATCTTGCTGCATCTTCGGTGGTGGGCAGGAGATCGAAGTGACCGGGAATCAGGACCGAAAGGGTGTGTGTCGCCATGGCGGTGAGCGCAGTAGTGGCCTATGACGGCTCGCCGGAGGCGAGTGCCGCGATCGAGGCCGGGGCGCTGTTGTTCCCGGCGGCGCACGGGTGGATCACCCACCTGTGGGCGCCGCCGTTCGCCGGCGGCGCGCTGCATCGCCGGCTGCGCGACCGCGCCGACAATGTCGAGCAGCTCATCGCATTGTTGGAAGCCGAGGGCCGCCGCGAGGCGCAGCGGCTGGTGGATACCGGCGTCACGCTGGCGCGGGCGGCCGGATGGCACGCCGAGGCGCTGCTGAAACAGTGCTGGGGTGGCGAGGGCCTGCGTATCGCCCAGATCGCCGAGCAGCAGCAGGCGGATGTGGTGCTGGTCGGCTCGCGCGGGCTCGGTGGGGCCCGGGCGGTGCTGGGCAGTGTGTCCGACACCGTGGTGCACTACTGCTCGCGCCCGGTCGTGGTGATCTCCTTCCCGCTGCTGGCGGCCGAACACGCCGCGTTGCGCGACGGTCCGGTGCTCGTGGGCTGGGACGGCTCGGCCGGCGCCCGCACCGCCCTGGAGGCGGCCGCGGGCCTGTTCCCGCAGCGGAAGATCCTGGCGCCCTGCGTCGACGACGGCACCCCCTCCCAGGCCCCGGACGGCTTCGAGCTCGTGCGCCTGGAGGGCCCTGCCGGTCCGGGCGGGCATGCCCGCGGGATCGCCGAGGCGCTGATTGCCGCCGCCAGCGACCACGACGCCGCGGTGGTGGTCGTGGGATCCCGGGGCCGCTCCGCGGCCCTGCAGATCCTGCTCGGCAGCGTCGCCATGGCCACCGCCCACCACTGCCCCCGACCGGTGATGGTGGCGCCCAGCCCCCGCCAGCCCCCACCCCGGCGCTGACCCGCGGGGGCGGGCGGCGGGCTCACCCGCCCGCCTTCGGCGCCGGAACGTCACCACCGTTCACCACGCATAACACGCGTCTTCGAAGAGAAAGGACCGATCGTGTCGGTTCCGTTGTGGATGTGGCCGGCCGTGCTGGCCGTCATTCTGGTCATGCTGGCGGTGGACCTGTTCGCCCACCGCAACGCTCACGTGGTCGAAGTGCGCGAGGCTGCGATCTGGTCGGGGATCTGGGTTGCGCTGGCGCTGTCGTTCGGTGGCGTGATCTGGTGGGGCTGGGGCGGAGAGTTCGCCGCCCAGTACTACGCCGGCTACCTCATCGAGAAGTCCCTGGCCGTGGACAACGTGTTCGTCTTCGCCGTCATCTTCGCCTACTTCGCCGTGCCCCGGGAATACCAGCACCGGGTGCTGTTCTACGGTGTGCTCGGCGCCTTGGTCTTCCGCGGCGCCTTCATCGCCGCCGGCTCCATCCTCATCGCCAGCTTCGCCTGGATCCTCTACGTCTTCGGCGCGTTCCTCGTGGTCACCGGTATCAAGATGGCGCGGCACCGCGACGAGACCATCGACCCCGACAAATCTCTGGTGCTGCGCGGATTCCGGCGCCTGGTCCCGATGACCGACGGCTACCGCGGCCAGAAGTTCTGGGTCAAGGAAGGCGGCCGCTGGGTCGCGACCCCGCTGCTGGCGGTGCTGGTGCTGGTCGAGACCACCGACATCGTCTTCGCCGTGGACTCCATCCCCGCCATCTTCGCCGTCACCAGCGAACCGTTCCTGGTGTTCACCTCCAACGCCTTCGCCATCCTCGGCCTGCGCGCGATGTACTTCATGCTCGCCGACCTGATGCACCGCTTCATCTACCTCAAACTCGGTCTCGCCGTCGTTCTGGTCTGGGTCGGCATCAAGATGCTGCTGCTCGAGCTCTACAAGGTCCCCACCACCATCTCCCTGGCCGTGGTCATCGCCATCCTCGCCATCGCAGTCACCGCTAGCTGGATGCGCACCCGCACCAGCCCGGCCGGCCCGGTCCAGGCCCAGACGGTCGGCGAGACCGCGCAGACCGGCAACCCTGCCCACGGCAAGACCCTCATCGACCCCGCCCTGCTCGCTGCGGCCGGCCCCGAGCGCGGGGAGAGCAAACCCTGAACCTGCCCGCACAGACCGGTCAGCTGCCCGGCCCCGGGCCGCGCAGCTGACGGCATGCCTACGCCCCGGCCCAGCTCACGACACCAGAAGGTGGATACCGGAAATGACGATGGCCTATCCTTCGGGTATGCCCTCCCGCGACACCACCGAACCCGCCTCCGCAACACCGGCCTCGGCGTCGCGGGGCTGGACCTTCCTGACCAACCATGCCCACGTGCTGCTGTGCCTGTCCCGCAACGGCGACCTGACCATGCGCGAACTCGCCCAGGCCATCGGCATCACCGAACGCGCCGTGCAAGCCACCATCGCCGACCTCGTCACCGACGGCTACCTCACCGCCGTCAAGAACGGCCGCCGCAACACCTACACCATCCACGGCCACGGCCGCCTGCGTCACCCGCTGGAATCCCACCACACCATCGACGAACTCATCACCGCCCTGCGCTGAACCGGCTGCCGTTCGGACACGCCCAACCGCTCGTCGCTCGCCATTCTCGGGCCGCGCCCGCCTCTGACCGGAGAGTCGCGCGATCGAGGTGAGGCCATGACTATCGGGAACCGAACCGGCCCGGCCGGTGCGCATCCGTCGTGACGGCGGATGACGCTGTCCAGCGCGCTTGGCTTCATGGCCGTGGGCGGGAGTTCTTCCATCTCGCTGGTGCGCGTGCTGCGATACGCTCCCGCAGTACACGCCGCGGCCTGTGAACCGTGGCGGCATAGCTGGTCGGTTACCGATAAACAACGGCATGGCGTGAACAACGCGCTGTCTGAGGCACGTTCCTGTGCCAGCGGTGCTTCGGCAGCCGGATGGATCGGACCAACTTGCCCTGTGCATCGCACCCTCCGCTGCCGCCGAAGCATCCCAATGGGCTTGATAGTCATGACGATCCGAGAATCGCGGCAGTTGGTGAGTAGCTTGGACCAGTCCGGGGCGCTCTCGCCGCATACCCGCTATTCCTGGACAGAAGGTCGAGCTGCCCGTCGATCATGCGGTACACGGCGTCCATTCGGGACAGGTGGGTGCGGTCGTGCGTGACCAGGACGGTGGGGGCCCGGTGCGTACGCACCATCTTCAGGATGAGATCGATGACGGCCGCGCCGCGTTCGGAATCGAGCGCGCTGGTCGGTTCATCGATCACCAGCAGCGCGGGTTCGTTCATCAACGCGCGGGCGATGTTCACCCGTTGACGCTGCCCGCCGGACAGCTGCGCGGGCCGTTTACCGGCGTGGGCGGCCAGCCCCACCGCGTCGAGCAATTCCATTGCCCTGGTGTGGGTTCGGCGGCGGCGGGCAGCGGAGGTGTACCAGCGCTGCCCGAGGTGCCCCATTGCCTCGAGCTGTTCGACGGCGGTGAGCGCCGGAATCAGGTTGGCCTGCTGGAACACGATGCCGATGGACGAACGGCGCATCGCGGCAGCGTCGCGGCGCGACAACGCCGCCAGGTCCACCCGTCCCGAGCCGGTGTCGAGCCGAACCTGCCCGGAATCGGGGCGGATCAGAGTGGAGACGACGGCGAGCAGGCTCGACTTCCCGGACCCCGACGGACCGGTGACGGCCGCGATCGTCCCGGCGGGCACGTCCAGGCTCACCCGGTCGAGCGCCGTGATCCGGTCCGCGCCATCGGGGTAGGTGAGGGTGACGTCGTCGACGGACAAACCCGTGGTCATGGCAGTTCCTCCAAACATCAGCGGGCCGCGCCGAGCGCGGTGAGCGGGTCGGTGGTGAACAGGAAACGCAGTGCGAACGCGGCGCCGCCGAGTCCGAGCAGGATCAACGCGCCCGCGGGCAGCAGCGTGGTCGCGGGCGCGATGACGAACGGCACCGCATCGCCCATCAGGCTCGCCGACGCTATTGTGATGCCAAGCCCCGCGGTGACACCTGCCACCAGCACCATCGCCGCCTGCGCCAAGGCGTCGCGCACCAGCGCGGCCGAGGTGGCGCCGAGGGCCTTCAGCGTCGCGATATCCGGGAGCCGCTGGATCGTCCACACGGTGAAGAACGCGCCGATCACCAGGGCGGAAATGGTCAGCAGCAGCAGCGTCATCAAGGTCAGCGAACCGTTTTCGGCCTGGTAGGAACCGATCGCCTGGAGCGCATCGGCGGGCGTGGTCGAGACGGTGGCGGCGGCGTCGTCCACGGCGTCGCGATCCGGCACCCCGGAGACCGCCAACACCGTTGCCGCGCCCGACCGCGGACTCACCGACTGCCAATCGGACAACGTCATCCAGATCACGGGCGTGTGGCTGTACCACTCGTCGCCGCGGACCGCCGCCACGGTGAAATCGCGGCCGGCGAGGTCGACCTCGGCGCCGGGGGACGCGCCCAGCGCCGCGGCTGCTCCGGCACTGAGGATCACGGCACCCGGATCGGTTGCGGTGCGATTGCCGAACGCGGTTCCGTCCGCCCCGAACAGCGCCACCTGGCTAGGGGCGGCCGACCCGGTCGCCGCCGTGGCGCGGGCCCGGCTGATGCCGATCGGTTCGACCGTTGCACCCGACTGCTGCCAGGTGGCGATCTGTTGTCCGGTCAGGGCGGAGGTGTCGAAGGACGCGGCCGCGCCGGTGTCGGCGAAGACGACCGCGTCGGCGTCGATCCGATCGATGGCCGAAATGTTCTGGTGCGCGAGGCCCGCGGTGAGCCCGCTCAGAAAACTCACCAGCAGCGCGACCAGTGTGACGACCGAGGTGATGAGCGCGAAGCGGCCACGGGCGGCGCGAAGATCTCGGAGTGCGACGAACATGAGCCCCACGATGCCGGGATCGGGTGCGCGAACCATCGCGCGCGCGAACCAACCGCCGCCGATCGAAGGTCGGTGCCGCCTTTACACCTTTCGATGGATGCCGCCCAGGTAGCCGGGCATAAGCTGGCACGGTGCACCAGTCGCCGCTCACCCCTGTCGTCACCGCCCTGCGGCTGGGGCTGCATGTGCTGGTGACGGCGCTGGTCGCGGTAGTGGTGATCCGGGCGTTGCTCCCCGGCGCCGACTACTCGATCGCGGTGGTGGTGCTGAGCGCGGGATTCCTCGCCGTCTATTTCACCGGTGCGGCGATCGGTGGCCGGCGTGGCGGGATGCTGCTGTGGCTCGGTGCCCTGACGGTGCTGTGGCTGCTGCTCGTCGCGTTCTCCGCCGACGCGATCTATCTCGCTTTCGGTCTGTTCTTCCTGTTCCTGCACCTGCTGCCGCGGCCGGTGGACTACCTGGCCGTCGCCGCTGCCACCGGCGTGGCCGTCGCCGGATTCGGCCTGCATCGCGGCTGGTCGGTGGCCGGTGTGATCGGCCCGGTGCTCGGCGCGGCCGTCGCCGTCGGAATCGCGGCCGGCTACCGGATGCTGTTTCGGGAATCGGCCGAACGCGAACGCCTCATCACCGAATTGCTCAGCACCCGTGCGTCACTCGCCGAACAGGAACGCACCGCGGGCAAGCTTGCCGAACGCGAACGCCTGGCCCAGGAAATCCACGACACCGTCGCGCAGGGGCTGAGCAGCATCCAGCTGCTGTTGCATGCCGCCGAACAGGCCGCACCGGATCATCCCGCCTTGCCGCAGATCCAGCTCGCCCGTGCGACTGCCGCCGAAGACCTGGCCGAAACACGAAGGCTCATCGCCGAATTGACTCCCGCCGCGCTGGTCGGCACGTCGCTGGCCGAGGCCTTGGCGCGGGTCTGCCGTCGAGCCGAGAGTCCAGCCCTGGCCGCGCAGGTGGTGGTCGAAGGAACACCCGAACGGCTGCCGATGCCGATCGAAGCCGCGCTGGTCCGCATCGCGCAGGGCGCGGTGTCCAACGTCGTCCAGCACGCGCACGCCGCCCGCATGCGGCTCACCCTCACCTACGCCGAATCCGAGGTCCTGCTCGACGTGGTCGACGACGGGGTCGGCATCGCCCCGGGCGTTCTCGACCAGCCGCCACCAGGGTCGTTCGGTCTGGCCGCCACCCGCCGCCGGGTCGAGCAGCACGGTGGCACGATGACCGTCGAATCCGAGCCCGGCCATACCGCCGTGACGGTGTCGTTCCCGTTGCCGCCGCGGCGCGCGGGCGCGGTGGACTCCGATAACGCCGGGGAGGTCCCGTGATCCGACTGCTGCTCGCCGACGATCACGCCATCGTCCGGGCCGGCTTGCGCGCCCTGCTCGAGGGGGCAGAGGACATCGGCGTCGTCGGCGATGTACCGACCGCCGAGGCTTCGGTCGCCTTCTGCGCGACCGAAGCCGTCGACGTCGTCTTGATGGACCTCAGCTTCGGCCCCGGCCGCTCCGGTGCGGACGCGACAGCCGAACTGCGTGCCCTGCCCGATCCGCCCAACGTCCTCGTGGTCACCAACTACGACACCGACGCCGATATCCTCGGCGCCATCGAAGCCGGGGCCTGCGGATACATCCTCAAAGACACCCCGCCTGCCGAACTCCTCGCCGCCGTCCGCTCGGCCGCGGCCGGTGAGAGCGTTCTCTCACCCACCGTCGCCTCCCGCCTGATGACCCGCGTCCGCCGCCCCGACACCACCCTCAGCCCCCGCGAGATCGAAGTCCTGCGCCTGGTCGCCGACGGCCGCTCCAATCGCGACATCGCGCGCGAGCTGTTCCTCAGCGAAACCACCGTCAAATCCCACCTCGTGCACATCTACGCGAAACTCGGCGTCCGCTCCCGCACCTCGGCGGTAGCCCGAGCCCGCGAACAAGGCGCGATCTGACCGGATGCCCGGCCCGGCAGTCGGACGATACCGGCCTCGGCCCGAACTCTGGCTCCGCTCTACAACTCCCGCCGCACCGACGCGGCGATCCAGCCGCACGCACGCTCGGATCTCTGGCATGCATGCCACCGCAGCATTCTCGCGATCTCCGTCCGGTGAAGTCACACGGTCGTAACGCTATTGGGGCGCCTCGTTCCCGGACGGGCCCGGTCAGACGCCTCAGCCGGGGGTGGTAGCCGCCCAATCGCGAGGCAATCCGAGCCAGGCACCGATCATGCCGAGCGCGGTCAGCAACGCTTGCATCCCGTCCCAGCCTCCGGCGACTGCTCGCGGCCGGTCGTCGACCTGGAACGGGCACAACGTGAGCCCGGAATCCGGGGCATGGAAAGGACGACCGACCGTGATGCTGTGGCGGCGTCCGTCGTGGTCGAACACACGCCGGGCGATGATCTCTCCCACACCGGAATCCGGTCCATCGGTGGGGTCAGCTTCGGCGCCGGTAGGTGTTGGGTCGGGGAAGCCGAGTTCGGCGGCAACCGCGAATCGGGCCCTCCCGGCCTTGCGGTTGGCCCGGGCCAGGATGGCCCCGATCTCGGTGACCGCGGCATACAAGGCCGCGAGCTCATCGGTGCCGTGGCTGTGGAAACCTTGCTCGTCGACGCGGAAGACGCATTCCGCGCCCGCCTCGGCCGGCGTCGGTTTGCCGACCTCGATCACCACCGCCTGGCCGTCGTCGTCGACCAGGCGCGACAGGATCACCGCACCGGAGAGACCGCTCACAATATCCTCCTGACATGGACCCGCTGATCGCTACCTGAACAGCGAGGTTCTCGCTTCCGCCACCACGCCCCGGCTATCTTTCCAGCCTGACATGCGTGACGAGGGGTGTCAGGTCAACAGGCGCGTCGACCACAGCACGGGTGCAGTCAGTGTCTGGGACGTGGCGCCGCTGCGTCACCCGCGAGATCGAGACGGCGGTGCTGTCGTTCCTGACCGTGTCGCTGTGGCCACGTAGACCGGGTGATGTGACGTCCCCTCGCGCGGCATAGCGTGCGATCCGCCGACCGAGAGTGCCTCGCATCCGGGTGCTCGACCAGGTCGCCGGAACGATCCCCTTGTCGGAGTAGAACCGGATCGCCCGGCGCAATCAGACCGGCAGCCGTAATTCGACCGAGGTCCCCGCGCTGCCGGTCTCGAGTTCGACTTCAGGGATCAGTGCCCGTACGAGCGAGAGTCCGCGGCCGCGGAGTCCGCTCGGTTGCGGTGGTTGCCAGCAGCCGTGGTCGATCACGACGATGCGAATCGAGGATCCGGACTGCCACGCCTCGACCGACACTGTGCCGACGTGGTCGCGGTAGCCGTGCTCGATGGCGTTGGTGCAGACTTCGGTGACCGCGAGCACCACATCGTCGATCTTGTCCGGCGACAAGCCCGCAGTGGGCAGCCAGTCGCGCAGGACCTGCCGTACCGTGCGCAGACTTTCGGGGACGGCGGGCAGCTCGATCCGCACCGGCGCCGAGAGCTGTTCGGATCGCGTTCGCGGGCGCGTCATCGCACGTCGCCTCCAATTCCGCCGCACGCGGCATGTGTATCACCTGTTCTCAGCACAGCAATACCCCCGCAACAGCCGTCTACTCGGCTCAGGCGATCGGTTTGATCGCACCATCGCGGGGTACGTTCGCGTGGCGAGCGTCTGGTGCGCTCGCGACGCTGCATGTGGGCAGCCTCGAGGAAAGGACCGACGGTGACCGAGAGCGGGACGTCGCGAACACTGACCGTTGTGGTGCACGAGCGGGAAAACAGCATTGTTGTTGCCGCGACGGGTGAGATCGATATCGCTTCCGTGCCGGAGTTGCAGGCCGCGCTCGACGCCCTGGCTCCCGGCTGCGTCCCGGTACTGGACCTGACCGGGGTGAGCTTCATGGGTTCGGTGGGTCTGAGCGCGCTGGTGGCGGCGGCAGAGGCAGCCGACCCGCATCGTGTGCGGGTGGTGGCCAGCCCTCAGGTGCGTCGACCGATCGACGTGACCGGACTCGATCAGGTGGTGGCGCTGTACGAGACGTTGGACGATGCGCTCGCCGACGAGCTCAGCCCGTCACTCTAGATCGCATCTCCGCTGCTGGGTTCGCGACCGCCCACGCGGTCGCGAATCAGTCGCGCAGCGCCTGCTCGCGCAGGGATTTCAGAGTTCTGGTCAATATCCGCGACACCTGCATCTGCGAGCATCCCAACTGCGAGGCGATCTCTTGTTGGGACAGGCTCGCCGCCACGATCGAGGAATCCGGCGCCCGCAGGCGATTACGCGGTAGACCAGGCCACCGATATCCGGTTGGCCGTCGACGAAGTAGTCACGGCCCTGGTCCTGGACGCGGTCGGCGATTCCATGATCGACTGCGCCTTCTATCCGCACGGACCTGGAATGGATGTGCGAGTGTCGGCCGTGCTGACAGTGGCCGACGCCCCGGACGAGAACAGCTTCGGCTGGCACGTGCTGACCACCCTGACCGACCAGGTCACCGTCATGCGCGACGGCTATGACGAGGCCGTCGGTGGATATCCGGTCGTGGTCGAGTTCCGTTGCGCCACTGGTAGCGTCGATGTCGACTGAAACTCTGTCCGCTCACCCCGGCACACACAGCTACGAGGGCCTCGAGCCCCTGTTCACCGAACTCGCGGCACTCGACGCCGGTGACGCACGCCGCCGTCTACTGCGCGAGGAGTTGATCCAGCGGAGTCTGCCGCTGGCCGAGAACATCGCCCGCAAATTCAGCGGACGCGGCGAGAATTTCGACGATCTGCTCCAGATCGCCCGCGTCGGCTTGCTCGCTGCCATCGATCGCTTCGATCCCGGTCAGGGCTCCCCCTTTATCGCCTACGCCGTCCCCACGATCATGAAGGCATCGAGGTGGTCGGTGAAGCGGGTGATGCGCCGTCGCTGCTGCGCCTGGTCGCCCGCGAGCGGACGAACCGCTCTACGAGCCGATTGATGACAACGTCTGGGTCGGGGTGGCGAGCGGTGCCGCCGTGGCCATCTTCACCGCCACGCTCTGGTACGTGGTGCCGTCGTGCTCACCGGCCTCGCCGACGAGCGGGCCGGGCTCGCGGCCGTCGCCGCGGGGGCGCAGGACTATCTGGAAGAAGCGCAGCACGAGCACCTGTTGTTCCCGTGCGGGCAGCGCGGCGATGAGCGGCTTGACCGCGAGATAATTGTCGATGCTCTCGAAGGATGCGTCCTCGGCGCCGCCTGGTCACTGCGCCCGGCTTCGGGTGGGCCGTCGCGACCAGCGTTCCGGTCCCGCTCGTCACGGCGCCGCCCGCGGCAGCCGCTGGCGGTGTGGCCGGGTGGTGTGTGGGTCTGCCCGGATTGATCGCGCCACTGACCGGTAGCGTGGCCTGATCAATCGGTGAATGCCGGCACCGCAACGTGTTGTGGTGCAAGGACTAACCGGCTCCTCACCGAATACGTCGGCACTCCCCAGCCACCGTAGGAAACCGTAGCGTTTCTCCAGCAGCTGGGTGAACGAGGCTACTTTCCGCAGACAGCCCGGCCGACAAGGGCACCCGGATCATCGCCATCCGGCATTCAGGCGTTGGATGAGCGCAGGTGTTCGAGGACGGCGAGTACGCGGCCGCGGCCTGGCCTCGCTGGTCGAGCGTTTGCTCGGGGAATCGGTCGCTTTCCCGGTTGATTCACACGGGACCCGGCCGGTGCTGTTGGTGCCCGAACGTAGCCCGTCTCGGCGCGGCTCTCCCCGTGACCGGGTTCAGCGTCTTCTACACGCAGGTCGTGATATCCGGGTGGTGTTGGCGTGCGAGGACTGCTCTGGTTCTGCGCCGCTCGCGGCTATTACACGCACGCGTCTCGATGCACAGGGTGTCATGGCCGGTGCGGTGATGATGAGATGTCAGACACGATCGAACCTTCTGAATGCAACTCTACCCTCCTGTAAGGGTAAGGTTTAGCTCGCTGGTTGGTAGCTGACGCCGATGTGTTCGACCGCGTGGCCGACTGCGACGGGCACGTCGCTCGTGCTGAGTCTCTAGTCGCGTTCTCCCAAGACTTTCTCCCTGGCAACCGATTCGGGTGCGCCAGGTGTGCCCGCGTGCACGTGATCTCATGGATTGGAGTTTCTGATGGTGCCGACGCCGCAGCGGCCGACCGATGAGGGTTCGGTGCTGGCCGCGTTTCGCAGTGCAGCTCGGTTACGTACCGAGGTGTTGGCGGGCTTGGTGGTTGCGCTCGCGTTGGTCCCGGAGGCGATCTCGTTCTCGATCATCGCCGGAGTAGACCCGCGTGTCGGGTTGTTCGCGTCTTTCACGATGGCGGTGACCATTGCGATCGTCGGTGGTCGCCGGGCGATGATCTCCGCCGCGACCGGCGCGATCGCGTTGGTGATCGCACCGGTGGCCGAGGAGCACGGCCTGGACTACCTGATCGCCACGGTCATTCTGGCCGGGGTGTTGCAGATCGTGCTCAGCATGGTCGGTATCGCGCGGTTGATGCGGTTCATCCCGCGCAGCGTGATGGTCGGCTTCGTCAACGCGTTGGCCATTCTGATCTTCACCGCGCAGATCCCGCATCTGCTGGGAGTGCCGTGGCTGGTCTATCCGATGGTTGCGATCGGCATCGCTACCATGGTGCTGCTGCCCAAGCTGTCGAACGTGGTTCCGGCTCCGCTGGTAGCAATCGTGCTACTCACCGCTGCGACCATCGTGTTCTCGCTGAACGTGCCGAACGTCGGCGACGAAGGCGAGTTGCCGTCGAGTCTGCCGACCTGGCTTATCCCGAACGTCCCGTTCACCCTGGAGACCCTGGGCATCATCGCCCCGTATGCCTTGGCGATGGCGCTGGTGGGTCTGCTCGAGTCGTTGATGACGGCCAAGCTCGTCGACGACATCACCGATACCCATTCTGACAAAACCCGCGAGGGCTGGGGCCAAGGCGTGGCCAACGTTGTGACCGGATTCTTGGGTGGCATGGGTGGTTGCGCGATGATCGGCCAGACCATGATCAACGTGAAGTCCTCCGGTGCCCGCACCCGCATCTCGACCTTCCTGGCTGGTGTTTTCCTGCTGATCCTGGTCGTCGGACTGGGTGACATCGTCGCCTTGATCCCGATGGCGGCGCTGGTCGCGGTGATGATCATGGTCTCGGTCGGCACCATGGACTGGCACTCGATCGCCCCGAAGACCCTGCGGCGCATGCCGATCGCCGAAACCGCCGTCATGCTCGTCACCGTCGCGGTCACCGTGGCCACACACAACCTCGCCTACGGCGTCATCACCGGTGTGCTTACCGCGATGGTCGCCTTCGCGCATCGCGTCGCGCATTTCACCGAGGTGGACAAGGTCTCGGAGTCCGATTCCGACCATGACGGTGCGATCGACACCCGTGTGTACAAGGTGCGCGGTGAGTTGTTCTTCGCCTCGAGCAACGATCTGGTCTATCAGTTCGACTACGTGGACGATCCGGCCAATATCGTGATCGACATGTCGGATGCACACATCTGGGACGCCTCGACCGTGGCGAGCCTGGACGCGATCACCACCAAGTACGCAGCCAAGGGCAAGAATGTGGAGATCATCGGGCTCAACGCCGCCTCGGAAGCTCGCCACCACCGGCTGTCTGGGCATCTGGTCGGCGGGCACTGAGATGGTTGCCGACTCCAGCGGCTACCTGCAGATCGGGCAGGTAGCCGAGCGGACCGAGTTGTCGCTGAAGTCGATTCGCCACTGGGATGAGGTCGGGCTGGTCCAGCCATCGGCCCGCTCGGCGGGCGGGTTTCGGCTCTATACCGAGGCCGATGTGGAGCGGATGCTGGTCATTCGACGGATGAAGCCCCTCGGCTTCACGCTGGCGGAAATGAAGCAACTACTCAGCGCGATCGATGTCCTCGACGACGTGTCGGCCGACCCCGCCGCGCGTGCGGCGGCGCGGGCGGATCTGCTCGCGTTCCGTGAAAAGGCCGCCGACAGTGCAGAACGGCTACGGCGACACCTGGCCTACGCAGAAGAGTTCACCGACTTACTCACCCGGCGCTCCTCTGACTCGCCGGCATGATCTGACTGCTCATATTGCGCATGTTTTTCTGCGGGATCGTCGATCCGCAGAGGTCGACCGGCCCCGGTCGCTCCGGATCCAGTCCGCCGGCGGTTCGCGACGACCGAGCTGGTCGTTCATCGCCGGTCGCGGTGTGCAGGCAGCCCGCCCGAGATCCCGGCTACGACGATCATGGCCGCGGCGATCAGGCAGAAGGCTCGGTCGTAGCCGGCGGCCGAATCTGTCGCGGTGATCAGTGCCGCGAGACCGAGGGTCGCACCAACTTGTTTGGTGGTGTTCATCAACCCGGAGGCCGCGCCCGCGTCCGCTATGGGGACTCCCGCGGTGGTGGCGGCGGTGAGCGGCGTGCTGAGCAGTCCGGCGCCGATGCTGAAAACGACGGCGGGACCGAGGATCCCGGTCAGGTAGGTGCTGTCGGGGCAGAGCTGGGCTTGCCACCCGAAACCGGCCGCGGCCAGCAGTGCCCCGCCGGCGATGAGGATTCGGGCGTCGACCCGGCGCATCAGCCAGGGGGTCACCTGGGTGCCGATCGCGATCGTGACGAGTGTGTGCGGCAGGAACGCGAGTCCGGTCTGCATAGGGGTGTAGCCCAGACCGTCCTGCATCGACACCGTCAGGAAGAACCACATCGGATTCAGGCACGCTCCCGCCAGCAGCATCGCGACATTGCCGACAGCCACCGACCGAATCCCCAGCAACCGAAACGTAATCAGCGGAAACCGCGCCCACCTTGTCTCGGCGATGACGAACGCGATCGCCAGCGCCGCCCCGGCCGTGAGCGCCGACACCGTCACCGGTGCCGACCATCCTCGCGCTGGGGCCTCGCCGAGCCCATACGCGATCGTAGCGAGCCCGCAGGTCACCAGCACGGCTCCCAGCACATCGAGGCGGACCCGGGGACGTGGCGCCGAGTCCGGAGAGATGGCACCGGCAGCGACCACCAGCGCGAGGACGCCGATCGGCAGGTTGATCAGCAGCGTGGCCCGCCAGGAGGCGAATTCGGTGAGGACGCCACCGAGTAGATTGCCCGCGGTCCCGCCGGCCGAGCCGAGCGCGGTCCACAGCGCCAGCGCCTTCGTCCGCCGCGTCCCCTCGGGGAAGCTCGTGGTGAGAATCGTCAGCGTCGCAGGCGCAAGCACTGCCGCGCCGACTCCTTGGGCGGCGCGGGCGCCGATCAACAAACCCGGCGTCGAGGCCAGCCCGCCGACCGCGCTCGCGATGGTGAATACCAGCAGGCCGGCAAGGAAGACACGCTTGCGCCCATACAGGTCGGCCAGGCGACCACCGACCAACAGCAGACCCGCGAACATCAGCGCATAGGCATTGACCACCCACGCGAGCCCGGCCTCGGTGAAGCCCAGCGACATTCGCATCGACGGCAAGGCGACGTTCACCACCGAGATGTCGAGCACCACCATGAACTGCGCCGCGCATACCACTGTCAGCAGCGTCGCCGCGCGGGCCGGTGCGGCCGCCGTCTTCTCGTCTGTACTGGGCCGTGGCACACCCACCTCCAAATTGATACACCTGTATCCAATACATGTGTATCATCGAATTTTGTCTGATGCCGAGAGAGGTGACCGTGCCCCGAACTGTGGACCACGCCCAACGACGTGCCCAGCTCGCCGACGCCGTGGTGGCAGTCGCCGCCCGCGAGGGCCTGCACGCGGTCACGATCCGCGCCGTGGCCGCCGAGGCCGGGGTTTCGCTGCGATTCGTGCAGTACTATTTCCCGACCAAAGCCGAGCTGCTCGTCGGCACGCTGAACCATTTGGAAGCCCTGAGCCATCGCCGCTGGGAAACGCGCCTGGCCGGTCTGCCCGATCCGCCGCCGGCTCGCGCTCTGATCGAGGCCTTCTGCGCCGAAGCCCTGCCCACCGACACCGCCAGCCGGGCCTTCCACCTCGTCGGTACCTCCTACGCGGTGCTTGCCATGACCGACCCCGACCTCGCCCACCACCCCTTCGTCGCCGGCATCGAACGACTCGAACATCAACTCGCCGAGGCGCTCTCACGCGCACAGGCAGACCGGAAGATCCCCGACGACCTCGACGTCCGAGCGGAAGCGATCCGGCTGGTCATGCTCACTCACGGACTGGGAACCAGCGTGCTGATCGGTCAACACAGTCCAGACACCGCCCTCGCGGTGCTGACCGACTACCTCGACCGGCTCTTCGGCATCACCGCCGAACCGAATTCGCCGAGCCCCGAGTAACCGGCCGTCACGCATGGCCGTGTGTGAAATGTTGGCGGCCGCTCCACGCGGTGCGCGAAGCGGCCGCCGTGGCGCTCAGCGAGATCGCGCGTCACTGCCAGGGGGTAAGTACTGCGAACGGCCTACGACGCTGCACGACTGCGCACCGACCGCGTCAGCCGGAGTGGTCCGGGCATGTCGAATGGCGGCGACCCTGAGCTGCCTTGCTCCTTCAGTTGCGCGGGGGCCGGCCCGAGCCCGCCGCGAATGGCGGTCTCGAGACTAACGGGGGGGTTCTCAGGATGGTCGGCGGTGCGGGGTGGATCGGCCGCGCGGGGTTGCGTCCCTGTATTCTGAGCCGCTGGTCAGGGCAGCGTGAGGCACATTCGCGACAATCTGTTCTTGTCCGCGACCGCGTCGATGCCGGTGATGCGCTCGCCCGCGAAACGCACGATCATGACCAGCATCAGTGTGCCGTGCGGCGCGAGCACGAAGCCCGGTTCACCATTGAGCATGATCGCGCGGGCAGGTTGTGCCTTGCCGCTGAACGCTTCGGCGATGGCTCGGCCACCGTCGAGGTCCATCCCGGCGCCCAACAGGCGCGCGGCCTCGTCGGTGCGGTAGGTCGCATCGGGGTCGAGCATGGCAAGCAGCGCCTCGAACTCGCCGTTCTGCGCCGCCGCCAGGAACACTTCGACGGCGCGGTATCGCCGCATCCGATCATCGCTGCCTGACTCGGCATTGCCTCGTACCCGCGTGCGCGCCCGGCTGGCTATCCGTTGTGTGGTAGCGGGGCTGCGGTCGACGATCGGAGCGATGTCGACGAACGGCACCGAGAACAGATCGTGCAAGACGAAAGTGATTCGTTCCGTCGGTGACAACCGGTCCAGCACCACCAGCAGCGCGGTGCCGACGGAGTCCGCCAGCACAGCCTCCTCCTCGGGATCGACCCCAGGCCGCGTCCCGGATTCCGCGCCGAGTTCGTCGAGTGGGTCTTCGCGGCGTGCCTCGCGCGATCTGAGCATGTCCAGGCATACCCGGCCGACCACGGTCGTCAGCCAGCCGGCCAGGTTCGCGACGCCGCTTGTGTCGGCCCCGGCGGCTTTGAGCCAAGTCGTTTGGACGGCGTCGTCGGCTTCGCTCACCGAGCCGAGCATCCGGTAGGCCACCGACCGCAGGTGGGTTCGATGCTGTTCGAAACGCTGCGTGAGCACGTCGTTTCCGTTCATGTGTCTGGTTTCCTCGCCGTCATCCGTCAGAGAAGCAGCAACCCCATTCCGACACAAAACAGTGGAGGCAGTAAATCATGAACGTTGCTCTGTGGATCGTCGCCGGTGTGCTGGCGGCTGTGCTCTTGGTCAGCAGTGCCAAGTTGGTGGTCCCCAAAGACAAGATCGTGGCCGCCGGAGATTACGCGGCGTGGGCCAAGGATTTCAGCCCGGCCGCATTGAAAGCGCTTGGGTTCGTGGATCTTCTGGGCGCTGCGGGGCTGATCCTGCCCGCCGCACTCGACATCGCACCGATCCTGGTGCCGGTGGCGGCCACCGGCACGGCCTTTCTTTTCCTCGGGGCGATTGTGGTGCGGGTCCGGCGGGGCTTGTGGGCAACGGCCGTCGCCGAAGTGTTCTACCTGGCCATGGCCGTCTTCGTGGCCGTTGGCCGCTTCAGCCTCGAACCCTTCGCCTGACTGGGCTGCGATCCGGCCCTGCCGGACGTCTCGCGCGTGCCTGTGCCGGAAACCGGAACAAGGGGGTTCACTCGGCAGCTGGGCGGGTGCCGGGGTACCACAGGAACTGGATCCGTTCCATCACCTTGCCGCGCTGGGTGTTGTGGAAGGCGGCAACGCGCCAGGTGTCGCCCTCGCGAACCATGGTGTAGGACTGCACTTTCGACGGAGATTCGGGAGGTTCGTCGTCGTAGGTGTCGCCACGGGTGAGCAGTACGGCGACGTCATCTGTGAGCACACGCAGGCTCAAGTAGCGGTCTTCGAGGCGAGTGCCGGCCAAGGGGCCGTCGAACAATGCTCGGTGGCTGTTGACGATGTCGGCGCGGCCGGCGTAGACGGTGCCGACCCATGTCGTATAGGTGGCGTCGGCGGTGAAGAGCGCGCCGTAGGCTTCGGCGTCGTTGGCGTCCCAGGCCCTGGTCAGCGCGGACATGGTGGCGCAGATTCCTGCCAGCGTCTCGCTGGCGGATGCGCCGCCCGGTGCGCTGGCGGGGACATCCGTGCATGAGGTGACACCGGTATCGGCCACCGTCGAGGTGACGTTCAGCCATGTGTAGGTGCTCGCGCCTGCGATGGCGACGAGGGCGACGCCCGCGGCGGTGTAGTAAGGCCAGCGTCGTCGTGGCTTTGTAGTCGACGTCGGACCTCGCTCTGTGTAGGCGCTGTCGGTGTCGGTACGGCAGGTGGATTCGGTGCGGCCAGGTTTTGGTTGCATGTGTGCAATAATTGCATCCATGCACAAGAGGGTCAAGCGTCCGGCTGCGGAGATCACAGCCGTCAGCTACCGCCGCTACCTGGCCGCCGTCGTTCAGTTCCATCTCGCCGCGGCCGAGGCATGCGGTCTCGGGCCGACCGACTATCAGGCGGTTAGCTTGCTGGATGCGGACGGGCCGATGACGACCGGACGGCTCGCCGATCGACTCGGGTTGTCGGCAAGCGCGACGACCCGCGTCGTCGACCGCTTGATCGCTGCCGGACTGGCGGATCGGATCGCGGACGAGGCGGATCGGCGCCGTGTCCTGGTCAGGCACACCGGTCGGCAACCGGAAGGGCTCGCCGACTTACTGGCGGCAGTGCAAGCTCCGATCGCGGCCGTCATTTCCGGTTTGGATGCGACCCAGCGCGCAGGCTTGGCAACGTATTTCGACGGTGCTGCCGATGCCTATCGCCAGGCCGCGATCGACATCAACAGTGCTTGATCAGTGCTGCGCGGGGTCGGGCATATTGCAGCGCAATGGCCTGACCTCGGTTGTCACGACTGGTGTCCCTGCATCTGCGCCATACGCTGCATCATCTCCGCCGGTTCCGCATCTTTCACGTGCGAGGCGATCGTCCATCCGTGGCCGAATGGGTCGATGATGTAGCCGTCGCGGTCGCCGTAGAACTGGTCCTGTGCGGGCCGCTGGAGCTTCGCGCCGAGCTCGACGACACGGGCGATGACGTCGTCGACGTCATCGACGTAGACGAAGCGAACACTGGTGAGCCGGGAAGCCCGTCCGGCGGTGGTGCCTGGGTTCCAAGTTGCGCCGACCGCTGCGAAGTTTCTCAGCGTCGATGACGGCCTGTTGTCGAACGTCAAGGCGTACCCGGACTTCTGCGCGGCGTTGCGCGCAACGCCTGGGCGGGGCGGGACGCCGTACACGGCCGGAGGCGAATTGGACTCGTAGAGCAGCCTTTGGCCGAAGCACTGGGTGACAGGTGGGCGACTGTGGTTGCCCGCCCCTGTCGGTGCGGTTCCCGTGCAGATGGGAACCGCACTGCGACCGTCAGCGATCGGTCACCGGTTGTCGAGTGGCCAGGACATTCGAGCCGGGTGCCCGGCGGGTGGCCTGCAGATGACCGGCTACACATAGCGCCGCGCCGAGCGTCACCCAGGCGGTGAGCACGATGACGGCGTGGGTCGCGCCTCGTCCGTCGAAGAAGGCCGTCGATCGCAGTAGCCAGCCGCCCGCGCCGGGTGGCAATAGTTGGCCGAGCGTGCCGGACCATCCGGGCAGCATCTCGGGCGCGGTCGCGGTTCCGGAGAGGGGGTTGCCGACGAGCATCATGATGACCGCCCCGATTCCCATCCCGGCATATCCGAGCAATGATTCCAGCCCGAGAATCATCAACGAGGTCGCCGCGATGGCCAGGCCGATGGCGCCGGCGTTGGCCTGGTAGGACCCGCTGAGGGAACCGAGCCAGAATTGCAGGATCGCCGCGACCGTGAGGCCGCCGGTGACGGAGAAGGCGAGCGCGCCGGCGGCCCTTCGGCCGGTGCCGTGCACGAGCCTGGTCAACAACGCCGCGGCGAGCAGGCCGCCCATCACCAGCGGCAGCGCACCCGCGGCCAGCCCGGCGCCGCGCGGGTCGTCGGCGGGCAGGGCGGCGAGTTCGCGGACAACGACGGGGGTGCCGGGCCCGCCGGCCTGGCCGAGGCCCGCTGCCATTGCTTGCAGCGTTTGGGCAACGGCTGTGCTTGCGGCCGAGGCGATGAGGACCTGCGGTACGCCGGAGCTGAGGTCGATTGCGCCGTACACTTCCCGGTCGCCGATGAGTTGTTCGGCTGCCGCGGTGTCCTGGGCGGTTGTGATGTCGAATCCTCCCGGCATTCGCTGCTCCAGCGCGGTGCGGATCTGGGCGACGGCGTTGGGCGGTCCGGCGACGACGATCGGCACGTCATGCACCGACGAGCGGGCCGACGGCCACGCGAACGCGACGAGCAGGACGCCGATGATCGCGGTGAGCGCGACGACGATTCCCGCCACTGTCGGCCATCGGGAGGTCGAGACATCGGTAGCTGGTGACGCCGGGAGATTCATGTCTACTCCTCGAAGTTGGGGCGACCGCCGATGCCCAGCGCACCGGCGGTCGGTGTCTGCGATGTCTTCAGGCGACCGTGGCTGCTCGGTTGTCACGTGGGGTTTGCAGCAGCATGGGCCGGTGCTTACCGTCCTTGAACCAGTGATGCGAGCCGGGCTTGTGCGCTTCGGTGGCCAGGTGTTTGATGCCGGCCGAGCAGGCGAATTCCTTGAGTTTCTTGCCCGCGAAGCCGCTGAAGTACAGCCGCATCGGGGTGTCGTCCTTGTGGCCGAGCTGGTAGATCCCGGCGCCGCGGCCGAAGCTGAGGCACATCGCGGGGAACGACAGATCGATCGGGGCGGGCTGCTCGCCGGCGATTCGGTACAGGAGGGTGTCGGCGGCGTGTGCGCCCAGGCAGTAGGCGGTGTAGGCGCTCATTCGGAAGGGGAGGTCCGACGGTGCCGAGCAGTCGCCCGCGGCGACGATGCGTTCGTCGTCGACGCTTGTCAGGGTTTCGTCGGTGAGCAGTCGCCCGGCCGTGTCGGTGCTCAATCCGCTGCGCGCGGCCAGGTCGGGGACGTCGAAGCCGGCTGTCCAGATCGTGACCGCACTGGCCATCGTCTGCCCGTCGGCGAGTTCCACGGTCTCCCGGGTCACCGCGGTGACCATGGCTTCGGAACCCTCGATGACGTTCACCCCCAGCTTGGTGAAGTACTTGCGGGCCGTGCGCCGTGCCTTCGGGTGCAGGTAGGGGCCGAGGACCTTGCCACAGACCAAGGTGACGTCGCGGCCTTGTTCGGCCAGCTCCGCGGCGGTTTCGATGCCCGTCGGACCGCCGCCGATCACCGTCACCGGTGCGGTCATGGGGGTGTCGAAGAGTGTCGACCGTAACCGCTGGGCTGCTTCCAGAGTCGCGATGGGGTAGGCGAATTCGGCCGCTCCCGGGACCCGCGGGGTGGCATCGCCGCTGCCGACCGCGTAGATCAGGTAGTCGTAGCCGATGGTGGTGCCCTCGGCCAGCGACACACTGCGCGCGGTGGCGTCGATGCGGGTTGCGCTGTCGGTGACCAATCGGACGCTGCCGGCCAGGATTTCGGTGTAATCGACGACCGCGTCGTGCGTGCCGCCGACCAGCTGGTGCAGCCGCAGCCGTGGGACGAAGACCGGACGGGGGTTGATCACGGTCACCCGGAGGTCGTCGCGTTGGGTGAGGCGATTTGCTGCCATCACTCCGGCGTATCCGCCGCCGATCACGACAACATCGATGGTGTTGCTCACGGTGTCTCCTTCGCTTCGAGGGGTCGAGCACAAGACACCGGACAACCGCATTTTCTGACAGATCGCGCGAGTGATCTAGATCACCGCGTGATCTGTCAGGGATTCAGCGGCCGTCCCGTTCAGGGAGCGCTGGAACTAGAGGAGGCGCGAATGATGAAGCGCCGCAGGACGTTGCCGCCACAGCTGTCGAATATGAGCTACGTCACAGTCTGTCACATTACGCTGTGCTGCTCGGTCTGGTGTGCAGCTGTCATCGATGATCGGGAGGCTTCGTAGTCATGAGCACCATTGCCCGCGGTGCGGATGCCGCGGACGAGCGCTACCGCAGCGCTGCTTTCGTGCGGCGTTCGATCAACAAGGTATTTCCTACGCATTGGTCTTTTCTGCTCGGCGAGATCGCCCTGTACAGCTTCATCATCTTGTTGATCACCGGCGTGTATTTGACGTTGTTCTTCGATCCGTCGATGAGTGAGGTCGTCTATGACGGTGCGTATCAGCCGTTGCGCGGGAGGACGATGTCGCGTGCCTACGAGTCGACGCTGAATATCAGTTTCGAGGTGCGTGGCGGGTTGTTCGTGCGGCAGGTGCACCATTGGACCGCTCTGTTGTTCGTGGCATCGATGATCGTGCACATGGGCCGGATTTTCTTCACCGGCGCATTCCGCCGCCCGCGCGAAATCACCTGGGTCATCGGCTGCCTGCTGCTGATACTCGCGTTGTTCGAGGGTTTCTTCGGATACTCGTTGCCCGACGATCTGTTGTCGGGGACGGGTTTGCGGGCGGCATTCTCCGGTATCACCATCTCGATACCGGTGGTGGGCACCTGGTTGCACTGGATGCTCTTCGGCGGTGACTTCCCCGGCGAGATCATCATTCCGCGCTTGTACATCACCCATGTCCTGCTGTTCCCGGCGCTCATGTTGGCGTTGGTCATAGCCCACATCGGCATCGTCTGGTACCAGAAGCACACGCAGTTCCCCGGGCCCGCGCGCACGGAGAACAATGTGGTCGGCACGCGCATCGTTCCGGTCTTCTCGCTCGATCAGAGCGCGTTCTTCATGTTCACCCTCGCGACAGCGGCGCTGATGGGAGGCTTGCTGCAGATCAACCCGGTGTGGAATCTGGGTCCCTACAACCCGGCTCATGTCTCAGCGGGCTCGCAACCGGACTTCTACATGATGTGGACCGATGGCATCGCCCGCCTGATGCCGCCGTGGGAGCTGTATGTGGGCGGCTATACGGTTCCGGCGGCGTTCTGGGTTGCGGTCGTCATGGGTCTCGTCCTGGCGATCCTGGTGGTATATCCATGGATCGAGAAGCGCCTGTCGAAGGACCGAGCACACCACAATCTGCTGCAGCGCCCGCGGGATGTGCCGGTGCGCACCGCTATCGGCGCGATGGCGCTCACCTTCTACCTCGTGTTGACGCTGGCATGCGTCAACGACATCCTCGCCTTGACCTTCAACCTCTCGCTGAACGCGACGACCTGGTTCTTCCGCATCGCGGTCTTGCTCGGCCCGCCCGCTGCCTACTACCTGACCTACCGAATGTGTCTGGGTCTGCAGCGCAGCGATCGCGCCGTGCTCGCCCACGGCATCGAAACCGGTGTGATCAAACGACTCCCGCACGGTGAATACATCGAAATGCACCAGCATCTGGGGCCGGTCGACGATCACGGCCGACCGATACCGCTCGAATACCAGGGCGCCCGGGTGCCGAAGAAGATGAACACATTGGGTGCCGCGGGCGCTCCCGGATCCGGATCGTTTCTGCGCCCGGATCCGGAGTCCGAAGCCGAGCGTCTCACGGCGATCGAGCGAGCCGAAGAACATCGTCAATTGGCTGTGCTGCGCGACTATCAACACCGTGTCACGGGCCGGGGAGGCGAGGAGTGATCGTGCGGCGGTTCACGCGCACCGAGCTGACCAACGAGGATTACGGCCTGCTGTTTCCCATAGCCACCGTCGGCACTGAACAGGCGGCGCATTGTGTGCGAGAACTGTTGCGAGCCCGGGGTATTCGGTCCACTCTGACGGCGCCTCGGGTTGTGGGCGGCACCGTTCGCCTCCGGGTGCTCGTCTTCCCCGAAGACGCCGCCCGCGCCTTCAGCGTGATCTGCGCCCATACAACCCAGGACTGACCGACCAGATCGAGGCGGCGGTCGGCGCCGCCGCCTACGGGGCGCAGATCGCCGGCACACACCCGTGGCCACCTGGACGGGCGACATGCTCACCGTCAGTCGTCGGCAGGTGTCGGTGTGGTGGTTGTCGAGGCCGCGTTCACGTATTTCAACCGAGGGGTGCGACCTGCCGGGTCAGCGAAATCTCGGATTCGATGCGGGTCAGCTTCTCCGGGTTCCGGACATAGTAGAGGCCGGTGATCCGGGCGTCCTCGACGTGGAAGGCCATGACGCCGTTTATCTCCTCGTCCATGCAGATGACGAGTGCCTGGTTGCCGTTGACGACGATGGGGTGCGTGGTGATGCGGGCATCGAGCTTCCCTGTGCCGCGGATGAGGTAGCGGGCCACCTGCTCGGCGCCGACGACCGGTTGCAGGGCGGCTCTCTTGATCCCGCCGCCGTCGGCGATCAGGACGACTTCTGGGGCGAGTACGTCGAGCAGACCCTGCGGGTCCCCGGTTTCGAGCGCGCGCTGGAACGATTCGAAAGCCGCACGCGTCTGGCTCGGGAAGACCACCCTGCGTGGGTGGCGGGCTTCGACGCGGCGGCGGGCGCGATGTGCGATCAGGCGGGTTGCCGCGGGAGTCTTGCCGACGGCGGCCGCGATCTCGTCGTAGCGGATATCGAAGACCTCACGCAGCACGAAAACGGCGCGCTCGGTCGGCGAGAGCGTCTCGAGAACGAGCATCAGCGCCATCGACACACTCTCGGCGAGCACGACATCCTCGGCCACGTCCGGCGCGGTGAGCATCGGCTCTGGCAGCCAGGGACCTACATAGGACTCCTTGCGGCGCTGCATGGTGCGCAGCCGGTTGAGCGCTTGCCGGGAAGTGATCCGGACCAGGTAGGCGCGCTGGTCGAGCACCTGCCGCAGGTCGACCTCGGCCCACCGAAGCCAGGTTTCCTGCAGAACGTCTTCGGCGTCGGCTGCGGATCCGAGCATTTCGTAGGCGACGGTGAACAGCAGGTTGCGGTGCATGAGAAACATTTCGGTCGCCGCGATCGCGGCGGGGCCGCCGCCGTCTCGATCCGATGCCTGCCGCCCGCCGGGCTCGGGTGTGGTCTTCATTGAATCCTCTTCGGTCGTCGGCTCCGGCGTCCGACTCGTCTGATGACACGGGTGCGGTGGCACCCGCGAGTACAGGCACCACCGGGCACAGTGGTCGAGTCACCGCCGCCGGGCGCGACGACCGCCTGTCGCACCACACGACCAAGACGGCCAGTGTCGCACTGAGTGCGCGGCACGGCCGTATCGGTGCATGCTGTCCTCGAACCAGTCATGTGAGCCGGGCTCGCGCCTCGGCCGCCACAGGTATTGTCAGGCAGTGAAGGGCTCCAGGACGAAACGCCCCCACGCGACGAATGCCGCGAGCGCGAGATAGCCCGAGGTCAGCGCCACGAGCTTGTACTGCTTGAACCGGACGCGGGTGGCGATGGCTCCGACCATGAGCAAGACCCAGCAGACAGCGGTGACCGGCACCATGACCGGTGCGATATCGAGCACGGCAGGCAGGATCAGTCCGACTGCGGCCAGAAGTTCGAGGACCCCGAGGGTCTTGACGAAGCCGACACTGGCATGTCGACCCCATTCCCCGCCCGGGGCCTCGACCAGTTTCGCCTTGGGGACGAATACCTTGCTGACTCCGCCGGCCAGGGCGACAAAGGCCAGTAGCCCGGTGGCAATCCACAGTACGAGGTTCATGGTGTCCTTACCTTCGTTCCGACGCATTCGGGCACAAGACACCGCATGAGGAGTAACTGTTTCATTCAGGTGGTGCAGCTCACTCGGCCATAGAGTCGCTGCTGAGCCTGCCGGTGGGCGTAGGCAAACCGCTCCACGACCGTCACCAGCCGTCGGATCACTGTGCCGTCAGGAGGTCTGTTGATAGATGTCGGGGATGCCGTCGTTGTCGTCGTCGCGTTGTTCCTGTTCGGCGATGCGACGGTAGGTGCGGTTGCGCAGGGTGAGCAGGGCGGTGGCGAGTACCGCGGCGGTCAGGGTGCCGACCAGTACGCCGATTCGGGCGGCGTCGATGCTGCCGGGGTCTTCGGCGAAGGCGAGTTCGCCGATCAGCAGCGAGACGGTGAATCCGATCCCGCCCAAGAGCGCGACGCCGATGACGTCGATCCAGCTGAGGTCGGAGTCGAGTTCCGCACGGGTGAGTTTGGCGGTGAGGAATGTGGTGGCGGTGATGCCGATGGCTTTACCGCAGACGAGTCCGACGATGATGCCGAGGGTGAGACGGTCGGTGAGGGAATCGGTGAGCCCGGTGATTCCGCCGATGGTGACGCCTGCGGCGAAGAAGGCGAAGACCGGGACGGCGAAGCCGGCGGAGATCGGGCGCAGCAGGTGTTCGAAGCGTTCGGCGAGACCCGGGTCGTCGGGGTGGTTGGCGGTGGACGGCTTGGTGAGGACTGGAACGGTGAATCCCAGCAGGACGCCGGCGACGGTGGCGTGGACGCCGGACTGGTGCACGAGCCACCAGGTGAGGGCGGCCAGCGGTACAAGGATCCAGACCGAGTGCACCTTCCGCTGCACGGCGAGGCCGAACGCGGCCAGTGGGAGCGCGGCCAGTGCCAGGTATCCGAGGTGGAGTTCGTCGGTGTAGAAGACGGCGATGACGGTGACGGCGAGGAGGTCGTCGACGACGGCGAGGGTGAGCAGGAAGGTGCGCAGGGCGGTCGGCAGGTGTGAGCTGACGACGGCGAGGACGGCGAGGGCGAAGGCGATGTCGGTGGCGGTGGGTATGGCCCAGCCGTTGAGGGCGTCGCCGCCGAGGTTGAAGGCGACGAAGATCAGGGCCGGGCCGATCATGCCGCCGACGGCGGCGACGACCGGCAGCGCGGCTCGGCGCGGATCGCGCAGGTCGCCGGCGACGAACTCGCGTTTGAGTTCGAGTCCGACGACGAAGAAGAAGATCGCCAGCAGTCCATCGGCCGCCCAGGTTTCCAGGGGCAGGTGCAGGTGCAGGGCGTGTGGGCCGAGCTCGAAGTGGCGCACGTTCTCGTAGACGTCCGACCAGGGGGTGTTGGCCCAGATCAAGCCGATGGCCGCGGCGATGATCAGCAAGATGCCGCCCGCGGTTTCGGTCCGCAGGATCGAGGCGATGCGTCTGGCTTCGGGCCAGGATCCGGGGGCGAACAGGCGTTGGCGGGTTTGCGGTGTGTTCATCGGAGGCGTCTTTCCGATCGTCGGCTGGTTCAGGCAAGAGCGCTACGCCGGTGAGTCCGCACTGGGGGAGGCGGTCTGGAGGTCTCGGCGCGACGCAGCTCGGAATTTCCGGCCGCCGGATCGGGAGGGCGTCGACGCACCCGGTGGCGGCGTCGACGCGCGCAGGTGAACGGGGTGTTGTGGACCGCAGTGACGACGCCGGACGAGGATGTGCGCTTCGAATCTGTGGAAGCGGGGCTGGTGGCGGCTCGAATCTGCACTGCGCACCCACCCATCACTGGTCCCGGCCCGACCCCACTCGGGTCGGGTTGCCGACCAGACTTCCCGGCGCACCTATCTGTAAAGATGCCGTAAAGGGCCGCCGGGCGCAAACGCGGCGGCCGGGCCGGCCCCGTCCGCGCTGCGCAGGCGCACCAACACGACTGTGAGCGTCCGGTGATGCGCCTGCGGACGGCTATGCCGAGGTATGCGCTGGTCGCTGTGGCTCGGGTGCTTTCTGACGGCCGAAGTAGAACAGCCCGGCCGACAGCGCGCCGAGGAACAGTGCGAGCATCCCGGCCAGCAGCCATCCGGCGCCGAAGCTCGCGATGATCGGGATGGCACCCGCGGTGACGAGGCCACCGCCGAAGAAGGGCTCGAGGATCAGCTGCTTGTAGCCGAAGGCCTGATAGGCGGGTGTCTTCAGGTCCGGGTCGACGACGCGGAGCAGGATCAGGCCGGTGGAGGTGACACCCATGGCCTGGCCGACGTCGGCGATGCCACGTTCGAACCAGAAGTCGGGCAGCATCCGGCGGGCCAGGAAGATGAAGGCGCCGAGTGTCCAGATCAGGCCGGTGCCGGCCAGCAGCAGGAAGGGGCCGATGTTGGCGGCGATGGCCTGCAGCGACAGGGTGCCGAGGGCGGCGATGACGAGGACGTCGAGGCTGAATCCCTGGATGCGTTCGATCAGCTGGACGTCGACGATCTCATCACGGTCGAACGCTTGGATCGCGATCTGGACGAGGATGCCGCCGACCATCGCGATCGGGAACAGCGGTACATGGGCGAAGAGTTCGAAGCTGTCGGCCCACAGCTTCGACTCGATCCATTGCAGCGCCTCTAGGATCAGCCAACCGATCAACACCGCCACCGCCAGCAGCCCGAAGTGCAGGGTCAGCGGTTCGATGGAGGAGGGATTCACGGTGAGGGTTCCGGCTGAACGGCGGCGCTCCTTCTCGACCAGACCTGCTTGCTCGGACACCGAAGGTGAAGCATCGGACCGCAATTCGGCGGTCTTGCCGGTGCGCACACCCCAGTTGATGAGGGCGATGCCGCAGATGACGCCGGACAGGATGCCGACGGTGGCCAATCCGAGCGCCAGGTCCTGTCCTTCGGGGAAGCCGAACTCTTCGAAGGTGCCGCTCATGCCTGCGGCGGTGCCGTGACCGCCCTCGAAGCCGATCTCGATCAGCGTGCCCGCCATCGCGGGCAGCCCGAACAGCGGCCCGAGGACCAGGATCGCCAGCAGCAGTCCGAAGACGTATTGGCCGCTGGCGACGGTGATCCCGAACGCGATCTGCGGGCCGGCGATGCGGAAGGCCGCGCGCGGCGACGGCAGCTTGTGCCCCATCAGCAGGCCGGCGAACACGAGCGAAATCAGCAGCCCTGGCAGTGTTTTCCACACCTCGAGGACCTCTGGCGTGAACAACCCTGCCTCGGCGAACCGGTCGGTGCCCAGTGCTGAGGCGATCCGTCCGAAGACATCCGGGCCGATGAGCAAGGCCAGCCCGCCGCCGAGGATGGAGCTGGGGATGAACAGTTTCTGTGCCAGTCGCCAGCGCACTCGGATGATTTTCGAGATCAGCATCATGACGCCGATCAGCAGTAGCGCGAATCCGATCACGTTCGGAGACACCGGGATACCTACTTTCGTCGTTCGCGTGGATAGCCACGACCGGTCGGGTGTGACGACGACAACATGCCGTTGGGTAACGGTACGATATGTGACGGCAAGTTCGTTGCCGGGCTTCCCCGTAGTGGAAATGCATACGGGATAGACGGTTTGGGTTGGTCGGTATCGCGGGTGCTGCGCATAGACTGAAGCCAAGACGCCACCACCAGGGTCCGGGGGAGGTCGGAGTGCGTGAATTCGTTGTCGCGCTGATTTTTTCCGCAATCTGTGCGGTCTCCGTCTACATGGCGGTGCGGGGGTGGCGCGGCACTGCCACCAACCTGACCGATGGATGGGGTGAGCGTATGCCGGAGCGATCGCTGACCGATCCCGTCGGCCGAGCGCGGGCGAACCGCATCTTCGCCTACTGTGGCTCGGCCGCTGCCCTGCTGTGCCTTCCCGCGATCGGCTACGCGCTGGCGGCGGCGATGGATACAGAACGGGCGCTGGGGCTTCCGGCGCTGGTGGCGCTCGCCGTCTACGGCATTGCGGTCTGTGCCGTGGCCGGTTACCCGCTGGAGAAGATCAAAGAGTGAGGCCGGTCGCTGATCGGTAGAGTCAGTGCTTATTCCTGGAGGTGCGCTGTGCGTGCCACCGGTCGAACAGCACGGGTAGTTCGGCGGCGAAGAACTCGAAGAAGTCGCGCATTTCGGCCAGTCGCCGCCCGGCCGGGGTGTCGGCGCCCAGGAGGTCGATGCCTTCGCCGGCGGTCTCCGCCCACATTTTCATCATTCTGTCGCGTTTGAGGAAGCTCGCGTACCAGAGATCGTCGTAGAGGCGATAGGTATCGCGGCGGTGACCGGGCAGCCGTTCCTTGGCGACCATTCCCACCTGGTCGAGGTACTTCACCGCTCCCGACACCGCGGCCGGGCTGATCGAGAGCGTCTCGGCCAGCTCACCGGCCGTCATCCGGCCCGCATCGCAGGTCTGTAACGTCGCGAAGACGCGAGCGGGCATTCGGGGCCAGCCCATCTCGACTAATCCGAGCGCGAGCTTCTCGGCGAACCGGGCCCTGTCGATGGCAGTAGCGGAATCCCCGGAGTCGGCGGTCATCGAGTTCCTCGGCCACTGGTTTCGGCGTCTGGGAACAACGCGTTGCGGTGTTCTTGCCACCGTCTCATCGTTTCGGGTAGTTCGGCCCGCATGAATCGGTAGTACTCGAGGGTTTCGCGGACTCGCTGTCCACCCGGACGTGCATGGTCGAGCAACTCGACGCCGTCGGTGAGGAACTTGATCGAACGATCGAGCGCGTCCTTGCGTTGCATGGTGATCGCGTACCAGACATCGTCGTCGTAGACCCGGTAGGTGTCGTGGCGCGCACCGGGCTCGCGTTCACGGCCGAGCAGTCCGATCCGGACCAGATGGCGAACCGCGCCCGAGATGGCGGCCGAGCTGACCCGCAGCCCCTGTGCGAGTTCTTGGGCGGTGTAGCGGTCGGCGTCGTCGGCCAGGACGAAGGCGAACACTCGCGCCGACATCCGCGGCATGCCCGACTCGGTGAGCATCAGCGCGAACTGTTCGGCGAACCGCAGGACCGCTTCCTCCTGGGGGTCCGGATCGGCCAACCCTCACCTCCTCTGCGGCATGACCTGATGTACAGCTACATATTAGCGTTCACAACATTCACAAAAGTGTGAAAAATGTGTACGCTGGGCGGTATGGACAACGCCATCGCAATCTCGGGTCTGCGCAAAACATTTGGGCCCACCACAGCGCTCGATGGCCTCGACCTCGATGTCGCTCGAGGTGAGGTGCACGGCTTCCTCGGCCCCAACGGTGCGGGGAAAACGACCACCATCCGGGTGCTACTCGGGCTACTTCGCGCCGATGACGGAGATGTGCGGCTACTGGGGGGAGATCCGTGGCTGGATGCGGTGGCTTTGCATCGGCGCCTGGCCTATGTGCCCGGCGACGTCGAGCTGTGGCCGAACCTCACCGGCGGTGAGGCGATCGACCTGTTCGCGCGCCTGCGCGGCGGGCTGAACAAACGGCGACGGGACGAGCTGATCGAGCGGTTCGACCTCGACCCGACGAAGAAGGGGCGCACCTATTCCAAAGGCAACCGCCAGAAGGTCGCCTTGATCTCGGCGTTCGCCTCCGATGTCGAGGTCTTCCTGCTCGACGAACCCACCGCAGGTCTGGATCCGTTGATGGAGGTCGTTTTCCAGGAGGTGGTCGCCGAGGTGAAGGCAGCCGGTGCCACCGTCCTGTTGTCGAGTCACATCCTGGCCCAGGTGGAGAAGCTCGCCGACCGGGTCAGCATCATCCGGCTCGGCCGGATCGTGCAGTCGGGAACGCTGACCGAGCTGCGCCACCTGACCCGCACCAGCATCGAGGCGGTCACCACCGAACCAGTGACCGAACTCGGTGACATGCAGGGGGTGCACCACGTCGTCACCGACGACGGACGGGTGCGATTCGACGTCGACACCGACGCTCTCGGTGCGGCGGTGGAGCGGCTCAACCGTGCCGGATTGCGCTCATTGACCAGCCACCCACCGACACTCGAAGAGCTGATGCTGCGTCATTACGGTGACGAGCTCGCGGCCAGCGCCAACGGGGCAGATCGGACATGACCACGACAACCGAGCCCCGCCCGATGGGGGACAGGACGCAGCAGCCCGGGGCGAGTCGCGCCGACGCATTGACCGGCACCGGCACCTTGATCCGATTCATCCTGCGCCGCGACCGGATCAAATTACCCGCCTGGATTCTCGGCATCACCGTGATGGGGCTCTATTACGCGAGTGCGTTGCCGCAGGTGTACAAGACGCCCGAGGATCTGCGAGCGGTCAGCCAGTTCTCCGAAGGCACGGTCGGCGCCCTCATCTCCGGCCCCGGCTACGGGCTCGCCGAGCCCACAGTGGAGTCGGTGATCGTCGCCGTCTACGGCCTGTACTTCCTGCTGCTGGCCGCGCTGATGAACATCCTGCTGATCTCACGCCACACCAGAGTCGAAGAACAAACCGGGCGTGCCGAACTCGTGCGCGCCAACGTCGTCGGCAGGCACGCCCAGCTCACCGCCGCGCTGCTGGTCGCCGTAGCCGCCAACGTGATCCTATCGCTGCTGATCGCCGCGTCTTTCGCGATCGCGGGCCTGGACACCAGCGACGCCCTACTGTTCGGCTGCAGCGTCGGCGCGGCCGGGCTGGTTTTCGCCGCCATCGCCACCATCACCGCGCAGATCAGCACCTACTCGCGGGCAGCATCCGGGATGGCCGGCGCGGCGCTCGGTATCGCCTACGTGATCCGCGCTGCGGGCGACAGCTTGCGTGAAGGCGGAAGCGCGCTGTCCTGGTTGTCGCCGCTGGCCTGGTCGCAGCAGACTCGCGCTTACGCCGATGGCCGGTGGTGGCCGCTGGCGTTGTCGATCGCGGCAGTGCTCGCGGCAAGTGCGATCGGCTACGCCTTGTCGGTGCGCCGCGATGTCGGTGCCGGACTGGTGGCCGCCCGCCGCGGCAGCCCGGTCGCGGCGGAGTGGCTGCGGACGCCGCTGGCATTGGCGTTGCGGCTCCAACGCGGCGGCCTGATCGGCTGGGCCTGCGCGCTGGCCGCGGCCGGGGCACTGTACGGCGGGATCGGCAAGCAGATCGTCGAGTCGTTCGACGACCTGCCCGACCAGGTCATCGACGTGATGGGCGGTGATCCCACCCGCATGCTGGACGGCTACGCCGGCACGATGGCGTTGTTCAACGCCTTGCTGGTGGCCGTCTTCGGCGTCCTCGGCGTGCAGACGCTGCGCGGTGAAGAGACCGGCGGCCGCACCGAACCAGTCCTGGCGACCGCCACCGGCCGCACGGCGTGGCTGGGCAGCTATACGCTGGTGCTCGCGGGCGGCGCGGTGGGGTTGCTGGCGTTGTCCGGGACCGTGCTCGGCGCGGCGATGGCGCTGTCGGTGGGGCAGACGCACTACCTCGGCGACGTATTGGCCGGTCATCTGGCGTTCGCGCCCGCCGTCCTGATGGTGATCGCCGTCGCGGTGCTGCTGTACGGTCTCGCGCCCCGTGTCATCGGACTCACCTGGGCGTTGCTCGGGTTCTCCATGGTCATCGGGTTCTTCGGCCCGATCATGGACCTGCCGCGCTGGGTGCACAACCTCTCACCGTTCGAACACGTGGCGCGGCTGCCGATGGATGACATCCGCTGGGTTCCGCTGGCGGCGATGTCCGTGCTGGCGATCGTCCTCGCGGCAGCGGGTTCGGAGGCGTTTCGCCGCCGCGACCTCGACACGAAGTAGCCGCCGACGCGTGAGTTGGGCGCCACCGGCAGGCGGATGTGGCGCCGCGCTCCCGGTGGCGGCCGAGCGCGCATGCAGAGCGGTGGTGCCGCGCCGGGTTACGATCGCGGACGCCAGAGGGCGGATTCAGGTGAGGAGACGTAGGTGGACGCGACATCGGCCGAGGCCGTCCCCGGTCTATCCGCACGGGGGCGCTGACGGGGATGGGGCGGACAGCTGTGTCTCCGGTTGTGCGTCGCCTGGGTCCGCTCGGGCACCCGGCCAGGCTCACGGTCGTCGGTTTCGCTGTGGTCAACGTGCTCGGGGCGTTGCTGCTCATGCTTCCGGTGGCGTCGGAATCGGGGCAGTGGACCGCTCCGGTGACGGCGTTGTTCACCTCGACGTCTGCGGTGTGTGTCACCGGGCTGGTAGTGGTGGACACCGCAACCTACTGGTCGCCGTTCGGGGAAGCGGTGGTGCTGGCGTTGATCCAGATCGGCGGGTTGGGCATCATGACCGCCGCATCGCTGCTGGGCCTGCTCGTAGCTCGGCGGATGGGGCTGCGGATGCAGTTGATCGCGCAGGCCGAGACGAAGACACTGCGGCTGGGGGAGACCCGTCGCGTCGTTGTCGGCGTCGTGGTGATGAGCCTGTCGATCGAGGTGCTGGTCGCCGCTGCGATCACCGCCAGGCAGCTGGTGGCAACCTCCGATTCGTTCGGCTCCGCGCTCTACTACGGCGTGTTCCATGCGATCTCGGCCTACAACAACGCCGGGTTCGGCTTGCGCACGGACAACCTGGTCGCACACGCGACCGACCCGTTCATCATCGCCCCGATCGCCGTTGCGCTGGTTCTGGGCGGTATCGGGTTTCCGGTGGTCTTCGAGTTGTCGCGTGCCGCCCGTGCCAGGATGCGGGGGCGCCGGCTGCGGGGCTGGTCGCTGCACACCAAGATCACCCTCATCACCTATTTTGGGCTGATGGCCGTCGGCATCGTGCTGGTGACCGCGCTCGAATGGTCGAACCCGGGAACACTGGGCCCGCTGTCATACCCGGGCAGGCTGCTGGCGGGAGCCTTCCACGGGATCACTCCGCGCACGGCGGGGTTCAACTCGGTGGATGTGGGTGCGATGAGCCCGACCACGCTGCTGGTCAATGACGTGCTGATGTTCGTCGGCGGCGGCAGTGCCGGCACGGCCGGCGGCATCAAGGTGACCACCTTCGCATTGCTGGCGTTCGTGGTGGTCGCCGAGGTCCGTGGCCAGCCGACCGTGCACGTGATGGGGCGTCGGCTCGCCGCGACTGTGCAACGGCAAGCCATCACGGTGGCGCTGCTCGGTGTGGCGGTGGTGATGGTCGCGACGATGATCCTGGTGCGTATCTCGCATTTTCCCCTGGATGCGGTGCTGTTCGAAGCTGTGTCGGCGTTCGGCACTGTGGGGTTGTCGACCGGCATCACCGCCGATCTGTCACCGGCCGCGCACCTGATCCTGGTACTGCTGATGTTCATCGGGCGTGTCGGCCCGATCACCCTTGCCTCGGCGCTGGCGCTTCGCGAGCACGAGCGGCGCTACGAACTACCGGAGGAGCGACCCATCGTTGGCTAGGACACCGTCGAACAAAGCGCCCAAACACACAGCCACCAGGGTGGTGGTCATCGGCCTCGGCCGCTTCGGCGGGTCGCTGGCGCGTGAACTGGTCTCTCTCGGTTCCGAAGTACTGGCCATCGACTCCGATCCCAGGCTGGTGCAACAGTTCTCCGACGAGCTGACCCACGTCGCGGTCGCCGACACCACCGACCGCGACGCTCTCGAACAACTCGGGGTGCGTGGTTTTCCACATGCGGTCGTCGGCATCGGCAGCGACCTCGAGGCCAGCATCCTCACCACCTCACTGCTGGTCGATTTCGAGATCCCCAGGATCTGGGCCAAGGCCACCAGCCGCCAGCACGGCACGATCCTCGAACGCATCGGCGCCCATCGGGTGGTGCTACCGGAGTTCGACATGGGGGAGCGCATCGCGCACCTGGTCACCGGGCGAATGCTCGACTACATCGAATTCGACGACAACTACGCCATGGTCCGCACCAGCGCACCCACCGCTGTCGTCGGGATGACGCTCACCGAGAGCGGGCTGCGTCAGCACTACAACGTCACCGTCGTCGCGATCAAACGTCCCGGCCGCGAGTTCACCTACGCCACCCCTGACACCGTGATCGGAGCCGGCGATCAGCTCATCGTTTCCGGCACCGTCCGATGCGTAGAGCGGTTCGCCGATCTGGAATAGCCGCCACGGCGGCGATCGATCATCGGCGGCGGTCGGTTGAGCGCAGCGAACGTACGAGCTCGACAATATCGCCGACGCGCAGGGCTGCGACTTCGCTGTCGCCTGGCAGAAATCGAGCACCATCACGCACCACTGACACAACAGCCGGACCACACACACTCGGGGCGCGCCCCACCTCCACGGCGGTGACCGTCCGCTGCAGAAACACCAGTTCCGGGTCCGCGTCCAGCTGATCCTGAACACTGCCGGGCAACGCCGGATCGCGGACCGCAAGCCCGAGAATCCGGCCCGTGAGGCGACTTGCCGCGATGACCTTGTCGGCCCCCAGGCGCGCTACCACCGGCTCCCAGCGAGGATCACGCACGGCAGCGCAGAGGTAAGCCGAGCCGTTGACCTCCCGGATGTCGGCGATGATGCGCGCGGTGCCCACGTCGTCGGATACCGCGATGATCACTGTTGTGGCCTGTTCGATCGCCGCCGCTGCAAGGCAGGCGCGGCCCCCGTCACCATGGAGTGATCGCCAGCCGTCGTGTTCGGCGAGCGCGACGCGTTCGTAGTCGGAGTCGATCACAGTGATGGTCGAGTCTCGTTCGTCGAACCCGAGCGAGTGCGCGGCGCTGCGGCCGACCGCGCCGTAACCGATGACGATTGCGTGCTCTGCCATATCCGGTGCCCCAGTCGTTGTGGAAGAACTGTTGTCCCTCGCCGACCAGGCTTCCCGGCACACCGAGGCCACAGTATCAACGCGCGACGGGCGATCCTGGTGAAAAACCTGCCGAGACTGTCAAGAATCTGTCAACGCCAGAGGAAGCGACCGAAGCGTTAGCATTTCACTCCATCAAACGCACTAGATGAGGTACCGCTTCACTCGGGTGTCTGGCGGGAATGGTCTTGCCGATCGGGTGCAGCCGCCAGATCCCGTCATGCCGAGCGACGGCGCCTACCACGAACCCGGTATGGGCGTGGTGGCCGAGGTCGATATGCACGATCTCGGCTCCGGTGACCCCATCGACCACACGGCAAAAGGGGTTGGCTATGTGGTCGAATGATTGGCCGGTATAGGAGGTCACGACATACACGATCGAGGTGACGTCGCCGGGTAGACGGCCGAGATCGGCGACGATCACTTCATTGTCACCGTCACCTTGACCGGTGGTGCTGTCACCGAGATGACGCACCGCTCCGTCCTTGGATGTCAGCTGTTCGTGGAAGACGACATCGACCAGGACCTGGTCTGAGAACAGAAACGCGGAGGCGTTGAGGTCGATGTCGGCGACCGCGCGGCCGGGGTCGAAACGACCGGGTGCGGGATCCCAACCCAGCGCCATCGTGACGAACTCCAGTGCCGGACCGCGTGGCGCATCGGCCGAGTCGAACAAGGGATCTCCCTCCAGTGTTGTTGCGGGACAACCACCAGCGAGATCACGGGTGCCCTCCCCGCTCCCACAGTACTGCCCGAACCTGCGGCGGTGCACGCGGCTCCGCGCCGACGGCGACCGGCCATCACGTGCCTGCAATCAGTGAAGGCACCGAGAGTCGCGTGTGCCGCCAGGCCTGCTCGGCTGCTACCGTAGCCGTCGGTGTGCCGGGAAGCCTGGTCGGCGAGGTGACCGAGTCCTGCGACCAGGGAGATTTCCGTGAGCCATCCTGCCTCGCGACACCGCTGCTCGGCGGTATCCGATCGGGGAATGCTCGGAGCGCGAGGTTGAGCCCCGTGTTCCGGCGACGGCCGAGTACCCGGCTTGCGGACGTGCCGTACCGGGTAGCCGGAATCGTGCGCATACCCCGACACGCGCGCAGCCCCGCCAGGGCGATCGGGGTGCGCATCGGCAGCGCGATCGCTGCGCTCGGGTTGGCCGTGGTGGTGGTCTACTTGGATCGCGAGGGCTACACCGACGCCGTCGACGGCCAGGTCTCGCTGCTGGACAGCGCGTACTACGCGACGGTGTCGCTGTCGACCACCGGCTACGGCGACATCGTCCCGCTCACCGACCGCGCCCGAGTGGCCAACACCTTCGTGGTCACCCCGCTGCGGGTGTTCTTCCTCATCGTCTTGGTCGGTACCACCCTCGCGGCTCTGACCGAGGACTCGCGTCAAGCGTTCCGAATCCAACGCTGGCGCCGCCGCATCCGTGACCACACCGTTGTCATCGGCTATGGGACGAAGGGACGTGCTGCCGTCCGAGCAATGCTCGGCGAAGGAGCCAGACGGCCCCTCCTCGTCGTCGATACCGATGCCGCCGCGCTCGAGATCGCGTCCGGCGAAGGGCTTGTGACGTTACGTGGCTCCGCGACGACAGCAGATGTCTTGCGGTTGGCCGGGGTTCAGCGTTGCCGCTCGGTTGTCGTAGCCACCAACCGTGACGACACGGCCATGTTGATCACCCTGGCCGCACGGCGCTTATCACCGACCGCTGAGATCATCGTCGCAGTCCGGGAGACCGACAATATCGAGCTGCTGCGCCGGTCGGGCGCAGATACCGTCGTGGCGTCGTCGGCGACGGCAGGACGGTTGCTGGGCCTTGCGACCACCAAGCCGAAGGCCGTGGAACTCATGGAGGATCTGCTGATCCCCGAATCGGGTATCGCGCTCGCCCAACGCCCCGTGCGGCCTCAGGAGGTGGGCCGTGACCCCCGCACTCTCGCCGACGTCGTGCTGAGCCTCGTTCGCGATGGCCGACCGCGCCGCCTCGACTCACCGGAGGCCCCAGAGATCCAGCCCGGCGACCACCTCATCTACTTACGCGGCACCAACGACCGCGGGACCTGAACACCCGGTCGCTGACAGGCCACCGGCCATGGTTTGCGCTTCGATGACAGTGCCCGGTGAAGCAGACACACGCACACCGGTTTCGCGTTACATTCACGCAGCGGTGGTTCGGTGACCGGACGGACGGAGGGCCCGATGCGAGAGGTGCAGGCGAGGGAGCAGTGGGGTTCGCGGGCCGGCTTCCTATTGGCGGCGATCGGGTCGGCGGTCGGCCTCGGCAATATCTGGCGGTTTCCGTATGTCGCCTACGACAACGGAGGTGGCGCTTTTCTCCTCCCGTACCTGATCGCGCTGTTGACGGCCGGCATTCCGGGTACTGGTGTTCGAATACGCCATCGGCCATAAGTTCCGCGGCTCGCCGCCGCGGGCATTCCTGCGGTTGTCCCGGCCGGCGGCGGCCATCGGGTGGTGGCAGGTCGCCATCTGTTTCGTCATCGCCACCTATTACGCGGTGATCATCGCCTGGGCAGTACGGTACGTCGGATTCTCGGTCGGCCAGCAGTGGGGTGATGACCCCGACGCCTTCTTCTCGGGCTTCGTCCAGCAGGCCGACGAGCCCGGATTCAGTACAACCTACGTGGCCGGCGTGGCGATCCCGCTCATTATCGTGTGGGCGGTCACGCTAGGCGTGCTCGCTTTCGGCGTGCGGCGCGGGATCGAGACCGCCAGCAAGATCTTCATCCCGCTGCTGGCGGTGCTGTTCGTGATCCTGGTCGTACGGGCTTTGTTCCTGCCCGGGGCGGACAAGGGGCTGGACGCGTTCTTCTCGCCCGACTGGTCGGCGATCACCGACGGCAGTGTCTGGGTGGCAGCCTACGGGCAGATCTTCTTCTCGCTGTCGGTCGGCTTCGGCATCATGATCACCTACTCCTCATATCTGCGCCGGCGCGCGGACCTGACCGGTTCTGCGCTCGTTGCCGGGTTCGCCAACAGCTCGTTCGAGATCCTGGCCGGCATCGGCGTCTTCGCAGCGCTCGGGTTCATGGCCACCCAGTCCGGTGTCGGCGTCAACGAGGTAGCGACCAGTGGCATCGGGTTGGCGTTCGTTGCCTTCCCCGAGATCATCTCGCAACTGACTTTCGGTGCGGGCTGGTTCGGACTGCTGTTCTTCGGCTCGCTGGTTATCGCCGGTCTGACGTCATTGATCAGTATCGTGCAGGTCATCATCGCCGCTGTCCAGGACCGCACCGGAATGGCGCGAGTGCCTGCGGTTCTCATCGTCGGCGGCGCCACCGCCGCGGTCTCGATCGCGCTGTTCCCGACCGAAGGTGGGCTGTTCCTGCTCGACGTGGCCGATCACTTCATCAACTCCTATGGCATCGCGCTCGCCGGATTGATCGCGTTGATCGTCGTGGTGTGGTTGCTGCGTAAACTGCCATTGCTGCAAGAGCATGTAGACGAGATCTCGGCGATCAGGCTCGGCCGGGTGTGGACCCTGACCCTCGGAGTGATCACTCCTATCGTGCTCGGCTGGATGATGATCGACACGCTGCGCGCCGAATTCACCGAGAACTACGGCGGATACTCGACGGGGTTCCTGATCATCGCGGGTTGGGGGGTTGCGATCGGGGCGGTGGTCGTGGGCGTCGTGCTCGCGATGATCCCGTGGCGCGACGTCGACTCGGCCGAACCGGCGATGGCCACCGAAACTGGTGGCGACCTGCCACAGATACGGAAGGCGGAGGACTGATGTCGACGGGTGCGATCATCATGATGATTATCGCGGTTACGGTGGTGTGGGGTGGCCTGGCGGCGTCCATTCTGCTGTTGCGGCGTTTCCCGGAAGCGCCGGAGAACGAGGGTTGAGCGGATTCACTGAGCGGCGCTCGAACGTGTGGCTACCGCGCAAGCAGGTGCGCTGCCACCGCCTCTGCCAGCCAGTCGCGGTATTTCCCTGCGGGCCAGCCACTCTCGCGGCGCAGTAACCGGAACACGTGTGGTGAGCCGAGGGCGAACAAGCTGTCGGCGGCGGTCTCGGCATCGACGTCCGGCCGCAAGGTGCCGTGTTCGGCGAGGCTGCGCACGAAGGTCGCCCAGAAGGAGCGGGTGGCGACGGCTCCGGCTTCGGACCAGCCTTCCAGACGCCGAGCATCCAGGCCCACGCGCGTAAAGCACCTGGGTTATGGTCGAACGAGGAAACGAACTGACGGGGGAGTGGTGAACGACAAGCTCGAAGTCGAGCCCGATCATTTGGACGGGGCATCTGCCAAGCTGGTCGAGCTGGCCGACGGCAACACGCAGACCGAGACATACTTGAAGGAATGGCTGGACCTTCCGAGTTCGGAAGGTGGCTTGGTGCTGCGCGGCGTGATCGATGTCATCCAGGACGCGCTGACCAGCCTGCAATCGAACTATGCGCGCCTTGGGCGTGTGACCAGCGAATCTGCTGCCGAGCTGTCCAGCGCGGCACAGATGAACCGGACGACGGACCGCGGTATAGCCGAGGCGCTGGACCGAACATATGCCAAGGACGGCGAGAAATGAGCCAGTCGCCGACCGATAGTCTGATCGCCCCGGAGCCCGACGATCCCGTCCCGGACATGGTCGAACTGGCCACCAACGCGAACGCTGTGTCCCCGGCGTATTGGTTGAACGGCATCATCAAGACCATCACCGGGTTCGACGCCTTGACGATCATCACCGATTACGTGGCCGGCGATTGGGCGGCTATGCAGAAGGCGGGAACCGCGATCGAGAACCTCGCGAAATACAACGCCGCCTACGCCGTCGGCATAGATTCGGCGGTCAAAGAGTTCGAGGCATCGTGGCGCGGAAACGCCGCGGAGAACTCCCGCACCTATTTCGTCTCGCTCACCGATGGATTGAACAAGCAGGTTGATCCCCTGCAACAGATTGCCGATGAGATCAAGGCCTTCGCGCTCTCGTCCTACGGGTTGGCGCAGACAGTGTCCGGCCTTGTGCAGACTCTGTTCGATCTCGCTGCGATGTATGCGATCAAGCAGACGGCGGTAGCCGCGTTGAGTGCCACGGTAGCCGGTGCCCCGGCGGCGGCAGCGATGCAAGCAGCGGCAGCGTTCGACGCGGCGCGAATGATCAAGACCTGGATTGATATCTGGGGAAAGCTCGGTCTGATGTTCGCCGGGTCGGAAGGCGCGATCGGCCTGATCTCGGCCGGAATCAACGGCGTCGTCGAATCCGCCGAACTGCCCGCCATCAACGCCAGCGGCTACGACCACCCCGGAGCCTACGTATGAGCGCTCAGGAACCCATTCTGGACGTCGCCGGTGGTGACCCCGCGGTCTCGCGCCAGCTGTCGGATGCCCTTCGTGCAATCGCCGCGAACACGACCGATCCAGCTGTGAAAGATCAGATCAGTGCGGTCCTGGAAGGGAAGCTTGCAGTTCGTGACTTCGTTCGGGCTGAGGCGTTCAATCAGACACTCGACCGTGTCATGCCCGCCGCCCTGGAGGAGTTCGAGTCGATGCCGGAGGACCAGCGCCAACGGCTGGCCGAGCAAGGCGAGGCCGAACTGGAGCGGTACCGGGCCGAACTGCGCGAGCCGACGCCACCGGCCGAACCGATGAACCACAGCCAGCGCCCGCAATCCCCCGGACCGCCGGAAGCGGCGTCTACCACCACCACCGGCGCCGGCCAGCTGATCCCCGGCACACGCAAACCCAACCGCGACGTCATTGTCACACCCGACGAGCCAGACGAGGACGACCTGTACTTCCAAGAACGTCGGCAGCGCGGATGGTTGGAATAGCTCGAGAGGTGACGGTGGCTGTTCGGGCCGACGTCGAAGCGACACATGTGTCGATGCATGTAGTCAGTCCGATCCCGCCACTGTGTAGCCGGCATGGCGAGGCGGAAGTCGAGCGTCGACACGCGACCATACAGTTCCACCGGCACAACGAGGTTCGCGTCCAGACCACCATCTGTTCGGTCCTGTGGCAGGGTTGGTGCCGCCTTCGTAGGGTGCCGTCATCGACGGCGACAGAACTCTATGGTGAGTGGCCCCTGTGTCAGCGATGCGTGCGCCAACGGCGATGGTTGCGCACGATCAGCGCCGCCCTGGTAGCAGTTGGCCTGGTACCGATGATCGGGTTGCTGCTGGGTGGATACCTGGGGTTGGTGAGTGGGCCGCTGTCGCCGGCGGTGGCGCTGGCGTTCATGCCCGGCTGGTTCCCGGTCCTTCTGATCGCCGCATACGCGGCACATGAGCGGGCGACCCGATACGTCCGAATCCGTCCGATCCGAAGCGACGCGCAGATTGTGCTCCTAGCCCACCCCGCGTTCGCGGCCGCATTCGACAAGCTGTCCGCGATGTGACATCGCAGCGGGCGCCTTCTGTGTCAGTCCTTGATGTCAAGGGCGAGCAGGAGCTCGTGGCCCACCAGAGTCCCTGGGCGGAGGAACTATTGGCCGCCTAGATGATGACCGCGCTGCGCCGGAAGGTGGTCCAGTACAACGGCTCGGTGACCATGTTTGGTGCAGGGCCGCGACCGTAAACAGGGGTTGTCGGCGAGCAAACTGCTTGCCGAGGGGCGTGGGTTTCCCATCGGGATCCAGCGGCCTGGAGCCTCAGTCGGGTTCCTCAACGGGACGGTAACGCAAAGTCGCGGGCGTCGCATCCAGCCAGCGGTTGACGGACCGGCGCAGGGTTCGAGTGTCGCTGTAGCCGAGGCGAGCGGCGACGGTTCCGAGCGGGAGATCGGTGTCGCGCAGCAGTTTGATGGCGCGGTCTCGGCGGGCAGCCTGAACCTCGGCACGCCAGGTGGTGCCCTGCTCGGCCAGGCGCCGTTGCAGGGATCGCGGGCTCATCACGAGACGTTGAGCGACCGAGGTCAGGGTGGGAGCGTCGTCCAGGACAAAAGCGTCGTCGAGTGCGGAGCGGAAGACCCCGAACCAATCCAGGACCGGCTTGGAGGCGGCGTAGACCAGCTCGGCGTGATCGAGAAGGATGTGCTCGAGTCCGGGTGGGGACATCGGCAACGGTGCGCGGGCGTCGTCGTCCAGGAAGGTCATGGAGCCGCATGGGGCGTTGTAGACGATGTTCGTGGTGCCGAATGCTGCGACAAGGCGCGGGTGTGCCTGGCTGGGCGGCTGCCGAAGGGTGACCCGGACAGGGGTGATCGGCCGCCGTGTGGCTTCCCGCGCTCGCCTGAGGATCAGCGCTTGCGCATAGAACTCGATGGCTTCGACGACGTCGGGTGCGTAAGGCGCGGTGCGATGCTGGATGGTGAACAGCGCGCCGTCCTCGATCGCCTCGACTTGGTCGGCGCCTGGACCGCTGACGAGGTGCGCGTGATCGAGGGCCCGGCCACAGCTGCCGATGAGATTCTCGCCGGCGAGGAAGAGGTAATCCCAGACGCCGAAGTGGCCCACCGGCACCAAAGCTGCCGCATCGAGGCCGACAGTGGTTCCACGGTCGCTGGTGATGAGCTGTTCCCACATCGAGTAGATCGTTGACGAGCAGACCCGGCACCGATCGTCGGCGAGCACTTCCGGCCGCATATCTGGCCGGTGCGCGAAAACGGAGGCGTCCATTCCGGCATAGGACAGTGCTTTGATCAGCATCCGCGCCATGCTCACGGAGTTCGACCCTTCGTTCACCGCTGAATCCTGATCTCATACCGCCGAGCCCGGGCGAAAAGTTGCCCTCGGACCAGGTGATGGCCGCCCGACCGTCGCCGACACTCTGTGGCCACTGCTGCGAAACTCGGTCGCGATGCTTGCGTCGCGGCGATGACGCGATCGCCCTCGGCGACCGCGGTGAACCATCAGGGGCGGTTCGGAGCTTCACGCGGCAGAGACGAGCGTATAGCGCTCACCTGATCGTGGTGCACATCACGCAGCCGCGGTGTCACGGGGACTACATCACCGGCGTCTTATCTCGGACCGATGGCATGTGCATGGATCGAGAAGGGAAGCAATTGATGGCTATCACCGAGAATGGAGCGGTTTCGCTGGCAGGGAAGGTCGCGGTCGTTACCGGCGCGGGGTCGGGGATCGGCGCGGCGACGGCGGTAACGCTGGCGGCCCGGGGAGCGCGGGTGTGCTGCGCCGGACGCACTCTCGACAGCGTCGAGCGGACGGCCGAGCAGATCGTGGCCGCGGGTGGTGAGGCGTTCGGCTTGCGGGTCGACGTGGCGTCGCCGGAGGACAACGAAGCGATGGTCCGCGAGACGGTCGCACGGTACGGCGCCCTGCATTTCGCCCATCTCAATGCCGCGACAGGGCACTGGGCCGGTGTTCTGGACTACCCGTTGGAGGAGTGGGACCGCACGATGGCGGTGAACCTGCGCGGTGTGCTGCTCGGTCTGCAGTCGGCAGGCCGGGCCATGCGTGATGCGGGTGGTGGCTCGATTGTGGTCACCTCATCGGCGGCTGGGCTTACCGGGGTGCGGATGTCCTCGGCGTATTCGGCCTCGAAGCACGGTGTGATCGGTCTTGGGAAATCGGCTGCCCTCGAGCTGGGGCCCGTCGGTATTCGGGTCAACACCATCTGCCCCGGATATATCGCCAGCAACGAACTCACCCGAAAGATGGGCGAAGAGCTCCACGTCGGCAGCCGTTTTCCACTGCGTAGGCCGGGGCGTAGCGAGGAAGTTGCCGACTTGGTCGCGTTTCTCGCCAGTGACAGTGCCTCGTTCATCACCGGCAGTGTGTTCACCATCGACGGCGGGTGGCTGGCCGGCGGCATCGACCTCCAGGATGATTCGGCGGATCGAGCAACCGGCCCCGACCAGGTGGCGGCCTTTGCCAACACCTACTCCCAGAGCTGATAGATCCTCGGTTGGGCGGACACGCGAGTACGGGAGTCCGCCCAACCGCGACCCGAGGGATTCAGCGCAGGGCCCGGCCGAGGAAGTCGCGGATCAGCGCGGTGATCTCCGGTGCATGCGTTTCGAGCGCGAAGTGGCCCGCGTCCAGCAGATGTAGTTCGGCGTCGGGCAGGTCGCGCAGATAGGCGCGGGCACCGTCGGCGCCGAAGATCTCGTCGTGCTCACCCCAGGTGATCAGGGTCGGGGGCTGGTGCTCGGCGAAGTACTTCTGGAATTCGGGATAGCGGTCGAGGTTGTTCTTGTAGTCGAAGAACAGTTGCAGCTGGATCTCCTTGTTTCCGGGTCGGTCTAGGTACGCCTGGTCGAGAGCCCATGTGTCGGGGCTGACGAATGCGAGCCGATCGGCCGGAACGCCGTGCGTGTACTGCCATTTCGTGGCGTCCGGCGCGAGCAGCTTGCGCACCTCTGGTTCATGGGTGGTGCGGTCGTTGGCGTGCGCGAACAACACCTCCCAGAACGGGGTGAATCCCTCGAGGTAGGCGTTGCCGCTCTGGGTGATTATCGCGGTGACCCGCTCGGGGTGGCGCTTGGCGATGCGCAGCCCGATGGGCGCACCGTAGTCCTGGATGTAGAGCGCAAACCGGTCGACGCCGAGGGTGTCGAGCAGCTCCAGCGTGATCTCGGTGAGTTTGTCGAAGCTGTAGTCGAATTCGTCGACCTGCGGCATGGCCGACTGACCGAAGCCGATGTGATCGGGCGCGAACACGTGGTAGTCCTCGGCGAGGGCCGGGATCAGGTTACGGAACATGGACGAGCTGGATGGGAAGCCGTGCAGCAGCACTACCGTCGGTGCACTCGCATCGCCTGCCTCCCGGTAGAAGACGGACTGTCCCTGGATCTCGACAGTGTTGTGGCGGATCTGGCTCATGGTGGGTTCGCTTTCTCGGAGATGTCTACTCGGACGAGGGAAGTTCTGGTTGATCGCGACGAAGTCGCCGCTACGGAAGACGGGTACGAAATGGGCCAGCAGAGTGCTCCTTTCAAGCGGTGACCGGTTCGCGGCGGCGAACCGGGGTGATCAGCAGGGTGGCGGCGACGGTGAACACCAGGCCGAGGGCGAAGTAGCCGCGATAGCTGTCGGTGAGCAGATGCACGACGGTGGCCACGCCGAGGCCGGTAGCGGCGGACAGCTGATGGATCACCCATGCCGGCGCCAGCGTGCGTCCCATCCGGGCAGGATCGAGACCACGCGACAGGATCGCCATGGTCAGCGGAATGGCCGGGAACGAGGCGATGCCGAACAGCACGGCCACCACGACCAGCACCTCAGGCCCCGGCACGAACACAGCGGGCAGCAGCGCCGCTACACGCACCGAATACAACACTCGCAGCAGTGTTTCCGGCGGATAGCGACGTAACAGCCGCACCATGGCCGCCGACGACAATCCGGCCGCCAGGGCAGCCAGCGCGACCAACCTACCCGCTCCAGCGACCGACCAGCCCTGTTCCACAGCATGTTTCGGCAGCATGAGCACGAAGACATACAGAATCGCCGCATGTAATCCGAAGGACACCAGTACCTTCCAGCGGTGCGTCAGCGGCTCGCCGGGCCCTGCGTTGGACTTGCTCCGGGGATCGGCGGGCAACAACTGCCACAGCACCGCGGTCGCGGCCACGCCGATCGCGCCGAGCAGCGCGAAGGTTCCGCGAACGCCGACCGGACCGAACAGTGCCGTGGCGGCCCAGGGTGTGATCAGCTGGCCCAGGTTGATGCCGATCGCGGCCCTGGCCATCGCCGGGCCCGCATGCGGGCCGTACGCCTGCCCCAGCAGGGTGGTTACGGTGAGCGTCGACGATGCCGCGAAGCCGAGGCCGCCGAGCAACATATAGGCCGCGACGAACTGCCAGGTCTCGGTCACCGTGGCCAGCGCCAGATAGCTGCCCGAGATAAGGGCGAGCCCGCCGATCAGCACGATCTTGGCGCCGAGCAGATCCAGCAGCCTGCCGATACCCGGCTGAGCCAGGCCGGTGACCGACGTGCCCAACGCGGCGGCCACGGTCAGCGCGGTCGCCGAGACCCCGTACGAAGCGGCGGTCGGGGCGAAGAACACGCCCATGGTGAAGTTGAGGCCGAACGACACGGTCATCGCCGCCAGTCCGGCCCAAGCGAGGTTGTCGGGGCGCATTCCCTTCACGTCCTAACTGGCTGGGTCTAGTGAATAGTTGGAGCAGGATGCTCGCGGGCCGCGTTGCGGCAACCGGAATCAGTCGTGCGCGGAATCTCCGCGCAGCCGGGCGATCTCGCCCTCGAGGTCAGCGATCCGGTCACGCAAGCTCTGCATTGCCTCGGCGACCTCGGCCTGCGGATACAGCACCGGAATATGCTGACGGCAGTTCCAATCGAATGCCTCGACCTCGATCAGCACCGCGCGCTCGACCTGCGCGCGATATCCTTCGATCGCGAGCGAGGCGATCAGTGCCGGATCGTCGGTGGCCTCGACTGTCCGGGCCCGGCCGAAGATCTTCATTCGCGACCGGGTGGCATAGTCCATCAGGAACAGTGCGACTCGGTTGTCGTGGTCGAGGTTGCCGCGGCTGATGTATTGCTTGTTGCCTCGGAAGTCGGCGAATCCCAGCGTGTTCGGGTCGAGCACCCGCAGGAATCCCGGTGCCCCGCCGCGATGCTGGATGTAGGGCCAGCCGGTCTCGCCGACCGTCGCGAGGTAGAAGCTGTCGCGTTCGCCGATGAACCAGGCTTCGTCGGGACCGATCCGATCGGCGACTTCGGGCACTTGGGTCATCCGCTCGTAGCCGCGCAGGCTGCCGTGTTCGCGTTGATGCTCACGCACCAGCGGGGTGAATGCGATCTGACCGTAGCGCCCGGTCACGATCGGCCCCGGGGGCGTGCGGATGCCGAGTAGGTGAGCGCGGGTACCGCGATGAGCACACCGCCCGCCGTGTCCGACCACAGCGTGGGCGCGTCCATGCTCAGATCGTGCGGCAGGATATTGCCTGGTCCCACACAGGATTCGATGTCGAGAACGGGACTGGACCCTCGGGCGGTGCGCGACCACATGGTGGTATGCGAACCGCTCCGTGAACTGACGGGCAGGGTAAGGGCGGTGTGCTTCATCGCTGTGTCTCCGTTGTGGTGATGGAGCGTTAGTGGGTGTGGTGGCGCACGACCGGCCAGTCGATCTCGGTGTCCACGGCCTTGTTCAGGTAGTTGGTGAACACATTGAGCGCGACATTGGCGATCACCTCGGTGATCTCGGCCGCGTTCAGGCCCGCGGCTCGAGCTGACTCGAGGTCGGCTTCCTCGACTCCGCCCTTGGTGCGCACGAGTGCGGTGGCGAAGGCCAAGGCCGCAGCGGCTTTCGGGTCGGCGGACTGCCCGTGGCGGGCGCCGGCGATCTCGTCGGCGTCGAGCTTGGCGATGTTGGCGCCGATGTAGCTGTGCGCCGACAGGCAATAGTCGCAACCGTTTTCCTCGGCGACGAGCAGCGCGATCCGATCGCGGGTTGGCGCGGAGAGCGCGCCGCCGGCCAATGCTGCGGAGAACCCGAGGTACGCCTCGAGGACGGCGGGACTGTTGACCATCGCTTTGGTCATGTTCGGGGTGACACCGAGGGCTTGCTGCACGCCGGCGAGCAGGTCGGCGGCCTTGCCGGTGGCGGTATCGGGCTGAATCAGGGGCAGACGAGACATGGGGGAGGCCTTTCATGTTCGATGATCTAACCGCTTTCAGTCGTATGAACGGTTAGTAGAAAGTGTTGATTCCCGATTCCGAGAACCAATTTCGGAACCTGGCGAGGCGCCTTATGGGCGCAGCTAAAACGTATGGTGCGCAGCGGGCTCCGGATGCGGACCGTAAACGCCGTGTAGCGGACATTTCACGCTAGGCCGTCCGGTCCGGATGTCGGGCTGCTACACCCGAGACATCGCCTCATCCTCGCGGGTTGCCGTCGCTGCCGGGCTCGCGCCGTGCCGTCTCCGGAACATCGTGACCGTGGGGTTCCTGATCTGGCACTGCCGCTTTCACCGGATCTTTCGCATCACCTTTGCTGCGAATCGATCTGAGCGAGCGCGGCTCAGATCGAGCGGCGAACTACCCTGGTCGCAACCGGCGCCGAGCCGTGTTGCCACCGATCAGCGGTTGTGCCGACGCCGGATACCTGGCCTCGGCCACCGCGATGGAACTCGAGCGCTGCCGGAATCGCTGATCGTGGTAAGCGGCAATGCTGCGGCCTCGAAGGGGGCCAGCTGTTCGCGCGACTCGGCGCCAGGGGGTCACCGTGATCGAGGCCCAGGATCGGGTCGTACCATTCGAGGCACCCGAGATCCCGGCCGCCAACGAGTCGGTGTTCGCCGACGAAGCGATCACCGTACGTTCCGGCACCACCTTCGACACGATGCATCCCGCAGACGGAGCGAAGGGCGTGAGTGTCCGTACCGGATGGTACGAAAGCGCGACTGAGTCCTCGCCGCGCTACGGCCGAAAGCGCGCGGTTGAGCCCGAACGCGACTTCGACTCGAGCATGGCGTTCCCAACCCGCTGGGATCCGTTCTTAGCCGACACGATGACCGTCGAACTGGTATGCCACTAACCGACCGAGCTTTTCGACTGCCACGCCTGCCAGCTCGCCCTCGCCGCGCAACAGGGTAGTCGCCGACAATCGAGCGGATATGGCGCACTACATGCCGACCTGGCCGGGTGGAGTCGGCGGGCATGATTCGGCGGGAATTGGGGTTGCATTCGGTACCTGGGTACAGGCTTAGCCTCGAGTGACGGAGTGGCTGGGTGGGCTCTCGCGAGGCAGGAGGTGCAGATCATGGCTGGGGAAGCGGCACAACCGAACATGGCGGGAAAGCTGGTCGAGCAGGCGTGGGTGGCTGTGGATGCGTGCACGCTGCCAACGCCGCAGCAGCCGCTGCGGTTGGCCGAGTTCGACGCGCTGTTTCGTGACGCGGTTCGCGGCGTGGATCGGGTGTCGCCGACCCGGTTGCGGCTGGTTCTGGACACCGGCGCCGAGGCCCGCGCCCGGGAGTTGGCTGCTCGGGAATCGGAGTGCTGTTCGTTCTTCACCTTCGAGTTCACGGCTGCGGTGGCGGGGGTCGTGCACTTGGTCGTCGGTGTACCGGCGGCGCGGGTGGCGGTGCTCGATGGTCTGGCCGCGCGTGCGAATGCGGGGAGGTCAGTATGAGTGGATTGCGTACCGGGCAGCTCGCGCGAGCCGCGGGGGTGAACATCCAGACGCTGCGGTATTACGAGCGCCGGGGTCTGCTGGCCGAACCGGACCGCTCCCTGGGTGGGCATCGGGTGTACCCGGAGCAGTCGGTGAGGGTGTTGCGGATGATCAAGGCCGCCAAGCGGCTCGGTTTCACCCTCGACGAGGTTGCGGACCTTTTGAAGGTCACCGGGATAGGAGCCCGGCGCCGTCCGGGTGCGGGATTGCGGGCACGGACCGAAGCCAAGTTGGTCGAGATCGACGCGAAACTAGCTGATCTGACTGCTGTGCGCGACACCCTGCGCGCCGCCCTCGAGGCCGGGTGCGACGACCTGCTGGCATGCGGTGAATCGCCCTCATGCCCTGTGCCTTTCGGTGCTGACGGGGTCCTCGAGTCGGGCGCAGGAAACGGGGTGTTGTGACGGCTGGAACCGGTTCGCCGGTGGTGCGCCCGCGGCGGGAATCGATCTTGCGAGCTGTCTGAGTCCGATCGGTCAGCGAGCCGGGACAACCCGTGGGATCACGCGGATGTCGATCACCATGCCGATCACTTCGACGAGGGCCTGGGTGACCACGACGACCGCGGCGATAGCCAAGTTGTCGGGCAGGGCCAACGCCAGAGGTAGCACGACCAGGGAGTTGCGCGTCGCGCCAGTGAACACGATGGCGCGGTTGTCTGGCACATCCAGGGCGAACAACCTCGCCACTTAGAGCCCGGCGAAGGCCATCACCACCAGGAACAGCACGTAGAGCGGCACGACCTGCCGGCCCCAGCTCAGGCCGATGTCGAAGACAACTCGAGGGTCGATCACATCCCTTGTACATCACGGGTCCGATCCCGGCATTACCGGCAATGCTCACGATGGCCAGGCGTGCGAGGCATCAGTCCACCATCGGATCTCTCGGTTGGGTGGGCCGCAATCGATGGAGTTCCGAGATCAGGTGGTGCTCTCGGGGCTGGCTCGGCGGAGGGTTGCGACGACCGCATCCAGGGTGGTGAGGAAGTTGTGTAGTTCGTCGGCCGGGGTTTCGGCGAAGAGTGCCTGTGCCATGGTGTCGCGTCCTTCCTGCAAGGTCGCGGTGAAGTCGCGGCCGCGGTCGGTGAGGGTCACCAATTGGGCGCGGCGGTCTTCGGGGTGGGGTTGTCGCTGGACGTAGCCGTCGGCGCCGAGCCCGTCGAGCAGGCCGGTGATGGTGCGGGGAGTGACCCGGAGTAGGTCGGCGAGGGTGCGTTGGGTGACGGGGCCGCTGTGGTGCAAGGCCCAGAGCAGGCGAGCACGTGCGGGTGTGAGTCCGCGTTCGGCCATGCCGCGCTGCATCATCGCGCCGAGGACTTCGGCGAGTTCGAACACCCGGTCGGTGGCAGCTCTGGCGGTATCGCCACTGTCCGCGATATCGTGTAGTGACCTCACTATGTGGTTACCTCCTTTCTGGAAGGGTAGCGCGTTAGCTCGGGCGTGGAGGACCAGGTGGAGCGAGTAATGGCGATGTCGCAGCGAATGAGGAGGCGCCCGGTGTTCGCGCGGGCGTATGCGGGGCTGGCGGGTCCCGCGCTGGAAAGAGCTGGAGCGGATCAGTATCGGCGGCAGCTGTGGGCGGGATTGTCGGGCCGAGTACTGGAGATCGGGGCGGGCTACGGTGCGAACTTCGCGTTCATCCCGCCGGAAGTCGAGCGGGTGATCGCTGTCGAGCCCGAACCGCGGCTGCGGGCGCAGGCCGCGGAAGCGGTGGCCGGACTTGGCGTTCCGGTGGAGGTGATGGACGGTGTCGCGGAAGCTCTTCCGGTATCCGATGGCAGTGTCGACGCAGTCGTGTGGTGTCTGACGTTGTGTTCGGTGGCCGATCCGACTGCGGCGCTCGCGGAGACCCGGCGTGTGCTGGCTCCGGGTGGTGTTGTGCGGTTCTTCGAGCATGGTCGGTCGGAGTCGTCGGGGATGCGGCGGGTTCAGCGTCTGCTGGATGCCACTGTGTGGCCGGTGTTCAACGGCGGCTGTCACACAGGCCGCGATCACCTGGGTGCACTGGCAGCGGCAGGGTTCGAGGTCATCGAGCTCGAGCGATTTGTGTTCCCGCCGATGCGGGTTCCGTTTCCGGCGGGGGAGCACATGCTGGGGACCGCGGTGCCGAAGGGAGACAAATGATGACCGACGAGTCGCGCAGCCCGGAGGCTGTGGAAGGTATCGGCGGGCATGCGGATTCGGCGGCGCGGCTGCTGGAGCGATTAGCCGAGCAGCTGGGTGGGAAGGCGTCGGTGCGGCGGGCTTTCGGGGAACCGATTTCCGCCGAGGGCGTGACGATTGTGCCGGTGGCGCGGACCGGGTTCGGTTTCGGTGGCGGAACGGGCGGTGAGTCGAGTGCGGAGAAGGTCGGCGCCGGAGGCGGTGGTGGCGGCGGTGCGGAGGTGCGGCCGCTGGGCTACATCGAGTTGCGTGACGGTACGGCGGTGTATCGGCCGATCCGTGACCCCTGGGTGGATGTCGCGCTTCCGGTCGCTGCGCTGCTGATCGGAGCCAGCGCGCCTCGGTTCGTGCGCGCGTGGGTTCGGTTACGCCGCAGGCGTTCCGGCTGATCGTGTCAACGGGGCAGGGCGTGGCGGCGTGCGGCGATGGCCAACGCGGGGACGATGGCCAGGGAGAGGGCTGCACCGAGGAGCGCTAGTCCCGGGTAGTCGGTGGCGGCGACGATCATTCCGGAGCCGAGTCCGCCGCCCGCGCCGGCGATGGCGATGCACAGGTCGACGGTGCCTTGGGTGCGGGCGCGGGTGGCCAGCGGAACGGCGTCGGTGAGCATGGTGGTGCCGGAGATCAGCCCGAGATTCCAGCCGAGCCCGAGCAGACCGAGGGCCAGCGCCAAGGCCACCACCGACGATGGCGGTGCCAATGCGGCAGCGACGCCTGCGGCGACCAGCGTGACGGCCGCGGCGACGCCGACCACTCCGGCACCGAACCGGTCCACGAGCACGCCGGACAGCAGCGACGGCAGGTACATGCCCGCGACGTGGACGGCGATGACGAAGCCCGCTGCGCCGACGCTGTGACCGTGGTGCTGCATGTGGATCGGTGTCATAGTCATGATCGCGACCATTACCAGCTGCGTCAGCACCATCACGGTGGCGGCCAGCACCACCGGTGCCGTCCATGTCCGGGTAGCCGACGCCGCAGCCGTGTCTGTACCGGTCATGTCGTCTGTATTGGATTCGAGGCGGACGCGGGCCAGATGCAGCGGGTCGGGCCGCAGCAGGATCCACAGCACGAGTCCGGCCAGGGCGTAGGCGAGGCCGGAGAGCACGAACGGGCCCGACAGCGGCGGGATTCCCCAGGACTCGGCCAGATTCGACATCAATGTCACGAGGTTCGGTCCTGCCACGGCGCCGACGGTGGTGGCGACCAGCACGGTGCTGATCGCGCGGGCTCGGTGTGCGGGCTGGGCGCAGTCGGCGCCGGCGTAGCGGGCTTGCAGGCTTGTGGCGGTGCCGGCCCCGTAGACCAGGAACGATGCGAACAGCAATGCCACGTTGTCGGCGATCGCTGCGGCAACGACGCCCAGGCTTCCTACGGCGCCGGTGGCGTAGCCGAGGGCGAGTCCGGTGCGGCGGCCGGCTCGGTCGGAGATCCGGCCCACGGCGGCCGCGGCTGCGGCCGAGCCGATGGTGAACAGTGCACTGGGCAGCCCGGCCAGGCCCGTGGAGCCGAGCATGTCCTGGGCCAGCAGGGCGCCGACGGTGATGCCGGCGGCAAGCCCGGCTCCGGACAGAATTTGCGCGGCCACGAGTACCGCGAGGATTCGGCGTTGCGCGCGAACGAGATCCGGTAGCCGCCCGGAGGTGGTTGTGGTGGTCATGCTGCTCGATTCCTCGCGGCCCGGGGACCGGCGCGATCATGCGAAGGCCCGGATCGGGTACAGATGGGCGGTTTACACGAGATCCAGGTTCGCGGTGTCGACGGGCAGGTCGGCCAGCCGCCATTCGAGCATGCCGTCGTGCAGGCGTATGCCGCGGCGGCCGTGTTCGTTCAGTAGCCGCACCGCGTCGTAGGCCAGCGCGCAGTACTCTCCCCGGCAGTAGACCACGATGTCGGTGTCGACCGGCAGCTCTGCGACCCGCTGGGGCAATTCCGCGACGGGGATACTCACGGCGCCGGGAATGTGACCGGCCGCGTACTCCTCGGCCGGGCGTACATCGAGTACCAGCACCGTGCCGGCGTCGCTGCGCGCGATCAGTTCGTCCCGGGACAGCTCGCTATCGGCCGCTGGTCCGAGGTAGGCGTCGCGGGCGGGTGCCACTGTGGCCTGATGGGTTTCGGCGACCTTGCGCAGCAACACCAGCAGCTGGGCGACGTCGGCGCCGGCGAGCCGGTAATGGATCCGGACCCCGTCGCGGCGGGTGGCCACGAATCCGGCCTGTTTGAGGGTCTGCAAATGCGCCGACGCGGTGGTCAGGTTGAGTCCCGCGGCCCTCGCCAGGGCTTCAACGGTCCGTTCGCCCTGAGCGAGTAGGTCCAGCAGCTCGAGCCTTTTTCCGCTGGCCAGGGCCTTGCCGCTGGCGGCGAACGCGTCGTAGAGCGCCGTCTTCGTGGCCCGTTTCCCCTCCACCATGAGACCTCCGATCGTCTGTGGAATCGCGTACCAGCGACTCGGTCGTCGTGCTATCGCTCCGCCAGGTTGCTCATCCATGATTCCATGGAATACTATCAAACGATATTCCACGGAGTATTGGAATATCTGCCGCGGACCGGATGAAGGAGCACCTCGCATGCCGACCGAACTCACCCTCGTTCCCGTAATCGACGAAGGACTGGGCAACTCGACGTATCTGCTGGACCTGGGTGACGGGCGGGCGATGGTGCTCGACCCCGAACGCGACCTGCGTCAAGTCCGCGCCGAAGCAGCCCGCCTCGGCGTGCGGATTGCCTACGCGGTGGAGACCCACCTGCATGCCGACTTCATCTCCGGTGCACGGGAACTCGCCGAAACCGAGGGCGCCACCGTGCTGGCACCCGAGTTCGGCCCTCGCGGCTTCGAAGTGACAGCGCTCGGTGACACCGACCGGGTCGAGCTCGGCTCCTTCACCCTGGAAGCGCTGTTCACCCCGGGGCATTCACCCGAGCACCTGTCATATCTGCTCTACGAAGGCGATCGACTGCTGGGAGTCTTCACTGGTGGCTCGCTGATGGTGGGGACCGCCGGACGCACCGACCTGGTCTCCCAGGAGCAGACCGTGCCACTGGCCCGCGCCCAGTACCACTCGCTGCAACGATTGATGACCCTGCCCGACGACACCCCGGTCTGGCCCACCCATGGCGCCGGATCGTTCTGCTCCTCCTCGCTGAACGCCGAGCGGGTCAGCACGATCGGCCACGAACGCGCCACCAACCCGTTGCTCCAGGTCGACGGCGAAGACGCGTTCGTCGACGCCCTGCTCGCCTCCCTCGGCACCTTCCCCGACTACTTCCTCCGGCTGGGCGAAATCAACCACAAAGGCCCCGCAGTCCTCGGCGAAACCCTCGACATCCCGCCGCTCACCAGCACCCAGGTCCAGGAGTTGATCGCCGACGGAGCACAGCTCGTCGATGTGCGCGCAGCCGCCGACTTCGCCGCCTGCCATATCCCCGGCGCGCTGTCGATCACGCTGCGGCCCGTGTTCGCCACCTGGCTCGGCTGGCTCGTCGACCCGAACCGGCCGGTCGTCATCATCCGAGACCCAGGGCAGAGCGCCGACGACATCGCCTGGGACGCAGCGAAAGTCGGGTTCGATGCACTCGCTGGAGAACTCGCCGGCGGAATGAATGCCTGGACCGGGGCCACCGAGGCTCACGAAGTGCGCCTAACCGATGCCGACCTGCTTGCCGCCGATCCGCCCGCGGTTGTCCTGGATGTCCGTCAACGCAATGAATTCGCCAACGGCCATGTGCCTGCCGCCCGCAATGTCGAGCTCGCAGCGCTGGGCGGCCTGCTACCGCAGCTGCCTGCCGGGCCGGTGCTGGTGATGTGCGGGCACGGGGAACGCGCCATGACCGCAGCCGCCATCCTCGCCGCTGCTGGGCGGACCGATATCCACGTGTTGGACGGTGGGCCCGGCGACTATGCCCGCGCCACCGGAGACGACTTGGTCATCGAATCATGAAAACCGGCACCGTTTCCCGAGGCCCGGTATTGGGATTGCGGGAAAACGCCGCCCAATTCACGCTCCTCGTCGCTGTCAATGCGTTGGTCGGCGGGATGGTCGGGCAACAGCAAACCGTGCTACCGCTGCTCGCCGAATCCGACTTCGGACTCACCGGCTACACCTACATCTTCACCTACGTCGCCGCCTTCGGAATCACCAAGGCGATCGCGAACTACTTCGCCGGCACCTTCTCCGACCGGTACGGCCGCAAACCCGTCCTGCTCATCGGCTGGCTATTCGCCCTACCGGTGCCACTGATGCTGATCGCCGCCCCCAACTGGGGCTGGGTCATCGGCGCCAACGTCCTACTCGGCATCAATCAGGGACTGACCTGGTCGACCACCGTGGTCATGAAAATCGACCTCGTCGGCCCAGCCCGCCGCGGCCTGGCCATGAGCCTCAACGAGGCCGCCGGCTACGGTGCCGTCGCGGTCAGCTCCCTACTCGCCGGATACCTCGCCGAACACTACGGCCTACGCCCCGCCCCGTTCCTGCTCGGACTCGCCTACGTCGCACTGGCCCTGCTGCTTTCCGGGCTTTTCGTCCACGAAACCCGCGACCACGCCCGCCTCGAAGCCGACAGTCACACACCACGAGCCGACGGCCTCCACGACCACCTACACGGTGAGCTCACCGACCGGGAGATCGCCGTACAAACCAGCCTCAAAGAACCCGCCCTGTCCTCGGCCAGCCACGCCGGACTGGTCAACAACCTCAACTTCGGCCTGTCCTGGGGCCTGTTCCCACTCCTATTCGCCACCGCCGACCTCACCATCGCCCGAATCGGGATCCTGTTCGCCCTCTACCCAGGCGTCTGGGGCGCCGGCCAACTCGTCACCGGCGCCCTCTCGGACCGCATCGGGCGAAAACACCTCATCACCAGCGGCATGGCACTACAAGCGGCCGCACTCGCAGTCATCGCCTACTCCAACGACTTCACCGGCTGGGCCACCGGAACCGTGCTGCTCGGACTCGGCACCGCCATGGTCTACCCGACCCTGCTCGCCGTCATCGGCGACGTCGCCCACCCTGCCTGGCGGGGCAGAGCCGTCGGCATCTACCGAGTATGGCGCGACCTCGGCTACGCCGTCGGCGCCGTCCTCGGCGGAATCGCCGCAGACCTCATGGGACTCCACGCCGCCGTCTGGGCCGCTGCCGTCATCAGCACCGCCGCAGCCGTCGCAGTCGGTGCACGCATGTACGAAACCCATCCCCGTTCACCAGGTGTCCACCCACGGCAGACCAGCCTCTCGACCCCATCTGTGACCGGTGAATAAGGACCTGGTAGGTCGGATTCGTTCAGGTCCAGGGGTCACTTGGTGGACGAAGATCGCGCCACGGCCGATTGGACCTGTGCTCTCCAGTGGAGTTTCGCGCGCGTACTCAACGCCGGTGCAGCGGCCGCTCCGGGTGGCCGACGTCGTCCACGGACACGAGGTCTATCGTGCCGATCTGATGGCACCACCGTGGCAATTTGCCGAACAGCTCGAATCCCGCACCGGTGGCAGCCGACCAGGTGAAAGCTGAGATTCAGAGATTGCGCCACCCCGGCCCGAGGGACGCACGATTCCACGGCCGGGCGTACAGTCCGTGGGGCTGATGAGCATCGACTGCCGCTCGTTGAGCCGTCGTCCGGGTTCCTTGCCTGCCGGACTCACATGCAGCCCCTGAAATCGCTGACTTCCATGGGATGATACGCCGAGGAGGCCGGTGGTTGCGTCTGCTGGGTGCCTGCGACTCTGCCGATTTCCGCATGGGTGGTTTGGTACGGGCGCGGGTAGAAGAAACTCCCGGTGTCTCCTACCCGAGCGCCCGTCTGTGCAGCACCGGGATTGCAGCCGTTATGCAGCATACCTCTGCGAGGCATGGCGGTTTGTCTATGCCCTCTATTAATTGCGGGTTGGGATGACCACATGTTGAAGCTCGCTGCCACGCATGGCGACGTAGTCGCGCTCACTGGCGCCGCGATCGGGCCCGGTGGGGTGCCCCGGTTTGCTGGTGCAAAGGAAATTGTCAGTCGCATTGAGTACGTCCGAAGCCTGCTGGGGGAGCGGGCACCCAGTGTTGAGTTGAATATGCCCGTGCATGCGGTCTCCTGCGACGTCCGAGCGCAACGCCGTTCTTGACGCCTTCGGCGCGATGCTGCCGAGCGGAGCGCCCGACGACCTGCCAATGTTGTTGTTCGGCGCTCCCTTTGAGATGGCGCAGCGACTACGCGAACGGCAGGATCGTTTCGGCAATTCGTATGTCACAGAGCTGGAGCCGTACCTGGACGCCTTCGCTCCGGTCATCGAACAGCTGCGCTGATAGCGCGGTATCGGTGACCGACGTCGCAGTTGGGGGAGTCTGTGCGGTGAAGAGCGCACCGACTCAGCGATCCTGGTGTTCTCCGAGGTCGGTGATCGTCCGGCGTCCGTCATCGGATTGCTTCGGTGGACACGTGTGCTCAAATTCCCTGTCTTCGACGGCGATGGTGTGGATAGGAGGCGTGCTGACCTAACGGTTCGATCTGTACTGTTCCGCGAGATGGGTGTTGACCGCCATCGACGTTCAATGCTGGGTAGAAGCGCACACCGAGTCAGCATGGGTGAGTAATCCAACGGCAATATGATCTTCCACCCAGAGTGTCGCTCAGTCCTGTTGTGGGAGATGTCTGGCATGTGTTCTACCGGCGCTCGCGACGGCAGCCCGGATGCGGCTGGGCGGAGCCTGGTACTTATGGCGGAATGCCTTGTTGAATGCGGCGATGGAGGGGAAGCCACTGGTGGTGGCGATTTCGTGAATCGATTGCCGGTTGCGGTGGTCGGTCAGGAGCCGGTATGCGTGGGCGAGGCGAGTGTCGCGAATCAGCTTGGCGGGTGTAGTGCCCGTGTCGTGTAGTGCTCGTTCGAGTGTGCGCTTCGAGCAGCCTAGGTGGTCGGCGACGCCGTCGGGTGTGAGCCACTGGTGGCCGGAGTTGTTGGTTATGTAGGTGCGGGCGTCGTGCGCGAGGCGGTCTAGGCGCCCGGCAAGTGGGGCGTGTTGTTCGTGGAGGGTTTCGGCGAGGAGGTCGGTAAGGCGGGTGGTGATGGCAAGGAATTCGGTGCCGGTGACCGACTCTCGATGGGTCGCCAGCGTCGATGTCAGGGCGGAGACGGCGGCGTGGGCGGTGCGGCCATGGTGGCCGGCGAGGGGTGCTGTCCGCCGGAGGATGTTGTTGATTTCGGTGTGGGGGAAGGTGAGCATCCGGATTCGGGCATGGTTGGCGTGTGTCAGCGTGAGTGGTCGGGCCATCGAGATGACGCCCAGTTTTCCTGGTGTGAGGATGATCTGGGTGTCAGATTGGTCGAGCACGGCCGTGCCGGTGACCGGGATGATGAGGGATACGCGGTTGCCGAAGTCGGTGTCGCGGAGGTGGCGTGAGGTGCGCCGGTAGCTGGCGGCGTGGGAGGTGAACTCGACCAGCTTGTGGTCGTCGGCATGTGCCGTTCTGCTGTTTCCGATGAAGTCGTTGCTGTCTCGGGAGAACGAGTATGACAGCGCACCGTGGTGTCCGGTGACGTAGGCCATCCAGCTGTCGAGCCGGTCGGCTTGCGGGTGCTCGGTGGTACTGAGTTGGTCGAGATGATAAGTCGGATCGCTCATTCGAGCCCCCCTCCGTAATGACGCAAATCGAGCATTGGTGTCGCACATTGAGCAGCCGGTCGCTGGCTTGACCACAGCATATGACACCGGCAGGCTCGCGGCAGACGTCGTTCGTCGGCACAACAGAACCGGATGATCCCTTAATCGCCATTGCGAAAGGACATATTCGACGGCAAGACGCCGTTCGAGGTGAATCCATACCTCCTCTTCGACGATGTTGCGGGCGCGGCATTTAGCTTCTGCTGGTCAAATTCATTGCCGCATTCTCTGATCAGCGACCGAATCTGAAAGGGTGTGCTTGCCCCTTTGTGAAGATTCGCAGTAATTCTGGCAACCGGATCTAGCCGGGAGTCGTGATCAGGTTCGGCGTTTCGGAGTCAAGAGCAAATGGATGCTCGATACTTGCTGACCTGGGTTTCTCGCGGCCGACTCCAGTAGCTTGTCGCGAATCGTCATCGGATCAGTTTGTCTGAAGTGGTGGCGGTCGTTCTGCTAGTCATCGGCGTGTCGCGTCGGCGTGTCGAGGGCTCGTTTGTGCTCTGTGGGGCCGGAATATGGCTGTGGGGTGGCGATGAGCAGTTGGATGTTGTAGGGCTGGCCGGGTTCGGCAATGACGAGGTGCAGGGAGGTGAGTTCGTCGGTGTCGGGGTCGCGGATGTGGAGGAGGTCGGTGACGGGGCGGCCGTAGATGACCTCGACGATGGGTGTCCAGAGGCGTTGGAAGTCTTTGTTGGGGCCTAGGCGGCGCATGATGTCGCGGACTTGGATCGAGTCGCGGTAGCGGGCCAGGACGGGTTTGGTGGTGGCGATGGCGCGGGCGGTTTCGGCTTCCCATTCGACGAGGACATCGCGAGCTTCGGGTGTGAACAGCCAGGTGGGGATGCAGTCGGTGGACTCGATGCCGGGCAGGGCCGCGCGGAAGCCGTTGTTGCAGGCCAGGATGTTCCACAGCGGGTCGACGTAGGCGGCGAGGATGCCGCGATTGGTGAGGTCGGTCAGCTGGGCCATCAGGGCTGTATCGCCGGCGACGAGCTGCCGCAGTTTGTCGGGAGCGTCCAGGTCGACTGCTGGCGCCCGGAGTTCACGCAGGTAGCGCGCCTGGTGGGGTCCGCAACGGTAGCCAGCGATGAGTTGCTCGAGCACCTCCAGTGAGGGCATGGTTCGGTCGCTTTCGATCTTGGCGAGGTAGGTCGTGCTGACGCCGTGGCGGAGGTATGCGGTGGCCCGGGAGATGCCGAGCGCGTTGCGGATCTGCAGGCAGGCGCTGCCGAGGGTGGGGATGTGCGGGCGCTCGTGGTCGGCGGGGTGGGGTCGGCGTGTGGGGTTCCGGGTCATGGCCGGAAGTCCCCCTTTCTTGGGGTCTTCCATCGACGGGTGGGGCACAGATAAACTGAAAAGTTCCCCCGAGCAGATGTTTCCGGTTGTACCAGAGTGGGTATCGACCGGCAAGGCATGTCGCGAATCGCCCGCTCGTTTGGGTTGCTGAATCTGTGCTCAAGTCCCGGATATGCCGTTGTTGGCGGCGCGCCTGACGCCAAAGGGTCTTCTACCCTGGCGGCAGCAAACTGGATGGAATCGCCTGGTCAGCGGCCTATCACGATTGACCACTCCGGTGTTTACAACAATCGTGTCCAGTCGAAACCCTAGCGCAGGAGCTCTTTTCACGGTTTGGATGGAAATGCCAGTCCACTTCCAGCGAAAGGAAACCCTCCGTGGATCCCATCGTGATTCTCGACTACCTCAACCTCGGCCTGTCGGTTCTGAACAACGGGCTGTCGGTGATCATCAACGGCCTGACCCTGATCCTGCCGCTGCTCTGACACTGCGGTAGCTGAAAGCCGCCTCCCAGAACAGGTTCGGTGCCTGGGAGGCGAGCAATCTTCCGCGCACCGTCGCGCGATTCTCTTCTTTCCATTCTTCCTTTGTGACGAAGGGTCTATTTGTCATGCCCAAATCCTGTGCATCTCACAGCAACTCGACGCGTCATCTGAGCGCTCGGCAGGGTGCCGATGCGGTTCGGTGGCGCGGTTCGGGCGTGGGGCGTGGTGCGCGTCTGCTGTTGATGGGCGCGGTGCCGGTGGTGATTGTGGCCGGCGCCGGCGATGCTGCGGCGTTGACCGATGCCGCGGCAGTGATCGCCGATCAGCCCGGCGTAACCGTCCCCGCCCAACCCGGCACGACGCCGCCCCCGGCGCCACCACCACCGCCGCCGCCGCCTCCGGAACCGCCGGTGCAGGAAGCGCCGCCACAAGAGCCGGCTCCGCCTCCGGTGTATTACGTGCAGCCACCGGAGGTCCGCAATGACGCTCCGTCGCGTCCGGCCCCGCCGCCGGAGGCTCCAGTGGAGCCGGTGCGGATCGAAGAACTGCATCTGCCCGAGCCGGTGCCGCCGGTGGCGCCGATCGAGGCGCCGGAAAACACGATCCGCATCGGGCAGTGGCAGGCCCCGCGCCCAGAATGGCTCCCACCACACGTCGCCGACAACATCAACGATGCAGCTGCCGGCGCTGAAGCGCAGGGGGCGACGGCACTGGACTCGGTCGGCATCCCGGCGGGGCGGTCGGACCGGGTCAGTGGAGCGACGTTGGCCGGCGCCGGGATCGGAGGAGCAGCCGGAGCGGTCGGTGTCGGGGGACCGGTGGCGGCCGTGGGTGCTGCGGTGGGCGGGGCAATCGGCGGCACGATCGGCGGGATCGCCGGCGCCGCGCTCGGCACCGTGGTCCCCGTCCCGGTCATTGGCACCGTCACCTCGGGTGTGGCGGGGACGGCGATCGGTGCGGCAGCGGGCGCGGCCGCCGGCGCCGCGGTCATCGGAATCCCGGTCGCCGTCGTGGCAGCGGTCGCCGCCGGAACCATCGGCGCTGGTTTCGGCGCCGGCGTGGGGGTGGGACAGCCGTGACAACCACCACCCGAACACGTGTCGCTGCCGCCTTCGCGGTGACAACGGCCGCGGCTTCGGTCGCTGTCTGTTCCGGTATCGGGCAGGCAGGTGCGGTGCCGATCGGGCCGAGTTGCCCGGCGTTGTTCGTGCTGGGTATCCAGGGCACCGGTCAATCCTCACCTGCAGCGGATCCACTGGCGGACACCGGTGTTATCGGGGCGTTGCTCGGCCCGGTGGTGGCGACGGTGCCGCAGCTGGTGCAGCGCGCCTACATCAGCTATGGCGCTGGTTTCGGTGGCGCGGTGCCTGGCGGCAGCGCGGACCCGTATGCGGCGTCGGTGGCCGATGCCCGCCAACGCCTGGACGCCGCCGCCACGAAGGTCGCGACAGCGTGCCCGGCCACGATGATCGCTGGCGTCGGCTATTCCCAAGGCGCGCAAGCATTGTCGACGTTCGCCCGCGATGTCGGCGCTGGCGCGGGCCCGGTGAGTGCGGACCGGATCGCTGCGATCGCCTTGTATTCCAACCCGGACCGAGCCCCCGGTGCCCCGGTCTTTCCGGGACGCCCGGGCCAATCGGTCCCGGACCCGGCGCCCGGCACGAGCGGGGGCGCGGTGGCGGGCGTGCAGCTGCCGCATCCACCGGCTGCCGGTAGTGGCATCGCTGGTGGTGAGGCGAGCTATGGCGCGTTGACCGGTCGCGTGGCCGATATCTGCACTGATGGCGACCTCGCCTGCTCGGCACCCGACCGGGCGGCGCTGTTGCGGGTCGGTGCCGAACTTGCCGCCCAGGCCGATCTGCGTGACCCGATCGCCGCTTTCGCCTCGATGCACAGCCTGTTCACCGCAGCGCTGGGGCAGGCGTGGACCACGGTTGTTCTCAACGATTTCCAGGTCGGTGCCGGCAATGTCGACTACCTGCCGCAGCAGGGATTGGCGGCCCGGCTGATCGAGGCCGCTGACCCCCGGACGCCGGCACCGTCGCCGGAGCAGGTGGGTGCGGCGGCGGGCCGCTGGGCCGAGATCACCACCGCTGTCGCGGCGAACCCGCTGGTGTTGGTGCCGAAGCTGGCCGGACAGTTGAGCGCGGCGTGGGGACAGCTGGTCGCCGACAACGCCGACCTGATCAACCCCGCCGTCTGGGCCCGCTACGGCGACACCGTCGCCCGCCACAACGGCTACGCCACCACCGGGCAACTGACCTCGGGCACCGCGTGGCTGATCGCCGCCGCCCACGACATCGCAGGAAGCCGATGACGATGACCACAAACCTGCTCACGACGGCCAACGCCGACGACACCTTCTACGCGAGCCCGGTGATGGGGTTCGACACCGCGCCGGGCCAGATCGTTCGCCGCCGACCCGTCGACACCCCGCAGCTGCCGAACGCCGCCCGGGCCTGGCAAATCCTCTACGCCTCCCGCACCGGGTTCGGCGCACCCGTCGCGGCGTCGGGCATCGTGCTCACCCCCGACATCGACGATCCCGCCGACCCACGACCCGTCGTCATCTACGCGCCCGTGTTCCACGGACTCGGCGGGCGGTGCGCGCCCTCACAGCTGCTGGCCGGGGCGGGGTTCGAAGCCGAAGCCCACCACATCGCCGCCCTGCTGGAACGCGGCTGGACCGTCGCGGTCCCCGACGGGCACGGGCTCGGGGTGACCGGGATCGGCCCACACCGTTTCCTCGCCGGCGGCGACGCAGCCCGGGCTGTGCTCGACATGGCGCGCGTGGTGCGAGCCTTGCCGGAGCTGGACGCACCGGACCCGGCGGTCGCGGTCTGGGGATACGGCGACGGCGGCCGCGCCGCGGTATGGGCGGCCGAACAGCAGCCACGCTATGCCCCGGAGGTCGATCTGCGTGGGGTGGTGGCCGGCGCGGTCGCCGCGGACCCGGGCGCGCTGATCGCCGCGGCCGATGGGGGTGTGTGGGCGGGGTTGGCGGTCGCGGCGGTGATCGGGCTGGCCCGCGCCTACCGGCACCTGCCGGTCGCGCACATCCTCACCGAGGACGGCTATCAGATGGCCGAGACCGCCGCCCTCATGGACACCGCCGCCCTACTCACCACCTACCGTAACCAGCCGCTGGGGCACTGGTGCGAACGTTCGGATCCGTGGGATGACCCGATGTGGCGGTATCTGCTGGCCAACGAAACCACCGGCCGCGACATCCCGCAGGCGCGGGTGCATCTGTATCACGGCGCCGATGACGCCATCGTCCCGATCGACATGGGCCGCACTCTCTATCACACCTACCGCGACCGCGGGGTGCAGGTGAGCTGGCGCGAATTCCTCACCGGCCACGCCGGCACCGCGAGCAAAGGCAGCGAAGACGCCCTGCTTCGGCTGACCGCGCTGCTGCCGCATCGCCGGATCCCACCACCACCGAAAACCACCTGAATCGGCCTGCCCCGCCCCGGCGTCACCTCTCGTCGACGAGGCGGGGCAGGCCACCACCAAACACCTTCGACCAGAACGCGATATTCGCCATGGACCCTCAACCGCACACCCCCCGGAATTCCCGCCGCCGTACTGTCGCCGTGCTCCTGACAACCGTGGCAGCGACGACCGCACTCGCTGCCGGCGCGGCGGACGCGGAGACGACCGCGCCGCCAGGTGATTCGTGCCCTATCCTGTATGCGATCGGCGTGCAGGGTGGCGAGGAAACCTCCATCGACACCCCGGCCAACGTCGATACCGGCGCACTCGGACAGGTCTTCGCCCCGGTCACCGCCGCGGCCGGTGATCTGGTGCAGCGCGTGTTTCTGCGATTCGGGCACACGCCTGACGGTGCGCCGCTGGCCTTCGACGACGCCGTGAGCGCCGCAGCCGCAGACCTGGATGCCACCGCAGCGGAGGTTGTGGAGCGCTGCCCGCACACGCAGGTCGCGGCGGTCGGCTACACCCAGGGCGCCGCGGCGGCGGCACGATTCGCCGAACACGTCGGGACCGGCCGATCGCGGGCGCCCGCCGACAAGATCGCCGCAATCGCCTTACTGGCCAACCCGAACCGTCCCGCACACACACCGGCCTTACCGGGCCGGCCCGATGCCAGCACGCCGGCGCCGCCACCGGGAACCACCGGCACACACACCTCGGCCATCACGCTGAGCAACCCAGAGCTGTCAGGCGCAGGTATCAGTACTGCCGCCGGGGTCCCCGCGTCGTCAGGGTATGGGGCGTTGGCGGGGCGGGTCGCGGATCTGTGTGTGCCCGGGGACGCCACCTGTGATACCCCAGCGGGCAGCGGCCTGGCGAGAGCGGTCGCCAACGTCACCGCCCGCAGCGATCTGCGTGACCCCGTCGCCGCGATATCCACAGTGGCCCAGGCACTATCGACCACGATCTACACCACCGCCGTCGAGGTCGTGAACGACGACCTCACCGGCACCAGCCTCGACCAACTGTCCTACAACCCCGCCAAACCCCTCGCGCAACGCCTCGCCGAAACCTCCGCCCCCAACTTGGTCCCGCCGGGCCCGCAGCAGGCGCTCGCGGCGTTGTTCAAAGTCGGCACGATCGGGCTCAACGCGGTGATCACGGTGGTGCAGAAGGTCTTCACCCCGGCGACCATCGCCGAACTGGCCACCGTCGGACTGATCAACCCCTGGGGCGCCGTCGCGTCCCTCGGAGCAAAACTTGCCGGCGCGGTGGTCGAGCTTGTGCCGCCGCAGACCGCCGTCCGATGGATCAACGACGCCTTCGACGCCGTGACCGGTCTGATCACCGATCCGGGCGAGCTCTATCAGGTGTCGGCTTCCGCGCACTACAGCGACACCAGCGGCCGCCACGGCGCCTACCAAACCATCCCCACCACCACCGGCGGCCGCTCCACCCTGGCCACCGTCGCCGACTGGCTCACCGCCGCCGCCCGCGACCTCGCCACCACGAACCCACCCCACGCACCAACGCCGACCCCAACCATCCCGACCACGATCCCGCCGTCGCCAGCCACCGAGACCGCGCCACCGTCCCGGCCGACCACCGGCGGTCCCTAGACCCCTTCGCAGGGGCGAGAACAACAAGTCCGCAGACGTACCCGAGACCTGTCTGCTGATTCTCCCCGGCACTCGCCCCTCGAAGGGCCCACCCCACCACCACAGCGACCCGAGCAGGGAGGTGACCACCACAATGACCAACCCCGACGACCACAGCCACGCCGGACCCGGTTGGCAATGGCTCGAACACTCCGAACCCACTGCACTGCAACCGATCCCGAAATCTCCAGGTGCACACAACGCACCACATGACACCGCCAGGGGCGGCGGTGCGGAATGGGCATGGCTCGACCGCACGCCCGACCACCGTACGGCCCGCGCGCCGGGAAGGCGTGCGTCTGGCCGGATATGGGCGGGGCTGGCCGCTGCCCTCGGCGTGTCCGGAGTGGTCATCGGCCTCGGCGTCGCCTCCCTCGCCGGCCAGGATGAGGTGCCTGTCGCTGCCCCGGCGATCACCGCGGCGCCACCGACCTCAACGAGTATCCCGGCGGCGTGTGAGGGCCTGACGGGGACAACGGTCACCGACAAGGCGGGCGACAACCACAGCCTGGCAGGGGTGATCGCGGGCTTCCAGCACGCCTACTACGTGCAGCGCAGCGCGGATGCTGCGATGCGGTTCCTCGGTCCGGAGTCCGGAATCGTGGCTGCGGCACTGGCGGCGGGGATCGCGTCGATCCCGCTCGGCACCACCCATTGCGTTGCGATAACCCCGATTGCCGACGCCGCCGCCGAGGTGCACCTGGCCGAGGTCCGGCCCGACGGGTCTCGCATCGACTACCTGCAACTGGTCAACGTCGGCCCCAGCGAACCCGACACCGTGATCACCAACATCCAGAGGCGAAGCTGAGCCATGTCCGCCCCCGTCCTTCGACTGACCCGCCGCAACAGCGCGGTGGGTGCGCGGCTGGATCCGGCGACGGTCGCGGCCCCGGCTCGTCGGGCGCCGGTGCGGGACGCGCCGCTGCCGATCACCGGCCGCTACCCGCCGCTGTTCGCGGTGATGGGCGCCCACGGCGGGGCGGGTGCGTCGACGCTGGCGCGGTGGTGGGCCCCGGCCGCCGACACCGGGCTCGCGTGGCCGGCGTCACCGGCCACGACCCGATACGTGCTGGTGGCAGCGAGGGTGTGTATGCCCGGGCTGACCGCCGCTGCAGACCGGCTGCGGGAATGGCACGCCGGGCTGGCCCCGGACGGGGTCACGGTGATCGGGCTGGTGCTGACCCCCACCCGCCCCGGACGGATCCCGGCCGTGGTGCGCCGCTACCAGGGTGTCGTCGCGGACCTGGTCGAGCACGTCTACGAGATCGGCTGGCACGACGAACTCCTCGCATGTGAGCTCGACGAACTCGCCCAATACCAGCCGGCTGACCCGCCACCACCCCGACGCGCCCGGCTGCGTGACGCCGTCCCCGCCGACGTCCACCACACCGGCACCCAGATCCTTGACCACCTCGCCGCCACCCGTGAACACGCTGCGGCACTGTCTGATTCGGAGCCCACCTCATGACCACCATTTACGCGGCCGGCGAGGCGGTGATCGTTCTCGCCCAAACCATCACGGTCAACCCGAAGCCGCCACCGGGGTCGGAGAAGTTGATCAACCTGGTCAACTATCTGTCCTGGTTGGTCATGCTCGCCGGTGTCGCCGCCCTGATCTATGCGGGCGGGAAATTTGGGTGGGAACGCTTCCATGGCGGCGCGGTCGAGTCGCCGAAGATCATCCTGGCCGCGCTCGTCGGCGGAATCATCGCCACCACCGCCGGAATGATCATGAACGCCGTTGTCACCGGAGGCGTGGCATGAATCTGCCGCCGCAAGTGATCGCGCCGCTGGGGCAACTGCTCGGCTATCTGGCCTGGTTCGTGCTGATTCTGTGTGTCGGTCGCGCCATCTTCGTCGCCGGGCTCCTCGGCATCCGCATCTACCGCGAGGAAAGCATCGAAGGCCTCATCGGCGCACTGTCGGGGGCCGCGCTACTCGGATCCGCCAGCGGCATCGCCGCCGCCGTCCTGTCCACCTGAACCTCCACATCCGGTAGGCCATCACATGAATCCATCTGCGAGACAACGCATTCACTGGCTAGCCATCACGTTCTGTGTTGGCGTCATTTCCGTGGTGTGCCTCAGCTGCGGTGTGCCCGACACATCGGACACGGTGCCGGGCACAACGGTGAGCGCGGTGGCGGTCGCCCCCACGGGCCTGAGATGGACCAGTTATCAGGGAGTCGACCTGCCGAGCGCCGACCAGGGACCAGCCCGAATGGACGGACCGGTCGCAGGTGGGTTCGACCGGTCACCGGCGGGTGCGGCGTTGGCAGCGATCCATGCCACGGTCCGGATCTCGATCGCGCCCGACAGCGACTGGGCGGTGATCGGGCACCGGATGCTCGCCCCCGGACCCGGTCGTGACGCCTGGGCGCTGGCCCGGGCGCAGATCTCGATCACCGCCCCGGTCACCGATGGCGCGCCGAAGATCCTCGGCTACACCCTCGCGGGCTACAGCCCCGACAACGCGGAGATCGACATCTACAGCCTGCACCCGGACAATTCGCTGACCCGCAACCACACCCAGCTCACCTGGCACCACGACGACTGGCGCCTCCGGCTACCCGCCACCCCGGACTCCAACCGCGTCGCCGCCGTCGCGGTCCCGCCGGCGGACTTGATCGCGTTCACGCCGCCTCGCTGAAGAAGGACACCGAATTCGATGAAAACCCATCGCTTGCTGATCATTCTGCTCGTCAGCATCGCCGTCGTCGTGGCCGCGGTATTCGTCGTGACGATCACCGGCATCGACCGATCCGCCGCACCGGCCCCTTCCCGCGGTTCGGAGCGCGGTGCGGCCGTCCCGATCGCGCCGAGCGTACCCTCCGGCGAACAGCAGCGGCCCCCGACCGTTGACGCGTTCGGCAACCGCCTCGAAACCCCCGCCGACGACGCCGGAGCGGTGTTGCCGCAGGACCCCGGTGCGCGACCCGACCCCGCCAGCCCGGACCATCTGCGCTCGGCACCTGCTCGGCTGCAATGGCAACGCGGCTGGGGCGGGGCCGCCTTGCCGGTCTCGGCAAGTGACGGGCCCACCCAGATCCGCGACGGCCTGGCATCGGGGTTCGCGCGGACCCCGCAGGGTGCGGCACTGGCCGCACACGACGCGCTTGCCCGGGCGCTCGCAGCACCGGAGGGCATCTGGCAATACGCGGTCCGCACCCGTTTCTACGGCGGCGGTGACGCGTTGGTCGCCCGGTTCGCTCTGGCGCGCGCCCGCACCCCGGATGCTGCCCGTTACGTCGTCGTGCCGGATGGGGTGCGGATTCAGCCCGGCTACCGCGATGACCTCGCTGTCGTCGAGTTTGCCGTGCGCTCCGACAGCGGTTACGGCGTATCGGTGTGGCCGATGGTCTGGATCGACGGCGACTGGCGCGTCCGCGTCCCCGACAACATCGAAACCCTCTGGCAGCGCGGCACATCCACGCCGACTTTGGCTGGGTTCGGGACCTGGAAGGCAACGTCATGAGCACCGTGGCCGTAACCGGGAATGTCGTCGCGCTGCCTGCGCGCAGACAACAGGTGCCGCTGCCTTCGCTGCCCAGCTTGTGTGATGTCCCCGGTGGTCCGATGGAGGCCTGCAAGACCCTTGCCGACAGCGCCGGAGGCGCGGCCGGATCGGCGATCGATCAGCTCGTAGACATCCTGGTCAACGGCTTCAGTAACGGCCTGCGATTCGCAATGTCGTGGTGGACGAAGCTCCCGTCGCCGGAGCTCACCGGTGCCGGGGGTGCGCCTGGTTCGGCGTTGAGCGCGGTTCGCGACTACACGAGCGGGTTGCAGGTGATCATGCTGACCTGTGGGCTGATGTTCGCGGCCGCGCGACTGGCAATGGCCAAACGGGGCGGCGTCGCGGGCGAGGCGCAAGAGAGCTTTCTCATGCTCGCCCGAGCGGTGTTCGGAGCCATGACATTCGCCGCCGTCGTCACCGCAGGCACCCAATCTGGAGACGCGTTCGCGAACTGGGTCCTCGATGACGCAGCAGGCCCGGACCGGACCGGGACGGTCGAACGGATCCTCGCCTTCGGCGAACAAACCCGCGTGGCACTAGGGCCCGGTGCCTTGTTGACCATCGGGTTGCTCGGTCTCATCAGCATGCTGGTGCAGCTGGTCATGCTGGTGGTGCGGCAGGCGTTGCTGATTCTCGTGGTGGCGGTGCTCCCGATAGCTGCGGCGGCGTCAGGGACGGGGCCGGGTTCGCAGTCGTACAAGAAGTTGCTGGCGTGGACTTTGGCGTTCGTGTTGTGGAAGCCGGTCGGCAGTTTGGTGTATGCGGTCGCGTTCACGGTGATCGGCAACGACGCCTCCCAGGACCCGCACATGGTGCTGCTCGGGCTGATCCTGCTGGTGATGAGCGTGGTCGTGCTACCGGCGCTGATCCGGCTGGTCGCGCCGGCGGTGTCGACGCTGGGTGGCGGCGGGGGAGCGGCCTCGGTGCTGGCGGGCGGGCTGGCCGGTGTCGCGATGGGCGCCGCGGGCGGTTCGAAGGGCGGCTCTGGTGGTGGCCGCAAGCTCAGCGAGGGCGACAACGCTGCCGGTGGGGGAGGCGGTGGCGGTGCTGGTGGCGGCGGAGGGGGTGGCCTGTCGGGGCCCGCTGCCGGTGGGGGCGGGCGCGCGATGCCCGCCAGTGGTTCCGGTGGTGGGGGTTCGGGCGCGGTCATCACCGCCGGGTCGACCGGCGAAGCTGCCGGTGGTGGCGCCGCCGGTGCTGGTGGCGGTGCGGCGAAGTCGACGGCGGCGAAGGCCGGTGCCGGTTCTGGTGGCGGCGAGGCCGCCACGGCCGGCAGCGCGGGTGCGGCGGGCCCTGTCGGGGCTGCGGTGGCGGCCGGGGAGGCGGTGAAGGCCAAAGTGCAGCAGGGGGCGGAGGCGCTGGAGTCGGCGGTCGATTCCGGGGGTGCGGGGGCGCCGGATGCGTTGGGTCCGGGGGAGGTGCGGCGATGACCTCGCGGATGTATGGGCGGTGGGAGAAACCGCGCAGCGCCGGGTTCTTCGGCCTCTCCTGGGGCGTGTCCATGCTCGGGCTCGGGCTGGTGATCGCGGTGATGGTGTCGTTCATGATCACCCGATCCATCCACATCAGCGGCGCCCTGCTGATGGTGTCGGCTCTGGTGTTCATCCCGCTGGCGGTCACCGTGGACGGCCGCACCGGCTGGGAGCTGGTGTTGCTGCGTGCTCAGTTCGCGGTGGCGCGGGCGCGGGGCGAGCATGTGCTGCAGCAGGGCCGGTTCTCCCGCATTCCCGGGATCGCGAAACTTCCTGGGCTATTGGCGGATTCGCGGTTGTCGGAGTACGAGACACCGGGCGGGCGGCGGTTCGCGCTGATCCACATCCCGCGCACCGATCACTACACGGTGGTGATGCGGGTCATCCCGCGCGGCAAGGAACTCGTCGACCAAGCCCAAATCGATTCCTGGGTCGACGAATACGGCCGGTTCCTGGCAACCCAGAGCCGCGGCGGGGAAGTCGTCGCAGTCACCGCGGTCCTGGACAACGTGGTCGAGACCCGCCTCAAACAAACCCGCGAGGTGACACGCCTGGTGCGCCCAGACGCCCCTGGGTTCGCCAAGCAGGTGATGGCCGAGGCAGGTGCGGATGTGGGTGGGGTGGCGGTGCGGATCGAGGCACGGATCGCGATCACATACCGCGCCATCGGCAGGACCCGGTTGCGCCGCGACACCGCCGAGCAGGCCCGCGAGATCGGGCGCCGCCTGCAAGGCGTGCTGTCCCAACTCGCCCGCGCCGGGCTCCCGGCCACACCGTTGCAGGCGTGGGAGGTCATGGGGCTGGTGCGCTCGCGCTACGACCTGGCCGCCCAGCGCGACATAGAAGCCGCCGGCCCCGACCTGCTGGCCACCCAGTCCTGGGACAGTGTCGGACCGTTGGCGCACCGTGACCGCTGGGACCACTACCTGCACGACGGCGGCCGCTCGATCACCTGGGAGATGAACCTCGCCCCGCAAGGCGCGGTGCCAGAAACGGTGCTGGAGGAGTTGTTGCGGCCGCGTGCGGATGTGCCGCGCAAGCGGGTGGCGATCGTGTACCGGCTGCATTCGGCGGCCGAGGCCACCAGCCTGGTCGATTCCGATTACAAGGACGCCCTGGCCGCCGAGCAAACCCAGCGTGGTGTGGCGACGGCCGGGGCGCGGATCCGAGTCGGCAACACCGAAGCCACCCGCATCGAGCAAGCCCGCGGCGCCGGCTTGACCCGGTTCGGGCTGCTGGTCACAGTCACCGACCACCTCGACGCCGACATCCCCGGCATCGAAGCCTCCGTCCAGGGCATGAGCGCTGCCTCCCGGCTCGGGGTGCGCCGCTGCTACGGCACCCAAGCCGCCGCCTTCGCTGCCTCCCTCGGCATCGGATTGATCCTGCCCGAACACACCTCCATCTCGAAACGAGTCTCCGCATGACCACACCACCCACCACGAGAAAGCAACGCCGACGCCGGTCGGTGCGCACCGAGCAGGTCGCCGGGGTGCGAGTGCTCACCGCCGACGCACGCGCAGCCCTCGAGGTGCAGGCGCAGGGTGCGGGATGGCGGGGGTGGCGGGCCAGGGTGGCGATATCGAGCGATGACCATCGACGTGCCACCGCCGCCCGCCGCACCGGCAGGGGTGGGGCGGGTGCCGATGGCTTCGACCGATCGCCGGCCCTGACCGACCGCGGCTACCGCGGTCCTGGTGGCGGCCGCGCCGCTGTGGTGGCCGCGACCCCGGAATGGCGCGCGACCACCGTCCAAGTCGCCGGTCTGTGGCCCTTCGCTGTCGGGGCCAGCGCTCCCGTCGTCGGCACACCCCTGGGCACCCACTACATCACCGGCGCCCCGGTGCATTTCGACCCCATGTCGTGGTTCCTGAAGGGGTTCATCACCGCGCCGATCGCGTTCGTGTTGGCACTCAACGGTTTCGGGAAGTCGTCGTTGATTCGCCGGATGGTGACCGGGGCGGTCGCGGCCGGAGAGACCGTGCTGTGCATGGGCGACACCAAACCCGACTACCGCGACCTGGTCACCGCCCTCGGCGGCCAGGTCGTCGACGTCGGCTACGGACACGGCACCCTCAACCCCCTCGACCTCGGCGCCCTCGGGCAGGTCGTGGACCAGCTCACCGACCCCGACCAACGCCGCCAAGTCACCGCCCGCGTGGAAGCCGGGCAGGTCAACATCGTCGCCGGACTCATCGAACTCGTCCGCGGTGCCCGCGTCGCCGACTACGAAGAAGTCCTGATCGCTGCCGGGCTGCGCGAACTGTATTCGCCGACCGGTGGTTTCGACCACACCAGGCCGCCGCTGTTGTCGGATCTGCTGGCGGTCATTTCCGGCGGTGGTGACCGGCTGCGGGAGTTCGCCGAAGAAGACGACGAACCCTCCTACCGGGCCGCCACCAAAGCGCTGCGCCGGTCGCTGCGTGCGCTGGTGGAGGGCCCATTCGGGGCGATCTTCAACGGACACACCAGCACTGCCATCGATATCGACAGCCCCGCGGTCTGTGTGGATGTGTCCCGCATCCCCGAAGGCGACACCAAACTCTTGGCTGCGGTGTTGATGGTGTGCTGGTCGAACGGGTTCGGCGCGGTCGCTGCCGCCCACGCTCTGGCCGACGCCGGCCTGGCGCCGAAGCGGACCTTCGAGGTTGTGATGGATGAGATCTGGCGGGTGCTCGGTGCCGGCGATTTCATGGTCGATCGCGTCGACGCCCTGACCCGCCTCAACCGCGGCCTCGGTACCGGGTTGATCATGTGCAGCCACACCATCAAAGACCTCTCGGCGTTCGACTCACCCGCCGCCCAAGCCAAAGCGTTGGGATTCTTCGAACGCGCCCGCGCCAAACTCATCGGCCCCGTCGGCCCGGAGGAGATCGAACGCATCCGCGCCGCCGCCGGCGTCACCGAAACCGAAAAATTGCTCGTCACCTCCTGGGCCGCACCACGGCCACCCAGCGACGACGACCTCGACCCCGGTAGGCGCGAAACCCCGCCCGGCACCGGCTGTTTCCTACTCAAAACTGGCGAAGCCCATGAACCCGGCATCCCGTTCCGCATGGTTTTCACCCCCACCGAACTGCGCAGCGACATTCACAACACCAATCGCCGCTTCATCAACCTGCCCCGCACCCACCCACCGTTGACCTCTCAGCCGGCCACGGCAGCCGGAGGAACGCCATGACCGAACCGAAGCCACCCCGCCACCCTCACCAGGGTCCAGGAGCGTCTTTGCGTGCGGGTGCCAGCGGGGAGACGGATCCGTTCTACTACGCCAACACCGGCGCCTCCTGGGGCGAGCAGTTGCTGCGCGCTGATTTCGCGCGCGCTCACCAGCTGCGCGAGGCCGCCTACCGCGCCGACAACGACCAGATGACTGTGATGCTGGCCGACGCCGGTCGGCTCGCCGAGCGCTGGCGCACCCGTGACGACGACCTCGCCGCCGTGTGGGAGGGCCTCGACGACGCGGTGTTGGGGTGGCGGCATGCGCCAGCCACCATGGCCCGGCTGCTGAACAACCTCGAAGACGACCTACAACACGGACGCGAAAGCGTGCTGCCGGAGTCCGAGATTCGCAGCATGTATCAGGCGGGGGAGCTGACCGGCCACCGTACCTGGCTCACTCCCCCCACGATGACCCGCGACGCTTCCCATCACGCCCCACGCATCTTCGGAAAGGCCGTCGGCGGCCCGCTGCCACCCGCCAGTAGTCCTGACCCCGGCCTTGGCGCTGCGGCGATGCCGTTAGCCGGCATCGAGTCCGCAGTGGAGCACGCCGTAGCTGACGAGAGACCGACATGGGTGCCGGAACCCGAAGTCGATGCAACCGCGCCGTCGGCGTCGACGCAATCGCAGATGGAGTGCGGGCCATGACCGCGCCAACTGCCATCGTGTGCGCGCCGTCCGACGGTCTTCAGCGGCCGCGCCGCGAGCTTCCGCGCCCCACCGTGTTCGACACATCCGAGCACCGCCGCCGAATCCACTCCGACCCGGAACCATGCCATGAACTCGTCACCGAAAACCGTTGCCGCGACAGCATTGCTGTCGCCGGTGGTGCTATTGGTGACGTTGCTTCTGCTGGTCCTGGGTGGCGCGCACCAGCCGGTGTCGTGCGCGGACCCCGTGACCGGGCATACGCCGGGAGTTGCGGGCCCGACCGGGCAGACGGTAGCCGGGCTCTCCGAGCGCCAATTACAGCTCGCCCGCCAAGGCGTGGCGATCGGGTTGCAGCGTGGCATGCCGGAGGCGGTGATCATCGCCGAGCTGGCCGCCCAGATCACGGAATCCTCGCTGCGCAACCTGGCCAACCCGAACGTGCCGGAATCACTGGACTATCCCAACGACGGGATCGGCACCGACCACGATTCGGTCGGCCCGCATCAGCTGCGGTTCAGCCTGCACGGCCAGCCCGGCATCGCCGTCCTGATGGATGCCGGTTATCAGATCAACTGGTTCTACGACAAAGCCGAAGCCCTCGGCGCCGCGGCGGGGGCGTTGACCCCGGCCGAACTGGCGCAGGAGATCGAACGCTCAGCACCCAACGCGTACGGCCGCCACATCGACCTGGCTCGCCAGTTGTATGCGATGTTCGCCGACCTGGACCCGGCTTCGATGCCGCGCACCCCACCGGGTGCCCCGGCGGCAGGGTGCGGGGCCGGGAGCCCACCGTCGGGGCCGTTGTCGCCGGCGAGCTCGTTCGGTACGGCGGTGATCGAGGCCGCGTCGCGGTGGATCGGCACCCCGTATGTGTGGGGCGGTGGCGACGTGCACGGCCCGACCGGTGGCGGTTTCGACTGCTCCGGGCTGACCTTGTATGCGATCTACCACGCCTCCCAGGGGCGGATCCGGCTGCCGCACTACACCCAGGCCCAACAAGACCATCCCACCGCCGAAGTGGTTCCGTTTGCGGCGCGCTCGCCGGGCGATCTGATCTTCTTCACCAGCCCGGGTGCGGCCGATTCCCATCATGTCGGCATTTATGTCGGTCGCGACGAGCAGGGACGCGACCTGCTGCTGCACGCCCCGACCAGCGGCCAAACCGTCACGATCGGCCTGCTGGCGGATTTCGACGGCGACCGCATGGACGTGCGCCGCTACCCCAAACCCACCCCCGACGGCGGCGACCCACGCACCTGACCCCTGCGCCGCCGATCGCGCTGTTGCTGGAGGACCTGATGAACCCACCACCCGCTGTCGAGAACGAAGACCGGGGTGAGGTCACCCCGGAGATGGTGGTGCGTGTGCGGGCGGTCGAGCTGTGCCGCTGCACCACCACCCGGCAGCTGGACCGCATCGCTGCCCAGCACGGGTTCACCGACCCCCGCACCGTCGAGCGGTTCCTGACCGCGCTGCTCGACATCGCCGGTATCGACTACGAAGGCATGCGCCAGGCCGAAGCCCTCGACCGCACCCACCGCAGCCTCGGCCAGCTCGCCGATCGCGGACCCCGGATGCTGCTGTATTCGGCCGCCACAAGCAACCAGTTCACCCTCTGCGCCGGCAACGGCCACGTCATCTGGCGCGACCACCACCCACCCGACACCGGCCCAGATATCCCAGCAGCGGAAGTCGCGGCGCGGCAGGCGATCTGGCTCGCCGGGCTCGCGCGCACCCACTGGGGTGCCGACGCCGCAACATTGCGCCTGGTGCTCGCTGACGCCGACGGGGTGAACCGGCTCCTGCTGAATGCGGCGGCGCTGACGGCGGCGCTGGTGCTGGAGCTGACGGCGCAACCGGTCGATCATCCCGCCACCGACGTCGCTACTGGTGGGCCGGTGTTCTGGTCGACCGCCGACCTCGCTGCCCTCATCGACCCCACTGGAGAACCACGATGAGAACGCCCGCACTCCTTGTGCCCGCCTTACTCCTGGCCGCCGCGCTCACCACCAGCGCCTGCACCGCCGACCCCACGATCGGAGCGGGCGAAACCACTTGTGCCGCTAGGGCCTTGGATTCGCCATTCCAGAAGGTAGAGCCGTGCTCGGCGCAGGCGGTGCTGGTCGCGGCGACGACGGCGATATTCGACTACCGGCCGTTCGAGCAGCGCGATCAGCGCGCGGCGTTCCGCAGCGCCCGCCCGCTGATGACCCGCGAGTTCGCCACCCGCGCAGAACAGGCTGCCCTGGCGTGGGCACCGATCACCACCAGCCAATGGCAGCACTGGGCCATAGACGCCACCCCGATCACCACCACAGTCAAAGTGGTCGCCGATGACCATCCGCCCGACACCGCCTCCCGCGTCCAGCGGGTGCTGGCCGTCGAACTTCACCCGGCCGGGCAGGCACGGATCGCGTTCGCGGTGTACGCCCACGCCACCCGCCCGGGGTTCGGGCAGGGATGGTTGCTGGCGGATCTGGTGGTCCGGTCATGAGCGGCGATCCGGTCGAGGAATCCAGCGTCGCCGTCCGCCAAGGTTTTGTGCAGGCCCTGCAGACCGCGCACACCACCGCGGCGCTGATGCAGCGGCGAGGCGGGGAATCGCGCAGCCTCGCCGAACACAACCTGCGGATGAGTAACGACGCCGCCCGTGAACAGCGGTCACAGACCGAGTACCAGATGCGGGTCTTTGATGCGATCGAAAAGGCGTACCAGGGTCGTGAACTGCACGCTGTGAGGGTCGAGGAGGTCCGGGAGCGGATCAAGCGGGGCGGGGAACTTCACGAGAAGGAGCTGGATTACAAGAAGGACCAGATCGAGCGAGGCAAGCAGGATCTCGATCGCCGCAACACCGACTCGGTCCTCGAACGGGGTCGCCTCGACGCGGTGCAGGAGGAAAAGATCAAGGGTTACACCGCTCGTGAGGAACGGGCGGCGGAGCTGCACAAGCTCGATGTCGACTACAAGAACCTATTGATCGAAATCCGGCGCCGCGCCGCCGGATTCAGTGACGCCCTCACCTCCAAAGGACCAGCGGGCGAGGCGATGGCGTCGGCGGCGGCGTTCGCCACCGCCCAAGCCACCAGCGACCGGTCCGACACCCACCGCGCCGCAGCCGCTGCCTTCACCGAACGCTTCGCCGAAGACACCGGCCTCGATCCCGGTGCCCTCATCGACGACACTGCCAGCCACCCGCCTCAATGGGAGCCCAACCCCGCCGACGCCGAGTTCCTCGACAATCTGAACGGACTCACCGAGAAATTGTCGATGGCCGCCAACCTCGACCAGGGTGCATCCGCCACCTGCCCAGACCCCACCGCGCCCGGGCAGGTCATCGACGCCGTCATCGCCGCCGCCAGCGCCGACCCCGACCCGGCCGCAGACCCCGACCCTACACCGGAACCAGCGGCGGAGACGGCCGCCACCGTGGCCTCGACCCTGGAGCCGGAACCATGACCCCGCCCGCCGCCGCCCACCCGCGAACGCGGCGCGCATCGAGAGGTGGTCGGCGATGGTGAACACTCCGACCCGGATCCAGGCGCATCTGCTGCGCGCGATCCAAAACATCAGCTACGACAACCACACTCGCCTCGAAGCCGCCCGCCGTGACGGCCACACCACCCCACCGCCGGCGGTAGCCGAACATCTCGCGATCGGGGAACGCTCCCGCGAGGAGATCGAGCGGACCGCGCTGGCGGTAGGTGTGCCGAAAGCCTGGATCGATTACGTCCAAGCCGCCGGCAACCGGGGCGCGGCCTGGGATCCGGGCACGGTGATGCTGGCCCCGAACACGATCGAGCGGTCCACCCTGATCAGCGCGCTAACCAATGACGTGCGCTCGTTGCAGGACATGGCCGCAGTCGCGGCCGCCTACACCCGCACCGCCGACGTCGACACCGACCGCACCGCCCGCCATCGCCGGATCATGGGCATGACCTGGCAACGCCTCGGCGCCATCGGACACACGCTCGACCTGACCGTCGATGAACGCCACCAACTGTGGCAGCGGGGTCCTCGACATTGGGCCACCGAAGCCGCCGCCGAGGCCGCCGAAATGACCGTGCCGCAGCTGCACGCGCGCTTCGACCACATCTGCGGCGCCGACTTCACCGCCGTCGCGATGCCCACCATCGTCCTGCAGGCCGCGGGAATCACTGCCGACGACATCGGCGCTCAGATGCCGGTCTCCCCGGACCGAATGGTCGAACTCGCCGCCACCGCCCTCGACCAACAGGAGAGGACGGAACCGGCATTGATCACCGACCCCACCCGCGCAACCCACCCCGGGCACGCCATCACCGCCACCCTCGCCGCTGCCGGTCTGACCGGTGACCCGCCGAATCCGTTGCCGCGGCCGGAGCAGCCGCCCGAACCCGCAAGCACGGCAGTCGATTACGGCATCAACCATGCGCCGTGACCATTCCCGATAAGGACCTTGTCCCGCACGGAAGTGAGAGAAACGATGACGAGCCCGACACCCTACGACGGGTTATCGACGTGGAAGCTGCGGCTGCTGGCGCGCATCCAGAAGACCTCGGCCGACCATGCCCGGGTGCTGCGCAGCGGATACCCGGAATACCAGCGTCACTACGGCGCCGGTGACATCCCGATCCAGACCTGGCGCACCCATCTGCGCGCTATCGCTGCGGACCTCGGCGATATGACGGCGCACGCTGCCGCGGTGGATATCCCGAGCCGGGTCATCGGTGACGCCGTCGCGGCCGGTGCGCGGGGCGAGTTGTGGGGCGATTCGGTGCATACGCCCCCGGCGTTGGCGCACGGGGAGACCGAGGTCTCAGCGCATATGGTCGACGGTGTCGCCTCCGACATCTGGCAGCTCGAACACATGGCAGTCCTCCGCGTGGAGCACACCGCGCGCGGACTCGACGCCCGCGTGAGCGCCGGGGAGATCGCAGACTTCGACGTCAACATGGAGTCCCTGTGGGCCCGGGCGAGGATGACCGCCGACGCCATCGAGCTGCCCGAGCGTGACCGCGCCGAGATCTGGAACCGTACCCGGGACGGTTGGCAGCGCCTGGTCGAAGCCACCGTGTTCGTCTATAGCGACACCGAATTGCATGAGCGGTGGCGCACGATGGCCTGGCCCGGCCTCGCCTTCGAAGCCCGCCGTGACCTCGACACCCTCACCGCTACCAACCTCGGGCATCCGCCGCCGACCCGCGAGCAACTGATCATCCACGCCAGCCAAGTGATCGCCGACGCCAACGCCAACTACGCACCACCACCGCTCGGCGAAACCATCGCCGCCTCCGTCGGGGAAAACCTGGCCGCCCATTGGGCCGACCCCGACCCAGGTTTCGCCGGCGAACCCATCGATCCCACGCCGCGGGCAGACCCGCCGGGGCACGAGCTGTGACCGCGCCTCTATTCGAGATCGCAAGTACCAGAAAGGAGTCTGCGATGACTGGTCCGATGGCCGGTGTAGATCGGCTGCCTGGGTGGCAGCGGCGGCTGCTGAAGGGTGTGCAAGATCTGTCCTATGAGCATGTACGGGTACTGAATTACGAGTTCCCGACCTATTTCCCTGGCTCGGAGGGCGGGGACCTGCCGATGCAGATTTGGCGGGACCAGCTCAGCGACGCTCACTCTCAACGCATGCAGGCACGGCTGCGGGCTATCGACGCAGGTATCCCGCGCGAGATGGTGGACGCAGCAGCCGAAGCAGGGGCCTACGGCATCCGCTGGGCCGACAGCCCGCACGCCCCACCACCGTCGGAACATCCAGAACTCGACCACATCATCGATCACCTGGCCTTCGACGCCTACCGGCTCGAGCAGATGGCGGCCATGCACGCCCGCCGCGCGACGATGCACGGCCCGCTGCGTCCCCACCCGGGCGAGACCGGGCTGCCGGAACAAACGCGGCGCAACATGATCGCGACCGCCCACCGTGCAGCGGTGTTCGCCCAGGTCGCTGATCTGAGTGAGGGCGAGGCCGCCGCGTTCTGGGACCGCGATGAGTCCGCGTGGGATCGCGTGATCGGCACGTTGATGGAGAACGTCGACGACCTCGCCGTCGTCGAAGGATGGCGCGCGGCGTCCTGGGGACACATCGAAACCGCCCTGACCGGCGATATCCACGCCTTGACCGACATGTATGGGCTGGCGAGCCCACCGCAATGGTGGCCGCCCGATCCCGACACGCTCCTCGCACGCGCCGGCGCCGCCGTCGCCCGCTACCACGACCGGACCGCGACCGCGGCAGCGGTCGAGCATGGCAGCGCACCCGAAACGGCAACGGTCATCGACGTGGAGCCGGGGATCGAGGCAGAGTCCGACTCTGCGACGCCGCCGGAGCAGCAGATCGACCCTGACCTGGGGTGGTGAGGCGCAAATGTCGGAATCATCGCCGTCGGTCGAGGATTGGCAGGGGCAGCTGCTGCGGAGCATCCACATGCTGTCGGCCCACCGCACGCAGCTTGTGGCCACACCCGTGGTGCCGGTCGGTGATCAGGAATTGGATGAGGAGCAGCAGAGGGCACACGCCGCGGCTGTGGATGCGGTGGAGGGTTTGCTCGAGCAGACCGAGCAGACTGCGTTGTCGGCGGGAGTCCCGGTGGGGTGGATCGCGGACATGCGGGAACTCGGCGCCCGCGGTGCGCGGCCCGCACCCGCACCGGAGCCGGGCTCGCCGGTGAGCGCGGTGCCGGTGCGTGACGGGGTGAGCCAACAGTTTTATGTCGAGATGCTGAGTGTGGATCTGTGGCACCTGGAGCGGATGGCCGGCTTGGCTGCCGCCAGCGCCGACCGCATCGCCACCGGCCGATGGAGTATCAGTACTGATCCCGGCGCCGAAGGCCGCCGGTTCGCCGAGGCGATGGCCCGTCGCTGGGAACGGGTCAACGCCCTGGCCCGCGCCGCTGAACTCACTGACAGCGAGGCCCAAACGTTGTGGGGCGCGGGCGCAGACGGTATCCGCCACTTCCACGCCGGGGCGGTGAGCACCTGGACCGAGGCCACCCTGGTTCAGGCTTGGAGCGACTACGCCCACAGCACGCCGGATCTGGCGATCCCGCCGTATGTCCCCGCCGGCGCCGGTGCGGGCGCGCAGGAAAGCGCTCCGACCGTCCCGACACCGCAGCAGATGATCGCCGCAGCATCGGCAGCGCTGCGATCGTCCTTCATCGCCAACGCCATCACCGCCGCCACACACGACCATGCCGAGATCACACCCGAACCGGAGGTCGAGAACTGGGACACCCGCACCGACGTCGAACCCGATCCGGTCAACCACGACAACGGGCCCGGACCGTGATGCCATCGCGACAGGAACCGAAAGCAACTCTGCACCAATAGTTTCCGTTCGCTTGTCGGTGCGGCGGTCACGGGTACTGACCGGATGCGCCGAACCTGATCTGCCGGGGACATCCACCGGCCGCCACCGCCTTTGCACGGTCGCGGCAGCCGCCCTCCCACACCCTTTTTGGAGGCGACGATGTCCACCACATCGACTTCTGCGGGCGATCTCGCCGCGACCGAGGCCGCCCTGCGACACGATTTCACACGCGCGCACAACCTGCGGATGATCGCCCCGCACGCGGAAAGCCCTGAACAGACCCGCGCGTTCCTCGACCAGGCCACTGCCCTGGCCGCGAACTGGACAAGCGACCCCGACTCCCGCGGGCTGTGGCACGAGCTCGAAGCCGCGGTCGGCGCATGGGAAGCGCGCCCGGAAACGACCGCCGCCACATTCCGGCGCCTGTCGCAAACCCACGCCGCCGGCGACCTCCCGATCGACGACCGCCAGTGGCGAACCCTGACCCAAGCCGCCGAACTCACCGGCCACCACGAGCCCACGACCACCGGCTCCGGCCAGGACAGCGCTCGCTGGCGGCCACAGCCGAACACCGAGCTCGCCAGCAGTGCGAGTGTGCTCGATCGCGCCCTCGGAGGACGCGCGACCGAACCGGTGAGCCTGGACGAGGTCGATGCGGTGATCGCCGCGACCAATCGACTGCTGGAACTCGAACACGACCTCGGCGACCGCGACACCGGCGCCGACGAGCACGCCTCGCTCCTACCGTCCGAGATGCGTCCCACCCCGGGCATCGACGCCGCGGGCCGCCGCACCGCCGCACTGGGGCGGCTGCAGAATCTCACCGCCGAACATCAGCGGCTGGCAGGGGAGTGGGACGGGCCGGGTGAGGCGGTCGACACCCTCGTCACCCGCCTGGACTCGCTGTTGGAGGCGACCCGCGCGGCCCGGCGTGACGCCGCCGACGCCGGAGGCAGTGCCACCGACATCGAATCCGCCTATCGAGCCGGTCGCGACGGCCACTACTGGCTACCGCACCCCGACCACCAACCCGCCGCCGACGGTGCCCAACCCGGACCGGCGGCCGCCCTCGCAGGCGCCGACGGCGCCGACATACACGCCCTCGTCGACGCCGCCATAGGAGGCGACACCGAACCGCAAGCATGGCCCAGCGAGGACGGCCCCGACACCGCGCCCGACCCGGCCCAGGTCGTGCGCGAGGTGGGAGCGACGCTATGAACCAGCCACCCCTGGAACTGGTTTCCTTGCGGTTGGGGGTGTGGTCGTGATGGCCGGGCGCGAGTCGCGGCGGCGCAGCCGACGCGGGCCCGGCGAGGAGACCACGCTCCTGGCGGCCGCGTTGGCGCTGGTGCTGATCGCCGGGGCGGCGTGGCTGGCGCTGGCGGCGGGGAATTGGATCAGCGGGCAACCGGTCATCGGCCATCCGGTGCGGGCGCTGCTCGCGGTGTCCGCCGGGAGGCATCCGTGGCCGGTGGCGGCGACCGCCATCTTCACCGGTCTGCTCGCGGGCGGGTTCGGCGCGGGTGTGGCGGTGTGGCAGCGGTATCGGGCCGGCAGCGAGATCGACGCGGCAGCGCGCACCATGCAGCCCCCGCACCTGATCACCATAGCGCGCGCCCGCGACAACCTCGCCGCCAACCAGCGACTGCTGCGCGATGCCCCCGCACCCGTACGCGCTATGCCGGGCCCACCGCTGGGGCGCACGGTCATTGGGGGGATCGAGTTGTTCGTGCCCGCCGAGCTGGGGGTCACGATCGCGGCCGGCACCCGCACCGGCAAGACGATGGCGTGGGCGGTTGCGGCGGTGCTGGGCGCGTGGGGTGCGTGCCTGGCGACCTCGAACAAACCCGACCTCTACCGCCACACTCTCGTCGGCCGCGAACGCCGCGGCCGGGTGTGGTTGTGTGACCTGCAAGCGGTGACCGGGCAACCGGTGTGCGGGTTCTGGGTCAACCTCCTGACCCAGGTGACCGGATTGCCGGCCGCACGCAAGCTGGCCGGATTCTTCGTGTCCGGGTCGACGAGTTCGGCGTCGCAAGCAGCGAATGCGAAGGTCGACTCGTATTTCGATGGCGGCGCTCAAGAGCTGTTGGCGTTGTACGTGTTTGCTGCCGCGTGTGCGGGTGGGGATTTGCTGCATGTGGCCGAATGGCTCGGCCGCGACCAGGACGAAACCCCGGCGCTGATCCTGCGCGCCCACGGCCACACCCGCCCGGCCGAGCGGATCCTGGAATGCCAGGGCCTGTATGCCCGCCAACGCGACGGCCTCTACGACATGGCCCGCCGATTCCTCAACGTCCTCTCCGACCCCGGATACGCACAGATGATCACCCCACCGCGCCGGCTGCAGATCAAGGTCCGCGAAGCGAGCCCGGCCGAACGCGCACTGGGGGCGAAGAAAATCGTCGTCGACACCGCTGAACTGGAATCGACGCACCAGTTGCCGGAATTCGTGCCCGGCGAGTTCGTCACCTCGTCGGACACCCTGTATGCGCTGTCGATGGCCGGCCCGGACGGCGCCACTCCACTGACGTCCGCTCTCGTGGGTCAGATTCTGGAGGCGGGGTTGGCGGTGGCGCGGGCGCGTCCGGATGGCCGGTTGGCGTTGCCGTTGCTGGGGGTGCTCGATGAGGCCGCCAACTGTGCCCGCATCGGGGAGCTGCCCTCCTACTACACCTACGCCGGAGGCTGCGGCATCGTGCTGATGACGATCCTGCAGGTCCTCGAGCAAGGCGAAGACCTGTGGGGCGCCAACGGTTTGGCGACCATGCGCGCGCAGTCGATCGAGGTCTACGGCGGCGGCATCGCCGCCACCGGCTACCTCGAGCATTGGGTCGCGATGGCCGGCGCCCATGAGGTCGCCGACCGCTCCCGCGGCCGCGGCGCCGGCGGCACCAACCGCACCCTCACGTGGCGCACCGAACCCATCCTCGACGTCGCCATCCTCGCAGCGCTACCGAAAAACCGGGCACTAGTACGGCTTCCGAACCACGGCCCCGTCGTCGTCGAAAAGCAGTGGTGGTCTGACACCGAACACGCGCCCCTGGTGCGCGCCTCGTTGGCCCGCTTCGACAAAGCCACCCAACCACTGTCCGGCCTCGACAACGCCGACCCGGCCGACGGGCAGGGGGAGCCGTCATGACTGCCGCAGTGGGTTCGGGTTCGGCTGGGTCGAAGGGGAAGGCGGCGCCGAAGCCGCCGCAGTACCGGCATTTCGCCGACTTCGTCACGTCCTGGTTGTTGCCGACGATCAACGTGCGTCTCGCCGAGGCCAATCGCGAGAACACCTACACCTGGTGTGAGCGGTGGTGGGCCCACCGCGCGGTCGCGGTGCGGTTCGCGCACCTGCACAACGCGTTCGAGGCCCAACGCCGCTCCAACACCGGCAGCGGCCTGAGTACGTTCCTGCTCTCCCACGTCGACGGGCATATGAAGGTGATCCTCGACGCCGCCAACGGCCCCCTGCACCGCTGCACCCGCCGAGAACACGTCAGCACCGAATCCCTACCGTTCGACCCGGTCCCACCCGGATGGTTCGGCCCACCCAAACCCCCACCACCTGATCAGACCGAGAGCGGCGGCGGTGACAGCGCGACGAAGAAGGCGCCGCCGCGGTTCGCGCACTATTCGCAGTTCGTGCAGAAGTGGCTACTGCCCGTCACCTCAGTACGGATCGCAGCCAACCAGCGCGAAGGCCAGTACACGTGGTGTCGGCAGTGGTGGCGCCACCAAGCGGTAGTGGTCCGGCTCGCCGCCGTGCACCGCGTGTTCGAGGCCGCGCTGCGCGCCGACGACAAATCCGCGATGAGCACGCTGTTCGTCCGCCACATCGACCCGCACATGCGCTACATCCTCGACGCCGCCAACGGCCCGCTCTACCGCTGCACCCCCGACGACCACCTCGACACCCCCGGCCTACCCGCGGCGGGAGTGCCGGACAACTGGTTCGGCGTCCCCGGCGCCACCACACCGATCAAACGCCTGGGATTCGGCCCCGACTACCGCAAACTGCGCCAACCCGACGAGGGGGAGTCGTGACGATCGCACCCACCCGTCTCCAAGCGCGACTGTTGCAGATGCTGCAAAACGAAACCGCCGCCGCCACCGAGGCGCTCCGCACCGCCGACGAGCACTACCACCGCACCGGCGCCCGCCCCGACCAGACATGGTTTGACGGCCACGAGCAGCGGATGCTGTTGCGGCAGGCGCTCGAAGGCGCCGCGCACGCGGCCGGCATCCCGCAAGCATGGCTCGACCACGTGCGCGAACGCGGCGACCGCGGCGTGCGCTGGCGCGCCGATCTGTCGCTGCGCGAGCCCGAACAACCCGACTGGGACACCGTCCTCGGTGACCTCGTCGCCGATGTCGCACGCCTCCGGGACTGGTCGGCCCTGGCGGCCCTGCACCCCCACACACCCGACCTGCTCGAGACCGACCCGCGTACGCGCCTGGCCCGCAACCTCAACGCTTTGTTCACCAGGACCGCCGGCGTGGTCAACCTCCTCGGCGTCGACGACACCATCGCCGCGGACCTCTGGGGCACCCACGCCGACCTCGTCGAATCCGGCGCCCGGCAGCTCGCCGGAATCGACACCACCGAACTCCACCGCCGCCTCCACGCAGCTGCCAACACGGACACTGGCGCCTACCTGCTCCAAGCCCAAGTCCTCGAAATCACCCGCATCCCCACCAACACAGCCCCCGGCCTGCCACCACCACGCGCCCTCGGCACCGACATCATCACCGCCCTCGGCACCGACGCACCCCAACCCGCACCCCACAGCACCCCGACCGTCACTCTCGACAACGCGACCGGCCCTGCAGAACGCACGGCGGAGTCGACGATCTTCCGTGCCGCCACACACGGCGACACCGCCGGTGCCGCGCCGGTGAGTTTCTTAGGCCCGGTGGGTGCTCCGGCGTTCAGTGACCGTCCTCGGGCCGATCAGGGCGCGGCGATCGACGCGGCGGTCACCGCCGCCGCTCCGGATGCCGATGCAGCGCTGTGGTTCAGCCACGCCGACGATCCGACACACCTGCCGCAACCGCACCCGGATACCGGCCAGGAGATGGCGCCATGAGCACGCCCAAGCGCGGACCGCGCCTGCGGGAACTGCCCGCCGCCCAGGCAGATGCCCTGCGCGCGCTCTACGACCACACCGTCACCGTAACCCGGCTTCGCGCCACCACACCCACATTTCCCGCCGGTGTCCATCCGCATCTGGATGTCGCCGAACGCGAACGAGCCCTGGCCGAGATCGCAGCCCGCAGCACCGGCCTGCCCGAGATCTGGGTCCAACACACCCGCCACCTCGCCGGCACCGGCCAGCCCTGGCACCTCGACCACCACCTACCACCAGCACCAGCACGACGGCCGCAACGGCGCACCCGCACACGCGTGAACGATGACCTCGAGCGACTCCGCGAGATGGCCATCCTGATCGCGATGCGCGAGCACGGCATACCCTCCGCCCAGGCCGCCGCCGGGGCGTCGCAAGTCGATGGGCAACAACTGCGCCGCAACATGAACGCGCTGCGGACTCGCGCACTGGCCACCGCCGCCGCAATCGGCCTCGACCTCGAACACCACGCCATCTCCGACGGCCAGCTCGCCCACACCGGCACCCAGCTGCTCGCGGCCGCCGACACCGACCTCGACGCCCTCTGGCACACCCACACCCGAGACACCATCGCCGCCGACGTCCGCAACTCCCTGCGCAACCTGCGCCGCCACCACCCCAACCTGCACCTCGACGACGCAGCCATCGCTCGCCCCTCACAGCTGATCGCACGCGCCCACACGCTCATCGCGACATCCGGGGCCGACCCTGACGGCCGGGCCATGGAGAACGCGATCACCGCCGCGGTCGGCGCCGTCGAAGCCCCATTGACCGCACCGGACCCCGATCTGGTTACCGCACTTGCCGAGGAAACTCCCGCCGCGGTCGCGTCGGCCGACCACGACCACGGCCCATCCCCGTGACCAGTCACCTCCACGCAGACCGGCCACCCCATGCCCAATCCTTTTACGCGACTTGGAGAGTCGACCATGACCCTTGCATTAGACCGCTACGCCCGTCCCGCCGCCCTGCATCAGCATCGCTTCGGGGAACACCGCCTCACCTACCTGCCCGACGGCGTCGCCTACCTCGACCCCCACGCCTGGCTACCCGACGCCACCGACGAGATATGGGACGCGCACGCACATCTAATCAACCCCGATGGCTGGCTCGTCGCCAGCGTCGGCGCCCTCCTGATCGAATACCGCGACCACACCCTGCTCATCGACGCCGGATTCGGCCCCATGGCCCTCCCCACCCCCTTCGGGCTGATTCGCGGCGGCGAACTGGTCCGCAGCCTCGACACAGCCGGCAAACAGCCCGACGACATCGACGCGATCGCCCTGACCCATCTGCACCTCGACCACATCGGCTGGCTCTGGCAACCCGGCAGCCCGTTCACAAACACCCCGGTCCTGGTCGGCGACATTGAATGGCACCACCGCCACCTCGCCGCCACCGACGGCGTCACTTCCGAAATCCTCGACACCTTCGCCGACCGCGTCCGCACCATCACCGACCACCAACAGGTCGCCCCCGGCATCCACGCCACCACCACACCCGGCCACAGCCTCGGCCACCTCACCTACACCCTCACCACCGCCCGACACCGCGTCATCGCCTTCGGCGACGCACTACAAACACCGGTGCAAATCCGCCGCCCCGAACTCACCTCCGCCCTCGACGACGACCCCGACGCCTCCCGCACCACCGCCCGCCGACTCGTCGACGACCTCAGCACCCCCGGCACCCTCGGCTTCGGAACCCACTTCGCCGACACCCAACTCGGCCGCGTCACCACCACACCCACCGGAACCAGAACCTGGCAACCACACACGTCTGGACAACAGCCGCCGGCCAGACCTGACCGATGGCGTCGGGGAGTCCTTTGAGGCCGTCGCAGACGAGCATGCACACGTCTTCGGCACCCCGGTTACGCAGCTCGGTGAGGATCTGCAGCCAGAATTTCGCGCCCTCACCGCCGTCACCGGCCCACAAACCGAGGATGTCGCGGGTGCCGTCCACCGTCACCGCCAACGCGACATAGATCGGCCGGTTGGCGACCTTGCCGTCGCGGATCTTCACGTGGATGGCATCGAGGAAGAGCACCGGATACACCGAGTCCAGCGGCCTGTTCTGCCATTCGGCCATCCCGTCGATCACCTTGTCGGTGATGGTGGAAATCGTCTGCTTGGACACCTCGGCGCCATAAACCTCCCGCAGATGCGCCGAGATCTCCCCATGCGTCAAACCCTTCGCCGACAGCGACAGCACCATGTTCTCGACCCCATTGAGCCGGCGCTGCCGCTTACGCACGACCTGCGGCTCGAAACTCCCCGCCCGATCCCGCGGCACGTCGATATCGACCGGGCCGACGTCGGTGACCACGGTCTTGGTGCGGGTCCCGTTGCGGGAGTTGCCGGTTCCACGCCCTGCCGGATCCCCGTGGTCATAGCCGAGATGGTCGGTGATCTCGCCCTTGCATCTGCTGCGGGCCTCGTTCCGATACGCAGCCCGCCAGCACTGGGACGCGATCGCCAAAGCCCTCAAACCGGTATACACCGCATCCACAGAGTCGGCCGCGCTGGAACGGTTCTGCGAGTTCACCGAGGCATGGGGCGGTAAATACCCGGCGATCGTGAAGCTCTGGGAGAACTCCTGGTCGGAGTTCGTGCCGTTCCTGGCCTTCGACACCGAGATCCGGCGGGTGGTGTGCTCGACCAACGCGATCGAATCGGTCAATGCCCGCATCCGCCGCGCCGTCCGCGCCCGCGGGCACTTCCCCAACGAGCAAGCAGCCCTGAAATGCGTCTACATGGCCATCATGAGCCTCGACCCCACCGGCGCCGGACAGAAACGCTGGGTCACCCGATGGAAAGCGGCGTTGAACGCCTTCGACATCACCTTCGACGGCCGACTCACCGCCGGACGAAAGTAACCGAATCACACCGAGTTACACCGTTATCTGGACAGACCCGGATGATGATTGTGCCGGCCGCCCATCCGACAACTTCGGTCCCAGCGCCTTGTCTCGTCCGTTGCTGCTGCGGCACGGTTCTCGGCGGACGGCAACGGCGATGTTGGACAGCGCGGCACCGAGTGACGGGATGTTGGACCAAGATTGTCACGATTTTCCACGACGACGTCATGGAGGAAATCTTCGTCGGCGAGGGACAATTCGGTGACTATGACCTGGCATTGTTCCGAAACGTTGACCTTGCCGGCAAAGTCCGCTAGTGTTCTAGCCGCGCACTACAGGTGCGTCTTCATGGCTTCGGTGAAACTGACTGAAGCCATTTTTCATGTCATCAGAAGGTCCTCGGCGTACGTGCCGGGGGCCTTCTTTCGTTTTTCGGAGGTGATCGATGATTACAGAGGCGGCTGAGTTGACGAGCCTGCCCAATCCAGGAGGTTGGTGGCTGATGTTCTGGCTGCAACTCCCGGCATTGGTGCTAGGCGTGGCCGTGCTTGTGGTGGCCACGGTTGCGGTGATCCGCGCTCGGCGAGAGGACATCCCTGAGATCTTTGTCGCCTTCGCGGCAGGTGCGTTCAGGCGTAGTCGCTGGATAACAGGCTCGGCGTCCTGTCGCTCGAATCTGACGGAGAACAAGACTACTTCCAACCAACTGCCAGATGCTCACCAGGAGGCTCGATGAAGAGCAGCCGTCGAGGCTCGAGGTCGGTCGCCGATCGCGTCGCAGACGGATACCTGCGCGATGACGTCCAGCGGGCGCTGGATGGAATGGGAGAAACGGGGACGGATGTGCCGGGCTGGTCGAAAGCGATGATCGAACGCCACTACCTCTTGCACCAGTCCCTGGACGATATCGGTCATGAGATGGGGTTTCCGCCCAAGTGGGTTGCGTACTATATCGAGATCGGATTGAGACAGCTGCGGACAGTTTCGGTGCGCAACGCCCTTGCTGACTACCATTTCAGCGCGCCGCCATCGGAGTACCGTTTGTGCGCTGGATGTTTCAAGGAGCTCGAACCGCGCCCGAAAGGAAGGCGAGGACCTCGAACGAAGCACTGCGGTGCCACATGCCGACAGAGGGCTCACCGCAGGATGAAGAAGGCAAGCCGGGCGTAGCCTCGGCCAAGGGGTCAGTTCGGATCTGGTTCCGAACTGACCCCTCTTGTGCCTGGACCCACCGGTACCGCACCCCTGGCTGCGCTGCGCAGTTGGACGACGGCGATGGCGCTGCCCGCCGCATCCAGTTGTTTGTCGCCGTGTTCGATCCGACGGGTTTCGGAGACGTCTTACTCTCGCGCCTGCGGACGCATATCGTGGTCAGAATTTGGAGAAGTTCCTGGCCTCGAACGTCTCGCCCGCTGCTTACGGCTGGACAACACTCTGCGAACGGTGGTTGTTGACGCCCTCACCAATCCCGACGTGATCGCTCATCACGGATTCGTTGGCTGGGTGTCGGTCCGTTTGATTCGACGACGGTATGTCGTGGGACGGCCTGTCTTCGGAACCCGCAGCGCGGTTGCGCGACCAGCTGTTCAGACCGGCGCGAGACCTGCTTCGTCTTCTTCGGTGAAGAGTGTCATCTGTTCACCGGTCGAGGGCTCCTCCGCCAGCCCTGCAGCGTCGGCCTGGTCGGGATCTGTGCCGTCGTCCTCGGATTCCGTCGGGAGCACGTACTCCTGAGCCAGCCCGGCCAGGTGCAGGGGCAGAGGCAGTGACAGTGCGTCAAGGTAGTCAGGAGCCTGGCGCAACTGATGCATGGCGAGGGCGAAGGCTTCGGGATCGTCGTCCGCATGGCAACCGGCAATGGCGATTTCGACGAGCGTGGGATTCCAGGCGGGTTTGCCGACATCGTTTACCGTATTGCCGGCGCCGGACCCTCGGGAAACCGTCCGTGGTGCGAGCCGGTCCGCCGCGACTGCCGACCCTTTGGCCGTGCTGGCCTTCTCCGTAGTGCTGTAGAAGACGCGTGGTGTAGGCGAGGTGGTGCCCTCCTGCGGCACCCATAGGCCTGATGGCAGACCGTTGGAGTGCTTCTCATCAGCGTCACCCCACCACTGGGCGGCCTCTCGGCCCGCGCCGCCGCGAATACGCACGAGGCGCAAGTTGTGCTGGAGCCCGGACGGCTGTGCCGTGCCGGTGCGGATCAGATCGGGGACGAGCGCGCCGTCCTGCAGCCAAGTCCAGTGCTGCCTGCTGTTCTGGGAATGGGTGATCAGTACGGTCGGTGCACCGTATAAGTTCGCTGTCAGCCGCTGGATGAATTCCTCTGTCTCACGGCGTTGTTGATGCATCGTACGGTGCCAGGCGCGAGACGTGATGTACTGCCTCGCGTCCTCGCGCTCAGGCTCGGGATCGTAGGTGATGGTGGCCTGGTCGACCAGCCCGAGGAGGAAGTGCGGGTACGGCTGCCACGTGTAGGTCGTGTCGTCCCAGCCTTCGACCTTTGCATGACCTGGGGCGCCGGGGATGGGCGTGACGAGCACAGCCACCGGTACGTGAAGCGGCAGCCGGGTTGGACCATCCTTGCGCCGCTTGACCATCCAGAAAGCGGCATAGCGCAACCCGGTCGGCAGGCCATCGCCGAGGGTGTGCTCGGGCAGCACTCGCACCCCGAGCTGGCGCATCCCATCCAGCCAGGCCGACTGCACCCGGTGATCGACATTGCCGATATTTCTGATACCCGGCTTCGCTGACGGTACGGCGACGAATTGGGTGAGGACACCTGCGTCGGCACAGCCGAGCCGGAGAGAGAATTTGGGGTCGGTGTCGGCCGGTCGGAAGTGCGCGCGGTGGTCGATTTCCACGAGCGCGAGTGTCGGCTGGGCCCGGTGTGCCCCATCCCGTGTAAGGAACTCCGCCACCGCCTGCCTGCGGTGTGTGATGGCTGCACCGAGTGCTGCGGAACGCGGACGCTCGCCACGGTTCACGGGGAGTGCGGCTCCGAGCCCGCCTGCGAGCGGAAGACATCGAAGCTGTACATCGAGTTCGGGTGTGTGCCACTCGACGATGATCGGGGAACCCGCTTTAGCATCGTTGAATTCGGCGTCGCTGGGCAGGGAAGTGACCGGCTCGAGTCCCAGGATATTGGCCAGCGCGGCGATCGCCTCATCGCGCACAGTGTTTGTCTGCCATAACAGGCGGCAGTGTAGAACGGGTGTTTCCGTGTCGGTCGCCGGTTCCGACAATGCGCGGGTGGAGGCGGCCACTGCGACTCTCCGCTCTTGCGCGGCGCACTGCTGGGTGAGTTCCCGCTCCACACCGGTTGCTGTGGAGTGGGGATTGCTCGGTTTGTTGCTTCCCGCTGTACTGCGCTGCAGCGGGGCCGTGCGGGTGAGAGCTGGAGGCATGGCCTGTTCGATCCAGGCCATAATTTGGGAGCGCTGGTCGGACATCAGACCGGCACCGATTTCGTGCTCACCCATGTGGGTGCTGTGCACCACCGCGGCCCGGAGCCCGGGTCCTTCGCCGATCCAGTCCTCCGGCGCCCTCAGCAGGTCGGCGGGCTCGAGAAGCGACTGCCGAAGCGTGAGCCGGCGAAGCAACCCGGCCGGACCGTTCTCGACCCACCCGATCTTCTGTGTGCGGCGATCGTAGGCCAGCCTCGCGATCGCAAAACGGTCACTGGCGGGCGCGCCGGGCAACCAGGGGATCGGAGGACGCAGATAGACCGAGGTCGCCCGGCCGTGCGGCAGATAGACCGTACCGGTTGCCTTGCTGGGATGCGTCGCCCAGCGCCGGACGCCGGTGTGGATGTGGAGCCGGGGCAGTGGATCGAACGGGGTTGTGTGCAGCGTTATGTTGATGGTGATCGAGAACCACCAGCGGTTTCCCTTGATTTCCCGGGGGATGGGTTGTGACATCAGCTCGGCGCCACGCTGTCTGGGGCCGCGCGGGACGGCGCGGAAACGTAGCTTTCCGGCGCCGAAGTCGTATGGCTCCAGTGCGGTGATGCGTCTTGCCAAGGCGTCGGTTGTCAGCTGGAACAGGCGCCCGTCCGGGTTTGCCGTACCGCCTTCCGTGATCGGGCAGTCGAGGAGGTGGACGTCGACCTCGTCCCAGTCGATCGGTGCGGTCTCCAGCTCGGCCTGTGTCTCCTGGAGCGCGGCAAGATAGTCCGCATTCGCTGCCCTGTCGGCGGGGCCGATATCTCGCAGCCAGCCGCCGAGCAGCTGGGGCAATGTGCGGCCGGGTAGCGGATCAGCAAGAGCTGCGGGCACGTACAGCCAGTAGTCGGGATCGCTTTGGCGTCGTGGCCGGACGACGAGATCCGGTGCCAAACATTGCAGGACGCTGTCGAGTCGGCCCGTGGGTATGGTGGTGAGTGGATCGAAATCGGGGGAGCGGCCATAGTTCCGCAAGCGGAGCAGGCTCTCGCGAGCCTGATCGGGAAACGGCAGTGCCCGGAATCGGATGCTCCAGGGTTCGGCATCGGGTGCGGGGATGTAGGCGGCCCGGCTGATGGATCTGTAGGTGAATCCCACGGTCTTCTTTCGGTTCAGAGGAGCGGGACGTGCTGGGAATCGAGGCGTATGTTCTGCAGGGCGTTGTAGAGCGGGCCGTACAGGGTCTGCACCAGCGCAGGTTCGGCAGGGTCGGCGTAAGTCCCGGATTCGGCGTCCGCGGTGAAGTACGGTGCCAGCACGTCGCGGAGACGCACGAGCAGTCCGGCGTCAGGTGCACGGCCGGGCCCTGTAGCCGGGTCGGCCGGCATGGTGTTCCATGCCGTTGCCGGGGCGAACGCGGCGTCGACGAACACGACCCGGGCGTGCACACCGCCGCGCACCAGCCGTCCGATGACCTGCCAGATGCTGACGAGCTGATCCCAGGCGAACGATGTCTGTTCGGTCGTGTTCAAGCGGGAGTAGATGTAGCGGCGGGTCAGCAGGCGGCGCCATTCCCCGCGGGCGATTCGCCGGAACGTGCGGCCGGCTTGTCCGAGATCCGTTGCCTGCGCAACGAGTTGGGAGAAAGTGCCGTGGTCCGGATGTGCAACGAGGTCGCGGGTGTACCGGGATACCCAGTCGTTGACGGCGAACACCGCAAGCGACAGGTCGTCGGGCTGTGGGTGCGGTCGGACGAGGAAGAAGACTGTGCCGAAGGCCGCAACCCGATCACCGCCGGCCGTGCGTGCGGGACTGAGGATATTGTGACCGCGCTCTATCGCCATCAAGGGAGCGATCAGGATCTCGGCGGAATCGTCGTCGGCGAAGGACGCGAGATCACCACGCCGCACCGCTGAGCCGCGGCGGCCGATAGCGCCGTCACTGCCATCGGTGTCAGCGTCGTCGCGAGTGAGAACACGGACTTGGCCCCGCCAGCGGGGGAACTGCTCGAGTACCTCGAAGGCGATCCGCGCGTCGGTGTAGCTGCCTACCAACAGCAGCGCGCGGCGCCGGCGCTCATCGCCGATCATGGCCAGCTCCTCCTCGATCGGGCTGACGTCACCGTTGCGGGGTGACCGACCGAGTTGGCTGACTAGCTGACGCAGCACATCGGTCCGCACCTCTTGATCCTGACCGGACAGCGTGATCGGCCGATTGTCCTTGTCGTAGAGGAATTTCGTACGAAAGGTGGTGGACTGCACGGCCTCGACGGCCTCGCGGTGCGGCTTGAGCACTGCCTGTACCGGCGCGAGGACATGGGCGCGCGTGGAAGTGCCCGCCCAGCTGGTCGCTGACATGAGCAGTACGTGCGGGCCCGGCCGACCGGCGCCGGGGTCGGCGCCCAGGTCGGGCAGCGCGTGGAGCAGCTCCCGGCCTACACCTGCGCAGCGGAAGAAGCGGAGTGTGCCGGTGCAGTGTCCGGCGCGGCGGTAGGTGAGATCCGGGTCGTCGGGCAGGTACTGGAATCCGAGGACATTGCCCATCGGGGCCTCGGGCACGATCGGGGCATAGTCCAGGGGTGGGCGCCGCGCGAGTTCGTTGTCGGTGTGGTCCAGGTGCAGGGCGGCTTCGACATGTGGCCACAGGTAGGTGATCCGGCTCAGTCGTTGATGCAGCACCGCGAGCTGCAGGGTGAACTCCAGGCGGCGCGCGGTTCGTGCAAACCAGTCTTCGCTCCCGCGGATATCGGCCGGATCGGGCTTCTTGCGCGTGCGTGCCGACGAGCTCGGCTGTTTCTCGGTGGTGGGTTCGAGTTCGGGTGCCCCGCGTAGCAACTGGGCGAGCAGGGAGCGCACGCGAGTCCGGGTCCGGGTTTCGTCCTGGGTGTGCAGCAGGTCGTGAGTGGTGCGGATGAGAAGGTCCGTGACCCTGTTGTGCGAACCCCGGTCGCCGAGGGGGTCGTCGCGGAAGGCGTCCATGCAGGCGGTGACGTCCGAACGTCGCTGCGCCCAGGGAGTGACTGGCCCGTGCGGACGGTGGGCGCCCGATGTCGGAGCGCTGCCATTGGTGTCGAAGACAGCTTCCTCGTGTTCCACCAGGTCATCGGATTGTCTCTTGCTGGTGCTCGGAAACCAGTCCTCGAGCAGCTTCTCCTGCAGGGTCCAGGCGCTGAAGTAGTCGATCTCCACCCACGAGCGCAGCTCGTGATCGTCTATCAGTAGCGCGTAGAGCCGGTTGGTGGTGGCGCTGACGACATCGAGCGCCGCGGTCCAACGCTCGACATCGCGCTCGGCGAGCTGGACCCGGCCCTTGCGGGCAAGCTCGGCGATCTTGTGCGTGCCCAGGCGATCCAGCCAGGACTCGGGGCCCCGAGTGACCAGCGTCGATGCCGGAGCGAAGGTGTCGTCGAGGTGCATCTGGACCCGGTCGGCTTCGTCGACGATGACGATATCGCTGCGCGAGCACGCTAGTTCCAGGTGCCGCAACCTTTCCGCGTTGAGATGGGGTGGGACGGCGGTCTGCACGAGGCTGGCCGGATTGGCGACCCAGATGTCTGCATCGACGAGATCGTGCGCGGCTCGGTGCCGCGGACACCGGCTCCACACCGGACATCCGTGCGCAGTGCCGAGCCGATCGTCGCCCTCGGTGGAGGTGGTCTCGGCCGCCCTGTATCCGGCCGGCAGCGAGGATGGGTCCGACGTCGGCGCGGGCGTCGGCGGGTACAGAGCCGTGCACGGCGCGTCGGAGTAGCGCAGCGGCTCCACTGCTTCGAGGCCGCGTTGTGCGTCCAGGGCGCACGCCGTACTCAGGTAGGTGAAACCGGGATCCTCGTGCAGCAGTATGGGCTGCCCCGTCCGGGACGCGATGCGCCGATGCAATCGCTGCGCGTGGCGTTCCCTGGTCGAGTTGCCCAGCACGGGTGCTGCCGGGAGGTCTAGCACCGCAAAGGTTTCAGTGAGGGCGAGCTGCTCGGCCACGTCACTGACCACCAGCGTCGTGCGCAGTCCGTTGCGTGCACCCCAGGCGGCGATCACGGTCATCAGGGTGCTCTTGCCCGCGCCGACCATGCCGACGAGATGGGTCAGCCGGTCGAGCCGCAGTTCGGTGGCCGGCTCGAATCCCGTGCCCTCTCTCGTCCTTGTCTCGAGTTCGAGCTCACCGAAGCGCCGGGCCCAGCTACCCGGCTTGGCGTCGGCTGCTGTCTCTTTCTCGTCCATCCAGGAGGCGGTCGCGGCGAGTTCTGTCAGCGGGATCCGGAGCGGACCGGGCGCCCGGGTTGCGGTGAGATCGTGACCTGGTTTCGGGGAGAACAGCAGCTCCTCGGGTATGGTGACCGACGTGCGGAACCGGCGCTCGACGACGAATCGGGCGGCCCCGGCCGGGGCGAGCGGCAGCGCGGACCGGTCGTATGGAGGGAGCGCCTCGAGCGCCAGGTCGTAGGCGGCGAAACGGTCATCTGCGACGAACAGGGTGCTACGGGTTGCCGGTTCGTCGTTGTCGCACAGCCGATATCCGCGCAGTCGCTCGGGCAGAGAACGATAGACGTCGAGGCTCTGCTGCCACATTCGATTACGACGCATCGTCCACAGCAGATGCCGGGCGTTGGTGATCAGCCGCTGTTCGGCGTCGCCGGGGACCAAGCCTGCGGCGGCGCCGAACGGATAGCCACCGAGCAGGGGCCACACACCCGACGCGGGCGCGGTGGGATCGAGACGTTCCAGCAGCCGCAGGCCGAGTTCTACCTGGCACATCAGGGCCGGACGAACCTCTCCGAACTCCTCGGCGTGCGGCCGTAGTGCCTCGGTGACGGAGCGGTGCCAGCTCGTGCGGTCACGCATCGGGTTCTCTTTCGGTCTCATGGTTGCTATCGGTCACAGAATCGCTCCGGGTACTCTGACGCAGCCGGGCGGCCGCGGCAGCGACGAGGGCCCGGTCCGTCAGCAGGGGAAGGTTTCCTGCTCGTGCTGCACGATGGCGCGCGAAGATGCCGAGATAGTCGCGCCTGGTGTCGACCCGGAACTGCGGGACCACCCAAAACGCCTCGTCGTAGGGTGGTTCCGGTGGGACGGGTCGGGCTGCCTGCCCGAGCAACCCGGGGTGGGCCCAGTCCTTGACATCGACGGCCCAAACATGGTTGTCCGGGAATGTGATCCGGATGTCGTAGGCGTCGTAGCCAGGCCACATCTCCACCCGAAGGCCATGCATCGCCCTCAATCGCCGTTCCAGCTCGATCTCGGCCAGGCCCGGCCCGGTGACGAAATGACGCAGCGGTCGCACCAGATACAGCAGCGCACCGGTCCCTGTGGCAGGATGTTCCCTGCCCAGCGGCGCCGGTCCACGGCTTCGGCACTGGTCGCGCTCGCACCACCAGCCTTCATCGAGCGTGGGCGTGAGCAGTGTTCCGCACCGACCACATGTCACGAACTTCCCACGTCGGCAGTAGCCGAGGGGTGCCGGCGCATAGGCCAGTGCCAATAGCTCGCGTACCGGCTCGAGGTAGAGGTCGGTGGCGATCTCGAGCTCTTTGTCGCTGGTGAGGAGTGGTGCGGTGACCAGCAGGCGGCGAAATGCGCTGTAAGACTCCGGCGAGGATGCCTCCTGGCATCGCTTCATCGCGGAATGGATGACAGCTCGGTCGAATTCGGCGGCGGCGCTGTCGCGTCCTCCAACCCACCATTCGTGACACAACTGGGTCGGTTCACCCGACTGTTCGTCGATGAGGCGGTCGTCGGGACCAAAAGCATCCTCGGGCAAATCCAGCGGCCAGTCCTCGAGGGGTCGCGTCCGGCACCACAGCAGCAGATCGGGCAGACTTGCCGGAGGTTCGGCGCCCAGCTTCAGGCATGCCAGCACGGTGCCATTGAGTGCCCGCACGGCTTCGCTATCGTAGGGCACCGACAGTGCCTGTGGTCCGGTCGCGTCCGCCAGGCGGATAACGGCGGTAGCGATGGTCCGCAACAGTCCGAGATCGCCGCCGTCACGGTGTTCGGTCAGCACGCCGCTCATCGGCATCCGTTTATGGTCGTGTCGTCGTTCGGCGCGTTTGTGAAATCGCGTCCCTCAGCACACCAGCGGCGGACCTCGCAGCCGTTGCAATGTCGTCCGGTCCGGGGCGCGAATGTGCTGTCAGCCAGGAGCGGGCCGGCCAAGTCGGCGATGATGGTGCGAGCCTCGTCGACGACCGCAGGTCGCGATGGATCTAGGGTTTCGAGATTGCAGCGATCCGGGGTGAGCAGTTCGAGCTCCACACGTGAACGCTGCGGCGCGCCGGGTAGTGCGCCGGCGGACAGGAGCAGCGTGGCCATCGCGAGCTGCGGGTAGGTGCGCATCAGCGGCTTGCGGTCCCACAGGGGCGACTTGGAGGTCTTGGTTTCGCGCCACACCCAGCCGCCGCCATCGGTGTAGAGAAGGTCCGGAGTCGCGATCACGACGACATCCAGAGCCTCGTCATAGGCAGTGACTTGGCGCTGAACCTGGAAATCTCCGAACGATTCCCCGCGACCAACCGGGCACAACACCCGATGCCGGAGGAGCATCGCGGCACCGTCGAGCGCGTCCTGTCCGGTCAGCCGGTGGTTCTCTGCGGACCAGTCGGCGGGGTCCTCGGGCAAGGTCTCGCCGCGGCAGCCGCCCGAAGCCGGCTTCCGGTGACGTTCGTTCAGCCAGCCGTCTACCGCGCGCCCGCGACGCGCCGCCGGTGGCTCCTCGTCGTCGCCTCGCAGCTTGAGCTGTCGAGTCAGGTGATAGCGGGCCGGGCACTGGGCGTGAACGCGCAGGTCCCAGACCGACACACTCCTTCTGGGCCGCGCCACGTCCGGGTCGCCGGCGCCCCACAGCCGCGGCGTGCGTGGCAGGGTGTCACAGCGGGCGATCGCTTTGCACTTGACACAGGAGGCCCCGGGCACAGGATCACCGCCGGCGACCGCACGTGCGAAAACAGCCGCGGTGTGCGTCCGGAAAGCCTTGCGGATCATGTCCGGATCCCCTTCAAAAAGGATCTCCGTCCGACCATCGAGACTACTGAATCCCACGATCCGAATTACTTCTGGTGTGCGGAGCTGGCTGTCGAGTTCGCGATAGGGCTCCCACCACCTCGACGGCGCGCAGGCAGCGCCCTGTGCCACGACGGCTGCCGCCGCGGCGATCTCGGCGTCCGGCCGGTCTTCACGGACTTTGCCGATGGATGGCAGCCACAATTCGCGTATCCGGCCGTCGGGCGAGGTGTACCGGCGCCCCCACGCGGTGCGCTCGATCCGCTGGATTCCCCGTGCATCTGGCGGGCCGTCGACCGCGCCGAAACAGGCAACCCACTCGGCGCTGGCCGGCAGGAGGTCACCGCCGCGGCCGTCGACTGCGCCGTGGCGGTCCTGGCGAGCCGCGACATAGCGGGCCAGCGCCTCTTCGGTCCAGGTGATTAGACCGGGATGAGCAGGTGGCCCACTATTACCGAATCGTCCTGCGGTACGCCGCAATCCGACGAGGGTATCGTCGAGTGTGTTCGGTCCCCCTTCGAGGTGGTCCAGCGCCTTCATGAAGGGATCGAAGACGAAGTCGATGACTGGTGGTTCGCCGCGACGGCGGCGTGCACTGGCACGCACCTGCGGCCGAATGCGGACCGCGACGTGTACCGGGCAGTCCTGGGGTGCTTCCCGGGCGACCACGCTGCTGACGCGCACGAGCCCGATATTTCCTTCGGTTCCTGGTGGTCGAATCCATGTGCCCACAGTGCCTCCCGTGCTGAGTGGTGGTGAACCCCTGCCCGTGCTATCACGCTGCGGACCGACACCACCATGGCACTGGCTGTGAACATAGTCAATAGCCAGTTTTCTGTTAGGGTGCTTCACGTCGACGGTGCCGTGCCGTCCTGGATCGAAAGGAGTTCGGTGCCGAAACTGCTTCTGGTGGCGCTGATCTCGGTCGGTTGTCGCGAAAGGTGCCGACGATGAGCGAGCGGGAGATCCGGGCCGGCGCACTGGTCGATTTTCGTTTCCGGCTGGAATTGCCGATCGGCAAGGGTGGCGTCGCCGAAGTATGGCGGGCGCACGACGCGGAGTCAGATCGCACTGTCGCGGTAAAATTCCTGCGCCCGTCCGAGGAGATCGCCGATTCGGTCGACACGCGGTGGCGAGATGACGAACTACAGGTTGTCTATGCGCGATTCGAGCGCGAAGCCAAGTTGCTGGGGGCGATGAACCACCGGGCGATTCCGGCGCTGGTTCATCATGGCAACCATCGCGGCACCCCATATCTGGTTATGCAGTTCATCGACGGCGTGTCACTGCGCGAGTATCTCGATCGGTGGCGTCCCCTACCAAGGGGATACGCCGTAGTGATCGCAGTGGAGGTGGCGGGCGCGCTCCAGGCCGCGCACCAGAAGCCTGTTGTGCATCGAGATCTCAAGCCCCAGAACATCGTCATCGGCGAAGACGGCCGCGTCTTTTTGCTGGACTTCGGTATCGCGCTGCCACTGACCTCCGGAACCACTCGCTACACCATGCAGGGTGGGACATTGGGTAGCCCAGGTTATCAAGCTCCTGAACAGATCCGCGAAGATCCGGTCGAGCCCCGCACGGACACCTACCCGCTCGGCTGCATTCTGTTCGAAATGATCACCGGGCGTACCCCATTCCTTACCGGCGACCGCCGCGGCCTGGCAGGGCAACACCTCGACTGCGCACCCCCGTCACTGGCCGAATACGTGCCACATGTGCCACCGGCGATCGACGATCTGGTCAATCGGATGCTTGCGAAGCAGCCCTTTGAGCGGCCAGATATGGCCGAGATTGTCGAGGTGCTGACCCCATTCCTGCCCGCGCCGGGATCAGCCCCGGTCCCTGCGCCACGCCCCACCCCGGACCCCACGCAGTGGTACCGGTCGCCGAGCGGTGAGGGGGCGCCGCCGGGCCCGGCGCCGGCACCCCGTCCGCGAGTGTCGAGCACCTGGCTAAAACGCAGCGAAGTGCGCAAGTTGTGCGTTGCCGCGGAGCGGGAGCTCGTTACTGGGAGCCCCGGAACCTCGCTGGCCGCGCTGGCCGAGTCGGCCGACGCGATCCGCAAGGAGTGGGGTCCGCGCCGGGAGGAGGCCCGGCGGGCCCGGTTCCTGGCGGCCGAAGGACTTCGCATCCAGGGCGAGTGCGGCCGGGCGGAGGACCTGTACCGGCAGATCGCAGATGATCTGGAAGGCGGCACGACCGTTGATGACCAAGTCACTGTGGCGATCTGCAGGTTGCGTGCCGCAGAATGCGGGCTCGCGTTCGGCAACAGCGAACCAGCGTTGACTACGTTGGGCGAATTAGACTCGACAATCGCCGCACTGTCGCCCGAGAGCGCGGGGGAGGTCCGGGCGGTGTGGGCGGAGCTCGTGACCTATCTGCGAGAGCTGAAGTATGTGGAGCAGGTAGAGGACGTCCTGCGGCACCTGGGAGATCACTGACCCAGGAGGCCGATGGCCAAGCGGTCGCTCAGCTCGGCGATCAGCGAGGCGCCCAGCCCGGCAAGACTTTCCAGGTCCCTTTCGAAGTCGGCGATGCGGCGGGAGATCGCGCCGTATCGTCGCTGCACGTCGATGGGCAGCTGCAGCACCCTCAGCTTCCGCACATCGATGCGAGCCGCGCTGGAGGTGTGCGTACCCGCTTGCCTCCCGTTCGACGGCGCACGCAAACACCCGGCAAGGAACCACGGATCAAGTCGCTCGGGGTCGGTGCGCAATACATAGAGCTGCGGCCCGAGTACGGTCGGCGCATCGTCCTCGACCCAGGCGGTGAAGGCCCGTGTCACGCCGGCTACGACCACGTCGTTCGGCTCGGTCACCAGCAGACGCGCCGCCCGGGCCGCGCGCCCGGCCATCCACCGCCGGGGAACACCGCGAGCCATGAGATCAGGAACCGTCAGTGCAGGAAGGTCACCCTTCTCGCGCGGCCCGATCCGCACAGCATCCGGGTCGAATGCCTGCCCCGCGTGCAGATCGAGCACACCGGCCCGAATCAGCTCACCGATCGTCGTCGTCCCTATCGAGGGCGACTGATGCCAGTCCAGCGACGACAGGATACGTCGCGAGTCTTCGAGAGAGGACAGGGTCTGGGCGACTTCCGACCACGAGGTCGCCATCGCCTGCGGCGGAACACTGCTGGACGGGGAAGGGATATGGCGGGCCGGTGTCAGATCGGCATCACCCGACATGAGTTCGGCGGCGGAGACGATTCGGCTCGCAATATCGTCCTCAACAGGGTGCAGCGGGCGTGGCCGGTCGGCGATTGCGGCGACGACGGCGGTGGTCAGCTTTGCCCAGTCCGCCGCGTTGGCCGGACGTGCCGCCGACGTCGCATCGACCAGGTGAACCTGATGTCGGCCCGGCGCCGCAGAATTGGGCTGCCGCAACACCCAGAGGTGCAGTGCGACACTGTGTGGTGGGGCGACCCCGACCGGCATCGCGATCACTGCGTGCAGCCCCCCCGACCGTATGAGCGAACTGCGGATGTGACGGCCCGCCTTCCGTGAAGCGGCGGCCGGCGGCATGACCACCACCGCTGCGCCGCCGGGTGAGAGACGCGACAGAATGTGCTGCACCCACGCCAGCTCGACTTCACCGCGTGGCGGCAAACCGAATCGCCATCGCGGATCAGTCGCGAGGACTTCATGACCCCAATCCCGGCTACCGAACGGTGGATAGCACAGTACGAGATCCGCGAGCACTTGTTTTCGAGGGTCCGCCAGCAGGCTGTCGCCGGAGGCGATATCGATGACGGTTCGGCTGTCGGCGGTTGCCTCAGTGGTGAGCCGGGCTGCCGTGACAGCCGCCAGCACGGGATCGAGGTCGATACCGATCAGGCGCCGATCCGTTGTTCCCAGCGCCGCGCCGGCCGCGGCGAGCAGAGTGCCGGAGCCGCAGGCCGGGTCCAGCACGGTCCAGCCCATGGGAGCCGGTCCGGTCCGGCTCTCGACGGCGACGGCGGCGATCAACTCGGCGAACAGGCGCGGCGTCGTGGTGATCTGTCGGACGTGGACGTCGAGCCAGCGGCCGAGTAGGTATTCGAAAGTTTCCCCGGGGGAGCGCTCGTGCTCGGCTGCCGACATTGCTTGCCGGACCAGCGATGCGGACTCGTGCCCGAGCGTGATCTCGGGGACTGACTCCACACGAACACCTGGTGCCGGACGCCGTAACGCCATCGCCGCGATAACGAGACCGGACTGATTCCGGTCACCGAGATTGTCCAAGCGGGGCCATAACCGTTCGACTGTGCCGATATCGCCCAGCTTGCCCTGCTCACGCAGCCAACTCTCGATTTCCACCAGAGAGAAATGCGGACTGACATCCGTTCCCCCGATCGGGGCCGGGAAAGATCCGTGGCGCCGCCGCCAGTTACTGACAGCGGCTCGACCGACGCCGGCCAGCCGGGCGATCTCCGCCAGGGTGACTGGTACCGCGTCCTGCTGTGGCACTACATCCTCCGGATCGGGTGGGGGCCTGCGGCCCGGTTCGGCGGAGAAGAGACCATGTGGCCAAGAATCCCCACATGTCGCGCAGCCTAGTCGTTGACTTTGTTCACAGTCCACTTGGTCCGAGTTGGCCTCGCCTCGCGCTCGCCGCCCTCGACGAGCAAACGCCATAGGCTTCGGTGGCTACGCGACTTCTCGTTTGTTCAGGGTCTGGACGTGGAGGTGGGCGGCGGCAGGGCGATGACGGCAACGGAGTGCACCTTGGCCCTAGCCACATCGTCGGCGAACAGCAGAGTCGCGACGGCGAAGTGGACCATGCGGTCGTCGGGACGATGTTCACGGTGCAGGTCGCGGGTGAGGTCGAGTAGGTGGACTTGGCACATGTGTTCAGCGAGGCGGCCGTCTGCCTGGACGTAGGCCTGTGATACGTGATCCCTGACCTAGAGATGGATGGCGGTTTCGTGAGGGGGCCGGTGTGGGGGAGCTCTGGCTGGCGCATGGGCCTGACTGACCTCTGGCAATGGCGATTGCCGAGTGTCGTTAGGCGACCCTCTTGATCGTGTGTGTCGCCTGCGGGTCGGGCCGTCTGGGCTGAGGCAATGATGGGCCACCGACACCAGGAACGAGCACCCGCTCCCCCGGTCACGGCCGGACTCCGGCGCCGGTGCGGGCGGCCAGCATCGGCGCCCACATGTGGCACTGGCGCAGTACCAGGCGATGGTCTCGGCCAACCCGTCTTCAATGCTGCGCTGAGGTCGATATCCCAGTTGGGCGGATTTGTCCTAGGTCATCGCGTACCGACGGTCATTGCAGCGTCGATCGGGCACCCGGAGGACCCGGTCCCAGTCGGTGCCCATCGCCGCCAGGATCAGCGGTGCCGCGTTGCTGGTCGCAGGCATCGGCTTACGAGTCAGTGGGTGCTGGGTCGAACCGACGTCGTCAATGTCTCCGACTCGTCTGATAAGGGCGGTGTGGGCTGTCGATCTATAGATGCGACAACAGAGTCATGTAGTCAGAGAATACCCGGGTAAGCGCATCAAGTGCCGCTTTCCCTTTGGTTTCGGTTGCTGCTGAGGGACGTCCGATGATGCCATTGCTGGTGTACGCGTTCATGCCGAGGAGATGCAGATGCTGCCGGTCCGGTGCGTGGTGGTCGGAGTCCCGGAAGGAGGAGTGCACCAGCTCGGGTGCCGCATGGAGCAGTATCGAGGTTTCGAGTTCGCCGCCGTGCATGTCGTCGTGGGAGTTGGTGTCCATCCCGGCGGCGTGCCGGGCGTTGTTCCAGTCGTCGCGGCCCGGGTAGATGAGGATGTTGCGGCCGGTGACGTTCGCTTCTTGGGCGATGTTGTTGAGGACGTAGTTGCCTCCGTGTGCATTGACCAGCACCAGGGTGGGGATGCCGGAGCGTGCGAGGGATGCGCGGATGTCGGTGATCACAGCGGTGAGGGTGGTGTGGCTGAGGCTGAGGGTGCCGGGGAACTGTTCGTGCTCATGGGAGCAGGAGATGGTCACTGGTGGCAGGAGGAAGAGGGGATAGGCGTCGGCAAGGGCGCGGGCGATCAGGCAGGCGATGATCGTGTCCGTGGAGAGCGGGAGGTGGTCACCGTGCTGTTCGAAGCTGCCGACCGGCAAGACCGCAATCGTCGGCATGGCGCGGGCGATGTCGGTCGAGGTTGCGGTGGTGATCAGCTCCACTCGGAGGTCTCCTACTCTCGCTAGGGATGCGCACGATGCACGGCACGGACGCAGTGCGCCAGCTCCCGGGCAATATCCGGCTGGCCCGCCGCGACCAGTACGTTTTCGGTGGCGCGTAGCTGTGCCAGTGTCCGGTGCGACCGGGTGTCGGCGACGATGGTAGCCGCGTAACTCGCCGCTTCCAGGGTCTCCTCCCACGAACCTACTCCGGCATAGGCGGTGGACAGTCGCGCAAGGCCCATGCCGAGGTCGCGGCGACTTTCGGTGCTCCACGCGCCCAGACGGGGCTGGAGGATCGCGAGAGCTCGCTCAGGTTGCCCGAGTTCGATCCAGCAGTGCGCGGCCTCCATCGTGACGTACTCCGGTGAGCAGTAGCCGGCGAGTTCATCCGGATCTGTAGTGGGTTCTGCTGCGGCTTCAGTGGCGCGGGCCAGCGCGTCGACACATTCCCGCATGTCCTCGCGGTCCTTCGAGTGGGTCGCGCGCAGGGCTGAAACATGGGCCCGTTGGCGAAGGAGTGCGGCTTGTTGGCGTGGGGTGAGCGCAGCGGAATGGGCCAGCGCGGCGTCGATGAATTGTTTCGCCTTGCTCGGGTCGCCGGCGTCGGTGGCGATGTTCGAGCTGCGCATCAGCGTGTACGCCCGGAACTGGGCATCCTCGGCGTGTTGCGCGTGGTTCAGCGCGATGCGGGACCAGTGGCCAGCGGTGTCGAGGTCTCCGCAGTCCTGATAGAGCCAGCTCAGGAATTCGGCGTAGCGGCCTGCGGTGTATTGCAGCCGGTTGGGTCCGCGATTTCGGGCGGAGGTCAGCCGATCATTGATGAAGGCGAAGTCATGGCGGACGACTTCGATCACGTCGTGTGGTCCGGCCAATTGGTCACGGGCGGAGTACCCGCCCAGATTGGTGAGCAGGGTGTCGGCCAACTGGTCCTCGGTAGGGGCGGAGACCAGCGCCGCGAGTCGCTGGGGGAGGAGAGTGGATTTCCTCGGTGAACGGACCGCCGAGACGTTCTCGTCCCGTGGAGTGGGCAGGTCGAACCAGAGCAGCGCTGGCGGTATTCGAAGCGTGCGGGCGTAACTGATGAGTGTGTTGAGGTTGGACACCGGCACGCGGCCTGTCTCGATGCGAGAGAGGTATCCCTGGGTGATCGACAGCCACCGCGCCATGTCCTGCTGGGAGACCGTTCGCGCGTGGTACGGGTGGTATCGGAACGCGCGGATCACCGCACCGATATCGCGAGCATCCAGTGCCCGGCGCATGTCGCCCGACCACCACGCATGGTCAGGCAGCTTCGGCACCTGGTCAGCGTTTCCTCGGCACCTCACGCACAGCATCGTCGACCCGGGACGGCCACCGCACCATGGGCATCGGTCATTCGGGACGTGAGGATCAGTGATCATTCGGGCCTTCCCCTTGCCGGGACCATATTCCTCGGATGAATAAGACCTATTCATTTTCGGCGCTTCTACGCCCGTTCTCGCATCCACAGAATCGTAGCCAAGAACCAGCAGCTCAACAGGTCTCAACCCAGCGGTGCCAACGGATCGAGGAGCCGGCGAGTCACACCGCTCCGGGCCGAGGCGCGGACGAACGCCTCAGCTCGGAGCGCCTCGGGTCGCTGTCACCGCCGTTCACCCACGAGTTGAGTTGATCGAGTGAGGAATACATGTCTTCTCCTGTATCGCTGACCGGAGTGCGAGCGCCCGTCGGTGTGGATACCAGCCGGGCGAGTATCGCCCGCGTCTACGACTATTCGTTGGGCGGCAAGGACAACTACGACGTCGATCGCGCTGCGTTCGAACAAATCCTCCGGGTAGCGCCACGGCAGCGTGATGTGTCGAAGATGAACCGTCGTTGGCTGCATCGAGTAGCCAGGTACC